>NZ_JAHKQD010000049.1:0-14228 GCF_018860915.1 Colwellia sp. C2M11
ATTCTATCGACCATCCATTGACGACGATGTTCAAAGCTTTGTTTGCTATAAGCATCCTTACCACACAGGTAAGCGCGGCGCACACAACGAGAGATTAGGTGATAGTAACGGGTGTCTTGTAATGAAACTTGCTGACGGCGAGATTGTGTCATAATCAAACTCCTTACGTGTTTACTTTATAAACATAGTCAGGAGTTCTTATTTATTCAAGAAAGTATGGGTGTCCTATTTTTATTCTATTTTTATTTTTTCTTCCTATTTTTATTCTATTTTTATTTTTTCTTCCTATTTTTATTCTATTTTTATTTTTTTTTAATTTTACTTACTTAACTTACAGCGCTAAGCAGATAACATTTTAAGGATAAAATAAATTGATTAATGGGTTAAGAGTTTTGAGTTGATGTCATTATTGAAGAAGGATATTTAGCGCCTTTTGAGCTAACTAAAGAGAATTTCAAGAAAATAGACTAAAGAACATAGAACATGGAATTTGTAACTATGTTCTTTAGTTTCCAGCGGCCAGAAGCCGCTGCCATTTAATAAATAAGGGTAGGGCAATAGGCTAAGCAGTTAGCTCTTTACGGATGATTTCTGCACCTGCACTTAACGCATTCAATTTTCCGCTAGCGATGTGGTGAGGTAGGGGAGCCATGCCACAGTTAGTACAAGGATAAAGCTTGTCGGCGTCTACAAATTGCAACGCTTTACGTAAGGTGTCGGCAACTTCCTCTGGTGTTTCAATAGTATGGCTAGCAACATCAATTGCACCTACCATCACCTTTTTACCACGAATAAGTTCAAGTAGATCCATTGGCACATGAGAGTTGTGACATTCTAGTGAGATAATATCAATTTTAGATTTTTGCAGCTTAGGAAAAGCTTCTTCATACTGTCGCCATTCAGATCCCAAGGTTTTTTTCCAATCGGTATTAGCTTTTATGCCGTAGCCGTAGCAAATATGCACAGCTGTTTCACATTTAAGTCCTTCAATGGCGCGTTCTAAGCAGGCGATTCCCCAAGCATTAACTTCATCAAAAAACACATTAAATGCAGGTTCATCAAATTGAATTATATCAACACCCGCTGCTTCTAATTCTTTGGCTTCTTGATTAAGAATAATGGCGAATTCCCAGGCAAGTTTTTCACGACTTTTATAATGATCATCATAAAGGGTGTCTATCATGGTCATAGGACCTGGCAACGCCCATTTAATTGGTTGATTGGTTTGCTTACGTAAAAACTTAGCGTCTTCAACAAAAACAGACTTTTGACGAGAAACTGGGCCTACCACTGTTGGTACACTCGCGTCATAGCGATCGCGAATTTTAACCGTTTTGCGTTGCTCAAAATCAACGCCATTAAGGTGTTCAATAAAGGTAGTAACAAAATGTTGGCGGGTTTGTTCACCATCGCTAACAATATCAATGCCTGCTTGTTGTTGATCTAATAACGATAAGCGTAAGGCATCGTGCTTTCCTTCGGCTAATTCGTCACCTTGTAATTTCCAAGGCGACCAAAGTGTTTCAGGCTCTGCGAGCCAAGCTGGTTTAGGTAAGCTGCCTGCCGTTGAAGTAGGTAAAATGGTTTTGTTAAAAAGGGCTTTCATAATAAATAATGTCTTATATGTGTGTTATTAAGCTAAGTATTTAACTTAGCTGTTCAATTTTTGCTTAATGTATATATCAACGTAATGATTAACTATATTTTTAAGCATAGTTAACGTTAGCAGACCATTGCTCAAGCACCGTTTGATAAGGTTTGATAAAGTGTTCTTCAGCAAATTTTCCTTGCTCACTAGCTAACTGGCTACGTTCTTCTCGATCGTAAACAATTTGCGTTAAGGAATGGTCTAGGTTCTTTAAATTTGGTTGATACGACTTTCCTGCAACCGCATTTGCATTGTAAATTTCAGGTCGATAAATTTTTTGGAAAGTACCCATAGTGCTGATTGTGCTTATAAGCTCAAGACTGGTGTAATCATTAAGTAAGTCACCAAAGAAGTAAAAAGCTAATGGTGCAACACTATTTGGCGGCATAAAATAACGTACCTGCAAGCCCATTTTTTTGAAATATTGCTCAGTTAATGATGTTTCATTGGGTTGATATTCAACACCTAATACGGGATGCTGATTTTCAGTTTGGTGATACGTTTTATTATCAGAAACACTGATACAGATTACAGGTTTTTTAGTAAAGTTATCGTTGTAAGCTTCTGAATTAATAAAAGATTGAAATAACTTACCATGTAAAACACCAAAATTTTCTGGAATGCTAAATTTGGTTTGATTTTTATTATGTTCTTGCAGTAAAACGCTAAAGTCATAGTCGCGAACATATGACGAAAAGTTATTTCCTACAATGCCTTCAATACGTTTATTAGTTTTATGATCAACAATATTTGTTTTTAATACTTCAATAGAAGGGAAGGTTTGACCGCTGCCTTCAATATCAACATTAACTGACACAATTTCAAGTTCAACCGAGTAACGATCAGCTTTTGGGTTATCCCAATGTGCTAACGCATTAAAACTATTGTCAATCATTTTTAAAGCATTGCGCAAGTTTGCTTGACGGTAGCTTCCTCTTGCTAAGTTAGCAAAATTAGTAGTGATACGGGTATTGTCTGATGGTTGATAGTCTTCATCAAGACAAATGCTTTTAATAGTAAATGTGAAGTCGTTATTCATTGTGATCTAGTATCCAATTGTCTAATTTAAAACCTAATTTATGTTCGCTGTTGCCAGACTTGTTAATTTACTTTCTGCTTTAATCAGTGAGAAATTATCAAGATCTGTTGTCTTCAAAGTTTGTAGCGTTTGCTGCCTTGTTAACTAATTAATAGTCATTTGAAATATCAATCAGTGTTAAGCGCTGGGTAATTTATACGTGGATTAGTAAGTGATGAAAAGCGCATTTATTTCACATGCCCTATGAGAAAAATTCATGGCCTATATAATTGAATGTTTTAGGTGTTGTCAGTTATATTATTTCGCCTACTGCAAACATAACTACATTTTATGTAGCGAAATAACCCTTTGATTATATTAAGAAGTGAACTGAATGAGTGATTTATTATTGTTAATTACATACTGCGCGTTATTAGGCAGTGTTGTTGGTTTTTTAGCTGGACTATTAGGTATTGGCGGTGGGTTAGTTATTGTTCCGATTTTGAGTGTTTTTTTACTACATTTTGAAATAATACCACCTGAGCAAGTGGTTATTGTTGCGGTAGCGACTTCTTTGGCATCGATATTATTTACATCGACTTCATCAGCAATTGCTCATCATAAAAATGGTAATGTTCCATGGCACTTAGCCCCTTGGATAATGACAGGTGTAGCTCTTGGTGCGCTTATTAGTGGCTTTATGGCTGCATTATTGCCAGAAAAAATTGTTCGTATCGTGTTTGCTGTTAGTGTGGTACTTATTGCGATAAAGATGTTTTACAGCAGTACGAAAAGTGGTTCACCAACTGAGCGTAAAATGCCAAATAAAGGCTTGTTAACCTTTTTTACTACGATTACTGGCGCATTATCAGCCATGATAGGTATTGGTGGCGGGGCGCTTTTAGTGCCGTTGTTAACGTTTTTCTCTATTGATATGAAAAAAGCGATCGGTTGTGCCTCTGCTTGTGGCATTGTTATCGCATTATTTGGTTCAATCGGTTATATCAGCTCAGGGAGTGTTCATTTTGCTTTAGCAGATGGTTTTGCTGGCTTTGTTTATTTACCGGCCCTATTAGGTATTGTTTGTACTTCTTGGTTTACGGCCCCATTAGGTGCCAAATCTACTCATTATTTACCTGTTTCAACGATCAAGAAAATATTCGCAGGTTTATTGTTAGTCATGGCTGCAAATATGATTATCTAATAGGTGCTACAAGTGCGCTCTTATTGATTTTTTCTGCTGTGATTCATCATTAATTTATCCTTTTTATGAATTTACCCATTGATAATGGCAGCAGTTAAATAACTATAGGGATGAATTGTTAGGTTTAAATTTAGTAAAATAGTTAATGAAATAACCGTGTAATAACGATGTAACAATCTATATGTATAAATTATTTTCCATTACGCGATAAGTGCCAAATATTAAGAGTAAAATAAAAACCTGACTAATTAGACAAATAATTTTAAAACCTGAATAATCGCGTTATAATACTCAAAATTAAAAGTTAGGGTTATTATTGATGGATAAGAAATATATTACGGCACAAGAGTTACTAGAAGATTCATTCCGATTAGCAGCAAAAGTATATGAAGATGGCTTTAGACCACAATTTATTGTTGGTATTTGGCGTGGTGGTGCTCCAATTGGTATCGCTGTTCAAGAATACTTTGATTATAAAAAAATCGATACGGATCATATTGCTGTGCGTACCTCTTCTTATTACGGTATTAATAAACAAAGTAAAGATATTACGGTTCACGGTTTACATTATATTATTGAAAATGCCAATGCAGATGATGCCTTGTTAATTGTAGATGATGTTTTTGATTCTGGTCGTAGTATTAAAGCGCTTATTGCAAAATTGAAATTAACAATGAGAAATAATATGCCAACGGATGTGCGAATTGCTTGCCCTTGGTATAAGCCTAATAATAAACAAGTAGATATTACGCCTGATTACTTTGTTTATGAATCTGACGAATGGTTAGTCTTCCCGCATGAATTATCTGGTTTAACACCAGAAGAAATTGCTAAAAACAAATCAGACTTAGCGAATATTAAAGACCTGTTTTAGGCTTTTTTCGTTAATTAAATTGATAACTAAATTACATAGGAAATAACCGAATGCGTTTTCTTTCTTGCTTAGTAGCATTACTACTTTCCTGCTCAGTTTACAGTAAATCTGAAAAACCTACTGTAATTTTGTTATCAATTGATGGTTTTTCATATGAATACCTTGAACAACATAAACCAGCCAATCTGCTTGCTTTAGCTAAGTCTGGTACTGTTGCCGAACTGCTTCCTGTATATCCGAGTAAGACATTTCCTAATCACTTGTCGATTATTACCGGCTCTTACCCTATCAACCATGGCATTAGTAATAATAATTTTTACAATCCTACATTAGGTGAGAAATACGTAAAAGGTGCGGGAAAAAATAACCCTGCATGGTTAACAGCCGAGCCTTTTTGGTACGTTGCAATGCAACAAGATATTAAAGCCGCTGTATATTTTTGGCCGGAATCAGAAGTTATTGGAAAAACACCGACCTATAATGTTCCGTTCAATAAAAAAGATTCAAATAAAGCGCGGTTTACACAAATAATTAAGTGGTTAGAGCTGCCGCAAGCAGAGCGACCTCATTTTATTGCTAGTTACTTCTCAACAGTCGATAGTGCAGGGCATCATTATGGCCCTAGGTCGAAGCAGGTTGCGAAGGCTATTGCTGACATTGATAAGCTGTTGGGAGAGTTCGTTTCAACATTAGCAAATGATATAGACCAAGAGGTAAATCTTATTATTGTGTCAGATCATGGCATGATACAAGTTGACAAGAATAAAGCGATAAAACCATCAATGGTGTTTGATCAAGAAACGATTAAACTTATTAAATCGGGCGCTATTATTGTTGCAAGTAACGATACCCAACAATTTCTTTATTTTAACCCGTTAAAATTAAAGCAGCCAGCAGAACAGTTACAAGTAATTGAGAACTTAAAACTAAAATTAGTACAGCAGCAGTCTAGTCTTTATCAATTGTACGCTAAAGGAAGTTATCCTGAGCATTGGCATTTAGCTAAAGATATTACGCTTGTGCCAGACATTATTATTGAAGCAATTCCTCCTGCAACCTTTGTTAAGGAGAAATATAACAAAAAATTAACAATTACTGGTACTCATGGTTATGATCCAAAAACCCAAAAAAGTTTAGCTGGAATATTCATCGCTTCAGGCGCGAATATCGCAAAAGGAATTGAGGTGGAACCGTTTGAAAACATACATATTTTTTCCTTTATGAGAGAATTGTTAAATCTCAAAGAAATATCAACGATTGATGGTAATAAGGAAGTGCTAATGCCACTTATTATGAAAAAATAAATAAAAAGTTAATAGTATGTTATTTTTACTAGCAATTTCATGTAGTAATGTTAGTCTTGAGATCAAGGAAAAGACAATAATAATGTAGTGCAATGAAAAATACTTATATCGCGAGACAAGCAATTTTTAACGATACTTCAGAAACTATTGGTTATGAGCTATTGTTTAGAGACAGTCCTGATAATAAATTCCCCGAAGTTGATCATGATATTGCCAGCTCTAAGTTGATTATTCAAAATCATATTCATGGTGATATTAAAACAATTAGTATGGGCAAGCTGTCATTTATTAATTTCACCGAAAACTGCCTAATTCATAAATTCCCCTTGATGTTTGATAAAGACTCTATAGTAATAGAGCTAGTAGGTCATGAAAAACCAACTAACAAGCTACTAAAAATAATCAAGTTTTATCATGACGAAGGTTATATGATTGCACTAACGCAATATGATTTAGCACTGCATTGGGATGTACTTTTTCCATACATTAATATTGTTAAAGTTGATATTGAAAAAATCAATACTAAACGTTTATTACCTGCTGTTACTCGCATGAGAGCATTTAATATTGCCATTGCGGCAGAGAAAGTAGAAACAAGAAATCAACAACAAACACTTGCTGAAGTGGGCTTTGATTATTTTCAAGGTTATTTTTATCACGAGCCTGAAATTATTAAAGGGCAAACACTTGCACCAATAAAAACTCAAATGCTACATTTGTTAAGTGAAACCTTTAATTCACCACTTAACTATGACAGCGTAGCAGAGATTATTAGTCACGATGTAAACTTAACCGTTGGTTTATTGAAATTAGTTAATAATGTTGCTACAGGTACTCGCGTTAAAATAACATCATTGAAACAAGCGGCGGCTTATTTAGGCGAAGAAAAACTAAGACACTTTGTTTCTATTCTTGCATTGTCTAATCTAACATCTGACACGACCGATGAAGTATGTAAACAAGCATTGATAACCGCGAAAATGATGTACTCATTAAGTAATAATGATACCTTTAAACCGGTTAGTGACTTTGCTTTTATCACCGGATTACTTAGCTCTATTGAAGTAATGTTATCTATGCCTATTTCTGAAATTGTAAAAACGATGCCTTTAGCAGAGCCAATTGAAAGGGCTTTAGTGAAGCATGAAGGTTTATTGGGCCAGTTACTCGATTTAACAACGAGTTATATTTTAGGTCACGAACAGGTAACTATTGATAAAACCTTAACGAATATTTTAAATCAGTACTCATTAGACAAAGACGTTGTACAAGCTGAGTTTTTAAAAGCGAGTCAATGGTGTAGTGATCTCGATATTTAAAGTTAATGCTTATAAGGTAAAAGGCCTTCAGTTTATTGCTTTACCGCCTTAACCACTTTCTAATATTGCCTTGTAAAAATTCAGTTATATTAATGAATTAGCAAGGCATCCAACAACCTATTTGAACTCATTATTTCTCTTTAGTATTGGACATAATAGCTGAGGCTAATTAGAATATATCAAAGTTTCCTCTCATTATGTATTCATGTCTAAAACAATACCTGTACCATTATTTCCCACTTATATCGAATTGTGCGATTTTACGTTTGAAAACTATCCAGAATTAGATGACTTTATCAATACACTACCATCTTGGTGTAAAGTTCATTGGGAATGGGGCAAGGAGTTTCTAAAATACACCGGTAGAAATAAATCAGCACATACCTTTGATAGGTTTAGAAATGAAGTTGAAAAATTTTTATTATGGTCATTTTTAGAAAATAAAACACCGATAGATGAATTACGTAAATCAGATATTCTTACTTATGCAGATTTTTGTTGGAAGCCAGCAATAAATTGGATTGGCACCAGTAATCAAGAGCGTTTTAAGCTACAAAATAGTTACTTTACTATTAATGAAATATGGCGACCATTTAAAATACAAGCGGCTAAAAGCCAGACAATAAAGGAAATTGATAAAAAGAAATATCGTCCGTCACAACAAACCTTAACCTCAACATTCACAGCCGTTATTGTATTTTATAATTACTTAATGGGTGAAGAGTTTTGTTATGGCAACCCAGCGCAGATTGCTAAAAAAGATTGTAAGCATTTCATCTTTGACACCCAAGTTAAAGAAATTAAACGACTCTCAAGCTTACAGTGGCAATACTTATTAGATACTGCTATTGAACTTGCTGATGAAGATCCAATATATGAGCGAAATTTATTTGTAATCGCTAGCTTAAAGACTTTGTTTTTGAGAATTTCAGAGTTATCAGAGCGAGATAATTGGTCTCCAACAATGGGACATTTCTGGCAAGATGAAGACGAAAACTGGTGGTTAAAAGTATTTGGTAAAGGAAGAAAGTTGCGTGATATAACCGTTCCCTCTGATTTTATTCCCTTTTTACAACGGTATCGTTTATATAGAGGTCTTTCTGGCTTACCTACCAGCGGTGATAATAATGTTTTAGTTGAAAAAATACGTGGCCAAGGTGGCATGACAACAAGGCATTTACGACGGTTAGTACAAGATATATTCGATCATGCCTTTACACGAATGAAACAAGCTGAAGGTGAAGACCGAGCGGTAAAACTTAAAGAAGCAACCACGCATTGGCTTAGACACACTGGCGCGAGTATGGAAATTGAGCGTGGTAGAGCACTGAAAGATCTATCAGAAGATTTAGGCCATGCCAGTATGGGCACAACCGATACAATTTATGTACAGTCAGAGAATAAGAAAAGAGCTGAAAGTGGTAAGAAAAGAAAGGTGGATTAATCGTTATTGGTATAATTTTACCGCTCAACTTGCAAGTTAATTCAAGGGTATACTCGTTCGTTTTTAACAAGCATTATTGGATAGCTATTCAGGCTCAGTCATACTTGTTACCATCATTCAGTTTAATTAATTATCTGATTTATATCGTTACTGTATTAATAGGAACTTTTTACTTGTGAAACTCTCTAAATTTGGACAAAAATTTACCCAAAAATCCGGCATAGTCGGATTAATGGATGATATAGGCAATGCCCTTGATGAAAATCCCAATATGATATTTATGGGAGGAGGAAATCCAGGTCAGTTACCTGAAGTTGAAAAAGTATTCCAACAAAAATTAGAATCACTTTTAGCTGATCCTATAAAAAGACAAAGTATATTAGGCGTTTATCAGTCTCCACAAGGAGACAAAGAGTTTCGTGTCGCAGTGGCTAGTTTTTTGAAAAAACAATTTGGTTGGGATCTTAACCACAATAACATTGCAATTTCTAATGGTAGCCAATCAGCTTTTTTCATTTTATATAATATGTTTGCTGGCTCTATGCCAAATGGCGATTACCATTCCATTCATTTACCTTTGTCTCCAGAATATATAGGGTATAAAGATATTGGAGTAAATGAAAACTTCTTTACAGCAACTAGACCATCAATTGAACTGTTAGATGATAACTTATTTAAATACCATGTAGACTTTTCAACGTTAGCATTGTCTGACAAAACCGCGGCAATGTGTGTTTCTAGACCTGCTAACCCAACAGGAAATGTACTTACTGATGATGAAATCAATCATTTAGATGAATTAGCTAAAGAAAAGAATATACCACTGATTATTGATGGTGCTTATGGTCTCCCTTTTCCAAATATCATTTTTACCGAAGCAACACCTCACTGGAATCAAAATACAATTTTAACCCTTAGCCTTTCAAAAATGGGTTTACCTGGTTTACGTACAGGAATTGTTATTGCCAATGAAGAGGTTATTGAAAAATATACTAATGTAAATACCATTGTTAACTTATCTTGTGGTTCACTTGGCCCAGCATTAGCTAAAGAGTTATTTAAAACCGGTGAAATTGTTTCTATCACGCAAGATTACATTAAACCTTTTTATCAAGAGCGCGCTAACAAAGCGGCTAACTGGTTTCGTCAATATCTTGGAAACCTGCCGTATCGAATACATAAGCCTGAAGGTGCAATTTTTCTTTGGTTATGGTTTAAAGACTTACCAATAACAAGTCATGAGTTGTACCAACGCCTTAAAATACGTGGTGTTTTAGTCGTACCAGGCGATGATTTTTTTGTTGGAATTGATGATGAATGGTCTCATAAACGTGAATGTTTACGTGTTTCTTATGTTCAACCTGAACTACAAGTAAAGCAGGGCATTCAAATTATTTCAGAAGAAGTTATGAAGGCTTACCAAGGGATATAGTAGGCTTATTCATATTTAGGACCGGATGTAGAGCACAAAAAGCCAACGATTAGTCGCTGGCTTTTAATAAAACTATTATGTTAGAGTTGAATCAAAATAGTAACTTACTTTTTAACACTTAGTGCTTTACCTAGTAGCCAAACAGATGAAGCTAATAAAACTAAATCTTTAACCAAAAACTGCCCAGGTACTACATTTAGTGCTGGAAAACCGCCTAAAGAAGCTTCCCAAACGGGTGCTGTTAATAATAGACTTGACGTTACTGCAAATGTTGCGATTGCACCTAAACTGCCCACAATACCAACGATACGATTTAATGGTGTTAATAAAAGCGCGACAGCTGTGACAATTTCAACAGTGCCAATAAAATTAGAAGCACCTTGTAAACTAAATACGCTATAAAGCCATGATGTAAGTGGGCTTGACGCTACTAATCCTTCAATTGCACCCGCTTCGTAGGCACTAAACTTCATTGCACCAATCCAAATAAGTACCAAAGCTATTGAGAATCGTATTGTATTTTCACCGATTTTTGTAATACTTTCTGCGCGACCTTGTGTGTTGTGATGTATAGTTGTTGTGTTCATTATTTATTCCTTTTTTAATATCTACGTATTAGTTTTTTTATTTAATAATTATTTTAGTGTTGCTGTAAAAATTTGTTTAGCGCACCACTTCTTAGCGCTTTATGAAAATCATCGGCACCGCCAATGTGCTGGTTATCAATAAAAATTTGCGGAACAGTGGTTCGTTGGCTGCGTTCTCGCATTTCTAATTGAAGTGCTTTACTGTTAGTTACTTCATACTCTTGGTATTGAAGACCTAGGCTAGCTAAGGTAGCTTTTGCTTGTTTACAATATGGGCAGTAGCCTTTGCTATAAATTTCTATTTTACTCATCAGATACCTCTGTAGTTTTTTTGCTATGTCGTTATGATGAGTCTATTATGACGGTTATTAAAATCCCAACAATGTGCGAAAGTCTTTACTTTGTACACTAATCGTCTACAATTAATTTTTTAATGATGTATTTAGATAAACCTATGGAAATACTCAGCGATATTTTGACTTCATTACGAGTCAGAGGTAGCGTCTACTTTTGTAGCCAAATAGAATCACCCTGGACAAAAGAATTCAAAAATAAAACCACAGCAAGCTTTCATTTAATTAAGCGTGGTGCATGTTGGGTGACAATTGGGGATAGAGTAGAGCAGTTGGGTGCAGGTGACTTAATATTTTTGGGACCTGGAATTGATCATACGCTGTCTAGTGAACCGCCTATCGGTCAGGCACTTTCGTATGAGAATACAACATTATTATTATGTGGAGACTGTTCATTTCAGCATGACGAATTAAGTCCACTGAGTAATATATTTGAGCAAGTAACCATTGTGCGTGAAGAGGAAATTGAGAAACATACATGGCTCAAAAGTACATTTAATCAATTAAGCTCTGAATATATGTCACAAAGTCCGGGTAACGAGATCATTGTAAATAAGTTAACTGAAGTTGTATTAGTTGAGTTAATAAGAATCAACTTTGGACGACAAGAAGAACATTCATTTTTTCATGCGCTGCGTGATAAACGTATTACAAAAGCGCTAGAGCTAATACATAGTTCATTCGAACAACCTTGGACGATTGAAACCTTAGCTGCAAACGTGGGAATGTCGAGAGCAGCATTTGCTAAACGTTTTTCATCACTTGTTGGACAAACTATATTTAGTTATTTATCTAATTTACGTATTCAAAAGTCTAAGGAGATGATTGCTAATACCTCGCTCTTTATTGATGATATTGCATTATCTGTGGGATATGAATCAGAGCGTGCATTCACCAAAACCTTTAATAAATACGTTGGGATGACACCAAAACAATTTCGAACTCAAAAAAATAAAAATTAGTATTAGCTGTAAAGCCTCAAGCAAACATTTCTAATACTCAATATTATTATCTCTTCAATGTTAACTTTTAATTCCTATTCAATGCTCTTAGGATTAAGGTTACTTTGCAGTATTTGGGTTAACTGGATAAAATCATCAATTTTTTCTGGCGAAATGTCGTTTGCCATTTTATTGAATACTCGTTTTTCGGCGATTTTAAATAACTCAATTATTTTATCTCCCTTAATAGATAACTTTAATAGATGGCTACGTTTATCATTTTCATTATCAATTTTAGTAATCAATTCTTGGCTAACTAACTCTTTAATTAATCTATTAATTTGGGCTTTATCTCGCCCCATGAAATCAGCTAATTTTTGTCCTGTGCAATTATCAATTATTGATATCACTTTTAACGACTTCAGGTGCATTGGCGCTAAATCAATTGATAATAGCTTTATTTCTTGCTTCATATTATTGCGCACAGCGTGTACTAAACCAAAAATTGCTTCACTTAATTCCATGGGCTCTCCCGGATAAATTCAGTATAGATCAAAAATTAGTTGACATTATCAACCAAAATAAAATATAGTAGACCTTATCAACTATATTTTATTGGGTACTGTTATGCAACTTAAATTGAAAAACCTATTTGTTATGTTTTTAATCATGCTTTTTATGGTTGGGACTATTACGGCGATTATGACATTGGTCAATCTTTCACCTGCTCAACCTTTTATTAATACATGGGTTAATTCATTTATTTTTGCGTTGGTTGTTTTGCTCCCCGTTGGTGGCGTTCTATTTATCGGTATCAATAAGCTTATAAATCAATACTGTCTTGCTTGGTCATCTTTACAAAAGAATCTTTTTCAAGGTATTTCAATGGCGATAATAATGGAGTCGATTATAGCAGTAGTTCTTACGGTTAAAAATGGCAGCTACGAGTCTTCAGTTCAGTTTTCACAGTTATTTTTTAATAGCTTACTTTTTGCATTACCTGTTGGGCTTACGCTGTCACTGGTAATGACTTTGTTCATAAAACCAAAACTTGAAGGGTACATAGCAAAAGTACCTGCTTAAACAATTGATTAATAAATTAATAGATAAAAATAGGAAGATATTATGGGACCTACAATGCGTATGACACAAGTATTATCGGTAGATGATTTATCCCCGCATATGAAAAGAATTACCTTAACTGGTGAATCACTGAGTGATTTCCCTGAAGACAAAGAAAGTGCTCATGTTAAAGCTATTTTCCCTAATCCTAATTCAAGTAGCAACAAACCTAAATTGGGTTTATATTTCGGCTTTAAGAAATTTATGCGCTCTTATACAGTTAGATCTTTTGATAAGCAGAATTTAGCACTAACCATTGATTTTGCGGTAAATGATCATCAAGGCTTAGCAACTAATTGGGCGCTTGAAGCCAAAGCAGGAGATTATCTTGGCATAGCAGGGCCAGGAGATGTAAAGCACCTTGATATCAATGCTAAGCAACATCTTTTTTTTGGTGACATCACAGCCTTACCTGCCATTGCTGCAACTTTGGAAAAATTACCTGAAAATGCCATTGGACATGCTTATATACAAATTCCTGATAAGCAAGACAAGCAAACATTAATAACTCCGAAAGGGATAAACATTCATTGGTTGGTAACGCCAAACAAGTTAACTGAAGATTTTTTAGATGGGCTTAAATCACAAAGTAATCATTTGAATGATACTGCTATATTTATCGCTGCTGAAGCAAGTGTTGTAAAACAATTAAAAAGCTATTTAATCAATAATTGTGAGTATGATAAGTCAACACTTTATGCTAGTGCATACTGGAATCAGAAAAGATAATTAAGGTTGTACCTAATATTTTCGGTATTTATCAGTAAAACTTGAAAATAGCGACCTACAAGAACCATAGTGGTATCACTTAATATGATAGTAACTAACTATTTTATTGCTTAAAAATAAATGATAATAATGGCAGAATATTTATATTTATACCAGTTTCATTAATTAAGTGAACAATTTTATACGTAGAAAAAATCACTAAATAAAAGACATTTATTTCAATAACTCTTTGTTCTAATTATTAAATAAATAA
>NZ_JAHKQD010000049.1:14388-118270 GCF_018860915.1 Colwellia sp. C2M11
TTATTAAATAAATAACGATGTCGTTGGTGATTTTAGCAAGGTGAAATAATCACATAGCTAGTGAGATTGGTTAAGCATGGATGAACAATGGAAACAATTGAACGGATCTTTCAAGCCATTCTTTTTGAAATGATAGTACTTTCTATTTTGATACCTACGTCAGTTATCATTGGTGGTTTTAAGGCAGAAAAAATGATAGTTGTGGCAATTGGACTATCTTTATTTGCGGTATTTTGGAACTATATTTACAACATAATATTCGATAATTTTATGGGGATAAATCGTTCAGCAAGAGGTTTAGCTGCACGTTGTATTCACGCAGTTGGTTTTGAACTGGGTATGATCGCAATAACACTGCCAGTAATAGCTTGGTATTTAAATATAACGTGGATAGCCGCATTAATTTTAGAAGCAGGTTTTCTAATCTTTATACTGGTATACACCTTAATATTTAACATATTATACGACCGCTATCAGCCTTATCAAAAATGGTTTAGTAAATAACGTCTTTAGCTTAAATGCTAAAGACGTTAAAGTTTGTCTCGTAAAATGTGTTTCATAAAGTCTATCGCTTGCAGCAAACTTTGAATAACTTACTGAGACAACAATATAACCTGTTACATTCTTCAGGCCAAAATCTTAAATTGTTTCATGGAAGCGCTCAGCTGCCGAGGTTTTTGCGATTGCCATCCTTGTTTTATCGGGGGCAGATCAATCATCAACAACCAGCCCTTGTTATCATCGACAATTAAATAAACACCTTGGTTGAGATCAGCTTTCATATTTTGTCTGCTTCTTATTTCTTATAAAAAACAAGCCAAATGGATTACCTGATTTTTGCCTACGTTTATATAAAACAGTAATGGTCAGTAACAGCGCTAAAATTTCTGCGCTTGGTCCTGCTAACCAAATGCCTTGTTCTGCAAACAATAGTGGCAAAATAAATATCAACGGTAGGGTGAAAATGTATACTTTTGCCAGCCGTAAAATAGCAGCTCTTTTGGCATCGCCCATGGCTTGGAACACAACACCCACCATCATTAATGGGCCTAATAAAAATAAGGCTGATGACATAATAGGTAAAATACGCGACACTTCTGTAGTGACATTGATATCGTTAACAAACACACCGCCCAACTGATTTTTAAGCAGTAAAATAACAAACTGACAAAATACACAATAAATAAAAGCGATGATAATGGCTATTTTAATTGCACTGTTTGATCTTAACCATTCTTTTGCGCCAATGTTATTACCTAAAATCGTTTGAAACGCCATACTTAAACCTAACAAGGGCAGAAAAATAAAGGTCATAATTCGCGTAATAATGCCATAAGCAGCAACTGTCATACTGTAGTTCGCGTCACTCCAAATTTGTAAATTGTATAAAATAAAAGCAGAAGAAAGTGCCACACCAACATAAGACAAACTTGTTGGCGCGCCTAACGCTAAAAAGTCTGACCATAACTTACGGTTTGTAGTGAAACGCACAATAGCAACTTTTAACGCGGTTTTACTGTAACGACGAAATAAGTACACGGCAAACAGGGATAAGGTTTGCGCTAATAACGTACCATAAACAGAACCAATAACTCCCCAGCCAAGTATCGCAATAAAAATATAGTTAAACACAATATTGAAGAATACTGATAATAAAGGCACAACCGCCATAAAAGACATCTGTCCTTCACAGCGTAAACTATCGCTATTAATAGTAAGAATAAATAATAACGGCGAGAAAAATATCATGAGTGATAAGTAATCATAACTCATACTAGATAAGCTTACAGAGCCATTATTAACAAACAACACCAAGTGCTCACCGCCCACTAAAAAAAGTACAATTAGCGCCATGCAAACACACATAGACAGCGTAATCGCTTGACCATAAGCGGATATAGCTTCATTCTTCTTATTAGCACCTAATAACCTTGCCATTACACTTGAAAAACCCGCAGACACCCAACTTGATAAAGCGACAAGTAACATAAAAGCAGGAAATACTGAAGTAACAGCGGCAAGAGCATGAGCACCAACAAACTCACCAAGAAAATAGGCATCAACTAATGAAAACGACCCATTAACTAACATCATTAATACGATAGGTGCAGCGGTTTTCATAAACACAGACGGTAGTGAACCGACAAGAAACATGTTGTTAGCGTGGGGCATTGTTATTTAACTCCTAATGGGATAAAGCTCGTCAGTGAAAAGATAATAAATAAAAAACTATTTAATTGGTAAATAAATATCAGTGATCACTTCATGTTCAGACACGTCATGAACAAAATTTACATAATGAAAAAACACAGGAAAATCTCTGCATTGTTCACCACTTGTTGGTAACCATTGTTTATATAAATAATAAACGCCTTTACTTAAATCATCACGATTACCAATATCACGAATAACGGCACAGCGTCCTGCAGGAATAATTTGATTTACTACACCAAATTCATTCTCTGGAATGTCTACTGTAACTGCGCCGCAAAGATCAAAATGAAAGTCTTCTGCTTTTACTACATTAGGATCAGAATATGGTATGCCGTAAGTATTATTGGTTTTTATTGGTGATAACTTGCTGGCTTTGCGCCAAGCAACAAACTTCATCGATGTTTGGTAATGAAGTTTAGGATCACCATAATGCGCCAATGCCGCAACTTTTTGTTCTTTAAAATCAACAATGTTCACATGCATTTTATCGTCCGTATTTTCAGTTAACGCTAGCGTTAATGTATTGGTTTTGTCGTGCCAGTTAAGCCATTGAGGAGACTTTCTAAACTCAGAAGGGCTTTGCCCAAACTCGCGCTTAAAGGCTCTTGAAAATGCCTCGGCACTTTCAAACCCAGCTTCAAAAGCAATGTCGATAATTTTAATGTCAGCTTTAAATACCAGCCTAAAAGATGCACGTTTAAGGCGTGACATCTGAATAAACTTAATCAAATTAAGCCCAGTGAAAGCTGAAAAAACACGATGAAAGTGAAACTTAGAAAAACCTGAAACTGCACTTAATCGATCTAATGTTAAGTCATCATCAAGATTCTGATTTATATAATCACATACCCTAATAATATTTTGTTCGTAATTACTCATTTGATAAGACTTACCCCATTATTTATTGCCTTAGCAATTAATTCTCTATGTAGTTTAGATTTATTAATCTTAAGTAGATATTACACGTTGCCATGAAAAAATATTGACTGAAATTGCTAATTTTTGAATTAATTAAAATAATTAACAAACACATGCAGTAAATGTAATTAGCATTACTTTAGGATTTTTTATGATGCATTGAAACGTATTATAAGTGCATGGCTGCATGGCTGCATGAGATGTAATTGAGTGGTATTGCTGTGTGCTATTTTCTAATGACTTAACTAGCAAAGGTACCCAGTAATAGTATGGTGTACCTTCGCTAAAGATAGTTTATTGTCAGTCTATTTTAGTTAGTATTATCAGTGTATTGTTAAAATCTACAATGCACTGATAATACGTACACGAGCTAGATCATAACACCAGTTATAAATAATCGCGTATAACAAGAAGAATAGAATAAGGGTTGTTTCCATCGCGGCAACAATCCAAAAGTCTAACTGTAGTACCCACATTATTAATGGGAGCGTGACGAAAGTTAGTCCTAATTCAAAACCGAGTCCATGACCTATACGCATTTTAATTGTACGATTGATGCGATCATCTCCGAAAATATGATCGAATACTAAGTTGTAAAAATAATTCCAGAACATCGCAATTAATGACAGGCCTATAGCTAATCCTGTGGCTGATTTTGTATCTACATCGATAAAATTCATTGCGGCATATATCATAAATATTAATGCAATCGCTTCAAATAATACGCTGTGTAAAATACGCTCTGTTGTACTAATACTTTGCACGTTCATGCTAAATTTCCTTTCGTTGCTTTGTATTGATGTTGTTATAATAATCATTCATTATGAAAGAATATAGTTAGTTACTATCAGGAAAAGTGATATGTATAATTTAGAACAGCTGAGAATGTTTGTAGAAACGGCAAAATCTGGCTCATTCTCGGCATGCGCGCGTAAGTTAGGCAAGGTTCAATCTGCAGTGAGTCAAGGGATTGCCAACCTTGAAATAGAACTTAATACCCGATTGTTTGATCGTACTAGCCGTAAACCAACTTTAACACCACATGGGGAAAGATTATTACCGTTTGCTCAAGCAATTTTGCGACAGACTTATGAGCTTGACTCAGTAAACAATGCATTAAGTTTATTTCATGAAACAGAGGTTAAAATAGCGCTAGATGATGCCTTACTTCCGGTAGTTACCGATATTTTAAATAATTTTTCAACGAAGTTTCCTGGTACTAATTTGGAGCTTTATGCTGTTTCAACACCCGATGTATTAACCTTGGTGAACGCTGAACGAGCTGATATAGGGCTGATGTTTGCGAATATCGGTTTCCCGAAAGAAGTGGATTTATGTTACATAGGGAGTTTGCCGTTTTATGGCGTTGTGAGTCCATCACATCCACTAGCGAGTATGGATATAGTCACCGTTTCAGACTTATCAGCCCACCGTCAATTATTGACAAGAGGGCTTGATGAAAAAACCTTGCCGCAAAGCCCAAATATATCTTCGCATACTTGGTGGGGAAGTAACTTTAATGCTGTTAACACAATGGTAAAAGCAGGATTAGGTTGGAGTTATATTCCTGCTTATATGGCAGAACAATACGAAAAAAGAGGTGAAATGGTACGCATGAATTTAAGTTTCGATCATAAGCCGTGGCCTATGCAAATTGAACGTGTGATGACCAAACAAAAGGCCAAAGGGCCAGCCTTGATATGGCTGGCTGATGCGGTCACTCATATATTGGATAAATAATAGCTTTATTGCCTTAGTTATTCTGCTAAATCATGATGGCTTTTATAATCACCTGTGTTGTCAAAAGTACGCTGTTCGGGTAAATCGCTAATGACTTGCAAGATCTTTTGACCACTTAATGCCTTTGTTAAGGTAAAACCATCGTACAACTTTCCATCTGTGGTAAATGATTGATATATTAGCTTATTATTGTTTTTTTTAATTACCTGATAAGTAGGAGTATTCTCGCCTATACGTTCAAGAGTCACACCATAATGACTATATTCTTGCCACCGTGTCAGTTTTTGAGGATAGGTTTTAGGGCCTGCAACTGATGTCACAAATACCGATTTAACTTTTTTAGGTGACGCATGGCTGGCCAATACGGCAATATCTTCTTTTGTACCTATACTGCCACGCGCATACGTGTGATCGTGACCTTGTAACACTAAGTCGACATTATGTTTTAATAAAACAGGTAAGAAAGCCGCTCTTACTTCTGGCTCGTCTTGACCTGGGGTATTTAATGGTACGCCACAAGATGAAAATACTGGATGATGCAAAGTGACAATTCGCCATTGTGCGGTGCTATGTTGTAGTTGATCATCTAGCCATTCAGCTTGTGCTTGTAATAATGCAACGTCACCTTGAGCTTCAGAGTTAAGTACAAAAACATCTAAATCGGGGTAATGTGATACGTAAACAGTTTCTTGTAATGCTTTAGGTAAACTAGGAGCAGGAGGCAATGTGAATTGATCTTGCCAAAGTGTTGAAAGCGCCCAATTTTTCTGAGTGCTCGCCTTTGTACTCGTTTTTATACTGTTATTTGTATTTTCATTAGCTTGTACTTGCCAATCATATTCGTGGTTTCCGGCGACTAATACCGCAGGGAGCATGCCATGTATAAAGCGCCCAGCATTAAGCCAGTTTGACCACTGCTTATCATTCGCTCCTTCGTTTACTAAATCCCCAGCGTAAATAGCAAATTCAGCATTGGTTGCGTTTTTCCATGCCCGTCGTAAAACCATGGGCCAATGAGAGTAAATGCCGTTTTGTGCATCACCAAAATAAAGAAATTCGACATCTTTATTCACTGTTACCGGCGAAGTTTTAATTTGTTGCCAAGGCGACCATTTACCTTTGCTACCACTAACACGGTAGTTATATAGGGTATCTGGAGATAAGTTTTTAAAGGTAATTGCATGATAATTAACATCGGGCAATTTATTATTAGCAGTGTACTTAAATTCCCCTTGATTATTTTTACCTTGTTTTAAAGAGACAATACTGGTGATTGCGTTAACGGTACTGGCACGCATATCAAACCTGGCATCTGAATTTGCTTTAACTATTTGTCCATAAGTACTATCGGTAATATTATTAGTTCGCCAAGTAATTGATATACTTGTCGCCGGATCTTCTGTCGCTGTGACAATAATACGATCTGGCCATGAAGAGGCCAATTGATAAGGGGTTTCTGATTTAGAGACTTGCGCCGTATTAGCCAATGCGGCATTTGATATAAGTAAGAGTAGAGCTAAGCAAAAAAAACAAGTTGATGAAGTCATAAAGTCACCTGAAAATGTACTAACACTTAATAGAAAAGCGTCACAACAATATGAGACGCTTTATGGTAAGAAAATAACGCACCCATTATGGGCACGTTATTTATATTGGTGGTTAAAATGCGTAGCTAATACCACCACCATAAGTTGCTGGTGCACCAACTAAGCGAGAGCCACTATTGAGTTCAAGAAAGTAAACTTCATCAGTAATATTGCGGCCATAAGCATATAAATTTAAACCATTGTTCAATGTTACATCCACACGTAATCCAAGTAAGCTGTACGAAGGCGTGGTGTTTCCGTCACCCGCGTTTAAACGATTAGACTCTTCACCGTGGTAGCTGTAATTAAGGCGTGCATTTAACTGAGTATTGTTAGCGAATGACGTTTCATAATTAAGTGCGGCCGTTTGGCTCCATTTGGGTGAGCCAGGAAGTGGATCGCCAATGGTGCTGATAACATCGTTCACACGATTTGAATTAAATTCAGTAATCTCAGTATCTAAATAAGTACCTGCAGTATTGAAGGTAACTCGATGACTATCTTGTTCAAACAAAGTAACCGCTAGTGAGGCTTCGGCACCACGAACGGTAGCTTTACCTACGTTTGTTCTACCGTTTGTATCATTTGATAAACGAGCTGTCGCCTGTAACTCTTCAAAGTCATAAGAAAATACATCTAAGGTAAAATTGACTGTGTCATTTACATAACGTGCTCCTGCCTCGTAAGCAAATAC
This sequence comes from Colwellia sp. C2M11, assembly GCF_018860915.1. Classification (GTDB taxonomy): domain Bacteria; phylum Pseudomonadota; class Gammaproteobacteria; order Enterobacterales; family Alteromonadaceae; genus Colwellia. The sequence goes on from NZ_JAHKQD010000049.1 coordinate 21,541, forward strand.
TTCTTCTGATTCAAAAGGCTGCGTTTCTTCTTCTGAAAAAATAGAAGTACCGTCGAAGCCACCACCACGATAAGCCGTACTGACAGAAGCAAATACGTTAAAGTTGTTGTTAACAAAATATTGCACAGCTAATTTTCCTGACACGTTGCTGTCGTCAAATTGTCGATCCCAAGAAAAGTTAGCATCAGTGTTAAAAGTATCTTCAAATATCGATAATCCCCAAGGATCTGCATCAATGTTTTCGCCACGAAATTTAGCGCTATCTTTGGTGTAGCGTAGTCCTGCACTAAGCACTAAATCGTTAGATACATTCCAGTCAAGATTACCAAAAGTAGCAACACTATTACGACGTTGATTATAAGGGGAGCTGTACTGAGACAATACAGCATAGCTGGTCCAGTTACTGGTAAAGTCGACAGAATCGTTGATAAAAAAGGCACCTGCTATCCAATCAAATTGGCCGCCAGTACTATCACTTAACCGTATTTCTAACGATGTTTGATTCAAACTATCATCAAAATTGTATTGATAGCGCGGGAAAGAAGTACCATCACCATTTCCACTAACGTTACGATCACTACTTTGAAGTGCAAATAGCACATCTAAATTTAAATCTTTATCTAATTGACGACTGAAATCACCTGAAAATCCGCTTACGTCTATTTCGTGTGAATAATATTCACTGGCATAGAATTCATAAGGATTATCGTTTTCACCGGCATTAAGAGCAGAAGTATCATCATCGAATGCAATGCGATCATATTGGCGAGTATCGCCACGGTTTTGGCTAACAAAATAGTGTAAGGTTAACGATGTTATATTATCAAATTCATATTCAGCAGTGCCTCGAAAAGCAAATAAATCAGCATCACCAAAACCATCACGTTCACCGGGATCTGTCACCGCAGGAATAATTCCTTCAGTACCTTCAGGTACGAACCCAGCAAAATCACCCGCGCCTTTACCATCCATAAAGCCACCACCTTGCTTCATTAATACTGCAACCCGTACACCTAAATTATCTGATACTGGGCCACCAACAGCAGCGCTACCAGAAACAAAGTCGTATGAGCCATATTCAATATCGGCATAACCATTTAAGGTATCACCTGGGGCACGCGTAATTGCATTAATTGTACCGGCTGTAGTATTGCGACCATATAATGTACCTTGCGGTCCTTTAAGTACTTCAATACGTTCTAAATCAAAAAGCGGCATACTTAAATAAGCATTAGAGGTTTGGTAAATACCATCAACATGCAGGGCAACTGACGGGTTACCATTAGGTTTGTAATCATCAGCACCACCAATACCACGAATAGTGATAAAGCTGTTTTCAGGGCCACCAAAAGCTGAATTGATTGATATGCCCGATAAACTATCGATTAGGTCGGTGAAATCAGTGACACCTTGAGCTTTTAATTCATCGCCACCTAGTACTGAAATTGCTACGGGCGTATCTTGTAAACTGCTCTCGCGTTTAAGGCCAGTCACTACAATTTCATCCATTGGGGCTTGATAGTTAGCAGCACGTTTATTAGGTGAAGCAGGGCTTAAGTCTGCTTTTTTTATGATGATGGCACCACTTGGTTGTTCTTGGGCTATTAATCCACTGTCGAGTAATAATTGGTCAACGGCTTCAATAACTGTCAGTTTACCTATTGCAGCAACGGCTTGTTTATCACTAACTAAGCGACTTGGTGCAATAATCACGGTTCCTGTTTGTTGAGAAAGCTGATTAAGCGCTTGCCCTAAAGGTTGAATGGAAATATTTATTTCAGCTTGTTGTGCAAATACATGTTGAGGCGTTAAAGAAGCAAGTGCGCCACTAAAAAGTGCAAACTTAATAGAGCTACTGAGTAATGTTTTCATAATGTATCTTCCGGTTAATTAATAGAGGTTCGTTACAAGAGTCATCAAGAAGAATTTTTTTTCAGTAAATGTTGATGTTTAACAAAAGCTTCATAAATTGAAGCTTATGAAAAACGTCCAGAGCCCTTACTTACTATGACTTATCATTAATTTTTTGTTATTACAGTACGATTTACTTCTTCTGTTAACTTAATAGGATAAGCGGCAACTAATCCTGATAGAACAGAGTCAATTTGATCAAAAGTAAATGATGCGGTGATAGGTAGATGATTGATGCTTTCATCTGAAACAATAATAGGTTTTGTAACGTAACGATTAATATCTACAATGACATTTTTAAGCGGTATATTGTCGTAAATTAATCGTGAATTTAGCCAAGAAAATTCTGTTTCCGGGTTAAAATGAGTAACACCATTAACAAATGCGCCATGAATATCAGCACGTAATTGTTGGTTTGGATGCAATTGAACCACTTTTTCATCTTTACTACCATACTCAGGTAAATCAGCTACATCGACAAGCCCACGTTGTACTGAAATTTTTAACTCATTGTCAGTACTATATTCAACTTCAAATGCTGTACCACGAACCCGAACTTCAGTATGCTGAGCTGATACTGAAAAAACACGTTCTGAATCATGAGTTACGTCGAAATAAGCACTACCTTTACGCAGTGATATACGCCTTTCATGTTGATTTATATCCACCAAAATACTGGAATTTCCAGCTAACGTAACCGCGGTACCATCACTTAATGTAACCGTTTTGTTTTCACCTATAGGTGAAGTAAACACTATTTCAGATGCTGTAACTTTCATGGTTTTAGGTGCTTGAAAAGAATTGTTAACAACTAAAAATAAAGCACTCGCGGCAATACCACTTAGCCATAACGCTGATTTAGTGAGTATAGATTTTGATTTTTTTGTCGGTAACGAAGCAGGTTTTCGTATCGCATATTGTGCTAGCCATTCTACCGATGAATCTGTCGCTCCTATGGTTTGCCAAACTTTGTATGACTGGCTAAATGCTTGCCTATTCACATCATTTTTATTTACCCATATTACAAATTCATCACGTTTTTTTTGTGTAGTTTCACCAGAATATAAATAGATAAGCCATTCTCTTGCTTGATCTTTTACCGTGTTAGCTTGATTTTCGTTGTGTTGATCTGTCATGATTTGTACTCGTCGGGTAGGGCGCTTGCAAGTGAATTACTACTAGTATTTTTAACTAACTTATCGTTATTGTTGCTAGATGATTCTTCGTCAATCGCTTCTAAAACAGACATTGCTGTATTTAATTGACGGCAAATATCAGCAAGACTCCAGCCTGTATCTGCAGCAATTTGTGCGTATGTTTGACCTTTGATTCTGGCGCGCATTAATATATCGCGTTGTTTATCAGTGAGTTGTTCAGTAGCTTTTTGAATAACGTGAATACGTTGTTCACTCTGTAAAATACGTTCAGGGCAAAATGTGTCAACTTGGTCTTCATCAATTTGCAGTTGTTCGGTAATAAATTCTCGCGCTTTGCATAAATGACCAATAGATTTAAGCGTAATGTTGATAGCTATTTTTATGATATATGCTTTGGGATCATGTATTTGCTGGGGATTATTCATTTGTGCAAAACGGCTAAATGCTTCTTGGGCAACATCTTCTGGCTCTGGAGGGCCTGAGCCATAGCACTTATGTAACAATCGACAAACATCTAACCAGTGATCACGAAATAAAGTATCAATGGTCTGTGTTTTAGCAGACTTTGTTTTTAGTTTATGAATGGTTGCAGATTTAGCAGAAGGCTCTTTAACATCGGAATTGAAAAATAACGGGACATTGGACAGCGCTTTATTCATTTTAGTTAACCTAATAGCAATGAAAATCGGCGGAATATTATCGGTGTTTTATGACAAACTTATGACATTTAAGGTTTATAGAGTTGGTTTAACAAAAAGTTAATATTTTTATCAACAAGTTTTAATATTTGTCATTATGGATAATTATTGTTGAGAAATAACTTCATATTAAAGTTAGCTCATTATCTATGTAGCTAATTTGAGGATAAGAAATTTCGATATCTGGAAGTAATATTTATCAACTTGAATAATTGGCTTATCAGAAAGAAATGCTAATGACATTGAGTAAGCATTTTTGTCATCAGCAAATAATATTTAACTCGTCAAAGATAAATTTGGTGAAATGAAAAACTTCTAAGCTGTAATCAAAAGTATAGACGATCAATACGGTGACGCTATGTGAATTCTAACTGGTAGTAACAGCCAAATAGAATCAGATTTCACATAGCGTTAGGTTTAAGAATTAACAACCTGACAAAATTAGCTACAAAGCTACTAGTTAACTAAATATACGCTATGTCCAGTATTAAATAGTATCGGATTTAGCAAGGGTGTTTTTATAGAGAGGGGCCTTGAGCACTTATTGTTAATCCAAATTAAGCACTGGATCGGATCCACTCTTCACTGGGAAATCATTTTGTTGAATTGATTAGTCTATTTAGCACTTTAGCTTAATGACATTTTACTGTTTGCAAGTTAACAACTAGATTCTATATTTTCTTTTTAATAAAAAGATAATGCACTTTGATGCTGTTTCACTATTAAGGTAAATATAATATTAACCACTATGTATAATAGTATTTAAAATCGTGAATCGTTTTCACAAGGAATACCATCATTGTCGCCGTCCATTTTTGTATTAGGACAATATCTGGTAAAAAACTCAGCTTCAGCGCGTGAATTCATTTGGCTGCAATACTGCCTACCATCACATGAAAACTGTGTACCTGTATCAGATAGTTCACTCTTTAACTCATTGCTTAATACTGAGCTACTTGGTATTTGATTATTTGGTGTTTGTTGTCCTGAGATCTTTGATACTAATCGTTGATATGTAAAAAAACCAATTACGAGTAACATTAGCAGTAAAACAAGTTTGTTCTTTCGTCTTGGAGATTTTCTTCTAATACGAGGCTTCTTTGTTAACCTTGATTTTGCTGCTACACCTTCAATACGACAATTAACAGCGCTGGATTTACCATTTGCCTGTTTTTCAACTTCAAAATAGATGAAATCACCAACTTTAGGCTCTCGACTCATGGCTTTTAAGGTTGAAATATGAATAAAAACATCGTGTTTAAGCTCATCTGATTGAATAAATCCAAAACCTTTAACACCTTGCCAATTTTTTAGCTTTCCTTTGTACATCACAGTTCCATTGTAAGTTTATTTGTAAATGACTAACTAAGTTAATATCGCTTAGAAAAATCAACTTGGTTAGTCATATTTATCCATTGTAAAAAATAGCTGAAATAGAATTTCAACATGTTAGCTTTAGTGATCTTGCTCAAACTGGCTATATTGTTCAACTAAGTTAAATAAGAACGCTTTACCTGCAGAGCTAATAAACCAACTATTGCCCCCTGTTTTATAGGCAAAATTTCGAATAGTTATAAAGTCTATCGCTTTAGGCCAGTTGTCTATTTTAATCGCTTTGAGAATAGCTAATGACTCATCGTCTTTTGACAATGTTAATAAATCGTTCTCATTAAAACCAAATTGAGCTTGGCATAATTGCTCAAGTTCACGTCCTGTTTGACTATAGTAACGGCCTAATTGCAGTAAAATAGCTTGTACTTTTAAGGCATTATCATCTGCTTCATCGCTACTATCAGCACGTAATTCACGAACATAATAAAAATCCCCTGCGCTATGTAAACAAAGTTCATAACCTAAATGTTGATATAAGGATTCAAAATGCTGGGATGAATTAAATAAACAGGTAAATAACGGGTTATCGATATTTTTAGCATTTATATCGTCATACACTAGCTTAGTAATGACTTTTCCTTGGTTGAATTGACGAAAAATTGCTGCGCTATGTTGCGCATTAACTTGCTCAAAGCTATTAATGATTTGTTGATTTGTTGGTGATAAATTGTTTTGAGCTGATTCTTGGTCATCATTTTCATCACCACTTACACTACTACCTACATCATTAGGTACTTGCGTGTTGTCATTGGTGTTTTGACTACTATTTTCACCAGCATCTAACTTAGGCTTATAGCCACTATTAGTAGTATTCACGTCGTCGGCTTCTGTTGTTATGTCTTTGTCATTACTCATTATTTCGTGATCTCTTTTTCATTGCACTTAGGCTGATTAGCAATTACTTTTTTACGGCGGTAAATATAAATTTCATCGTTATGTCGTAAGTAGGCTTTTTGGTTTACCGTTCTTAACGTGAAGTTAGCTTGTTGCTCTTGCATTAATTGGCATGCACCAATAAGGTCTACCAGTCGATAATCGTCAAAACTATCACTTAGACGACAATGTAGCATTGCTGTTAAGTCATTGCTTTCTCTTAATTTAATAGTATTTAAATGTTCAAACATCGCAAGAGATCGCTTAAGAACAAGTGACTCGCTATCATCAATAACCGCAGTTAAATTGAAGTTTTCATTGTCTGAATTAAAATGTCCATCAAGGTTCAAGGCTTCAAGGCGCAGTGATAACTCAGTGAATAAGTTATTAAAATAACTGGTTGACTGCCCTACTCTAAAATCTTTTAATTTGCTTGCTCGTTTTAGGCTATTAATAAAATCAAATTCTTTAACAAGGTTATTATCTATTTTGGTTTTATTTAAACTTCGCTCAAGTGTTTTGTCATAAGCAGACAGTAATTTTTGATGAAAATGCTCCATAGCATTACTTTGCAGTAACGCTGAACGCGTTTTCCTTAAAAACTGATCTACTTGGTGAGCTACTTCGGTTATAGGGAGAAAAATGTTACTAAAACTCATGCTATAACGTAATACTTGTGAACTTAAGGCATGTTTATTATTGCCTGAAAAGGCGTTTTTAAAGCTCTCTAACGTGGCAAATAAATTAGTACCTTTGGCCAAGCGAGTACTGTGATTCAAAAAGTTTTGTGTTGGTTTTATATGACGCTCAAATAAATGTGTAATTTGCGCCAACATTTTTTCTTTATGCTCGTTACCTAAATATTGATTATTCGTTGTAGATGAATCGTTACTGACTACTTCTGTAAATACTTGACTCGACATTGCTTCAAGATCTTTTCCAAGTCCTTGCATTCGGTCAATATTTTGTTTGAGCAAACTTAACAATTCACTTAACTGCTGAACTAAGTCGTCTACAAATTCTAAGTAATCTGGATCGTCATCAATAAACGATAGCTCGGCATTATTAACTCGCTCTTGTAAGCGCCAAAGTGACGCGAGTCGAGATTTCAGTTTAGAATCAGTCAACTCTTGATACAGTGAACTTTCACAAAGGCGGAATATACTAATAATCCCTTCTTGAAAACTTAAGCGGCATGTTCCTTGATAAATATCTTTATCCATCAATATGTGACTTTGCAATAAGTTGTCGGTATCAAATGCAAGCGTAATACGCTGACTTTCAATATGACTTACTTGTTGAGAGTACTGTAAAATTTCTAGTGCTAAGTGAGACTCAGTAATAAAACGGACTTTGTTGTTATCCATAGTACGAATAACATTAAACATGATTGTTGGGTGATCTAATAATATGCGTAACGTTTCAATCGTATTAAATTTTTTATCTGAGTGCTTTTGCCCACTTGATACCAAGGTGGTTTGAGTTGAGCTATTCTCGTTGCTGATTGCTTTACTGATAGCCACTTAAGCTTCCTCATTCCCTTGTTTTACTTCACTGGTAATCGTTTGGCTCTCAGTAATATCATTTTCAAGTACTTTACTTTTATTTACTTGTTTGTCAGCTATTTGGTCATCATCATTTTGCAAATCAAATATATCCGTTTGCCCTGCTTCGATACCAGCAAGTAAACCAAGTTGCGACTCTGTTGATTGATCATTATCATGTAGCAAGCTTTCATCAAGCGATGTAAATAACTCTGCGCCGCCCCAATAAACTAATGTACGCTCTTTGGAATAAGGCTTTTGTGTGCGCATGGCCCCTATTTCATGATAACGACCAATTTTATAAATAAGTTGTGAACTAGCACTATGCGTTGATGCAGCGAATAAAGTAAAGCCACTCGATTTAATATCATCAAGTAACCAATCAAATTGTTTAACATCAACGGTCGCTACTTCATCTAGCACTAATGGAAGTAATAAATCATAACCACTGGCACGTAGACGTTTAAGTAATATTTGTACTAACTTTAGGTTGATTAATGCTGTTGTTGAATTGGATTGTTGTTTACTTTGCCACTGTGTTTGATTTCTTTTACGGGTTTTATAAGATAAGTTTTCAATAATCTTATCCATAGTTAAGCGCTGACTAACGGCCTTTACATTTGAACCACTACTTTTACTTGCGAATATTCCTGAATTGGCAAAAGCACGTAATCTTGCATAAAAATTATCTGAAATTAATTGTTCGGCATATAAGTCAACATGTTGTAATTCTTGTACTAGATTTTCGAACCGTTTATCGATATGAATTTCAACGCTGATACCGTCTAGATCATTAATACTGATTTGTGAAAAATCTCGATTAAGTCCGGTTTCAAAATCTTTAATATAATCGAAGTTTTGTTGTAATAAATTCATGTAACTTTGTACAGATTCATTATGCACATAAATCTGCTCATTCAGCATGGTTTGACGTGCTTCTAAATTAGTATAAACATCACTTAATGCTTCAAACGTTTTTCTAACAACAGAGAAACTTGGTGCTTCGTTCATAATCCCCTGTTTATCAACAATAATTTGTTCTAACACAAAGTTACATAAACCTTTTTGTAACTGTAAATTCAGCTCAGTTAACGACGCTAATTGCGCTTCAATATCTGCTAACTCTGCTGTTGTTAACGTAAATTGGCGTGTTGAGGTAATGGATTTTTCTAAAGCCTGAGCACAACGGGGATAACGCGTTTTTATGCTATCGGCTTGTTTTTGTAATTGCACTAAACTATTTACTTGATTAGCAATAGTTTGCCAATTAAGTTTTGCTTGCTCTGCTGTTTGTTGTAACTGACTTAGCGTGGTTGATGCTTTACCTTGTTCATCGGCTAGCTCTGTTGTTTTCCTTCGTACTTGCTCAAGCTCTTGCGTTACTTCTTCTAGGCTTAAATTATTATGTTCAAGGTGCTTAAGCGTAAGTAACTCTTCTTCTGCAAGATTTATATCACGGGTTAGACGTTTGATCTCACCAGCATTGGCGATACTATTATTTTGAGATTGTCGTAATGCTTGTAACGATTGTCTATCTGCTTTTAAGTCAGCTTCTACATCTGTTAGTCTAAGTTTACTATCATCGTTAAGTTGTTGGGATTGTTGATTAAAGACTTCATCAAATAAAATGACTGCATCACTTTTATTTTCAAACAACTCTGCAAACTGATTGAAAGCTGCTAACTGTAGTTCAGTTAAATTTTTACCTGGGTTTGCTAGTGCTAAACGTTTATTTATTGCAGCGTATACTTGCCAAGTACGTTTAGGCAATTGATTACTTAAGGAAAATTCTTGGGTATTAATCCGCGTAATTAAACGTTGTTGCTCACTTTCATTCTGGTTAATACTTGCTTCAAGTTTAGCAATACGATTAATACTTGCTGTTCTATCTTGGTGTGCAGCTAAGTCTTCTTTCATTGTGGCAATATCGTCATTAAACCATTCAATAACGGTATGAAGTGGTTTATCTGGATAGCCAGCGAGAAGCAATTGTGCTTTATCTAATGCTTTGGTTAAACGTGTGTATTTAGTATTGAGTTTATTTTCTTCAATTTGCTCTGCTTTTAAACTAACTTTTATACTTTGCACTAATGCCTGTTGGTCTTTCAACTCGCTGCTAGACTCACTGACAACATTAGCAGCGAGTTGTAAATGCTTTTTCAATTCACTAAGTTGGGTATTAAGCGAGATATAAAAGTTAGCAAAATCTTTGTCTGCCATTTGAAAACGAGAATACTGCTGAAAGTTTTCTTGTAGGCCTTGGTATTTGTTTTCTAAGTTAGAGATTTTGATTAGCTCTAACTCTTGTTGTTTTAGTTCGTCGTGCTTTGATAGAAACTGATCAATGTTAAAATCTAAAATATCACTAGTGAATTTTTTATCCGCTTCGATGATATTTGCAACGGCTTTCGCTACACCACCGCTACCTGAATTCATTTCAAATAATAAGAGCACTAAAGTACGTAACGATTCAATTCGCGCGTCATCACACTCAGCAAGTGGAAACACACTGTAACGCATATTCTGGGGCACTAGTTGCTCGTTCGCGTAAAGTAATTCTTTTAACTTAGTGGTGTCTTTGATTGATACAGTATCTTTATGTAAACTTTTCAGTTGTTTAAAAACTTCGCTGCTACTTAAACTGTTAGCACGATAACCAATACCGTCTTCATCTCCATCAAGCTGCCAAAATAAATGACGAATTTGATCGAATGCTAGCGGTGTGAAAATTCGACTGTAACTTAAATAGCCAGTACTTGGATGTAGAATTTGGCAATGATTATACTCAGTGCCTGCATGTTGATGACTTACTTCTAAAATTAAGAAACTGTATTTACTTGGGAAATAATGATGATAACTTTCTTCATTGTCATAAAAACCATCATTTTTAGGGGTACTGAATGCAAATTTGTTTTTTGAATTCTTAAAATTGTTTTCAGGTAATAAAAATAATCGTAGTGAGTTTAATATACTCGATTTACCAATATTACCATCAGCGAGTAAAATAGCATGTTCATCTACCGGTAGTTCTACATAGCAAAAACCCGCTGAGTCAACGAGTACCATACGCTTAATTTCAAATTTGTATTGTGACGACATGTCTTACCTTTTTCTTTTTGTCTGACAAATTCAGTTTTGTCTGAACTCGACCTTTAATGGGTCATTAATTAGGTTATTACCAAGTTTTACTGACGTTTTAAACTAATGTGTATTAGTTATATACTATTTATCTAATTCGGTCTGACAAATAGACTTCTTGTTCCATAAACGCTCTAGTGTGCTGGAACGCATGGGCTAAATCAACCAAATCAAGTTGTTCTGCTAACTTAATTGCTTGTTGCCAACTCTCTGGTTTTTCTGGGGTTTTATTAAAGTGGTTTTTTAGAAATTTCTCGTTGTTAACTTGATTGTTACTTGGCTGCATAAATAACAGTTCCGTGTTAATTGTATGTGCTTTAAATAGTTTGCGTAAAGTCGAAAACATGGTTAAACCACCAAGATCATAATCAAAACAGCATAATATTGTTTGATATTGGCAGAAAAAATCCGCATGTAATGCATTAGTTATACTATTACCGTGCCCAAAAGCAATATCAAGGGCCTGTAGATCATAATTAACATTTGAAGATGTTTCATCTAACAGAGCAGCTAAAAACTCATTGTATCGAAAAAAATTCTCTTGATTTTCAATTATTACTAAGGTTTTTTGGGGCTTAAAGCTCAATGCTAATTCTGAATGACTACACACAACAACATGAGGACATTTAGGTTTTTCTTGCCAGTATTGATGATTAAATGCTTCAGGAAACACCAACACGAAGCTCATTGAACTTTTATGTTGGTGTGAATTTCCTTTAACTGCGGCTTCAGCTCTATTCGTACTAGGTGTCGCTGCTGATAATAACTGTTCAAAACAGGCTTTATCAACAACTGTTACCAGAAACTTTCCATTGCCTTTTACTTTGCTGACACTAAAAATATGTCGCCAATTTTGCTGATGCAATTTAGGTAGCAAGGTTAAAAAACGTGTGAAGTTTATTATTTTTCCTTCCTGGATTGCCAACAAGTATTGGTGAAGATTCATTAATGTTGTACTGTTTTCAACGGTTGTAATTCCAGCACTAAGGCAGGATCAATTCTCACATCAAACCAATTAATACGCCAATCTAAGTGAGGTCCTGTCGCTCGACCACTTTGGCCTACGGCAGCAACTACTTGTCCTTGTGTTACTTTATCGCCTTTTTTAACATACGAATCACTTAAATGTAAAAAAGTAGAGCTAACGCCCTGACCATGATCAATAATCATAGTTCCCCCCGAATAAAACATATCAGGAACCCACAGTAATACAGTGCCAGAAGCCGGTGCTTTTACTGGATCACCCGTATTACCGGCATAGTCTAGACCAAAATGAGGATTTTTAGATACGCCATTATAAACACGTTGGCTACCATAAACACCGGTAATGGTACCTTCAATAGGAGGAATAAAGCCTTGAGCAAAATAATCAAGCGAGCTGGCAATTTTTCTAGCCGCTTTTACTTGTGTACTATCTTTTCTAGCACGTATAGCGGCTTTAGGGTTTGGCTGCATAATGCTTTTTTTAATGCCTTCAATCCGTTGAATGTTATATTCACGTTGCTCAGGTATTAATATTTTCTCTACCCGATCACCATTAATTGAAGTGATGACTAGTTTATGGCTTTGTTTATCATCACGAGAAAAGCCAAACGTGTAATCACCCTTAGCTGATACCATTAATGTTTTACCATTTAGCTTAACAGTGTCACTTGGTAATGTTTTACCAACAATTAAACCGCCCTGCTTAATAACACCTGATAAAGCGATATTTTTTGTATTCACTTTTTCAATTGTTTCAGCTTTATCACTCAAAACATTAGTCGCTGCTTGAGTTGGAGCACTTGTTACATAGCCACCAGCAAAAGTTAATGCCATTAGCGTTAAACGAAAGGTATTATTAATCATAAACAAACTAACCATGAACAATGGCTCCTTTAGCAACCCCTTCATACGCAATAACTTTAATGGTGTTATTAGCGAGTTCAGGGTGTTCTGCTTTTACTTGTCGTAAAATAAAATCAGCCAGTAATTCTACTGTTGAATCACAATCAACAACATCAAGAATTTTAGTATCAACAGCAATATCAAATCGCCCTTGTGGCGCATGATAACTAAAATATTGATGATCAGGGGTTAAGTCCTTCATTGCTTGAGCTGATAATTGAATGTCATCTACAGAAATTCTATCGGCTTCACTGGCAATGTAAATATCTTGCCAGCGTTTACACCAAGCAGCTTCTAAATTTGCATCTCTTTTATCATCAACTAATATTTGAATTTTAGAACGATGACCATGGGCAATACGTTGGCAATTACCATCATGGAGCTTTAAACCGTGAGTGTAATGATAATAATCGGTTGGGATATTTTCAGGACGTAATACTAACGTTAACCCTTCAACATTATTGGGTAACTGCGCTAATATTATTGCTTTTAAATGCTCAATTACTGCTGGTACTGTTATGGTTAAGCAATCAATTGCGGCAAAAGCACACGCAGGTGATTGTAAATAATAACTAGCAATATCACTTACAAAGTCAACTGTTTGATGACCGTCATTATAGGGTGACTCTGCTAAGGTTACCGCTTGCTCTTGCATTGGCAACAATAATTTATGGTCAACTGCATCGTCAATAATGGCTTTAATTTGCTTTTTAACGACGGCAAAATCAAGCACCATGCTCATTTCATTTAATGAGCCATCGAGTAACACGTCAACAATCCAGCTTTCACCCACAATACCGCGCTGTTTACACAGGTACGAAAAATCAATAACGGTTAAATCATCTACAAATAATTGCATTTTTTTCCTTAATTTACTTTTGGCTCTCAATTGTTAATTAGATTGTTTAGCTATTACGTTAGTTATTTACAAAAGGTAAACAACTAACCAACACATAACTTAGTCTTTTACTTGCCACAAAATATCGTCATCGGCACGCACAGGTACAACAACGTCGTCACCAAAACTCATGGTAGCCGGTACTTTCCACGATTTTTTAACTAAGGTTATTTTGTCAGTGTTAATAGGTAATTGGTAAAACTCTGGTCCATTTAAACTAGCAAATGCTTCTAATTTATCAAGGGCATTTTCTTGTTCAAATACTTCAGCATATAACTCGATGGCAGCATGAGCTGAATAAACACCAGCACAACCACAAGCCGACTCTTTAGCATGCTGTGCATGTGGTGCTGAATCTGTACCTAAGAAAAACTTAGCACTACCACTTGTTGCCGCTTCAATAAGTGCTTGTTGATGTATATTACGCTTTAAAATTGGTAAGCAGAAATAATGTGGTCGAATGCCGCCTACTAACATGTCATTACGGTTATAGAGTAAATGATGAACCGTAATCGTTGCCGCAACATTGTTACTCGCTGATTTAACAAAATCGACAGCATTTTTTGTGGTGATATGTTCTAGCACTACTTTTAAATTTGGGTAGTTAGCAACGAGTGGTGACAATATAGTGTCAATAAATACTTGTTCACGGTCAAAAATATCAATATTGCAATCGGTAACTTCACCATGAATTAATAATGGCATACCAACACTTTGCATTGCGGCAAAAACATCTGCCATTTTAGCTATGTCAGTTACCCCAGAAGAAGAGTTAGTTGTTGCTCCTGCAGGATAAAGCTTAGCAGCAAATACAAGACCAGATTCTTTTGCTTCAATAATATCTTGTGCGCTTGTTTGATCAGTTAAATATAACACCATTAATGGTTTAAAATTGTCATTAGCTGCAACAGCCATAATGCGATCATGATAACTTTTGGCTAGTTTAGCATCCGTTACCGGCGGCACTAAATTTGGCATTACAATGGCACGAGCAAAATAGCGACTAATATCTGCGACGGTATTTTTTAGTACCAAACCATCGCGTAAATGTACATGCCAGTCGTCAGGACGCGTGATAGTAAGGGTATTTTCTGTATTTGCTTGTGCTTTATTTGTCATGGTAACTCTCTTTTCTTTAACGTAACTCACTTAATAGTAAATTACTGATAAATTATTAATTTTCAACGCGCTAACAAAAAAATCCATAGTTACGCGTAACTTATTTGATGGTGATTGGTATTAGTAAATCAATTATTTTCAATTATTTCTTCATCATTATTTGCTAACAATGCTTGCAGTTGTTCCTTTAAATTAGGAGGCACTTTAAAAATAGTAATTGAATCATTATGAGGGTTATAAACGACATCTTGACCAAAGTGACTACGTTCAAAACTTAAACTAATGCCATTACCATAACCCGAATATTTCGTTATTTTATTAACAACGGTTTGGTCATGAGGAAAAGACTCTTCAATAGGATAAGATTGTTGCTGACAAAATTGATAAAAGTTTTGTTCATTACCATCACTATCAGTTGCTGTATGGCCAATGACTTTGCCAACTTCTTGCATAGACACATCTTGAGAACTTGCTTTTTGCTCTTTACAGTAATTAAGTAACTCTTTACGTGTTTGCTGTTTTTCATTTGAATCAAGTTGGTTAACAGCGACATAGTCTTCTACTGCTTGTACTAATGTTTGGGTTTGCTCTTTTGAATTTAAGCCTTCTTCGCAACCTAAAAAATCGAGAAAGAAATCAGAAACCTTACGTCCGGCACGTCCTTTAATAAAGGAAATATATCGGTTACCGCTAGCATTTTGCTGATAATCAAATAAATCGATACGCGCTGCTAACTGTAATTTAGTAGTATCAAGGTGTTGATCCGCTGAAATATTTAATTCACCATCAACACTATAATGCTCAGATACAGGAATCACGGCAACCAATAAGTAACGTCCACCCATATATTCATAATGACAAACAACTAAATAACCGGTTTCGTCTAGATCATATTTTTCTATTTCATTTTTTAAGGTATTTGCCGCTTGTGTACTAAAAGTATAAAAGTTTTGGCGCTCGCCTAAGTAACTTTCCATTAAATCAACAAAACGAGCAGTGACGGTATCGCTACTATCTATATCACTTTCGGTACTGCTTGCAGAACTACCAGGTGCAGGCATAGAAGAGAAACTACCATAAGCTTTACTGCCTTTAGCATTATAAATACTATGCAAACCGTCAACAAAAGCGGTTATTTTAGGCCCAATTTCTATACTCTCAGGCCCTAAGCGTAGTAAAACTTCGCTTGATTCTTCTTTTTTCGAAATAAAATGTAGTGCTATGTTAGAAATTATTAAACTCATAAGTAAGGGTCTATGTTAGGGATATATTAGTATATTGTGCAGGCATTTGATAAACTGCAAAAATATTATTAATCATCAGCAATTAAGTGTCATTATGCCCATTGTATCGAAATACTCAAACGAACGTGTAGAAAAAATTATCCAAGAACTTATGGATGTTCTTGTAAATGAATCAGCAACAACCGATTTAGCCTTAATGTGTTTAGGAAATACAATAACTAATGTTATTAGTAAAATTCCTGCCGACAAACAAAGTGCTATTGTAGACAATTTTACTCGCGCATTGAATCAATCTATCCAAAAAACTCACTAGTTTTATTGATAACTAGTGAATAATTCATTTTATAATTTCATCAGATAAGAAGAATAAAGTTCAATGGTCACTTTTGATACCAAAACCTATAGTAGAAAGCTGTTACATTTAATAAGTTGGAGCCATTGGTTCACATTTTTTAATATTTTTGCAGCAATAGCCCTCTCCTCTTATTACCTTTTCAGTGAAACTGCACCGACTACATTTTTAGGTCAAATGTATCTTGTTACTACTTGGGTTAGTCATATTGCTTTTCTAACCTTTATTAGCTTTGTGTTAATTTTGTTTCCATTGATCATTATTTGGCCTAATACCAAAGTGATTAGATCCAGTGCTTCAATAATATTTACCCTTGGACTGCTGTTGCTATTACTTGATGGTTTTATTTATAGTCGTTTGGGTTATCATTTAAATGCATCTTCCAGTGCTCAAATTTTTAGTTTGATTCAAGAAATAGCACAGAAAAATGTTATTTTTTATACTGTTAGTGGTTTTTTAGCTATTTTAATTTTAGCTTTTGAATTCACTATTAGTAATTATGCATGGAAGCACTTGAAAAAATTACAAAAAACGATTTTTGCTCGTTTTGTTATTTTTGGCTTAGTCGCATCATTCTTCTTTAGTCATTTAACTCATATTTGGGCTGATGCTAACTTAGATTACGATATATTACGCCAAGATACGGTATTACCTCTATCTTACCCTGCAACCGCTCAAACTTTACTTACCAAGTACGGTTTATTTGATGTTGACGATTATATAGAACGTAAAACAAGCCCATTATCGTTTAGCAGTGCTATTCCACCTTACCCAAGTTTAACGTCAGGGCAATGTGAAATAACTAACGCAGATCAGTCGGTATTTATAGTACTTACTGATGCACAGTTAAATACCGAGCAACTACAACGTTTTAGCAATAGAACAAGTGGTAATAGTTACCAATTTAATAACCATGTAGACTCGGCGCTAAATGATGAAGCCTGGTTTAAATTGTTTTATTCTTTACCAAATATTTATCAAGACGATATTTTAAAGCAATCCACTAAGCCATTGCTATTTCAAGCCATTGAAAAGCAAAATTTAGCCAGTAGTTTTACGTTAATAGATAAATCTGACGTAAACTCAATAACTGATCAACATAACGCACCTTGGTTTGTTTCTTTGTTTGACGAAAAGAGTCACCTTAACGATATATCGAGCCTAATTTTCGCTGATAAACTTAATAGCAAAAAGTTAGGATTACATATAATTTACTTTAAAAGTGCAATCAGTAACGATGTTGAAAGCAGTATCAGTAAGTATCAATTTGAGCTTTTTGTTGATGCTTTATTATTAGCACAGCAACAAAAACAGCAAAAAGATATTATTTGGATTAGTTCAATTGGAAATCAAATAGAAGATACCCAATTAATTACTAAGCCTGCATTACTGATAACACCTTACAAAAAAGCCCAAAGGCAAGTAAATAAGGATATTGTTACTAAGTTAACAAGCCATATGGATTTACAATCTACACTCATGAAAAATTGGCTTGGCTGTGATACTGAAGATAAAAAATATAGTAATGGTTCAGATCTTATTACATTAAATAAAGACCGTGTTATTGCAAATACTTCTGCGGCTGGTTTGATGGTATTTAACAAAGATAAATCTGTTTTTATTGATAGAAATGGTAATTTTCATAGTTATTCTAGTAAATTAAATGCCCCGATCACCGTAAATAAAGATTTTCCTTTAATGATTGATGGTGTTCACTTTATTAAACGCTTTAGTAAGCAATTAGAACAAGAGAATGAATAATACCAAGTCCATTAAGTTAGTTCCCACTCAGAGCTTGCCAGTGGTTTGAGAACAAATATAATTTTTTACCTATAGTTATTCTATATGAAAGAAATTTTGTGCGGTTATCATATCACTGGAAAGCTCCCAAAGGGCGAGTCTAAAAGGTCTATATACCGCGTTATTGATTTTGACAAGGGAATAACCATTCTCTTCAATCAATGCCTTGCCGACATGGATGTCGGTACTTAAGTTATGTTTGGAACGTATAACTTGTGCCTCTAAACCTTTTAACTCTCGCTGAGTGAGAAGAAACTTATTGGAATTGGTATAATTGTTCATTCGTTAGACGGTTAGTTATTATTGATTAACCGTTCTAATAAATGTCGTTGCATTCGTTTGAGAAACGATTATTATAGTCAGCGTAAATCAAGTGTACTTATGGTGATCTCCCCAGATTATTATTTCTTTAGAAACATAAGTATTAGCTAACTGATTAGAACATTGCTTTACAAATCGGGGTATAGCGCAGCTTGGTAGCGCGTGCGTCTGGGGGACGTGAGGTCGCAAGTTCGAATCTTGCTACTCCGACCAAATTATAGAAAGCCCGTTTAATACGGGCTTTCGCATTTCTAAACAAGAATAAAAGCAGCCCCTTGTTATCTACTATTTCAGATGAATGTTTTTAAAAGCAAAGGTATGCTTGCTTATTCCAATAAAAATTATCCTTCGGGATTAACATACCCTATATGATCGAGTTATTATCTTGCTCATATAATTCTAATGGAAGACCATCAGGATCATGAAAGAATGTAAATTTCCTATTTGTGAATTCATCTATTCGAATGGTTTCTACAGCAATATGGTGTGATAAAAGATAATCGCGTACTGACTCAACTGATTCAACAGTAAAGGCTAAATGCCTTAAACCTAGTGCTTCAGGATAACTAGGTCGTTCTGGAGCGTTTAAAAATGAAAATAATTCTATTTTGCCTCCCTGTGGAAGTTGAAGGTCGAGTTTAAATGAGTCACGGTCTTTTCTATAGTTTTCAGCTAAAACTTCTAACCCAAGAATTCTTGTATAAAAATGCTTAGACTTTTCGTAATTTGAGCAAATAATTGCAGCATGGTGAATTGATTTAAGCAAACTATCTCCTTAGCTCGTCATGTATTGTATATTCTTATTCATTTATATCGATGCTGTTTATCAAGTTATACTGATATAGCGCTTGAGATCCTGAATCCAGTTCAGGAAGACGAAAACTGCTATAGGGTGGGAGTTGTATATCTCGTCATTCCGTAAGTGTATTAATACGGAATCTTTTTATACTTGAAACATGATGCTTGAGTTCCGGAATCCAGTTCAAGAGGACGAAAACTAATAACATTTTTATGTCTGTTTAATTGATGATTTGTTCGTAATCAATTAAACAGACACACAAAATTAATTGTCTTTGTTTAGCTCATCATGTAATTCAATATTGAGCTCTAACACATTCAAATCGCCATCTTTTTTATCAAGGTTTATCGAGAATGTTTCGTCAGATACTTGAATATATTTACGTAAAACTTGAAGGATATCTTCGGTAAGCTGTGGTAAATAATCTGGTTGTTTATTACGACTATTGCGCTCATGCGCAACAATAATTTGTAGACGTTCTTTCGCTTTAGAAGCAGTAGTTACCTGTTTTTCTTTTTTACGTAAAAAGTAATCTAATAGTGCCATGTTATCCTCCAAACATACGACTAAATATGCCTTTCTTCTCGGCAACTAAAAATCTAAATTCTACAGTTTCACCTAACAAGCGATCAATTACGTCTTGGTAAGCTTGACCTGCATCACTTTCAGTATCAAGAATTACCGGCTCACCGGCATTTGAGGCTTTAAGTACGGCTTGTGACTCTGGAATAACACCTAATAATGGGATTGAAAGGATATCTTTAACATCTTCAACACTCAGCATTTCACCTTCTTCTACACGTTTAGGTGAATAACGAGTTAATAACAAATGTTCTTTGATTGGCTCTAAGTTAAGCTCCGCTCTACGTGAACGACTGGCAAGCATACCTAAAATACGATCTGAATCACGTACTGAAGATACTTCAGGGTTTGTTGTAACTATAGCTTCATCTGCATAATAAAGTGCCATCATTGCACCGGCTTCAATCCCCGCAGGTGAATCACAAACAATAAAGTCGAAGGTTTTACCAAGTTCTTCTAGTACTTTACCAACACTTTCTTTATTTAATGCATCTTTATCACGTGTTTGTGAAGCCGGTAAAATTGACAAACTACTTACACGTTTATCTTTAATTAGTGCTTGATTTAACGTAGCTTCACCGTTAATTACATTAACAAAATCGTATACTACTCGACGTTCGCAGCCCATAATTAAATCAAGATTACGTAAGCCTATATCAAAATCTATCAAGACAACTTTATGGCCTTTTAACGCTAAGCCAAGACCAATGGCAGCACTTGATGTTGTTTTACCAACACCGCCTTTACCTGATGTAACCACTATTATCCGTGCCATAGACCGAATATCCTTTTAAATTAAAATTAAATAAGTTTTGATGACGTTAATTCAGTGTCAGTCAAATGTATAAATGCTGGCGATCCCCAATGTTCTTCCATTGACTCACTTAGCCAATAGTTACCATTGATTGAGACCAACTCAGCTTCAAGATTTTGGCAATATATTTGTGCTTTATGATGACCTTTTGCACCGGCTATTGCTCTACCGCGTAACGAACCATATACATGAATGTTGCCATCTGCTATCACTTCTGCACCGGCAGATACCGAACCAATAATCACTAAGTTTTGATCTTTAGCATAAATTTGCTGGCCCGATCGGATTTGTCCTCGGTGAACTTTATCAGTATATAAATGCTCAACAACTTTTGGTGCTTCTATTGCCGTTTCTTTTACTTCACTCTTTGGTGCGATTGTTGATTTTGGTGGTACATTGGCCTTTGCTGTATTAACAAAAGAAAAGCCCAGTTCTCGAATATGAAAACGTTGTTCTTTTGTTACTGCGCCAGTAAAACCAACAAAAGTAAAGTTGAATTCTTCAATTAATGCTTTTACCGCTTGGTAATCAATTGAACACGAAAGTTGTTCAATATTGACCACAACAGGTACGAGATAAAAAAAGTCAGGGGCTTGTGCGACTTTTTTTGTTAAATCAGCCCGAATATCAGCTAATTCAGATGATTTTAAATGTAAAACTGATAGGGTAAAACTTGACCCTTTAAATTCAATACTGGCATCAGCCATAATAAAGGTGGTCCTAAATAACGCAACTCAATGTATATATATGCAATTTACCTTATAAATGCTGCTAAGTATAATGCAACGTGACAAAAAGTCGCCAAAATTGCCATTATTTAATTAAAAACAATAGCAATTCTGAAAAGTGAACGTAATGGATTTAGTATTACAACGCGCTTTTTAGTTTTGCAATCAAGGTTTCTTGGCCATGTTGATAACGACTAATTTCATTATTTGCCATAAGTAGCGAATAACTTAAATTAATTGATGCCACCAATAAAGTGCGCTCTCTACTAGCTGCGGACTTTTGTTGCTTAATGTCATTACACATAGCAGTGAGGTTGTTCACAGCCTGTTTTAAATCCTCTGCTTGTTCAGCTGAGCAAGAAAACTGATGTTGCTTGCCCATAATTTCAATGCTGAGTCCATTAGAGTCTTCGGCTAACATTAGCTTAGCTCTTCTACACTTTGTAATTTATCTAGTAGGTTTGCTAAAACTGTACTTGTTTGTTTTTGCTTTTCTTCACCTTCAAGAGCTTCTAATTGCAACATTTCATTTTCTTCAACCAGCACTGATTTTTGCTTTTCTAATTCAGCCACTTGGCTTTTTAGGTGGTTATTTTTTTCAATGATTTGTTCAATCAGTTGTTCGAGTTGTGGGAGAGTATTTTCTAACATAAGGCGCTCTGGTTAACTGTATAATAAATAAAAGCGCAAACTTAATCTAAAGTGAGAAAAAATGCTACTCTTTAGCGTAATTATTAGCTGAATTTTTGTAACAATTTTCAATTAAATGCTTGTATATGTTATTACGAACAAAAAACAAACGTTTAGCGTTGAATTTAAACAGTTAATAAGAATGGCTATCCAAAAAATTTAGGTCCATAGGGCAAGAGTAAATTAGGTTATATTTAAGGATTTTTTAAAGGTTCAGCACATGTTGTTTAAGGATTTAACTTAAGTGAGTAAATAGATTTTCAATATTGACATAAGTTAAAAAAATTTATGCACAGTGAATAAACAACACTTGCTTGATCAAACATTTTCCTTCATATTATCCGCGTAAACAAACAAGGATGTTTATTCTTATGGAAGATGATGAGCTCGACAGTCGTGATAACCTCTCGGCAAATATAATACTTGGTATTGCAACCCCTGAAGAAGTACAGATATTTAATAAATTAGTTGATGAATGGAATAGAGAGTTTGGGCGAAACTCTTCTGAGTTAAGTTAGCCGACGAATAAAGCCGCACGTAAGATAATTCTCTTGTTCAACGTTAATAGTAACAAATCAGTAACTATTAAAGAATAATTGCTATTTATTAGTTTTATTTAATCGATTAAGTTGATATCTAAACCACTTAATAGTCTGACCGCTTCGTAACGACAAAAAGTCGCGTTTTTAATAATGTTGTTTTTGATATTAATATCGTAATTTTCTGCTTCACTAAAATTCACACCAGTAAGATTAGTATTGTTAAATAAACTATCTTTTAAATCTGTACGGTTAAAACTGCCGCCCTTTACATTAGCTTCTCTAAAATCTACATCATGTGCTCGACATTCTTCAATGATGATTTTTTCTAATGCTAATCCATAAAAAGAAGATGAGTTAATCAGACATTTTTTAAAAATTAGCGGTGCTGATAGCATAAGATCACGCCAATGGGCCATAGTCCAGTTAACGCCAATAACTTTACAATTATCAAACGCAATATCGACAAATGTACTATTATTTACAGTAACGTTGTTTAGGTTACAGTCTAAAAATGTGCAATGAGTAAATTCACAATTCATAAAAATAGCCGCATTAAAATCACAAGACTTAAAATGACAGTTATAAAACTCTTTGTTTGAAATTTTATGTTCGGCGTATTTAATATCAATGAAATCTTGATCATGAATACTATTAATATCGTTTGTTAAATTTTTCAATGATTTTTATCCTGATACAGTTGATTGAAGATAAAATATAAAAAGAACGTAAAACGTTCTTTTTATATAAAATTCACATCGACATGACGATATTACAATGATTGAGTTATCACTACCGATGTAACTCACCTGCTCTTTCTGGCTGATAAGTTATCTCTTTAATTATCACTTTTATCAACCCGCCACCAGGTTTTGGCCATTCAATTTGATCCCCTTGAGAAAGACCCAGTAATGCACTGCCAACAGGTGCTAGAATTGATATTTTTTCGCCACTAGCATCAATATCTTTTGGGTATACTAAAGTTAACAGAAATTCTTCTTGAGAAGACTCAACAGAGAACTTAACGGTTGAGTTCATTGTTACTATGGTAGGAGGCACTTCTGAAGGCTCTACAATATTTGCTCGCGCAAGTTCTTTTTCAAGTTCATTTATACCAACTAATCCATCATTGGGTAATGATTCGATTAAATCATACAATCTGTCTGCATCTAATGATGAAATAGTTATTTCTGGTTGTTTGTTCATTTTCGTTCTCTATAACCTATAGTTTTAAGTTTTTTAACGAGTCTTAGTAACTCGTTTTATTCTTATTTGTGGATCCTATATATGGGATCTTGATACTCTAACTGTAATGATTTTTTTAAACAATCTATTAATAGCGACTAAACATGAATAAATTGTAAGTAAAGGATCATTTATTATATAAACAAGATAAACCGTAATAATTATTATTTAAAACAATAATTATTACGCTAAAACGAGTTAGCTTATTCCTTAATTATTTAATTATTTAATTATTTAATAAAGAATAACCAAGTGACGATTAAACGTTAGTATAAAGCGGTTAAGGAGCATTTCTTTGCGAAGGATCCCTTTTAAAATCACTAACAGTATTGTGTGGATCAATTTTATCTCGTTGATTCTTTGTCGCTTGAGCCCACCAATCTAATTGGTTAAATGTTCGACCAAAGTAATTAAACCAAGCTCTTTGATCTTCATGTGCTTCTATCGCTCCATCTTCGGTTAGTACTTCTTGTGCTTTGGGGATATGAATCATTGCTGACACAGAAAGGCAGCCTAGCTCCGAAAGAAATGTTCGCATTCCAATTGCCGCTCGCATCCCTCCCCATTGGCCTGCTGAATAAGTAACAATGGCACTGGGTTTATATGAAAATAAAGAACTACCAAAATGATTGAGTAAATTTGATAGTGCTGGGCTCATAGAATGATTATATTCAGGACTGACCATAATAAAGCCATCTGCAGACTCAATTTTTTCAGCAAGTGAACTTAAGGCCGCAGGGGCTTTACTGTTCGCATAAGAAAAGTATGGTTTAAATACAGACTCTAGTGGGTAATCTAACGCATCTATCAATTCAATTTCGTGATCACTAAATTGAATATTTAGACAATCTAAACAAGCTTTAGCAACACGTAAACCAAGACGAGCTGGTTTTGGCGGTGTACTATCACGTGTAGTGCCCAAAAATATTAAAAATTTCATTTAAAACTCCTTCTATTAAATGTGTATGTTTTTTTGTTATATTTATTAACGTCTATTAAATCAAGCGTATTTATAAACGGTTAGTCTAAATACCATAGATACACTAACCCCCCTAACATTATCCCTATAAATTTTATGGTTATTAAAATAAGTGATTGTGTAACAAAATCCAAGTAAATTCGTATTTTTTCACCAAATGATAGAATTTATTCTTTCAATTAATCAAAAACCTGGCTATATGGTCAGCTTTTTGCTTGTAGTAAGTCACAATTTTATATCAGATTAGTGATTCATTAACATATTAACAGTAACAGCTTGTTTTATAATGATATATTTACAGTAAAATCATTGGTTATTCTTTAAACGCTCCATTTTGTTGCATTTATCCCGTAAACCAAGCAGGTATTGCTCGTTGTTGATGCACTAACATTGCCGCTTCTTTTTAAGAAATAGGTTGGAACTTTATGAAAAAGTTAAAATATCGTTATACATTATCTATATGTACTCTTTTACTTAATATAATTTTAATGCCTGCTTACGCAGCTATTGAGCAAGAATTATCACTTAAAGGAGATAACTACCAAATACCTGCAATATTAACACTACCTGATTTTAAATCATTAAAACCATTCCCTGTTGTTATTATGTTGCATGGTACTGCTTCAAATAAAAATGAAGTGGGTAATTTATTTAAACGCTTAGCAGAAAAGCTCGCCAAACAGAATGTTGCTTCTATACGTTTCGATTTCGCAGGATCGGGGGCAAGTAGTGTCGATTATAAAGTTTACAACCTAGAAAACGCAGTAAATGATGTAGTTAACGTTCATCAGTTTATTCAGCAACAAAAGCGGCTTGAACACAAATCTATTCATTTATTGGGGTTTAGCCAAGGAGGTCTCATTGCCCAGTTAGCAGCAGTTAATGAGACATTACCTGTAGCCTCCATGGTTACTTGGTCAAGTGTCGCTGGCAATGGTATTGGTAGCTTTCAGCCATTTTTTACACAATACGAACAAGAAGCAATAAATAACGGCTTTGCTGAAATAAATTACCCTTGGCTCGATAAACCATTAAATTTTAGTCATCAATGGTTTGAGCAAATACGTAATAATACTAGTCTTACTCAAATGGCTATGTATCAAGGCAGATTACTCGCGATAGCAGGAGATGCAGATAAAACAGTGCCTTGGCAAAACTCTCTGTCATTAATAAAAGGAGCAAAACAAGCTCAAACATCTCTGTATTTAATCAAGAATGCTAATCATATATTCAATGTATTAGCTGACAATAGCGCTGAGTTGAATAATGATCAATCCCTTGCGGAGGAATTATTAGCGATAACAGCACACTATTTTATTGATCAAACTAAACAATAATTTAAACCGAGTTCAGGTTAAATAGTAAATCAAATAACATTAAAATATGACAATTAACCAAAGGATACATTAATGAGAACACTCATTTTTACACTTGCTTTATGCTTCACCTCTGTAGTTTTCGCTAAACCCGTAATTTTTGACAATGATATGGCAATAGATGATTGGGCGGCATTATTATTTTTACTTCAACACCCTCAGGCTGACGTAGTTGCTATCACTATCTCATCAAGTGGCGAAAGTCATTGTTCTCCAGGCCTTACCAATACCAACTCATTACTTGACCTGTCAAAATATAGCCGTGATTCCGTGTTAGTTGCTTGTGGCGATGATGAACCACTAGACGGATATGCCGTATTTCCAGATGCGTGGCGAAAAGACTCTGATACATTATCCGGTGTAGCCGTTAAGCCAAGTAACCGTAAGGCTTCGTCTGAGCATGCAATCGAGATTATTCACCAAGCAATTAAAGAAGCTAACGAGCCTGTTATTATTGTTGCAACAGGTACGCTTACCAATATTGCCCAATGGATAGAAAAATATCCTGCAGATATGAAAGAAGTATCTCGCCTTATTATTATGGGCGGTAATGTTGACGCACCAGGTAATATTATTGTACCTAATTTCACCGATGGCCATCCGAATGTCAGTGCCGAGTGGAATATATTTATTGACCCATTGGCCGCAGACAAGGTGCTTGCTTCTGGTTTGCCGATTGAATTAGTTGGTTTAGATGTAACAAATTCTGTTAGATTAACCGCTAAAGTTGCCAGTGAATTTAAGAAAAGTGTCACAACGCCTGCTGCTCAGTTTTGGGATCAAATATTAGATAAAAATGATTGGTT
Organism: Colwellia sp. C2M11; assembly: GCF_018860915.1. Taxonomy (GTDB): domain Bacteria; phylum Pseudomonadota; class Gammaproteobacteria; order Enterobacterales; family Alteromonadaceae; genus Colwellia. Next base: position 48,433 of record NZ_JAHKQD010000049.1, read on the forward strand.
CATTGAATCAGGTGAATATTATTTTTGGGATACTTTAGCGGCAATAGTGGCTGTTGAACCAGAATTATGTGAAGGTGAAATGGGATCATTTAGTGTTGAGCATAAAGCTACCGACACCCCTTGGTTACCAACATCACAACTTGATTTTCCTAAAAAACGTTGGGATGGACAAGACCGCCAACATCTTGATGCACAATGGGCTGGTAAGTTGATAAAGTCTGATAAATATCCTGCGATTAAAGTATGTAAGAAAACCAATCCGAGTAAAGTATTCTCGTTATTTTCTGAAGTTTTAAATCGTCAGTAAGCGTATAACTCTCCAACAACCTCCGTCTATTTATGACTAGTTAAGTTTATAAATAGACGGTTCATACTGCACACTAATTTCGCGCTACTAAGATTGATATTCAAAGGTTTTTACACCTTCTGGAATTTGAAACCAATCTTGTTTTTCACTAACCCACAGATGCGCTGTAGGATTTATAATACGGGTATCAGATAAATTAGTAGGCTTAAGTTTTAATTTCTCTGGATCTTTAGGGTCGTAATGATAAATTCGATTACCACAAGTAACACAAAATTTAGCTGCACTGACATTGCCACTGTCAGCAAGGCGACTCCAATCTTTCATCTCCCCCTTAAATACAACAGTGTCAGTTTTTACCATAGCCGTAATGCTAAATGCACTAGTTGATAATTTTTGACATTCGATACAATGGCACGCAATGACCATCAAAGGTGGCTCTAGCAGTTCATAGGTAACGCCGCCACATTGGCAAGCGCCTTGAATAGGGTATTGAATATTTTTCATGGTTTACTCTCTATCATTTAAGTTAAAATAAACCACGTTTAATGGCTTAACGTTAATAATTTACAATTTGATCGATTTTATTATCCATAATTAAGCCAACCCATTGACTCAGCATATTTTAGTAGCATTCCACTACACATAACAACAACAATTGCCCTCAGATATGCAGGATTGATTTTGAATAGACAATGAGACCCTGCCCATGCACCCAAGACTTGACCAAGCATCATGGTTATTCCAATTGCCCAAACAATATGACCTGCAATTATAAATACAATTAAAGAGGCAATATTAGTCGCAAAATTTAACGACTTGGCAATTGCCGTAGCAGAGATTAAGTCATGACCTCGACACGAAACACCCGATAACGCAAAGAAAGATCCCGTACCTGGACCAAACATACCATCATAATAACCAACTAAAGGTACAACAATATTTTTGTACTTATCATACGACATTTTAGATTTACTATCATGTATCGCTGGATTAGGTGAAATAAGAAAATATACAGCAATAAATATAAGTACGATAGGAATAACAAATGACAAGACTTCAGTATTTATGAACTGCACCGTGATGGTGCCTACAGTAGCCCCAACAAACGCCATTAACATTAAAGGTTTAACATGCTCCCATTTAATTCTTCTGTTTTTTATCATCATATAGGTCGCAGTTGCTGTCCCCATACTACCTTGAAGTTTATTAGTCCCTAAAGCGGTTAAAGGGGGAACACCACTTAAAATTAAGGCGGGTATAGAAATAAGTCCCCCACCGCCAGCTAAGGTATCAATTAAACCTGCTACTACGGCGACTAAAAATAACAGAGATAATAATTCAATAGATATATTAGCGAATTCCAATTAACTGCCCTTCTCTTTATCGCGTTATAACAAGGTAATAATATTTATTGTCGTATTTTAATCATAAACATTATTCAGGTAATACGACATTTAAGCTACTGAGTAAATAGTAATAAGCGACAACGGTTAAAATACCAAGTCCTAGTACTAATAAGGTTCGATACTTTGCCCCGTGACGATGGTTATTTTTACGTTCTGCATGAGAAGCAACATCCATCATTTCATCACCAAAGTAGATAGATAAGAAAGTACCTAATGCACTGATTATTAGAATACTCCAATACGGATATGGCTCTGATAGAATATGCTTAAGTAACCTTGTTATAAACGTTAAATCATAAGTGTCTGAGCTAGTTGCGATATAAAAAACATTAATAGCAATAGCCACAAACCAGAGTACTATTTGCGTATAGGCCATTTTAATTTTAAAAAGTAATCTAATAGGAAAAGCAAGAATAAAGCCTCCATCTGCAACTGGCGTACATAACACAAAGAAGCTCCAGGTTAAAATAGAAACACCTAAACCAGTAGAAGCATCATATTTCCAACTCATATACAAAAAGTAGGCAATAATGATGGATATCAAGGCTAGAAATTTTAGTAGTGATTCTCCGTGTGTTTTATGTTTAGGATTAAAGGCTATTGTATTCTGATTGTTTTTAAACACATGCATTCCAACTTACTGAAGTGATCTTTATATTATTGATTAAGCCAAGCAATGGCGTCGTTTTCTTTTTCAAAGTACTTAATTTCACCTGACATAAACCAGTCAGCGACTTTTACTGAGAATGCTTGCCATTTTTTATTACCATAAAGCGCGACCTTATTAAAACTAGTACCGTGTTTTAAACCAAGTTTTAGATCATCCCAAGCAGCTCTAAGCTCCCAACCGTCTAATTCCGTTCCATCAAATAAAACATTAACGGTAGGAGTTCTCACTTGAGTTAACATAGATTCAATAAAGGGTGTAATTATTTCATAATCTTGATGGGTTAGTTTGCCTTGAGCCTTTATAAAAAGAAAAAAATCATTTTCGGCTCTTTCCATACCTATTGATAGGCCATGACGTTTACTATGCATTTCGATCCTCTCCAATTAAAATATAATAATCAACGTAAGTTAATATACCTGTTAGTGAAAGAAATCACTGTAATTTAAATTTATGCTAAAACTAAAGAAAATACACTTAACCAAAGCAACTGGAAACCATAAGAAATACGCTGATAAATACCTGGATTAGTTTGAGTACGAACGGCCCTAGCCATCGCAAATAAATAATACACAGCAGCGACTACAGAAACAATTGAAAAAATTTTAAAATGCAAAGGGATAAGCGCTGTGGTTGGACTAACAGCAACTAATATGGGCGCGATAACTAATGAAAGTAGCATAATAAAACCCGCCCAAGAATGTATTTTGCAATGAAAAGTTGGGGTTTTAGTAAAAGGATCGGCATCCATTGGGAAGTATCCTGCAATCCAAGTACCAATACCATGAGCAATAACAAGCCAACCTGTCATGTTTATTAATATTGAGACGTTTGGAATACTCACTAGATACCAGCCAAACAAGCAAAATAAAACGCCTAAAGGGTAATTATTAATTAATGGTGATAATTTTTCAGTTGGACTACCCGTTGCACCAAGTTCACTACAAAATTGTTTAGAATGGCTGTAACCAGTATAAAAACAACTTGCGACATAAACCCCAATGATAATCCAAACACTTGCAATTAAGCCTGAATAAATCGCAATATTTTGAAACATGAGCGCTTCCCTTATTAGTATATAACCTTAAATAGACATGAATATTGACTAGATAAACTATTGAGTACCTAATACTTAGTGAATTATTTATATCGTGAGATCTCTACTTACTAACAACTGATGCCAGATCTTTTGTTAAAAACATGCTGTAAGGATCTTCTTGATAATCTGCAAAAGGCTTACATTCTTCAAAGGCAAAATTTTTATATAGTTGTTGAGCCGGAAGAAATGCTGTTTGAGTCCCTGTTTCTAAGCTAATTTTAGTAAACGATTCCTTTTTCGCTATCGCTAACATGTGCGTTAATAACTTAGCGGCAACGCCCCTTCTCAAAAAATGCTGTGATGTTCGCATTGATTTAAGTTCAACATGCTTATTATCAAGCTTTTTTAACGCGCCACACCCAGCTAATTGATCGTTAATCCAAGCAGTAAAAAAAGTAACCTCCGGTGCCTTTAATGAAGATAAATCCAATGCATGAACACTTTCCGGCGGAGAATGCTGCAACATATCTTCGTGATGTTCTTGTAATAACGTTTTAACCTCGAGGCTTTCAAGGTTATCAATTTTAATTTTCATTTATCTACTTATATGGTTAATTACATTTTTCTACACGCCAAGGTGGATTGAGGCGATTTTCTCCAGCCCAGTATAGCTTTATTTTATTACCTGAAGGATCGTGTAATATCGCTTCTCGCCATAAATAGCTTTGATCTGTAGGCTCTTGGTCAAAATTAATACCCCGCACCTTTAAATCATTAACCCAGTTATCCAGCGCTTCATGTTCAAAATAAATGACGGCACTGTTGGTAATTTTAGCTTTTTCTAATAATAGTGAAAAACTTGCACCACCTTCGGGACACTCAAAACGTGCATAATGTGGCGTATCAACAATTTGTGTAAAACCTAAAGTTCGATAAAATTTTGTCGATACTTCCATATCGTTAACAGGTAATGTAACTTGATTTAAGTTCACTTATCCTCCTAGTGGTTGTTTACTTGTAAATACTTACTTGTATAAAGCACTTAACTTACTAATTACTTTAACATTATCGTGGGAATTTTCTATATTTTTTTGTGTAAACCAAATAGGCTTAATTCCTGCGTTTATTGCAGGGTTAATATCTTTTTCAAAATTATCACCAACCATGGCTATATTAGCTAAGGGCGTATTGAGTTTATTTAAAATAGATGAGAGAAATTCAGGACTTCCTTTTAAAAACCCTACATTTTCTTGACAAAAATAGCCGGTAATAAATTGACTTAAACCAACCCGTTCAAAGGCTAATTTAATTTCTAATTCAGTGGAATCAGCAGCGCCTGTCGCAATATATATTTGTGCCGTTTTAGCTAATGTTTCTAATGCTTCTCTAGCGCCATAAACCGCCTCTACTTTTTCCCAATGACACATTTTTCCACTAACATCCGGGAAATCAACCATTAAAGTATCTCCCCAATCAAAAAGGTATACCTCAATCATTATGACTCCATGCTTACATAGTTAGGAAGCGCTTGAATGTTATTTATCCATTGTTGAATTGCTGGGTATTCACTTAAATCAACCCCTCCTTCATGGGCAACATGAGTGTAGCCATAAAGAGAGATATCAGCAGTTGTTAAATCATTGCCTACCAAATAAGGTGTTTTTTGCAATTGCCCTTCCATTACTTTAAGCGCTTTGTGACCACCCGCTTGCTTTGCTTCATAATCAGCTTTACGATCTGCAGGTAAACCTAGGTATTTAGCGATAAACCTTGCTACAGCAATAAAGGGCTCATGACTATATTGTTCAAAAAATTGCCATTGCTGAATTTTAGCAACATCAAAGCTATTTTTGGGAATAAGTAAGGAGTCAGTAGCAAGATAATTGATAATGGCATTAGATTCCGATAAAAATCGACCATCATCTAGCTCAAGCAATGGAATTTTTCCATTCGGATTCTTTTCTAAAAAAGACGCTGTTAGTGTTTCGTTCGCAAGGATATCGATATTGATCCATTCGTGCTCAATAGCTAAAAGCGATGTGAGTAATTTTACTTTATAACAATTACCTGACTGACTATCTGCATAAATTTTCAATTGGATTTCCTTAAGTTAACGTACACGATTCAGTAATATAAATAACTCTAAACAATCAATAGATATAATCCTAAGAATTGAAGCAGTAAAATTATCATATCAGGGCGAGAAAATTATATAAAAAAGGCCATAGTTTATAAAACTATGGCCTATTAATTTATCAAAATTATTAATTACTTATCAAGCGCTTGATGAAATGCTTTGATAAAGGCATCATAGTCTTCATAGTGTGGCATATGCCCTAACCCTTCTAATTCAATTAGTGTCGAGCCTGCAATGCGATTCTGAGTATCTACACCAAGTTGTTTGAAGTTACCTAGCTTTCTAGTTTCACCCGCTTTCATCCAACCTCGACCAGGACCTGTAGTATCTCGCGTACCAATAATAATTACCGTGTCATTTTTAATTTGAGAAAATCTATCAACAATATTTTCTGAAAAAATAGGTCCGTAAGTTAGCGCATTATTCCAAGCAACTGTTTGCCAGTCATCACCGGCAAGCATACCTTTTAGAGGAATTAATAGTTTTTCATATTCCTCAGACCATTTACCATCATAATAATTTTTCTTCTGATAGTCTCTCGCTTTATCCAGTGTTTTACCGAGTTCGTTTTTATAAAAAAAGTTAACATCTTTAAATTCAGTGTATTTACCATAAGCTTCTAAGCCAATAGGATTAATCAAAATTAACTTATTAACCTTATCAGCATAATTAGCAGTATATGTTGTTGCTACCATACCGCCCATGGAATGACCGACAATATCAGCTTTGTTAATGTGTAAACTATCCAATAGTAGTTTAGTGTTTAACGCTAACTGACCAAAGCTATATTGGTAGTAGTCAGGCTTTGACGATTTACCAAAACCAATTTGATCAGGAATAATAACTCGGTAATTGTTGTTAAGTAAGTCGTTTGCAACGCTTTCCCAGTAGTAACCAGCAAAGTTTTTACCATGTAACAAGACTATTGTTTTTTTTGCGTTTTTATCACCAATGTCCATATAGCGCATTTTTAACATTTTATTTTGAGAATTAAAATCAAATGTTTTTACTTCAAACGGATATGCAAAGCCATCCAGTTCTTTATTGTATTTCACAGTAGGAGCCGCGAATGCCTGTGACATTGCAACAACAATAGAAAATAAAATAAAACAATACTTTTTCATAAAATCTCACTTAATAAATGGGTTAATGCTTTAACTTGTTATAAATAGATGAATCAAGAAAATTATTTAATTCACGTCATTATAAGGTCTTATTCATTGAAATATTTTCTATTTTTGTAAAATATTATTTGTTGTTGCTTGTTTTTGGACTGAGTAAGCAGTTATTCGCTTTATCACATTTTCCTAATACCCATTTCAAACCTTGAATAGCGGTGGTTGGAAATGCGGTCGCATGATCTGCTTGCGGAATAATCATTAATTTTACATTTAAGTTATCTGATTGCCAATTTAACATTCTTTTATAAAACTCTTGGGCATCGCCAACCATATTGTAGCCAGCCCCGAACTCTATAGTCTCGAGTTCACCAATGGCAATAAATACATTGGCGTTAATGGCTACATTTTGCTTAGCAAATTCTAATTCTTGCGTAAAAATATACTCATTGTCCCACCAATAGGATGGACTACCTAAAATATAGTTTTTAAACATACTTGGTTTATTTAATAGAATATAAGTGCCAAATAAACCACCAAGGGAATTTCCAATAAAGGTTCGATTAGTTGGGTCAGTACGATACTTAGTATCGATATAGTCAAAGACTGACTTTTCAATAAATTCAGCGTGTTGCTTGGCCTCGCCCGTTTTATCTTTCCACTTTTTATTAAATGTTGGTGTGTAGTCGCGATTTCGGCTCGACGAACCTTTACTGCCTTTAGCATACGAAATACCAACAATAATTGCTTCTTCCATAACGGCAATGTTCATTGGATAACGAGTTGCGCCTGACACTATCTGAAATTCGTAATAAGCATCCGTTAGATAAATAACAGGATATTGTTTCTCGACTTGTTTGTTATAGGAAGCGGGAGTTTTTATAAATAAAGGGTAAATTAAATTTGTTGCCGGATCATTAATGTCTACCACGGTGCTTCGAGGTATATTAAATGGCGTTGATGTTACTGCGTCTGCAAACACAGCAAAAGAAGTAAAGAGTAAAAAAGTGAAAAATGCTTTCAATGTATGTAATTTAATGTGAATGTCCTTTTAATATTTTTTAATATTTAACCTGAATTCGGTTCAAGATGTTTTTAATCTATTGAAATATAACTATATTTTACACTCTAACTTAATAGTTTTTCTTAATTCAAGGCAAATTTCGCGTCAATAGCTAGTGTATTGCAAGTAAATTTAATGATGAAGTAAGGAAAATAACCATTAGAGAAGGATTTATTAAGCCGAGCTCAGGTTTTTAATAATCATTTTAGTTAACATAATATTGCGACCTTGAAAATCTATCATAAACTCTTGTTGAGCAACAAAACCAAACTTTTCATAAAGTGCAATTGCACGCACATTTGACTTCAAAACGAACAAAAACGCATTACTTGGCAATTTAGGAACAATATAGGACAGAAGTTTAGCAGCTACCCCTTTACTTCTTGCATTAGGCTCAACAAATAGCCAATTTATTTTTCTTCCTAAATAACCGCAAAAGCCTAGAATCGCGCCATCTTCATATACATAAACATCAGAGCTATCCAATAGCGCTAATATGTGTTTATCTTCAGCCCAAGGCAGCAACGAAAACTGACCTTCTTCACGATAAAATTCGTCAGGATGAGCAGTATTATATATCTCTGCTAGTTGTTCAAAATCGTCATCTTTATATCGTCTGATTATCATTGTACTACTCATTACAATAACCATAAAATATGGCCAATAATGTAGAATTTAAAAATAAATAAAGACAAAAAATCAGTCTTTATTGGTTACGCGTTACACAACTAAACGCCAAGTAAAGCTAAGTGTTTAATTTTTTTGTAGCGTAATGACATTGAAATACAATGAGATAGCTCATTTATAGGCAAAGTGCCATCGACATTTAAAATAATCGCACGATTACCTTCATATTTAAACGTATCACCATAAATTTCTTTAAATGTTTCTACTAATGTTGTTTTACAGTTGAAATAAATACCAAACTGTTCGGGGGATTTTGCTTTCCAATCAATACGAATAGTACTACCGATATTAGATACATAACTAGGCTCGCCCCATTTTAACGTTTCTTCTATACTCGTAATACCTTCTTGCTCAGCAACAGTTAATATTACTTCACGTATTTGTTGAAGTAATTTATTAATATGAGGAGGATAACTTTCAAATTTTTTCTTTACTATTAAATCCATTTTAAAACCATCCATTGAAAAGCAGAGAATTTATTCATCACCAGAGTCATCATTAGTATTCTTCGCTTTGATTGCGCCAACAGCAGACCATGTTGAAACACCATAAGGTACTAAATAGGTCAGTAAAATTTTAAACCCATCTTGGCTGGAAAAAGACAAATCTAATATTTTTTCTCCATGATTGATAAAAGCCAACATAGTACCAACAAGCACAGCAACCTTAATAGCTCTAATAACAACAGCACGTGAACAGGCTATGGCAAAAAAACTTTTATTTACCGAGGTTATCGTTCGATCAGTCAAGAGACTCCTTACTTAGGTAGATAATACCGTAATGTTTTAATTTGATTTGGGCTTTTTGATGGTTTTCAGAATATCTCGCCAGCTAATTATACCAACAGGAATATTGCTACTATCAACAACGGGTATACAAGAGATATTATTATCTAAAAATAATGCGATAGCATCATGAACACTTTGCTCTTGTTGAATGCAGATAGGATTTCTGGTCATTATTTGATGAACTTTTTTATTTAACGTTGCAACATCATTCATTTTTTCAGCAGCAGTACCTATTTTGGGGCTGATAGCTTTCAATAAATCTCTATCAGAAACAACGCCAAATAATTTATTATGTTCAACGACCAGTAAATGATGAAACTTAGTATCTGAAAACTTCTCACCAACAACGGTTAGATTGTCATCGAGCTCTATGGTTATAACGGGAGAAGTCATTATCTGTTTAACGCTCATTATATTCTCTCTTAAAACTCTACTATGCAATTATGTGAATTACAGCAGTAATTATGTTGTAATTCACATACCTGATGGAAGTTAATAATGCATCGCTAAATAACCACCTATTAATAATATAGACTATCAAAAGGTGGTTTAGGCTAATTCAACAAAATTAAACATATGACTCGTTGCTATATTGACCATTTATTCTAGGTCGGTAATTGATCGTAGATCGGTGTGTCATTTAACACTGCATCCCAATTACATTTACTATCGGCAAAAATATGTGCTTGAGGTGTAATTTCTATATCAGTATCTAAACAACCCGCGGGCATTATAACGAGATCACGAGCTTCTACATGCAAAGGCATTAACGAACTACAGGTAGCGCAAAAATTACGCGCAAAATTAGTGTCTGCATGTCGATAAAAACTCAAATTTTCTTTTCCGCTTAACCAATTCAATTTAGCGCCTGGGGCAAATACATTAGCACAATGCGCTGAACCCGATGTTTTTCGGCAGAGGCTACAATGACATAGGAAGAATTTTTTAAACTCTCCTTCCATTTCAAATTTAACCGAACCACATAAACAAGAGCCTGAATGAGTTTGTGTCATTTTATATTTCCTTCTAGATTTATTTTTATAGTTTTATCTAAGAGCGTGTTATCTATCAATAAATTTCATAGTAAAATATTTTTTTTTAGATTAGTAGCTTATTTTTTTCATAAAAACAGTGAATAACTAGGTACTACCTAGTAAAAAATTGTTCACTTAATAATAAACCTGACACTCTACTCACAATTTTGGCCGTCAACGGTCTTGATTTTAATACTGCTTGTGAACCAAAACCGACAAGTAAATATACGATTGCAGAGCTAAAAATATGAATTAACCCTAAGACAATAATTTGAATTGATATCGACCATGATGCTGTTGAATCGGTAAACTGAGGTAATAACACATGAAAAAGTAAAAAACTTTTGGATTTAGTCCACTAACACATGTTCCTTTTGTTAACCAATTTGCTTCATGTGGTTTCGGAGGATCTTCCTGAGTACCAAAAGCTTTATGATGAAAAACTATCTGCGATACCAGGTGTGCAACGCTTAATTTCAACAATTGTTATGAAAAACGTAGTACCAGAGAGAGCGTACCCAATTTTATAGAAAATGTTGATAGAGATAAGGCTTGTAGATAAACATTATTTACCTGTGCATGAGTTTATAATAAGTTTAATTTGGTTTAATGACGAACAGATAATAATAGTTAGCTAATCGTTAAGATTTACAAGCCAACTATTATCATCAATATTACGCTATCGCTAAGCGTGATTATTCTGATGTTGTAGGATCGATTATCGCTCTCACTTGTGAAATTGAATTAGCAGGAAATCCCCCCATATCCGCATGTTTTTTCACTGACTCAGCATCAGGTGCAATGTATACACAATAAATTTTATCATCGGTCACATAACTATGTACCCATTGAACTTTAGATCCGAGTTCTTCTAATACACAACAAGATTTTTGAGAAATCCCTTGTAAATCATCTCCGCTTAGCTTTCCAGCACCTTCAATTTCTCTTTCTATTACAAATTTTGGCATGATATCTTCCCCATATTTAAATTGATTCAAAATAAAAATTAACACTAATTTTACGCAGTGGTGTGTAGAATAATTCGAGCTTGTCTTATTAGTTTATAATTGCGTTGAATAATTCTAACTAAACAACTCTAACGCGATTATTTTATTTTCACAATAATAAAGCTTAAGGCTTATTTCAGGTTGCTACTCACATCAGTAGGTATCTAAGTGAATTACAATAAATTTTCCATTTCTTTAATGAGAACGACATGACACCCCTTCACTTTTACTCATTATAACCTCCTATTCTAAAAAGAATTAGCGTATATTAGCTGGCATAATAAACATAGTATTAAACAGAATGGACAATAATGAATAAGCAACCAACCTTGTTAGATCGTATTACAGTTGAACCTAATACACCGGCGACAGCGTGTGTTATTTGGTTACATGGTTTAGGTGATTCAGGCGCCGGTTTTGCACCTGTGGTACCTGTATTAAACCTGCCTAAAGACCATAGTATACGATTTGTTTTTCCTAATGCACCAAAGCAGCCAGTTACCATTAATAATGGTTTTGTTATGCCTTCTTGGTACGATATTAATAATAACAATTTGCATAATAGAGCTGACATGACTGGTGTTCTTATATCTGAAGCCCTAGTGCGTGCATTAATCAATGAACAAATAGATAATGGTATTGCTGCAAGTAATATTGTTTTAGCCGGTTTTAGTCAAGGCGGTGTGATGAGTTTGTTTACCGGCTTACGGTTTGAACATAAATTAGCGGGTATACTTGCTTTGTCATGTTATTTACCAATAAAAGATCAATTACCAAGTGAATTAAGTGCAGCCAACAAAACAACAGCAATTTTACAACATCACGGTGAACAAGATAATGTGGTTCCGTTATCTTCTGGTAAAATGGCAAACGAATTAATGAAAAATAATGGCTATAATACGCAATGGAAAACCTATCAAATGCCGCATAGTGTTGTACCAGAGCAATTAAATGATATTGGGCTTTGGCTAACTAAGCAGCTTATTAAGTAATTACCTATCGAGTAATGAGCTATTGAGTAATCATTTAACTGAAAAGTACATTTTAGCGCTTGATAACGGCACACAAAGTATTCGTGCTTTGTTATTTGACCTTGATGGACAATTAGTGGCTAAAAGTAAGGTTGATATTGAACCTTACTTTTCAAAGCAACCCGGTTGGGCTGAGCAAGAGCCTAATTATTATTGGCAAATGCTAACAAAGGCTTGTCATGAACTTTGGCCCAAGCTTGATGAATTAGCGATTAAAAAATCACAAATTAAAGCTGCTGCACTTACGTGTCAACGAGCGACTATGGTTAATCTAGACGCTAATGGCTTACCTTTAAGACCAGCAGTTGTGTGGTTAGATCAACGAGAACAAAAAACCTTAGATAAAATGAGTTGGTACTGGCGAGCTCTTTTTAACTTGGCAGGTGAAAAAAATACCGTTGCGTATTTTAGAAGTCAGGCTGAAGCCAATTGGATTAAACATCAACAACCTGATATTTGGCAAAAAACACATAAGTTTATGCTACTGTCAGGTTTTCATAGTTTTAAATTAACAGGAAACTATGTTGATTCTGTCTCAAGCCAAGTTGGTTACCTTCCCTTTAATTTTAGAAAGCATCGTTGGTCAGTATCATTAGATTGGCGCTGGCAAGCACTGCCGATTACTAAAAGTATGTTGCCAACATTAATTCCTTGTGGTGATGAATTAGGTAAAATTTCTGAACAAGCGGCAATTGATACTGGTATGCCAAAAGGCCTACCACTTATTTCAGCAGGCTCAGATAAGGCGTGTGAAGTATTAGGCTCTGGCTGCTTAACTCCTAATGTTGGCAGTTTAAGCTACGGCACCACTGCGACTTATAACACCACAAATAATAAATATGTCGAAGCAATCAAACGGTTACCTGCTTACCCTGCAGCAATGCCAGATAATTATAATACCGAAATTATTGTCCAGCGCGGATATTGGATGGTCAGTTGGTTTAAACGTGAGTTTGGTTTAAAAGAGCAACAAATTGCTGACTACCAAGGCATTATGGTAGAAAGCTTATTTGATGATCTACTCAAGCAAGTACCCGCAGGGTCTATGGGGCTCATTTTACAGCCATATTGGAATCCCGGTATAAAAACACCAGGTCCTGAAGCAAAAGGAGCAATGATTGGGTTTAGCGATGTTCATACTCGGGCGCATATTTATCGAGCAATAATTGAAGGCATAGGTTATGCCTTACGTGAAGGAAAAGAATTATCAGAAAAGCGATCAAAGGTTAAAATAACTAAGTTAATGGTCTCTGGTGGCGGCTCACAAAGTGATGAAGCTATGCAAATTACTGCAGATATTTTTGGTATGCCGGCGCAACGACCGCATACATATGAAACATCAGGCTTAGGAGCTGCAATCAATGCAGCAGTTGGTATTGGCTTGTTTGAGAATTATCAAAGTGCTGTAGAAAAAATGACCCATGGTGGTGATGTTTTCACACCAATAGCAGAAAACAAAGCAATATATGATGAGCTTTATCGCGATGTATATCGAAAGATGTATGTTAGATTAAATCCTTTATATAAAAGTATTCGTAGCATAATTGGCTATTCAAAATAACATGTAGAATACGAATATTACGAATTTAATGTCGCTTAATAAAATAAACTCTATTAGATTTAAATATTATTTATGTCTAATGCTCTATTAGCCATTAACTTACGTGTTATAGCAGGTATATCTGTATCAACTTCTTCATTTGAATCAATAAAAGTTAGACTTTCATCAAGATAATCCTCTTTTATACTTGTTGATGCTTCAGTGTTTATTTGTTTATCAACATTAGAGTCAATACCTGAAGCAACAATTAAAATTTCTATTTCTGAAGAAAGATTAGGATCTAAAGTGACTCCTGGTACTATCAGTACAGATTTATTGGTGATTTTTTCTCTGATGTGATCAATTAAGCCATTGTAAGTCGAGAGCTTAGGCTCAGATTTACAAAATAGCTGAAAAATTATTCCTTTAGCTGTGTCTATATTCGCGATAGAAACAAGCGGATTATTTAAAGCCTGATCCAGAGCTTCATAAGCTAGCTCTTCGCTATCGGCTTTACCCACACCTAAAATTGATTCGCCTTCATAGGAAAGAATACTGGAAAAGTCATTTTTATCAACATTCACATAGCCAGTTTCAGTTAACATTTGCACTAACGAGACAAGTAAATTTTTGAGTACTTCATTACTTTGATTAAAAGCTGAAAATAAACCAACACTTTCCCCTAACCCTTTTAGCAATAGATCATTAGATAAAGTGATATAAGCATGAATAGGCGCTTTAATTTCTGCGATGCCTTGTAAGGCGAAGTCCATACGTAATTCACCTTCAGATTCAAAAGGTAGAGTAACAATTGCCAAACAATTAATATTCAGTTCTCGCGCTATTCTTGCAACTAACGGACTTGCTCCGGTACCTGTACCACCACCAAATCCAGCAGTGATAATAATAATATCGCTTCCTTTAATAGCATTGAGTAATAAGCCCTCACTTTCTTGTGCTGCTTTTAAACCAACATCTGGATTCGAACCTGCGCCATAACCTTTAGTCAGATCTTCTCCAATTAATATTTTATTTTCTACTTGCAGAGAGTTGAGCGCAGCTAAGTCTGTATTAATGGCAATTAAATTAACACTGCTAGCTAAGTTATTTTCATACAGCATATTAACGGTATTACAACCACAGCCACCAATGCCAACAACAGTAATTAATAAATCTGGATTTGCATGAATCAATTCTTTCATAACTTTTCCTAATCAATACTTGGTCACTTTTAAAATTTATTACCGAGAAATCGTTAGGATTATATGTAGAATATAACCAATAAATTTTTCGATTTGAGATTATTAAACCCCATCTATATTACTTCATTATAAGGATCAATTTTCTAATCTGCCACACTATTTATAACTCTAGCGTTATAAATAGTGATTCAGTTTAACGAATAATCGAATAACTAAATTAAAAGCTAAATTTACTTATTCGATTATTTTTTATTCTTTTCAATAGTCGTTTAAAATGAGAGTAAACGTTCACTTTTTATACCGTGGAGTTATCAGGGTTATCAATAGTTAGACAAATAGGGTTATCAGGGTTATTGAACAATGCTAATTTAGGGTTATTGGGGTTGTGTAGTTATTGACCTTTAGGGTTACAAGAGTTATGTTTAATTAACGATCAAAAATTGTACAAGGAATGAAAAATGAAATATGTTGTTGTTTTTGCTAATTTACAAAATTCGGCATTATATCAGGTAACAGTGCCAGACCTACCCGGTTGTAGTGTTAGTGTAGAATCTATTGATTTAGGATTAGAAAAAATAAGGCAAAGCATTAAAAGTCATTTGGCTATTCTTGCTGAATATGGGGAAAAAATCCCATCAGCTTTAAGCATAGAAAAACATAGACAGCAATATGCTCTCGACAATCCACATACATATTCTCAAGCTTTTTGGGCTATTGTGGATATTGATATCAGTGCATATTTAGGAAAAAGTCACAAAATTAATGTTACGCTACCTGAATTATTGATAAAACAAATTGATGAACGGGTAAGTAAAAGTTCACACTACAAAACCCGTTCAGGCTTTATAGCCAGTGCTTGTTTAATAGAGTTAGGAAAACAATAATGTTGAGTTTATTAAGTATTATGATGAACTAACCTTTTAAAGCACTCACCTACCCTTTCCGCCAGTTTATTAATATTTTATCTTTGTCGATGGGGAAATATAATTATGTTAACTACTTAACTTAACAACCAAGCCTGAATATAAACGATAGGTTGCTGGGTAAATATTATTAGGTTTAAGAAAATCTTTATAATGCTCTGTCATAGCAAACCACTTATCTTTACCTGACAAGCCTCGATTCTTCTTTTTGGGTAAATGATTGGCCCCTAAGCCTTTTAGCTCCCTCGCTAAATGAATAACATTTTTATAATCAAGCGTAACATCTTGGCATTTGTGCGCCACGATATTTGAGTGTGATGTATTAAAATATTGGTCAAGCTGCTCTTCTGTCTTAAAATCAATAACATGTTGATCATCATCTACTTTTTTCCATGATGATTTTAACTCGTGTAATGTACCATCAACTAAGGTAGTAAAAACAATGGTGCCACCTGGTTTAAGTACTCTTAACATTTCTTTAATGGCAATATCAAGCGGCTGACACCATTGCAGCACTAAATTAGAATATATAAAGTCGACAGTTTCGTTTTGTAAGGGAACTTTATGTGCATCGGCTTCAAGCCAAACTATATTTTCATTTCGACAACTTTTTGCAAACTCAAGCATTTTTTTAGAAAAATCTAACCCTATAACTTGGTCATAGGATGATGCTAATACATCAGTAAAAAAACCTGTGCCTGAGCCTAAATCAAGTACGGTAAGTGCACTTTTTTTGGGTAACCAAGGCATTAAATGTTTTCCAGAAAAACGTTGTAACCTAGCTGAAATATCATAAGACTTACTAGCGGAGCCAAAACTCTCCGCTATTTTTATTTTATTTTTATTATTTAACTTTGTTATGCTCATTTACTTAACGGCCTGTTTAATTTATACTTTAACTTATTGATATACTAGATAATAATAACATGACGAACGAGTAACACGTAACCAAATGAATGGTGGTTGAAATCATTTATAGGAAAATTTATATTAAATAACCCACCTTTAACCGCGCAATATTATTATCTTTATATTTTCATCTAGAACTACACAACAATACTTTTATGACTGTCATAACCCAATTGAAAATATGGTCGTTACTACCGTTGAAATAGCATAATAGCATTTGCCATGATAATGACTTTGACTACCTATATCGTTGTTCGAGTAAGTACTATATTGTTCAAGGGAACAAAATAATGCCACATTTACAGCAAAGCCACTAGAGAATAATTATCATTTAAATTTATTAAAAGGTAGATAAGCTTTATTTTCTGAAGTTTTATAAATATAAAAAAACCAGTCGTTAAACTTGAGTATAACTCAAATTTAACGACTGGTTTTTATTTGAAACCTCTTATTCCAACCTAACTTGCTATGTGATCATTTCTACTGGTTATAATAACGATGAAGTTGCCCGTTTTTTACATATAAAATTGTTCACTTAATGAATGAAGCTGTTATTGTTGTACCTACTTTACTTGTTAATTTTCATAGGGCGACAAAGATTTTAATCAACAGTTTGCTTCGTAGAATAAATCTTTATATTGGTCATTAACCAAAGATGTTTTAAGGGCGAGCTCTTGTGATACGCTTTCATCAGTAATTATTTCAGTATTGATACCGAGTTTGCTAAATAATAGTGAATCTTGATCTGTTTCCGGATTTTGAGTAGTTAGTAACTTACAACCATAAAATATTGAGTTAGCCCCCGCTAGGAAACATAAAGATTGCATTTGCTCATTCATTTCGGCTCGTCCTGCAGACAGACGTACATGTGATTTTGGCATCATGATACGTGCAACTGCAATACAGCGAATAAAATCAAAACTTTCTAAATCATCAACATCTGCTAGTGGCGTCCCTTCTACTTTGACCAACATGTTAATTGGCACACTTTCTGGCTGCTGGGGTAAATTTGCTAATTGTACTAATAGTGAGCATCTATCAGTCGCACTTTCTCCTAAACCAACAATACCGCCACTGCAAACTTTCATACCTGCACTACGTACATGTTCTAATGTGTCTAGCCTATCTTGATAAGTACGTGTGGTGATAATTTGATCATAATGCTCTGGTGATGTATCAAGGTTGTGATTGTAATAGTCAAGTCCAGCATCTTGTAGTTGTTTTGCTTGCACTTTATCTAACATACCTAGGGTCATACAAGATTC
Source organism: Colwellia sp. C2M11 (assembly GCF_018860915.1). Classification (GTDB taxonomy): domain Bacteria; phylum Pseudomonadota; class Gammaproteobacteria; order Enterobacterales; family Alteromonadaceae; genus Colwellia. The sequence goes on from NZ_JAHKQD010000049.1 coordinate 66,556, forward strand.
TAATCCTAAAGCCTTAACTCCTTTAATCATCTCTAACACTATTGGCATATCTCGAGCTTTAGGATTTCGCCAAGCAGCCCCCATACAAAAACGCGTTGACCCCATTTCCTTAGCTTTTGCTGCGGCTTCAAGTACTTTTTCTAACTCAAGTAAACGCTCTTTTTCTAAATTTGTTTTATTACGTGCACTCTGTGAACAATATTTACAATCTTCAGGACAAGCACCAGTTTTAATTGATAATAACGTACTAACTTGAACTTCATTTGCATTAAAATGTTGTCGATGAACCGTTTGTGCTTTAAACATTAAATCATTAAAAGGAAGATCAAATAGTGCTTGAACCTCTGTTACAGTCCAATGATGGCGAAGGTTGTCATTATTTTCTGAATTAGCAGGAAGAATTACTTTTGACATGATTACTCGATTACATCTAATTAAATTAGCGAATAGTCTAGTCGGCGCCTCTTGCTTGTCAATACACGCCAGCCATTTATGTTGACATGCGTACAAATAAAAAGCATGTTATTCATAACTGAGTTAACATTTTTGGAAGGTTAATTTATTTCAATGTTTATGGCTCTCCCGAAAGAGCAAATACTGATATAAAATCAGTTATAACATGATTCAAAAAACACTATTCTTGGTCGTTAAAATGTGTTGTAGAATTATTAATAGCCATAATAAGTTAATAATTAACAGGAAATAAGCACTATAATTTGTATTATCACTACGCCTTCTACTTCGGTATTTATCTATTAACGTAGATGTATAAATTCCCGCAGCACTAAACCAGATAACAAGATATAAATATCCTGTTAACGGTGTTAACCAAAACTGTCGCACTTCAATATCATGGTAACGTAAAACGCCATAATCTGTTTCGGGGGCAACGAAAAAAGAAATAATCACTGAGAAAAAAAAAGCAAGCCAACTACAAGCCGTTAATGTTCTTGCTAATGAGTACCAAAAGTCAGCCGACTTTCTACGTTCTTTTATTGGTCGTCTTTGCTCTATTTTCATCATGTTTCTACTTTTTTAGCCAATATTATTATTTTTTTGAAATATAGTTTATTAATTTAGTAAGTTTTACTTGTTAAACATAATAGTCACGGTAACATAACCACCTTAAAAAATTCAGTACATTTGATACAATATAAGAGGTCATTACATGTCAGTTATAGCAATTACTGATGTATTAGCAGGCAAATATCCTGTTAATGAAACTATCACCGTACATGGTTGGATTAGAACTCGCCGTGATTCAAAAGCAGGTATTTCTTTTTTAGCAGTTCATGACGGATCATGCTTTGATGCAATTCAAGCTATCGTACCGAGTGATCTTAATAATTATCAAGATGATGTTCTTAAGCTAACTACGGGCTGTGCTGTTAAAGTTACGGGTATATTAGTTGAATCACCGGGTAAAGGTCAATCTTTTGAAGTTCAAGCAACAGCAGTGGAAGTACTAGGATTTGTTGAAGATCCTGATACTTATCCAATGGCTGCTAAACGCCATAGTATTGAATTTTTACGTGAACAAGCGCATCTACGCCCACGTACAAATATTGGTGGTGCTGTAACACGTGTTCGTAACTGTTTAGCCCAAGCTATCCATAGATTTTTACACAGTAAAGGTTACTTTTGGATCAGTACACCACTTATTACCGGTAGTGATTGTGAAGGCGCCGGCGAGATGTTCCGTGTTAGTACTTTAGATATGGAAAACTTACCACGCAATGACGCTGGTACAGTAGATTACAATAAAGACTTTTTTGGTAAAGAAACCTTTTTAACCGTTTCTGGCCAATTAAACGTTGAAACTTATTGTAACGCGTTATCAAAAGTGTATACATTTGGCCCAACATTTAGAGCAGAAAACTCTAACACTTCTCGTCACTTAGCCGAGTTTTGGATGGTAGAACCTGAAATCGCGTTTGCTAATTTATCAGATGCTGCCGATTTAGCAGAAGAAATGCTTAAATACGTATTAAAAGCTGTGTTAGATGAACGTGCTGATGATATGGCCTTCTTCCAACAACGTGTAGATAAAACAGTTATTGAAAGATTAACCTCTGTTATCGAAACAGATTTTGTTCGTTTAGATTATACCGACGCTATTACTATTTTAGAAAACTGTGGTAAAACATTTGAAAATCCTGTTTCTTGGGGTGTAGATTTAAACTCAGAGCATGAACGTTTCTTAGCTGAAGAACACTTTAATGGCCCTGTTGTTTTACAAAACTACCCGAAAGATATTAAGTCTTTCTATATGCGATTAAATGATGACGGAAAAACTGTTGCCGCGATGGACATTTTAGCACCTGGCATTGGTGAAATTATTGGTGGTAGCCAACGTGAAGAACGTCTTGATGTCTTAGATAGTCGTTTAGAAGAAATGGGCTTAGATACTGCTGATTATAGTTGGTATCGTGATCTTCGTCGTTACGGCACTGTACCACATTCAGGTTTCGGCTTAGGTTTTGAACGTTTAGTTGCTTATGCTACTGGTATGCAAAACGTACGTGACGTTATTCCGTTCCCAAGAACACCGAATAACGCTTCGTTCTAGTAGCTATTAATAATGTAGGTTGGAATTTATTCCGACTATTTATGTCGATATCTTGTTAAACAAGAGTCATGTCGTATTAAAGTACAACCTACATTTATTTCCAATAAGTTACTTTTTCTTCAAAACTCTTACTGGCTTTCAGTCCTTGTTCTTTACAAGGTGTTCCAATATATAAAAAACCTATAATTTCATCTTCTTTATTAACACCTAAGCCCTGTTTTACTTGTTCATTAGAGGCTAGTTCACCTGTACGCCATATTGCCCCAAATCCTAAAGTATAAGCTGCCATTTGCATTGCATGAGCACAGCAGCCAGCAGTTATTAGTTGCTCCTGAGTCGGTACTTTTTCATGTTGAGTAAACTCTGAGCTAATGACAATTACCATTGGCGCTCGAAATGGCATTTTTGCAATTTTTTCAAGGTTAGCCGTTTGTTGATCACTGCTAGCAACAAATAAATCGCTTAAACGCTGTAATCCGTCATCGGTTATTACCGTAAAGTGCCAAGGTTTCAAACAAGCATGATCAGGAACACGCATACCTGCGGCTAAAATTTGTTCTAATGCTTGCTTATCTGGTGCAGGTGAAGTAACTAAAGGGTTAGACTGACGCTGTAACAGTAATTCAATGCCTTTCATAAATAAAATATATAAGTTGGTAAACGATAGTTAAGTGTATAACGACCATTTCTTTTACGCACGACTTTATTCAATAAAATAAATCATTTACTCTTTGTATTATTGCTTGACTTAACACGTAAGCAACAGCACTATAATTTACCTATTAAGTTTAAGCCATTTGACATTTCATAGGTTACTTAATACGGAATCTTATTTAAAGCGCTTTGTAATAGTAAGGTTCTAAATGACATGTTTAATAAATGATGACGGTTTAATACCTAATAAATATATTTTAAAAATTAAATAAGTAATTACCATAATGAACGTTTTTCATACAAAGCAAGCCTTGGTGCTCAATCAAAACTTAATTTTGTTAACGCGATGTTGGCAAAGTCAGGTTATTCGACTGTGGCCAAATTATGCGGAGCGTTCAAGTTAATAATAGATAGTTTAGTTAACCATAATATTCAAGCCGCAGAAATCCTCTTTTGCGGCTTTTTTATATTCCAACTTTTATTGTGATAAATAAAACATTCCGTAAAAGACACTGTAATCAACAAGAAATAATAAAAAGGAGCGTCAAATGCAAGTGTCTATTGCCTATATGGTAGTTTTGTTAATCTGGTCTACTACCCCCTTAGCTATCGTTTGGAGTAGTGAATCAATCAATCCTACTATGGCTGTTCTTTTACGCATGCTGATCGCAGTAGTGTTAGGTGGCCTTATTATAGTTACCAGGAAAATAGCATTTCCTTGGCACCCAAAAGCGGTACGTTTATATGCTTTTTCTGCGTTAGGAATATTTGGTGGTATGTCATTCTCTTATCTTGCGGCGGGGTATTTATCTTCAGGAGTTTTATCATTAGTTTTTGGTTTAGCCCCAGCTTTCTCAGCTATCCTAGCACGAAGGATACTTGCAGAGCCTAAAATATCAGTGTTAAGAAAGTTATCTATGGCACTTTCTTTTGCTGGGTTAGGTTTAGTCTGCGCCAATAATTTATCATTAAGTTCTGACAGTATTTATGGTTTTATATTTGTTTTAATCGCCGTATTTTTATTTAGTTTAAGCAGTGTATTAGTTAAAAGTGTGTCATTAGCTATTCACCCTATGGCAACAACCGTTGGCGCACTGGCTTTATCTATGCCTTTATTTATTATCAATTGGCTTTTTTTGGATGGTAGTCTTGATACCGACCAATGGGAGCCAAGATCAATATGGGCAACATTATATCTAGGTATATTCGGTTCATTAATTGGCTTTGTCGCTTATTTTTTTGTATTGCAAAGATTAACAGCAAGTACCGTTGCCTTAATTACATTAATTACACCTGTTATCGCCTTAAGTTTAGGCGCAGTACTAAATAATGAAGTGATTCATAGCCAATTAATTGTTGGTGCACTATTAGTAATATCTGGATTGGCTATGTATCACTGGGGGGAGATTTTTGTTGTTAAATATCAACAAAAAAAAATTATACTTAGAAATAATGTAATGGATAAAGAGTAAACAACAATCATCAATAAGCAGCTGATTTATTTTGTTATTTTCCTTAACTACTATTTTGCTCAGTTGGCAAAGGAGCGTTAATATCAATTCCTGACAAATAGGTTATTCTAGAATGATCTGAACATTCATCTATATTGGTATCATCGCGCTCAAACCAGTTAAATTGATTTATTACCGGTATATTAGCTTCAATAGGTTTGTTAGAGCGAAAAAGTTTAGGTAACTTAATATTTGAAAAGTTCATAATGGCAATGTCCTGTCCTTGTTACTTGATAAAGCCGCGCCAACTTAGGCGCGGTTAAACTGTTTAAAAATGTTTAGTTACTTGCTACTAACTCTTTTAAAACAAGTTTATTAACAACATTGGTAACATCATTTGTATTCATTGCGATGGCAACAGCTAGATCACGCTCTGATTCCGATGCTACATTACCTTCCAGCGTAACAACGCCCTTATCAACTTCTACTTCGATGTCTAATCCACTGATCTGTGATTCAAACAACAACCTTGTTTTAACCACTGTTTCCACTTTAGAGTCCTTGAGATTTTGCATTATCTCAACATCTTTTCCTTGTGTATTATTATCATCAATAACCGATAACATATTATTAACTTTGGTGACACCTTCAAGAGAAGCTACCAGCTCTTCTGCTAAAGCTTTGTCGACAGAGTTTTTCACTTTACCTGTTAGAATAACGGTACCGTTTTTAACGTCGGTATTAATATCGAAAGAATTTAAATTGCCGTTAAATAGCAGTGTAGATTCAGCTTTTCCATCTATCCATGCATCTTTAGCATTATCTTTCCAAGTGTTTTCTGCACTAACATTTAAAGAAGCTGTACTAATAGCAGTCGCGATAATAATTGAAAGAGTTGTATTTTTCATATTTGTTCTCCTGTTAAAAGTTCATTAGTACTATTGCGAGTTTGATGCCAAACTTTAACGCATTGAAATATAATGAATAAATATAAACACTCAACAAAATCATCAAGCAAACAGTGTAACTATTACTGATACATTGGTAATAGTTACACTGTTGGAATTTTTAATCATAGAGTAGATAGGTCCGGCAGAAATATTACACTAAATGATAATAATGCTTGTATTTAATAGTGAAAACACTTGAAATACGTAAACATAAACAATAAAGCTCTGAAATTAAAAGAGTAAGACAAATATAATGAGCTTATACTAGTCTTAAATAAAGTTAAGGAGTTAATGTGTTAAAAGTATTATTGGTAGATGATGATACCGAGTTTACTGAAATTGCCTGTCAAATAATTGAGTTTTTAGGCCATGATATTAGTATCGCTAGTTGTCTGGAAGAAGCCTATGAATGGCTAGAAAACAATACGTTTGATCACATTCTTTTAGATTTTATGCTGCCAGATGGTAGTGGCTTACACCTAATAGATCACATTAAAAAATCAAACGATACCCCTTATATTACTCTAATTACTGGGCACCCTTTAGTTAAAGGCTTACTAGCTGGCTTATGCGGACCTAAAGTTAACTATATTGCTAAACCCATACAACGTGAAGACCTAGAGCAAGCCTTAACACGCCAGTCAAAGCAAACTAGCGAAACAAAGCATAACAGCACACTAGCTAAAAAACATTTTGATTGCCTTATTGGTGAATCGGCCGTGATGCAAGAAATGTATACTATGATATCTCGTATTGCGCTAACCAAAGCAAATGTGATGTTATTAGGTGAAAGTGGCGTAGGTAAAGAGTTAGTGGCGCAAGCTATTCATAGCGCAAGTAATTTAACAACAAAAAACGATGCTGAATTGGTTGCAACTAACTGTGGCGCATTAGCAAAAGACTTAATCGCTAGTGAACTATTTGGGCATGAAAAAGGCGCATTTACTGGCGCAATTACCAAAAAAGATGGCGTATTTTTACGTGCCGGTAATGGTACATTATTTTTAGATGAAATAACGGAAATGCCCATTGATATGCAACCAAACTTATTACGCGTACTCGAAAGTAATAAAATAACCCCTTTAGGTGGAACAAAAGAGATTGAAGTAAACTGCCGAGTTATTTCTGCCACTAACCGCTCTATTGAAGAAATAGCACAAAATAAAGTGTTAAGAGAAGATATTTATTTCAGACTGGCTGTTTTTCCTATTAACATTCCACCGCTAAGAAAACGAAAAGAAGATATTCCGTTATTAGCCAGAGTGTTTCTAGAAGAATTAAACGAAGAATATAACCGTAGCTATGAATGGAGTGCCGAACAAATTCAACGATTAACTGACTACGACTGGCCAGGAAATATTAGGGAAATGCGACACGCGATTCATCGTGCTTTTATTATGTCTGATCCCGACAGTAACAGTTTAGCTTTACCAAAAGACTTTCGTTCGCCCTTCTCGTCTATCACAGAAAAACAACATAATTTAAGTGCAGGTCGAACTATTGAAGATGTAGAGCGAGAGTTAATTAAAGTAACGCTTGATGATGTTGATGGTAATAAATCACTTGCTGCAAAAATGCTAGGCATTAGCACGAAAACTTTATATAACCGTTTACATGCCTACGGAGAATTTGAAGAATAATATTAATTGAACTAAAGATATCTTGGAGGAACCAGCAATGAAAGATGATGGAAGTAATATACAATCAGCGCAACCTGATTTAAATCAACTCGTTCATGACGCCCGAGGTCCATTAAATAGAATCTCTATGCAGGCAGAGCTTATTAAATTAGTACTTGAAAATGACATGCCACCTGAAAAAGCAATAGAGGCCGCAAACAAAATTCTTGTTTCATGCCAAGACTGTAGTCATACACTTGAGCAACTATTAGAAACAGCTAAAAGCTAAGGCAAGTTATTTATAATGTTCTACATTGAAAGATTATTAGCAAACAAAAAAGTCTCATGGAGTATAGTATTCTCTATTGTCAGTATCGTTATTGTGATCAATGTAATGCTATCAATAAAAACCATTGATGACTTATCAGTAGCGCAAAAAAGTATGGCTAATACTGGTGAAATAATTCTTAGTTTAGATAAACTTCATAACTTAGTGCTCTCTGCCGAAACAGGCCAACGTGGATATTTACTTACCGAAAACGAAGATTTTTTACAACCATACCAAAACGCCATTGATCACGTACTAAAACAAATAAAATTGGTTCAATCATTAAAGTCCGACATTGGTATACAAGCCAATAAAATTACTGAGTTAACTAACTTAGTTGAAATGAAAATGATAGAGCTAAGTGCAACGGTTGATCTAGCATTAGACGACAAAGAAAAACGTGCCGTCTCTATTGTGATGACTGGCCGTGGTAAAGACTTATACAAGAAAATGGAAAAACTGTTTAATGAGGTAAAATCTCGGGAAATATTATACCGCAATAGTTTATATAAAAAATTAGAAACCATTAAAACAGAAGCAAAATTTACTTTTAATGTGTCCGCAATTACCAGTTTTTTATTGCTGTTAGGGCTTGGTGCATTAGTACGACTCAATAATAGAAATGAGTTACGACATCGCCAGTCTTTAGAGGCTAAAAATGAAGAGTTAACTGAAAAAGTTAAACTACGCACCAAAGAGTTAACCATCTATTCTGAAGAGCTAGCACGTAGTAACCGTGAATTAGAAGACTTCGCTTTTGTTGCTTCACATGATCTTCAAGAGCCTTTGCGTAAAATTAGAGCATTTGGTGATAGGCTATCCTCTAATTATAACGAAGTAATAGATGAAAGAGGGTTAGACTTTATTGAACGTATGCGAAATGCTGCTGAACGTATGTCAAATTTAATCAGCGATTTATTAGAATATTCGCGCATTAATACCCGCGGTAAAGCCTTTGCAGCAGTACCACTGACACAAATTATCACTGACGTTATTGACGACTTAGAAGTATCTATTGAAGAAAGCTCAGCAATTATTGAGTATCAAGACTTACCTGAAATTAATGGTGATATATCACAGCTAAACCAGCTCTTTTTAAACTTACTCAGTAATGCGATAAAGTTTAGACAAGAAAACAAGATACCAAAAATTAGTATCAGCCATAGCCATGAGTCAGTATTTGATTCAATTCTAAATGCTGACATTCTTTGGAATATTATTACTGTACGCGATAATGGTATTGGCTTTGACCAAGAGTTTGAAGATAAAATATTTGTTCCCTTTCAACGCCTTCATGCAAGATCAGCTTACAAGGGAACAGGTATAGGTTTAGCTGTTTGTCGACGTATTGTTGAGCGCCATGGTGGTACAATTGATGTAAGAAGTGAGATAGGAAAAGGTACTTGTTTTACTATCCGTATTCCACAAAATTATATTGCTCCTAATAACTTAAATGTGATCAATGAACTGTAATCACATAAGTTTATCAATGCTAAAGGAAATTATTACATGAAAAAAAGTACACCGATTATCATATTAATGGCGGATGATGACGACGATGATCGCCTACTCACACAGGATGCACTGATAGAAAGCCGCGTGTTAAATGAACTTTATTTTGTAGAAGATGGCGTTGAACTGATCGAATACTTAACTCACACTGGTAAGTTTCAAGATAAAGTTAGCGCACCAAGACCCGGGCTTATCTTGCTAGATTTGAATATGCCACGCAAAGATGGGCGGGAAGCATTAAAAGAAATTAAAGCTGACCCTAACCTAAGAAGCATACCCGTTGTTATTTTAACTACATCAAAACAGGAAGAAGACATGATTAAAGGCTATGATCTTGGTGCTGCCTCCTATATTACTAAACCTGTTAATTTCGAAGGGCTAGTTGATTTAATGAAAGCGTTAGGTAAGTATTGGGTAGAATTTGTTGAACTTCCCTCATCAGAAAAAATGTCAAATAGTACAACGACAAACAATGATTAAATTAGGCCAATGATTAAGCTATGCCAAAGCTAACTAAACATATTTTGCTCGTTGAAGATGATGAAGATGATTATATTCTCACACTAGATTACCTTCAACAAATGCCAAACCACCACTTTAACGTTGATTGGGTAGATAACTCAATTGAAGCATTGGCGTTACTCAAAGAAAATAATCACGACATATGCTTACTTGACTATCAATTAGGCGGAGTAAACGGTTTATCAGTGCTTAAACAAACCAGTGGTGATGGCTGCACAGTACCAATTATTATGCTTACCGGCCAAACAGATACTGAATTAGATAATAATGCATTGGATGCCGGTGCCGTTGACTACTTAGTAAAATCTGAACTCAACAGTGCTAGATTTAACAGAGCAATACGTTACGCTTTAGCAAGGAAAGATATTGAAAACGAACGGGTTGAACGAATAAAAGCTGAAGCAAGAAGTCGCTCTAAAGATAAGTTTTTAGCGCACTTGAGTCATGAATTACGCACACCGCTGACCTCAATACTTGGGTACACCGAATTATTACTCAGCGATGATAGTAATAAAAAGATACAACCCGAATTAACCACTATATTAGATAACGGTAATCACTTATTAGGATTACTCAATAATGTACTCGATCTTTCTAAAATTGCTGCCGGAAAGTTTGAGCTGAATGCTACAACTATCTCCCTAGAGAGCTTTATTGCAGACGTTTATACACTAATGTCGATGGCAGCCCAAGATAAAGGTATCAATTTAACCTTATCAGCTAAATCAGCCTTACCCCTTGAAATTAATGCTGATTCGCTTAGATTACGCCAAGTATTGATCAATATTATTCATAATGCGATCAAGTTTACTAATCAAGGAACGGTGAATATTGACGTGTGGTTAGATGAGTTACTCGAACAACCGCGTTTGTATTTTGCTATAACCGATACGGGTATGGGGATTCCTGATAGTTTATTAGCAACAATCTTTAAACCTTTTGAACAAGTACAAGACATTGTGTCACGGAACGAAGAAGGCTCAGGGCTTGGCTTGTCCATTTGTAGTGAATTACTAAAGTATATGGGCGGTAATATTTCAGTAGAATCTAACGTTGGTGTTGGTAGTAAGTTTGTGGTTTGTATCGACCCAGGAAAAATAGCCGATACAGAACGTAAAAATTTAACTTTTAAACGTAGTGACTATAAATCGTCTACTGAAGTTCTCAATAAAATTTCAGGTAAAATACTGATTGTTGATGATATTGACGATATTAGACGATTACTTGGCTATGTGTGTCGATCTTTTGGGTTAGAAGTAAGTTATGCTAATAATGGTCAACAAGCCATCACTAAAATAGTGTCTGCAGACAAAGAAAACACGAAATATGATCTCGTCTTAATGGATATTCATATGCCGGTTTTAGATGGTAAGCGAACAATAAAACAATTAAGAGAAATGCATGTCAATACGCCAATAATTGCAATCACTGCAGCAACAATGAAAGGTGTACGGAAAGAACTCAAGGGGTTGGGCTTTAATGATGTAGTAGCGAAACCTATTGATAAATATGAATTACACAAAAAAATACAACAACAATTAAACCTTCAAATTTCTGCTCTTAACCAGACAAAGTCAGTAATATCATCTGTGCCCACAACACAAAACGATAAAGAAAACAAACCTAATCAACGCGTGTTACTGATTGAAGATGATATTGATGCTGCTGAAATAACTGCGTTATTACTGAGTACTATGGGTAAACACGTGCAAGTAGCAAACAATGCTGAACAAGCTAAAAATATTGTGAAAACCGATATAGATTGGCAACATATTTTAGTCGATATGAACTTACCTGATGGTAACGGGCTTGAATTAAGTTCATCATTAAAAACGCAATTGCCTAATACTATTATCACTATTGTTAGTGGTTATGAAGTATCCAAACAAGTAATAACCGAAAATGGCGCAAACAGCTCTCTTCTCAAGCCCGTTAATTTAACAATGTTACAACAGCTTTTTAATGAAGCTTAATTGTCGCTATGCGCAACTTTTATAGATAACAAAAGTACTAACATTGTGCAAATACTGCAAAGCACCCTGTAATATTTACCTACTCTTCGCTAGCACAGATAAAAAATCCAACACAAAACACTTAAAATACAACAAGTTAACATGTGGCTCAACAATTGCAATAATTAGAGATAAGTATCTTTAAGCGTTAAGTTAAGGATAACTATAATGTTAGATTGAGCATTAACTTTTGTACCTATGTCGTATTACTCATCATCTTATTGATAATAATGGCATTACAAAATAAAAATCCCCAAATTTAATTATTTTAAAATTTTTAAGGAGTACAAAATGAATACCAATAAAAGACTTTCAATAATGGCGATCTCATTTGCAGCAATACTAAGTTTAGCTGCCTGTAGTGATGATAAAGCAGAAGAAGCAGGCGAAACAGTTGATGATATGATTTCTAATACCAAAGATGCTGCCAAGAATACTGGTGACAAAATTCAAAAAGCAGTCACTGATACAGGCAATGCTATCGAAGATGCCTGTGAAGACGCAAAAGAGAAAATGGATACTGAAGATACCGACTGTTAATTTTGTAACTATAGATTAAAGTTAATAACTACTGAAATACTAATGACGTAGTTAAAAGCTTTAAGAATATGGTTTAGAAATTATAGCCTGATAAAGAGAGGCTAGTGTAATAACTAGCCTTTCTTACTAAATGACTAAATCAGCGTATGATTTATCCAAGCCCCCTATTTCATCGTAAAAATAAGAATGGAATTTATGTTATTAATAACGATTAAAAAAATATTTACGAAAGCTATTACTTGTTTATTTTTGAGTTTTGCCGCCGCGATTATAGTTCCTTTATGTACTTATACTTTTTTCATGTATCACTATCGTTCAAGACGTCATTTACGTAACTAAACGCTAAACAATCATCAACAGAGTTAAATCTTATTCATCCCCCACTTTTGAATATCCCTGACAAACGTTATTTTTATTAACCATAAAATATATTCAAGCGTTGTATACATAGCACTTCATATGTCTAAACAAGATCAAGTACATGTTAAATATTAATATATTTATCACTTAATCGTCTATTTGCTATTTGATTAAGGTAATATATAGCTACCTATTAAATTTTATTTGAATAATTTTTTATGAACGCTTTAGTTAACTTTTTTAAAACCATTTTCACTAGCCTCTGGCGAGTATTCACGATTACCCGCTCAGTAGTCCTTAATATTATTTTTATTGTATTTTTTATCGGCCTAATAGCCATGTTAAACACAGACTCTAAGAGTGTCACTGTACCGAATAATACCGCGCTTGTATTGAATTTGACCGGTGATTTAGTAGAACAAAAAAAAGAGGTTAATCCTTTAGATACTCTATTAGTCGAAGCACTAGGTGAAAAAGAAGGTAATCCTGAAGTTTTACTTTCAGATTTACTCGAGGTTATCACCAAAGCTAAAAATGATGATCGGGTGCAAATATTAGTATTACAGTTACAAGGACTTGGTTCAGCCGGTTTAGCAAAACTACAAGATGTTGGTGCTGCACTAGTTGACTTTAAAAACTCAGGTAAAAAAGTTATTGCGCTAGGTGATCAATATACACAAGATCAATATTACCTTGCCAGTTATGCTGATGATATTTGGTTAAATACCGAAGGCTATATGTTACTTGAAGGTTACGGTAGATATGGAATGTATTTTAAATCAGCGTTAGAAAAGCTATCAATAAACCAACATATTTTTCGTGTTGGAACTTTTAAATCAGCAGTAGAGCCTTTCTTACGTGACGACATGTCTGACGCGGCAAAAGAAGCAAATGAACTATGGCTAAATGATTTATGGACTCAGTATAAAAGTGATGTTGCACAACAAAGAGATTTTGATATTGAAAATTTTGATGAAAGTATTGAAGATTTAGTCAAAAAAATAGAACAAGCCAACGGCAGTTTTGCTGATTATGCCCTGAATAATCACTGGGTTGATCAATTGAAAACCCGTACTCAAATGCGTGATGAATTAATTGAACTGGTTGGTAAAAATAAAAAAGGTGATAGCTATAGTCATATTGGCTTTAAAGATTACTTATCTCTTATAAATCTTGATAAAACCTTTGATCAAAGTACCGCCCTTGCCCAATTAGATAAAGTTGCCGTAATAGTTGCTAAAGGTACTATTTTAAATGGTGTGCAAAAGCCAGGAACTATTGGTGGTGATTCAACAGCAGCCTTATTACGTAAAGCACGAGAAAATAAAAATGTAAAAGCGGTGGTACTGCGTGTTGATAGCCCTGGTGGTAGCGCTTTTGCTTCTGAAATAATTCGTCAAGAAGTCGAATTATTAAAACTTGCAGGTAAGCCTGTTGTTGCTTCAATGGGTACTTATGCTGCTTCAGGTGGTTACTGGATATCAGCTCCTGCAAATAAAATTTATGCCTCTCCTGCTACTATTACTGGCTCTATTGGTATTTTTGGTATGATGATGACCTTTGAAGACTCACTCAGTAAGATAGGCGTTTATACTGATGGTGTCGGAACAACAGATATCGCGGGCTTTGGTCCAACTCGACCATTAACTGAAGGTATGGCACAGCTATTTCAACTTTCTATCAATAAAGGTTACCAAGATTTTATTACCTTAGTAGCAGAAAATAGAGACATGACTTTAGCGCAAGTAGATTCTATTGCTCAAGGTCGTGTTTGGTCAGGTGCAAAAGCGAAAGAATTAGGCTTAGTTGATGAATTAGGTAATTTAAACGATGCCATTATTGCTGCTGCTAACTTAGCAAATATTGAACAATACGATACGTTATTAATTGAAAAAGAAGTATCTGAACGGGATAAATTTCTTCAAAAGATGATAGGTGAAGCGCAATCATTTATGTTTGTCGACACTTTATTACCGCTTGATAGCGACTTATCAGCTCCACAAAGTGTTAATGCAAAACCAATGACACAATTTATTGAACAAATGCAAAAGGAAATAACCAAGATGAATCAATTTAATGATCCACAAGGCATGTATACTTTATGTTTAGCGTGTAACGTTCAATAATGATGCTTAAAAAGAAAAAAATCTACGTTGCCTACACTGGTGGCACAATTGGAATGAAAAAAAGTGATCAAGGATATATTCCTGTTAAAGGTCACTTAACAGACTCTATTCATGCATTACCTGAGTTTTATCGCGAGGAGATGCCAGAGTTTACCATTAACGAATATCATCCGTTAATTGATTCATCCAATATGACACCAAGTGATTGGCAACGTATCGCTAATGATATAAAAAAACATTATGATGATTATGATGGCTTTGTTGTATTACATGGCACGGATACTATGGCTTACACTAGTTCAGCCTTGTCATTTATGTTTGAAAATTTAAACAAACCCATTATTGTCACCGGCTCTCAAATACCGCTTAGTCAATTGCGTTCTGATGGCCAGGTTAATGTGCTAAACTCCCTGTATATAGCAGCTAATTACCCTATTAATGAAGTGGGTTTATTTTTTAATAATAAGCTTTACCGCGGCAACCGCTCAATAAAAGCTTATGCCGATGGTTTTAATGCCTTTGATTCACCGAATATGCCGCCATTAATTGAAGCGGGTATTAATATTAACGTGATCGCGGGGAAAATTTCAGATCAATGTGTATATGCACCTCCCGTAATTGTTCGCGATATTACACCTCAACCCATTGGTGTTGTGCATTTGTACCCAGGCATTAGTAGCGATGTTATAGAGAATGTTATTAGGCAACCAGTAAAAGCTCTAATAATCAGAAGTTATGGCGTTGGCAATGCGCCACAAGATCCCGCGCTGCTCGCTTGTTTAACTAAAGCGAAACAGCAAGAAATTGTGGTGATTAATTGTAGTCAATGCATTAAAGGTATGGTTAATATGTCAGGCTATGCAACAGGCAATGCCCTGAATCAAGCAGGTGTTATTAGTGGCCATGATATGACATTAGAAGCAACATTAACTAAGCTTCACTATTTGCTTAGTCAAAATTTAAGTTATGCGAAAACGTGTCATTTGATGGAAGTGAATTTACGAGGCGAATTAACAAGTTAGCCCCCTACCAAGTTTTTTTATATTTAGATAAATAAACAGCAAGCAAAAAATAATTATTATATAAAAATTTTGAATTTGTATTTGTGAAATTAGTACATGTATGATGAAAAGAGCATAAGTATTTTTTCATAACCATAGCAAGGTTAAAAAGGATGATTAACTGAAATAACAAGAATCACTATGTTGGATATTTTATTATATTTGGTAAATATAGGTTACGGAGTTACGCTTGCAGGTGTCATTATATTTGTAGCTACAGCGTTTAGACAAAGTATCTTGTGGGGGTTGGGCTGCTTATTTTTCCCGCCGATTACAATTATATTCTTATACATATATTGGCAGGAAGCTAAAATTCCATTTTTTATGTGGCTAGTAGGTATAGGATTAATTTTGATTTCTATAATTTTAGGAAGTTAAATTATACTTATTATCTACTATTCATAATATAAGTACGAGTGTAAATTATACATATATTGATTGAATATCGAACTATTATTGACAATCATAAATAGAATATTAGTATTTTTTATGAGCGATATTAACCGAAATATTTATAAGGATGAAATATGAAGTTAACTTTAAATAGTATTTTTTTAGGCGCACTTTTAGCGATTTCTACATTTTACAGTAATACCAGTCATGCTGATGGATTCAAATTAACAGCTTGTCATGGTTGTGATGCAGAAAATACAAAGTCAGCAGCCTTAAATGCATATGAAATAACTCAAAATGGAATTAGTTATGTTGTTGATAAGAAAAACAATTCATTTAGAAAATATACAGTTTACACTGAATGGACCAATACTGGAGATCATAATGTTCCTGTCAGGCGAGGTATAGAGAGAACATTAACTAGTTTAGAACAAGAAGCGGGTACTGAATTACTTGAAGGCATTAGCGAACTTTATTCCGGAAAACAATACCGAAACAGTCATTCTGGTGAATTAATTGCGGATATTGTAATAGCAAGTGGTCCTAATGGAGATAGCGCTTATGATTTCATTAAAACAAGCAAGATGAGATCTGATTTGTATCAACTGCATTTAGCAACAAAAGTAAATGCGTTTTCCGTTGTTGTTAACAGCATTACATCTAAACTAAGTTTAGGATCTATTCACTTAAAAGATATAAAATTGGGCATTAAGTTAATTTTTAATGATGATAGTCTTTTGACAGTTATTCCTAATCCACAAACAGAAACATATGACATTGTTGCTAATTCTGCTCGGGAGTCAGATGGGAATACAATTCCACTATCTAAAGCTGTTGTAAATGGAAATTATATTTTTTCGTCAAAAGAAAATACCCAAAGTTTTAGTCAATATTTGGGGTATTGGGGAATTACACTTCAATGGGAACACTCATGTATTCCAGTTACTGTCTCTTGTGTAGAAAGAGAAGGAGGAGGTTTAATTTGTTTAGGAAGCTGTATGTAATTAAAAATCAATGTATTCATTTAAATAAAACAATATAAAGGCTTTTAATTAGTAATGCCGTTCACTATCGGTAAACGGCATTAGCAGTTTTAACTGAGCAGCCATGCTTATTTAGGTTATTATTAAACAAATACTTTCTTTAATCGAATCAATAATTCAACATCTGACGCATTTAATTTTCCTAATGCTAACCAATCAATTAAACGTTTATTTAAATCAATAATACCTGATGATTGCATTTGTTCTTGTATTAACTTTACTTGTACTGCCATTCGTTGTGACGCAAGTTCATCAGGTGATTCAACTTGAGCCAAAATTTCCAGCTCTAATGTTTTTTCAGCACGTTCATTTGGATCAGCCTGCTCTGTGGTCAAACATAGATCTGATAATCGTTTTTGCCAAAAATTCGTTAGCGCTTGATACTCAGGTAAACTAATAAGATTTTCAGCCATAATTTCTGACTTTGCCACTTTCTCAAGCATAATAAATAAACTCTGCCAACTTTCCTTTTCTTCTTCGGCGATTATATGTTCAATTTTTTTATTAAGCTGTTTTATAAATACTTCAATCTCGCTGGCCACTGATTTAATAACAGGTTTATTGGCAATCACTTGTGATAATAATTCTTCCGCCTGTGTTTTAGCATTAATAATAGTATTTTTTTCTATACTGTTTTCTTTACTATCGTCGGCTACATCATTAAGACTTACTTTTATATCAATAAGCGTTTTATTAAACGCTTCAGCTACCTGCGCTAATTCTGATTTTTGCTCAGACTTAGCCTGATCTCGTTTGGCGAACACTTGATCATTAATCGCTCTAAACTTTTGCCAAAGTTTAGACTCTTGATGAGCACCAGCAAAACTAATCTCACGCCATTGTGCTTGTAATTTTTTAACATTTTCGATTGCTTGATAGGTATCTTCATTAGCAAGCTGTTGTTCCGCTTCTACAATTAATGCTTGTTTTTTATTACTATTAGCATCGTGAAAAGCCTTAATTGCATTTTTGATAGGTTGGATGATATTTTTAAATTGCTTAAACAGTTTTTGATACTGCTCCCTATCAACCTCACCTGCTTGCTGCCAGCGTTGTTGTAATTTATTTAATTTTCCATCAATTGCTTTAAAGTCTACTGTAGTGCTGTCAGTATTTTCAGGTTGTAACATTTCTGCTAAGTCTTGCGCTTGAGTTATTATTTCATTACGAGTAACTAAATGTTGCGCTCGCATTTTCTCTTGTTCAGCATAAAATAAGCGACATGGCGCGAATGCTTGTTCACACGCAAGGTTAAACTGCTCATTTAACTCTTTATCAATGTCTTCATCTGCGTGGCCTAATGAATTCCACGTTTTTCTGTATTGCTTTACTTTATTCGCTTGCGCATTAGGATCATCTAACGGTGTTGTTACTAAAGCATTTATTTCAACTAATAACTCTTGTTTGCGTGGCGTTGCAATATAATGTTCCCAATCGCTAATTTCGGCCATTCTTTTACTGACATTATCAAAATCACGCTGTAATTGTTGCTGTTGTTGGATCGATAATAAGGTAATTGCTTGATTAACACCTTTAAATAAACCGAAACAAACTTTGTACTTGCCGCCAAGTAATAAACGTTTTAAATCAATCAATTTTTTCTTAGTTTGCTCAAATAATTTTTTTTGCTCTTGCTGCAAAGGTCGTAAGCCATTTTGCCAACTCTGTGTAATCTCTTTATAAGACTCAGTAATAGACTGTGGCAACACACCGTGTGCCTTTTTATTTACCGCTTTGTAATTACTTAACCAATCATTATATGTTTGTTGACGTTCATTTAACTCATTAAGTGATTCAGGTAACGTCAATTGAGAAATATTGGAAATAAGGTAAGTTGCTTCACTTACCGATTGAGCAATTTCAGGCAATTGCGTTAATCGTACTCTCAATTGTTCGCTTTTTTGTAAAAACTCATTTTGTTCTTTATTGTTTAAAACACTTGCAGTGATATTATCGTTAAGTGTATCCAAGGTGGTTAGAAATTTCTCTTCTGTATTGTTATCACCCTGTTTATCAGAAGTTGCCCCTTCTATGCTACCATCGAAAACTGCTGCGGTTATTTTTTCATTTAACTGAGCAATAGTTTTATTAAAACGTTCTTTCGCTGAATTTTTTTCGTTAAGCAATTTTTCTGCAATTTTTGCTTGTTGGTATGCCTCTTCTTTTGGCGCAAAAATTTGCGTTAGTTGCCCCATAATTTTATTAAATTTATTTAATAAAATTTCTTGCTCCTCTTTTGGTAAACAAGTTATATCAGAATTATCTTGCTCCCACGCTTCGACTAACACTGATTTGTTTGTTAAGTAATGTGCATAATCTGATTGATCTTTCAGTGCTAATAACTTTGAAAGTATTAATTGTTTTTGTTTTAGTACGCGTATAGGCTTTTCTTTTTCTTCAATTAGCTGTGATAAACGGGTGTTGATAACTTGAACAACTTCATCATTTATTGCTTTTTTACTTAACTTTGTTAGTAATGACACATCGTTGAGTTCATTAAGTTCTAGCGACATTAAGTGCTTTTGTATTTCAGCTGATTGTTTTTTAGTAAACGTTTGTAATAGAAATTGCGCTGTATTTTTATTGTGAACCAAAATTTCAAATAAGCTTACCACCAAACACGGTTCATTTTCATGATCAAGCCATTGGTTTAACACCGAACTATCAACACCAAGTTCTTGATTGGTTTTTGTTGATTCAATTACTTTAGATAAAAAATCCTGTTTTTCATTGGTGGATAAAATAATATTATGTTTGCCAGATAAAATATCTTGTACTTGCGCTTTAGCAAATGATCTTACATTTTTATTATTATTAACAACACTCTCGTTCAAATAGTGCTCTAAACTATTGAGTTTTAATAACACAGCACGACGGACTAATTCGCTATCATCGTCATGTAGTAACGATAATAATACCGCTTTATCCTCACTATTATTATTAGTTAATTCATCATTTATAGCGCCGATACGTACATTGCTATCTTTATGTTGCCAGCTTTTTTTACTTTTAAACAAATTGAAAATCATAGGAAATCACATTTTGATGATAAATAAACATCCAATACTTCTAAGAAAAATGAATTAGAAAATATACTTTTGATTATTATAGGTTGGTAAAATGAGCAATATCGCTCTTAATTGAACTTTCATTTTCTGAGTTAGCTATGGAGCTTGCGCTAACAGTTTCTTCTTTAGTATTGGAGGAAAATTGTTCTTTTAATTGACGTTTATTTTTGTGTACCATTTGACCATCACTACCAATGGTTAACATTTCATCACTATTTAAGTGACGAGCCTGATAGGCCATAATTAATTGTAGCGCGGTATCACGTTGAGCTTGTTCTACCACAGTGCCTTCTGGCCATTTACCCGTTTCAGCTGCACATTTTAGACGTAAATACATTGCCTCTGGCATATGTTCAATTGTATCTTGTAAATTCATAAGAGACTCAGGTTATTTTTTTCGTTTAAAGAGAAGTAATTTTACTCGGATAACTAAATACATAATAAAACCAATAATGGTACAAATCATCGCTAATGTATGTTGCCAAGTGCCTTGTTCAACATTATCCCAAAACATAAACAAAAAGCCGCCACAAAACATTAACATAGCAACAAAAGAATAATTCATTAATCGTTGTGCTTTATTAATTCTATTGACGCGATTTATACTAGCGATCTTTTCACTGTCTAATGCTTGTAAAGCTAATCCACAGTGGCTACAGTCTTTTGCTTTATCTGATATTTTTTTTTTGCAACTAGGGCAATTAATTACTGCCATTTTGATAAACCTTTGTAACGCATTATTTTATCAATATTCTACCCTTTTTCAGGCAAAAAAAAACGTCCCTAAAGACGTTTTTTACTATTATTTCTCTTAATACAGCACTATGGCTCGTTAATCTTGTTACTCTTAGCTTTTGCTAAACGATTTTCCCAAAATGTTGCATTTTTAATCCCTAGTTTCTGTGGATCAAAAGTATATTTATCAACATTGGCTTTTTGTTGTTCTTCATAATCTTTTAACGCTTTTATCGCGGGTTTCGACATAAAGAAAATGATGATAATACCAATAATATTTAACCAAGCCATTAGCCCAACACCGATGTCACCTAAGCCCCAAGCAATATTAGCAGCTTTCACAGTACCATAAAAAGTAGCGATCATAATGACGGCTTTTAGGATAAATACTGCCCCTGGGAGTTTAAACGTTCGCTTAATGTAGTAAATATTATTTTCAGCAATAAAGTAATATGCCAATATAGTTGTAAAGGCAAAGAAGAATAATGCCAAAGCAACAAAAGGTTTACCCACGCCAGTAAAAACACTTTCCACTGCAATTTGCGTAAACTCTGGACCATTGGCTGCAATATCACTTGCTACATTCTGCACAATAAATCCATCACCTACACCATGAACATTATAAGCACCGGTAATAATAATCATAAATGCAGTAGCAGAACAAATAAATAGCGTATCGATATATACTGAGAATGATTGTACTAACCCTTGCTGAGCAGGATGATCAACTTCAGCTGCAGCTGCGGCATGAGGCCCAGTACCTTGACCAGCTTCATTAGAATAGACACCACGTTTAACCCCCCAACCTATTGCAGCACCAAAACCGGCCATTGGCGTAAAGGCATCACTAATAATCATCATAAATGCTCTGGGTAGTTCAGTGATATTTAACGCGATAATAATTAATGAAATTAAAATATAGGCTAGCGCCATAAATGGCACAACAACTTGTGTAAAATTAGCGATCCGTTTAATACCACCAAAAATGATAAAACCAAGCAATAATACTATACCTGTTGCTGTATAGAGTTTGGCATAACTTATTACACCAATGCCTGTTGCAATACTGCCACTATTAGAAAATACTTGCTCTACAGCTGTACCTATTGTATTCGATTGCACGGTAGGTAATAACACACCCGTAGCAAGAATTGTGGCTATGGCAAAAGTCCATGCATACCATTTTTGTCCCATTGCTTTTTCAATATAATAAGCGGGACCGCCATAATATTTACCATCATGCTCTTCTTTATAAATTTGTGCATTAGCAGATTCAATATAGGCTGTCGCGGCACCAAAAAAAGCAACTATCCACATCCAAAAAACTGCACCTGGCCCACCAAAACCTATAGCTGCAGCTACACCAGCGATATTACCAGCACCAACACGACCAGATAAAGATACGGCTAAAGCTTGAAACGATGATATGCCCTTTTCTGAACTTTGGCCTGACATTAATAAACGCCACATTTCTGAAAACTGTCGTACTTGAACAAAACGTGTTAACACAGTAAAAAACAAACCCGCACCTAAGCACAGGTAGATCAGAGCACTACTCCAAATATAACCATTAATAGTATTGACTAAATCTTGCACGTAAACTTCCTCTTTATTTTTATTATTTTATACACTTATTAAATAGTGTTTAGTTTGAAAATGTATTCGTCAATTTATATGTTCTAGTGACATTTTCATTGACGAATACAGTAAAGCGTTATCTATCTTAAGTCATCAACCATGTGATAGATACCTGTTAAGAAGTCACGTCCTAGTAGACTACTTCGAATATCAGACCAACCTACACTATAATCAGGAAGTAAGTCATTATCTTTAAAAGGCATTTCAATAGTATAAGCTAAGCATTTAAATTGGTTACCGACCCAATTTGTTCCAACTGTAGGGTTTGCTTGACCAGGCTCATCTTTGTCGTAACCACGTTCATCTTGAAATTCAGGTGTTAATGACAATAAAATGCTTTTAAACTTGTCTTCAAGTGCTTTATGGCGTTCATCATAATTAACTACACCTTCACAACCTGCTACAAAGTTAACAGGTAATGCTTCATCACCATGTACGTCTAAAAACATATCAACACCTGTTTCAAGCATTTTTTCACGTACTAAATAAACTTCAGGACTTCTCTCCATTGAAGGCGATAACCATTCACGGTTTAAGTTGGTACCTACAGCATTGGTACGCAGGTGACCACGAACACTGCCATCGGGATTCATGTTAGGCACAATATAAAATACTGCTTTATTTAATAAGGCACGTGCAACACCATCATCTTCATCAAGTAAACGATCTAGAAATCCTTCAATAAACCACTCGGCCATGGTTTCACCTGGATGTTGACGTGCTGTTAACCAAATAACACGCTTCCCCTCACCTTCTTCACCAATTTTTAATAAACTAACATCTCTGCCATCAATTGTTTGGCCTAACACTTGTAACTGACAGTCAAGATCCATTTGGGCATTATGTAATAAGTCTTGATGACGTTCATAACTGTAAGGTGAGAAGTAAGCGAAATAAACAGAATCAAATTCAGGAGTCATCGTTATTGTTAATTTATCACCATCAAAGGTGGTAGGAACACGAAACCAATGGTCACGATCATACGATGCTACCGCTTGATAACCTTTCCAACCCTCAACATAAGCGGATTTTCCAGCATTAATAATATTAAGAACATGTTCTTGACGAGTATTACTTGGACTAGTATCTGTCTGGAGTTTGAAATGAAACCACTGATAAAATTCAGATTGATTATCGTGTTTTATTTCTAATTGAATATTGTTGATATTACTTGCATCAATAACACGGATATTACCGCTGTCAAAGTTGTCAGATATTTGCATAAAATTGAAAGCCTTTTTCTTTCATACCGACTTATCTATTGCTCGGTATGGACTAAAGAGTAAGGAAACAGTGTACACAAACATAAATAAGATCACTATAGAGATCTTAAATAAAGACCAAGTTCAGAAGAATACCCTAAAGATTTGCCAATAACTGTATTTTCTTCGTCGATAACATAGTAACTAGGGTATGCAGTAATTAAAAAAGCATTTTTAATTTCTTCATTTCCCAGTGCTATAGGAAAAGTTAATTTTTTGTCTTTTGAAAAATCAGATACTTCACTAAGCTTTCTATAATCTAACGCAACTGCAATAACATCAATATTGCTATTTTTTTCATACAGTGATTGCAAATTACTAATACTGACATGACAAATTCTACACCACGGCGCAAAAAAATAAATAATTGTTTTTTTACCTTGTGAATTTAATGACACTGTCTCGCCTAACAGTGTTGGCACTTGCGTAAATGACAATGCACTCGTTGGCGTTATTTTAGTATCAGAAGATAGCATGCTGGTTTCGCGAAGATAAGATACAGTTTGAAAAACGACAACAACAATCAACGCTTGAATGAACAAATTACGGAGTGTAGTAAGCAAGTGAATATTCCTTTAAATTTTAGGTTACAAGGAGTAGACCCGATAAGTGATAATTTATTACAGAAATATTTCAATAGATAATAAAAAGAGCTATTAATAAAGTGTTAATAGCTCTTTCCAAAGGATTATCGTTAGTATCAATGTAGTTCCATTACTATTCTAAATAACGATTTAACGCCACCCTAAATAGTTGTTTACCATTAACCTAAATAACTATTTATCGTCAATCCGAACAACGACTTATTGTCATCCTGAACTTGATTCAGGCTCTCTTTCTTTACAAAATTAGCTGTACGAGATTCCGTATTAAGTCACCTACGGAATAACGACGTAAAGTAATAACGACAATAATGACTAACGGTAATTTACGAACTAATTAACCAATTTTGGTTAAGCCATTCATATAAGGTTGTAATGCTGTTGGAATATTAATACTACCATCGGCTTGTTGGTAATTCTCTAATACCGCAACTAACGTTCGACCTACGGCTAAACCAGAGCCATTTAAAGTATGTAATAATTCTGGTTTATTAGTTTCACTATTACGGAAACGAGCTTGCATACGACGCGCTTGGAAAGCCCCCATATTTGAACAAGAAGAAATTTCTCGGTAAGTATTTTGTGCTGGTAACCAAACTTCTAAATCAAATGTTTTAGTTGCGCTAAAACCTACATCACCACTACACAATGCCATAGTACGATACGGTAACTCTAATTTTTCCAGAATAGCTTCTGCATGACTAGTTAATTCATCTAGTGCTTCAAATGAATTTTCAGGTTTCACCAACTGCACCATTTCTACTTTATCAAACTGATGCTGGCGAATTAGACCTCTGATATCACGTCCACCTGAGCCAGCTTCACTACGGAAACAAGGTGTGTGCGCGGTCATTTTTATTGGTAATTCTGATTCTTCAACAATTTCATCACGGTACATATTAGTTAACGGTACTTCTGATGTAGGTATTAAAGAGAATTTTTTACCTGATAAATCGGTATGAAATAAATCTTCACCAAACTTTGGCAATTGTCCAGTACCATATAAAGAATTAGCATTAACTAAGTATGGTACGTACATTTCTTGATAACCATGCTCTTCTGTGTGCATATCAAGCATAAATTGCGCTAATGCACGGTGTAACTTAGCGATTTTACCGCGCATTACAGCAAAACGTGTGCCTGCTAATTTTGCACCGCTTTCAAAGTCTAATCCTTTATCGACAGAGAAGCCTAAGTCTACGTGGTCTTTAACTTCAAAATCAAATTCACGTGGTGTACCCCAACGCTTAATTTCAACGTTATCCTCTTCATCTTTACCTTCTGGTACTGATTCATCTAATAAATTAGGTATTGCGCTGGCAATATCATTAATTTTAGCAAGTACTTCATCTTGCTCGGCTTTAGCAGCGTCTAAGTCATTACCAAGTTGGCTAACAGCAGCAAGTAATGGGGCAATATCTTCACCGCGGGCTTTTGCTTGACCAATAGATTTCGAACGGGTATTACGTTCATTTTGTAAATCTTGGGTTTTAACTTGAATCGCTTTACGTTGTTCTTCTAGCGCATTTAGGGTTTCAATATCAAGGGTAAAACCACGCTTTGCCAGTTGTGTGGCAATGTTATCTGTATCTGTTCTAAGTTGTTTGGCATCAAGCATAATTATTCACGTTATTTCTGGTTTAAAATTAAGATTAAAATTAATCTACAAAAGTTATATTATTTGGCTATTGCTGAGACTAAATAAAGTCCTAAACCAGCAGCAGCAATACAAAGCGACACATTCAATATAATATTAATGCCGGCTTTTAGTAAGTCTCCTTGTTGAATTAATAACAAGGAGTCTAATGAAAATGTTGAAAAGGTGGTAAAAGCACCTAAAAATCCAATACCTATTAAAGTTCTGTGAACATTAATATCTAAAATTTCATGTTCTATTAATTGGTATAACAAACCCATAATAAATGAGCCGGTGATATTAACCATCAATGTTGCAAAAGGAAACCCCTTTCCTAGCCAATTTAACACTAATTGCGAAATATAAAAACGCAAACTAGCACCACAAGCACCACCTAAAGCAACAAAAGCATATAAAGTTAGGTTACTAATCGCATTATTCATAGCGTTGCTCACTACTGTTTTGATTTAGCTGATTTAAATAATCGAGCTTTTCTTTTAATTGTTTTTCTAAACCACGATCGCTAGGTTGATAAAGATCGGTATTATAGCCACTGGCTTGTTCATTCGCCTTCGCTAATGCTTCTGGAAAATAATTTTCACCTGCGGCAAAAGCATTAATTTCATTATGAGCATAACGATAATCAACGCCATGGCCTAAATTTTTAGTAATTTCACTGGTTGAATTTTTTAAGTGATCGGGAACATCTAAACTTGAGGTTTGCTCCGCTAACACTTTAGCTTGATTAAAAGCCATATAAACGGCATTACTTTTTGGCGCTAATGCCATGTATACCGCAGCTTGAGCAATAGCTCGTTCACCTTCACTTGGTCCTACTCGATGAAACGTGTCCCAGGCATTAATCGCTAATTGCATCGCACGTGGATCGGCATTACCTATATCTTCACTCGCTATCGCAAGTAAGCGTCTTGCTACATAAAGTGCATCACCACCGCCGGTTAAAATTCTAGCATACCAATAAAGTGCAGCATTAGGATCTGAGCCTCTAACGGATTTGTGAAAGGCACTAATTAAATCATAAAAGGCATCACCACCTTTATCATAAAGCGCTATTTTACTGCCTGCTACTTGTGCTATTAGTTCAACAGATATTGTTATCTGGTGCTCTTTTCCCGATAAAAAAGCGGTTTGGCTATCAAGACAGTTTTCTAACAAGTTAAGTAGTCTTCTAGCATCGCCATCGCTGCGGTTTAATAAACTCTGTTTAGCATCTTGGTCGATAATGATACTAACGCCCTGCTCCTGCGATACCAAGCTAATTGCTCTGGTTAGTACTTGAGATAACTCATCCGCATTAAGTTTTTTTAACGTATAAACACGCGCACGAGATAAAATAGCCTGATTTAATTCAAACGCTGGATTTTCAGTAGTCGCACCAATAAAAATAATGGTGCCATCTTCAATAAAGGGCAAAAAAGCATCTTGTTGAGATTTATTAAAACGGTGTACTTCATCAACAAAGAGTACTGTTTTACTTTCTGGTGTTGAATTATTAGCTCTAATTTTGGCTTGTTCGATAGCAAGACGAATATCTTTAATACCTGACGTTACTGCAGATAATCGAACTACTTTAGCATTAGCATGGGTTGCTATAATTTCTGCTAGGGTCGTTTTGCCACTGCCAGGTGGGCCCCAGAAAATAAGCGAATGACAATGGCCTTGTATAATGGCTTGTTTTAAAGGGGATTCTTCCCCAAGAATATGCTGTTGCCCAACATAGTCCTCTAAGCTTTTAGGACGCATTTTTGCTGCCAGTGGCGCGTTAGAAGAAAACGCTGAACTTAAGACAGTATCTTGCACTGGCTCGTTATCAAAAGTTTCTAACGCTAAGCCAAATAAATTAGTTTGTTGATTGTCTTCCACAATAGTCACACATTCCTGTTATAAGCTAATTGGCGCGTTGATCATCTATTTGCACACCTTCTGGCACGACAAAGTTAAATAAATTTGCCTCAGGAAGCGTATGATCGTCAAAATCACTTAGCTTAATATGACTTAATTGACCGGTAGCATCTAAAAAGGAAAACTGTTTCAATTTCCCCCCAGCTTTGTCTGTATCAAAAAGCAAAGTTAAACTTTTAATTTGGCTGTTTACATCCTTTGCTGTGATAACAAAACTGTTATCTTCCTCATTAGTAACACTATACTCTTGCCACATTGCCTCATCTTGGCTGGTTAACAATAAAATAGGCGTTTGTGCAATCGCAGCTGATAAAGAATACACACTCACTTGCTCGATCCATGGGTTATAAAACCAAACATTCTCACCATCAGACACAATCAAAAGCTCGTCTGGCTCTGCCGTATGCCAATTAGCTAAATTTGGTTTGCTAATGGCTAACTTTCCTGAGCTTTGTTCAAGTATATCGCCTGATTCGCTCTGTACTTGTTGATCAAACTTAGCGCTAAAATGATGTAAATTAGCAAGTTTAGCCATTAGTTCGATTTTAGCGGCTGATGTTTGTGTAGTGATCACGGATTCATTCGCCATAGTTTGTGCTTTTACTGCCACGTCATTATTTACGGGTATAGTGGTATTGAGTTCAAGTTGATTTGCTTGCACTACGTTATTTATAGCAACATTTAATGTTAGCGCTAGGGTAATAATATTCACATAATTCATATTCATTTTAATCCGAATTAATCTCTAATTGGTGGTGGGGCGAGTACTTCGCGAGCACCGTTATTGCCAGCAGTAGATACGATGCCTTGAATTTCCATTTGTTCAACAATTCTTGCTGAACGGTTATAACCAATTCTGAATTGTCTTTGGACACTCGAGATAGATACACGGCGCTTTTCAGTAACAAAATTAACAGCTTCATCATAAAGTGTATCTAATTCTTCATCTTCGCTGCCTTCAGGCTGCTCACCAGGTAGTAACATATCAGGATCACTACCACCTGCTAAAATTTCTTCAATATAATTTGGCTCACCGCGTAACTTCCAATCTTTAACGACAGCATGTACTTCATGATCATCAATAAAGGCACCATGAACACGGGTAGGAACGCCTGTGCCAGGCGGTAAATAAAGCATATCGCCCATACCAAGCAACTGCTCTGCCCCTTGTTGGTCTAAAATTGTTCGAGAGTTTAAACCTGATGATACTTGGAACGCCATACGTGTCGGAATATTTGCTTTAATTAACCCGGTAATGACATCTACAGAAGGACGTTGCGTTGCAAGTATTAAATGAATGCCTGCAGCACGGGCTTTTTGTGCAATTCGTGCGATTAATTCTTCTACTTTTTTACCAACAATCATCATCATGTCAGCAAACTCATCAACAATAACAACAATACTCGGTAATTTTTCTAATTGTGGTGGTGTTTGATCTAAACCATCGCTAGGTTGCCATAACGGATCAATAATAGGCTCACCTTCTTTCATCGCCCCTAAAACTTTCTTGTTATAGCCTTTTAAATTACGAACTCCCAAAGCTGACATAAGCTTATAACGACGTTCCATTTCAGCAACACACCAACGAAGAGCATTAGCGGCATCTTTCATGTCTGTAACCACTTCAGCTAACAGATGTGGAATACCTTCATAAACGCTTAATTCAAGCATTTTAGGGTCAATCATAATTAAGCGTACATCTTCAGGAGTCGATTTATACAATAAACTTACAATCATGGTATTAACACCAACAGACTTACCAGAGCCTGTAGTACCTGCCACGAGTAAATGAGGCATTTTTGCTAAATCAACAACAACCGGCTCGCCCGCAATATCCTTACCTAATACCATAGTTAATGATGAACTTGACTCTTCAAATTCTTTACAAGAAATAACTTCACTTAACCGAACAATTTCTCTGTGCTTATTAGGTAACTCTAAACCGATCACAGACTTACCTGGAATCACCTCAACTACACGGACACTTATAGCAGATAAGGCTCGCGCTAAATCTTTTGATAATGAACTAATTTTACTCACCTTCATACCTGGTGCTAAATCTAATTCAAAACGGGTGATAACAGGCCCAGGATACACAGCAACAACTTGTGCCACTACTTTAAAGTCAAGTAACTTAGCTTCAACTAAACGACTAACCTGCTCTAGTTCTTCTTGATTAATTGGGTTTTTCGCTTTGTCTGCCCTATCTAATAAATCAATTGACGGCATACCCTCAAATTTATCTTCAACACTGGGTACCAAATTAACTTGGCTGGTATCAGAACTAGCTGACAGTTTACCACGTGGCTGCAAATCGTCGGCAACATCAATTTTTTCAACTGTGCTAAAAGCAGCTGTAATTTCAGAATCATCAACATGCTCTTGAACATTGATACTAAAAGGACCATCCATTAAGTCGTCAATATCAACAAATGGCTCTTGAGTTTCAGGTTTTTCTGACACTTCAGGGGGTGAGTTCTTATTAAAAAACGGTATTGATATTTTTTTCTTAGCAGGTTCTTCAACTACCGGTTCATCATTGTTGAGCTCTTCTGCTATTGAATTTTTTTCTAACTCATTGTCAATTTTTTCATCTGTATTGGCATCACCCGTACCAAACTGAGTTTTTATCAACTGTGGAAGGTTCTTTAACAACATAAAGAAAGAAATACAGTAACGACCTACATCATCAATAAAGTTCAACCACGAAAAACCAGTTAATAATACAAAGCCTGAACAAGTAAACATTAAGAAAATTAATGTACTACCAACAAATGAAAAGTAAGGACGGAAGGTGTCACTTAATACATTACCTAAAATTCCACCGGCCGAAAAATAGTATATATCGTTAAAATTCATACTTGCTAATGAAGTTATCCCCATATAAAAAAGGATAAAACCGATCAGTTTCAAGCCAATAGTCAAATAATCTAATTGCATTAATTGATGAAATTTTTGGAATAATAGCCAGCCAATAAGTGCAACAACAAAAGGTAAGGTATAAGCAATATAGCCGAAAAGGTTTAATAATAAATCAGAAAGATAAGCGCCTACAGCACCACCAAGGTTTCTAATTTGGGTTTGATAACCAGTTTGTGCCCAGCCGGGATCAGCTGGATCAAAGCTAAATAATGCCAACATTAAAAACATAGCCAAGACACTAAAAAACAGTAAGCCTGTTTCTAATAAGCGTTGTACACCGCTTAATTGTGTAGTTAGCTCGTCAGTCGGCGTATTAACAGATTTTTGACTGGTTTCGTCAGTATTTTTTACGAGTTCTGAAGACAATTAAAATTCCATGATAAAAGAAGATGAGTGTTATATGTAACCATGTTAACCCAAAATAGACTAATAGGCATTTTGAAGAAGCAATGGTACGGTTAAAATAACAAATTATCGCTTAATTGGTAAGATATTACTGGATTTAATTTCATCCATAACAACATAAGTCCTACTTTCACTTACGCCAGGTAACCTTAAGAGGATATCGCCTAATAATTGCCGATAAGCTAGCATGTCTTTTACACGGGTTTTTAGAAGAAAATCAAAATTTCCAGAAACTAAATGGCATTCTTGTATAACATCTAAATCATGCACTGCACTAGCAAAATCATCAAAAACATCAGGACTAGTTTTAGACAAGGTTATTTCAACGAAGACCAATAAAGCAAGGTTTAACTTTGTTGAATTCAAATTTGCTTGGTAGCCTGTGATATATTTTTCTTTTTCAAGTCGCCTAACCCTTTCTAAACAAGCTGTTGGACTTAAACCTATACGCTTTGATAATTCTACATTTGATAACCTACCGTCTTTTTGCAGTTCAACAAGAATATTCTTATCAATACGATCTATCACTTTATTTGTTACTAAAGGCATACTGGATATATCACTATATTTTTATTTAATTCTAGGATTATATAATGGAAAACGATAAATTTCGACAGGTTATTCTATTAAAACACTTTTATACTACTCACTCTAACGAGGCAGTTTTCTTTAATAAGCTGCCTGATACCCAAGCTAGCTTAGATGTAGTACACAACACTATATTTTGAGGTAGCTTGGGTATCATAATTTAACTTAAGAGAGATAAGATTATGATTATTGGTGTACCTAAAGAAATTAAAAACCACGAGTACCGTATAGGTTTAACACCCGCAGGTGTTAAAGAGTTATCGGTAAATGGTCATCAAGTACTTGTTGAAAATAATGGCGGCGCCGCTATTGGTTTTGACAATGCACAATATATAGAAGCTGGTGCAAAAATAATTGATAACGCTACAGAGATATTTGCAACTGCAGATATGATAATTAAAGTAAAAGAGCCACAGCCTATTGAATGTAAAATGCTAAGACCTGGCCAAATTTTATTTACCTATTTGCATTTAGCACCAGACCCTAAACAAACTGAGTTATTAATTGCTTCAGGTGCTACTTGTATTGCTTATGAAACTGTAACGTCTCCTACCGGTGGTTTACCTTTACTAGCACCTATGTCTGAAGTCGCTGGTCGCATGTCTATCCAAGCAGGTGCACATGCATTAGAGATAGCACAAGGTGGTTTAGGCGCTTTACTTGGTGGTGTGCCTGGCGTGGCACCAGCAAAAGTACTCGTTGTTGGTGGTGGTGTTGTTGGTACTCAAGCGGCTCGTATGGCTGTTGGTATGGGTGCAGACGTAACAATATTAGATCGTTCATTAACACGTTTACGTCAATTAGATACTGAATTTGACGGACGTTTAAAAACAGTTTATTCAACAGCTGATGCAATGGCACAATTAATTGTTGAAGCAGATTTAGTCATTGGTGCCGTCTTAATACCTGGCGCTGAAGCGCCGAAATTAGTCACTAAAGCACACATTAAAGCAATGAAAAAAGGCGCTGTTGTAGTTGATGTTGCGATTGATCAAGGCGGTTGTTTTGAAACATCCAAAGCAACAACTCATCAAGACCCAACATACGTGGTTGATGATGTTGTTCATTATTGTGTTGCTAATATGCCTGGTGGCGTAGCAAGAACATCTACAATGGCACTCACTAATGCAACATTACCTTTTGCTGTTACTATTGCCAATAAAGGTGCTAAACAAGCCTTACTTGAAGATGAGCATTTATTAGCAGGGTTAAACGTTGCTGCAGGTAAAATTACTTATAAGCCAGTAGCTGATGTTTTAGGTTATGAGTTTGTCGAAGCAAAGACAGCACTTAACTTTTAGTATTTAAGTCTTTAAAGGTAAATTTTATTAAGAGTACAAATTAAAATTTGTGCTCTTTTTTTTATTTCTTTTTCGAAAAATGCATATTCTCACTATACACCCTTGATAGAACCTCTTATCATCCCAATTAATAAAGCTATACATCTTTCAAATATATTACTATCAAAAATTCTGGAGAACTCATTCATGAGCGACGTTAGACATTGCCCACTACTTATTCTAGGCTCAGGCCCTGCAGGTTACACTGCTGCTGTATATGCAGCACGTGCAAATTTAAAACCTGTAATAATCACCGGCATGCAACAAGGTGGTCAATTAACAACAACAACAGAAGTAGAAAACTGGCCAGGAGATGCTGACGATTTAACCGGTCCAGCATTGATGGAACGTATGCAGAAGCATGCTGAAAAATTCGATACTGAAATTGTTTTTGATCATATTGAATCAGTAGATTTTTCTTCTAAACCTTATAAATTAACAGGCAGCAGTGAATATACTTGTGATGCATTAATTATTTGTACTGGCGCATCGGCACAATATTTAGGTTTACCTTCTGAAGAAGCCTTTATGGGCCGTGGTGTGTCAGCCTGTGCTACTTGTGATGGTTTCTTTTATAAAAATCAAAAAGTTGCTGTTGTTGGTGGTGGTAATACTGCTGTTGAAGAAGCACTGTACTTATCAAATATTGCTAGCGAAGTACACCTTGTTCACCGTCGTGATACTTTTAAATCTGAAAAAATATTAACGGATCGCTTATACGAAAAAGTGAAAAACGGTAATATCGTTTTACACACCGATCGCACCTTAGATGAAGTCTTAGGTGATAACATGGGTGTAACAAGTTTACGTTTAAAAGAAACCAACTCTGATGCTACTGAAGTTATTGATGTTGCAGGTGTATTTATCGCCATTGGCCACAAACCAAATACCGATATTTTTAAAGACCAATTAGCAATGGAAAATGGTTACTTAACTATTCAAAGTGGTACGCAAGGTAATGCAACGCAAACAAGCGTAGAAGGCATTTTTGCGGCAGGTGATGTTGCTGACCACATCTATCGTCAAGCCATTACCTCTGCTGGTGCTGGTTGTATGGCTGCTTTAGATGCTGAACGCTACCTAGACGCTCAGTAGTAACCAAAAAAAGTTTAAGCATATAGTTTACTAGCTTGATGAACTATATGCTTATAATAAGCCTTACAATTCTCTTAGCATAAAATTTTTAGGATAATATGCGCCTATATCAACTCAACGATAATAACGTGGCCTTTCCTCCTGTTAGCTCTGCGCTCACTGATCCTAATGGTTTATTAGCTTTAGGCGGCGATTTACAACCTAATCGATTAATAAATGCATACAGCCATGGAATATTTCCTTGGTTTAGTGAAGGTGACCCGCTAATGTGGTGGTCTCCAAATCCTAGAGCCATTATTAAATTTTCTGATTTACATGTGAACCGTACCTTGCGTAAAGCAATAAAAAAATCACCTTATAAAATCACCCTTAATTCAGCCTTTGAACAAGTTATTAAACAATGTGCTAATGCTCCCTTTCGTAATGATGACACCTGGATTTTGCCTGAAATGGAATCAGCTTATATCAACTTACATCAACTTGGCTTTGCCCATTCAATCGAAGTTTGGCAAATAAATAATGATGACACATTATCACCAAAAGAAGAGCTTGTCGGTGGCTTATACGGCATCGCTATTAATGGTTTCTTTTCTGGTGAATCCATGTTTTATAGCAAACCTAATGCCTCTAAATTTGCCTTGGTAGCAATAAGTAAATTATTAAGTTCGGTTAACGTAGATTTTATTGATTGCCAGTTACTTAACCCTTTTTTAGCCGACATGGGCGCAAGCGAGGTGACTCGAGATGATTTTATTGATTTAAAAAATAAAGCTATCGATCTAACGATCGATAAAAATTTTTGGCATACTCGTGAACTAAACTTAAGTGAGTAATCGCAGATAAGTAATAACCCTCTATGAATGATGATACTTTTAAAGTAGGTATAACAAAAACCTTTCCTTGTAGTTACTTGCCTAACAAAGAAGAGCGTTTATTAATTGCTATTGATGAACGATTACAAAATAATCGTGGTTACAGCATATTGATGATGGAAGGTTTTCGTCGCAGTGGCGACCAATCTTATCGGCCTCATTGCCCTAGCTGCAATGCTTGTAATTCTGTGCGGGTTATTGTGAATGAATTTCATCCTTCTAAAAGCCAAAAACGTTCATTAAAACGAAATGCACATTTCAAAATTACGACCTCTGAGCAATTAAAAGATGAATATTACCCTTTGTATGAAACTTATATTAATACCTGTCATCAAGACGGCAGCATGTTTCCTGCAAATTATGAGCAATTTCAAACCTTTCTTTCTAGTAAGTTAACTAAACAATTATTTATTGAGACTTGGTTAGAAGAAAATAACGACAAAAAGTTAGTGTGTCTAGCAGTAACTGATGTATTAACTAATGGTTTGTCTGCGGTGTATACCTTTTATCACCCTGATTATAGAGCAAATGGTTTAGGTGTTTTTTCTATTCTGACTCAAATAGAGTTTTGTAAAAAATTCAATTTACCCTTTTTATACTTAGGTTATCAAATAGATGATTGTAAAAAAATGAATTACAAAAATAGATATTTTCCTTATGAAATATTTACCAAGCAACAATGGTTACTTGTTCAAAAATAATATAATTTCTCTAATGTTATTTAATATCTCTCATAAATAAACCGCCACAAAGCTTTACATTAGCTGCACAATTAGGCATTATTCGCGCAGCTTTTTTTATCGGCAATAATTTATAACAATTTAATTTGAACTTATTGCTTGTTTGCACAACATATAGAGGTTTAGCGCCCCATGGCGAAAGAAGAAAATATTGAAATGCAAGGTACGGTTTTAGACACGTTACCTAACACTATGTTCCGAGTTGAATTAGAGAATGGCCATGTGGTTACTGCTCATATTTCAGGAAAAATGCGTAAAAACTATATTCGTATTTTAACTGGCGATAAAGTAACTGTTGAGTTAACGCCATATGATTTATCTAAAGGTCGCATTATTTTCCGTGCCAGATAGTTTATTGCGCTAAAGATAATATAGCACTACCACTAATAATTTTTATAGTTACTTATTATTAGTTAATGTTAAAAATTAAAAAACCAGTATTTAATTAAATACTGGTTTTTTTTGTTCATAATAAATAAGGACAATGATTAACGATAATCATCTAGTAACTTCTGCTCAAACTGGTCAGCACTTACCGTTAGATTTTTTTCAGCAATAGTATCTTGTAAGTCACTGAGCCTTTTTTCTACTTCAGAAATAGTTAGGGTATTATCATCGAGTCGATAAACTTGTATTAAACTTTGATAATAAAAAACTAAAATAATTAAAGCATTGTGCTCATCATTACTTACACCCACTTTAATTTTTTTCAATTTTCGATAAATTAGATTTTGTAGTTGTTTTATCTGCCATACATAGTAAATCTCTTTAAATGCATCAGAGCTTTTTAATGTATGCATAATGCCAGCACATGCAAGCAAAGCGAGAATCACGCCAAGTAGATTATACCTAAAGTTACTTACCCCTTCTTGGGCAAAACTGGCAATAAGCAGTTGACCAAAAATTAAAGACAAAATTAATAAAGTACCAATAAATCCGGCTATTACTATGTTTAAATGTTTTCTGTAACGTTGTTTATCTATATTGATTAACTGCATTAAGAGACGCTTTCCTTAGAAAATAAAAGTATGCTGTGTAGTGTAAATTATAAATTAAAGTGTTAGTCCTGAGTAACGTTTTATTTTGGTTTTTACACCATGTTGCCAAGTTGGCTTATTACTCGAAATCGTTAACATTGTTTTTGCTCGAGTAATCCCTGTATAAAGTAATTCACGTGATAATAATTGATGTTCAGCTTGTTTTGGCATTACCATAGCAACATGATCAAACTCACTACCTTGGGTTTTATGAATAGTCATGGCGTAAACCATGTCATATTTAGGTAAACGTGATGGCATAAACAGTTTATAACCGTCTTCAGTGTCTTCAAAATATGCCATTAATTGGCCTTCTTCAGTACGCCAAAGCAAACCAATATCACCATTATATAGCCCTAATCGGTAGTCATTTTCATTGATCATAATTGGCATGCCATGATAATTAACCTCAGTATGAAAACGAGAAAATAATTGCTCTTTTATCCATTGATTTAACGCATCTACACCAAACTCACCTTGGCGAGTAACACACAAAACACGAAATTTAGCCAATAATGCAAAAGCACCAGAAACATCACGACATTGTGCTATGCCTTGGTAATACTTTTGAATTAAAGG
The DNA here is from genome assembly GCF_018860915.1 of Colwellia sp. C2M11. GTDB lineage: Bacteria > Pseudomonadota > Gammaproteobacteria > Enterobacterales > Alteromonadaceae > Colwellia. Next base: position 104,138 of record NZ_JAHKQD010000049.1, read on the forward strand.
TGGCAACCAACTACTTAAGGTATTATCCGCAAGGCTTAACTGGTTATTATCAGCTAACGCTCCTTCACTTGCTGAAGCCGTTAGCAGCTGCCAACTGAGCGTTGACTCACCTTGAATAACATAATTTGCTAATATGCCTATTCCACCTTCTCCATCAAAACGACGACTTTTCATTAAGAAGCTTAAATGATCATGATAAGTCATCGGCTCTGCAGAAGCTTGATGAAATTGGCTGGCGAGAAATGTCTGCTCTATTTCACATACCTTTGCCAAATAAGCTAAGTTTTCCTTGCTGTAACCAGAATGAGGCCTTGGCGCAATATCTGCGAGTACACAGCCAACAGCCACAGAAGGTAACTGATCAGCATCACCTAATAGGATAACTTTTGTTTCAGGTTTTAAGGCACGAAATATACGTGTCATCATAGGTAAATCAACCATAGACACTTCATCGATCAATAACACATCACAAGACAATAAATTATTTTGATTATGTCTAAAATTATGATTATTAGGAATAACCCCTAATAATCGATGAATAGTTTTTGCCTGTGTTGGCATAGCAGCCAAAATATCATCATCAATAAGCCCTTTAAAGCCAGCTATTGCGTTTATGATAGATTCAGATAATCGTTGTGCAGCTTTACCTGTTGGGGCAACTAACGCAATTTCTAAAGCCGGTGCATCTTCTTGTAACTGATTTTTTTCATGTAACATTAAGAGCGCAGCAAGTAGTTTGGTTACCGTATAAGTTTTACCTGTACCTGGGCCACCAGCAATAACAGTGAAATTTTTATCAATGGCGTTAGCAACAGCCAGTTTTTGCCAATCAATTTCTTCACGCTTATTTTCTACAATATTAACAGCTTCATTCTGAAGGATATCTTTTCCCTGACTTGTTGGAAATAATTGACTAACAATGCTACTAATATCATTCACTGACACGGCAGATTTTTGCGTTAAACGTTTATGAATACCTTGAGCAAGCTCCCATTCAAATTGGTAATAGCGACGCATATATAAGCTATTATTATCGAAAACTACGGGTTGATGTTCTTCAGCCGTAAGATTAAGAGCTGCTAATAGCCCCTCTAAAATATCAATACTTGGGAAAAGATAGCCTTGATGGCTACACTCACCGAGTTCATCGAAAGCAACACCCCAATGCTCCCCAGCAATCTCAGTTATTGGTAGACATGTATGTCCTGCACGTAAGCTAACACTTAATGCTATTAATAAATGGAATAAGATCTGTTGTTGTTCATCAGACAAATCAGCCTGAACGGTTAACGCTGCGAGTAATTCTTTCCCAAAAAAATAATCTATCGCCTCTATATTAGCTAATTGTTGTTGCGCTTGGTTAAAGTTAACGATTATGTGAGCCATTATTGTTGCTCCTTCATTAACTTGTTAGCTAACGGCTTGCCCAAAAAAAGATCATCTAATTGAATTAGCTCATTCTCCGTGATCTGTCGATAATAAACGCCCTTCCCTTGATGGCTGGCATCGTTTGTCATACCACGTAGATATAAATAATATATACCGCCAAAATGTTCCGCTACATCATAATCAGGTAGGTTTTGTTGAAGATAACGATGTAACGCTAAACTATAAATAAGATACTGTAAATCATAGTAGTTTTTTTCTATATCATCACGCAATGCATTGTAATCATAATCGTTATAGTCATCACCTAAATGGCTAGACTTATAATCACAGACATAATATTTACCGTTTTGCTCAAACACTAAATCAATAAAGCCATGCATCATGCCCTTTAAGGATTTATAGCTTGGTAACCTAACATTATTTTGCTTCACTGTAGTTGTATTAGTATTTCGATGATCGGTTAACAATTTCTCTAAATCTGTAATATTGGCTTCATTCATTGGGAAGTAAAACTCATTTTCACGCAGGGTTTTCTGTACAGGAATATCAGCTAAACAAAAAGTATCAAGCGTATCGCTTTTATTAGTCATTGGGGTTTTTACAATTTCATCGAGCCAACACACTAGATCAACGTCAGTAAAACCTGTTGTTAGCTCTCCATATTTAAGTAAAGGCCACTTAGTACTTTCAAGCATGTTATTTTCAATCACATCACTGCTTTTAAAATTACTGTGCTCTAAAATATCATGTAATAAATTACCACTATGTGCGCCTTTTACTAATTGAAAGCGGAGTAATGCTTTTTCACTTTTCCGATTTGTTACACTGCTATCAACGACTTCTACCGAGTCTCTATCCGGCGAAGAAATCCCACCATGGCGTAAGTTTTTACTTAAGGCAGAAAATGAACTTAGCCACCAATCTCGTTCAATTTTACCAATAAATTTACTAACTTCTAGTTCAGCTGTTTTTTCAACTTGCTGTTTTTGCGAAATAACATTGCTAGCAATATCATTAGCAAGACTATCAAACGATTCAAGTTGTAAACTAATAGTCTCTGGTGAACTAGCCACTAACTGGTTAAGACTTTGAACAATATCTTGCTCAGGTTGCCATTGCAGGGTTTTACCTAAAGGCGACAATGCATACTTATCAAAGGCTGTGCTTAAAATGTAGCACCGACGTTCAGCTCGTGTTATGGCAACATATAAAAGGCGAATACTTTCAGCATAAGCTTCATTTGCCATAGCAATTTTAGCCTGTTCATCGCCATCTAAACTAAGACATAACTGTCCTTGCTCATTATGGTATTCAATATAACTAACGGATTTATTGCCAAACTTAAGTGGATCGTTATGACGAGTGGCAAAAGGAATAAAAACAATTGGATACTCAAGACCTTTAGCACCATGTTGCGTAACAATACGAATTAGATCGCCATCACTTTCAAGTCGTTGCTCTGTTTCTAAATCATTTGTTGCCCGAGCATTATCATCATGGCACTGTTGTTCAAACCAATAGAGTAATTCTTGTGGTTGTAAAAACTGTTGGCTTGCTGATTGTAAAATCTCAAATAAATGCAAAAGATTGGTCAATGCACGAGATTTATTACCGCTGTCATTAGCACCAGAGAAATCAAAATGCTGATGCATAATAGTAATCGCCATTGAGATAAAACCCTGACGCTGCCATTGTTCTCGATAGTCGAAGAAGTGAAATTTTAATGTTTGATATGCCGATTCATCTTGTTGCAGTTTATACAACGCAGAAGCGTTAATACCAAGTAATCCACAAGTAATAGCACTTAAATAGAGACGTTCGTCTTCTGGTGCTAATATACCTCTTAATAATTTAATCAGCTGCTCTGCTTGTTCACTATCAAATAAATTAGCCCGATCAGATAAAAAGACACTCGCTAAATTAGCTTGTAACAACGCTTCTTTAATAGCACTTGCTTCTCGTCCATCACGTACCAAAATGGCAATATCTTTTGGTTTTATTTGTTTATTATCTGTTGTCTGCTCAGCAGCAAGATTAGTAATATCATTTTTATTAAGTAAACTGACAATTTCATTAGCACACCAGGTAGCCATTAATGGTCTTACCGACTGCGGCACTTTGTCAGTAAACCCCTCGCCAGTAAAATGTACAAACCTTAATGCTCGTCCCTTATTGGTTAATGAGTCAACCTTAGCATCGGCTTTCTTCCCTGCAAGTACCGGTTGATAGTCGATGCCATAACCAAAAACTGATTGTTTCACACTGCTCTCAGTAGCCGAGCCAGAAAACACCTGATTATACGCTTCGACAACATCAGGACTTGAGCGCCAATTAGTATCCATCAACCAATGATAATCACAATCACTACGAGCATTTAAATAAGCAAAGATATCACCACCACGAAAACCATAAATAGCTTGTTTAGGATCACCAATTAAATAGAGTGCATTTTTACTCTCTTCATCACTGCTAGTGTTATCACTGCTCACACCTGATTGATCTTTTTGATAATAAATTCCCTGCAAAATAGCAAATTGTTGAGGATCTGTATCTTGAAATTCATCAACTAACGCCACAGGGTATTGCGCTAATAAAGTTTGCGCTAAAATATTACTTGTTTGCTGTGAACTTGAGGAATCCTTTTTAGGCGTTTGTTGCAAACAATCAGCCAAGGTATTAATAAGGTCGTCAAAATCTAAACAATTAAGCTGCTCTTTTGTTTGTTTTACTTGTTGTCTGATTTGATAAATAGCGCCTCTTACAATTTGATAAGCTTGGGCTTTATTGATGTTTTTAGCTAAGTTTTTCACTTGCGCTTTAATTTCTTTAGCACTGTCTAAAACCTGCGCTAATTGCACTTTAAATGCTTTAGGATGGCGACTACCATTTAGCAAGTAATCTGGCATAGGATAGGCGGCAGCGTCCAATAAAGCGTTGTGGTCTTGGCACTGCGCGATGTTATCTAACCATTGCTTTAATTTAACAAGCTCTTCAGCGCGCTTTTCTTGCTCTTCTGGTTTTTTGTGTGCCACTAATCCTTCATCAAGTAAGCTTGTATTATTATTTAAAGCTACACTGGCATGTTTGGCTAATTGGATAAAATTAGCCACTAAGCTTTGTACATCAATAACCGACAACTCACTTCGATGTGAAATAGCTTTAGCAAAACTTGAAACAAAGGCCGTAGGCGTTGCCCAAAAAGCTTCAACTAAGACAAAATTTTCAATACTTTGTTTCGCCAATTGACGATACCAATCTTGCGTTGCTTCTAGTACTAATTCGTTACTATTGGTCGACATATTCGCGTTAAAAGGTAAACCACTCGCAAAAGCATGTTGCGTTAACGCGCGTTGACAAAAACCATGGATAGTAAAAATGGCCGCTTCATCTAAAAACAATAATGCACGTTTTAATAAAAACTCGATTTTATTAGGGTTAGCGTTATCTGGGTTCACTCGCTTATCAATGGCTTTAAAATAAGAATCCTGACTACACAAGGTAGGCCAGTTATTAAGCGCTTCACGAATAAAGGCATCAATACGCCCTCTTAGCTCTTGAGTCGCGTCCTTAGTGAAAGTCATCAGTAAAATCTCTTCAACTTTCAACTCACGCTCAAGCAATAAACGTAAATAAATACGAGTTATGTTGTAAGTTTTTCCTGTACCAGCACTGGCTTCAATTAAATGTCGGCCAGTTAATGGGATGGTGGATGAATCTAAATTAGTTAAGGTAAATTTTGATGACTGACTCATGACTTTTCACCTTTAGCCTTACTTTTACGCTTGCTTACATGCTTAAATAAACTTTGATAAACAGTATTAAATTGCGGTAAGTATGCGGTAATGTCAGGACATTGTTGCCAAAAATACGCAATATAAGGATCATGGCCGAGCCCCGAAACAGAATCATCGCCATACCAAAGATTTTCAAAACGATCTTGTGTCATTTCCACAACCTTACCACGTACTTGCTTAAACACATGAGCCGCTAATTCACTATTCAATAACAAGGCTTGTTTTTGGCCTTGTTCATAAGTGCTTAAAAGCATATTAAGCTCAGCTTCAGCATTTTCGATACTGGTAACACTATAATGTTCGACACTTTGCGCTTTAGCATTAAAGTAGAAACCACAGGTACTCTGTACTTGACTAAGAATATTACTTCCATAATCTTTAGTGCCCATATTTTGTTGTTGCCATAACTGCACAATCAAATGATGTAAAAACAACGTAAATAAATCTTTCACTTTCGCACCAGAGCTACGATAAAAGACTAACTGAACACCATCATGAGTCTGTTTAACCGGTATTTTTGCCATCAAAATAATAGGGGCGCTTGCCTGTAGACTCCTACTAGAATTTGCTGTTTTATGTGGATTGACGGTTATCTGGCAATCAATTAATTCTGGATTATCACAGCCGTGATCAACAATTTCTTGGCTAAATTGTTGCGTTTCGTCTAACCAATTATCAAAATCAGCTTGAGTACTAGGGGCATCAGGGAATTTTCCGGATAATTTAGCAGCATGTAATACTTGCTCTATGCTATTGACCATCGGTATTGTGGTTTGTTCGGATAGCATTGCTAAACTTGCAGTTAATAAATCTTGTTTTAATAAATAGCGATCTAAATAATCTGCGCTAAAAGGCTCTACATCATGTAGTTGCACGCTATTATCATCTAAGTATAAGTTTAATGCCTTTTGAGCGAACATCTTGCTTGGGTGTTGAAAAAACCGTATTAAATCGTTTGCGGTGATTGATTCTAACTCAATTTCTTCATCTGTTATGACTAACGACGTTTTATCACGCTGGACATTTTGACCATTATTTTGTGCTAACTTAAACCAGTTAGCATTAAAACTCGCCTTTATTGGTGAAGCAGTAATTACTATGGAAGAATTAGCTGCTGACGATTTAGCGGTTAAGTCTGGCGCGGCCAAGTAATTACCTTCACTAAAAGGCTGCATAGGCATTTGCTGCAATTGATTCGGTGGATTTTCATCTTCATTGTCTTTATCAAAGTTCCAGCCATAACCTTGCGTAAGATAATCCATTAACTCTTTAAGCACGAGTGAAGGCTGCTTTTCGTTATTGTTTTTAATATTACGGCCTTGATAGCTTAAATACAGTGAATTTCTTGCTGAGATGATTGCTTCTAGAAATAAATAACGATCATCTCCACGACGAGATCTATCCCCTAACCTTGCTGGACTAGTTGCCATTAAATCAAAACCTAATGGTTGTCGTTGTCTTGGGAATTCACCATCATTCAAACCTAAGACCGCAATAATTTTAAATGGAATACTACGCATAGGCAGCATAGAGCAGAATGTTACTTGTCCAACCATAAATTGACGACTAGCATCACCTTGACTGAAGTGGTTATTGAGAAAGTCTACAACAATGGCTAAATCAATTACTTCTTCAAAATGTGCATGAGAGCAATATTCAACCAAGGCACTGATTGCCTGTTCGATAATCGCTAAGCTATTTTCAATTTGATTATTTAGCTGTGCATTTATTGCTTGTGAAGCACTTTTCGATTTCGTCTCGTTAGAAAAATAACGATTAGTAGTAAACAACAATGACAGTTGGCTTAGTAAGAAAGTCTGCCAATCTTTAGCTGTTCTGGGTGTATTTAACTGTTGGGCTAAGCTTTGTAGTTGTTCAATAAATAACATTAATTGCCCAAGTAATATTGCGTCATCACCTTCAACTGCTGCCAGTAAGAGTTGCTCTTGATAAATTGTATCGGTATCTGAAAAAGCAAAACCTCTTAATAATCGAGATAACCCTTGCTGCCAAGTAAAGCTATTACTGACATTATCACCCAGTATTTTAGCTTTATGCGACTTATCTAAGCCCCAATGAACAGTTGCTTGTTTCAACCAAACCGCTATTTTTTCGCCGTCTTCTTCATTAATAGAAAATTTATTAGCAACGGCAGGCAAACGAATAAAGCTTAATAAATGAGATACTTGAAAACGAGAATCAGGTAAGGTTAATAGCTCACTAAACGCAGCAATCAAGGGATCACTATCTTTTGCACTGCGATCAGCAATAGAACAAGGTAATGGCGGTACTTCATCGTTTAATTCTTGCCAGCCACGCGTAAATACTGCATTTACATAAGGTGCATATTGCTCGATTTGCGGACACATAACCAATACATCTTTTGGTGTTAGCTTATCTGTATTGTTTGATTGACTAGCAGATGTATTAAATTGATGAAGAAGGAAGTCGTGTAAGGCTTGTACTTCGCGTAAAGCACTATGACAACTAACGAATGTAATAGAGTCATCGATTAACACCTCTGGTGCTTTCGTGGCATCATGTAACGCTAAAATATCATTTTGTAACTTATGTAAAATTCGCTCTGCTGGCTTGTTGCTATCACTATCATTGTCACTACTGATTGAATTATTATCTGCACCTTGGTTATCCGAGCTCGCTTTAACAAATAGCTCAACATTAACCGTACTGTAATCTTGTAATAAAGCTAAAAATTCACGCCCTTGCTGTCCTAAATTAGCTAATAAAGGGTTACCAACAAATAGATGCTCATCATCAACACCGTTAGACCAGTGAGAGAGTTTACTAATAGCTTGTTTTTCACTAATAATATCGCCCCAATAAGAAAAACAAGGATTGAGATGATAAAAGTCTACTTCGATATACTCGCTTAATGCGTTTATAAAGGTCAACCACATCGGAGCCATGCTGTTAATACCAAAAAAACTTAACCGTTTAGGTAATAACAAGGGATCTGCTGCAAGCTTATTCTCAATATTAGCAATAGCATTATTTAATAACTCTACTGGGTTATAAGCGAGTTGTTTAATAAGTTGTTGCCATAATTTAGCTTGCCACCTACTGTCATTAGACAGTAAGTCAACTTCTTGTCCCTTTTGCCAAGAGTCTAACCATTCAGGACGAAATATTAAGTACTGTTCATATAAATCAGCCATTTGCTCTGCTAACTGATAGCGCTTTAAATTCTCCTGACTGCTGAAAATATTTTCTTTGCTAGCGTTCGGCTGCTCTTGATTTGAATAAGCGTTTTCTGTTGCTGATGACTTATGCCAATACCGAGTTGCAGCGATAAAATCACTGTCATCAATTACACTTTTTGTCGCTAATAAAGCATAAATACGCCAAGTTAACACTTCTCTTGAGTAAGGTGACTGTTCTGGTACATCTTCATCACTAGCCAGCGTTCTTATTAGCTTCCATAGATACTGAGCTGGTAACGCGTAACCTATATTCATGCTAATACCACGTTCTTCGGCAATAGCGAGGTTTAACCAATGCTGCATCCCTGGATTTTGCACCACAATCACTTCTTGACTGAATACACCTAGGGGAGATAGTTGGGAAATTTTATTAAGCAGCAGTAACAAATTTTCCATTTTGTTAGCGGGATAAAGATTGATCAATGTAGTGTTTACCGTATAAAGCTTGATACCCTAAATTTAACCACAAGCAGGAATTGAACACCATGTATTTCAGAGAATAAACACCGAATGATTACTAAAAAGCTTAAATAACTAACAAACACTTTAGCGTAAATTAACGCGCTAACTTCATCGTTATTATTATAATTAAGTATCCAGATCAAATAACCTTATAAAAACTATGTTATTCAATAATTAATATATTCACTCCCCCCTCTATTAATGTAAAATTATCTAATACTATATTCACAGGATAGGGATTATGTAATGAATTTAATTGAACTAATTTCACAGTCGTCATTTACTGAAATAGCAGCGCTGCTCGTGTTAGCTGCACTCATGGGATTTATCGGACTATTATTAAGGCAACCCCTTATTGTAAGTTTCATTGCAGTGGGGTTAATAGCAGGACCTTCCGTACTGGATATTGTTCATTCCAAAGATCAAATCAAGCTACTCTCTGAATTAGGCATCGCGGTACTGTTATTTCTTGTTGGTATCAAATTAGATGTAAAGTTAATTAAGTCTATTGGTGGCGTTTCTGTTCTAACGGGTCTTGGTCAAGTTGCTTTCACATCCTTATTTGGTTATTACATAGGCTTAGGTATTGGCTTAGACCATATCACTAGTCTTTATGTTGCAGTATCACTTACCTTTTCTTCAACGATTATTATTGTAAAGTTACTCTCTGATAAACGAGAAATTGAATCATTACATGGCCAAATCGCACTGGGTTTTTTAATTGTTCAAGATCTCGTTGTTGTAGTGGCTATGATTATATTAGCAACTATTGGTATTGGCTCTGGGCATGGCGATTCAAATAATTCATCTGTTTGGCAAGTCGCTATTTCAGGTGTGGGATTACTGGGTTTTGTTATTATTTTTGTGCGTTATATAGCTAACCCTCTTACTGAAAAACTAGCTAAAGCGCCTGAGCTATTAGTAATATACGCCATTGCACAAGCAGCCCTTTTTGCCGCCATAGGAGACATCGTCGGTTTAGGTATGGAAGTGGGTGGATTACTCGCAGGTGTTGCCTTAGCTTCAACCCCTTATCGAGAAAGTATCGCTGCCAGACTTGCGCCCTTACGTGATTTTTTATTGCTGTTTTTCTTTATCGCCTTAGGCGCAACATTAGACTTGTCTTTATTAGGCGCGCATCTTCCAGGCGCAATGCTTTTCTCACTGTTTGTACTTATTGGTAATCCACTCATTGTCATGATTATTATGGGGCTTATGGGCTATGGTAAAAGAACAGGTTTCCTTGCTGGTTTAACCGTAGCTCAAATTAGTGAATTTTCATTAATTTTCATTGCGATGGGTATTAGCTTAGGACATGTACCACAAGATATTCTGGGATTAGTAACATTAGTTGGTATTATCACCATTGCCGCATCAACGTATATGATCACCTACTCACATCAACTCTATTCTATTTTTGCGCCCGTTATTGGTATGTTTGAACGTTCAGGCGTTCCTCGCGAAAATATGACGGATGATCATACTGATGCTCACTACCCCGTTATTATCTTTGGTTTAGGGCGCCTTGGCACTGCTATTGCGATGCGACTTAAAGAACAAGGTATTAGCGTGTTAGGTATCGACTTCAACCCTGCTGCTATAAAACATTGGCGACTGTTAGGTTTAGAATGTGAATATGGCGACGCAACCGATGCTGAATTTATCATCGAGTTACCATTAAATCATGCAAATTGGGTTGTTTCAACAATCCCACATTTACATACAGGCTTGTCGTCAGAAGATATTAGAAGAACCGTGATTCAATTAACCCGATCAGCTGGGTATAAGGGTAAATTAGCTGCTGTTTCACAAAGCAGTATAGATACCGAAGAATTAAACTTACTCGATGTTGAACTCATATTAGAGCCTTTTCAGGATACAGCAGACCGAGCAGCTAAAATGCTTTTAGAGGGTCTTGCTATTCAATCAGACAGCTCTGTAAGTCATGAATTAAAAGAGTAAGTTGGTAAATATTCATTAAAATAAAGGTCGAAACAGAATGCTGCGTCGGCCTTTGCTTTAGCTGTTAAGGTAATATTACCGATGTGCTTATGTGACGTTATTATGAATTATTAAGCTTTAAACCTTTAACAGAAATTGAAGGGTATAAAACTGAAATTGAACAAGGTAAAAACCCACGCGATGTTAAAATTGACTTAGCAAAAGAGTTAATCGCACGTTTCCATGATCAAGCAGCAGCGGAAGTGGCTCATCAAGAATTTATTAAAAGAAGCTGGTTTAGTGGGAAGTACGTCAGATGCTTACCGCATGATTAAATAAGGCGCTGCGAAAATAGATGGCGAAAAAATGACGGATAGAAATTTAGTTATTTTGAGTGGCGTCCCCGTTAATTTTTTCTGTTTGTAAGCTATAGCGTTTAACTCGAATTACATCTCGAAGAGGCTGTAAAAAAGGAGATTTTATGATCATAAAAAAAACACTTTACCAAGCTGTATTTATATACAGTTATAATGTATTTTCCCCAAAAACACAATTTTTTGTGTAGAAAGTGAGCACGAATATGCTCACTTTCTACATAGCTAAACTTCTAATTTATTGATTTTTAGTATTTAATTTTTTAAGGACTGCGTCATACTCAGCACAAAATAGCTGAGTATGACGCAGTGCTTAGTTTCTACAAACTTAATGTTTAAAATAAAACCACCTATTTTACTATAAAGCTTTGACAGGTAATGATTTAATTATTATTGTTTTGTTATTATTTTATTTCATAATCCGTTACTATCGTGAATTATGGATAATATACTGTTAGCTGTCAATGTTTATCGAAATTATTGGCGCATATGAATATGATTAATTAAAAAGGAATTTGTGTGAAAGAATTAGATCCAAATAAGATTGCAGTAGAATTAGTTAAACAGTTTGCTAAACCAATATTTGATGGTGTTGGTAAGTTAACTAAGGAAGCGCATGATAAATTAAAAGTCACTTTAAATACCTGTTTTTCTAAATATATTACTAGAAGTTATGATAGATATTCTAAAACAAAAACACTATTGTATCGTGACGCGCCAGTTAACATTAAGGAGTTCTATGTTAGAACCGATCTTGAAATAGGCTTTGGTCAAAAAATTCAAGAATCTGATTTTATAAAAGAACTTCAGAAAAACAAACGATTAGTTATCTCTGGTACAGCTGGTTCAGGGAAATCAACTTTTTGTAAAAGTATTTTTTTGGATTTAATAGAGAACCCAATAGGGATTTTTCCTATTTTTGTTGAGTTAAGACATTTAAATACTGACTCTGAAACTAGTTTGTTTGATTTTATATTAAAAACTTTAACCGATATAGAGTCTACTTTTACAAAGTCACAATTAGATTACTCCTTAGATTTAGGTAAAGTTTTACTAATTTTTGATGGTTTTGATGAGCTAAATAATGAGTTAAGAGAAAAATACGAAAAAGAGATTGTAAATATAGCTTCAAAGTACCAAAAAATTTTATTGCTGCTTTCTAGTCGCCCTGATGGGCGTTTTCATTCATGGGAGGAGTTTTATGTATATAAAGTTCTCCCTTTAGATAAAGATAAATCAAAAGCTCTTATAAGCAAACTTGATTATGACAGACAAGTAAAACGTAAGTTTTTAGATGTTTTAGATAAAAGCCTTTATGAAAAACACGAAAGTTTTGCGAGTAATCCATTGTTATTAACAATGATGCTTTTAACTTATGAACAAATTGCAGAAATACCTAATAAGATACACTTATTTTATGAACAAGCATTCTTAACTCTTTTTAATAAACATGATTCATTGAAAAGCTTATATAAAAGAAAGTCATTTTCAAACTTACCATTAGACGATTTTAAGAAATTATTATCGGCATTTTCAATAGTAAGTTACGCGGATAGAAAATATTACTTTTCTGAAGATGAAATAAAAAAATACTTGGAAAATGCTATTCGGGTTTCAGGTATTAAAATAGATCAAAGCCTTTTTTTAAATGATCTATTAGATACAGTTTGCATCATGCAGCGCGATGGTAATGGATATACTTTCACACATCGTTCTTTCCAAGAATACTTTACTTCGATCTTTATTGTTAATTATGCCTCAGATAATAAATTTAAAATAATCGATAAAATTGCATTTGTAAATGATAGAGACGATGTCATACCTATGGTTTTCGATATAAATCAAGATTTCTTGGAGCAGGAGTGGGTAATTCCACGAATGGAAACGATGATTGATGAATTGTCTGTAGTTCCTGATACGAAACAAGGGAAAGCCAAGTTATTGTCGCTGATGTATAAAGGCTTAACAACACATGACAATGAGGGAGAGTTTAGTATTGCTTTTAGGTTATATAGTCGAGAAGGCGACCATACACGTTTTATACATATCCTTTTCAAAATTTATGGTGAAGAGATTCATCATTATCATAAAACTCAAAGAGATATTGATGAAAGTGATGAAGTTAAAGAAGCTGAGAAACAGTTAGTTGAAATAATTCTTGAAGGTGAAGGAGAAGAGCAGGATTTCCTTAGCTTAGAGGATCTATCTTCAATGCCATCTGAAGTCATTTCATTACTCTATACTTCTAACTGTTACGGTCATGTAAATACTAACCTGAATTTTTCAAAGGAAAAATTATCATCTTTACGAGAAAAATATACTTGTAAACAAAATGAATTGTCTGAATTGTTATTTAGTTAAATACAGCTAACAAGTTGCTTAAACGGACAAAAAACAGCTGGCTTTTGCTCGTTCCTCGCTAATTTTAGCCAGCTAATTTTTTGCCGCTTAGCAAAGCGTTATATGCTTTCATAAAATGGAGTTTTACGATATGACTGAGCAGAAAATCAAAGCGATAGTGCATAAGCATTCAACTAAAATATTTATATTTGGAATGATCAGTATTTCACTATTAGATCTATTATTCTCTTTTCTATTTGAACGTGGTATTTCTCCTTTGATGACTTTTATATTTTCATTTATCTTGGCGGTTTACGTTTTTCAAAAAGTATTATCTGAGTTGTTACCTACTGAAAAAGAGGATACATAAATTAATTTGGTGCTTTGCATATAACAAGGCTTTAAAGTCGGACAAATAACAGTTGGTTTTTGCTCCTTCGTCGCCTATTTTAACCAACTATCATTTGCCGCTTAAAGTGGCGTTGAGGCTGTAGAATTTCTCTAAAAAGACGTATTTACGTCTTTTTTTATATTTCCTCAATTGTTTGTTTTTTAAGCTTGAAGCAAGTTCCTCACTGTGATCTAATAGATATTATTCACCGATAGCAAAAT
>NZ_JAHKQD010000028.1 GCF_018860915.1 Colwellia sp. C2M11
AAATAAGTTGAATCCTTTTGATACTTGTCCAACTTCATCTTCCGCATATATTTTTAAGCGGCGGGTTAGGTCACCTTCGCCTTGGCTAATATCGTCTAATGCAAGTGCGGTGTCACATAAAGGTCGGGTGATTTTAGCAGAGATATAAAGACTGATAAAAATTACAAGTGCAATTAACGAAGCACCGACAGTCCCAATGAGCAACATGGCTTTATTAATACTAGCATTCACTTTTAAACGAATACTAGCAATCTCATCTTCAATATCATCAATATAGAAACCTGAACCTACCATCCATTGAAATTTATCAATAGATTTAGCATAACCTAATTTAGTTACTTCCATATCTTTAGATGGTTTATGCCACATATATTCTACATAGCCACCACCATCTTGTGCTTTATCTATTAATTCCTTAATAACAAGCACACCGTTTGGATCTTTTAAATTATAAAGATTTTTGCCTTCAAGCTCCGGCTTTTCTTTATGGGCAATGTTTATACCATCGTATTTATAAATAAAAATATAACCATCTTTAGACTCTTCAAAAACAATATTACGTAAATAGCCGGCAACTACATTTTTTATTTGCTCATCATTAATCCCACTCGCTTGTTCAACTAAACTACTCACGGCAGACAATGATATATCAACATAATTTTTAAGGGTTGCTCGTTTATCCTCCATCATTTTACTTTTAGTATTTTGAACTTGTTCTTCACCAAGTTCTTTAAGTTGGATATTGACCAAAAACATAACCACTAGAACAGCGACTGTTATAGGAGCAATTGAAAGCAACAAAATCCTTTGCTTAATACTGAGTGTGTTCATGATATTCCTTACCAGTTAGAGTGTTTTTTTAAGAAGGTAAAGCTAACCTTAAATCGATTGGAAGCCCTTACATGCTTATTTTTAAATAATATTTTATTTATCAAGGAGTATAGATAAATTAGTTATTTCTACAAAGAAGTGAGTGTAAATTTTTTGTTTTATTATTAGAGTAAACTCTAAAAGAGGAGCAAAATGGTAATCACAAGTGATGTGAACTAAACCAAATCTACACATACTTTACTTAGTCGATTCTAGCGAATTGTAAGAAATATTACTATTATTTACGCTCTCTAATAATATTTCTTACTGCTTTTGATGTCAAAGTTTGATGTTTAAATTAATGCTTGGGCAATGGCTTATGATGATACAAATAGGGGATAGCTTGTTGATCTTGTTTCGTTGTAAATACACGTTTGGCATTTTTAAGGTTATTGGATTGTATCGGGCCTATGGTTAAATTTTCTATCCAATCATTACCACTTGTCATTTGAATAGGGGTAGGTACATTTAGTAAAGCGGTTTCACTATCAAATTCAGGTAATACTCGGCTAGCACTAAATAATACTCTAGGTTTAATATCTTGTTCGCCTATTCTACCGCGTTGACCCCAGGTAACCTTATAATCACTACTGGAAATAGTATCACCAATAGGTTGATTTGTTATTGCAACATCTCTAAAAATATTAAAACGTTTTTGCATCATCAATTCTTCAAACAACATGGCGTAATCTTCTCGTAAACTTGAATAAGCATAAAAGTCGGTGGCAGAATCAGGGCTAAAAATTATTTCTATATCTGTTGGTAAATAGGATTTTTGTGTATTGGTGGCACTTTCACCAGCAAAGCTAACTTGAGCCAAATCACGCATCGTTTGACTTTGCAGAGGGTACGCTACAGACAAGTTGTCTGATTCTGTATTATTGCTAACAGCAGCATCTAATATACGTTGTGAAGAAGAGTAGGTTGACCATCGACTACTAGGAAAAAAATCATTTGCATGGGCTAATTCATGGTACATTAAAGATGTAAGTCGATACAGACCATCACTTTCGGTTCGGTCAGTACGTACTGAACTAGGAATAGTAGAATAAGCGTAATCATTATCTTTTACATAACGCCAAGGCATTACAAATTGAAGATCGTTTCCAAAATCAGCACGATAATCTGGAGCTTCATTTATTGTGTCTCGCTCTTGCGCAGTTAACCAAAAATTATTGGCATCAAGATAAATAGCACCTGTTGCCGCCCAGTAAAATGAGGGACGAACATCGTAGCTGATAACAATTGCAGTTGTTGCTCTAAGTAGGCGTTTTATATCATCATGAGGATCATTATTAATTAAAAACGATTTAAACTTTTCCCCCATCCATTGGTGGGATACAACAACTCGATCCATAATGGTATCTACAGATGGAATATCTGCAGCGTTTTGAACCTCACTCGCAATAAGAGGTAATTTATTTAGCGTACAAGAACTCGTTAAGGCATTTGAGTATACACAATCAACTAAATCATCTTTATAAGGGCTAGATTCATTGTAAGAGAATACCTTAGCAACGCGTGTCTCAAAATAAGCGTTATTGCTGATCGTATCAGCTGATTCAACAAGTATTGTTACTGTATCACTATATTTTACTCCATCTGAGGAAATTGAGGCTGTAAAGCTCAGATAAGTATCTTTATTAACTTGTGGTGCATCGAAAAAAATTGCTAATTTTCCGTTAGTGTCAGTATCAGTTAATGTCACAGTAGGACCAGCAACTTGTTCCCAATTTAATAAATTACTATCAATGTCTTCATTAATTTCAGCTCTTAAGGATACTTTATTACCGCTACGTACTTCATGTGCTAATCGTGTGGTGATTAAACTTGATTCCCCTGTTACCGTGATAGTTTTTGTTAATGTTTGACTTGCACCACCATCATTATTAAAACTTACCGAAAAACTATATTCTCCTGCGCTAGCAGGTGTAAACCCTATAGCTTTACTTTTAGGAGCAAGCAAGTCTACAGCGTCACCAGCTGTTTGTTGCCACTGTATATTGGTTAAGTCACCATCAGGGAAATACAAAATTAAATCTACACCTTGGTTTATTGAAAGTGAGTCTTCAAGTTGCAAAATACTTCCTATAGTATCAACATTATTAGTATTATCAGATTGAGAGCTTCCACCACCGCAAGCTGACAACATGAGTGTTGATGAAAGTGTTAAGTGTAAGAAAGTATTTTTAAATGTCATGCTTTGAATCCTTTAAGTGCAGATAAAACAACCAAGTTAATCAGCTTTATCCGTTTTAGGTTTACGAATACTAAGTCCAAGTTCTTGTCCTTTATATTTTGCATAATAGCTACATCCTAAAAACATAGTAGAAGCAAATATAAGCTCTAATAGCGCCCAAATTCTATCACTTGGTAAGACCCATAATGTAGTTAATGAGTGTAAAAAGTAAATTAATACAATGAAATTTGCCCAAGCATGGGTAAATGGATTACCTTGTAAAATTCCCTTCATAGGGAAGAGTAGTGGCAAAATAAATAATAGAAATGTTGTTAAAGCGCTTAAACTTTCGCTCGGTGATAATACAAGCAACCATAAAGGCATAAAAATAAGTAAAGAAAAATAGCCAAATAAGGCTAATTTTCTGAGGTTTGGGGTAGAGATTTTTTGAGTTTTCATTTATTGCTTATAACCTTTAATCTAGAGCAAAGTTAGCATAAAGCTAGGGCATTTTGTGGCGGTCTACCTATCACGGCTTTATTACCATCACTTACAATAGGGCGTTCAATTAATTTTGGTGTAGCAACCATTGCCGCTATCAGTGTTTTATCATCGGCTTTACTTAGGTTTTGCTCCTTAAACTCAGCTTCCTTTACTCGCATCATTTCGATAGGAGTACAAGATAGTAAGGATAATATTGTTTCAATTTCTGCTTCGGTTAGTGGCTCTTTAAGATATTCAATAACTTTAATTTCTTTTTGTGAATTTTCTTTAATCAGCTCAAGAGTTTGTCTGCTTTTTGAACATCTTGGGTTGTGGTAAATTGTTAACATAATATATTCTTAATCAGTAAGGGTTAGTATTATAAACGTTTCAGCTTATTCTCTTGTTCTTGAAGTTGTAATATTCTAGCTTTTACGCGTTTTTGTAAAAGCGGTTGTCCTTCAATAAAATCATAACTTGTTTGTAATTCATCTACGGCTTTTTTATATGCACCCAATAAAGCTAATACCTCAGCGTTTGTTATATGCATTAAGCCTTTATTTTCTTGTTTTCTATAAACTTTTGTTAAAATATCATAAGCAATAAAGTTCTCTGGACTAACGATTAAAAAATCTTGAAGAACACTTGCAGCTTGTTCATATTTACCAGCAGTAAGTAACGCATTAGCATGATTTAAACTAATAACTTGATTGTTCGGCATCAATAAACTTAATTCACTTAACATGGATATTGCTTTGTCATATTCTTTTAATGATAAATAAACATCAGTTAGCGCATCAATATAAAATAGATTATTTTTATCTTCTTGCCTTAGAGCTTCTAAAATACTTTTAGCTTGTTCATAATTTTTATTTTCGAAATATGATAACGCTAATCCATATTTTGCACCAGCCTCTACAGCATAACTTTGCGTTCGTAATTGTCGTGCAAAATAGGCAATATTGTCGTTCGGGTTACCTTGATATCGAGCTTGAATTCTAGACTTAGCTAATTCAAAGTTGAGACTTGGAGCTAAACGACGTATTGGGTAATTATGAGCACGTTGTCTTGCGTCGGCTATTCGTGATTCAGGTAAAGGATGTGTAAGTAACATTGCAGGTGGTTTACTGGCGTAGCGGTATTTCTCAGACATCTTAGCAAAGAAACTTGGAGCACCTTGAGGATCAAAATTACTGTTTGCTAGCAAAGCAATACCAACTCTATCGGCTTCTTTTTCATTACTACGAGTATAATTGATACTGGCTTGTTGAGAAGCAGCCATAGAAGCACTTAATGCCGCCATGCCAACGGTAGGATTGACTAGGGCAAGTAATATACCTGAAACCATTCCTGCCATCGTTAACGATTGGCTATTACTTTGTGATTCTAAACGGCGTGCTAAATGACGTTGTGTAACATGAGATATTTCATGAGCTATAACAGATGCAAGCTCACTTTCATTATCAGCAGTTGTTAATAAACCACTATGAATACCAACATGACCACCAAAAAAAGCAAATGCGTTGAGTTCATCATTGTTAATTAAAAAAAATTCAAACGGATAATTAACATCATTAGCATTCTTAACTAGTTGATTGCCTAAATGATTGATGTATTCTATTAAAACGGGATCTTGAATGACAGGCTGAGTGGCACGAAGTTGGCGCATCATTGCTGTACCTATTTGTCCCTCTTTATCTAAAGAGAGGACACTAAAACCCGAAATACCTATCTCAGGTAATTTGTTTTTATTGTTTTGCCCATGGGCCTCGGCATCTAAATTAAACGTATTTGCTATTAACGTGGTGATAGCAATGCCTATTAATAAAGGTTTTATGTTAAACAATATGTAATCCTGTAATTAGTTTTATGAGAATGATATAAATAAAAGCAGTATATTAATGCTAAATACCCATCATTCTTTGACACCGATTATGAAGAAAGATTCGGTTAAAAATTAAATTATTATAAATTAAGTTGTTTGAGTAAGCTGTTCATTTAGCTATTTATATAAGAACAGTTAAGATAAGATATCAAATTGATTGTCGCAGATTACCTTGTTAAAAAAAAGAACTAAATAATGATCTTTCAATATGATGCTAGTCAAGAAAAGTGTCCACTTCCATTGGTTCAGTTACGCTTGATTTTGAAGAAAATGACTAAAGATGATGTTTGTGTGTTAAAAATACGTGATTCAGGCTCTAAAGAAAGTATACCTAAATTATTGTCTAAGTTAGGGTATGGTTTTAAGCAAAATATTATTGGCAATAACATTGTAGAAATAACGTTATCTAAAAATAATTAAATTTAATTAATGTAAAATATAATAAAACACAGTGGAGTAAAGGAAATATATGTTTAAGCTTTTTAGCGACTGGTATACCCGTAAGTTTTCAGACCCTCATGCTGTTACGCTTGTGGTTATTTTGCTCGGTCTATTTTTATTCCTCGCCTTATTTAGTCATTTATTAATGCCAGTACTTGTTGCGTTAGGAATTGCTTTTTTATTAGATCTACCTGTCAATAAATTGGTGGCTTTAAAACTTTCCAGAACTGGTTCAACCGTTGTTATTGTAGCAAGTTTTGTCGGGATATCATTAATTTCTCTGCTTGGCTTGATGCCAATTATTTGGCAACAAAGTAGTAATTTATTGCAAGAAGTACCAAACATGGTGACTGAAGGACAAAAATATTTATTAACGTTACCTGAAAAATATCCAGATATTATTCAAGCTTCACAGATTGAAACTTTTATTAATACAATTAAAGATAAGTCCCTTGAATGGGGGGAAGTTGCACTTAAGGCGTCTCTTAATTCTATTTCTGATATTGTAGCCTTAATGGTTTATCTTATTTTAGTGCCTCTGATGGTGTTCTTTTTTCTGAAAGATAAGCAAGATTTGTTTGCTACTTTCAGTCGATTCTTACCTAAAGAGCGTCGTATGGCGACAGCAGTTGGTAAAGAAATGAATCAGCAAATATTAAATTATATACGCGGTAAAGTAATTGAAATTCTTATTGTTGGCGCTTCTACCACTATCGCATTTGTATTTCTTGATTTACGATATTCTGTTTTATTAGGCGTATTAGTTGGTTTGTCAGTATTAGTGCCTTATGTTGGAGCAACGATTGTAACTATTCCTGTTTTTCTAGTTGCCTTGTTTCAGTTTGGTTTTAGTCAAGAGCTAGGATATGTAATGTTGGCTTATGGGATTATTCAAGCCATAGACGGTAATGTAATAGTGCCATTATTATTTTCAGAAGCCGTTAACCTTCACCCTGTCACTATAATTATTGCTGTAATACTCTTTGGTGGTTTATGGGGATTTTGGGGAATATTTTTCGCGATACCTTTAGCAACATTAGTTAAAGCAGTGATTAATGCTTGGTCTTCAACACAGGAAGACTTTGAATCTATAAATTAACTTAACTAGCAAGTAACATAAAGCGGCTATTGTTGTTTGTGCTGTGAAACCAGCGATATTACAGATAGTGATAGATAAATAAACGCTTTTCATTGATAAAGTCTCCATAATTAACATATGGTAGACTTTATCAATATTAACGCTTAAGCTTGGTTTTCAGTTAAGTAATCAATTACTACTTGGTGATGATCTTTCGTTTTGAACTTGTTAAATACATGCGCTATTTTACCATCTAAGCCAATTAGAAAACTTAAACGGTGAATGCCGTCGTATTCTTTACCCATAAATTTCTTTAACCCCCAAACACCAAATTCATCAGCTACTTTATGATCAACATCAGAAAGTAAGGTGAAGTTAAGTTGGTCACGCTCGCAAAATTTAGCTAAACGTTTAGGTTCGTCTGGAGAAATACCAAAAACAACAGTGTTTAGATTACTTAATTCACTTTTATTGTCACGTAGGGCTTGCGCTTGAACTGTACAACCAGGGGTCATCGCTTTAGGGTAAAAGTAAACCAATACCTGCTTCTTACCAATATAGTCTGCTAATGCAACCTTGTTTTCATTTTCATCTTTTAACGTAAATAATGGCGCAGTATCACCAATAGTTAAGGTGTTCATATTTATCCTTTCTTAAATAATTTTGTTTAAATAACTATACAAGCCCGTGAGTTGTTTCTTTTATACACCCTTGTACGCCAAATTGCTCGCAAAGTCGTAAAAAATCATTCTCAATATCATTAATGCTTATTTTTTGCGTTAATGCAATGGAAATACTCGCACTTATAATGCTAGTTTTGGGGTCTATTTCAGATTTCAATGAGGAAATATCGATTTTTCTTGTGGCAAAAAACGCAGTCATTGCCTTGAGTAGACCGGGTTGATCAGTACCGGTGTAATCCGCTTGATAATGTTCAACAAGGTCATAAGTTTTGTGACCAGAAGTGCGTTTCATCATTGTGATTAAATCTAGCGCATGAGCGACCATGGGAAGCCGAGTTTCAATCTTATTTATAGCACGGTTATCGCCATGCAAAAGCATTATAAACGTAAACTCTTGCCCGAATATAGCCATCCTGCTATCTAAAATATTACAGCCGCATTCACTTGCTAATTTAGTTAATTCGCTAACACAGCCTGTTCTATCAGAACCCATAGCGGTTAACACTAAATATTGAGACATTTATTTGCCTAGTCGGTGAAAAGGGAGATTATAACGTATCTAATTAATATAGCGTACCCATATAGGGAAAATAACCGTCACGAATCATAATAATAGGCTTGTGTTTGCAAAAACAGGCAAGTACCATGGTGCGCTAATAAATCGATGTGTTTTAAACTCAATATTTTTTAATGTTACAATTGAACCAATTACGCTTTAAACCATCAAATGAATACTATTATATACCCAAGTGGGATTTCTCAGGAGTTTTAATGAATCGCCAATTGTTTTATTTTTCTGTTATCAGCTTAACATTATCTGCATGTAGTAGTGTTGATAGTAAGCGGGCGCAGGGAGATTTTGATTATGCAAAAAAACAAGAGTCTAAAGAATTTGTTGTCCCTGAAAATTTGGATAAACCAACAAGAAAACAGCAATTTGCTATTACGAGTATTGTAAATACTCGAGGCCCTGTTGGTGAAGAGATGGATATCAGAGCGCCATCTTTGGTATTGCCGCTAGCTGATTCTTCACGAACGATCCCTGAATCAGCGGATCCTATCATTTGGTTTGATAAAGTACTTGAAGATAGAAGCTTACTTACCTTTGTTAAAGATGCTCTTATTGGACAGTTAACTTCAGATGGTGTTAATTATAATACCGTTAATGTTGATCCTAAAAAGAATGATGAAGTAGGGGGCACGACTGAAATCATTGAATCGCAATGGTATCATCAAGAAGTTGAAACAGGTTGGTTGTTTAAAGAAATAGAACAATCTATCAGCATGCGCTT
Source organism: Colwellia sp. C2M11 (assembly GCF_018860915.1). Classification (GTDB taxonomy): domain Bacteria; phylum Pseudomonadota; class Gammaproteobacteria; order Enterobacterales; family Alteromonadaceae; genus Colwellia. The sequence continues at coordinate 8,912 of NZ_JAHKQD010000028.1, forward strand.
TCGTTATGAGTTTTACCTTAAACCACATGGCCGTAGTTTATCTTTAAAAGTTTCTTTAATTGATTATATGAAAACTGATATGCGTGGTGGTACTAAAACTATTGATCCTATTGATAAACAACGTGTTGAAATGGCGATGTTAAATGAAGTGATCGGACAAGTTGATTATAATTATCGCTTACAACAGCGAGAAAGTCGCTTAGTACGTGCGAACCAAAAACTGGTCACGATTAGTGAAAATAGAGCAGCCGAAAATGCCTATGCTGTTGAAATGAGTTTAGATAATTTATGGGATAATATGCCTATATTTTTCGAAAATCATGGTTTCACAATTACCGATTTAAATGAAAATGATAAAATTTATTATGTAGATTTTGTCAAACCAACTATGAGTCTTTGGGCTAGTATTTGGGGAGACGATCGACCTGTTATTGAACTAAATGATGCTAAGTATCAATTTGTACTTGCACCTATTGAAGACGATAGCCTAAGAACATCAGTGACTATTTATGATGCTAATGGTGAGCCTTTACCTTTATCAGTATTAGAACTGATATTTCCTGTGATGGAAAAAGGGTTATCTTTTAAAAATATTTACTAAAAATAGACTATTGCATATTAAAAAGCGCTGATGGTTCAGCGCTTTTTTTTTAAATTTAATTTTTAATTATTTTTAGTTTACGTAATATTACTTTTTAAACTGATCTTGCTTAATCGTCGGCATTTTATGCTCAGACTTATTTGTTCTTGGTAATGTTTCTTCTCGATCATTTAACGCTTTTTTACGCATTTTATGATTGGTGCTTTTATAGAAGGTACTAAAATTACCAATAAGTAAGGCAATCGTGACACCTATAATTAAAATCGCTAACCAATTTTCCATGTATTATCCTATGTATTTGTTATGCAAGATGCTATTGATAAGATCATCATAAGCTTTACTGAGTTTATTTTAGCAATGTCTCCAACAAAATAATGTTATTCAATCAATAAATTGTATTAACGTTATTGATGTAACGTTTAAAAATTACCGGTAAATGTTCAATTATAGTATCTTTGCCTGCGATATCGGTTTCTAATAATAAGTTTTGTAGTAACTCTATACTCAATATCGCTTGATATTGTTTAGCAAGTGGAGCGTAAGACAAATGCCACGGTTCTTCTGCTATACCACCTCGGAAACGATCATATGGAAAATAAAAACCATATTGTTCAGCATGCTCTACTAACCAAGATGACAGCTTAGCGAAAGGACCTGAAGCAGCATACTCCCATGGCTCTAATTGTAATTTATCATCACCTAATAAATTGGGTGCATAAATATCAATATCACAGCCCCAATGATGCCTACTTCCACCTGGAAGAGCAGAAAATAGTAAGATAGCATTCATTATCTCAAATTCAGAAAGTTTATTAATATTTATTACTTTACCATCAATATCTTTAATGGCCGTTTTACCGGTAAATTTATTATTCCAAATTAACAATTGTCGTTCAAATGAGCGAAAGCCACTTGCAAGTTGTATTTCAATACCTGCTTTAGCTGCATGGTCTACTAATGCTTGGTAATCGTTTTGCATCAGTTTATGTATGCCTAATACTTTTGCATTAGCCGGTTTATCTGTATTAAGTGACGTAGCATTTTCAAAAAAATCGATATGTTGATCAGTTAAGCCAAGTGCTTGCGCTGAAAATTGACCACTTATTTTTTTATTAGTTACTCCAGGGCTCATAGCAGTCATTCAGTTTTATCTTGCAGTAATACTTGCTGTAAACAAGTATAATAAATATCACAAAGTTTTTCTAAATCCTCACATGTAACCGATTCATTGACTTGATGAATAGTTGCATTACATGGCCCTAACTCTATTACTTTTGCACCTGTTGGCGCAATAAAACGGCCATCAGAAGTCCCTCCTGATGTTGAAAGTTTTGGTGCTATACCGGTAACAGAGCTGACAGCTTGTGTTACTGATGTTAGAAAATCACCTTTTTCATTACCCAGTTCGGTAATAAAAGGCTTGCCGTTAAATGTCCATTTTATATCGTAGTCTAATTGATGCTTATTGAGAATTGATTCAACTTGTTGAACAATAATTTGATCTGTTAACTCTGTACTATAACGTAAATTAAACAACGCAGTTAAATGCCCAGGGACAACATTAGTCGCACCGGTACCTGAATTAATGTTTGATATTTGAAAACTTGTGGCAGGGAAGTAATCATTTCCATTATCCCAATGATATTGACTGAGCTCTGTTAAAGCAGGCATTGCTATATGAATTGGATTGATAACATGTTCAGGGTAGGCAACATGTCCTTGTTTTCCTTTAATATCTACATCTGCCGAAATAGAGCCTCGACGACCATTCTTTATCACATCACCAACAAAATCGGTACTTGATGGTTCACCAACAATACAATAAGTTATTTTTTCATTTCGTGCTTCTAATGCATCAATAACACGAGTGGTACCATTAATAAAAGGGCCTTCTTCATCGCTCGTTATTAAGTAGGTGATAGCGCCATGATAGTGAGGGTAATCAGTAACAAATCGCTCTGTTGCCACAAGCATTGCAGCAAGACTGCCTTTCATATCTGCAGCACCTCGTCCATAGAGAACTCCATCAATAATGGTTGGCTCAAAGGGTGGTGTATGCCATAGTTCTAAATTTCCAGCGGGAACAACATCAGTATGACCTGCAAAACAGAATATAGGGTCACTTTCATTTAACGTTTTACCATCACGTCTAGACCATAAGTTAGTCGTATCTTCAAACACCATTGTTTCGTTAATAAAACCAAGCTTTGCAAGTCTATCTTTCATTAATTGCTGACAACCCGCATCTTCAGGGGTTACTGATGGGCGCGAAATTAAATCGATTGCTAGCTTGATCACATCACTAGTTTGGTCAGACATAAGGATCCTTGAAATATAAATAATTTACATAGCTATCATAGGTAATTTGCACAGGTAATTTGATATTTATTGGCAAATACTTTGGTAGAGTTCAGCTTTAAAGCCTAAGTGTAACAGTTGACTTGACTCATCAGATGACTCTATTAACAACAAAGGTCGCTTCAACAAAGTAGGTTGCGCAATAACTTGTTCAAAAGCGACTTCATCAGTGAGATTATTTTTAATATCATCACTTAAGTTGCGATAAGTCGTACTACGTTTATTCAGTAGAGTACTCCAATCATTAAGTTCAACAAATTTAGTTAATAGAGCCTCTGTCAGTGGCTGCTTTTTAAAATCGTAAAATTGATGCTCGATATTATTTGTTGTAAGCCATTTTAAAGCCTTTTTAACTGTATCGCAGTTATTGATTCCGTATAGTGTTAATTTTTTAGTCATAATAGTTACTAGTTGATTATCCTATTGTAAAATTGAATTGTAGCTGAAAAATTAATTATTCAATCACGTTGTAATCGTTTAATTTAAGTGTTTCGATTGCTGCCGAAATAGCCTCTTTTTTTACTAATATGTAGTCGGTATCAAATGTAGAAATAGCGAAAATGCTAATGCTTTCATTAGCCAGCAAAGTGGCAATGCGCGATAAAATTCCTGTTAACGAGAAATCTAATGGGCCAACAACTTCTAATGCTTGCCAATTAGTTTCAATTGCATCGCTATTAATTTTAATGTTTTCAGGTAAAACGATAGAGACTTCATTAAACGTTTTCGCAATAAAATAAATAGGTGCGGTAAAAACTTGATCGGGTATGTCACGCTCTTTAGATAAGCGATGAATAGTAAAAGATTCATTTAAGCGTTTTAAGGTTAAAGCCATTGTAAATCCATATTTTATTAAAGGTGTTATTATAACTATTTTTTAGTATGAACTCTAGCAAAGGACAAAATATTGCAGTAGTGATAACATCCACAAAACCTGTGGACATCTTTGTGTGTAATTATGTGGGTAAAGTTTAAGGTATTGATTGTAATGGGTTTAATGCTGTGTTTGTTTTTTAACACATCGTTAGTTTTCTCGATTGCGCTTCATTTGTGGATGTTATTAACGTTGAAAATGCAAGCTATAAAATAATTTTTTTAGTTTGTCATGCTAAGTTTATTTTCGAGTCACTTTTCCAGACTGTACATTAGTGCTATAGTTTAAATATGAATATATCTGTAATAGACCTCATTAAATTAGGTCAAAAATATTGTAAGCTTTGGCCTGAAAAAGCCGAATTAGCTCGGTATTTTTCTGATTATCGTGCGGTACAAAGTGCACGGTTTGTTTGTCGCTATTTCCCTGCATTGTCGTTATTTACTGTTATTATGCAGCTTTATTTTGCGTCTGGCTTTTTTAGTGGCAATGGTAATATCAATAATGCGATTAACGCATTACCCCAAGCTTTAGTGTATGGAATCTTTTTATTATCTATTCCTGTGCAAGCTTTAGTGATGTTAGGCGTTAAAGCGGATAAAATTTTACCTCCGCCTTTAGCATCTTGGTATCGGAGCGGATTAGAAAAAGCATTAACTCAAGGAAGTAATAAACACCTTAATGATTTAGCCACGTCAAACCCAAGATATATTGATTTAGCCCAATTGTTGCAGATTACTTACGCCTCTCGAAATACATAATTTTAGGTCATATAAGCGTTTTATCACTAATACTTATATTTTAATGAAAGAATAAGTATTATTTTTACTTTTTGTATAAACGTAAAATAAAGTCTGCCTGGCAAGTAAATTGATCCATTGCTTTAATTTGTGCCATTAATTCTTTTGAGGCTTTAAAGGCAAAGGGTGTCATCGCTAATAAGTTTAAGACATCTTCACTGCTGCTAAAGTGCATTGGGTATGTTAATTTCTGCTCTTCAATGAGCGTTAAATTTTCAATAGGACTCTTACTCGTGTCATGCTGGTTAGCTTGTTCATAAATAAGTTCTTTTAATTCAAATAGGTGTTTTTCAGCCGGGGTCACTGTTAAAAGGTAGCCGTTTTCACTAAGAATACGTGTAAATTCCGTTTCTAAAATTGGCGCATACACAGATACAAGCCAAGCAAAGTAATTATCACTAAAACTTAATTTAGATAATGTCCCTACACTAAAGTGGCAGGTCTTATAACGTTTAGCGGCAATTTTTATTGTTTCTTTGGCAATATCAACACCGTACACATTATTTGTACCATTTTTATGTTGATGAGTATAAAAACCTTCTCCACAACCCGCATCAAGTAAAGGCGCACTTGTATTGCCATATTGCTGATAAAGCTCAAGCATTTTATCAACTAATGGTTGATAGAAACCTTTATCAAGAAAAGCTCTTCTGGCAACAACCATTGCTTTATTATCACCTGGCTCTTTTGAGTGTTTAAATTGCACAGGAAGCAAATTTACATAACCTTGTTTAGCCTGATCAAAACTATGTTTATTATCACAACAATAAGTTTTACCGATAAGAGATAATGGTTGCTGGCAAAGAGGGCAGAGGTATTTTTCTAATTGAGACATAGTTTACCTTTAGCATTAACGTATAATAGTTAATGCTAATATTTTATAGAAATATTTAGTGGTTAAAAGTAGACCAAATTGGTGCATGATCAGATGGCTTTTCTATACCGCGTAATTCATAATCAATATCTGATTCAATACATTGTTCACTTAAGCTTTGTGTTGCTAGTACAACGTCAATTCGTAAACCACGATTGTCATCAAAACCCCGTGAACGATAATCAAACCAAGAATATTTTTCAGTCTGTTCAGGATGAAGTTGACGGAAAGTATCAATAAAGCCCCAAGCCATTAATTTGGCTAACCATTCACGTTCTTCTAATTGAAATGAACATTTTCCTGACTTTAACCAACGCTTACGATTTATCTCACCAATACCAATATCTAAATCGAGTGGAGAGATATTGATATCACCCATCACAACAATTTTCTCATCTTTGGTGTGATGTTCATTTAAGTAAGTCATTAGATCTTGATAAAATTTACGTTTATAAGGAAATTTAGTTTCATGGTTAATATTCTCACCTTGTGGGAAATAACCATTTAAAACGGTGATCTTTTCGCCTATATCATTAGTGGTTTCTACCATGATCATTCGGCGTTGCGCTTCTTCATCATCAGTAGGAAATCCTTTTTGAACTTTTATTGCAGGTTTTTTACATAGCATTGCCACACCATAATGGGCTTTTTGTCCATGAAAATATACGTGATATCCCATGGCTTCAACCGCTTCAAGTGGGAATATCTCATCGTGAACCTTGATTTCTTGTAGGCCAATAATATCGGGTTGGTGTTTATCAATAATGGCTTGTAATTGATGAAGACGAGCGCGAAGGCCATTAATGTTAAAAGAGATAATTTTCATAAAACAGACTCAGTAAAAAATTTGTTGAATATGCTAACAGAAACTTTTTTTAAAAACCCTAATTATTACCTGATCTTACTATTTTTACTCAAAGATGTTTATTTTTTAACTTTTGTAATAGATTGTTACCGATTTAGTTTTTTTAAGCTATTGAGCTTTTTTGTATTATTGTTATAAACTGAAGGTATAAGTTATATTAAAAAATATTTTTAGAACCTTTTTTGATATACCTTATGAATGAAGTTAATAACTTGAATTACATTAAAAATAATTACAATGAATAAAACAAATAACTAATAGAAGGGAATACCAATGCAAAGACGTGACTTTATTAAACTCACTGGTGTCGGTGTCGGCGGGCTTGTACTGCCTATGTCGGGCATGGCTGTTTCAGCAGAACAATTATTAGACAAACCAATGGATGTCGTGTTTAAGAAAAAACTTGCCGATATAGCGCTCAATGCTGCTAAAGCGAAAGGCGCAACTTATGCCGATGTACGTATTGGACGGTATTTAAATCAATTTATTACCACACAAGAAAAGCGTGTTGATAACATAGTTAATACTGAGTCTGCTGGTATTGGTGTTCGTGTTATTGCAAATGGTACATGGGGATTTGCTTCTACCTCTAATATGACACCAGATAGCGTAGCTAAAGCCGCTGAACAAGCGGTTGCGGTTGCTGTTGCTAATTCAAAATTTCAAACCGTGCCAGTACAATTAGCACCAGTTAAAGGGGTTGGTGATGTTACTTGGAATACACCAATCACAAAGAATGCATTTGAAGTACCTATTAAAGATAAAGTTGATTTATTGCTGTCAGTAAATGATGCAGCCATGACGAATGGTGCTAATTATATTACGTCAGTGCTATTTCTGGTTAATGAACAAAAATATTTTGCTTCTACTGATGGCTCTTATATTGATCAAGATGTACATCGTTTATGGGCACCATTTTTTGCTACTGCTATTGGCGAATCAGGCTTTAAGCAACGTACAGGTTTAGGTAATCCTGTTGGTATGGGGTTTGAGTACTTAGACGGCAAAGAAGAAGATAAAATTCGTATTTCTGGTGCTAATGTTGGTTATAAAAATTCTTACGATATACTCGAAGATGCTGCTGAAGCAGGTAAACAGCTCAAAGTTAAGCTGAAAGCTAAATCAGTTGAACCAGGAAAATATGATTTAGTGTTAGACCCTGCGCATTTAATGTTAACTATCCATGAATCAGTAGGCCATCCATTAGAGTTAGACCGAGTATTAGGTTATGAAGCTAACTTTGCTGGAACAAGTTTTGCTACTTTAGACAAATGGAAAAGTGGCAAGTTTAATTATGGCTCTAAAATAGTTAATTTAGTAGCAGATAAAACACAACCTTATTCATTAGGGAATGTCGGCTTTGATGATGAAGGCGTTAAAACCAAAGAATGGGATCTAGTTAAAGATGGTACGTTAGTCAATTACCAAGCTACTCGCGATCAAGTACATATGATTGATCAAAAAGAATCACACGGTTGTTGTTATGCACAAAGCTGGCGTGACGTGCAATTTCAACGTATGCCTAATGTATCATTAAAACCAAACAAAGAAGATATTTCAGCAGAAGATGTTATTAAAGATGTTGAAAATGGTATTTATATCGCAGGTCGTGGTTCGTTCTCAATTGATCAACAACGTTATAACTTCCAGTTTGGCGGTCAATTATTTTATGAAATTAAAAATGGTAAAATTACTGAACAAATTGAAGATGTTGCTTATCAATCGAATACGCAGGAGTTTTGGAACAGTTGTACGCAAATGGCAGGAAAATCGGATTACAGAATAGGCGGTTCTTTCTTTGATGGTAAAGGTCAACCTTCGCAAGTGAGTGCAGTATCTCACGGTTGTCCAACGACACGTTTTAACAATATAAATGTGATTAATACCGCACGTAATGTGTAGTCGTTAATTCGATACACAAAGCAAAATAATTTAAAGAAGGAATATGTAATGACTATTTTATCAGAGCAACATGCAAAAACATTGCTTACTAAAGTTTTAAAGTTTTCAAAGGCAGATGAATGTGAGTGTAATTTAGATGGCCAAGTTGGTGGCAATATTCGTTATGCACGTAACACTGTCTCTACCGCGGGCGAGCAAAGTGATTTAACACTTTCAGTTCAGTCTACTTTTGGACTTCGTACCGGTGTTGCGACTATTAATGAGTTTGATGATGCTTCAATTCAAAAAGTAGTACAACGCTCGGAAGAGTTAGCTAAATTAGCACCAGAAAACCCAGAAAGAATGCCTGTTTTTGGTCCGCAAAAATATAGTAAACCAACAGGTTTTTTTGATTCAACAGCTAATGTTACTCCTGAAGATAGAGCACAAGCAGCTGAAAACAGTATTAAACCCTCAAAAGCGAATAAATTAGTCTCTTCAGGTTTTTTACAAGAAGGTACTAGCTTTACTGCAATCATGAATAACAAAGGTTTGTTCGCTTATGACAAATCAACTAATGTCGATTTCACGGTAACCATTAGAACTGAAGATGGTAAAGGATCGGGTTGGGCAACGAGCGATTACAGTGATGTGAGTTTACTTGATACTAAAAAAACTTCAGATGCGGCTATTAAAAAAGCATTAGGTTCGGTTGATGCTAAAGAAATGGAGCCAGGTAAATATACGGTAATTTTAGAGCCTGCCGCGAGTGTGCAACTACTAAGTAACATGTTTGGCAGTATGGGACAGAGACCAGCAGATGAAGGCCGTAGTTTTTTAAGTAAAAAACAAACTAAAGATAGTGAAGGTAACTTGGTTGGTGCAACGAATAAATTAGGTGAGAAGCTTTTCGATGAGCGAGTTCATATTTATTCAGACCCAATGCACCCTGAAGTACCAACACCACCTTTCTCTGGTGACGGTTATAGTGTGAGTAAAACTGACTGGGTAAAAGATGGCAAAATTATCAATATGCCAAATTCTGCTTATTGGGCTAAAAAAACGGGTGTTGAATATAAACCTACAGCTTATGCGGGTTCAGGTATTTTTGGTGGTGCAGCACAGTTTATTATGGCCGGTGGTGATGAAAGTCTTGAAGAGATGATCAAAAATACACGTCGAGGGGTATTGGTTACTCGTTTATGGTATATCCGCGCTTTAGACCCACAAACCTTGCTTTATACTGGTTTAACGCGCGATGGTACTTTTTATATTGAAAACGGCAAAATTAAGTATCCAATTAAAAATTTCAGATTTAATGAAAGTCCTATCGTAATGTTAAATAATATCGAAGCATTAGGTAAGTCAGTGAGAATAAATGGCTCTATGGTACCACCTATGAAAATTCGTGATTTTACCTTTAGTAGTTTATCTGATGCGGTATAAATCTATTTCATTATCGTAAATATGCTGAATTAACTTCAAACCTTGGTTTATTGTTTGAAGTTAATTCAATTCTAGTAAGAAGAGTTTATATTCTTTACTATCATCTTCTAATTACGCTAATTTTTTTATTATGAATAGACGCTATTTTCTAAAATCACTTTCTGCACTTACAGGTATTACAGCCTTAGGAAAGGTACCTTCAGTATTATCAGCGCCTTATTTTGATTTTTACTTCACCCGTTTAAGTTATGAATCGGGAGATTGGGAGGTTGATGAGCGAATGCCTGCCAATGTTTTAAATTCGCTGATTGAATACACAAGTTTACGAGTTGATATAAAAGAACGAATTGTCCCGTTATCTGATCCCATTATGTTAACCGCACCATTTTGTTATTTAGCGGGCCATCGGTTAGTACAATTTAATCATGAAGAAAAACAAAATTTTAAACGTTATGTAGAAAATGGCGGCTTCGTTTTTGTTGACGATTGTAATCATGATATTGATGGCATGTTTGCACGTAGCTTTGAACAACAAATGAGGGAAATTTTTGGCGAGAACTCATTAAACAAAATACCAAATGACCATGCTATTTACTCTTCTTTTTTTAAGTTTGATGGGCCGCCTCGAACATCTATTGAGCTGAATGGCTGGGGAGACGATCTAGTGCATGATTATCTAAAAGCGATTGAAGTAGATGGCCGAATTGGTGTGCTTTATAGCAATAAAGATTTAGGATGCGAATGGGATTATGACTTTAGAAATAAGCGTTGGTTAAAAGTTGATAATACACGCTTTGCCGTCAATATTGTTATGTATGCAATGACAGCTTAACCGTACAACAATGGATGAAAGAATGAACGAACAAGAGATTACCGCGACATTAGATAAACTTTCTCAAGTCATCGATGAAGTTGGAAAAGTAATTGTTGGCCAAAAGAATGTGATGGAAGAGTTGCTAATCAGCATTTTAGCAGGAGGGCACTGCTTACTTGAGGGTGTACCAGGCTTAGCAAAAACGTTAATGGTGAGTTCATTAGCGCAAACATTAGAACTAAACTTTAATCGCGTGCAATTTACCCCTGATTTAATGCCGAGTGATATTATTGGTACCGAAATATTAGAAACAGACCATAGCAGTGGTGAGCGTTTTTTTAAATTTCAAAAAGGACCTGTTTTTACCAATATTTTGTTAGCGGATGAAATCAATCGTACACCACCGAAGACGCAAGCCGCACTCCTTGAAGCAATGCAGGAAAAGAGTGTCAGTTATGGTGGGGAAAGCCATGCCTTACCTAAACCATTTTTTGTTTTAGCAACCCAGAATCCAGTTGAGCAAGCAGGCACTTATCCTTTACCAGAGGCACAATTAGATCGTTTTTTAATGTTTATTCGTGTGGGCTACCCAACTCAAGCCGAAGAAGTAGAAATATTAAAAAGAACCACAGGTAACGCAGAATCTACCTTAACACGCGTATTAAAAGGTGAAGAGTTACTCGTATTGCAACAACTTGTACGCTCAGTTGAAGTATCTGATACTTTGCTTGATTATGTGAGTGCACTTGTTAGAACAACAAGGCCCGATTCAAGCGATAATGAGCTTGTTAAGTGTGATAAAGTTAACTCGTTTGTACGTTGGGGAGCAGGACCTAGAGCAGGGCAAGCATTAGTACTATGCGCTAAAGCTAAGGCATTATTGTCAGGACGTTATGCGATGACTTTAGCCGATCTTATTTTTGTTGCCCCTGCTGTTTTACGGCATCGAATTTTACTTAATTTTCAAGCTGAAGCTGACAATGTATCAACAGATGATGTAATTAGTGATTTATTATTAAGCGTTCCAAAACCTACTAGTCCGTTAGCATAGGTTGGGTTTAAGTTATTACAATGCATGAATTTGTTGATCCCAAAACATTATCTCGAATTAAAGACCTACCTTTAGTTGCTAAAACCTTAGCACAAGGTTTTTTACATGGCCTACATACTGGTACTCAACGAGGCGTTGGCATAGAGTTTAGCCAATACCGTGTTTATGAGCCTGGTGATGATCTGTCTCGAGTTGATTGGAAGCTGTTTGCTCGTTCTGATAAGTATTTTGTCAGAGAGGCTGAGCGGGAAAGTGACATTAATGCTTGGTTTGTCTTAGATACCAGTGCTTCAATGTTACAAAAATCTCAGTTCAGCTCAAATGAAAATTCATGGCATAAACTTGATTATGCGCGTTGCTTAGTAGCAACGGCTGCTTATCTTGCCCAAAAGCAAGGTGATAATGTTGGCTTTTTATCCTTAGATAACGATAATCAAACGTTTCTTCCTGCGTTATCTGGCGAACGTCATTGGCAAAAAATTCTTCTAGGATTAACGCGCTTAAAAGCACAAAACACTTTTCCTACGCTTGAACATGTTATGAATCAATTAGGTCGTGTACAAAGAAACGGCATTATTTTTGTTATTAGTGACTTTCATCAGCAAAGTGATGAAATTGTTGAGCTGGTAGGGCAACTCAGTAATACCAGAACTGACGTCGTTACTATTCAATTAAGCTGTGATGATGAGGAGCTATTTCCTTATAAAGGTGCGATTCGATTTGAAGATTTAGAAACTAAGGAGCAAGTGTTAGTTTCGGCAAATCAAGTTAAAGAAAAGTACTATGTTGAAAAGAAAAAATATCAAACGGACTTGCTGAATAGATTAACCAAAAACAAAGTGAAACACTTTATTGCTAATATAGATGAGCCGCTTGATCAAACCTTATTTGATATTCTAACGATGAGAAATAAGGCTGTTATAAAATGACATTTCCTTCAATAGCCTACTGGTTTGTACAATCGCCTTGGATGCTACTTGCGCTTTTGAGTTTACTTGTACCGTTAATTATTCATTTATTCAGTAAAAGTAAGGGGAAATTAGTCCCTTTTGGTAATATTCGGTTAATTCAATTAAGTAAACCGGTAAAAATGAATGAAATACGTTTAGTTGAGCGCTTATTATTATGTTGTCGTTTACTTATGCTGTTTTTTTCGGTGCTATTGTTAGCTCAGCTTTATTACGATGAGAGAAGTAATACTGATGGCGCTACTGAAGGTAATATCTTAATTACTAATGATTGGCTAAATAATGCCACTGAAGCGGAATTAAAGACCTTAGCATTAAAAGCTGAAAATGTGCCTACTTATCTTTTATCAGCAAGGGTTGAACGATTAACCAGTGATAAAATTGTTACTTGGAAAAATACGGTCACCAATACTAATAAAAGCAATTATTTAAAAGAAAGTAAGCAACAAAATACTTGGTTACTTGTTAATAACTATGCCAAAACTTTACCTAATAACGTAAATATCAAGGTTTATACTACTAATCGTTTATCACAATTTATTAACGGTAAAATCTATTTTCCGGATAATATTACATGGAATATTAAGCACTTATCTGAAGATGAAATCACTAACTCAATGGAGTCATTAATCAATAAAACACTATCAGTAGTCGTCATTAGTGATAAAAGTAATAGTGAATATTTACCGGCGTTAAAGGCTGTTCTTTCTATTATTCAAACGACTAAGCTTGAGAACTTAGCCTTTAGTTTCCACCTTTCTGATGAACTTAACGATGAACTATTTCAATATGAGCAACCTAAAGATGATTTACCTAAAGGTAACTCTCTTGAATATGAACCATCCAAAAGTGATCAGCTTCATAATAATATTACAGGCAAGTATGATTCGATTTTATATTTAAGCTCTGCGCCAATTCCTTTGTTTATTAATCAAGAAGTTCGAAAAGGAACAAGCTTAATTGCTGATATAACGCATGCAAAAGATCCTACTGTGACTCATTTGGTGAACTGGGATGAACTTGTGACAAAAATAACGTTTCCATCAGAATTGATGTCACTATTGCTAGATGAAGCAATAAAAGATCACCGAATGCAGCAACAGTTAAGCGATGAACAAATAACGAGTCAACTTGTCCATGAAAGCTCTGCTATTGCATCGACCTTAGGTGATAAAGATGATTATAAAGAACAAACTAATAAAGAACACTATGCAAGTAAGTATACGGAATCATTTAAAAACGAATCAATGACTCAATTATTGATTATACTGTTAGTGCTTTTCTGGTCGCTTGAGCGCTTGTTAAGTGAAAGATTTCGAAAAGCGCAGGAGGAAAGTACGCTAACTAAGGCGTTTAACTCAGATAATGTCAGTCATTCTAGTGACATGCTTGTTACTCAGACATTGAGAGGTAAGGATAATGTCTGATAATAATAACGCAGAAAATTCGATTAACGTTCAACTTAATGCTGTAGTGAAACAACTAAAAGTTAGATGGCATTGCTATACTGTGGTTAATTTTTTGCCATGGCTAATAGTATTGTTAACTATGGGGTTTTACATAAACATACCTATTATTTTACTCATTATAATAAGCACATTAACTCTTATTTTAACTATTTGGATAAGAATTAAATCTTCAAGTTATCAACAACTAACGTTAAGTAATTTATTACAGCATTTAAACCGGCTATACCCTGAACTACAAGAAAGTGCACAACTCGTTACTCGAGATGACGATTCACTTTCAATATTACAGACATTACAAAAACAAAAAACAATTAGCAATATTGAACTTTTATTAAGCGATAACCAGGGTGCAATTTACCCTAAAATATCTTATCAAAATAGTATTGTGTCATTTGTTTGTGCGATGATAATTTTACTATTAATGTATTTTAGTCATCTATGGTTACCATTACTGACTGTAAGCGAGAATGACGCTATTAAGGTAACTGTTAGTAAAGATAAAATGGCAGAGACTAGCCAAACACTTTTATTGACACAACATGAAGTCCTTATAACACCACCAGGTTATACCAAGTTACAAAGCCGCCAGCAAAATGATTTAAATGTATCAGCTGTTGAGGGCTCAATTCTGCGTTGGCAATTAGCTTTTACTAACACTGTCGATAATGTTTTCATTGAATTTTCAGATAATCAAAAATTATATTTTACCAAAGAAAGCCAAGATTTTTATAGCCTAGAAAAATCCGCTGATTATACCAGTGTTTATCGTTTGGGCATTCTCGTTAACGGCGTTGAGACCTTATTACCTGAGGTTTATACTTTAACAATAGTTAAAGATCAAAAAGCTAAAATCACTATTATTAGCCCGAAAAAAACGATTACTGAAATTGCGACACAAGATCATACTGACGTGTTGACACAGGTTAAAATAACCGATGATTATAATGTCGCTAAGGTTGAAATATTAGCTTCTATCGCTAAAGGCTCTGGTGAGTCGGTTAAGTTTAGAGATCAAACTTTTAATTTTGATTCCACTGACGTAATTGACGGGGTTGATCATTATTATATTAATTGGCAGTTAGAAAAATTGGGTATGGAGCCAGGTGATGAACTTTATTTTACTGTCAAAGCATGGGATAACCGCCAACCAACTCCGCAAATAACACGGTCAATAACAAAAATAATACGTTGGCTTGAAGATGAAGATCAGGCTGTGATGTTTGACGGTGCATTGTTTGATTTTATGCCGGAATATTTTAAAAGTCAGCGACAAATTATTATTGAAACCATTGAGCTTATAAATGATAGAACAGAGTTAACTACGGAACAATTTGTTGAAAAATCAGAGTTATTAGGTATTGCTCAGCGTGAGTTGAAAGAAAAGTATGGCCAGTACTTGGGTGATGAAGTAGAAGATGGCGGCGGTAGCCATGCCATGAGTCATGAAGCTAGTGAGCAAGTTTCGAGTCGAGTAGAGAGTGTCACGAATCAAGATAATCATGATGAATCAGAAGAACATCATCATGCTCCTGAGCATCACCATGAAGAAGCAGGACACCATGCCAGTGATGATTTTGCAATGAAAGGCTTTGGTACAGATAAATCAGGTAGTAGTGAGGTTATTAGTCAATTTGGGCACAATCATGAAGAAGCAGATATTGGTATTATGGCACGCCAAGACCCTAAAGCTTTAATGAAACGTTCTATCACTAATATGTGGCAAGCAGAGTCGCACTTAATGTTATCAGTACCTGAAAAAGCGCTTCCTTATGAAGAAGAAGCATTAAAGTATTTAAATATGGCAAAAAAAGCAGAGCGTATTTATGTTAAACGCCTTGGGTTTGAACCACCACCGGTGACTGAACAGCGGCGATATCAAGGTGACTTGGATGATATTTTAAGCTATCGACACCATCAAACCATAGATTTAACTGATAATGAAAAAAATCAGTTAAATAAATTTTATCGTTTATTAAATAGATTGCTAAGTCGTGTGAACAATAAGGTGCCAACGTCAAAAGAAATGTTGCTCTCAAATACAGAGCGACAACTTGTTAGCAATGTAAAAAAGCAACTTGAAGCGTTACTTGATAAACGCCCTGTATTGATAAAATATGTCGCTATTATAGAGCGAATATTACTCGCTAATAGTTTTACACTTGATAATTGTCAATTGTGTTTACCTGACTTAGCAGAAAAAATTTGGCAATTACTACCTGAGCCTAATGCAAAACCCCAAGTATTGAGAAAGCCTTACCTTACTACAGATGCTTTAACTCAGCAGTACGCTGAATTTTTGTCGGTACAACCATGATTTTTAATATAACGGAAAACTTACAGTTAGCTCTTCCAAGCCATCTTATCGCTATTGAATATGGGCTTATTATGCTGAGTTTTATTATCTTAGGCATTACCATTGTTGCAGCTTATCAACGCTTAACTTATTCACGCCGCTTTTTTGTGATTGTTTTACTTAATATGCTCTCATTTTGTGCAATTATTGGTTTGATAAGTGATATAAAAATAAAAACGCAAACTGAAATGTCAGCTGTGTTATTAACCTATGGAACGAGTCAGCAACAAATTGAATCAATACCTAAGGATAATAATACACAGATTTTTCTTTTATCTTCGCTACCCAATTGGCAAGCTTCGTTAGATTTATCTACGTTAACTAAACCCTTGCTCATTGATAATGTGGGTGAAATATTGTTATATCAGCCTCAGATTACTCAGTTAAGTGTTTATGGCGATGGCTTGGCGACACCAGAGTGGCAAATATTGAATAGCTTGATTAATTCAACAGCGCATGAAAACTTAAGTAAACAGCAATTTAATGTTAATTTTTATCCTTCAAGTATTCGAACTGGCCCAGTAAAACTTAACTGGCCTAAACAATTAGTACTAGGCCAACCTTTCTATATTTCTGGAACATTAAGAGCACAAAAGCAAGATGAAGAACGAATTTTTAAAATAAGTTTATCAAATGCTTATGATGAAGTTGTTGATGAATTTTTAATTAAACATAATGAACGTTTTAATTTATCGGCTTCGTTAAAAAGCCAAGGTTTATTTACGTATCAGTTGAAAGTTTTCGATGATGATCAAACGTTGCTAATGTCAGAGCCGGTATCATTTAGTGTTACTTCAGCTGAAAAAATAAAAGTTGTTATTAAGCAGTCGGCAGCTTCTTTTGAAAGTAAACATTTAAAAAATTGGTTAGCAGAGCAGGGTGAGGAAGTATTAGTTTTTACACAAGTGAGTAAAAATAAACATATTCAGCAAGTTGTTAATGCGACGACTGATGTAGAAGTTATATCTAAGCCAAATAAGGGAGATAAAAGTACTGTAAACATAATTGACAAAGCGTTTACAAGCATTTTATTGAAAGATACTGACTTACTTTATATGGATGGTCGTGCAGTTTTATCCTTAACGCAGGAAGAAAGTACACAAGTTGAAATGGCTGTAAAAAATGGCCTAGGTTTAATTATTATTGTCGATGATGAATTACTGTTATCTTCTAATGAAGCGTTAAGTCATTCATTATTAAAGCGTGTTTTTTCACAAGAATCATGGCCATTAAGTACAAAAGTGAATCAAGGGTTAACCACTATACCGCGTTGGTTACATAGCCAAGAAGAGCATACTTTATCCTATACCAATGCAATTTTACCTAAAGTTAACGGTGAGGTGCTTGTTGAGGGCAATGTTGAGGGCAATGACAGTCAAACGTTGGCGATTGCACATAATTACGGTTTAGGCACCGCAACTTTCTCATTAATTAATAGCAGTTACCAATGGCTAACCTCTGATAATAAAAGTCATTATAGTCGCTATTGGCAGCATATTATTGAAAATACTGCGCGTTCAGCGCAAGAGTCAGGATGGCAAAAATCACCTATTGAACAGATTTATTTTCAAGGTAATACACAACCAATGTGCGCGCAACTAAATGGAGATGATATCAGTGACTTACAAGTTGAAAATATTAATTTATTACCGTCAGTTGTTCTCGATTCTGCTTATTGTGGCGTGTATTTAAGTGATTATTTAGGTTGGCATAACTTTACTCTTAAGAATGAAAAGACGGATTTAAATCAAGTTAATATGAGTACATCATTACAAAATAATATACGCTCAAATAGTCAATCAGTTTTTGTGTATTCACAACGAAATTGGCTAACTTGGCAACAATTATTGAAGCATGAAGCGAGTCATTTAGCACATAAAAACTCATCAAAAATAGCAGACAAATTCAGCTACTTACCTATTGATAAATTGGCGTTTTGGTGGTTATTGTTTATCAGTTCATCTTTATTGTGGTACGAAAGAAAAATATTTTAAATTTTTATTAAATTAATACTAAAGCTTTACATTTTTGGGTCGATAACTTCTTTACATAACATTATTTAATCAACAACTTTTTTAAATTTAAATTTTTAATTATAGTTTTGTAAAGAAGAGATAATCCTTTGGCTGTAAACGTTGTAGATGACACAGTTAACACTAATTCGGTAGCTTCAAAGCCTTTATTGCATGAATTGCAATTAGGTGAGCAGTTAAACGAATGTGTGCATCAGTCAAGACGTTCCGACTTTTCTTTAATGTTAGCGATGCTTTGTGATGATGTTAGAGAGCAAAGCCAATTTATCTTACCAAAGTCTGCACCAATCGATGGTACGTCAACAGATATCAAAGAAGTTAACAATAAAACGTTAAGAAAACATTTTGATCTGCCAGATGAAGCACCGTTAGCATTAAAAAACATGCAACAAATTAATCGCTATAACCAAAGCCAATTGATTATTGATAATGATTTAGCTTCCTTGCATTTATCTAATGCTATATCACCAAATCCACTTGCGTTTCGTGATGATAAAAAACATATTGAGAGTAATATCTTAACTAACACGAATGTGATCTGCCAAGAAAAACATGCCAATAAACAAGAAGGGCAAGTGATGAACAAGCCGTTAAATATGGATGTTGATGGTTGGTTGAAAGCGGTTCAAAATTCAGTTGTTGAATCAAGCTTAGTTAATGTAGCAGCTTAAGATCTCATATTTTAAATAACTCTTAAATCTGCGTTACCTCTACTTAAGTTAAAACTTAATTGATGAGTCTGAAAATTAGTAGTTTTATTTTCTAACAACTCTTATGAATGTTCGTCAATTGCTCACTTATCACAACATTGTTTAAATTTTTTGCCTTTTTTTATTGACCAGGCAGTAGGGTAATTATTGCAAGGGCATAAATCTTTTCGTTTTATTTGCTTTAGTTCGCTATGTTCAATAATTTCACCATCGATATAACGCCATTGTAAGTTTTGTCTTTCTTCAGCATTATTCTCTAAGGTAACGGGGTTTGATGAAACATGCTCTAGAATAAAGCGTGAGTTTTCTCTTAATTCACACAGAGTATTATTTGTTATATAAAAAGCTGAAAATTCAACAAATTGATCAGAATATTCATTATATATTGTATTTGAATTATTGTTTATTGCATGAATTTTAAGTGCTATCCATGTACAAGACTTCCCCCAATCATTAATTTCTTTCACCGACTGTGAAGCTTGGCTTATTTTGGCGTAAGTGTCATAAATGTATTGACCATTTCCCAAGGCATAAGCACTAAAGCGTGAGCGCATTAATTGTTCAGGGTCCTCAGGATATATTGCTTTTATTTCATTATTTTCAATAAAAACTTGGCAGCAATTAGCAAAGCTTTTTTCTGAGCCGCAAAAACAGGGATTATTAGTTAACATAGAGGACTACACATACAAAAAATAGGACTTTAGTGATTAATGAATTAGGATTCGTTTTATTATAGCTTTTATTGTTGTTAACCTTAACTTGGTTTTCGTGTTATTTAGCGAGTTTTATCGCAGAAACCAGGCTACTGGTGGTTTTCCCTTACACTTTCGCAAAAAATTACAATACTCTATTCTCCTATGAGTATTGATCAATTCCTATTTGATTAGTATAACTGTGAACACGTGAATAAATTAATCCAATATATTAATTCTTACTCTCAAATTAAGAGACTATAACTTTATGAAATTAAACTTAATAGCGGCTGTTTTAAGTATTTCTTTAGTTGCTTGTGCAAGCACTGAAGATACTACAAAAACTAGCTCAACTTCGTTAAAATCGCCTGCCACTGTTTTATCACCTACAAGCAATAGTGGCGATGTAACCAATAATAATGAAGTTATTACATTAAAAAAAATCACATTAGAAAAAATCATGTCAGATCCTGACTGGTTTGGACGTGCGCCTGAATCTTGGTATTGGGGTGATGATAGCAATACCATTTTCTATAAACAAAAACAGTTAGGTAACCCGCTAAGAGATCTTTGGGTTAAAAATTTAGGCTCAGGCTCACAAGCACAGCAAGTTAGTTTATCTGAGCTACATAAAGTTGCAGACAGCAATGCAAAAAGTAATAGCGATGGTAGTCTTGAGATTTATAGCTTTGAAGGTAATGTTTTTGTTAAAAATGTTGCGACTAAATCAGTAAAACAGATTACGTATACTTCTGCCAATGAAAGCGATGCGTTATTTTTAACTAACGGAAAAATCGCTTACCGTATCGACAATGTTTTTTATGCACATGACTTAGTCACCGGGCAGGTTGTTGAATTAGCTAACTTACAAATGGCTGAAAAACCTAAAGGTATTGAAGCACCTACAAGTTACTTAGCTAAAGAACAGCATAAACTGATTAACTACATTGCATTACAGCAACGTAATGGCGAATTAAAAGAGCAACAAAAAGACAGCTTAACAGCACAAAACACGACAGTGACACAAACCAAATATTATTTTGGTAAAGATAATCAAGTAAGCCACGCAAGCTTGTCGCCAGCGGGTGATAAATTATTTGTGAGTATTACTGAGGCTAAATCAAGCCGAGATGATTCGGATATTATGCCAAACTATGTTACTAAAGATGGCGTGATTGCCGCTGAAAAAGTACGCGCTCGTGTGGCTAATAACCGTCAGTATAAAGAAGAGCTATTTTTTATCGATTTAAAAGCAGGTAAAAAAGTGGCGTTGAACTACGAATCACTGCCTAATTTTGATACTGATGTGCTTGCAGCAGTAAAAAAAGAGAACTATGCACGTGAAGGAAAAACCTATAAAAGTAGTAAAACGGCTAGAAATATTCATTTATTACAAATGTGGTTTCCTGTTAAATGGAACGACGATGGCAGCCAAGTTGCTTTAATGTTAGAAGCTTGGGACAACAAAACTCGTTGGTTAGCTACTGTTGATTTTGAAAAAGAAGCCTTAGTTAATCAGCACGAGTTACAAGATGATGCTTGGATTAACTGGAGCTTTAACGAATTTGATTGGGTAGGAAATGACGCGCTTTACTATTTATCAGAAGAAAGTGGTTATTCTCATCTTTATTACAAAACGTTAAATAATGGTAAAACTAAACAGCTAACGTCGGGTAAATTTGAAGTAAGTGACGTTACTCTAACAAAAGACCAAAAACGCTTTATTTTTAAAGCCAATAAAAAACATCCTGGTATACATGAAATTTACCAAGTTGATTTGGCTAACAATGTTACGGCATTAACAGATCTTGGTGGTCAAAATAGCTATGCTTTAAGTCCTGACGAATCTGCATTGCTTATTGAACATTCTAGCTTAACTATGCCGCCAGAATTATATGTTCAATCATTAACGTCAAATGCACCAGCTACACAAATAACGCATACCGTTTCTGATGAATTTAAAGCTTTACCATGGGTTTCACCAAGTATTGTGGCTATACCGTCAAGCAAGCAAAAAGAGCCGATTTACTCGCGTGTTTATTTACCTAAGAATTATGACAAAACAACTGAGAAAAACCGCGCAGTAATGTTTACGCATGGTGCTGGGTACTTACAAAATTCTCACCTTGGTTGGTCTGGTTATTTCCGTGAATTCATGTTTCATTCAATGTTAGTACAGCAAGGCTACGTGGTTATTGATATGGACTACCGTGCTTCAGCAGGTTACGGCCGAGATTGGCGTACTAGTATTTATAGACATATGGGAAAAGTTGAAGTTGAAGATATGCGTGATGGTGTTAACTGGATTGTTGACAATGCTAACGTAGATGCTAAGCGTGTAGGCACTTATGGTGGGTCTTATGGCGGGTTCTTAACATTAATGTCAATGTTCACAGACCCTACGTTATTTGAATCTGGCTCAGCTATTCGTTTAGTATCAGATTGGGCTTATTATAATCATGGTTATACGTCTAATATTTTAAATACTCCTGAAGATGATGCCATTGCTTATGAGCGTAGTTCACCTATTTATTTTGCCGAAGGTTTAACTAAACCCTTATTAATTAACGCACCAATGGTTGATGATAATGTGTTTTTTGAAGACACTGTTCGTTTAGTTCAACGTTTAATTGAATTAGAAAAACAAGACTTTGAAACGGCTATTTATCCGGTTGAACCACATGGTTTTGTACAACCGAGTTCATGGTTGAATGAATACCGTCGTATTTATAAGTTGTTTGAAAATACATTATAAAGATAAATTTATAATGAAAACCAATTAGCTAAGCTAAATTAGTTAAACCAAATTGGATAAGATAAGTAGTTTATAAAGCTTTTTAGCGATCATCAGTGGTTGCTAAAAAGTTTTTTTTAAACAAAATAATTATTTAGAAAAGAAGATAATACGTGAATTAAAAGCGTTAGGCTTTTGGCGTGAAAGGTGAGTTTATTTCACTAATCGATAGTAATGGTTTTAAAACGAAAGAAACGTAAATAAATCACCGTAAATACTAATCCACCAATCGCGCCCCATAAATGCGCATCAACAGCAACACTCGCTTCAATTAAATCACTGACCTCGGTACTAGCACCATAAATTTGTTCGTGAGCTATTTTCATAAAAACGCCGATAAAAAGTAAATAACCTGTTCTATCTTTTGCAGCAATATCCATTATCGCCCCGAACACAAATATGCCATGTAATACACCAGATAAACCAACATATTGTATTAATGACGGTGAGCCATAATAAATACCCATGCTGGTAATGAAGGCGCAGAAAGTAAATAAAGCACAATAATTTTTAATGGTGTAGAAACGCCCATGTAATGCCCAAAGCAGAACTAGTGCGGCTAAGTTGAGCAATAAATGATAACCGTTAGTGTGTAATAAATGTCCTGTGAATAATCGCCATATTTCACCTTGAGTAATTAAATTACGGTTATAAACGAATACCTGAGTAACAGAATCATTAATGAAAAACTCAGCAGCAAAAGCAACAATTGAAATAACAGCAAGAATTAATACCATTAGCACGTGCTGTTTTGAAAATGGAAAAGAACTTAATTTCATTTATGTTGATGCTTTAGGCTGAACTCATTGAAAGTTGAGTATACAATGTTAGCCTATTAATTTTAAGATTCTTGATGTTTTTCTTTTATGGCCAGAAATTTATGCACACAATGCCAACGCCCCACAAGCGCTTGTATTTGTCGTTTTATCATAGAAACACACAATAAAACGCCTTTGTTAGTATTACAACATCCGAATGAAGTTAAACAAAGTAAAGGCACTGTCGCTTTATTAAATGGTTCGCTAACATCTTGTAAAGTACTGGTAGGCGAAGACTTTACTCATCACACTGAGCTGAATGAAATATTAGCGTCGCATCAAGTTTTACTACTTTATCCTGGTGAACACTCACAAATTCTCTCTTTACCTGATAAAAAGAATGGAGGTAAGTTTACACAAACAGATAAGGCTAAGCCGCTTTTGTTACTGGTACTCGACGGCACCTGGAAAAAGTCGTACCGTATGTTTATGTTGTCTAAAAACCTACATTCATTGTCACAAGTCAGTTTACCTGATTATCTGGCGAATAATGGGCAATACTTAATTCGTAAAGTCGCCAAAAAAAATGCGTTATCGAGTTTAGAAGCAACTTGTTATGCATTAGCATTATTGGAAGGGGAAATGAAAATTACAACAGCAGACAAAAGGCTGAATACGGTAGGAGTCGATAATATCGATTGTGGTAATTATCAACCTATGCTAAATAATTTTATAAAATTCAATCACTTTCAGTTATCTTTTAGAGGGTAACAGTTTTAATATTAGTGTTAAGTACCATCGTAACTTTTCATTATTCCTGTTTTAATATAAATAATAACTGTCATTAAATGCTTTCTAAACCCCTTTTAACATTATCTACGGTGAGTTTACTGTTAATTAGTAATCTACGAATATTCAATATATTCTCCTTTCATCGAATAAAACAGGTGTTTACGAGTAACAACTCCCTTTGTTAAAGTGCTATTTTTCCCGCAATACCTCTTAAAGGATACAGTATAGATGTTATCAGGATTCCCCAGAACAGTTGTTAGCACGGTTTGTTTATCTATGGTTAGTTGCTCAACCTTAGCTGCTACTAATAAAACAGTGTTATCCACGTCGAATGATAGTAAGAATATAGCAGAGGTTATCGTTGTTACCGGTACGCGTCATCAATCAGATCTTCTTTCACTAACCGGTAATATCGATCGTATATCAAGTGATGATATTGCTTTAGTTAACGCTGTTCATCCAAGTGACATTTTAAACAGAGCAACAGGCGTTCATATACAAACTAATAATGGTATGGAAACGTTACCTTCGTTACGATCTCCGGTGTTAAGTGGTCCAGGCGCTGCAGGCGCTTTTTTATTTCTTGAGGACGGTGTTGCTACCCGAGCAGCCGGCTTTGCTAATAATAATGCGTTGTCAGAGTTAAACTTAGCTCAGGCGAGAGAAATAGAAATAATTCGCGGTCCTGCCAGTGCAATTTATGGATCAAATGCGGTTCATGGCGTGGTGAATGTTCTAACTAAAGCTCCTAAAAATGGTGGGGATGTAACACTACTTGCTGGGCCTAACGACAGGTATCAACTGCAGGGAACAATTGGTAGCGAATCAGATAATCAAGGTGTTAGTGCTAGTGTTCAAGTTGTTGATGATGGTGGTTACCGTGATGATAGTGACTTTCGCTCTTTAAAATTGGGACTTCGTCATGATTATGTTAACGGAGATGATCATTTCAAAACGGTCATTGCTGGTTTTGTGCTTGATCAGAATACCGCTGGGTTTGTATCCTCTGGAGACAATGGCAATGAATGCTATAGTTCAATTTATTCAGATGAAACACTTTACAAAGATACTAACGCCATGCAAAAAAATTGTGATAGCGATGCTTATCGTGAATGGTCTTCAGTTCGTGTTGCAACGAGTTGGCAAAGAGAGTTAAGCGCAGACAGCAGCTTTACTATAACGCCATATTTTCGACTTAACCAAATGGAGTTTAGCCAGCATTATTTACCGTCAAAGGCTATTGAAGAAAATAGTCATTATAGTGTGGGCATCATAAATAACTATCATTGGCAGATCGATCAAGACCTTGCTGTTGTAATGGGTATTGATCTGGAATGGACAGAAGGGGAGTTAACACAAACTCAAGAACAGCCTGACAGCTATAGCTTTGGTAAAGCACGTCAACAAGGCTTACATTATGACTATAATGTTGATGCCTCAATTATTGCTCCTTATATCCAAACAGATTGGCAATTAACAGAACAATTGCAACTTACCGGTAGTGTCCGCTTTGATGCAACTCAATATCGATATAATAATTTAATTGCCGATGGCACGACTAAAGCCGACGGCAGTGCATGTGTAAATAGTAATAACGAGCCTATAGCTTGTTTATTTAAACGTCCTAGTGATAATAACGATAGTTTTAATAATACTAGTACTAAATTAGGGTTTAATTATCGATTAAATAACAAAATTGCATTTTTTGGTAGTTGGTCACAAGGCTTTAGAGCACCGCAAACAACCGACATGTACCGACTTCAAAACCAACAGTTGGTTGGTGAGATTGAAGCTGAACAACTTGACAGTTTAGAGCTAGGTTTACGTGGAATAAGTAATAGCCTCACTTATGAACTTGTTATTTATAGCATGAATAAAGATAATTTCTTTTTTCGTGATGACGACGGTTTAAATGTTACGGATGGTGAAACCTCACAGAAAGGGCTTGAACTGAGTATTAATTATGATTTAACTGAGCAATTTAGTGTGGCAGTTAATTATAGTTATGGTCAGCATGAATATGAATTTTATCGTGCTAGCAGTGGAGTTACTAAAGGCAATAAAGTAGACACAGCACCAGAGCAAATGGCTAATATTCGCTTTGCTTGGCAGCCTACAGATAACAGTAAACTTGAACTAGAATGGCTACATATGGGTGAATATTATTTAGATCCTGCTAACGAACATAATTATGCTGGACATGACTTATTACAACTTAGAGCCTCACTAGCACTCAATCATAATACGCGTATATTTGCGCGAATAGAAAACCTTACGGATGAGCAATATGCAAGTAGGGCTGACTTCGCCTTTGGAACATACCGTTTCTTTGGTGGTCAAACTCGAGCATTACACATAGGTGCCGCTATTTCTTTTTAAACAAAGTGAATGGCTTAAATTAGTTTGTATTTTAATCATACCTAAGCCATTTTTTCATGGTGATGATTTATATTACTTATGTTAATGTAATGTAAATTTATTGCGCACCTATTTATTACACGCTTAGTTTTCCTCTTTTATATTGATAGAAGACAGAGCAAAGTGTTTTCTATACTGTGAAAGCGAAAATAACGCAATAATGGATGTCGCATGGTAAATGCTAAACATTACATATTAAATACATATATTGGTTGATAAGTTTATGAATTATAAAGCAGTTAAGAGTGTACTTTTTGTTTGTATGGGCAATATTTGTCGCTCACCAAGCGCTGAAGCTGTTTTTAGGCAGAAAGCACAAGCGGAAGGTTTATCATTAAAGGTTGATTCAGCTGGTACTGTAGGTGCTCATGTTAGAGAAAAACCTGATCATCGAGCGCAAAAAGTAGGTGTTGAACGTGGCTATTCATTTAAAGGTATTAAAGCCCGAAGAGTGACAGTACAAGATTTTGATAACTTCGATCTTATATTAGCGATGGACAATGCTAACCTTGCAGAACTTCATAAAATTGCACCTGAGCACTTACAATATAAAGCTAAACTTTTTTTAGATTTCGCTGATAACCATGACGAAGAGGAAGTACCAGACCCTTATTACGGTGGCGCTAATGGTTTTCGTTTTGTTCTAGATTTAGTTGAAGATGCCAGTGACGGTTTACTAAAACAGTTGAAGTAAGTGCTTATAAAGTTATTCAATTTGAACTGTTTTATGATTTTTAGAAAATTATCAGAATTTAAAAAGGAGTACACGTGTTGTACTCCATATAGTTATGAACCTTTGCGATAGTAAACAATTTTTTATAGCGTTTTTAATATAATAAAATCACACTACTTTAGTGATGTAACTACTTGCTCTTGGCTACCTAAACCTTCAATACTTAGAGTGATTTTATCACCTGGCTTTAAATATAAAGGTGGAGTTTGACCTAATCCAACACCTGGAGGCGTCCCTGTCGAGATAACATCACCCGGTTGTAAACTCATAAATTGGCTTAGATAACTGACAATATATGCGGGCTTGAATACCATAGTTTTGGTATTACCATTTTGAAATGTCTTTCCGTTAACAGCTAAATGCATTGATAAGTTATTTGGATCTTTCACTTCATCACTGGTAACTAACCAAGGTCCAATAGGACCAAAAGTATCACAGCCTTTACCTTTATCCCACTGGCTGCCTTTTTCTAGTTGAAAAGTGCGCTCAGAAACATCGTTACATACACAATAACCAGCAATATAATCGGTCGCTTCTTCTTCGCTAACATAGGAAGCATGTTTACCTATAACTATGGCAAGCTCAACTTCCCAGTCTAACTTATCACTGTTTCTAGGTTGTACTATGTCATCATTAGGGCCAGAAATGGCACTGGTGGCCTTAGTGAAAACTTCAGGCTCGTTTGGAATTTTCATACCAGATTCTGCAGCATGATCTGCATAATTAAGACCAATACAAAGAAACTTTCCTACATTACCCACACAGGCACCTAGTCGAATATCAGTACTGATTATTGGTAAACTTGATAAATCTAAAGCTTGAATACGTTGCAAGTTATCATCTGATAATATCGTACCGTCAATATCACTAACAACACTATGTAAACTCCTAATATTGCCATGATCATCCATAATTCCTGGTTTTTCTTGACCTACAGGTCCATAACGAAGTAATTTCATTTGATTTTTCTCTTAATTTCAGTTGTTCAGTTAAATTTTAGTAAGTTCTGTTACCTTAATTATTTAAGGTGACAAAGCCGCCATCTATCGGAATATTACTTCCTGTAATGAATGCCGCATCATCTGTACAAAGATAATCGACTAATCCTGCAATTTCATCAGGAGTTCCCATACGGCCGATAGGCTGACTTTTTGATAACTTTTCAAACATTTCTGCTTTGTTATCTGCATAATTATTTTCTAAAAAATTATCTACAAAAGGGGTATGAACTCGACCAGGAGATATACAATTACAACGAATACCATCAGCCAAGTAATCTTTAGCAACAGAATACGTCATAGTTAACACCGCACCTTTAGTCATTGAATATGCAAATCTGTCAGCAATACCAACGGAAGCAGCCACAGATGCCATATTAATAATAACTCCACTTTTTTGTGCTTTCATTGCCTCGATAGTGCCTGATATACAGTTATAAACGCCTTTAACATTGATATTGTAGAGTCGATCTAAGTCTGATTCGCTGGTGTGTTCAATATTACCAATATGTGCTATGCCAGCATTATTAACTAATATATCGATAGTGTGTTCTTCATTAATTTTTTTAAGTAAAGCTAATACTTCTTTATTGTTTGCTACATCAAGAGCATAGGCTTCAGCATTTCCGCCTGCACTGATGATTTCCTCTACGGTTATCTGAGCGGCTTCAAGATTAAGATCCGCAACCAATATTTTTATATTTTTTTGTGCAAGGCGCAAACAAATACTTTTACCTATACCACTTGCACCTCCAGTTACTAATGCAACTTTCGTTTTATTTTCTAATGTCATAATTAATTCCTAAATTGATAATTAATGTGAAGGTAATTGATAAAACTTGCGAGCATTGTCTGCCCAAATTTTATGTTTATCTTCATCTGTATACTTGCTGAGTAATAATTGGGTTAACTCTATCCATGAGTCATAGTTACCATTGACTTTGAGTACCGGCCAATCACTGCCCCACATGATTCTGTTTGAGCCAAACTCTTGAATAATGTGATCAACATAGGGTTGTATAATATTGGCATCAACTTGCCCATGAGGCGCTTCTGTTAATAAGCCCGACAGTTTAATGTAGACATTTTTGCAGCTAGCAATGCTCGTTATATGTCTTTCCCAAAATCGAGATAGTGGCGTAGATAAATTTGGCTTAGCGCAATGATCTATCACAATTTTTAACGTTGTATGTCTATTGGCAATGCTCTTAATATTTGATAAATGAACATCGTTAACTAACGCATCAAAAGTTAATTGCTTTTTTGCCATATATTCAAAAATAAGATTAAACTTATCGTTTAAGATCCAATTCACGTCGTCAATATCTTGTAGCATTGGACGAAGGCCTTTGAAGTAAGGATTCTGAGCCAAACGTTCTAAGGTTGTTATTGCGTTAACGTCTTCCATGTCAATCCAACCAACCACGCCTGCTACAAACCTTGTATTCTCGGCAATTTTAAGTAAAAAATGTGTTTCTTCTTCAGTAGCAGCTGCTTGTACTAATATGGTTTGATTAATACTTTGCTGCTCAAGATCAGGAGCCAATTGTCCAGGTAGAAAATCTTGATAAAGTACCGACAATTCAGGGGTTAGCCAATGATAGTCACCCCGCGATAGTTGCCAAAAATGTTGATGACTATCAACGCGCGCTATATTGGGTTTATTGTCTATTTTTGAATTAGCCATTACACAGTACCGGCTGAGGAGGGTAATGGTGCGTCTTTATCTAGCAAGTTTTCATCTTTCAATGTTTGCCAAAACTCTGCAGGGATAACCTCATTAAATAGCGCGATAGTTTGCTCTACACGTTTAGCACTACCTAGCCCAGGAATAACAGAGGCAACAACTGAGTGCCCCAAGGGAAATTGTAAAGCAGCGGCAGCTAAGGTGACTTGATATTGATGACAAACTGCTTCAATTTTGGCAACTTTATTAATAATATGCTGTGGCGCAGGCTCATAATCATAATAAGGCGTGTTATTACCTTTGACCCCCGTCGCTAAAATACCTGAATTATAAGGGCCGCCTAAAATAATTGACGCGCCATGAGCTTCACATTGTGGAAAAAATTGCTGAAGCGGTGCTTGCTCCAATAATGAGTATCTTCCCGCTAGCAAAAAGCAGTCAAACTGACCAATATTCATGACCCGTTCGCAAATTTCAATTTCATTCACACCTAAGCCTACTGCTTTTATATGGCCATGTTTTCTTAGCTCATCTAAGGCTTTATAACCATCAATCTCAAATTGGTCAAAGTAGCGTTTGTCACTATCTCCATGCGTATAAGCACCCAGATCATGTACCAACAAAACATCTATTTCAGCTAAACCTAAACGTTGTTGACTGTCTTCAAATGAACGCATAATGCCGGTGTAAGAGTAATCATAATGGGCATCGAAGGGCATAGGAGTAATAAAGCCATGACGCAATTGACTGATATCGGCTTTCGCGTCAGGTTTAAGCAATCGGCCAACTTTTGTTGATAACACATACTGGTCATGAGCTAAGGGTCTTAACGCATCTCCTATTCGGCGCTCACTAAGACCAGCGCCATAACGAGGTGAAGTATCAAACAAAGTCATACCCAATTTAATAGCTTTATCTAATGTGGATTTTGCTTCTTTATCTGACACAGGTTGATACAGGTTACCCATTGAAGCAGCGCCAAAGCCCAATGTTGATAAGTAAAGTGAGGTTTTACCGAGTTGTCTTTTATCGTCAATATTATTCATAAGTAATTACTTCTTTTAAGTACCGCTTTCATTAACTACATTGTTAATAAAAATGTTACGTTTTACATCTTAGCTGTTTCATTATTTTAGTTAATTTCAGCTTATTCGAATTAATGGTATGAACTCTTCCTCATTACCTAAGGCAAGATGGGCCTATTGCAATAGGCTTTCCAGTGTCATTAAAGGCTTTATAAGTCAAAATAAACTCCTTGTGTCCTAATTGTTCTGACTTACTCATATTACCACTAGCAACACTAATCACTTGATCTAAAATAGTTTCCCCTACTTCAGTAACAGTAGATTTACCTTCAATTATTGATCCTGCATTCACATCCATATCTTCGCTTAAATTATTATATGTTTCAGGATTTGCGCATATTTTTATTACAGGAGATATGGCCGAGCCAACTACAGATCCTCTTCCAGTAGTAAATAAAATTAATAAAGCGCCAGAGGCAATCATTTCAACAATTTCAGCATTATCTGATATATTTGGGAAGCCGAACATTGGTTCACCGTCGGGTACGACATCCATAAGAAATAAACCTTTCTTATTAGGAAGCTCGCCTGGTTTAATCAATCCGTTAATCTTTGACGCTCCAGATTTTGCATAGGCACCCATTGATTTTTCTTCTTGAGTGGTTAATCCACCTTCGGCGTTCCCGGGTGCAAAACTACCATAGCCCATTTTAGTGTAGTATTTTTCAGCTTTTTCAACACAAGTGACTAGAGCTTTACCTAATTTTGGTGTTTCAGCTCTATCAGCCATAATGTGTTCACAACCAATTAATTCACCGGTCTCCTCAAAAATACAAGTAGCCCCTTTAGCTAATAGCATATCAAAGCAAACTCCTACAGCTGGGTTTGCACTAATTCCGCTAGTTCCGTCTGAACCACCACAAATTGTACCTATAACTAAATCTTCAATGGCTAACTCTGCGCGATCTGCTGTTGCTATTTCATTTAATATAGCTGTGCCTTTCTTAATACCTAACTCTATAGTCGTTTTGGTTCCACCACATTTTTGAATGATTAAGGTTTCTACTGGGCGTTTACTGTCAATAATAGTTTGTAATAGTTTCTCACGATTAAAACCCTCACAGCCAAGAGAAACTAGTACTACACCACCTACATTAGGGTGTGTACAAAGCTTTTCCATCATCTGTAAAGAATAGTCATTTGGGTAACAACCAGGAAAACCAATAAGTTGTACATCATCATGATCTATTTTGTTAACAATAGTTTTTGCTACATGATGTGCACACTCTACTAAATAAGCAACAATGACAGTATTTCGAATACCTTTACGGCCATCTGATCTTAGAAACCCTTTCATATTACTCTCCAATTACTAATGATTGTCTGGTATGGCTAGGAATGTAATCACTTTTCATATTATGCAAATGCACATGCTCACCGACTGCTATATCAGAAATAGCAGAGCCAATAGGAACACCGTATCGAATTATTTTTTGACCATTTTTAATCGCTTTCTTAGCTATTTTATGACCAACATCTATTGAAGTAGTTAAGGGGTACTCTAGCTTATCAATACATACGCTTTCTCCTGCTTTTGCTGCTTGACAACAGATAAAAACATTATCTGCATTATTCAGTAAAACAAATTTTGACATGTCTATTTCATCCTCTAAAACTTCAAATTAGGTATTTTTATAGGTATTGCAGTGGTGAATATATATCCAATACACTATGTTTTATATATAAAATATTATTTTATGTACAAAACATAAGTCTTAATGTTAAACAAGTCAACTTTTTTTAATTTTTATTCGATATAATAGTTCATATTTACACTTACTTTTTAAGTTAACGTGTTGATAATATGGAGTATTTAAAAAAAACATATCTTTTAAGTGTAAAAATGATTTGCATATATGAAATTATTGTGTGAGTCTATAGTTAGTTTATATACAAAAAATAATTCTAAATGTAAATAAATAGACCTTCCTTAAAGAGAAGGTTAACTTAATGATAACGGGGAGATAAAAATGAAGAGTTCAATAGGTGTTAATAGATTTGCACATAACAAGACTGCGAAGTTAGTCAATTTAGCAATAAAGGGAATGGCGATTACTGCGCTCAGTATGCCGATTATGTTCCAGGCATCTGCTGAAGAGAGTAAAGAAGAAATTGAAAAGATAACTGTGACAGGAATTAGAGGTAGTATAGCTAAAGCTACCGAAGTTAAACGTTCGTTAGATGTGGTCGCTGATGTTATTTCAGCGGAAGATATTGGTAAGTTTCCAGATCAAAATTTAGCCGAATCTTTACAACGTATTAGTGGCGTCCAGATTTCTAGAAATAGAGGTGAAGGTGACGATGTAAGTATAAGAGGTTTAAGCCCAGCATTTACACGTATTCAATTTAATGGTAGAACATTACCTTCAGCTACAGGTGGTCGTAGCTTTGACTTTACTATTTTGCCTTCAGACTTTGTAAGTTCATTAGAAGTATATAAAACACCTTCTGCAAACATGGAAGAAGGCGCTCTATCTGGAACAGTTAATGTAAAAACTCCTCGCCCCCTTGATTTAGGTAAAAGTTCGCTCATTGCAAGTGTCAAAGGTATTTATGAAGAAAACTCAGGGAAAACAACGCCTGATTTATCTGTACTTTATACTAATGTTAATGACGATAATAGTTTTGGTATAACACTCGGCGCGCATTACGATAAACGGACATTAGAATCTCATTTTTATGAAGCCTTTGGACTAGAGCCTGCCTCTGAATCTGCGAAAGGTTTGGATTATGATTTAAATGGCACTATTGATGGTTCACGATATCAATTTGATCACGCGACAAACTTTGCTCAAGCACAAGAAGATCGTGAACGAACTACTTTTTTAGCAACAGCGCAATGGCGTCCATCTGATAAAGTAGATATATGGTTAGAGGGCTTATATTCAGAATTTGATATTGCTGGCGCTAAAGCGTTGAACTCATTCCGTTGGACTAACGTTGTTGCTGGTGGTTCAGTATATGATAGCCAAATTTCAGGTGATTTAATTGAGAGTTTAGGCGTTATTGGTGTTGATAACCGTAACAATGCCAGAACTTCAGATTCAAACGATACTTTAACCTCTGTGTCTTTAGGCTCTGATTATCAGCTTAGTGATGATTGGCTTATTTCGGGGGAAATTGCTTATGCTAAATCTGAAAATGTTAGTTCGTCACTTTCACATGAAGTCATCGGCCGTGCTAATGCAGCTTATGACTTTAGTGATGACTACGCTGGTATACCAACATTAACGTATGCTTCAGGTTACGATCCTTTAGACGGTAATAGCTTTCGCTCACTTGGCTTTAATGGTGCTCTTGACCAACCAATAAGCGATAAGAATATTGATCTTAAAATTGACGTGAAACACAGTATAGAATGGAAAATGGGAGATAGTATTTCTTTTTATAATCTAGAGTTCGGTGCAAAATATAGCTCAAGAGAAAAATTTAATGGCTTTCGCAATATTGGTGTAAGTTCAGAGTCACTGGCTGGCCTTTTAGGTGAAACATTTGATCCAAGTATTGAAGGCGGGAGCTTTAATGCTGCTAACTATATGTCTGTGTATAGCCCAAGTAATTTCTTTGATGGTTATGGTGGTTCTGCCACTTACCCAACACAATGGCTTTCTGCTAATGTAGATACATTGTTATCGCATGTTTCTTTAGCTGAATTAATTGCAGCAGGCACGCTTACAGAAGGTGGTTCAAGCGTAATTGATGTCAAAGAAAATGTATTTTCTGGCTATGCAAAACTTAGCTTTACCAGTGCTGATGATCGACTTAATGGTAATTTTGGTATTCGCGTAGTTTCAACTGATCAAGAGTCAAGTGGTAATATTCCTGACTTTTCAACAGTTAAGTTTGACCAAGGTGGTGCCCAAACTTTTGTAGACACTTCTGAAAGCTCAGTTAGCCGTTCATACACTGAAGTACTGCCAAGCTTTAACTTAGCCTATGACGTTTCTGACGATGTCATCGTTAGATTTGGCGCGGCACGAGTTATGTCTAGACCTGATTTATCGGTATTGTCTCCAGCGACAACGATCAATGTAAACATTAAATCAATTAACTCAAGTAACCCAAATGTAGATGCCTACTTAGCAGATCAACTCGATTTGTCTTTTGAATGGTATTTTGAAGAAGCAGGTATGCTTTCCGTTTCACCATTTGTTAAATTTATTGACTCGTTTGTTGTTTCTTCAACAAACCAAGAAGAGGTAACTTATACCAACTTAGATGGCAGTAATTCAAAAACAGAAACGTTTACACGATTTTTGCCAGATAACGGTAAAGGCTCAGACATGTATGGTTTTGAAGTGAACTGGCAGCAACCACTTGATATTATTGTTGAAGGTCTTGGTTTTATGGCCAACTTTACTGTGGTTCATGCTGATGAAATTCAAACAGCAGAAAATGGTCCACTATTGACCTTAGATGGTTTATCTGAAACAAGTTATAACATGGTTGCCTATTATGAGAACGAAACCTTCGGAGCAAGATTAGCTTATAACTACCGAGATAAATTTGTAAACAATGGTACTAACTATTTTGGTGATGGTTCATTTACTAATGAATATAAACAGTTAGACTTTTCAGCTAGTTACAATGTAACAGAGAATATATCAATTGATTTTGAAGCACTTAACTTAACTAATGAAGTTCAAATACAAACTAACTCATTAGGTGTTAACCGTGGTTTAGAAGATGTTGGCAGTCGTTTCACTCTCGGTGTTAGGGCTTCATTTTAAAGGGAGTTAATCTTTTAATATAGCTCAGGAGATAGCAAGTTCAGCTATCTCCTTTTTCAATTATTATCCAAATTTAATCTTAGGTGTAGTCAATGCGTATTCTTATATCGTTTATTAGTCTCTTTTTATTTTCATGCTCAGGAATGAATGAAAGTTCAGAAAAGGAAAGTAACTCTTCTATTAGCACGACAGAACGCTTAATTGTTTATCCTGAAAGCCAACAGGACAAAAATGGTTTCAGCTTAGATGACGCTCTGGCGAAAGCTAAAATATTATTATCAGCGAAAAAGAATGTTGAAATAAGACTAACTTCTGGCACCTATTACTTAACAAAACCTATTATTCTGGGTCCTGAATTTTCAGGAACCAAAGAACAGCCTTTTATCATCCGTGCAGATGAAAATGCGACGGTAATCTTGAGCGCTGCAAAATTATTAGATGTTAATTGGCAAACTAATAACCAACTGATGAAAGCTCAACTTTCGGTTGATAAAATAGACCAATTATACATTAATGGACAAAAACAAATTAGCGCACGCTTTCCTAATTTTGATTCATCGGTACAAGTGTTTAATGGTTATGCTGCAGATGCCATTTCACCTGAACGTGTCGCCACATGGAAAAATCCTAAAGGTGGTTTTGTTCATGCTCTACACGAAGGACGATGGGGTGGAATGCATTACTTAATCAAAGGGGTTACTAATCAAGGTGAGCTGACCCTTGAAGGTGGTTTTCAAAATAACCGTCAATCACCTATGCATAAAAAATACCGCTATGTAGAGAATATATTTGAAGAGTTAGATGCCCCTGGTGAATGGTATTTCGATCAAAACTTGTCGGTCTTATACTTTTATCCCCCCGCAGATTTAGACTTAAGTAATGCTAGAGTTGAAATATCACAGCTAGATAATTTAATAGAATTACGCGGTAACTCAAAAAATCCAGTAAAACATATTAATATACATGGTTTAACGTTTACCCAAACTAATCAAACATTTATGAAAACTAAAGAGCCACTTTTACGCAGTGATTGGGCTATTTACAGAGGTGGGGCAATATTATTAGAAGGTACAGAAAATATTCATATTTCTAATAATGAATTTAACAATCTAGGCGGAAATGCCATTTTTGTTAGCAACTATAATCGTAATGCTAATATTTCTGGCAATCAGATATTTGATATAGGGGCCAGTGCTATTAGTTTTGTTGGTAATGCCTCTGCCGTTAGATCCCCTAGTTTCGAATACCATGAGTTTGTTGATATTACTAAAATGGATATGAAGCTAGGGCCAAAAAATGAAAACTACCCTGCTCATTCAATTGTTAGTGATAATTTAATTCACGACATTGGTTTAGTTGAGAAACAAGTTGCTGGCGTGCAGCTATCTATGTCATCAGATATTACGGTTAGCCATAACTCGATCTATCGAGTACCACGCTCAGGTATCAATGTAAGTGAAGGAACTTGGGGCGGCCATATTATTGAATATAACGATGTTTTCGATACTGTGTTAGAAACCGGAGATCATGGTGCATTTAATTCATGGGGCAGAGATCGTTTTTGGCATCCAGAACGTGCTGAAATGGATAAATTAGTTAAAGAGCACCCTAATTTATACAAAGCTGACGTACTTAATCCAATTATAATAAGAAACAACCGCTTTCAGTGTGATCATGGTTGGGATATAGATTTAGATGATGGTTCTTCCAACTATAAAATTTACAATAATGTTGCGTTAAGTGGCGGTTTAAAATTGCGTGAAGGCTTTAATCGCACCGTTGAAAACAATATTCTTTTAAATAACTCTTTTCACCCTCATGTATGGTTTGAGAACAGTGATGATACTTTCCGCCACAACATAGTATTAGCAAGCCACAAGCCAATATTAAATAACTATTGGGGGAATGAAGTCGATAAAAACTTTTTTACCACCGAGCAAGCCTTACTAAAAGCTCAAAAATTGGGACTGGACTCTCATTCAAAATTTGGTGACCCAAAATTTATAGCACCTGAAAAAGGTAATTATCAAGTCAGTAAAAATTCACTCGCGCTAACCGTCGGTTTTACTAACTTTCCTATGGATGAATTTGGTGTAACAAGTGAAAAGTTAAAAGCAAAGGCAGAAAAACCAGAATTCCCTAATTTATATCTCAATGCTAATGATGTCTCTAACTCAGCCGATTTGGAGTTATTTGATGCGACCTTTAAGTCAGTAATGACACTTGGTGAACAGTCAGCTTTAGGTATCCCCGAAATTGCAGGAGCGCTTATTCTAGAAATTGTTCCTAATGGTAAGGCGCATTTAAGCGGATTAAAAAAAGGTGATGTTATTTTACGTGTTATCGATAGTGAGTTTGGTGGTATGGATAAAATTACAACTATTAAAGATTTGTTGACCTCATACCGTTCGCGTAAATGGCGCGGTAACTTAGAGGTGGTTATTATGAGAAATCAACAAGAACAACTTTTAGTTATTAATTTACTCGATTGATATTTTATTTCAGTTTTTTATTAGCAATTATTTAGAGGCAAACATGGTAATCAATAGAATGTTAGTTAAATTTGTTGGCGCTTCACTACTAACAATTTTCAGTATGTCAAGTGCTTACGCACAAAATAGTAAACCTAATATATTATTTATTTTAACCGACGATCAAAGCTTTGATGCTTTAGGTAGCGCAGGCAATACTGTAATAAAAACACCTAACTTGGATAAATTAGCTGCCCAAGGGACAAAGTTTACACATGTCTATAATCAAGGCTCATGGTCTCCAGCCGTTTGTGCTCCAAGTAGAGCAATGATTAATACAGGACGAAATTTATTTGAAACAGGTATGCAAAACCGAAAAATCCCTCTTAATGCTAGGCCTGATTACCCACTGTGGGGAGAAACATTTAGGAATGCTGGCTATGAAACTTTTATCACGGGCAAGTGGCACATCTCGCGAGACGCATTGCTACGAAGTTTTAGTGTAGGTAAAGCGGTTCATGAAGGCGGTATGACTTATGATCATTATAACGCTGTCATGCTAGATATTAATGATTCTGAAAATAGAGTTTCTGCAACCTACCCATCGAAGAAACATACGAGTGAATTAATTGCTGATGAAGCTGTTAATTTTTTGCAGAAAAATAAAGCAATTCAAGATAAACCTTTCTTAATGTATGTCGCTTTTTTAGCGCCTCATGATACACGACAATCACCAAAAAAATTTCTTGAAATGTATTCCAAAGCATCAATACCGTTGCCAAATTCTTTTAAGCAGCAACACCAATTAGATCAAGGTGATTTTTGGATTAGAGATGAGAAATTACTCAGCATTCCAAGAGACAAAGATAAAACAAAACAATTTATCGGCGAATACTATTCAATGATCACTCATTTGGATGAGCAAATCGGTCGGATACTTGATTCACTTGACTCATCACCTTATGCAGATAATACCCTTATTGTTTTTACTTCTGACCATGGTTTAGCGGTAGGTCGTCATGGATTATTAGGTAAACAAAATCAATATGACCATAGTGTTCGTGCCCCATTTATCATTGCGGGAAAAAAAATTACTAAAGGAAAAACACTTAAAGGTAGTATTTATTTAAATAGTATTTTTCCAACAACAGCTGAATTAGCAGGTATTGAAATTCCTAACACTGTACAAGCACAAAGTTTTGTTCCTTTATTAACAGGTGAACAAGATTCAATGAATAAATATATTTATGGTGCTTACCGTCATTTTCAACGCATGGTTAGAACGGATGATTTAAAATATATTTACTATCCAATGATAAAAGAAACTCAGCTTTTTGATTTACAAAATGATCCTGAAGAATTAATTAATATAGCTACCAATCCCAAGTATTCTAAGCAGCTAGTAGATATGCAGAGTAAGCTTAAGGAATTAATGACAAAATACAATGACCCTGTCGATCTTGATAGTCCAATGAAATCATACAGTGAAGCTGGCTTTAATACTGATGCTTGGTCGCTTCAGTATACAGAATATCATTAACAAGCTAGAAAGTAATCATGTCAGATTAATTTTGTATTAAAGCTAGAGATGATCCTTATTCCTCAAGCTAATGAAGTGCGTTAATTCTTTATTATTTGAATATTTACATTGAAGGAAAATTATATGAGTAAACATACGAGTTCTGAAGTATTAGCTGAATCAGACACTAAACACTCGCTTGTCGCACCTGGGATGTTAATTCCATTTTTAATGATTACTGCTTTATTTCCGCTTTGGGGATTTGCAAATGATGTTACGAACCCTTTAGTTAAAGCGTTTAAAGACATTTTTCTCATATCAAACACGCAAAGCAGTATGGTGCAATTTGCCTTCTATTTAGGTTATGGGATTATGGCTATTCCTGCGGCTATTTTTATCCGCAACTACTCGTATAAAGCTGGAATTCTATTGGGGCTTGTACTATATGCTGCAGGGGCAATATTGTTTATTCCTGCGAGTATGTATATGGAGTTTAACTTTTTTCTCGCAGCGCTTTGTATTTTAACTTGTGGCTTGGCCTTACTTGAAACAACAGCAAACCCTTATGTGTTATCTATGGGACATCCAGATACGGCAACTAAACGTTTAAATTTAGCACAAGCATTTAATCCTATAGGTTCGTTAACAGGAATGTTTGTTGCTTCGACACTAATCCTCAATAAGTTACAAGTTGAAGAGTTTAGAGCAGCAGAGAAAGCCGCTCACCCAGAATATAATGATTTATTGCCATCGGTGGTTGATGGTAAGTTAACCGAAGCATTAAAGAGTTTTTCAGTTGATGACCCCATTGCTCATCAGGCAATGCAAGCTGCAGATTTGGTAACCGTTAGAGGTCCATACGTGGCCATTGCCACTATTGTTACCGTATTGTTTTTTATTTTTTTATTTTATAAATTGCCTAATACCATGTCGCATAAGGCGCCGTTAACCTTGCATGAATTAAAAGCAACCTTTGCGCGTTTATTCAAAAATAAAATATACAGGGAAGGCGTTATTGCTCAAGCTTTTTATGTTGGGTCGCAAATCATGTGTTGGACCTTTATTATTCACTATGGCATGACTGTTGTAGGCTTAACGTCATCACAAGCACAAAACTATAACATTATCGCCATGAGTATATTTTTAGTTAGTCGATTTTTGTGTACTTTCCTTCTTGGCTATATGAAGGCAGCACAATTATTGATGCTACTTGCCATTGGTGGCAGCAGTTTAATTGTTGGTGTGATTTTCTTAAATGGTTTTGCTGGTTTATATTGCTTAATTGGTGTTTCCGCGTGTATGTCGTTAATGTTTCCTACTATTTATGGTCTTGCGCTACAAAATATGGGCGATGATGCAAGCCTAGCTTCTGCCGGTTTAGTGATGGCGATAGTTGGTGGGGCGCTAATGCCACCGTTACAGGCGTCTTTGATTGATGCTGAGCCTTTGATTCAATCTATTCCATCAGTTCAAACTTCATTCATTATGCCTCTGATATGTTTTGTTGTTATCGCTATATTTGGCTATAGAGCCTATTTCATTCATCAACCTAGGAGGTAAAACCACCGATGAATAAACAATATTGTTTAACATTAGAGCTTCAAGATGATGATGAACTTATTAAGTTGTATGAGGTTTATCATCAAGCAGGTAATGTATGGCCTGGAGTTATTAAAAGCATAAGAGATTCTGGCATTAAGCACATGGCTATTTATCGGCAGGGTACTCAGCTTATGATGATATTAGATGTTGATGAGACTTTTAGCTTCGAACAAAAATCACTGAGTGATTTGGGTAATGAGCGAGTTCAAGAATGGGAGTTACTCATGGAGAAATTTCAGAAAATTGAGCAAGGTAACTCTACTAAAAGTAAGTGGAAACTTGTAAATAGAATTTTTTATTTGGATGAACATTAGTTTTTACTTTACGTGATTTGAATAACAAATTTCATTTCATATATACAAATTTTTTTATTGATTGATTATGAGTTATAATTACAATTAATACAGTTAAGCTACTCAACTACCTTGTTGAAATGGAAGTCAAATGACTGAAAAAAATACCACTAAAGAAACTGGCTCACGCAAGAAACATTATTCAGCTCCGGCACTTGAAAAAGGCTTAGATCTATTAGAATTACTTTCTTATGAAGTTGATGGTCTTAATATCGCAGAAATTACTCGCAGACTCGATAAATCAGTAGGCGAATTATTCAGGATGTTAGCGGTATTAGAGCAACGCGGTTTTATTGAAATGCCAATGGGGAGTGACAGGTATAGATTAACATTAAAAATGTTTAGCTTATCTAATCGCTTTCCTCCAATAAAAAGATTAACGTCTTTAGCTAACCCATTAATGCAAAGTCTTTCATATACAATTGAACAGTCTTGTCATTTAGTTATTTATTATGAGGGTAAAGGGCATGTTATTGTTCAACAAGACTCTCCATCTACTCGTATTTTTAGTGTTAGGTTAGGAGCTGAGGCGCCTTTAATGAATACCTGTTCAGGTCATTTGCTACTTGCATTTTCTAGTCCTGAAAGAAGAGAGTTGATGCTAAAGAGAATACCTAAAAGTCATCCTAAGCCGAATAAAAAAGCATTAAACAATATAGTGACAAAAATAGCAGAGCAGGGTTTTGAAAAAATTATCAGTGCACAAGCTCAAGGTGTTGAAGATATTGGTTATCCTGTTTTTGATGATACAGGTCAAATAGCTGCTGCACTAGTAGTACCTTTTATTGGTTTTCTTGATGGTTCACGTTTAGTTAGTTCAGATTCAGCTCATGAAAAAATTAAAGCTACTGCGGAAGATATGTCGCGATTGTTAGGTTATTAAGCGGTATTTATCATTTTGAGTATTTAGTTATTAAATTTTATTTTAGTATCTTTTTGCTTAAGCTGATAAAAAGTAGATAACTAATAGTACTCATGTGTGAACTTCAATTTTATAACGGAGATAGCTATTTGCTTGAGTAAAGTTTTGTAAATTACCTGAAAACAACTGCATAGCTTTGTATAGTCACCCAAGTTAAAGAATATGAAATCATTATATTCTTGCAATATTGGGTGTTTACTATGAAAAAAACCATCATTACAGGACTTCTATCGGGGTTTGCGATATTTCTATCCGCTTTTATTTTTTTACCAACTGTTAATGCTGCTGAGCAACTTACCGCGACCA
The DNA here is from genome assembly GCF_018860915.1 of Colwellia sp. C2M11. GTDB lineage: Bacteria > Pseudomonadota > Gammaproteobacteria > Enterobacterales > Alteromonadaceae > Colwellia. The sequence continues at coordinate 51,869 of NZ_JAHKQD010000028.1, forward strand.
TTATTGGCTCAGGTTCGCCGATTTATAATGAAAGCCGTGCAAGTGCTAGTACGTTAATTTCAGCAGGTGATACCCATATTTTAGTCGATATGGGAAACGGCACACAGGCTAATTTGAATAAATTAGGTTTTGATGTCCGTAACCTTTCTGCATTAATGTTCACTCATCATCATCTTGATCATAATGAAGAATTTGTACCTATGTTCATCCGTTTGTTATTAGGGCGAGGTGATTTCAACATTGTGGGGCCGCCTAATACTGTTACGCTTACCGAGTCAAATTTAAACTTTTATGAAGAGGATATCTCATACCGCTTAGGTAAAACTAATCGAAAAATTTCAGAGCGTGTGAAAGCCTTTGAAGTGAATGATTTAACCGGTGGGGAATCCTTTAAGATTGGCGATATTCTTGTTACTACGTTGAAGGTACCACATACTATTTATACCCTTGCTTATCGTTTTGACTATCAAGATCAAGCGGTTGTTATTACGGGAGATCTTACTTATTCTGACGAGTTACCAACACTAGCCAAAAATGCCGATTTTATGATTATAGATTCAGGCGGTATGGTAATGAAAGATGGACGTCGTAATACGAATAAAGGCAATAAAGTTAATAAAAATGGTAGTCAAAGTCTTCGTGGTAAAGGGAAACAGTCAACAGAGCGTGCCCATCTTAATTTAGCCGACTCAAGTAGTATGGCAGAGCAAGCGAATGTTAAAAATTTAGTGTATACCCATTTTAATGCTACTACGGTTGATACGGTTGCCAGTTTAAAAGAAATTCAAAAGAATTACCGTGGTAATGTAATTTTTGGTGAAGACTTAATGGTTATACAAGCAGGCATTGTTTCGGTGCCAACTGCACCGTTAATATCAACTTCTAATTTGCCTAAAGTAGATAGCAGCTACGCTATTGTTGATACTGGGCAACGAATTGCTTATAGCAATAATGATATTATTTCATTACCGGCGGATAATGATAAGTTTTTCGGGCAAGATTCAAGTTATATCATTAATGCACCGTCTTATACTGACAATAATGACGGCACTATAACCGATAATGTTACAAGCTTAGTATGGCAAAAAGATATGGGACAGAAACTATCTTTTGAGGAAGCGTTAACAAAAGTTAATGAAGTGAAATTAGGTGGCTATAGCGACTGGCGCATACCTACAATTAAAGAGCTTTATTCGTTAATTCAATTTTCAGGCAGTGTGAAAGGCGAAAAAGCGCTTTATCCTTTTATAGACACAAGATTCTTTACTCAACCTATTGGTGATACAAGTTCGGGCGAACGTGAGATAGACGCGCAAACCTGGTCGAGTACTGAGTATGTTGCTAAAACAATGAAAAATGATGATACGGTTTTTGGTGTTAATTTTGTTGATGGCCGTATTAAAGGTTATCCAAAGTATAATCCACGTAGCAAAGCAGCTAATAAAATGTACTTTAGGTTTGTACGAGCTAATACTGATTACGGCAAAAACAGTTTTGTTGATAATAATGATGGTACGGTATCAGACACTGCAACAACACTAATGTGGCAACAAGCGGATAGTACGCAAGGACTAAACTGGCAAGAGGCACTGGAATATGCACAGCAATCGACGTTAGCTGGTTACAATGATTGGCGTTTACCTAATGCGAAAGAGCTACAAAGTATTGTTGATTACACACGTTCACCAGAAACCTCAAATTCAGCAGCGATAGACCCTATATTTAAGGCTTCATCAATTAAAAATGAAGGTGGTGAGCTAGATTATCCGTACTATTGGAGTTCAACGACTCACCTTGATGGCCCTGTACCAGAATCAGGTGCTGTTTACGTTGCTTTTGGTAAAGCTTTAGGTGAAATGCAAGGTAAAACAATGGACGTTCATGGTGCGGGGTCGCAGCGTAGTGATCCGAAAACGGGCGAGCCAATGTCTAGAGGTCCACAAGGTGACATGATTCGCGTTGAAAACTATGTACGTTTAGTGCGTGGTGGCGAAGTTAGTATTGCAACAGGGGAATTATTAGAAGTAAAAAGTGAATATAACAATCCTAGTTCATTACAAAGCAGTTCATCACTAAGCAATTCTATATCGAAAAACACAGAAAAATCGCTAAATAGTAGCAATAAATTCATTAATCGCTTTGATAAAAATAATGATGATAAGGTTGAATTGTCAGAGTTTAAGGCGGGTGAACAACGCTTTAAGCATTTTGATAAAAATAACGATGGTTTCATCAGCGCAGATGAAGCACCAACCGGACCACCGAAAGGTGATCATTAAAATATTATTGATTTATTTACTAATTACGGCGGTTTCTATGCTACCTTTTACTGATAATGTTGGGGATAACAAAGATGATAACCGTGTCTATGCAGCAATTTCAGTCATCTTTTGTGGCTGTATTGCAAGGTGAATTATCCTAGTTTGCAAAGTTTAGGCTAGTACCTTAAAGCCCTAACTAATAAAATTAATAAGCATAAAGACGTTTCATCACAGGTTGAAATATAGTTATGCTTTTTACCTATTGTTAGCGTTATTAGGAGTTTTAATAAAATGTATTCAGCAGAGCTATCAATTTTATTCTTAAATTTAATTATTATTTTACTTGCGTACTTCTCTATCTATCCAAAATTAGCAGGCAACAGCTTTAATAGAATTTCTTTTTATGACATTTTCACATCTGGCTTTGCTTTGTGCGTTGTTGGATTTAATTACTGGGAAAGTGGGCATCAATTCAACTTGTTATTTTATCCAGTAAACTGGTTTTGGTTTACGCTGTTAACTTATGCGGCAATAGAAATACCAATTATGCTTTTGTACTTTAAAAAATATAACGTTAAGCTATGAATAACGCTAAAACAAAACATACAGTAATGGGTTTTTCAATAAAATAGTTGATTAGGCTTATGGGAAGTTAATGTAAATAAGGAAATGAAATGGATGTAGATGTATTTAGTAGAACAGAAACGAGTGACAAAATAATAGGCGCTTCAACTTACAACTTGGTTATTGGTTTGACGCTGATATGGGGTTTTGCCATTAACTGGTTTATGGTGCAAAATATTTCAGTTGAATCTATTAGTAATATCAATCCAATAGTTTTTTTTATTGGTTATTTTGCCTCGTGTTTTTTCGGTATTTATTTGTTTCGTAAATCTGACAGTCCATTAGTTAGCTTTATTGGTTACAATTTTGTGGTTGTTCCTTTTGGGCTAATTATTAATTTAGTCGTTAGTCAATATAACCCCGACATTGTTCTCGAAGCGATAAGAGTTACGGGCATGGTAACCTTTGTTATGATGTTGTTAGGTTCAATGTATCCTGCGTTTTTTAATAAAATAGCCGGGGGGCTTACTATTGCTCTGTTTTGTGTGATTGTAGTAGAGCTAATTGAGATATTTATATTTAATACGCATCATGGCATTTTAGATTGGATTGTTGCCGTTATTTTCTGTGGTTATATTGGTTACGATTGGGCAAGAGCAAATGCGATCCCAAAAACATACGATAACGCGGTTGATAGTGCCGCGGCTTTATATATGGATATTATTAATTTATTTATACGTATACTAAGAATATTGGGCAGAAAATAGTATTTGAACTAATAATAAATAACGAATTGCTCAATCGAGAGAATATGGAAAATATATATATGAAATTATTAGCAAATATTTTTGTTTTTTTTGTGGCAATAAGCCATGTTGGCATTTTAGTTTTAGAAATGTTTTTTTGGAATCACCCTATTGGGCAAAAAATATTTTTGATGACGCCTGAAGTCGCAGAATCATCAGCAGTGCTTGCTATGAATCAAGGTCTTTATAATGGTTTTCTTGCCGCGGGCTTGTTTTGGGGGCTGATCATCAGTCGTTTTGATATTAAAGTGTTCTTTTTATCTTGTGTCATCGTTGCCGGTATATTTGGTGGCCTTACTGCAAAAATGAGCATTATATTTACACAAGGGTTACCAGCATTAATTGCTCTAATTTTTGTGATTATCAGTTCCCGTAAAACTGTTCATTAATAGTGTGTTAGGCTCGGTGGTGCTTGCAAATAAATCATTCAAGCATCACATTTACAGTCTTTTCCATTTTAAATTAGCTTTAGTTTTATAATACCTTATTCCATTATTCACCTAAGAAGTAAGCAGATATGAAAGTACTCACTGTTTTTTTGTTCACTTTGTTTATATGCTCATGTGCAACAATTAAAACGATTAATCCTTACAATAACCATATTAATATCTCTCATTTTGGCAAGAAAAGTTATTGTAAAGATATACCAAGAATTTATAGTGGTATTTCATACAACCTTTGTCTTATGTACGGGGAACCAAGTAACAAAAAAAACATAGGTAGCTCTGTTAATAATGTTCCCTTAGTGTTTATTGATACGGTTTTCTCTGCCGTTTCAGATACAGTTGTTTTACCCTATACCATCGTTATGCAGGCTGAAAAGGGCGATATTAAGGTTAATTAATAAAAACTTCAGTTTCATTACTAAGTACACAAAGGGCGAGTAACTCATTATATGTATTGTCGATTTAAATCAATTGTTATCTTAATCTTTTTGTTTATTGTTATTGTTGGTTGTTCAGAGCAAAATAAAACAATTAAATTAACGCAAGACAGTGTCATTCTTGCTTTTGGTGATAGCCTTACTAAAGGCACAGGGGGGACAGTAAATAAGAGTTATCCAAATATTTTACAAACAACCTTAGGTATCACGGTAATCAATGAAGGTATACCTGGTGAAACAAGTAGTAAAGGTCTACAGAGGTTAGACAAAACACTTAAATTAACAACACCAAGCCTTGTTATTTTATGCCATGGTGGAAACGACATTCTTAAAGGTTTATCCAAAGAAAAACTTGAACATAATTTGGCACAGATGATTGAGTTGATTCAGTCTTATGGCGCAGAAGTCATGTTAGTTGGTGTGCCCAAACCTTCAATCAATTTATCAACGTTACCCTTATATGAAAGGTTAGCGAGCCAGTATATGTTGGTGTCTGATCTAAAAAGTTTACCTGATTTACTTAAGCAGCGAAGTATGAAGTCAGATAGTGTCCATTTAAATGACAAAGGTTATCGTCAATTAGCGTTAAACCTGGCCGCTAAAATTCAAATTATTTAATGTAAATAACTAATATCTATCAGGGAGTGCTCAATCAATGAAACTGGTATAAGTTTTTTTTGAGCAAGCATTTGTATTGTCCTTTGTAGATTTCTGGCCTGAGTATACGGCATTTACCAATCAAGGAATTGATGGTGGTTTTTATCAGTCAGACTTCACGCTAACAACAGCTAGCGGATCTGCTTTGCTAGTGTTACTAAGCGATAACCTTGAATAATTTCTACGTCTTGTTGAATCAGTGGAAGGGAAAATTACTAAACCTATGTTCTCTTTTCCTGGCGGTCTTAGATTTCAACTTACTGACCCCTATGGTAATGAATCACCGGTATGGGCGAAAGCTAGTGAATCGTTTGAGCCTTGCTTAGCTAATATTTAGTTATTATCCCACTATATTAATTTTTAACAATATAGTGGGAATTATATTCTCTAATGCTTTTATATTATATTTCTAGTGAGTAGCGTTTTCGCCCCAAATTTCTTGTAAGCGTTTATCTCGACCACAACCCCAACGATAAGCGTTATAACGAACAGGACTATTTTTATAAAAGTCTTGGTGATAGCTTTCATCTCCCTTAATAGGGTAAAAAGTACCAGCAGCTAAAATAGGGGTAACAACGAGTTGATTTGGGAACTTTGCTACAACAGCTTTTTTTGTCTGTTCAGCTAATGCTCTTTCTTGTTCATTGGCAACAAAAATGGCACTTAGGTAGCTTGGTCCTTTATCGCAAAACTGGCCTTTAGCATCAAAGGGATCAATATTTACCCAAAAATGGTCCAATATTCCTTGATAGCTTACTTTTTTTGGATCATACGTTATTTCAACTGCCTCATAATGTCCGCGATGATCGCCTTGATAAGTAGGATTTTTTACTTTACCCCCTGTAAAGCCTGAAACAACCGAGGTAACGCCAGGTAATTTTTCAAAGTCAGATTCCATACACCAAAAACAACCGCCAGCTAAAACGGCCTTATCTGCATTCGCTATGGATGTATAAAAAAGTAACGATGTTGATAAAACTAATCCAAGTATTTTTTTCATAAAATTTCGCTCTAATTAATATTTATATAGATGTAATTAATAGACCTGAACTAGATAAAAAATATTTCAATAACAGTTAAATTTTAATGAAAAGTTAGGGTAATTTCTTATATTTGAATGAACAAAAAAGATACAAATTCAACGTGTGAAAGTAGGGCTTTTTTTGTATAAATATTAACCATTTTGTTTTTTTATTTGCATAAAAAAAGTACTGAAATTTATAAAAATAGAGTAAAAGTTCTAATTTTTTTATGAATTTCAAAAAAAAATTATGCATCAAAAATAAATGATTTAAAAAACATGGCTATCTCTGAAGGCTAGTAATAACAAGGGCTTCAAGTTTTTTGTTGTTTTATCAAGTCAAAAAAAATTTATTAAAAATTATCTAAGTTTCCTTGAGGTTCGCATGGAACACTTGGCAGTTAGATTAACAAATACTACAATACGGCCTTACTAAAATACGACAAGGATGCATTTTAGTACAAGTTATTACGCAGTTGAAAAAAATAATTTCAAGCAGTTAATTGCGTAAAAAATGTGTCTGTTTTATCGGGGTAAATTCATTCTCTATGTTAATTACTAATTCGCAAAATGACATACTAGCAATCTAATATGTACTGAACAGTAAAAACCTCATAGATAATACATACGTCATAAAATCTCTATAATCTTAAAAATAAAAGTGGTTGAATATGCAATTAGAACGCATTCGAAATAGTGAGTTACATCAAAAAATAATGTCGGCGGAAGAAGCTTGTGATTTCATTGAAGATGGAATGACAGTCGGTATGAGTGGTTTCACTCGTGCAGGAGAGGCTAAAGCAGTTCCTAAAGCATTGGCAGAAAAAGCAAAATTAAACCCTATGAAAATCAATCTAATGACAGGTGCATCATTAGGTAATGATTTAGACAAACTGTTGACGGAAGCAGGTGTTTTAGCACGTCGTATGCCATTCCAAGTAGATAACACATTACGTAAAGCGATCAATAATGGTCAAGTAATGTTTATTGATCAACATTTATCTGAAACTGTAGAGCAAATGCGTAATAAACAATTGCCTCTACCTGATGTAGCCGTTATCGAAGCTGTTGCAATTACAGAAGATGGACACATCGTCCCTACAACTTCTGTAGGAAATTCTGCAAGTTTTGCTATTTTCGCTAAAAAAATAATCGTTGAAATTAACACGTTGCATCAGCCAGAGTTAGAAGGTTTACACGATATTTATATTCCTTCTTACCGTCCAACGAGAACACCAATTCCATTAGTGAAAGTAGATGATCGTATTGGTAGTACTGCTATTCCTATTGATCCAGCAAAAATCGCTGGTATTGTTTTCACTAACCAAAGTGATTCATTCTCTACGGTTACTGACCCTGATGAAGATACGGCAAACATTGCAAAACACTTAGTTAACTTTTTTGAACAAGAAGTTGCAGAAAAACGTCTTCCTGAAAATTTAGGGCCACTACAAGCAGGTATTGGTAACATTGCGAATGCTGTAATGATGGGACTATTAGATTCTGACTTTAAAGATCTAACAATGTATTCAGAAGTTTTACAAGATTCTACATTCGATTTAATGGATGCAGGTAAACTAGACTTTGCGTCTGGTTGTTCTATTATTTTATCTGAACGTTGTAATTCACAAGTATTTAATAACTTAGAAAAATATAGAGACAAACTTGTTTTACGTCCTCAAGAGATGTCTAACCACCCTGAAATTGTGCGTCGTCTAGGCATTATTGCAATAAACACAGCATTAGAGTTTGATATTTACGGTAACGTAAACTCAACGCATGTTTGTGGTACTAAAATGATGAACGGTATTGGTGGCTCAGGTGATTTCGCTCGTAACGCAAACCTTTCTTTCTTCGTAACTAAATCAATTGCTAAAAACGGTGCAATATCAAGTGTTGTTCCTATGGTTAGCCATGTTGATCATACTGAGCATGATGTTGACATTTTAGTAACAGAGCAAGGTCTAGCTGATTTACGTGGTTTAGCTCCACGTGAAAGAGCAGTAGAAGTTATTAACAACTGTGTTCATCCTGATTATCGTGAAGCAATGTTAGATTACTTTGAGCGTTCTTGTGAGCGTGGTGGACATACCCCTCATTTACTTGAAGAAGCTTTCAGCTGGCATACTCGCCTTGAAACTACAGGTACAATGAAAAAAAGTTAATTCGTTATAATGCTAGATGTTAGCAACTAACGATATAAAATTTTTTAGTCTCATAAAAAGCTCATTTTATTTAATAAAATGAGCTTTTTTTATAAATGAAGTTTAAGTTTCTATAAATAAAAATTAATGGCGCTTAAGCATAAAGGCATATATTTATACAATAGCAATAGATAAATTTGTATAACTCTACATTAAAGAAAGCGAATTATTAAACACTCATGAGATAAATCAAAGAAAACATTACTGCCATTTTAATACTAGCCATAATCCACTATGGATAAAATTTCACAGTTAACTCGTATGATCAACGTTATGGAATACCAAAATATACGGGTGTTATAAAATAAATTAAATGCTCTTATATAATATTACTTAATTATTAACATAGTGTTGTATGATAGAGAATAGTCTCCGCTCAATAAGTCCAACTAATTGTAATTATAGTATTTAAGGAAAATAATCATGAGTATTTCAATAGGGTTTAAGCAAAGGATAATGTTGGCTTCGACGCTGTTAGTGGCCGTTTCTTTGTTGGTTACTAATTGGCTTGATTATACTAATAATCGCAATAAAAGTATGGCTAGGGTTGAGCAACAGGCAAGTTCAGAAATTAATCGTATCAAAAATGATATCAATATATGGCTAACTAACAGTATGACTGTTGTCTCTAATGCGAAAGAGCAGCTTAATAGTAATGATACAGATAAAAAAATAGAAATTGCTAAACTGCTGGTGGCTTCCACACCTTTAGATGCTATTAATTTTGCAGACAGTGATGGCTTAACTATTGGTAATGCAGGTGTTATTAAGGACTATGATGCTAAGCAAGAAGCATGGTATCAAGATGCTAAATCTGCCAATCGGTTAATGATGACAGAAATATATTTTGACCAAGGTATATCTGATAAATATATGTTTAGTTTTTTAGATGTCCAAAACAATGGTGTTATTGGTGGGGACATATTTCTAGAAGCTGTAAATGCCTTTATCAATAATGTTGATTTTTATGGTGCTAATGTAAGCCTTTATGATGGTAAGGGTGGGCTTATTAGTACATCAGGAGAGGGAGCTTTTGGTGATAGAATTTCTGATAATAAAGCGTTAATAAATATTGAACAAAAAGTGTTATCCACTAGTAGTGGCACATATCGTTATGAAGATGATGGTGATAAACATTATGCTGCATACTCTGAATTAGACTTACTTGGCGGTGGTAAATGGCACATTGTTATTGATATTGATGAATCGATATCTTTCGCCTTTTTAGATGAACTATTGTTTTCTGCCATGTTAACCACATTCATCTTAATCGTATTAACAGTGATACTGTTAATTTTTACTCTATCAAAAATATATACACCAATTATAACGCTAAAACAAAGAGTTGAAGATTTAGCTAAAGGTAATGGTGATTTAACTCATCGTATAGAGGTTAAAGGAGATGACGATTTAGCAAAAATCGCTGAATCAGTTAATACGTTTATCAGCCAGTTACAATCAATGATGATTCAAATTTTAGCTTCATCAGATCATATTTCAAAAGAAATTGATCAACTTAAAAATATGTCAGATTTAACTGCTCAATCTCTAACAATACATAGTAGTGAAACCGAACAAGCAGTGACCGCAATTACTGAGATGAGTGCTTCTGCCAGTACGGTTGCAGATAATGCGAAACAAACAGCATTAAGTACCAAAAAAGCAAGTGACGAAGCTTTATCATCTAAAAACTTGGTGCTTACATCTTCACAAAGTGTAGAAACCTTAGTAAATGAAGTTGAGTCTGCAGCAGCATGTATTAATACCATGAACGATAATACACAAGAAATTGTATCGGTATTAAGTGTTATCGGCGCAATTGCTGATCAAACGAATTTATTGGCTTTAAATGCTGCAATTGAGGCAGCACGTGCAGGTGAACAAGGACGTGGTTTTGCAGTTGTAGCGGATGAAGTTCGCTCTCTTGCTGCACGAACGCAATCGAGCACTGCTGAAATCAATGATTTACTTGCTAAATTAACCAGCGATGCAGCACTGGCGGTTAAAGCAATGGATTTAACGAAAGAAAGTTGTCAATCAACTACCGACAATACATTATTGGTTGGGACAGGTTTAGATGCTATGGCGGGTTCTATTATTGAAATCAATGAATTGAGTACTCATATCGCCACGGCTTCTGAAGAACAAAGTCATGTAGCAGAAGAAATAAATAGAAATATGGCTTCAATCCAAGAAATGGTAGTCAGCTTGACCGAAAACGGTTTATTAACGGTCGCAAGTACAGATGAATTGTTAGCAGAGAATACTCAATTGGTTAATTTAGTCAGTCGTTTTAAATTGAGTTAATGAATAACTCTGATAGTGTTATAAATCTGTAAATTAAAACTTTATAGGTTCGTAAGTAATATAAATCATAGTAAGGAAAGTTAATGCCACATTTTGTAATGGACTGCTCAGAAAGCGTCCTTGAATATCACGATGAAGAATTTATTATTGAACAGATACATCTTATTGCAAACTCTACAGGTTTGTTTGATGAAGGTGATATAAAAGTCAGAATGAACCCATTTAAAAAATATTCTGTAGCGAATAAACGTGAAGATTTTATTCATGTATTTGCGCATATAATGCAAGGACGAACTACAGAGCAAAAGGCAAATTTATCGAAACAAGTAGTTAATAAATTAGTGCTTTTGTTTCCAGAGATCCCTAATATAGCAATGAACATTAGTGACTTTGAAAAGGCTACTTATTGTAATCGCGCTATGTTGTAGTGCAGCCTATTTTTAATCTTACAAGAATTTATAAATGTTAAGTTACTTATGGAAATCATTTTAATTCGACACGGGAAGCCAACGTCAGCCAACAATCCGATGGTGAATGCTGCTGAGTATGCTAAATGGATCAGGCGATATAATTTTTCAGACGTTGCTGATAATAGCCGGCCTAAAAGTATAAATACTAATTACATATCACAGTACACGATATCAAGTGATTTAAAACGAGCAATACACTCTACAAATATTTACGTGGGTAAAAAACCAGATGAAATTAATAGGCTTTATAGAGAAATGGATATACCTAGATACAAACTGCCATTTAGCTTAACCGCTTGGCAGTGGGTATATTTTTGTAGAGTGCTATGGATGTTTGGTTTTACAGGTTCATTTGAGATTTTTAAACAAGCCAAACAGCGCGCTAATATTGCGGCGAGCGAATTAATAAAAGCAGCTAATAAGCAAAACACGGTAGTATTGTTTGGCCATGGATTTATGAATCGTTATATTAGAAAATCACTTATTCAAGCCGGTTGGACGTTAACATCTAAAAGTAATGATTACTGGGGTGTTACTCGCCTTAAAATTTGATGAACATTATGAAATTAGCAACACCAACTGATCTGCAACTTGTTGAGTTAATGTCTTGGTTTACGAGTGAAAAGGAGCTCACGGTTTGGTCTGGCCCCAATTTTAGCTATCCCTTTGATCTAAAATCGTTTAAACGTGATTTAAAGCTTAACACTTTAGCGTCATTTTCGATGGTTTCAAACGAAGGCGATTTGCTAGCATTTGGACAATATTATTTAAGGTTAGGTAAGTGTCATCTTGGCAGGTTAGTGGTTAATCCTCGCTTTCGGGGGAAAGGAATTATTGCTAGTTTGATAAGTCAGTTGAGCGTTTTAGGTAAGTCAGATTTAAATACGCAATCATGCTCACTATTTGTTTTAGCTCATAATAAAAATGCAATTAAGGCCTATACCAAGCTTGGCTTTTGTATTACCGCTTATCCAGAAAAAATAGCATTAGCAAATTGCTTATATATGGTGCAACAATAACTACAAAGTAGAAGGTTAACTTCAAGCTATTTGTTCGCACACGCCTTATAAAAACAGTATTTGTTTATCCACATCATCATACTTTTCGTTAGTTCCATTAGTCCATTAGCTCTGTTAGTGAAGCGCTTATGTAGACTTTACTATCAGATGTCATAATTTAACTTCAATGTCTTTTAATCACTAATTGTGTGTTTTTTAACCGCGGTTAAATCTTATATAAATTTATAACGATAATTGACCTATTGTACCAATCGGTATAGAATTAGGTGCAAGTTACCGATTGGTACAACAGGTGTTTTTTAATTTTCAATAGGAGCAAAAAGTGGACGATTTAATTAAAGGTAAAGTAGCATTAGTGACTGGGGCTAACCGTGGAATTGGCAGAGCAATTGTCGACTCACTTATTACTAATGGCGCTGCTAAGGTTTATCTTGCTGTACGTAAGCCTGAGTCAGCTAAAGAAATTGAAGCACAATATGGTGATAAAGTTGTTACCTTAGCTGCAGATGTTGCTGATACAGCATCTATTCAACATTTAGCTACTCAAGCTAGCGATGTTGATATTCTAGTAAACAACGCAGGTATTATGCATATTACGTCACCATTAAGTGAAAATGCCGAAGCGTCGTTACAGGATCAATTCAATGTTAATGTTTTTGGTTTGATGCGTGTAGCCAATGCATTTTCAGATATTTTAGAGCGCAATAAAGGTGTGCTAGTGCAGTTAAATTCAATTGCTTCTGTTAAAACGTTTGGTGATATTGCGACTTACTGTGCATCTAAAGCCGCGGCATATTCGATCACCCAGGGTTTGAAAGATAAATGGTCTGATAAAGGTATTCGTGTATTGAGCGTTCATCCAGGTCCAATTGGTACTGATATGGGGAATTTAGCTGGTTTTGAAGGTGCACCTGAGGCAACAGTGGTTTCAGAGGCCATTATTACTGCGCTAAATAATGGCGATTTTCATACCTTTCCAGATCCTGTTGCAAAGCAAATTGAAGCGGCTTATCAGTCTTTCTCTGATGCGATTATTACTAGCGATATATCAGTGTAGAGCGTTGATTTAATCAGGATATTCTTTGATTTACACTTGTGTAACGCGAATCAGAGAACATTAAAAATCGATTAATGTAAATTAATCGATTTTTTATTGAGCTATTTTAAATCTTATTCTTCCAACGACAATAAAGTGCTGATAGCTAGGGGATATCTGCTATCTAGGCAATACTGACTGTTAACCTATAAGCTGAGCATTTTCTTCTTTAATCTTGCTAACTCAATGGCATTAGAGCGTACGGTGAGTTTAATATGATCAAATTCATAATCTTCTTTAGTCACACTCATAGTAGAGCGTATTTCACCAACGATGCCTTTAGCGGTATAAGGAATAACGATTTCTTCTTCAATCATTTCTTCTTGAGCAATGTTAACAATATATTGATGTAATTTGTTAACATCGGTCGGATTACGAGCTGATGTTAACATGGCCTCTGGAAATTCTTCCATCAATGCGTTTTGTTGCTCAATAGTGAGTTGATCAGACTTATTAAGTACGAGTAGTTTTTTACTTTCTTGCACACCAACTTCTGCTAAAACCTCGTGTACTACATCAAGTTGTGAGCGAAATGAAGGATCTGAAGCGTCAACAACGTATAGTAATAGTGACGCATCATGCGCTTCTGCCAACGTAGAATGAAATGAGGCAACGAGAACATGGGGTAACTTTTTAATAAAACCTACGGTATCAGAGACTAATATGCGAGGGTGGGTTACTGGAAATAAGGCACGAACAGTGGTATCAAGTGTTGCGAAGAGTTTATTTTCACCTTCAACATTACTACCAGTAATAGCGCGCATCATCGATGATTTACCCGCATTTGTATAACCGACTAACGCAACACAAAAATTTTCAGAACGTTGTGTACGTCGACCTTTCATTTCATCTTGAACGTTGACTAGCTCGCGTTTTAATTCTGCTAGTTGATCACGTACTTTACGGCGATTTAGCTCTAGCGTAGTTTCACCGGCACCTTTACCCATTTGGCGCTCTTTGTCACCACAGGATGTTTCACGTAGACGCGGTGCGACATAATTTAAACGTGCAATTTCAACTTGCAACTTAGCTGTTTTTGTACGCGCATGACGACTAAATATTTCAATAATCACGCCGGTACGATCGAATACTTCTACGCCCAATTGATTTTCGACGTTACGTAGTTGAGAAGGTGTTAAATCACAATCAAAAACAACAACGTCGGCACAGGCAAAGGGAAGGTTCTCTGATGGTATAGTAGTTAATTCATCGTCATCAAGTGAAACTTCGTTTTCTTCACTCATTTCAATAATACCTTTATTACCGGTGAGCTCAGCTATTTCAGCTAGTTTGCCTAAACCGAGTACATTAACTCTTTTTGTTGAACTTTGTTTTTGTGACTGGGTGCCAACTACTTTGAACCCCAATGTAGTTACTAAGCGCGCAAGCTCTGCAAGTGATTCTATTGCTTCATCACCTTTAAATTCTGGTGTACAAACAGAAATGAGTAAAGCGTGATTAAGTGATGCTTTTGCGGTTAATTGCATAATTTTTTGTTGTTAATGCACTGACTAGTGCAAACCTAATTTTTAATCTGAATATGTATTGATCTTACGCTGTTATCGCTTCGCTTTATAGGGGAGATAATGTTTATTTTAGTAGTCAGATATAGTTGCTATATTTAAAAGAGGTAAGCGTATTTTATTATTTTACTGTGTTGAGTTATCTTCAGGGGATAAGAACAAAAAGGATAAAACCGGTAAAGTCTTATCCTTGTATTTTGATTTTTTTATTCGGTTATTCAGTGATAACTTGATAGATGGTTACCGAGCCACTGACTTCATTACCAATAATCAGTAATGGCATTCCACTAGGACTTTGTTCACTCGGTACAAACGCGATACTTTCAGGGCCTAAATCACCAGCACTTTCAATCATTGTGCAGTCCATCCCTTCATTTGGATCACAAGGGTTATCTAAATCATCATCTAATTCAAAGTCTATGTCAAAATCACGATTATTATAAAAAGATGAAAAACTCACATCAAACGGATTAGTAATGTCATAAATGAATAAGTTTCCAGAGCGTTCGCTGGCTATAAAGCCATAAGTTCTTTCACCTATTTTTCCAACAGCAATAGCTTCAGGCTCGCCACCTTTATCATCAGATCGATTATCACCTTTATTTTCGGTATGAGCACTATTAAAGTTATTACCGAGTACTGAGGCAGAAACTTTACCAAAGTCATCACCTGAATCAAAAATAAGATTGATATTTTGGTCCCAAATTGAGAATGAACGAGCGCCATAGCTATATAATGCTTCATAAGTACCATCATTATCAGCATCGCCTAAAGCGGTAGTGACTTTTAATCGACCTAAACCATCGTCACCGCCACTGGCATCGTAAATTGATTGTAATTCGGCAGATAAACTTTTATTCAATTCTGTAGGATCAATGATATCAGCGACTCTAACTTCTTCTGAGTAAGCATCATAATCGCGAGAATCACCTTCGTTTGCTGATAATATAAAAGTTGCGCCATTCCATTGATACGCGGTGATCGTATCAGGTTGGTACATGCCAAATAAATTTGTAACATGTTGGAATGATGCGATTTCGTCTTTATTGGTAAAATCTAATTGAAACTCATCCCAATCTTTAAAACCTAACGGCTTAATTTCAATAGTATTTTCTTCTAAATTTAAAATACCAATAGCATTGTTTTCTTGTAATGATACATAAGCGGTTTTGCTATCGTCACTCACTGTTATATATTCTGGCTCTAAGCTTTGAGCAAGTGTTGTGCCTATTGGGCCAGCAAACTTTAATCCAGCTGCTTTTAATAGTGCTAATCGTTTCGCGTCGGTATTAAAGTCATTGTCATCAAGTAAATCACTACTAAAAGTGATATCACTCGTTAAGTTTATTGTGCTACTTAAATCCTCAGGTACTGAGTTATTGATATTGATTATTGAGATAGAACCTTCAGGATCAACAGAGTAATCATTTTTTGGTTCGCCTTCATTAGCAACTAATACTTTTTTTCCATCTGGGGTAAAGGTAAGCATGTCAGGTAGAGCGCCTACTTTAACGGCTTTAATAAACGAGCCTACACCTTGACTATTCAATTGATAAAATAATACGGCACCTTCTTGAGTTTTGTCATTAGCTTCGACCGCAATGGCTAAGTTGTTCTCAAAAATAGCAATAGAATTTGCCGCACCTAAGGTAATGGTCTCTCTTGTGTTATTCGACAGTAACACTTGCACTTCACTAGGAAAGTTAAAGGTAGTTGATGATAAACTAGTATCAGTAATTGGGTTGCCAACTTCTGTGGTTGGAAGGCTTACTAAATTAATTACTTCTATTTGGTTACTTGCACTATTAACCGCAAAAGCAGAGTTAGAGGCTTGATGAAATTGTACAATTTCAGCAGCACTTCTACCTGCTATTTCACTACCTCCGGCACTAAAGCGTCCAACTACTTCAACACTCACCTGCTGCGTAGCATCTTTTCCTGGAATACCTTGAGGTCCAGTAGGGCCTTGCTGACCGGGAGAACCTGCTATTCCGGCTTCGCCATTGTTTCCGTCATCACCAGTAAACTGGCAAGCAGAGAGAAGTGATATGATTGATAATGCTATTATTGATTTTTTTATAGACATGTAAATTCCACTTATGTATTTTTATTTTAAAACGCATGAGTGTAATCACATTAAATGACATTTTTATAATAAATTAATGAAGGAAATATTACAGCTGAAAAACAGGGGGTGATTAAGAAATGAGCATATTTTAATGGTGAAACCACGCAAATATGCTCAAAGAGTTAGTCTAGGTATTAGCTGATATATTTAGTTTAAAGGCTTAGTTCACTTGTAGATTGTCAACATGCTAACCAAATTACTGTTTTAGTTTTACAGCGTTAGCGAGTAAGGCTAATATATCTTCACTAACTGTTAAATCAATACAAGCATCGGTGATACTTTTACCGTAAACGAGAGGAACATCTGCTTTAACTACTTGATTTCCTGCTTCGATAAAGCTTTCGATCATAACACCAAATACACTGTCGCTGCCTTGGTGGATTTGTTCAGCTAATGAACGAGCCACATCAATTTGCTTGTTATGATCTTTATAGCTATTACCATGGCTACAATCTACCATAATACTTTGATTAAGTTGTGCTTTTGCTAGTTTTTCACAAGTATCTTTTATGTCTTCAGCACTATAGTTAGGTGTTTTACCGCCACGTAATATGACATGGGCGAACGGGTTACCATGTGTACGATAAATACACATTTGTCCACTTTTATCGGGAGAATAAAGTACATGGGGCACGCTTGCTGCTTGAATCGCATCTAATGCTATTTTTACATTGCCATCGGTGCCATTTTTAAAACCAACAGGGCAGGAAAGGGCAGAAGCTAGCTCTCGATGAACTTGGCTTTCAGTCGTTCTCGCACCAATAGCCCCCCAACTTATAAGATCAGAGATATATTGCCCGGTAACCATATCTAAAAATTCAGTCCCTGCAGGTAAGCCCATTTCATTGATATCAACTAGTAACTGGCGAGCAAGATTTAGCCCTTTTGCAACGTTAAATGATTTATCTAAGTCTGGGTCGCTAATGAGTCCTTTCCAACCTACCGTTGTGCGTGGTTTTTCAAAGTAAACACGCATCACAATCAATAATTCATTACTGTATTTATCACGTAATTTTTTTAACCGTTGTGCGTAATCAATAGCGGCTTTAGGATCATGAATCGAGCAAGGCCCAATAATAACTAATAAGCGCTTATCTTCGCCTGTGATTATCGCTTCGACTTCTTGTCGACTTTTCATAATAAAATCGGCGGTGCGCTTACTCAGTGGTATTTGCTCTGCTAATTCGGCTGGTGACACTAAGTTTTCAATTAAACTTGTGCGTAATTCATCTGTTTTTATAGTCATGGGATTAATTATTTTGTTGCATTATACGCAGCAGTTTAAAAAGTGATAAAAATCCTGCGTATAAAGTAGGGTATGTGGCTAAGATAGCTAAATTAAGGGGTAATGTGAACTATTTTAACAATTTAAATAATGGTTAATTACCTTTGTTTGTTAATATATTTGTGCGTTAGTATTTATATCTTTGCAGTCCTGTTTCATTTAGGATTTTAGCGGTAATCTCTTCTACTGAAAATTTAGTGGTATTAATAAAAGGAATCTTCTCTTTTTTATACAATTTTTCTACTTCACGTACTTCCATTTTGCATTGTCTTGCTGAGGCATATTTAGAGTTAGACATTCTACCTTCACGAATATCGACTAAGCGTTGGGCATCTATGGTTAAGCCAAAAAGTTTCTTTTTATATGGTTTTAAGAAGTCCGGTATTCTAAGTTCATCCATGTCATCATCAGTAAAAGGATAATTAGCAGCTTTAATTCCATACTGTAAAGCTAAATAAAGTGAACTTGGTGTTTTACCTGAGCGAGAAACCCCAACTAAAATAACATCAGCTTCTTCATAATTGGTGACATTTGAACCGTCATCGTTGGCTAATGCATAATTTACCGCTTCAATTCTATAATCGTAACTATTTTCTTGAATGCTATGTGTTCTATGCGCTTTAGGCTTAGCTTTCATATTTAATTTTTTTTCTAACGGTTCAACAAAATGCTCTAAAAAGTTAAATATAACACCATCACAACTATCAATTATTTCGCGGATTTCGTTATCTACAAAGGTATGAAATACCAAAGCAGGCTCTTTAGACCGAGCAGTTGCTTTATTGATTTTCTCTTTTGTCGCGAGTGCTTTTTCCGTTGTTTCAACAAAAGAAATCGTTTGATGCTCAAAAGTTGTGGGAAATAACGAAAGTAAAGCGTGTCCGAAGACCTCTGAAGTGATAGCTGTGCCATCGGAAATATAAAAAGCTGTACGCATTTAAGGTCCTTATAATATAGTTTTGAAAGTAATACTGAAAACTTCTAAGTTTTATATCATTTTTGGTTTTAGTTTCAATAGTTGGCAGTGTAGAATGTTCCCAGTTATAAATATAGTAGTAAACTTTAATTAGCTTTTTTATCTTTTTGTCGATTCAATGGAGAATTGTTGTGCAAGAAAATGTACTTTGGTATGAAAACTTGGGAATGGGTGATGTTGACCGCGTAGGCGGAAAAAATGCATCACTTGGAGAAATGATTTCAAATTTGTCAAACGTAGGAGTGCAAGTTCCTACAGGTTTTGCGACAACATCTTTTGCCTTTAATGAATTCTTAGAACAAAGTGGTATTAATGAGAAAATATACCAACTTCTTGATACCCTTGATGTTGATGATGTTAATGAATTATCAACATGCGGAGAAACTATTCGCCAATGGATTATTGACACACCTTTCTTACCACAAATGCAACAAGACATTGAGCAGGCTTATAATAAATTAGCTGGTGACTTCACTGACGATGCTTCTTTTGCTGTACGTTCATCAGCAACCGCTGAAGATATGCCAGATGCTTCATTTGCAGGACAACAAGAAACCTTTTTGAATGTTCGTGGTCTTGAGGCCGTTATGATAGCAATTAAGCATGTCTTTGCTTCGCTGTTTAATGACCGAGCTATCTCTTACCGCGTTCACCAAGGTTATGATCATCGTGGTGTTGCACTATCTGCCGGTATTCAACGGATGGTGCGTAGTGATATTTCAGCTTCAGGTGTTATGTTCACTATTGACACCGAATCAGGCTTTGAAGATGTTGTATTTATTACATCGAGTTTTGGTTTGGGCGAAATGGTAGTACAAGGTGCTGTCAATCCAGATGAATTTTATGTGCATAAACCAACATTAGCGAAAGAAAAGCCTGCTGTTATTCGTCGTAACATTGGTAGTAAAGCCATTAAAATGGTTTACACTGCATCTCAAGAGCATAATAAACAAGTTGAAATTGTTGATATTGATGAGAAAGATTCTAATCGTTTTTCATTAACAGACAATGAAGTGCAAGAGCTAGCTAAACAGGCTGTAATTATTGAAAAGCATTATGGTCGTGCAATGGATATTGAATGGGCTAAAGATGGTTTAGACAATAAACTTTATATTGTTCAGGCTCGCCCTGAAACTGTTAAAAGCCGTGAAAACACCAATGTAATGGAACAGTTCCAATTACAAACAAGTACTAATGTTATCTGTGAAGGTCGTTCTATCGGGCATAAAATCGGTAGTGGTGAAGCTAAAGTACTATCTTCAATTGAAGAAATGGATAAAATTTTACCTGGTGATGTACTTGTTACTGACATGACAGATCCAGATTGGGAGCCGATCATGAAGCGAGCTTCTGCCATTGTTACTAACCGTGGCGGTAGAACTTGTCATGCAGCGATAATTGCTCGTGAAATGGGTATTCCAGCGGTAGTAGGTTGTGGTAATGCAACCGATTTAATTAAAACTGGCGATGAGATTACTGTTTCTTGTGCTGAAGGTGATACCGGGTTTATTTACCAAGGTAAACTTGATTATACGGTTACCACGTCTGAAATCGATGCAATGCCAGAATTACCGCTTAAAATAATGATGAACATTGGTAACCCAGACCGAGCATTTGCTTTTGCCAAATTGCCCAATGCAGGTATTGGTTTAGCGCGCTTAGAGTTTATTATCAATAAAATGATTGGTATTCATCCAAAAGCATTATTAAATTTTGATAAGCAGTCTGCTGATTTACAAGACGAAATTAATGACATTATTGCCGGTTACGAAAGCCCAGTTGAGTTTTACATTGCTAAACTTACTGAAGGTATTTCAACGTTAGCATCCGCTTTCGCACCAGAAAAAGTGATTGTTCGTATGTCTGACTTTAAATCGAATGAATATGCTAATTTAGTAGGTGGTGAAGAATTCGAACCTGATGAAGAAAACCCAATGATTGGTTATCGTGGTGCTGCACGTTACATTTCAAAAGATTTCCGTGATTGTTTTGCATTAGAGTGTGAAGCAATTAAACGCGTAAGAAACGAAATGGATTTAACCAATGTAGAAGTGATGATTCCGTTTGTTCGAACTCTTGAAGAAGCAGCCGATGTTATTGATATTTTGGCAGAGCACGGTTTAAAACGTGGTGAAAATGGCTTACGTATTATTATGATGTGTGAATTACCGTCAAACGCTTTACTCGCTGACCAATTCCTCGATTATTTTGATGGTTTCTCTATTGGCTCTAACGATTTAACTCAGCTAACACTCGGTCTAGATAGAGATTCAGGGTTAATCGCTCATTTATTTGATGAACGTGATCCTGCAATAAAAATCTTATTATCAATGGCAATTAGTGCATGTAAAAAACGTGGTAAATATGTCGGTATTTGTGGTCAAGGCCCGTCAGATCATGAAGATTTTGCTGCATGGTTAGTTGATCAAGGCATTGATAGTGTTTCATTAAATCCTGACACCGTTTTGCCAACATGGTTATATTTAGCCGATAAGTTAGCCAATAAATAAGCGGCATTATTGTTAATGAATAAGGCATCACTAGATAACTAGTGGTGCTTTTTTTTTGATAAAAATTAACTTGGCAATCCATTATTACGTAAATTTTTCACATTACGATTAATAATATGTCTTAAGGCAATTCTGTACAGTAGTTTTTTAAAGCCCTTTAGATTACTGCCGTGGATATTATAAAAATCGTCAGGGGTGTCGAATATGCCAAAATCATCGGCAATACCTCCAGATTGAATATAAGTAGACTCAGTTGTTATTTCATTGTCGGGTTGCTGTAAATTCGAAACATTAATACCATAGCCGTTAAAATTTTTATTGTTTGGATAGGCTTGTTGTACCTGAGTTAGTAATGTTTTATCAATAATGAAACCTTCATGGTTTAGCCATACACCCTTAATTTTTACCTCTACCCAGCTATGCAAAATACGTTTTGGCGCAAGTAACATTAAGTCATTAGGAATAACGCCTCGTTGCAAAGCATTATAAATGGTAAAACCATGGAATTTACAGGGAATATTTAATGCTCTCAGTAAGGCCATAAATAATGTACTTTTAGTATTACATTGACCATAACCATCATTAAGTACATCACTAGCAGGTATGGCGTCATCTCGGTTGTAACCAAACTGTATTTCATCACGGATAAAATAGTATACCGCTTGCAGTGCTTGCTCTGGTGCTAATGTTCGCCAAGCTTTGTGTTCGATAAGGGCTTGAATAGTTGGGTGCTGATAGTTAAGTAGTTCACTGCTTGCTATATAGTTCGTTGTCATATTAACCTCTAAAATTTAACTTTATATTTCATTAATTTTTAGATAAGCATAACGAAGAGAAGCTGTGAATTATTGAATAAACTAGCTATGTTATTTTATTTAAAGCAACTCAATAATTGTTTGCTGGTCATGCCAAAGGTGCTTTTAATGGTTCGACACAGATGTGCACTATCGCTAAAACCGGTAAGATAAGCTGCTTCCGTTATATTTCCCCCTGTGCTAATTGCCTGAATAGCGCATATTAGTCGACGCCATAATAAATAAGGCCGCCAGGATACACCTAACTCTTTAGTGACAAGGTGTAAAAATTGGCTCTCTGAAATTGCTAACCAATTCGCGACATCTTTTGCGCGCCATTGCTCGGGTTTCAGACAATCTCCGGTTAAACAGCTATCTAGTCGCGCAAGTAATTTTAATAAATGCTTACTTCGGCATTGATAAGGATTATTTTTTAACGACTCAACTAAAAGTGTGTACTGACCAAGATTTGTCAGTAACGCACTTATGCTTACCTCTTCGCTGGGGATTAACATAGGCAAAGGGGGCAATGCCTTAGTCAATATTTGCGCTGAAAGTTCACGCATTGTGTTCCCAAGTTTACTCTCAGGCTCTGCAAGTATGATCCAACCTTCAGTCATTGATAACTGATGCACTTCGTTTGGCGGGATAATTTTTCCGGTTAATAATATCTCACCATTTAATGTGCTAGTTTTACTAGGAATACAGAGTTGCCATAAAGAGTGTTTATGAGGCTTGGTATCAATTGCTGTGCCATGAGCCATGACTAAGCCAGGTGACAAGTAGAAACAATGATGATTATTAAATGCTAAGGTCATGGTGCTATATTACGTAATAAGTTTTGTCATGTTTACTATACGGGATAATTCTAGGTATTAATGTAAACGAGTTAAGGTTACTTCGCAGGGAAATTATTAATAATGGAAAATAATTAATTTTCAACATAAATAGGCAGTTTTGACAATTCTAGACTAAAGTTAGGTTGTTATTAATATTTTAGGGCCCTTAATCCATATGGATTCACCTATAGATACTACTCTTTTAAATCATCAGTTTATAGTCAATGATCCGCTTCATTATTTATTTGATGCGGTAAAGGCTATTGCTGTGCAAGGTTACGATGAAGAGAGATGTGTTATTTATTGGAATAAAGGGAGTGAGTTATTATATGGCTATACAAGTGAAGAGGCATTAGGGCAAAAACTAGAAGATTTAATTATTCCACATGACATAAGGAAACCTGTTGTTGATGAAATTACCGTTTGGTTGCAAAAAGGCACTGAAATTCCTGCTTCTGAAATAACGCTACGTCACAAAAATGGTAAGGATGTCCCTGTATTTTCAAGTCATGTGATATTTACTAATAAATACAAGAATAAACAATTGTATTGTATCGATGTAGATTTAGCCGATGTAAAAGCCGCACAGGCACTTGTCATTTATAAAGAGCGCATGCTGAAAGCCGCGTTTGAAACAATTCCCGATTTATTTTTTTTAATGGATGAAGAAGGTGTTATTAATTATTACCATACCAGTAATAAGAAGAATTTATATAAACTACCGAAAGACTTTATTGGTAAACCAATGGGTGATTGTTTACCCACTGATATTGCTGATAAATTCATTAAACACATTAAAAAAGTGGTTAAACAAAATACAGTCGAGTGTTTTGAATACAAATTAACTATGCCTCAGGGCCTTGTTTATTTTGAAGCAAGAATAAGCCATTTACATGAATATAAACAAGTAGTGGTTATTATTCGTGATATTACAGAGCAGCACAAATCGGCAGAAATTATCAAACATCATGCCTATTATGATGCGTTAACCTTATTACCAAATCGTTTTCTTGCATTAGATCGATTATCCCAGTTGTTAAGAGAAGCTGAGAGAAATAATGAAAAAATAGCCATACTTTTCATTGATTTAGATGATTTTAAAAAAGTAAACGATACCTTGGGTCATGAAATAGGTGATAAATTATTGATTGAGTCTGCAAATAGGTTAAATAAGGTTGTACGTAAGGAAGATACGGTTGGCCGGTTAGGTGGTGATGAGTTTATTGTCTTATTGAAAGATGTAAATGATAACCTTAATGTGTTAACCGTTGTCGAAAATCTATTGAAATGTTTTAGAGAGCCTTTTAGTTTAGATGGTCGAGATTTAACTCTGACACTAAGTTTGGGGATTGCATTATACCCTGATAATGGAACAACTTCTTCTGAGTTGCTACGTAATGCTGATATAGCTATGTATCAAGCCAAATCGTTAGGACGAAATACTTACTCATTTTTTACCAAAAAAATGAACAAAAGCATGCTACGTCGGTTAGAAATTGAAGAGCAAATGCATGGTGCATTAGAGCGAAATGAGTTTGAAGTACATTACCAACCCAAAATTGATATAAAACATAATAGTTTAGTTGGTGCAGAAGCATTATTGCGATGGCATAACCCATCTCTAGGTAATATTACCCCAGATGAATTTATTCCTATTGCTGAACATACCGGGCTAATTGTACCAATTGGCAGTTTTGTGATTAAACAGGCGTTAAACTTTCTTCATCGGTGGCAGATTATTCAACAAAATCCATATACCATGGCAATCAACATCTCACCACGTCAATTTCGAGATACAGAGTTACTTACTTTTGTTGAAAATACGCTTACCACTGAGAATGTTAGCGCTAAAAGCATTGAGTTTGAAATTACAGAAGGCGTATTAATGAATGGGCAATCTTATATTCAGGAAGCATTAATTGGATTAAATAAATTGGGCATAAAGCTTTCTATGGATGATTTTGGCACTGGATATTCGTCATTAAGTTACTTACGACGTTATCCTTTTGATGTTTTAAAAATAGATAGAAGTTTTGTTAAGGGTATTACCATCGACAAAGCCGATCTGGATCTGGTAAAAGCAATAATATCTATGGCGCACAGCTTAGGTATATTAGTTGTAGCTGAGGGCGTAGAAACGAAAGAGCAAGTCATTATACTGCATGAATTAAATTGTGATTATTTACAAGGGTATTATTATAACAAGCCAATGACTGAGCCAAATTTAATTGCGTACTCAAAAAAACTATTATGCTTTTAATGAGATTACTTTAGCTAAGTTAATTATTAGCAATATCTAACTAAACATTTTTGTAAATAATTTGTTCAAATAAACCGTATCAAGGATTAATCTAAAGCTAATTTAAGTAATAAGTCTTAAGTTGAAATTACGGCGAAGCTGGCTTGGCTTAAGGTTTTTAAATCCTTTGGTGCAAGTGCTATTTCTAAACCTCGTTTACCACCACTAACATACATTAACTCAAGCGTTTCAGCACTGCTATCGATGACTGTAGGTAAACGTTTTTTTTGGCCTAACGGACTTACACCACCTAGTACATAGCCAGTTGTTGCTTCTACTCGTTTAGCGTCAGCCATTTTTACTTTTTTTACTTTTAATACTTTAGCAATTGCCTTTAAATTTAACTTTAAATTTACGGGGACTATTGCAACAGCAAGTTGATCAGTATCACAACAAACAACCAAGGTTTTAAATACTTGTTGCGCATTAAGGGATAATTTTTCTACAGCTTCCAGACCAAAGGAAGTGGCATTAACGTCATGATCATATTGCAGTACGTCAAAGGGGATTTTTTTTTGCTTTAGTTGTTGAGTTGCTGGTGTCATTTTCTCAATCTATAGTTTTTATTGTTAATCATTAATGGTTTATTGTCGCCTTTCAGGTAGAATTATCAACTATTATTTTCCTCATCATTAATTTTCCTTTTTATGCGCATTATTCACACATCTGATTGGCATTTAGGTCAATTTTTTTATGGTAAAAGCAGGGCTAATGAACACCAACAGTTTTTAGATTGGCTATTAACTCAAGTTGAAGACAAGGCTGTTGATGCTATTATTGTTGCCGGTGACATTTTCGATACCGCAACACCGCCTAGTTATGCAAGGCAAATGTATTTTAACTTTATAAGTAAGCTACAGCGATTTAATTGCCAACTTGTTGTATTAGCGGGTAATCATGACTCTGTCAGCATGTTAGCAGAATCAAAAGAGCTATTAAGCGCATTATCAACAAATGTTATCGCTAACGTCACAGATACTTCAATTTCTGCTAATTTAGCTGATCAAGTTTTTGCCATAAAAAATAAACAAGGCATCGCACAAGCTGTTATTTGTGCTATCCCATTTATCAGACCACGTGATGTAATAAAGAGTCAAGCAGGGCAGTCAGCCACAGATAAATCTAAGCAGTTGCAACAAGCTATTGTTGAACACTATCAGCGTTTATTTGAACAAGCTCAGCTGCTCGTTGCTCAACATGAAAAAAGCGATAACGGCATTAAGTTACCTATTATTGCGACCGGACATTTAACCGCACTAGGTGTAACCACCTCAGACTCAGTACGAGATATTTATATTGGCACATTAGAAGCTTTTCCCAGCAATGCATTTCCTGCTGCCGATTATATTGCGTTAGGGCATATTCATCGCGCTCAAAAAGTAGGTAAAACAGAGCATATTCGCTATTGTGGATCGCCAATAGCGCTTAGTTTTGATGAAGCTAAACAAAAGAAACGTGTATTACTTGTGGATTTTGATGAAAATAATCTATCGACGGTAACTGATTTAATTATTCCAACGTTTCAACCGCTAGCGATGTTAAAAACGACACTCGACACACTCAATCAAGATCTTGAAACACTTGTCTCAACATTAATTAGTGACGACAACGACAGTAAACTTTGGCTAGATATTGAATTAGCAAATACCGGGCTGCTAAGTGATTTACAGCCTAAAATTACCGCGTTAGTCAAAGACTTTCCTGTGGAAGTGTTACTTGTTAGAAGGCAGAAGCAAGTAAGGCAACGTATATTGTTAGAAAAGCAGCAAGATCACAGTACATTAAATGAATTAACGTTAGACGAGGTTTTTGACTCTCGTTTACAGCAAGAAGCTTGGCTCGATGATGGCACTATTGATTCAGAATTAATTGATACAAAGTTAATTGAAACAAAGTTAATTGAAACAAAGTTAAATAATGCAAAATTAACACGTAAAGAGCAGTTACAAACCTTGTTTAAGCAAACCGTTGCGCAAGTATTAAGTGAAGGTGAATAATGAAAATATTGCGATTACGATTTGAGAACATTAATGCGCTTAAAAATGCTTGGCAATTAGATTTTACGCAAGAGCCATTTGACTCTAATGGACTTTTTGCTATTACCGGTGCTACAGGTGCAGGTAAAACAACTATTCTCGATGCTATATGTTTAGCTTTATATCACGAAACACCACGTATTAAAGTGTCTGCGAGTCAAAATCAATTGATGACACGTTTTACCGCTAATTGCATGGCAGAAGTAGAATTTGAAGTAAAAGGTCAAGGATACCGTGCTTTTTGGAGTCAAAAACGCGCGAGAAATAAAGCGGATGGAAACTTATTAGCGCCTGTTGCTCAGTTGTCTTTGATTGATGGGACAATTATTGCTGAAAAATTAAAAGATGTTAAAGATAATATCGCCAAGATCACCGGTTTAGATTTTTCAAGATTTAGAAAGTCGATGATGTTATCTCAAGGGGAGTTTGCTGCCTTTTTAAACGCAGCGCCTAATGATAGAGCACAACTGTTAGAACAGCTAACTGGCACACAAATTTATGGTGATATTTCAAAACAAGTTTTTACTAATCATAAAGCGGCTGAAAAATCATTACAGTTAATGCAGGCTAAATCTCAAGGAGTCACGTTATTAACAACACAAGAGTTAAGTGATTTACAAGCACAAGAGCTTGAAATAGAAAAACAAAGTAATGAAATTATACTTGAACAATCAGTCTATTCATCGTTAAAAAATGTTGTATTAATTAATGAAGCTCATCAAAAAAAATCTATTCAAATAAACGATTTAATAATACAAAGTAAAAGTGTGCAGGAACAAGCCAGTTTAGGAAGAGCAACCCTTGATGAGTGTTTACTAGCACAAGAAAAAGAAGAAGTTGAACATAAGCTTATTGAAAATAAACTGATTGAACGAATATTACCGTTAGACAGTGAAATAGCCAATATAAACACGCAATTATCACAAGTTTTAGAGCAAGAAAGCAAACAAACGCAAGAGTTAAGTCAGTTAACATTAAACCAACAACAAACCCAAAGTAAAAAAAAGCAATTACGTGCAGCTATTGATGAATTACAAAGCTATACCAGTGAACATCAACCCCTTCTTCAAGTAAAAGAAAAACTGCCTTTATGGTCAAATCAAGTTAGTCAGCTGACTCAAATACAAGTTCATATTGATAATAAAACACAAGACTTAATCGCAATACAAAATAAGCATCAACAACTTGTTAACGAACAGAATAAACAACAAACGTTATTAAGTGATAGCACATTAAAAAATAGGCAATTACAGAGCCAACAAGTAGATCTTGATAAGAATAAACAACAATTAGTGACTCAAAACATAGCTGTATTAGATACGGCTGAATTAGCAGGAGAGTCACTAACTTCTGATAGTTTAAATGCTAAAATCAACCAGTGGCAACAGCAACAAAACTCTTATAGCCAAGCTTTTCAGTTGGCTAACCGTTATCAGATGCTTTTTCAGGAAAAAGCACAACTTAGCAATCAAAAACAATTAGCAATGCCCAAATTGGCTGAGTTGAAATCACAATTAATTGATTTACGGAAACAATTTACTCAGTTAAAACAGCAAAAAACTGATGTTGAAACCTTAATTGCTCAACAACAAACCATTATGGCATTAAGCGAACATCGGGATAAATTACAGCCTGAACAGCCTTGTCCATTGTGTGGCTCGAATGAGCATCCTGCAATAACTGAATATCAAGCGATTAGTATTGATACACAACAAATGCGTTTACAGTCTATTAATGGTGAACTCAGCCAGTTAGAAGAGCAAGGCAAATCACTAGCGCAGCAAGAAACTCAGCTTAATGTTGAGCTGAAAACCAAGGACGATCGTGGTCAAATGATTAAAGCAGAAGAAGCTGAGTTACTCGCTGCTTTTACTCGTTTGAATTTACCTCCTTTATTGTTAACTAATAACCAGCTTGAGTTATCAGATATCACATTAATTGAACAAGCATTAACAAAAATAAATAATGAACTGGAGCTTTTGCAACAATTTCAACGAAACTTTAATCATTACGTACAACAACAAATCAATATTGAGCAGCAACAATCTCAAGTCAGTCAAATATTGTTACAAGGACAACATCAAGCAGCACTTATTGCAGAAAAAATTAACCATAATAACCATGACAACAACGAACAAAATAAAGCGATAGAACAATTACAATCTGATCAAAGCTTTATGTACAAAAATTTATTTGCTGATATTCAATCAATGCAATTGCATCAATTTTCATCACATTTACATGATCGCTTAAATAAAGAGAGCAATGAAGGTTTGAGTGACAATACAGCCGAGCAATTAAATGATGTTATAGATGCAAATTCAAATGAAAATACTAATCTACATCTTTGCCTTAATTCGGGGATTTGGTTAGAAGAGCTAAAACAACAAGTCATGTTATTTGAACAAAAAATTGCAGAGCAAGAAACGCTTTCTAAGCAGTTATCTTCAGTTGAACAAGCAGATATATTAATCTCTGAACAAGTGCACCAAGCGGAAAGCCGTTTAATTCGTTTCAAACAACAGACAACAGAATTTAAACAGCAATTAATGAGCAAAAAAGAGTTACGCGTAACTGAGTTTTTTGCGTTGGGCTATATTGATGAGCAATCACAATCGTCTGAATTTATTAGAAATAAAATATCAGAAGAAGAAAAAATAACAAAAAATAGATTAATAACACTAAATAAAGAACAACAAGCCATTGAAGCTCGTTTACAACAGCTTTTAGGTCAAAAAGAAAGCGTAAATCAGCAATTATTAGAGCATGGCAACGCTAAAGTCGAGGCAGAAAAATTACTGGTTGCTAGCACGAAAAACAGTCAGATGAATGTAGATAAATTATTACTGTTATCCTTATCAGAAATTGAAGTTGAACTGGTAAACCTTAATGAAAAATTAAAACAACAGCAGTTGCATTTAGGGCAAATTCAACAAGCCATTAATCACGATAAAGAAAATAAAATTAAGCAACAACGTTTACTGGCTCAAATTGAAACTGAGCAAATTGCAGTAGATGAACTCGGCTATTTAAATGGTTTAATTGGCTCTGCTGATGGCGCTAAATTTAGAAAGTTTGCTCAGGGTCTTACGCTCAATCATCTGGTTTACTTAGCAAATGAACAATTGAATAAACTTGATGGTCGGTACCAGTTACAGTGTCAGCAAAGTGACACCTTAAGTTTAGAAGTATTGGATACCTGGCAAGGTGATAGTCTTCGTGACACTAAAACGCTATCGGGTGGTGAAAGCTTTTTAGTTAGTTTAGCGTTAGCGTTAGCCTTGTCAGATTTGGTTAGTAATAAAACCAGTATTGATTCTTTATTCTTAGATGAAGGTTTTGGCACATTAGATAATGATACGTTAGAAATAGCGTTGGTTGCGTTAGATAACCTTAATGCAAGCGGTAAAATGATTGGCATTATTAGTCATGTTGAAGCATTGAAAGATAGAATTGATGTACAAATTAAGGTTGAAAAACAAAGTGGTTTAGGTATTAGTTCACTTGATAAACGTTTTTCATTTACACCTGACATAACGGGTTAACAACCTGGCTTGAATTAACAAAATTAATATGTGTTAAAGCCAGTTAAAGCTAGCGTTGCTTAGTAAATTGTCTCTATTATATATACCTTAAAGGAACATCAGTCTTGTCTATTTCAGATCTGTTTACATCAGAATACACTTGGATTTATTTCACGTTACTTGCTGCTACTATGCAAGCAATTCGAACTGCTGGTCAAAAACAATTATCCGGTAAACTAAACTCTATGGCTACCACGGCAGTGCGTTATGTTTACGCGCTACCATTTGCTTGGGCATATGTCTGGTGGATGTTAGATTTTAGAGAGGTTTCAGTACCAACGCTCAATAATGATTTTCTATTTTATGCTTTAATTGCCTGTGTAAGCCAGATCATTGGTACTGCTTGTTTAGTTGCTGCTTTTCGATACAAAAACTTTGCTGTTGCAACAAGTCTTGCCAAAACGGAAGCGATACAAGTGGCTATGGTTGGCGCATTATTATTTGCTGCGCCATTAAGTCTCATGGGGTGGTTTAGTGTTATTGTTGGTGTTATTGGGGTTTTATTTGTCTCGAAGGTTAAATTTAGACCACGTGATTTCTTAACGGGCTCTGATGCTAAAATGGGCTTGTTTTATGGACTTTCGGCAGGGTTAGGATTAGCCATTACAACATTACTAATTCGAGAGTCTAGTTTAGCTCTTAATATTGATTTATTGGTGAGTGCAGCAATTACCTTGGTATTTATGATCACGGTTCAATCAATTATTTCTGTTATTTATGTTTATTTACAAGATAAAACACAGCTAAAGTTAATGTTAGCTCATTGGCGTTTATGCTTATTTGTCGGTATAACAAGTGTACTTGGTTCTATTGGTTGGTTTACCGGGGCAAGTCTGCAAAATGCAGCTTATGTCAAAGCATTAGGTCAAGTAGAGTTTTTTATCACACTGGCATTAACTTACCGTTTATTTAAAGAGAAAATCACTACAATTGAATATATAGGGATGTTGTTGATCATTGTTAGTGTTGTTATTTTACTGCTATGGGCTTAAATTGAGATAAAATACTGACTCTTAATTTATAGTGTTTAATGCTAAAATAAGCGCCAATACTTCGTATGAACGTTTAATTAACATTTATCCTGTACTTATCTAGTATAATACGAAGCCGAAATAGCACCAAATTCATTTATAAACCGTTAAAGAGAATTACATGAAAATTACAGATAAAACCGTTGTTCAGTTCCATTATGTTCTAAAAAATGAAGCAGGAGAAGAAATAGAATCTTCTCATGGTAGTGATCCTCTTGCCTACCTACACGGAGCAAATAATACTTTAGCGGGCTTAGAAAAAGCGTTAACTGACAAAGAAGCTGGCGATAAATTCAGCGTAACTTTACAACCTGAAGAAGCTTATGGCGAACGTCAAGAAGACTTGATTCAACGTGTACCAGTAAAACATTTACAAGGTTTACCAAGCAAAAATGCTAAATGGAAAGCGGGCATGATTGCAGTTGTTCATACTGAGCAAGGTCAACGTCAAGTGACGGTATTAAAAGCAGGGAAGTTTATGATCACTGTAGACATTAACCCACCATTAGCTGGAAAGGTCATAACATTTGATATAGACGTTGTTGATGTTCGCGCGGCAACCGATGAAGAAGTACAACATGGCCATGCACACGGTGTAGGTGGTCATCACCATTAGAACACACCGGCCAACTTTGTCTTCTTGACGAAAACTATATAGCTGCTAAGGTATTGGTAGCTATATTTTTATGCTTTTATAATTTTTTAGTTTAACTATTTTTCAGTTTAACTATTTTTCAGTTTAATTATTTAAGCAACCAACTTAGAGTAATACCAGTCATGACTACAACTACCACCACAGCACAAACTACTCGCGTTCTTAACACCTTAAAACACACCTTACTTTCACTATCGATAATTTCCTCTTTCAACCTATTGGCACAAACACAGGTGATCCATGCGGGTACTTTATTACCCGTTGCCGGTAAAGGTACGTTATCTAAACAAACCTTGGTGATTACCGATGGAAAAATTACTGAGATTAAAAAAGGCTTCGTTAACCCCTATGATATCAATAGAGACGCTCAGTTAATTGATTTATCATCAAGTTTTGTTATGGCGGGTTTAATGGATATGCACGTGCATTTACAAGGAGAATTAGGACCTAAAAATGACAGTCAATCTCTACGTATGTCTGATTCCGATGCCTTAATGCAAAGTATTTCTAATGCTAAAAAAACCTTAATGGCAGGTTTTACTACGGTTAGAGATTTAGGCGCAAGTGCAGAGCAAATTTTTGCACTACGTGATGGAATTGCTAAAGGTTGGGTTGATGGTCCTAGAATCGTTGCCTCAGGATCATCTGTTTCAGTCACCGGTGGACATGGTGACGTCGACGGATTAAGTCCTGATATTCTCGCTATGCGAACCAGTAAAACTATTTGTGACGGGCCTTTCGACTGTCGAAGAGCAACACGTCACGCTATTAAATATGGCGCAGATGTGATTAAAATCACCTCAACGGGTGGGGTTTTGTCAGATACCAATACAGGTACTGGCCAACAAATGTCAGATGATGAATTAAAAGAAGTGGTTAACGCCGCACATGCACTTGGCAGAAAAGTAGCCAGTCACGCACATGCAGCAGAAGGTATAAACGCCGCACTTCGCGCCGGTGTCGACAGTATTGAACACGGTAGCTATGCAAATAAAGAAAGCGTCAAGCTGTTTAAGAAATCTGGCGCTTATTTA
This sequence comes from Colwellia sp. C2M11, assembly GCF_018860915.1. GTDB lineage: Bacteria > Pseudomonadota > Gammaproteobacteria > Enterobacterales > Alteromonadaceae > Colwellia. Next base: position 85,851 of record NZ_JAHKQD010000028.1, read on the forward strand.
GTACCAACCTTATTAGCGGGTAATACGGTTGTTGAAATGGCTAAACATAGTAACTTTATGTCTGAAGCAATTAAGTTAAAAGCGATTCGCGTTGGCTCTGATATGACAGAGACCTTTAAAAAAGCATATAAAGCGGGTGTTAAAATCGCGTATGGAACAGACAGTGGTGTTTCTCATCATGGCGATAATGGCAAAGAAGCTGTGCTAATGGCACAAGCGGGGATGAAAAACAGTGACGTATTAAAATCCGCTACTGTTAATGCCGCCGATTTAATTGGTATGTCTGCAAGTTTAGGGACATTAGCGCCAGGAAAAATAGCCGATATCATTGCGTTTGATGATAATCCGCTAAAAGATATTAAAGCATTGTTAGATGTCGATTTTGTAATGAAAGGTGGCAAAGTCATTAAAAACTAATTTTTAATGACGGTTGTTATTTTTAGTCTTTTAAATGAGCTGCTACTTTGCTACATACTTGCGTCATTCCGTAAGTCACTTTATACGGAATCTCTATCATTTTTCTCGTCTTGTTTGAGCTGGATATCAAGTTCAAGAAGACGAGAATAGCTTAATTGATTCAGGTTAGTTCAGGTGATTTCGTCATTGGCCTGCTACTTTGCTACATAGTTGCGTCATTCCGTAAGTCGCTTTATACGGAATATCTATCGTTTTTCTCATCATGCTATGACTTGTGCCTTAAAGTCACGCTGAAATAAAAAGTTAAGCGGTTGCAAAGTTTTATACGTATTTTTCAATACTGATAATAGCCTGACTGTAATCACTTAGTGCATACTCAGCGCAGTTATCCTCGTCACGCCAGTCAACACCAATCACCATTGGATCGTTAGATAAATCTTCTACCCAAAATTCTAACCAATCAGCAACTGTAATGGGTGCAACTACATAATCAGCCCATTCATCAGCAATATGTACGCTTGCTAATTCAGTTGTTGACCATAAAGGCATTACGTCATGCTCTTCAAAATTTACAGAATCAAGAATAACCCACTCTTGTGATTTAGGTTCTTGTAATCCGTAAAATGTTTGAGTGGTTTCAACGTGTTTAATAAATTGGTTTAGCGGCTCTGGTAATGACATGGTTTAAGTATCTTTAAATCAAAAAAGGGATGTTAACATAGGCTGTGTTAAACCCTTAACTAATTTTCAAATACAAAGAAGCCAGCTATATTAGCTGGCTTTGATTTAACAACTGCTTTTAATTCAAGCTTTTTGATTTAAGTGATTAACCAGTAATTAATCAGGACATTCGTTTATAAAGTATCTCAAAATAAAAAATAACACAGGTTAAATAGAACTTTGAGCGACTGTCTTCGTTAAAATTTTTAAGAAAAGGGATAATGGCATTAGCGTTCGAATAAAAGGAAAGATGAAATCTATGAATAAGTAGCCAAATTAACGAACAAAAACACTCGTTCTTTGGAACAGTGTGCCTTGTATTTACATATCAGGCTATTTACTATATAAAGCTAGCTTCGAGCTTATCCAACACCCGAATAAAGTGTCGGCTTCGCGACACCTATTCTTATTTGTTATGTTTTCCTTAACCCAATATTTCCAATAGCTTAAGGTAATTTTCATCACCTATATTATTGGGGCTCAAAGTTGGGTTTCTTGGGTTTCTTAATAAGAAGGCATTTTGATAAGTATCTAGTTCTGGCACGAGCTCTACCCATAGTTTTTTACTTCTCATGATTACAATAGGATAACCTTTTTTTATGTGTTCTTTTAAAGTATGAGCAATGAAACGTTGGGTATGTAATTGTTTAGGGTTTCTTTTAAACCTAACAGAATGATAAGGAGTTAGCTGTAAACAACATATATTATTAGCTACATTTTTAAGATTTAAATCTTGAATAATCCATTTTAGCTTCTTGTGCCACCAATCAGTTCCAGGACAATCCAATTTAGGATTTAGATAATAAAAAGGATAATCTAACTCTGTTTGATTAATATTTTTCCAATGATGTTCAATATAATTTGTATTTTTATGTACATCAAAATCACTATCACTAAGCCCTGGATTTAATGCTAGCAACATTAATTTTGAATTAAGAGAGCCAATATACGGATCTGGAAGAAGTACATCACTGTATTGAAAGTCAGTTTTAGCTTTTGAATTAAACTGGTTAATTAAATCCAGATCTTCATTGTGGACAGTGCTATTTTCAAATTTATAATTCAACCACGGGTTTAACATTGAAACTCCATTTTATAAGAAAACATAACGAACTTGTAGAATAACTCATTTTGACTTAATTAGGCCACCCATAATAACGTGTTATTAGATCACTGGCTTTCAAGTGGATCCTAATCGTATTTAGGTGTTGGAAAACGAGCACGCCGTACAATGAATCGAAATTCTTAGAAGCCCTAAAACTAAGAGGCCCACCGCTTTTAAAGTTTGCAATAAATTGCCGATTTTACTAGCGGTCCACCTCAGGGCGTGTTGTTATATTTATTGTGCCGTTACACTAACTTTAGTTGGTGAAGACTTAGCTAAATCTAAGACACCGTAGTAATTTAATCCGTCAATTTTTTTGCCAATAATGAAATAGTTTATTTCATTAGTCATTGTAGGATCACCAATTACGTCATTAACACTTTTTACATCTGAAAATTGAATAGCCATTAGAGCCATCATAAATTCTATTTGTTGCGTAGGCTTTAAACGTTTTGAGACTTTAGAAATGCCATATTGGGTTGATTCAATTGTTGAACCGTCAAATACAAAATCCTTTTTTGTGCTAGCGCAAGCGCTAAGAATCAAAATTATGACAACTATCAGTAAATTTTTCATCGAATATCCTTATAAATATAACGAGATTGTAGAATTACTCGTTTTTTATTAATTACCCCGTAAAATAGAGGTAGTAAATGCATTACCTATACCGCATTAACACTCTACAGCGTGATACAGGGGCTAAAAAAATCGTCGTTTTGACTGAATTAGTTATTCTACAGCCTCAATGCCCATTTAAGGGGCTGGTAATAGTTTGCTAAAATGTGTAGCGAAGCGAAACTGAGCAAACTGTTAGCAGTCCCGCTTGAAGTTCTTATTATATTGTATTGTATTCAGGGTTAACAACATTGCCATAAACTTTATTTTGAATTGGTCGTTTAACTAAGTAAATAGCTCCGTTATTCTTCATTTCTTTAATTTTACTAAAGGAAATATAATCCGGTATTAAGGTAAAGTAATCACTGTTATGTAGTTCACCATACTCGATGCTATTTACTACAGCATATTGCCATTGATAGAAAACACTCCCATAAACTATAGCTACGTTATCATCAGAAACACGTATAACCTTAGCTAATTTATATTTGCTCTTTCGTTCTAATTTATCATTGATAAGCTGCATATCTAGAAAATAAATATCATTAACTTGGGGATTTAAAATAAAAATCGAAGCTTCTGCTTGCTCGGTTTTATGCTGCTCATATCTTTCGTATCCAAAATATATAATCACAAGCAAGAAAATCAATAGTACGAGTTTAATTAAGGGAGTTGATAACTCTGGTTTGAGTTGTTTTGTCTCTAAGGTATGCAGCACTTTAATTAATCCCTTTAAAGTTAGTTGAAAGTTCAGTGATAAAGCCTTGCCAAGGGGAAAATGCGAACGTTTATGGGAAAAGCCCTGTAAGTATTTGTCCCAGCTTCGCCTTTTGCGGCGAACTTAGGCAACTTGTTAATTTTAATTCATTCCTTTAACACCATAGTTATTTGTTAGTAGTCATCTCTATTTTTGTATATGACTGATACTGGTTTATTATTACGCACAAACTCCACCATCGCATATTCAAGTGATTGGAAGGCTTCAATTGTAGGATCACACAGAGCCGGATCAGTAGATGTAACTTTTGAAACTGTAATTAATGTAGTTTCAGAGTTTTCTGTAACACTTGTAACCTCAAGCGCTGAACAAGCAGAAATGCGGCTTAATATTGTTACAACTTCATTATTACCCCAATCAGGCTCGGGATAATCACCTGAAATACTAGGTATTCTATTTAATAATTCATTAAATTGAACTTCATTTAGAGCAACTATTAATTGACCACCATGAGTATCACTTTGTGAACCTTGGGAAGTTATTTTAAAATCTACTTTATTAAAATCATTTTCCGTGGCGCTGCTTTCAGATAAGCAACCAGATAAATAAATAATAGATGTGCTTAATATAACAGATGAAATTATACGCTTCATGCGAAACAGTCCTTATGACTACTAACAGTTTATTATGAGAAAAATTCCTTCTTTCTACAAGATGGCATCAATCGTCCATAATTTATAATATATTTACACTACTCGATTATTATCAGTAGATCAATCAGTTAAAAATATCGCCTCACCTGGTCGATGTGTGCAAAATTAGCTAGGACAATCACTCAAACTTGAACAAACCGATATTTTAACTAAAATTTATTAGAATTTTATTAGGCCACCCATAATAACGTGGATGAAATTCAATCCATAAACTAAGCTTAATTTACCTTGATTAAGTTTGGTGATTATTATGCCTAAGCCACGCTCACAACAAATTAGTTTATCCGATACCCCGTATTACCATATTTGCAGCCGCACGGTACGAAAGGCTTTTTTATGTGGGGTAGATAAAGAAACCGGTGTTAGTTACGAGCATAGGCGAACATGGATTGAGAAACGCATATTTCAATTAGCAAAAGTTTTTGCCATCGACATTTGCGCACATGCCGTGATGCATAATCATTTACATCTCGTATTACATGTAGATAGTGAACAAGCTAAAAGCTGGACAACAGCAGAAGTACTACAACGCTGGCATCAGTTATTTAAAGGCACTTTACTAACTCAACAATATCAAATGAAACAACCGCTTGATAAATATCAACTGGCTATGGTTAAAAGCACAGCAGATATATATAGAAACCGCCTTATCGATATTAGTTGGTTTATGCGCTCGCTTAATGAGCCCATTGCTCGAAAAGCAAATCAAGAAGATAAATGTACAGGTCATTTCTGGGAAGGGCGTTTTAAATCGCAAGCACTCTTAGATGAAGGTGCAATATTGTCGTGCATGGCGTATGTTGATTTAAATCCTGTTCGCGCTGGTATTGCACCAACACCAGAGCAATCGAATTTCACCAGTATTCAACTACGCATAAAAGCGGCGATAAAAGGTCAACAGCCAACCGCGTTATTATCATTTTCAGGTAATGAGCACGAAGACCAAACAACCGGCATTCGTTTTAGTTTACAAGATTACTTAACCCTTGTTGATGAAACAGGACGTATTTTGCGTGATGATAAACGTGGTGCCATTAACAGCAAAACCGCAAGCATTTTAACAAGACTGCATATCAGTAATGAAAGCTGGTTAAAACTAACCACTAATTTTGAAGGTATCTTTACAGGTGCAGTAGGTACCGTTGAGCACTTATGTGAATTTAGCGAACATGTTGGTTTGCAACGTACACATGGCATAGGCAATGCACGAGCCTGTTTGAATAGCGCATAAACCACACACGAAAAACGTTAGTTATTTATGTTATATCAAAATAACGGTTTTAACTCGGCTTAAATTCAACCATTTAAGCAACATTCATAATATCTCAGCAGATAATCTTAATATCCTCGACTGAATAGATATTTAAGCAACCGAAAAAAGCTAAAGAGACTGTCTATTATTGCTTGCTGTTATTATGGATGGCCTAATTATGTGTTCTCTTTATCGACTCAGTCTTCTACGTCTTGCATTTAGGTTATTGCTTGCAAGTACTTCAGATAATATCACGCTATTTACATAATAAAGCAGGCTCCGGGCTTGTCCAACACCCGAATAAGGTGTCGGCTTCGCGACACCTATTCTTATTTGTTAGGCATGATTTTTATCAGGTTGGATGTCTATTCCTTTGATTAATAACCAAAGGCCAAACGTTATTTCAAAAACAGCTCCCGGCATCATGAAGTAACTCAATATTTGAGGTGGATTAAGTAGAACAATATTTGAAAAACCATACACCACCATCGAAATATAAGTGAATGCCCCCCAAAGAACCAACCACTTAGGTACGTAATTGGAGACGTAGAACAAATACATGAAAATCGTGGCACCAATACCCATAATAATTAAAAGAACATCCCACATCGAGCCACTTATTTTCACAAATATGCTAGCTAATGTATGCAACTGCTCATCTTGAAATACAGTTGAAAATTCTGGATTCTTTAAAACTGCTATCACTGCTAATGTAATGATTGTTGCGACAAAGCCGAGAAGCCCTTCTCCAAACCTGAAAAGTAGTGCCACGAGAGCAAAATTTTTGTTTATCGTTTTAGTAACTAAGTACTGTGCCCATGAAGCCCAAATAACAGCTATAAACATAATAATATCTATAGTTTGAGCAAGTCTGAACTTTATCTCAACCTCATCAAAGGCCTCAAAGTTGTATATACCTTGCTTAAATAGTAGTGAATTAAACATCCCTAAAATTATATAAATCAAGTACGCAGCACCTAAATGCTTAACATACAACTTAAATGATGAACCGTTATTCCCCATTGATAATTATCCTGTGATTGCTGAGTGTTTAAATGCCTAACGCTTGCAGCAGCGGAGAGCGAAGCGAATCCGCTGACTGCATTTGTTAGTGTTTAATTCTCCCCAACAAGTCGATGACTTCCTGAACGACCATATCTGGCTCATCTTTCTGTGGGAAATGGTAACTCTTGTTTGTTAATACAGCCTTTCCTTGTGGAAATGCGTTTGCCCATTCAGAGTGTAATTCTCCCCACATTTCCCGGGCTTCATCTGTGAAAAAGAGTAATGGAGGATTTTCATATTTTTTTATTGATGCAATGACTGTTACAGGAATATCCTGTATCTCTGGATAACCGGGCAGTGGTCGTTTAGCCCAGAAATCTAGGTATTGGTTAGACATTCCGTTTTTCATATCGTCCAGTTTCACTTGAGCAATTTCTTTTTCTGCTTTAGTAAGATCAATTCTTCTCATAATATCAACATCATGTTCTGAAGCTGGCTCAACTAGCATTAACCCGGAAACCCATTCAGGATAGGTAGCAGCAAAGCGTCTAGCGATGTAAGCGCCATATGAATGGGCCACATAAACTACTGGTTTTTTAATGTGAAGAGCTTCAAGAACTAAACGAGCCTCTTCAGCATACTCCTCAGAGCTATAATTCTTCACAACGAGCTCTGAGCCACCATTACCAATTCTTGAGTAACGAATAACTTTAGCGTCTTGAGCTAGGTTATCGAAAATAGGATCCCAATCAGACAACCCAGCAGAGCCACCAGCTTCTAAGAAAACAACATGCTTTCCATTACCTTTAATTTCATATTCAACATCAAAGCCTTTTACTTTAACGAAACTAATTTCAGCCGAAGCACTAAAAGCAATTATAGAGATTAAAAACAACAATCCGAATTTCACGTATTTTCCTTAAACACTAACGAGTTTGTAGAATAACTCGTTTATTATAAATTTCCCCATAAAATAGGGGTACTAAATACATTACCTGTATCGCGTTAACACTCTACAGCCTGCTACAGGAGCTAAAAAAACTCGTCGTTTTGACTGAGTTAGTTATTCTACAGCCTCAACGCCTTGCTCACCGGAAAATTAGGAGCGCAGCGAGTAATTTTTCCGAGTGTAGCAACTTGGTACGCCCAGCATGGGCATGAACTAATGAGGTGAAAGTCCTCTGTAGGAAGATCACCGTTTAATGAGTTTTATTAAACGCTAACTACTAGCGAATGGCAAGGGCTTTTCTGTGAAG
>NZ_JAHKQD010000048.1 GCF_018860915.1 Colwellia sp. C2M11
CCACTCGTAGAATCTTGATTACTATCTCTCTAACATAATTCTTTTGTGCTGCCTGAAATTCAGTAAAATGACTCAGCAAAGTATGATTTAAGAAAATAAATCTATAATGATTGTTTAGTTATGTTTTGTATGATTAAAATAACAGAAAGAATACAAAAATTAACTTAGGTAATCAAAGCTTGGGTGTCCCATAATTCCTATAATAATTCCTCCATTAAAATAACAGAAAGAATACAAAAATTAACTTAGGTAATCAAAGCTTGGGTGTCCCATAATTCCTCTTTTTCCCATAATTCCCACTTCAGCTAGAATCAAAGCTTGGGTGTCCCATAATTCCTCCATAATTCCTCCTTTTTAAGACACTTCAGCTAGGCTTTTAGCCCGTTAATTCTTGCTTGTGCAGTTGTTCATTTAATACCACAACTTCTGCGCGTTTAAAAAAGTTAAAGTCGGTAGCGGTCGCTAGAGTATAAGCCCCCATCATACGGCTAACAATTAAATCGCCATTATTTAGTTTAGGTAGCATAATCGATTCGCTTACTACATCAATACTGTCACATGTTGGACCTGCAAGTACAGATTCAAAACGCGTGAAATCTTGTTTTACACTGTCGATTGGATATGCCGCTTCATCAAACATTAAACCGCTGAATGATCCGTAAATACCGTCATCTAAGTAGTACCATGTTTTACCTTCTCGTTCCGCTTGCCCCATTATAGATGCCACACTGGTTACACAACTTGCAACAATAAAGCGGCCTGGCTCAGCAAGTATTTGCATGGTTTCTGGCAATTGAGCAAGAGCAGCGTTAATTGGCGCGCAAAATACATCAATTGGTAATACATCAGCGCTGTAAGGTACAGGAAAACCACCGCCTATATCTAATGTGCTCAATGCAGGTAACCCCAATTCATTTACCTGTAGAACTATTTTCGCACAGGCGTTTATTGCATCGACGTATTTAGTTGGGTTTGGCGATTGCGATCCAACATGAAACGATAATCCTTTAATTCTAATACCTAACTGTTGTGCATAGGTAATGATTTCGATCGCCATTTCAGGGCTACAGCCAAACTTTTTAGATAAATCAGCAAATGCATCTTTATTTCGAAAACTTAAACGTACTAAAATTTCGGCTTGATCTTTGTAAGCAACAAATTTTTCTAGTTCGTTAATATTATCGACCACAAACACAGTACAACCATAAGCTAATGCATGGCGAATGTCGCTATCGCGTTTAATAGGGTGCGTGTGAATAGTGCGCTCACTTGGTACGCCCTCACCTGCAACTAAATCAATTTCGCCACTGGTGGCAAGATCAAAGCTTGCGCCTTCGGTTAATAACGTGCGCACCACCGCTGCTAATGGTAAAGGTTTTAATGCAAAGTGTAAGGTTACGCTCGGTAGTGCATTTTTAAGTGCATGGTATTGGCGACGAATAGCTTCGCAATCAAGCACCATTAAAGGCGCACCATATTGTGCTGCTAGTTGCTCAATTTCTTGATTGGTCGGTTGCGTATAAGTAAAGCATTCGCTTTCGTTAGCCGCAGCCGTAACTGCAGGTACTTTGATTTGAAAGCCTTCTAATTTTGTTGATAAAGCCATGGTATTCTCCGAGTAAAAGAACGCATTAATTACGTTCTAAAAAACCGCTCGAATAAGGTTTATCTACGAGTCGGTTAAGTGATATCAATAGTGCTTGTGCACAGTCAAGTTCACTCTTGGATAGTTGCTCATTGCCTTGCTACAAACTAAGTTTGTAATGTACTCGGATTGGCTATCATCAAGAAGCGGCGAGATAATAATGTGAGTTTTAAATTTGTGCAACATTTATTTTAAAAAAATAAATTAGCGTAAGAATCAATCAATAATATTCATCAATGGCTTACTCTTTATTTGTTTAACTCCTTGTATATCATAACTAAAAGCTTAGGCTTTTAGTTATGATATAGGATTAGCTATAAAGCATTTAAATCATTGACGTTTTATTTTTATACTAATCTGATAATCCAAATAAATTTGAGCAACGTTCACAAACACTATGTTTTTTGCACATCTACTTTGACATAATTAACCTGGTTAGTTCCAACACTCGTAACTAACAGATACAGATAAAACTTATCATCTATAGTAAATTAATCGATGAATAAATAGGTTGGCCGAACCATAAGTTGTTAAAATAAAAAACTATTGGCTTTTTCGCCTTAGTCGTTTATGTTAACGAGCCGTTATACGATCCATAAAGATTAATTTAATGAGAATCTTTCTTCTTTTTATAGCTTGGTCATCATTTCTTAGTAGCTTTGTTGATGGAGCCCTTGGCCTTTATGCTTTATGGGTTATTAGTAACTCAGATATCACTATCTTTTACCTTTCATTAGATGCTTTTTTAAAGCAATACGTAGAATTTATATATTGGGTAAAACAAGTAGCATTTCTCGTTATGCCAAAAGAGATTGCAATATGGTTGTTTGGTATTCCGGCTTTGATTTATTTCCCTGTCAGAATATTAATGAGTATAGCTATTGGTAGGTGGGCATTGAAAAAAGTCGAGTTAATAAACGTTAAACATCAAGGCATATATCACGTAGTTGAAAAAAACAAATAACTATTGGTTTTTGCTCCTTAATCACTTATTTTAAACAACTATAATTTACCTCTTAATGTGGTATTAGATCAATGGAGTAATATCAAACTATGTACCTTGGAAAGTGTTTATGCGGTGAAGTTGAAATAAGAATTAAAGGTGAAATTAGTGATATCATCCACTGCCATTGCTCTTTGTGTAGAAAAAATAGCGGTACTGCTTTTGCTACTAACGGCTTTATAAACGCTGCTGAATTTGAGATTGCTTCAGGTAAAAATAATTTAAGTACATTCTCTTTTAAACCTGGCCGAAATAGGCATTTTTGCACTAACTGTGGTTCTCCTGTTTACAGTTCTAATGAACAAGATCCTACCCGTTATCGAATAAGGCTAGGAATTCTTGATTCAGATATTACTGAAAGGCCTATATCTCATAATTTTGTCTCGTCAAAAGCAAACTGGGAAGAATTAGATGCTAAGCTACCAAGATATGATTCATTTGAGCCTAGTCGCAAATAAATTTTTAACTAGCCAATTTTAGAAGGAGTACCAATGGAAGTATCACTTCATCCTGTAACAAAAGAAAACTATGAACGGGTTTGCGATCTTGAAGTCAGTAAAGAGCAAGAAGAGTTTGTTTCAGAAAACACATGGTCTCTAGTCGAATCTTTTTATGAGGGGTATGTGACCCGTGCGATATGCTCTGATGGCGAAGTTGTTGGTTTTTTTATGTGGGTACAAGAAACATCAAACAAAATATCAATTTGGCGCTTTATGATTGATAAACAATTTCAGAATCAAGGGCTAGGCCGTAGAGCATTACACTTAGCACTTAATGAAATAAAAAAGGTTAAAGATCTTAAAGAAATTGAAATTAGCTACAGCCCACAAAACCCTGTAGCCAAAAATTTTTATTCTAGCTTTGGCTTTAAAGAAGTAGGCATGGATGAAGATAATGACGATATGCTTGCAATTATTAGCATTTAGAACCTAGTAAGAGTTTCAAGCCTGACTCGTCACAATTTGCCAAATGCTATTTCGTTTCACATTTTAGCAAACTATTACACTCCCCCTAAAACGCTTTTATAATATCGCATCATTCTTTTAACAAGACGTTATATGTACAGGAGACTCAAGTACATGAATAATTTTATTCCATTAGGCATCATTTTTTTACTTGTTATTATTCAAATCAAGTTATTCAAAGATATGTGTAAATATTTATCTTCAACTTATCCAGAAGAGTGGGAAAAACTATCCGAAAACGCTATGGGAGAAGCGAAAGGATCAGTGACAAACGCTAATTTATCAGCGTCACTTAAGAGCGGTTTTTTCGCTACTATTTCTGATGATAAAGTTGTCAGGTTTTTGAAAGTTAGAAAATTGGTTATGTATCTCATGGGCAGCATAGCTATTTTGCAATTAATAATGGCATATATACTGTAGTCTATAGTTCAAAAAATTAAGCAGGGACAAAAAACAGTTGGCTTTTGTTGCTGCGTCGCTTATTTTAACCACTATATAAGTTGCCACTTAACGAAGGGCTATTTGTTTAGGTTATCAATCAACTATTGTAATTTAATATAAGGAAGTAAAATGAGAACAATTGGCAATTTAATTTGGTTTATATTCGGTGGCGTAATTATGGGTTTGGCTTGGTGCTTTTTTGGGCTTATAGCCTTTCTTAGTATTGTAGGTATTCCTTGGGGACGCGCTTGTTTTGTTATGGCTGGCTTTTCTTTTTTTCCTTTTGGTAAAGAAGCCATCGCTCGTAATGAATTAACACAATCCGAAGACATTGGTACTGGTGGTTTGGGAATGTTAGGTAATATTATTTGGTTTATTTTTGCTGGCTTTTGGTTAGCTTTAGGCCATGTCTTTTCCGCTATAGCTTGTTTTATTACCATTATAGGTATCCCATTTTCTTTACAACATTTGAAACTTGCGGGTATCTCACTTTCACCAATAGGTAAAACTGTTGTAACGAAAGAGGTTGCAGCTGCGGCTCGTAATGCTAATGCAGAAGTTGAAGTTGCAAATTTAAGATCAAACAAATAGTCAAATTTACTACAGAAAATATTGTTGGTTATTGCACTTTATTTACCATGCTAACCAACAATTTTTGCCGTTAAACCTGCCGTTAATTGGCCCCTTATTTCCCCAGTATTAGATTAGTTAAAGAGTAATAAGTTATGGATAGTATTAAGTGGTATAAAAGCCCCGACATGATAGTTGCCTTATCGGCACTGCTAATTGGTTTAGTCACCGCTTTCACTTCGATATATTCAGCATATATCGATCGTGAATATGCGAAATCATCCGTATGGCCTAGATTAGAAATATTCAGAAGCGTTAACCCTAATTCATCCTTTAGTTACGGCGTAAGTAATAATGGTACTGGCCCTGCTTTAATTAAATATGCAAAAATTAAATATGGTACTAAATATATAAAGACTTGGAGCGAAATAGAGGCTTTTCAGAATATTATACAGTCGCATATTAGCAATCGGACCTTATCACCTCAAAAAGGTGTTACTCCAGTTTCATATAAAGGTGAGAAGGTAAAAGACCTTCTAAAAGCAGATACTCAAATAAAAATAGAACTTTGTTATTGTTCTATTTACGAAGAATGCTGGCTCATTGATAAGAGTAATACCCCTTCCCCTGTAAAAGCTTGTTATATCGATGATGACGAAATATTTCTACAATAAACAATCTGCTCATTAAGTATTAGCACCCGAGGCAATGATGAGTAAATTTTTGAATTTAGTGGCCTTGTTACCAATTCTCAGCTTTATCGTAACAATGATTTTCATTCTTATCACTAAGGAAGAGATTTATACAAACTATCATTGGTTTGTGGTTGCCTTGTTATCACTTCAATCTTCTGCTGAACGCGTAAAAAATGCAAGTTCGGTAAGTATAACTATTTTTGTTTCTGGTATTTTGGCTAATATCTTGTTGATTATCGCAACGGCGTTTGATTTAAAAATACCCCCAATTACTTTGGTATTATTTATGGGATATTTAAGTACTGGCTTTCTAATTTTATTTGGAGATATAGCAGTTAAGTGGTATAAAAAATTGGACAGCCAACAAGGGAAAAGTGTTGTGAAATAGTTATTTGACACTGGTATTATTCAGTATAAGAGTGTTAATAGTATCGACTCTACGTATATAAGTTATCAAGTTAAGGAAAGAATGAATGAAAAGTAAACCATCCTCTAAATATTACTTAAGTGCTTCATTTATTATGTTGTTAGGTTTAATTTACAATGTTATTGAACAAGACTTTTGGGGTTCAGGGGTATTTCTAATTTCATCTATAATATTTTTAACTTTAGGTATAATTGAAAAACGTACATTAAAAAAATAAAACTCAATAGACTGAAATACAATTAACTCTATTTTTACACTGATTACAGTCTGGTTCATACAAGGGTATGTAACATGCACTTGACTAAAAGCACTTTATCTTCTGTGGTTGCAGGGTTGATCTTAGGCTACCTAGGCGCTTATCTTACGGGTTACACTTCAGCATTTTCGATGCCAGCTAACTTTATCAAGTTTATGTGGGTCTGGGATATCTTAGTTGTACAATTTTTAGGTTTTGGCGTATTGGCTATTCTTTTATCCTATTCTGTCGCGTATTTTTCAAAACTTAATTTCTTTTTTTCAGTTATTGCGAGCTTTGTGATTGCCCAACTCAATTTATTTCTTATGATGGATGGTAATATAAATCTGTATTTTCCACATATATTAACAATGCTCACTTGCTTAATTATTGGTTGGTTAATTGCTATCAAAAGACATGCAGAACAAGTAGTACAAACAGAAGATAATCATCTATTGAAGAAAATTAAGCACTAAAGCTTGTAGGTATTGTTATCTCCATTCGATTAAGAAAATGGAGCTAGGCTGACAAAACTCATCCAATAGTAAGTTTAAATCGGTACAAAATAGTTGGCTTTTACTCCTTAGTCGCTTACTCTAACTCATTGTATTATTAACTTTTAACAATACATTAGCTGATTCTACAAGCTTTATTTAAACTCAAAAGGAAATTAAAAACGAAATGGGGTATATTCACTTAACTTACTTACATTTATTAACGGTTGTCCCTGCATTCATAATAGGAACTTATTTACTTCTTAAACGCAAAGGAACACCTAAACATAAAGCTCTAGGTAAAATATATATGGTACTTATGTTAATTACGGCCATTATATCACTCTTTATGCCAGCTCAACTCGGTTCAACTTTTTTAAACCATTTCGGTTATATTCACTTACTTAGTCTATTGACATTGTATGCAGTTCCAGCTGCATATTTTTATATAAAAAAAGGAAATATTCGTGGTCATAAGCGAAGCATGATCATACTGTATTGTGGTGGCATATTAGTGGCAGGTACTTTTGCTTTAATGCCTGGCAGGCTATTAAATACTTGGCTTTTTACCTAATGAGTGTATTAACCATTAGATAAGCCATTTAAAAGAAAGGTTATTGGCTCTTAATGAGCTATTAGGCTTTAAAGGAAACATTGTGTGCACCGATAAGAATAAATTTTTAATCATTGGTTCGATATGCAGCGCTCTTGCCGCTCTAGTTCATTTAGGCTGCATTATATTTGGTGGTAATTGGTATCGCTTTTTTGGTGCTGGGGAGCAAATGGCAAGAATGGCTGAAAATGGTCATTGGTATCCAACTGTAGTCACGTTAGTCATTGTTCTTATACTGTCAGTTTGGTCTCTGTATGCCCTATCAGGTGCACGAGTAATTTTTAAAATGCCATTTCTTCGTTTAGGCTTAGTTTTAATCTCTGCCATATACTTAATCCGTAGTCTGGCATTCGTCAGTATAATGCCCATGTTTCCAGAAAACAGTTTAACATTTTGGCTAGTTAGCTCAGGTATTACTTTCACTATTGGCCTATTGTATGCCATTGGTACTTTTCAAGTATGGTCACACTTTAGTAGCGAAAGTGCCCAGCTATAACTTTAAACGGAGCATTCATGAAACCAATCGTTTTAGTTACAGGCGGTAGCAGAGGTATCGGTGCTGCAACATCTAAACATTTAGCCATACAAGGTTATGCTGTTTGCGTAAATTATATTTCAAATGAAATTGAAGCAAATAAAGTTGTCGCTGAAATAAATGACAATGGCGGTGTTGCTATTGCCGTACAAGCAGATGTATCTCAAGAAAAGGATGTTATTCGTCTTTTTAATACAATTGATCAATCATTGGGTAAAATTACACACTTGGTTAATAACGCTGGGATTTTATTTCCACAAATGCCGATATCAGCAATGACAGCAGAAAGAATTAATAAAGTATTAACGACTAATGTCACAAGTTACTTTTTATGCTGCAGAGAAGCGATAAATAGAATGGTAGAAGGTGGTGCAATAGTTAATGTATCCTCTGCGGCTGCGAGGTTAGGCTCTCCTGCGGAATATGTTGATTATGCAGCGTCAAAAGGCGCGATTGATACTTTAACCACGGGATTATCTCTTGAAGTTGCAAATAAAAATATTCGTGTAAACTGTGTGAGGCCAGGGTTTATTTATACAGAAATGCACGCCGATGGTGGTGAAGTGAATAGAGTAGAACGCGTTAAATCATCAATACCATTACAGCGGGGTGGTAAGCCTGAAGAAGTAGCGGCTGCTATCGCTTTTTTATTATCAAATGAAGCTTCATTTATTACCGGCTCATTTATTGATATAGCTGGTGGCAAATAGCTTTATAGCTGAGCATTACCCAGTTCAAAGAATAGTCTATTACTTAATTATTCAACATTGAGCAAGTAAAGGCTCATTCAGCCAAAGCAAAAAGTATTTTTATACTCCTACAGACATGATTTAGATACAGGTAATATATTAAGTACACCTATTTCACGGATAATTCATAATAAATGAGTTATTCTTCATCATCATTATGTTTTAAGGAAATTATATGATTTATTCAACCACTGAGTTTATCCCAGGAAAAGAAATAGCAGAAATTGTTGGAGTCGTTACCGGTAATGTCGTCCAAGCAAAGCATATTGGTCGTGACATTATGGCTGGCTTAAAAAATATTATTGGTGGTGAAATACGCGGTTACACAGAGATGTTAACTGACGCACGAGATACAGCAATTCAACGTCTTATTGTAAGTGCTCAGGAAAAAGAAGCTGATGCCATTGTTGGCATTCGCTTTACCACAAGTGCAATAATGGATGGTTCATCTGAAATTATGGTTTTTGGAACAGCCGTTAAATTAAAAAAATAATATTATGACTTTTTCATGCCTTAGTATTGCTCTTTAATGTAGGTGAAAATCTCGCTTGGTATAAATATATTTATATTGATGATCTTGTTACAAGTGATGCTCATCGTTCAACTGGCGCTGGAACCTTCTTAATTAACTGGTTTAAAGAATATGCGCAAGAAATAGGTTGTCAGCATCTGCACTTAGATTCAGGTGTTCAACGATTTCCCGCACATAGGTTTTATCGACGTGAAAGATTTACTATTGCTAGCCATCATTTTTCAATCATGGATATTGGCCTCGAGTAAAGACAAAGAAACGCGACAAATTTTGTACTATCAGATTATGTAAACTTGACTGAAACCAGTAACCCAATTAACGGTGATTACGATAATATTTATGGAGATAATAAATGATGAACATTACTGAAATAACTACTTTTTTCGGGTGGTGCACTTTAATTAATATGAGTGTTTACACATTTTCAGCATTATTCATTATGGTGTTTAAAAGCTTTACTACGAATCTTCATAGTAAACTGATGGGCATGAATCCAGCAGAGCTACCTTCGCTATATTTTAAATATTTAGGTAATTATAAAATAGCAATTCTACTACTGAATTTTTCGCCATATATCGCATTAAAAATAATGGCTTAATACCAACTCCCACATAAAAATTATTAGTTGATTATGGCATTTGATCGCGGTTTAGAAGAAAGACTTTTGGAACACTTACAAGATCGTCAAGATCTAGTGGTAAAAAGAATGTTTGGCGGTTTATGTTTCTTACTTTCTAAACACATGTGCTGTGGAATAATTGGTGATAAGCTTATGGCTCGTATAGGGCCAGAAAATTACGAAAAGTGCTTATCTCAACCTTATGCAAAGGAAATGGATTTTACTGGCAAACCGATAAAAAGCATGGTTTTTGTTCTTCCAGATGGCTTTGAAGCTGATGATGATTTAGCATCTTGGGTGAATATCTGCATTACATACGTTGACTCTTTACCACCTAAGCAACCTAAAGCACCTAAAGAAAATACATATATCAATAAAGTACACGAATACAAATAACAAAATCCTAACGAGAAAGTCGACATAATGAGATATTTAATTTTAGTGTGTATGCTAATACTTAGCGGATGTAGTTCAACATCAACAGTCAATTCAAATACCGATGTAGCCAGTGTGATGAACTTAATAGCATTAACTGAAGAAAACGCCCCTAGAGGTGTGAAAGGTACTTTTCAATTCCTAATCAAAGCTGCGGGCAGTCAAAATAATGTTATCTTTTTAAATACAGAAACCAATTACCGGGATAGAAGGAATATTTCTGTCGCTATACACCCAAAATTAATTGATGCATTAACGATAAAGTATGGCGTTTATCCTGAGATATTCTTTATTAATAAAACGATTGAAGTCACTGGCGAGGCTAAGCGTGTAAAAATTCATTTAGCTGTGGATGGTAGAAAAACAACAAAGTATTATTTTCAAACTCATGTAAGAGTTACTTCTTTAAATCAGATTAAAGTATTAGCTTGATACTACTAGAAAAAGCTTAGTTTGAAATGAAACTAGGAGCATTTACGAGTCCTAGTTTCACTAAATCATCTTCATATCACAAGCTAGAAATTAACAGTGTTAATTTGATATGAATATTGTACTACTGATCTTTGAGGTCAGTTTAGTTTCCTACTGTAAACTTAGTATCAGCGTCTCTTAATAAATAAAGAGCAGCACAAGCAGCAAGCATAGGCCATGCAGCAAAGAATAATAAGTGCTTGAATGCATCAAGGTATTGTTCGTAAGCAGAAAATGTTGAACCTGCATGCATAAGAAAAATAAGACCGTAAGTAATACGTTTTTTAATACCAAATAGAAAAGCGATAACTAAGATAAGCTGCAAACCACCTAAAATATAGGCTATTGTTTCACTTAAACCAGCAATATTATAAAAACCTTCGAAAATACGAATGCTATGACCTGGGTTAACAAATTTATCAATCGTCCAGATAAACATTACAATAAATACGCCTAAACGTAATAAAAATAAAGACCACTGTAACTTCTCTTCTAGATCAGTATTTGCTAACTGCGAAGATCCTCTTTTTTCAGTTGATTGCGTGGTATTCGACATATAAATTCCTTAAATAAATAAAAGTTTTGTTCGCTGACTAATAGACCGAATAACACTTAATAACTTTCAAAAAAGTTATATTTAATTTGTCTTTTTTTATTTTTTAAAGGGCAAAAAAAGTAATGTCAGTAAACTGGTGTTTTTTTCATCTACTGGAAATTCTTTAAGCCCAATATCTAACTGCTGATCTGTTTTAATTGCACTGTCTTTATAGCTACCAAATAACCTATCCCACCAAATCACACTGAAACCATAATTACTGTTTGTTTCTGATACTACTTGGCTATGATGAATACGATGTAAGATTTGTGTCATCAATAATAAACGTAAAGGTTTCTCGATAACTTGAGGCAAACGGATATTGGCATGGTTAAACAAAGCTAAACCATTTAAA
This sequence comes from Colwellia sp. C2M11, assembly GCF_018860915.1. GTDB lineage: Bacteria > Pseudomonadota > Gammaproteobacteria > Enterobacterales > Alteromonadaceae > Colwellia. Next base: position 11,380 of record NZ_JAHKQD010000048.1, read on the forward strand.
GCGATCTCAAAAATTAATACCGCTATGGCTGGAATCCCTAACGCTGTTACCACAATTAATTTAATAAGAATGCTTAATACAATTTCAATAGGATGAAAGCGTAACCCTGTACTTGTATCTACATGCGCATCAGCATGGTGAACTCGATGTAAACGCCATAGCATAGGCACTACATGGAACATTCTATGTTGCCAATAAATCACTACGTCTAATATCAATAAACTTAATACGATTGTTAACCAATCTGATAAATTTAAATTGGTATAGAAAACTTGATTAAACAAGCCAATACCGTTATCCATGTTATAAAGCGCAATAACGGTTAAACCAACAGGTATTGTTAAACGCGCAAGTACAGAAGAAGCAAACACTAATCCAAAGTTAGCCGCCCAGCGCTTAGTATTACTAAGAGGAGATTGTCGTGCCGGTTTTTGCCATTCAAGCAACATCATAATAATGAGTACACTAAAAAAACAACCAAGACGCCACCAAACTTCGTTAGTCATTTTTAGCCTCAGTACCTTCAACAGTATTTATGTGTGAACTACTTTCTAATGATAGTTCGCTTTCTTGTAATGACGCTTCTTGCTCTTTAAGTGTGTTATAGCCGCCATGTATGCGGGTAAAAATAGTGATCATACAAGCAAAAGAAAATAACAGCGCTAACCATGAGAATGATTGCGGCCATAGACAAAAAGCAACAAATAATGCAATAGTTTCAGTACCTTCCGTTAAACCATTGAGGTAATAAAAGCTTTTATATTTAAATTGTGGTTTATCAATTTTAAATTTTTCAGCAGCAATAGCAAAAGCGAGAAAGCTTGATCCTGTCCCAATAAATGTCGCGAGTAAGACAGCCCCTGCGATACCATTTAATTCAGGATCGGCAAAAATAAAACCTAATGGAATGGCTGCATAAAATAAAAAGTCTAAGGTGATATCTAAAAAACCACCAGCACTCGAACTTTGATTAGCATAACGAGCAAGCGCGCCGTCTAAGCCATCTAAAATACGATTAACGACAATAGCTGCAAGTGCCCAATACCATAACTGAAAGGCTAACAAGGGTACGGCTAACATGCCAACTAAAAAACCATAAAAAGTCAGTTGATCGGCGGTGATATTACGTTTGTGCAATAAGCTAACAACAGGCGTTAACAAAGGCTTTATAACGGGCGTGATATATTTATCTAACATCAAACTTACTCTGTTTTATTTAAGCTAACTCTTTAGCTTAGCTTACTTAGGGTAATAATTTTTCCATCGGCTGCTTCTGCATCACTATGGTCATGGGTCACCATAATTGCAGGCAGTTGATGATATCGAATTTGCTCAAACACCAATTCACGAGTATCTTCGCGCAGTTGTGAATCTAGTTTGCTAAAAGGCTCATCAAGCAAAATTGCTTTAGGTTCACTTAGTAATACGCGAAGCAATGCAACTCGCGCTTGTTGGCCACCTGAGAGGTTATCAGGGTGTCGATCAGCTAAACCTTTCAAACCAACTTGCGCTAATGAAGCTTCTATTTTATCAAGACGTTGTTTTTTATTACCCGGCGGCATAGCAAAAGCGATATTACCTGCCACTGATAAATGAGAAAACAACAAAGCATCTTGATATAGCACACCAACATGTCGTTGATGTGCAGGTGTAAAAGTAATATTAGTATCGTTTAACCACACTTCTCCATTGGCATGAAAGCCAGATGGAAGAGCGCCCGTTAGCCAGTTAAGTAAACTTGATTTACCACTGCCCGACGGCCCCATAAGTGTGAGAATTTCACCACCATTAACTTGTTCGTTTAAACTCAGTAATAACTCGTTTTGACGAAACAATTGTAAATTCTTTATATGTAAAGATGATTGCATTTAATAACCTTAACGATGTGCAACTTTGTAAATAAACTTAGGTAAAACCCACGCCAATATAAAACCAATAAGCGGTAATAACATTTGCATAAGTGCGTACACAGCGCTGGTACGTCGACTTGCGCCATTAGCTAGGGTGATAGCTTCAGTGGTAATGGTAGTTATACGTCCCCCGCCAGCTAATAATGTTGGTAAGTACTGACCAAAACTTATTGCTAAACCTAATGCTGCCGCAATTAAGATCGGTGCAATTAATTGCGGCAGTTTTACTTTTAAGAACACTTTACAAGGTTTAGTGCCTAAACTGGCAGCAACAATAGCAAAACGTGAATCTAATTGTCTGTAACTACTCGCCAAAGACAAAAACACATAGGGTAAAACAAACAACAAATGCGCTATCACCACATTAATATAGCTAATAAAACTGACTTGCACTGCTATTAATTGTTGTATCCAAACAAGTCCGAATAAAAACGCAATACTAGGCACAAGCAAAGGAATATAAATAATTAAACTGGTAAAGCGTGACAGTAACTTTCCTTTTATTTGCTCTGATTCTAAGCAAAGTAGCGTTAATGAAATCGCAATTAATGTCGTTATTATACCGATAACCAGAGTATTAACTAAAGGCTCGCCCATTTGCATTACAGCACTTTGCCAGTGTAATAAGGTGAATGAATCAGGTAGTGCCGACGGGAAACGCCAAAAACCTGCAATTGACCAAAGCACTAAACCAAGTAAAGCTAGGCCAATAAAACTAATAACTAATATTGTTATCGCACCTGTCACTTTTTGCCAGTAAGAGCCAGCGTATTCACGTTTACCGTTGGTGAGTGATTCACAAAATAAGCATTTAACCAATTTCTCGCCTAAAAGCCATAATGCTAACAAACCACCTGTTAATGCTAGTTGTATTAAAGCGCCTGCTGAGGCCTTAATACGTAAATTTAAATCAACATCGTTAAACCAATGCATAATAGCAACAGCAAGTGTTGGTGGCGTATTAGGTCCTAATATAAGCGGCATTTCGACACTTGAACTAGCGTAAGCTAATACAGCTAAAAGTGGTAAACGTAATAAAGGATATAAACTAGGCAGTACAACTTTATAAAAAGCTGTCATTGGGCAATATCCCAAATTAAGCGCTACTTTATGTTGTTGGCGCAACTTCTTACCTAATTCAGGTTGAGCTAAAGCGCCTAAAGCCATTAATAATAAAAATGGTAGCTCTTTAAGGGTTAAGCCTAAAATGATACTAATACCGTATGGATCGTGCGGAAACATTCCATTAGGCGCTAATTCCCAACCACTTAGCCAAGGAGAAAATAAACGAGAAATCATACCTGATGGTGCAATTAAAAAACCAACCGCAATGGCAGCCGCGGCATGAGGAATAACAAGAATAGGACTTAAAACTTGTTGAATACGATCTAACCACACACTATTAAAAAACGCCCCTAATATCATCAAGGTAACAACAAAAGCGAGTAACGTACTCAATAAACCTGTTGCAATACTCAAACCGATCATCCGGCCAAAACCTGATGTTTGCCAAAGAGCATTGAAGCCCTGTAAGCCCAAATCATATTGACTCAATGCTGGTGCCCAACCAAAAGCGGGAAGTAAAACACCAATTAAGCCGCCAAATACAGGCACAATTAGTAATAGCAGTAGAAATTTAGGGCTAAATTTAACCATACGCGTAAACCAATCAGTTGAATGATTTAACTGACTGCCGCTTTGGCTATTTTTTTGCTTACTTTTTTGAATAGTACTTTTACTGCTGTTTATTTCAGTCACGGAGTAACTCCATAACGTTTTTTCCAGCCTTGCGTTATAGCTTCAACCCAACTTGGGTGAGGCTCACTTAAGGTACGTGTAATACTATTAAAAGCTAAAGCACTTGGATGTGGTGTTTGTGTTTTAAATAAGTTTTGTTGTGATGCTGTTAACGTAGAAGCAATAAGCACTGTTTTATCACCCCACACTTCTGCTTGTTGCTTATAAGCTTGTGCTTGTGGGCTCAATAAAAAGTTGGCGACAAGTTGTGCACCTGCGGCATGGCTAGCATTATAAGGAATGCCAACAAAATGTGTATTACTTAAACTGCCATCGGCCATAGCATAACTGCGAATACTTTGCGGTAAATCGTAACGTTTAACCGCTGCCGGAATTTCAGGGCCTGAAAAAGTAAATGCTAAACTTAATTCGGTATCATCCACTAAACGACGCATTTCAACACCTGTTTGCATAAAGTGTTTACCTTTGCGCCACAAATTAGGATGTAATTCATCTAAAAAAGCCCATAAAGGCTGTAAAACTTCGTCGATATTTTCTGATGTTGCAGCGGCATAAAGCGGATCTTGATAACTATCTCCACTTTGTTTATCTACGTTTTTATCTTTTAAAACAGTAAGACTATCTTGGTGCAAAACCACCAAAGCATATTTTAAAAAACTCAAACCTAAAAAAGCAGGCGGCTTTGGATAGCCAAATCGGCCAGGATGCTGTTTTGTCCACGTTAATAATTCACCTAAGTTTTGCGGCGGTGTAGAAGTAGCCAGTTGATCATAATAAAAGGTCAACGATGCTTGTCCCCATGGAGATTCCATCCCCAGAGTTGGCACACCAAAATCTAGGGTAACGGCAGGATTATTTTCAGGATCGGTTAGCTTAAAGTTAGGTAATTGATCTGCCCAGCCTTTTAATAATAAAGAATGTTCAGCCATAGTCGAAAAGTTAGCACCGTTGATCCAAACTAAATCGACATTGCCTTGCGTGTTATTATTTGCTGACTTTTCAGCAAGTACACGACTCACAGCTTCGCTGGTGTCACTAAGTTTTACGTGTTGTAAATCAATTTGGTACTGTGCTTTAACTTGCTGAGCAACCCATTGAATATAAGCATTTATTTGAGCGTCTCCACCCCATGCATGAAAATATACAGGCTGATTTTCACCTTTTTTCTCAATATTTTGCCAATGTAAAGTTGATGCTATGCTAACGACAGGTTCACTAGGTGTAACTTTATGAAGGATAGCTTCATCAGATACAGTTGCATTGACACTCGTTACACTCACTAAAACGCACAAAATACTTCCCCACAAAGCAACAATAAATAATTGCTTTGGGGTAGTAATAAAATAGCTAAATGGAGATGACAAGCTTTTAACGCGCGGCATTCAAGTCCCAGTTATAGTCTAAAAAGTCAATATCAACTTGATTAGTCTTTAGTAACTTTTGCTGTGTTTCTGTCAAGTTCAACACATCGCTATATAAAAGTATAAAGCTTGTTAATGAATTCGAACCTCTAAAGCCTTTTTCAAAATCACCACCATACCATTTAAAAATTGATGAAATTTGTAATTCTTTGGTCGTTAATTTGTTACGACTGTCATCACTTAAAAAACGTATCGTTTGTTGTTGTAACTGTTGTTCTAGAGCCTCAGCAGTATAAGCTTCTCCACGTAAAGCGGGACAACCAATGCTGGCACAATTAACGGCAAAATGAATACGTGGATCAGGATAATTACCGCTTCCACGAATTAATTCATGTTCAATTTCATCTAAACTACGTTTTTTACCCAATAAGGAAACAAATTCTTTACTCCACGGAGAGCTAAATATGCTTCCTAGATCTTTAATTGATTTTAAATCTGGGTATTCAGTTAAGATAAATGACACTGTCCATGCATTGTATGCGTTAATTAAAAAAGCTAGTTGTTTTGCATTTGACCACTGTTCGAAAGTAGCTTGATCAATCTTGCTTAGCGAAGTTAAATAACTATTTAACTTCGCTTCTTCTTTTTTAAATCCAGCATAGTCAACCGCTGTACTATGATCATTATTAATACTTTTAACATGTTGGCTTAATAATGCTTGCCAAGGTTGATGTAAACCTTGCGCAAAACTAACAGTGCTAAATAAGACACTGACTACAATTAAAACACCGCCTAATGGTTGTTTCAGCTGCTTAAGCATAGTTTGTCCAACTGTTTGTAATACAGATAACATTAGCCTCTTCTCCATGTGTGATATTTTTCAAGCCAGTTTAAAACAGTTTCAGGCGCATGGGCTCTTTTCCACTCACCAGCTGCATACTTATTACCTTCAGCCCAAGTTGGGTAACTATGGATAGTGCCTAAAATTTTGTTAAGACCTAAACCATGTTTCATTGCTAAAACAAACTCAGCAATTAAATCACCGGCATGTTCAGAGACCACCGTTACACCTAAAATTTTGTCTTTACCCTTAGGCGTAATTACTTTGATAAAACCTTTAGTTGCACTGTCTGTTATTGCACGATCTAGCTCTTCAAATTCAAAGCGAGTAATTTCGTAATCTATACCTTTATCAATTGCATCTTGTTCGTTTAAACCAACACGCGCTACTTCTGGGTCAATAAATGTTGTCCAGGGAATTACGCGGTAATCCACTTTAAACTTTTTAAGATGACCAAATAAACCGTTAACTGCTGCGTACCAACCTTGATGCGCTGCAACATGGGTAAACTGGTATGGACCAACAATGTCGCCTGCTGCAAAGATATTGGGGTATAAAGTTTCTAAATATTCATTTGTTACAACAGTACGATTAGTTTCAATACCTAGTTCTTCAAGTCCGTAACCTTTAAGACGTGCGCTACGTCCTACAGCACATAATAACTCGTCGTACTCAATTTCTAATTCTTTATCCTTTCCTTCGATTAGGCGCTTAACAATAATGAATTTCTTACCATCGCGCACTTCACAACGTAATGCCTGATGAGAAGTTAAAATGTTAACGCCACTTTCAGTTAATGCTTCGTGAGCGAATGTAGAAACCTCAAGATCTTCTTTGATCATGATGCGCTCTGCCATTTCGATTTGTGTAACATTTGAACCTAAACGAGCAAAACTTTGTGCTAACTCACTACCAATTGGACCGCCACCAAGCACAACAAGCTTTTTAGGTGCTTCGTCTAATTCAGCAAACTTGCTCCATAATGTATCACTAGTTACATAACCTGTTTCTTCGATACCTGGTAAAGGCGGAACAAATGGACGTGCACCTGTCGCAATAACAATAGTACGAGCTGTTAGTGTTTGTGTGCCACCATCATTTAATTTAATTTCAACAGTCCACGGGTCAATTAACTTACCGTAACCTTTAACGACTTCTACGCCTAAATTAGTGTAGCGTTCAACACTATCGTGTGGTGCAACATCTGCGATAACTTTATGAACACGTGCCATTACTTTTTTAAATGAAAACTGTGGAGTAGCATTTTCTAGACCGTAATGCTCACCGTGACGAATTTGCTCTGCTATTTTTGCACTTTTGATAATGGCTTTACTTGGTACACAACCGTAATTTAAACAGTCACCACCCATCTCTCCCGCTTCAATAAGGGTAACTTTTGCTTTTACTGCCGCAGCAATATAACTTGTTACTAAGCCACCAGCACCGGCACCAATAACAATCATGTTGCGGTCGAATTTTTTAGGTTTTGAATAATTTTTGTATACACGACGTTTTTTAAACACGTTGATGATTCCTTTTGCAATAAATGGGAATATTCCTAATAAAGCGAATGATAAAATTAAGTTAAAAGATAAAATGCCAGATAAGCTATCTATTTTGGCAAGCTCAGTACCAGCGTTAACAAATACAAATGTTCCTGCGATCATACCTACTTGGCTTACCCAGTAAAAAGTCCAAGATTTAATTGCAGTTACGCCCATTAATAAGTTAATTAGAAAGAACGGAAATACGGGTACTAAACGTAATGTGAATAAATAAAAACCACCTTCTTTTTCTACACCGGCATCAATAGCAGCTAAGCGCTCTGGAAACTTCTGCTTGATAGAATCGCGCAGTAAATAACGTGAGACTAAAAACGCCAAAGTAGCACCAATAGTCGAAGCAAAAGAAGCAACTAACAAGCCTTCTACTAAACCAAATAAGGCACCTGCAGCCAGTGTTAAAATAGCAGCACCAGGTAATGAAAGTGCGGTTACAATAACGTATAAAACAAAAAATCCGCCAATCACTAACCAAGGTGATTGCTCTCGCCACTCGTTAAATTGTGACATTGACCCTTTTAGCCCATCTAACGTTAATAGTTGGTTTAGATCAAAATGAAAGAATAGTGCTACCAAAGTAACCGCTATAATTAATAAGAGTAATTTCTTTAACATAAAGTATTGCCTTAAAATGTATATTGTAGAGTGACTTTGGCGTGAATAGGTAATTCAGGAAACACCAAAGTTGAACCAAAATAACCGCCCTCAAATACAGGCCTCCAGTTTTTTTGGTTAGTTATATTGTTAACATCAATACGTAGTTTTGCTTGTTTGTTAATAGTATAGCTAGAATTAACATTTAACGTATATTGGTCGCGAATTTGTACTGTTGCTAAGTAATCAAGTGGATAACTTGATGTATAAAGGGCAGCAAAACCTGCTTGCCATTTATCAGTAATATAACGACCACCATTTAGCGTTAATGATTGTTCTGGAATACCTTGTAATCGACGGTTTGAACGTTCAAATGACGCAAAATTGGGCGCTCCGATGCCAGTACCTTCAATGATATCTGGACGAGAGTTATCAAAAGCATCCGCTACTTGTGTTGAGCTTTGGCTACTAGTTGAGTTGTCATAACGCGCATCAATATAGCTGTAGCCAAGGTTAAACCAATAAGGGGCTGCATCATAAAATACTTGTAACTCGACACCTTTGGTTTCGATACCGGTGTTGCTGCCATCTCGGTTACGTAAACTTCGACGTTGATTAAATATTGCCGTATCAACATACCAAGAGCTGTCACTAGGAATATATTTTAAACCCACTTCATGTAACGTATTATCTGTAGCAAAGTTTTGTGCGCTAATTAAATTATCTGCCCCTAATGTAATACCACCTGCCATACTATTTGATGTAGCTTGATTATAACTAGTCGCAGCATACACGGTAATATCAGAATCTAGCTTATAGTTAATGCTCGCTTGCCCAGAGTGTAACGTTTCATTAATCGTATCTTTTGCGGCTTCTTGCCCTGTAGGGGCGATAGGATCTCGAGCTTTCACATCGTAAAAATCAATACGATACCCTAAATTTGTGCGTAAACGCTCGCTCCATTGGCTATCTTGCTGAATGGCAAAACCTGTTTGCCAAGTTGTTGAGTCAGTTGTATCTGATAATGAAAAATCACCAACATTGTCGCCATTAATGTCGTACTGACCACCAGGTGAAACAAATAAACCAGGGCGTAGTTCAACTAATTTAGCTTGCTGCTCTGTTGTTAGCGGAATACGACGGTTTTCAATAGGACCCGTTAAATCAATAGGTAAATCCGCTTCTGTGGTAAATTGGCTGTAACCCAATACTTTGTTATAACGCACATCCACTGCAAAGATAGTTTGCTGTTCATTATTCCAATTATGACTTAATTCTAGTCTATTTTGCGCAGTATGAGCACCATCAATTATTTCAACAAAACTATTTTGTGCAATTTCATCACGAGTTAAGTGCTGATAATACGAAGTATTTTTTAATCGTGTTTGACCACTTAATTCTCGTGTATAGGTGCTATGTAACAAAAAGGTAGTCGCATCATTCTCATTATCTGGATCAGTTAATACATTACTTCTGTTTATTTTAACTTGCCCTGTAGGAGAAACAATAGCACCCGCACCAGGTACAGTGCTGCCATTACTTTGTACACCTTGACCTGTAATATACAAACCATCATCAATTAACGCTTGTGTAGGGCGATTAATTCCTGCGTTATCTGTGAACTCAACTTGATAATATTCAAAATTAATATCCCAAGTACTTTGACTGTCTGGTAAAAAACGAAAGGCGGTATAAATACTGTCGCTTTTAAAGCTACTGTAATCATAAAAACTACCGTTATCAATATGTTCAGCGCTTACGCGTATACCACTTTCACCTTCAATAATCGGTGCACCAACATCTATTTGAGCACTATATTGATCCCAGCGGCCAGCCGTTAAATTAATTTTTGCGGCACGCTCATCAATAGAGGCTTTTTTAGATTGTAAATTAACAAAACCACCATTACGTTGACTGCTACCAAACAATACTGTTGGCGCGCCTTTAACAACATCTATTTGATCAACTGAATTAAATGATAAAGGAATACCAAAGCCGTTATTACCAGCTTGTCGACGCATACCGTCTTGAAATAATTCACCTAATTGACCACGTAATGTAGGTAAACTTGGTGCGCCAAAACCACTTGCTGAATAACTATTCGGGCTAACAGCCAAGATATCTTGCAGACTGGTAATATTAAGCTGCTCCATCATTTCTTGAGTGATAGGCGTAATTGAGCGAGCAATATCACCTAAACCTAAGTCATCCCCAAAAGGGCCATTGACCATGGCATTTTTAGGCGAAATATTGTGGTTTTGAATCGCTCGCCCCGATATTTCAATCACTTCTGTGACTTCAGTGCTAAGTTCACTTTTTTCTTCAGCATATACGATTGGGATCTGAAGAATAAAAAGAATGCTAAGAGTTATTACGCTGTACTTCATGTTGCTATTTTTAATTATCGTTATATGATGACAAAATAGACCTAGGTTACTAAAAATAAATTTCAATTTTTATTATTGTTGGCTAACTTTATGCACAATCTGTAATTCATTAATGGTATTAATAAAGCATAAACCTCTTATATGTAATAGCTGTAGCAAAGCGCTTAGGCCCAATAACAATATAACGCTAGTTCACTCTTTTATTATTGGTTTTATTATTTCTTGGGCAATTAAATATTACACAGAACTCAGCTTTATCTAGCTAATTAGCGTAGACCTTTTTTTATACCAGTTTCATTAATTAAGTGAACAAATTTATACATAGAAAAAATTGCCAAATACAAGGCATTTATTTCAATAACTAGTTGTTATAATTATTAAATAAATAACGATGTAGTTGGTGATTTTAGCAAATAGAAATGATCACATAGTTAGTGAGGTTGGTATTATTATATTTTTTCAGCCGATAATTGATTTGCTATTCTCGCTTGAAGAAGGCGATACTCTCTGATAATTTCCTAATACCAACGTATACTAATTTCAGCGAATACTTGTTACAGACAAAAAATACAAAGACTCGTTACCGTTTATTCGAGTTAACTTTATTTTATATTTACCAAACAATGACACATCACTAAACTCATGTGTTAATGACAAAGGATATCCAATGATAGATTTCGATAATAAAGGTTTTTTCAAACTTAAGCAGAATGCTGAATACGCAGAAAAAGTAAATGATTTACTGTTAGATGATGAACGAATTGTTGATTCATTTAAATCGATGCGTGATGGCGTTATTTTTACCAGCAAAAGAATTATCGCCGTTAACGTACAAGGTATTACTGGCAGTAAAAAAGACTTTACCTCATTACCTTACAAAAACATTGTTGCCTATTCAATTGAGACATCAGGCACCTTCGATCTTGATTCTGAATTAGAAATTTACTTTTCAGCAATTGGTAAAGTTAAATTTGAATTTACAGGCAAATCTTCAATGGTTGAAATATCACGAATAATTTCAAGCTACTTACTGTAAGTTTGAATAATAATGCTGCGCTAGCATTATAAAAAAGACCATTCAAAGGGAATACTTACGGCTAGATAATATAAATTGATTTAGCCCTCTAAGTAATCCTTTCTTGTCTTTGAGATAAATTAGCATTGCATGCACATCCTGTGCAACTAACAATAATTATGATTAATAACAAACCTATTAAGGTTTAAATACCCCAATCACTTGCTCATGCTGACGTACTACCTCTTCAACTTGTGGCTCGCTTTGTGTCATTTGATCGCCACAACTAACACAAGTCACTTTTTCAACACCGTCTTCTTTTGTCAACGCTAACGTATCTTGCGCCTTACATTTAGGACAAACAGCCCCTGCAATAAATCTTTTTCTCTGCTGCTTTTTCATGTGTAATCGCCCTACTTAATAAGTTATTTAAATGACTAAAGTAATAAATAATCTGGATAATTGTTATTTTACCTTGAATAGTGGCAACAGGAAAAGCGACAATGCACAGGTATTTTATATTCAGCGCTTTTAGCTATTTTTCACTCATGATTTATATAAGGACAAAACATTGATCACCGCCAGCGATTTAAGCTTAGACAGAGGTGCAAAAAACCTAATAACAGCCTCTAGTTTCACTATACATCCTAACCATAAAGTGGGCTTAGTTGGTAGTAACGGCTGTGGTAAATCGTCTCTTTTCGCCGCTTTACTCGGAGAGTTATCGCCTGATGCAGGAGATTTATCTTTACCGAGCAGTTGGTCGATAGCAACAGTGAAGCAAGAAACACCGTCTCTTGAGCAATCTGCCCTTGACTATGTAATGGATGGCGACAAAGAATATCGCCAACTAGAACAGCAATTAGAGCAAGCGCGCCTCAATGACGATGGTAACCTAGAAGCAATATTAATCAATAAAATAGATACTATTCATGGTTATAGCTTACCTGCTCGTGCTGGAGAGTTATTACATGGTTTAGGCTTTTTACAAAATCAACTGACCAATCCTGTCAAAGATTTCTCGGGTGGTTGGCGAATGCGTTTAAACTTAGCGCAAGCATTAATAAGCCGTGCTGATTTATTACTGCTCGATGAACCAACCAACCATTTGGATTTAGACGCCGTTATTTGGCTACAACGCTGGTTGAAACGTTTTACTGGCACCCTAGTACTTATTTCGCATGATCGTGATTTTCTTGACACGGTGATTAATCAAATTTTACATATTGAACACCAACGCGCCAAGCTTTATAGCGGTAATTACACCTCTTTTGAAAGACAACGTGCTGAACATTTAGCCCAACAAGATGTACAGTTTCAGAAACAGCAAAAAGAAGCAGCCAACTTAACGGCCTTTGTTGATAGATTTAGAGCCAAAGCCAGTAAAGCTAAACAGGCGCAAAGTCGTTTAAAACGTTTAGAAAAGCTACCAAATTTAGCGCCTGCACATGTTGACAGCCAATTTACTTTTAATTTTGAACAACCAGACAACTTACCTTACCCATTACTGTCTCTCACTGAGAGTCAGTGTGGCTATAGCACTGAAGCCATCATCCTTAACGATGTAGGTTTAACGTTAGTACCTGGTAGTCGCATCGGTTTATTAGGTAGAAATGGCGCGGGTAAATCCACATTAATTAAATCACTCGCCGGTGAGATAGCCTTACTTAATGGCGAACGTTATTGTGCTCAAGAGTTAAAAATAGGTTATTTCTCTCAACATCAATTAGAACAATTACACGCTAGTTCAAGCCCTGTTGATCATATTCTTCGTGCAAAGCCTGCACTAGGTGAACCACAAGCGAGAAGCTTTTTGGGTAAGTTTGGCTTTAGTGGCGATCAAGCCCTTGAAGCTGTTATTAATATGTCTGGTGGTGAAAAAGCACGTTTAGTATTAGCACTTATTGTTTTAGAGAAGCCACAACTACTATTACTCGATGAGCCTACTAACCATTTAGATTTAGAAATGCGACAAGCTTTAGTGATGGCATTGCAAGATTTTGGCGGCGCTATAATCTTAATAGCGCATGATCGCTTTTTACTCGAATCTTGTGTTGATGAATTCTATTTGGTGGCTAATGGTAGTGTCATTGACTTCAATGGAGATATTGATGATTATCAACAATGGCTCAACGACGACAAAAAACAGACCTTTACTAATAATAAAATAGAAAACACGTCTAATGACAGTGATAATGAAGATAAAGGCTTAGACAAAAAACAGTTGCGTCAACAACAAGCGGAATTACGTAAGAAGTCTGCTCCATTACGCAAAGAGTCGGATAAGTTAGAAAAACAAATAGCTCAATGGCAAAAAGAGTTAGCACAAGTAGAGGCTTTACTTAGTGACAGTGATATATATCAAGCTGAACGCAAGAAAGAGTTAACAACACAACTCAAGCTACAGGCTAATTTAAAAGATAATATAGAAGAAAGTGAAATGCTTTGGCTAGAAATAGCCGAGCAAATTGAAGAAATCATGTCTTCAAATTAAAAATTTGAGCTACACTTATTTAAGCCGAGTTCAGTTTTTATGTTATGTAATAACACTTATTATTAATGAAAAAATATTAAAGAGAAAAGTTATGCGAAATTATATAAGCACATTTATTTTTTTACTGGCAAGTGGTTTTTCTACGCTAAGCCAAGGTAATGATCTTGAACAGGGTATTTACGAATTAAACCGTGGCGAATTTCATGCTGCTATTGAGCAATTTCGACCTTTAGTCGCTGAAGGTTATGCACCTGCACAATATCAAATGGCACTTGTTTATCAAAACGGTTATGGCGTTCCTAAAGATGGTATGAAGGCTTTGGCATTATTTGAATTAGCTGCAGAGCAAAATGATTCTGATGCTCAATTCGAACTAGCCTTAATTTATACCGAAGGTAAACTAGTTAAACAAGACTTAAAAAAAGCATACCAATTAACCTATAAAGCAGCCAAAAAAGGTTTAGCAAGTGCGCAGTTTAATCTAGCCGTTATGTATGCAAATGGTACAGGTGTCGATCAAGATGACTTCAAAGCCTCTCGTTGGTATAAAAATGCCGCAGATCAAAATCACGCGTTGGCACAATTTAACCTTGCCTTACTTTATAGTGAAGGCAAAGGCGTAGAAAAAAGTACCGAAATGTCGCTTGTATGGAATACCATCGCGTCTTGGAATGGTTACCCTAATGCGAATACTAGCCGTATACTTGATGAACGAGAACTATCTAGAGTAAAAATAGACGCAGCAGTAGAAAAAGCGAATAAAATTTACCGTAAGATTATCGAGCAACAAACCATTAAAGCAGAAATGGCTAAAAAGAACGATTTATATTGATCTACATCACCTTATAAATATTAGAGGTTTACTATACTAAGCCTAATGATAAATATAAGGAGTTAATTATGAATTTTATTACTATGCTTAAGAATGATCCTGTTGTGATGTTTTCTATTGGCGGCTTAGCTATTGTATTGGGGATTTGTGCATTTTACGTTTATTACTTTATTAAACATATTAGTGACGATTCTTAATCGTTAACTTCAGGATGCTAATCTGTTTTTTTAATCGATAGAGTAATCGAGGCTTATGTCGTACAATAGCTTTTCTTAATGTACGACCTTCCTCAAAAGTAACCAATGATTATTCCATTAGATCAAATTCAAGAAGATACTCTAGATGCTATTATTGAAGAATTTATTTTACGTGAAGGCACAGACTACGGTGCTGTCGATACCAGTAAAGCAAATAAAATAGCTCAGGTAAAATTACAGTTAAAACAAGGTAGTGCCGTATTAGTTTACTCTGAACTACATGAAAGTGTTAATATTTTACCAAGTGATCAATTTAAACAAGAAGAAAGTTAATCTGCGACGATCATTATAGCGATTGAGATCCTAAACCAAGTTCAGGATAGCGGCAATAAATCACTAACGTAAATAATTACTACTGTTAATTATGCAGAGCCTGATCGCCAGTACTAATCGCTATAAATTTTTCGATGGGCTTTAATGACTTCTTCCCAAGGAATGTTTTGATTTCCTAAGCTAAGAAAGTCAGGGTTGAGTAGGCTATCCCTTTTATTATAAGTAAGAGGATTAAACTCACTGTCGATAATAGTGCCCCCCGCCTGCTCTAAAATACATTGGCTAGCTCCTGTATCCCACTCACCAGTAACACCTATACGTAAGTAGCAGTCAGCTCCACCTTCAGCAATTAAACAGTTTTTCAATGAACAACTACCCAATGCAACATGCTCAAAGTCAAAGTTTTTATTCAAGTACTGACCCATTAACTCTATCCGCTGACGTTTACTAATGGCTACTTTAATACGACGAGGTTCTTGATATTCTGCAACATGAATTTGATGACTACTATTATTAGTTTTAAGGTTACATTCCTTAAAAGCGCCTAAATTATTTTGTCCGTAATAAGTTAGGCAATGATCAGGCGCATGAATAACACCAATACTTGGCCAACCATTCTCAATTAATGCGATATTTACAGCAAAATCACCGCTACCAATAATAAACTCCCCCGTCCCATCAATAGGGTCAAGTAACCAATATCGTTGCCAGTTTTTTCGCTGCGATAACGGAACGGCCCCAACTTCTTCAGAAATAATTGGAATATCAGGCGTTAACGTTTTAAGTTGATCCATTAAGATATCATTAGAAGCTATATCAGCACTCGTAACAGGGCTATTATCTGACTTCATATTCGCAGTAAAGCTCTGATCTCGATAATACTTCATTACCTCAACGCCAGCTTTTTTAGCGCTTTCTAAGGCAATATTTAATAGCTTTTCGTCACTCATGCTCATATCTCTAATCCTGATTGGATAACTTGCTTGGGGAAAGGTAATCAATTAATAACATTAAGGCCGCGATACTGCGAGCTTCTTGAAAATCAGGTTGGCGTAATAACGCCTTATAGTCTTTAATTGGCCAAGGAACAACATCTAAGGGTTCAGGTTCATCACCTTCAAGCATTGAAGGATATAAATCACTAGCAACGAAGATATCCATTTTTGCGTTAAAGAAAGCGGGAGCCATCATCACTTGAGAGAGGAAGTTTAATTGCTTGCTACCATAAAAAATTTCTTCTTGTAATTCACGGTTAGCAGCCTCTTCAGGTGATTCTCCTGGATCAATTAACCCTTTAGGAAAACCTAACTCATAACTATGAGTACCTGCGCAATATTCTCTTACTAATAATATAGTATCAGCGTCGAGCATAGGTACTATCATTACCGCACCATTTCCAGAGCCAACCATTCGTTCATACTGGCGCTCTTCGCCATTACTAAAAGTTAGTTCAAGCTGTTCAATAGCAAATAAACGACTTTTTGCCACTTGATTTCGACTATTGATCTTTGGTAATTTATTTTTCCCTATCATAAGCTTGCGTATTTCGTTCTACATAACGCTATAATGACACGATAAACATCAATTATGGAACCTCTAAATGCTCAATTGGGAAAAAATTAACTTAGTTCTGCTCGATATGGACGGTACTTTATTAGACTTACATTTCGATAATTTTTTTTGGCATAACCATATCCCATCTAAATACGCCCAAGCACACAATGTCTCCTTAGCTGAAGCTCAACGATATTTACATATTGAAACCAGTAAAGTGGCCGGAGAAATTGAGTGGTATTGTTTGGATTATTGGACTGATAAACTTGATTTACCCATTGTTGAGTTAAAAAAAGAAATTCAGCATAAAATTGCGCTACGCCCAGATACATTACCTTTTTTATCTGCGCTTAAAGCAGCAAATAAACAAGTGGTATTGTTAACAAATGCTCACCCCGATAGTTTGTCGCTCAAGGTTGAAAGAACAGCCTTAGATCAACATATTGATGTATTAATCTCAACTCACCGCTATGGTGCAACTAAAGAGTCACAAGTTTTATGGCAAAAGTTACAAGCCGACTTAAAATTTGAGAATGATTCAACATTATTTGTTGATGATAATTTAACAATTTTAAATAGCGCTAAGGAATTTGGTATACAACATTTACTTGCCGTAGCAAATCCAGATTCAACATTACCGAACATTAATGCCGCTCATCTACAAGGCTACTCTTACATAACAGACTATAAAAACATTATCGATGATATTATTTAATTGCCAGTGAAAGCTGTTATAAAACTTGGCTAAATGATTGCGCATTGCGTTTAAATAAATTTGCATGGCATTCAGCCAATATCGACAATGCAATGCTTTCAGGCAATGTGCCACCAATATTAAGACCCGCCGGACCTGCAAATACAAAAGGTAACATAGTTTCTTTGATATTCGCTTGCATGATCACTTGCTGCTTTCTATGTTGTGGCCCAAGTAAAGCCATATATTGTAAACTTGAATGTGCCAAAGCATGTAATGCATGTGCATCTATACTTATATTATGGCTCATTAAAATCGCAGCATTAACGTTTTTATCAGCGACAAAAGTTGCTAACACGCCAGCCTCACCTTTAATAAGATAATCAACATTTGCAAAATATTCTTTTCGAGCATTTGCGGGGCGAGGATCCCATAAAGAAACTTGCCAACCTAACTGCTTTGCCATATTAACTAAAGGTCTAGCATCAATTCCACCGCCAACAATAAGTAAATGCGGCTCAGGAGTAATAGGCGTCGCTAACCAAGTCGCCCTGTCTTTAATAAGTATATTATTGGTCTTGCTTTCATTTTTTGGTGCAACAAAGTTTGTTTCGGTCAAGCTTGATGCTGAAATAAGCGTAGCTGTTTCAGCTATATCAGTAACACACTTAGCTTCAAAATACGCTTTTCCATCAGTATTATCGTCAACAATACGCTGATAAAAGTAACCCGAAGTACGGTTATTAAGTGCTTCATAAACATCAATTAACGACAAATAGTCATTATCAGCATGAATCTGCTGCAACATGATATAAATAGTACCACCACAACCAATGCCTAAATGGAATGACATATCATCTTCATCAGAGCCGTCATAACACAATAGCTTTGTTACACCCGTTTGCATGACTTTACGTGCAGTAACGGCAATATCAGACTCTAAACAGCCACCACTTAACATACCTAATTGATGACCTTGACTACTAAATAACATCATAGCCCCTGCTTTTCGATAACAAGGGCCTTCCGTTTTATAAATAGTCGCTAAAACCCAATCGCAATTATCCTTATTGGGATACCATTGCGTTAACAAGTGTGACAAATGGTTACTAATGTTCATTCCAACCTATAAATTTAAACTAACATTGACGCAAACGATAAATCTCAATGACACTTACCTGAAGCTGTAAATACAACATAACTTAATACTGGCAAAAGAAGATAAAACAGGCTCGCAAGCCCTGTTAGTTTATCGTCAAACTCTCAAATTATAAGAGTAACTACTTATACCAAATTACACAGAAGTAAACGACCAAGCGGCGTATAATTACGATTAAATGCTATAAGATTTAAGTTACTCAAATAGCATTAAGCTATTAAAGTAGCAATATGGCCATTTTCAAATGACTCTACGCCTATTAACTAAAGCATATTACTTTTAACTGGCTACTTCTTTCTACAATAGACTTTAAATAATATCAGTAATAACAGTTGAAAACATATATTCACTAACAGTATTTAGTAACAAAAATAACACTTGCATAAATGCGCATATGTGATTATCTTGTAGTTCAATTTACACAATTACTTGAGATAATGTTTTGAATACTGAAAAATTAATGATTGCGCTAAATGAGTTTACTCATGTTGGAGGCGCTTTAGTCCTTATTATTGCTGTTGTTTCTATTCTTACCGGATTTATGCGTGAATACATTCCGCAAGATAAGCTACAGAAAAAATTAACTAAACATGAAAAATGGGGATCATTACTTGGCGCAAGCTTTGGTATGTTAACCCCTTTCTGCAGTGCAGCTGTGGTACCCGTTACAATGGGCATGGCATCCATGGGCGCTTCACTAGGTACAGTATTAAGCTTTTTAATTTCAGCCCCTTTATGTAACTTCATCGTATTAGCAATGATCTATGCAACCTTTGGCTTAAAAATCACAGTTATTTATTTAGTCATCACATTTACTGCAGCTGTTTTAGGTGGATGGTTGATTTCTAAATCGCCTTGGCGAAATGAGATCAAACGCGGTGAAGAATTAGAAGGACCTACATCACAGCCTAGTTGTGGTGGAGCAGTTCAAACATCGAGTGCATGTGCTGCAACTAGCCCTACTTCAACTAGTTGTGCTACTCAATCAAAAACACAGCCATCGATTAATTCAATAAATATGAATTGTGATTCATCTGCAACTCTGGTTATGGAGTCAGTTGAACCATCAAAAATCCACAAAGCATTGCGATTCGCATTAGCCTTATTCAAAAAGATCGTGCCTTATGTATTATTAGGTGCACTAATTAGTGGTTTGTCTGCTGCGTATTTACCAGCAGAATTAGTGGAAAAATATGTTGGCGGAGGTGATTTACAATCAATTATAATCGCTGCTGTTATTGGTGTGCCACTTTACTTACGTATTGAGATGGCAATCCCCTTATTAAGTGTTCTTATTCTTAAGGGAATGGCCTTAGGCCCAGCTTTAGCATTGATTATTGGTGGTACAGGTGCCAGTCTGCCTGAAATCGCGCTTGTGTCTGCTGTGCTAAAAAGAAAAGCCGTAATAGCATTTGTTTTTATTGTACTTACTACTGCTATTCTTGGTGGCGTGATCTTTCAATACCTAGTGTAAACAAGTCAGTAAATAAATTTCGATGTAGCCTTTCTGTTGGAGTTGGTATAATGGCTTTATATTATTTTAACGCAATCAGAAAGGTTATTAACTGATGGATGAGAAGTATATTGATGCACTAAAAGCTTTATCAGACCCCACTCGACTACGTTTGTTTTGGCTTTTAGTACATATAGATCAGAGGATTAATGTTGCTGAAGCTATGGATGTTATTGGTGACACGCAATATAACGTTTCTCGCAATCTAAAAATGCTGCACAAAGCTGGTTTAATCACCCCAACCAAACAAGGTAAGTGGGTTTATTATACTTTAAACGAGCAAACCGCTTTACATTGTAGAGCCTTAGTAGATTCAGTGAGATTTTTACCAGAGGAAAACTTCTCTGATGTCACTAAACGTTGTATGTTGCGTTTAGCCATGCGAGATAATGGTGAGTGTGTTGTTGGTGCCAATAGTGAACAATGGATATCAGCAAATAAGTAGATTGATTAAACCGAGTTCAGGTTGTGCGCTATAAACCTGAAATCAGTTATATCAATACTGAAACGCTTAATTATCTAGCATTATATGGGTTTTCACTCGGGGTAACTTCCATATAACGTACACAGGTATAATGGTCAGCATCAACCAGGCTAATTGTTCGGCTTCATTTAAAGGCAATAATTGTAATAAATAAACAATAACGGCTGAGCCACTCATTTGTACAAAGCCTAATAATGCTGATGCTGAACCTGCTTTTTCACCAAAAGGTGCCAGTGCTTGCCCTGCACAAGCTCCCATTAATACTGAAAAGCCAAGTGAGCTAACCATTATTGGCAGCATAAAGGCAATAGGTGTTTGAAAATCCAATAAAGCTAGCATTAACAAACCTGCAATACTTAATAACACCATACCCAAACCTATGGTTATTCTTGCGCCAAATTTAATTAAAACTCGAGGCGCGAGAAAACAAGCAACAATATTAATGACAGCATTTAAACTAAACCAAAAGACAAAGCTTTGCTGATCTAAACCTAACCTTACAATCAACCACGCCGGCGAACTACTGACATAAGCAATAATAATCGCCATTGATAACATCACCACCAAAGCATTAAACAAAAATACAGGGTGTTTCAACACGGGTATAAAATGCGTCAGATTAAAAAGATGTTTATGTTTTGCGGTCTGCTCTGGTCTGGTTTCTTTAAGCGTAAAATACAAAATAACACCAGCAAAGATAGCGTAGCCTGTCATAAATTCAAAATTACTACGCCAGCCAAAAGACTCTGTCAGGAAATTTCCTAATAATGGTGCCAGTGCCGGAATACAACAAATTGCACTATTTAAATAAGAATACATAACACCACTTTCTATTGCATTGTATTTGTCACGTACGCTAGCAAAAGCTGAGACAACTATCGCACATGCACCAACGCCTTGTAATAAACGTCCAATAAGAAAAAAGGTTAAGCTATCGGCATAAGCAGAAATAAGTGACGCCAAACCATAAATAAGTATGCCGCCCATAGCAACGGGACGACGACCATAGCGATCTGCTAGGGGACCACTTATTAACTGGCCAAAACCCAGACTTAAAATGAATATTGTTACGCTCCACTGAATTTGTGTCATTGGCACAACAAACTCTTTAGCCATAATAGGTAAAGCAGGTAAAAAGATATCGATAGCTAACGGGCTAAAAATAACCATTAAGATCAATAAAGGTAGTAGTTGTTTATTTGTCATATAAGTCTCAGTAATGATGACTGCGTAGTATAAGATATTGACGTTCGGAGCAGAAGGTAATTATGGTAAATTTCATTAAGCAAGTGATAACATTAAAATAACTCGGCTAAGAGCCGAAACAATATCCCGTTACTTTAACATAACTCACAGAGATTAATGTTTTAGCATCTAATCAACGACAACCTGATAAATAGTTGTATTTATTTGCAGTTACTGTAGCTTATTTTGCTATCTTGATTATACTATTGAGATGTTCTTAAGGTATTAAAAATTCAGTTTAATATACTTAAAAAATCTATTTCAGGAAAATATATGGCTGATTTTTATACTCGTACTACTGTACAATTTCGTCTTATGATGGGCTTTGGCATCGTCCTTTTCATGATGATTATTATTACTATCGTCGGTATTAGCAGTGTTAATACTATTGATGAATCGATGACCTTAATAACCGATAAGAATTCAATGAAACAACGTTACGCCATTAATTTTCGGGGTAGTGTTCATGATAGATCTATTGCAATTCGTGATGTCGTTTTAATTAACAATGACAATGACCTGCAAAATACCTTAGGTAATATAAAACGTTTAGAAACTTTTTATAATGACTCAAAAATTCCCCTTGATAACATGATGATAAATAACTCAATGCCTGAAGAAGCAATCATCCTAGACAAAATTAAGCGTATAGAAAAAAACACCATGCCGTTAGTGCGTGATGTTATTGCAGCGATAGAGGCCGGTAATCAAAAAGAAGCTGAATTCATCTTGCTTGAGTCAGTAAGACCTGCTTTTACTCAATGGTTAGCTGCAATTAATCAGTTTATTGATTACCAAGAAGTAGAAAATAAAGAAGCAACCGCTCTTGTAAAGGAAACTGCTGAAAGTTTTGCAGGGCTTATGCTAGCGTTAACAGGAGTAGCCTTCCTTATTAGCGGAATAATTGTTTACCGTATAACAAAAGCTTTAAAAGTTTCGCTCGATGGTGAACCTAGAGATGTAGCAAAATTATTGTATAAAGTTGCCGAAGGTGACTTAACTCAAGAGATCAGAGCAAAACATGAGAATAGTGTTTTATATTCTTTGCAAAAAACACAAAACCAATTAAGAACAATAATGTGTAATATTGCTAATGCTGCTACCGATATGAATGTACAAACTGATATTGTTTCACTGGGCTCTTCTGAAGTATTGTCTTTAGTACAACAACAAAGGGAATATACGACAGCAGCCACCAATAATTTGAACGATATGAGAGAGAAAACATATGCTGTCTCTGAGTTGCTTGTGCAAACAGAAAGAAATTCTACAGAAACCTTAGATTCATGTACCGCAGGTAGTGAATCAGTGAATGCAACGGCAACAGAAATTAAAATGGTATTAGAAACGGTTAGTGTTGCCCTTGATAAGTTACAAAAATTAGAACAACGAACCAAAGATATCAGCGGTATTATTGCTGTTATTAGCGGTATTTCTGATCAAACAAACTTATTAGCATTAAATGCTGCCATTGAAGCAGCAAGAGCTGGAGAATCAGGCCGAGGATTTGCCGTAGTTGCCGATGAAGTAAGAACATTAGCACAAAGTACTGGCTCTGCCACCGCAGAAATTGAATCAATGTTAACTGAAATAACACAAGAAACTGCAGATTCGGTTGTTGCGATGCAATCAACGCTACCTAAAATTGAAAGAGGCCTTGCCCTAGGCGTTAGTTCCGTTGAGCTTCTAAAAGAAATAGAAAATAAAGCAAATGATTCGTTATTGAATGTGAAAAAAGTGGTCAGTGGCTCCAACGAGCAAATTATTGTTATCGACGATTTATATGAAGGTATGAAAAGTGTTACCGATATGGCTGATACATCAAGTAGTTCATTAGAGAAAAACAACAATGTTGCTCATTCTTTAAACGACTTAGCATGCCAATTAAAAACTCAGATTGCTTACTTTAAAATTTAACAGAAAATAAAGTATCCACTTCATCGATAAGGCATCGTATTTCTACTTTGTCTCCACTTGAATTGCTAATAGATTGATCTATATGAAGGCTAAAAATATACTACTGTATTTTTAGCCTGATAAAACTGAAATTATTATATTTTTTATAATATAATGTAAATCCAACAACTATGTTGTGATGTTTAATAAAATAAAAAATAGGTACATAACGCGTCTATTTATATTAGACCTTTACCAACTGACCCTAACATTCAACTAGCTTATTTTTTATGAAATTATTTATTTTTCTATTCCTTTTCCCCCTCCTTAGTTTTGCTGAAACCTTATCAGTTGCTTTATATGTAAATCATGACGATCATTTAAAATTATCACGATCATACAAGCTTAATTGGCTACTGCTAAAATTAGCGGCTGAAAGTGAAGGCATTACGTTAGATGCAAAAGAAGATTTATGGTTAAGAGGGTTGAATTTTATTAAAGAAAAAAAACTGGATGCATTAATAGGTGTGTATTATTCCGCAGAACGTGAAAATTTTAGTTATTATAGTCAGCCTTTAACAATCGATAACCTTTATTTATATTCTCAAAAGCCACATAGCCTAACGCTTAAAGATATTAATAAACACCAAGACATCGTTGGGGTCACCACGAAATCATTCGCCGAGCAAATAGCTCAAGAAATTGGTTTTACGAATATTTATCATAAGAGTAGTTCTGAGAAAGTATTTGATTTATTAATTAAAGGTAAATTGCAATACGCAATATTTACAGAATCACTTGCTAATAAACACTGCAACCTGAGACAAACCCCAAAGCTTAACAACAGCTGTATTTACCCAATGCAACCCGCTTTAGTGACAAAAACAATTCATACTATTTACAATAAAACCCCGCGAGTAATCAATATTGCTAAACGCCTTGATTCAGCCATAGATAAATTCGTTGATAAAGGTAAAGTTAAAATGTTATTTTTATCATGTGGTTATAGTGAAAAAGAATATAAGTCATGGCTTAAAATTAGGGATAATTGGATCAATAAAGATAATGGATAATTGAACGTTCCTTATGCATAAGTATTGATTGTAATATTGAGGTAGTGCAATTAATTTAATGCCTCAATTAAAACATAATAAGCTTACCAGGCAGACAAAATAACAAAACGTAAACCAATGAGTTTAGTCATTCAACGCAGCTAGATATGTTTGGTTTAGTCAAATATTTCGTTAAATTGCGTAACCATACCTATGTCGCTAGACGCATTCAGACTATACAACGTTCCTTTTAAGCATTGGTTAACATCAATAATTGAAAGCAGGATAACATAGTGTGTTAGTGCTGTGATTAAGTACTAGTTAAACACAGAAGCAGTTTCCTTTAATGCCTGAGATTGTACTGTTATATCTTCTGCAGAAGCTAATACTTCGCCTGAAATCTCAGTCGCTAACTCTACAGAGCTATTTAAAATACATTGCATTTCAGCTATTTCATTTGTAACAGCACTTTGCTGAGTTGCAGAAGCGGCAATGGATGATAACTGAATATTAACACTACCTATATCGTTATTTACCAGTTCAAATTGAGAAACAGTTTTTGTAGTTGCTGATTCAACATCGAGAATAGCAGTTGAAACATTATTAATATTTTCAACCATGGTTAAGGTATTATTTGCTAACCCATCAAGCACATCTTTTATATCAACAACATTCGATTGAGTTCGTTGTGCTAGTTGCCTAACCTCATCAGCAACAACACTAAATCCTCGTCCCGAATCTCCAGCCCTTGCTGCTTCAATAGCGGCATTTAAGGCTAATAGATTTGTTTGCTCTGCAATACTGTTAATTTGATCGACTACGGTTTTAATCCTAGCTGCACTTTCTGATAACTCATCCATAGAAACAACAGAGGCTTCCACACTCACCTTTGTTTTATTAATATTACTAGATAAGTTATTCATTGTTTCAACAACTGACGTTGATAAGTTTGTTGCTGCTGAACTAGCGGTAGCAGCCTCTTCTGTGCGTGCCGATACATCAGCAATTGATGCTGTAAGCTCTTCTACTGCCGCAGCGATAGAAATAACCCGTTCCATTACATCTTTATTTGCATCTTGATGATTGGTCGAGCGTTTAAGTATATGACTCGCTGTGTCATAAGTTAGAGATGCATTTTCTTTAACTTTACAAATCAGCTGATCTATTTTGTTAGCCATATCATCAACTGAACACAATAGTATGTCTGTTTCTTTTTTCGAGTCTTTATTATATTCCAAATTCAAGTTGCTGACTTGACCAGCACCAAGCCGATCTAAAGCATGAAAAGTTTGTTTGAAGTCTTTAAATATTATTTTGGTCACTATTTTAAGTGAAAAAGCGATAAGCACCATGGCAACTAACGCCACTAAACCTGTTTCTTTACCTAATGAAGTTGCCATTATTGTCATTTGTTTTTCAGGAACAATAATCAACAAAGCCCAGTTATAACCATTTATATGCTGGTAATAAATGTTGTTCCCATTAATGTTAAAATCACTTGATTTTCCCATATTAATTTCTGTTTGTATTTGGGCAAAATCATTAGGCTCTGGCTGAGAGCTGATCAAGATTTTTTTCGAATCAATAAGGTGCATATCTCCAATACTATTCACCGAGTATGCAGTAATAGCTTTATTAATAGATTCTAATGTTTTAGTTACTTTAAGCCCTGCAAACACAATAACATTCACATCACTCGAATCTATCTTTAAGGGGATATAGGCGGTGACATAATTTGAACCGAATAAACTAGCCATACCATAATAATCATTCCCTGAAATCAATTGGCTATAACCAGGGTGTTTATTTTTCCCCAACTTTGTACCAAAGGCTCTTTCGCCATTAGCTTTCAATAAAGACGTTGAAATACGAATAAAGTCATCATCTTTAGTTTTCTGAAAAATGGTGATCGGCATTTCATATTTTTTTGTTAATTGATCAATCAGCTCAAACTTACCGGCCAATAGCTCTCCATTTAAATATAAACTTGGTAGCTCTTCACCCTTAACTGAAATGACTTCTGAAGATACCGTAAGATCCGGCTTTATTTCTACGGTTAATTGTTCCGCTAGCTGTTGAGTTGCCTTTAGATTTAACTCAAAAGCAGGTACAAGAAGATTTGCGCTACTGAGTAGTTGCGCTTTAATACTTGATTCTGTGCTGTGTTTTACTTCTCTTTCTGCTACATAATAATTAACAACTGCCACAACAACAAAAGCAATAAGAGTAAGTGATAGTACTACGCCATTTAATTGATTTTCAATTTTCCATTTACTAATCATATAACACTTCCAACCTTCGAGATAAGTTAAACACACTGTCTTATAAATATACTAATAAAAGACATAACACAATGTTTAATAAACAAAGATCTAATTATTTTTTATTGTAATCAGCTCAATATAGATTGATTAAAATAAAAAATAGCAGTGAAATATTCATCATTATTACTAAGCACTATTTTCTTGCAACTAAATGAACAGTACTGGTAGAGCGCTCTAAAAAAGCCCCTTCACAGTAAGCAAAATAATATAACCATAAACGTTTAAAGGTTTCATCATAACCATATGGTTTTAAGTCAGACCATGATGCAATAAAGTTTTTACGCCAATCATTTAATGTTTTAGCATAATCAAGCCCAATATCATTTAAGCTTTCCATGACTAATTCACTATGTTGAGATATGTGCTGACTTAATATATTGATAGAGGGTAAGAAACCGCCAGGGAAAATATATTTTTGTATAAAGTCGACATTACTTTTGTATGACTCAAAGCGTTGGTCGGCAATAGTTATCGCTTGAATAAGCAGTTTTCCACCTGGTTTTAGTCGATCATTACACTGCTTGAAAAAGCTAGGTAAAAATTCATATCCAACCGCTTCAATCATCTCAATTGAAACAACTTTATCAAATGAACCAGTTAAATCACGATAGTCTTTTTTTAATAAGGTAATTTGCTCTGCTAATCCTAGCTCTTTAATACGCGCTTCAGCATATGCATATTGTGCATCAGATATCGTTGTCGTAGTTACTTTACAACCATAATGCTGTGCTGCATAAATAGCTAAACCGCCCCAACCTGTGCCTATTTCTAATAAGTGGTCGGTTTTTTCTAGCGAAAGACGATCACAAATAGTTTGTAATTTATAAGACTGTGCTTCTTCTAAAGAACTGTTTTCTGTTGGATAGATAGCTGAAGAATACATCATTTTAGGATCTAAAAATCGTGTATATAACTCATTACCTAAATCGTAATGCGCTAAAATATTACGCTTCGATCCTGATTGTGTATTACGGTTTTGCCAATGAAAAAAAGCATTTTTTAGTTTATTCGACCAAGACTTTTTTGCTTCTAATGAATCGGTTAACTGCTGTGCTTTAGCAAAAATACGGATAACATTGGTTAGGTTAGGACTGCTCCATTTACCATCGATAAAGGATTCTGCAACCCCAATACTACCGCCTTTAACAAAATCTTGATAAACACTCATATCATGAATATGAATTTTACCATGTATATCTGGGTTACTTGCCGTTTCAGGGAAAAGATGATGCTTTGATCCTTCAACTATTTCTAATTGTCCGTAGGTAAGCTTATCAAGAATAGAATAAACAATTGAGCGACAGCGCTGATCTAACCAAGTAGCTTCTTTCAATACGCTAACACCTTCAACTTGTTCCATTTCATACTCCTAATATTTTACAGTTTTATAACTATTTTTTTTGATAACCAATAAACGGTATACGTTTAACAAATAACTTTAGTGCTTGCCAATAAATGCCTGAGACAACCTTGATAGTCATCATTGGTAGCTGACACCACACACGTAATAAGTTACGTTGACTAAGCGATTGTTTTTCCAAGTTTAAATTTACATCAAACAACTTATCTACTTTGCCATTAAGTTTATTTGTACGTTTATTCTCAATGTTTATTACGAGTTTATTACTCTCTTTATTAGGCGCTCTAACCTGCCAATAATAAGACATATCTAAATCCATAAACGGTGATACTTGAAAAACCTTCTCATTCACCTGTTTAGCTTTATCAAGCAAATCTACTAAATAATAATGCCTTTCATTCCAAGGTGTATTACTCACTTCAGCAAGCATTTGTGTACATCTATCATCTTTGTCATAACAAAAATAAAAATTGGCCGGACTAAAATAGAGTCCAAAGCAACGTACTTGCACCAACATAACGATTCGGTTGATATCTGAATGGCCATTTAACTGCATGACTTTATTGGTTATACGTTGCTTTAATCCATATGGTTCACTTCTGAGATAATCTTTTTCAACAAATCGTAGTGGATGGAACCATGAAAAACCAAATAAACCCACCCCTTCTTTAGCATTTTCAACTTCTGAAACGTCCAGTGCTAACATATACAAAGTATAGTTAAAACTATGCTTTTTGGGGCTTAATCGTCGATGAACAATATTGCCTAAATAAATTTTGCTTTCGCTGAATTTTATGGTCATTTTTTCTCTTTAAAAACTGAAACTTTAACCTTAACCACTATTGTTCTAATGAACAGCCAAATCGTTTGGCGACTTCAATAGCACTTCTTACACCATCTTCATGAAAGCCGCTATGCCAATATGCGCCAGCAAAATGGGTCTGATTAATACCGCATATTTTATCTCTTTGCTGTTGAGCTTGAATAGATTCGCTTGAGAAAATAGGATGATGATAAGTAAATTCTCTCAAAATTAAGTTAGGGTCGATATCTTCTTTTTGATTAAGCGTGACACAGAAAGTATTCTCACTTTCAATACCTTGTAAGATGTTCATATTATAAGTAACACTTGCGGCTTTACTGCGATCTTGACTTAATTGGTAATTCCAACTGGCCCAAGCTTTTTCACGTTTGGGTAATAACGTTTTATCTGTATGAAGAATAACGGAGTTTTCACTGTAAGGCATTGCCGATAAAATCGCTGTTTCGTCTTCTGTGGCATCATTTAATAATGCTAAGGCTTCGTCTGAATGACAAGCGACGACCACATCATCAAAACTTTCGCTCGGGTTTTGGTTAAAATGCAAATGTACTTTGTTATCACTGCGAGAAATACCACTTATATCAGCATTTAACTTAATGTTATTTTCAAATGGCTGACATAGCGGTTTTAAATAACTACGAGAGCCTTTTGGGATAACATACCATTGCGGTCTATCCGCAATATTTAATAAACCATGATTATGGAAAAATTGTACAAAGAACCTGAATTCAAAATCTTCCATTTGTGATAAAGAGCTAGACCAAATAGCAGCGCCCATCGGCAAAATATAATGTTCAGCAAAAAAATCACTAAAATTGTTCTCTGTTAAAAATTGACCTAACGTCATACCGTCTTGGTAGCTTTGCGAGTCAAATATTGCTTTACATTGTTTATTAAAACGCAGTATTTCTGTTACTAAGCCCCAGAATTTAGGTCTAAATAAATTGCGTCGTTGCGCAAATAAGGTATTTAAATTGTGCCCATTATATTCCATGCCTGTTTGGCAGTTATGCACTGAGAAGCTCATTTGTGTTGCTTGTTTTCCGATACCTATTTCTGATAATAAAGCTAAAAAATTAGGATAGGTTTTATCATTGAAGACAATAAAACCTGTATCTATGGCAAACGATTGACCATTTTTTTCTATATCAACTGTCGCCGTGTGTCCGCCGATCCTGTCATTTTTTTCAAATACGGTAACATGATTTTTTTTCGACAAAAGATAAGCAGCCGTTAAGCCTGAAATACCTGAACCTATGATTGCAATATGCTTCATGCGTTATGCTTCCTTGAAATAATTCTTTGCCATACAGATGACGGGAGAAAAGATAATAGTTTTAATAACAATGTTAATCGTTTTGGAAAATGCAGATAATTTTTGCGCTTATCAACACCAACAATAATCCTTGCAGCTGCTTCGTCACTCGTAATAAGAAACGGCATTTCAAAATCATTTTTATCCGTTAACGCGGTTTTTACAAAACCAGGGTGTACTAGGGTGACACTAATATTCTGCTCAGCTAGGTCTAACCGCAAACTATCAGCTAAATAATCCATACCTGCTTTTGATGCGCCATAAGCTTCACTTCTTGGAAAAGGTAATATCGTTGCACTCGAGCTAATAAAAACAACCTGCCCGCCATCATTAATTTTGGGTAAGGTAAATTGCAGTAGCCAACCAAGTGATGATAGGTTTGTTGAAATAATGTCCGCAAAAAGTTGACCATCAAAATGCTTGGCATCATCAATATAACGGCAATCACCCGCATTTAAAATCACCCGATCTACTTGGGGAACATCATCAAGTTGCTGTGCAATGCGTTGAGCATCATTAAGATCAAACAAATAAGTTTTATAGGCTTTAGCCGATAAAAGAGATAATTTTTTTTCATCTCGACCACAGGCAATTACTTGATGCCCAAGCGCTACATATTTCTCAAATAAAGCTAAGCCAATGCCCGACGTTGCACCCGTGATTAAAATAGTTTTAATAGACATTAGTTAGCTGCCTTAGTTTTAATCCACTTGGTTAATTTACCGAAAAAAGGTAGCTGTTCGTACAACATAGCACCTAAATCAAGGTAATCTCTATGATAAAAAACTTTATCGTCTTTGCCCTTAATATGCGATGTACCAAAGACAGTAACAACCTGACCTTTGTTCAATTTATGATGTTGATATGACATTTTCCAATAAATAGCCGCTTCATCACCTTCAGCAATAACATTGTCGATAACAAAAACACACGATGATAAATTTTGATAAAGGCTGTCAAAATATTTATAAAGTTCATCAAATCCTTCAACTTGATGCATTGGATCAATGAAGGTGACATGTTGATGGTAGATAGTCGACAACAACTCGAGGTTATCGGTCGAAAGACGTTGGTAAGTGCTAACAAAGTTACTCAACCATAAAGGCTTATTAGCTGTTATATTATTCGACACATTATTTTGCATTTTTATACCATCATGTTTTATTTCAGTAATAAAAAATAAGAAAAAGTACGCCAATCACTACAGCCGTATAACATAGTAAAGGTCTACGCTACACTTTATAAAAAGCTAACGCCTTCAGTCTTGCTTCTTTATGCTCCACCACAGGCTTTACATAGATAGCCAATTTATGATTTTTAATATACTGCTCTGGAAAATGAATATGTTTATCAGGGATACTTTTTAGCTCTGGTAAATACTTACGTATGAAATCGCCGTTAGGATCAAAACGTTCACTTTGTCTTATCGGATTAAAAATTCTAAAATAAGGTTGTGAATCGCACCCTGTGCTTGCAGCCCATTGCCAACCACCATTGTTCGACGCTAAATCACCATCAATTAAGTGCTGCATAAAATATTTTTCACCTAAACGCCAATCAATCAATAAATGTTTAGTTAAAAAACTCGCAACAACCATTCTTAAACGGTTATGCATCCAACCGGTTTGATTAAGCTGACGCATTGCTGCATCAACCAATGGGTAACCAGTTTTTCCTTCACACCACGCCTTAAATAACACATCATTATTGTGCCATCGAACGTTTTGATATTTTTCTTTGAAACAAAGGTGTTTACATAACTTTTGCTCATGAAACATTAGGTGGCGATAAAACTCACGCCAAATAATTTCATTTAACCAAGAAAATTCTTCGCTATCAGATGCTAGTAATAAATCTGGAAACTTATTTAATAATGAAATTAAAACGTACCTAGGGCTAATGACGCCTGCAGCCAAATAAGGTGAAATACCTGAAGTACCTTTAATCGAAGGAATATCTCTGTGTTGCGCGTAACTTGTAACTTTATGTTGAAAAAATGTCGGTAATGCAGTGCGTTCATATTCTTTAGCTAACGGCCAGGCACTCGACAAACTGCCTTCCTGGGTAACTGTTGCAGTACTTTCATCCGACAGTGATGTGCTAGTGACTTTGCCTAGGTATTCAAAACCCGCTTGCTGAACGTATTTCAACCAAGCTTTTTTAAACGGTGTAAACACCTTAAACATGTCACCTGATTGATTTAAGACTTTGCCCTTAGGCACAATCACATCAGCTTCATAAAGCGTCAATGGAATACCTTGCGCTATACACGTAAGATCCCGTTGTCGTTCATTAAATTCAAGCTCACTATTGGCAAAAATGTTAGCTATATTATTACGGGTACAGTAGTTTTTTAAATAAGTAATTTGCGCTGAAAAATCAGGTACTGACACTAATTCAAGTTCAATAGCTAAATCTGCAAGCTCTTCAACAAGTGCCTGAGCATGCCGCTTTATAAAATCGATTTTGATAGGCGACCAGTCGTGAGCTAACCATTGTTTTTCAGATATAAAAAAAATCGCCTTACGTGGCATTTTTGACTGAGATTGAGTCAAAAAGTAATGTAAGGCGGGATTATCATGTGTTCTTAAATCATTACGAAACCAAAGTATCAAAGGAGTTCCTTTATATGCTGGTTACCATTCAAAATAGAGGCTTGGGAGTGGTAACCGGTATAAGATAATTTTAGTAGGCATATCTCAGTCTTAATTCATCTGGATACGGTGATAAATAGGCTTGTTTAGCTAAGTAATCTTTTGGGTGTTGCAACAAGTAGTGATTAATCAGCGTTAACGGTGCAACCAGTGGCACTAAACCATTACGATAAGCATCAATTTGTGCACATAATTCTTGTCTTTCGTTACTTTGTAAGTGCTTCGAAAAATACCCCTGAATATGAGCTAAGGTATTTGCATGTTTTTTGCGTGTTGCTTTAATGCTTAACGCAGCCATAAGCTCTGATATATATTGTTTAGCCATTTCTTCTAATGGTAAATCGGCTCTTGCCAATAACTGACCTAAACCTTTATAAGCAACTAAATCATGACTCATGACTGTATACTTATACTGACTGTGAAAAGTTGTTAGTTTATGCTTAGTTAAGCCTGACGCTTCAAGATTTTGCCAATGCTTATAAGCGTAAACTCGTGCGACAAAATTCTCTCGAATAAGCGGATCATTTAAACGACCATTTTCTTCACAAGGTAATAAAGGGTTAGCTGTCATAATTTCTCTAGCGAAAGCTCCGACCCCATCAGATACGAGCGCATTACCTTCAGGACTATAAACTTTTACACGCTCCATACCACAGCTTGGACTTTTTGCACAAAAAATATAACCACTTAGATCACTAGTCATAGTCGCTATTTTTTTCCCGTAAGCCACAAGAGCCTCGGTTACGTCGCCAGTTCCATCGGGTCTAGAAACACTAATCACATCATCTTTTTTGATTTGGCGTATTGTTGGTCTAGGTATCGGTAAACCAATAGCTACTTCTGGGCAATATGCTTTGTAGGTAACGTGTTGAGAAAATTCTTTTATACAAAAATTCGATGGTTTATTACTCGCATCAAAACGAACTTTTTCACCTATTAAGCAAGCACTTACGCCAATGTGTAGATCTTCTTTTGCAACTGTGTGAATCATGATGCGTTCCTTTTAATAAATAAATGCGCCAATTGGGTTAAGCAACTTATTGATGCCTTGTGTAAAGTGTAGCGCATCATTCGCTACTGTGTAGCATAAACACCCTTCTCTTGAAATCGGATGATGCTGATGAGAACCGTCAAGCATAATAAAGTCGCCTTTAACATACTTACCATTTGCATCTTCAAAGGAGCCTTCTAACAATAATGTTAACTCAAACCCTTTATGTGTATGTTCAGGTACTCCGCCGCCTGGCTGCATTTGTAATAAACTGGTATGAATTTCATTTTCATTCAACTGTATGCGCGAACGAGATAACTTACCAATATTAGCAGCTTTGCCTATAACCATATTATTTAAGGCTTTAGGTAACACATAAGTTTTATTATTAAAAACGACTGATTTTTCATCATTTTCTGGTGGTAAAAAGATAGCATCTGACTCAGTAATCGCTGCAATCATCTGATCCATATTTAAATCGTCATCAGCCAAGTGTTCCTGATAAGCGTCTTCAAAATTAACTTCTGCTACTTGGTCTGTTAATTGTGCTATTTGATGTCGACATTTCGGACACATCTCAGCATGAATAGCTATGCCAGCAGATAATGAAGCGGGTAATTCACCATTAACAAAAGATTGAATTAACTCAAATTTAGGGTGATGTTTAATCATGATGGTCTCCTAATTGTACTTTGAGTTTTGCTAATGCTAAACGCAAACGAGATTTTATCGTACCAAGTGGTAAGTTTAAATGAACAGCTAGTTGCTCTTGTGACATCTCCATAAAGTAAAAGCCTTTCACCACTTGTTGCTGTGCTTCTGGTAATTCATCAATAACCGTTAATAACTGTTTATTTTCAAGATGATCATCAAAAGACTCTTCTTCTGTTGCAATACTTTCGGCTATTGGCCAAATATCATCGCTTAATGTGTCTTCTTTATTCCCTTTAATTTTACGTAAAATATCAAAAGTGACATTACGCATAACGGTGTAAACCCATGTAGTGGCGGCTCCTTTATTTTTATCAAATAAGTGCGCTTTTCGCCAAACATTGCTCATGGTTTCTTGAACTACCTCACTTGCTTGGGTTTCATTAGGGAATTTACTACGCGCAATGCGCTGTATTTTTGGTGCAAAAAATTTAAACAAATGCGTAAATGCAATTTTGTCTCGCGAAGTAGCAACAGCATCAAGCCATTGACAAAGTTGAGGATGATCTATTTTTTCTGGCATCTGAGTAGATTTATCAGATGTCACATTACTTAGCAAGTGTGTTTGCATTGCTTTTATCACCAAGAGCTGCTTTAAAACTTATATACCTATACGGCTCCTAATTAATAAAGATCACTTAATCACAAATTTTTTTACTTACTTTTTTCTGCTTACTCAAAAGTGATTTACATTATTGCTATTCGTTAAAAATAATAGACTGCACAAACCCCTTTGCTTCCTCATAGCTATGACTGTGTACAAAAGAGGTTTTAATAGCTAAGTCGACCGGAATAAGCTCTAACCATCTTGCTACCACCCAATTAGCATTATGCGTGGCTTTTTCTACGTAAAGCTTATTGAGCATAGTATTACTATCAAAGACGTTATCTAGTGATTGTGACAAAGTATCTGTAGTGCTTTGTTCTATTTCTTGTGACCAATGTGATCTCTCAGATACCACCCCAAAGTGCAAATCATCCTCATCTTGGTCGCTCGATAAAATATTCACTAGCGACTTACATTGAACATCTATTTCTAAAATACCATCGTCACCTTGGTCAAAATTAATAATTTCAACCCAACTCCCCCAAAGAGTATCAGGCTCTTTTGGCTCCATAGTTTTTAAGTCAGGGTTTTCTGCCTTAGTATTAATTGCATCAGAGTCCTCTGATTCAATACTATTTAACCAGATAACAAAGCCTTGTTCTTGCGTTGCTATTTTTACCATTTTCAAATAACGTGGTTCAAAAATACGCAAACGAGTAATTCCACCTGGTAATATAAATACAGGTAATGGAAAAATAGGTAACCTTGTCTTTACCTTTTGCATAAGTAGTTCGCTCCTGTTGTTAAGCTATTAGATACGAAGCTATTAGATACGAATCAACACGACTAAATGATCACTTATCAATGCATTTACACTAAATAACCTGAGCTCGGTTTAATAAATTAAAACATCTTAAACCGAGTTCAAGTTAAATAAGTATTACCTTACTGACATGTTTTTTGCGAGAATTCTTTATCAAAAAACAAAGTAATTTCTGCGACATCAATACCAAATTTTGACATAGAGGTTTTATTCATTACTCGATATTTATCAATTTGATACATCCAATCATCCATACTGACTTGATACGTTTCATCATCAAGCTTTAGCAGCAAATCATACTTAAATTGAAAAGCAAAACCCTGATGTTTTCCAATAGCAATACCAGCAACATCTTCAGCTGTGCCGCGATAGCTGCCATCTTTTTGTTTAGTTAGCTGCCAATTACGAAAAGAAACCTCACCATCATTGAAATAAAACTTTTCAGCTAAGGTGCCTTTATTACCTTCCCACGTACCGATAATTTCAACACAAAAACGTCTTGTCACTTGTTGAGAATAATCTTGTACAGTGCCCCAAGCTATTACGTTACCGTTGAAGTATTGTTTAATATCAAAAGGTACCTCTGTTTCTTTATAATCCTGTAATGCCGTTGAACAGCTAGCAAGAAAAAAGGCGATAATCGAAATTAATACCATCTGAATAAGTTTATTCATCGATGTTTTCTCCTAATAATTCAGCCTTCAATTCAGGTTCACTGGTCTTTTCTGACAGCCATATGGCTAAAAATAGTTGACTAAACTCTGCTCGTTCAATAACGCCTACTTTGAGATTGTTAAAATAAAAGATAGATTTATTATCTTGAACCGACAACGCTAACTTATCGCCTGCATAAATATCAGGCCATATTGCTTTTAGTTTAGGTATAAACTGATTGTATTGAGCTTTTGAAAAACCTAAGTGTTGCCATTGTTCTATTGTGCGCTCAAGTAGGTCTGCTGCAGTAATATCTTTTAAATACTCTATTTCAAAAATCAGTTCTGCGGGTGGGTTTTCAGGTATATAGGAGCCTGACTTTGTATAAAGGGTACTATGGTAAATATCCCAAAATAAAAATGTAAACTTAGCATTACCCACTTCTGTAAAGCCAAGTTCTTTAAAGCCCGGTCCTGTAAAGTTCAGTTTGTTAAAGCTTTCAGCTGGTTTTTCTTCCTTAACATTTTGATTATTGTCAGCCTGAACTTCGAACAGTATAGAGATAAAGACCAACAATATTATTAGACCCGGTTTATACATTATTTGTCTCCTGAAAATAGAACATTTTCTTTAAATGAAAAAACAACACCATTAATATTGACCAGATAACAGCTAAGATAAAGTAAGTAGTCAAAACCTCGAATCCAAAAGTCATTGATGTTAACGATTCACCGGCGATATAACTTAGCGGTGGGAAGATAAAACCAACCATTAACTGGAATACTTTAGCTCGCGATAAAAACTGTAAGCTATGAGCAATAGTTGCGGCAAAGGCGATCCATAACATCATTAACCATAATGGAATAACTAACTGATCTTTAAATTGAAAAACATCAAAAAATAATAAGGCTGAATCAATAACAATACCTATTGTTGCAACAGAAATAATTAATTTAGCTTCTGCAGCTCGCTGTTTACAAAAATAAAAATGTAATCCTATCCATAAAATAACTATAGGAATAAAGCGATTTTCTAAAAGAATTAGCCCAAACCATGCAATGTTGAAACCGATAATATTAAGTAGCATATTAATAATAATTGTTAACTTTGTAGGTAATACGGTTGAAACTTGAATGTGGATTACTTATAGCCGACTTATTTACACCAGCAGACAAAGTAAGGCTAAAATTGGCGACTCAAAAAGTGATTAAAATTTTCGACTGTATAAGAGCCTGATACTTAAATTAGAATGCTTTTCAACTAATGGACTGTCCGTTATTTCAGAAGAAAACCAGGTATGCTGAAGGCTAAATTGAGTAAAACCACCTAAAAGAATAGGTGTGGAAATAGATAAACCAAGACCGGCGTTCATACCGCTCTTACCAGTATATTCAACTCTATTAGCATTAATTTCATCTTTACCTACACCATAATAATAATCGATATGATTACGGTCTAAATAACTCAATACCATGTTAGGCTCGACAAATAAAGGGCCAAATCTAAACGTATGTGCAATAGTAGAAGAAAGCTCAACACCATTTGAACGATTCAATACATCAAACATTGATGATAAGCCAACCTTCCAATTATTTTTTTGATACTTTAAGCCTATACCCGCATCCATAGATATTTTTCTATCGGCCATACCGGCAAAAATATAACTGTCATCTTCATCAAATCCCTGAAACCTTGGTGCAACTTGCACTAAGACGTTCAGATCAGCAACCTTCGCCACTTTGTAACTAACAAAAGGGCCGTAAACGTTTAGCTTTTCACCTCGGTAACCAATAATGGGTATTATTATATTTCGTCTGTTATAGCCTTTATATACCTCTTTACTTGTGCTTAAACCAAGGCCATATATAAAGCCGCTTCTATCAACAGGCTTTTGCGCGGCAGATGATAAAGAGACAACAAGTGCTAGGCATACAATAATTTTTTTGATCATGATTTCGTTATTCCTGCTAATAAATTAACCCTATTGTTTCAATATACGTTGTTTAGCGTATTTTAGATTTATTATCTGCCTATTTTTTAAGTGTTTAGTTTGTTTATCCGCTTAACTTCGCTTTATTTTTTAATATTTGTGAACTAATTTAAGTGGATGAGCGTATATCATGACTATAGCGGTTTTTATAATAAATAGCGCTTTATGACAAACAACACGGATAACAATCCTTAAGGACTTTACATGCGTATCTTTTTTATCTGCCTATTCACATTATTAACAGCAAGTTGTAGTAGTCATTATGCTAATCAATCCCAGGTAGGGGAAAAATTCCCTTCAATTACAGGAGAAAATCTTGAAGAACAGCAAGTGAATATTCCAAGTGACTTTAAAGGAGAAAAAACACTCTTACTTATTGGCTATAAACAAAATTCACAATTTGATATTGATAGATGGTTAATTGGCTTAGATATGACCTCAACAAAGGTTAATACTTATGAAATACCAACGATAACAGGCATGTTCCCGAGAATGTTTAGCACCATGATTGATAACGGTATGCGTGCCGGTATTCCAAAAGATTTATGGCAAGGTGTTATTACTGTTTATAGCGATGGAGAAAAGGTACAAGCTTTTACTGGCAACGAAAATCCCAATAGTGCCAGAGTCATTTTACTCGATGAAAATGGTATTATTTTGTACATGTACGATGACGGGTTTTCAGTTAGCGCGCTCAACCAAGTAAGAAGTTTTTTAACCAGTTCATAATTAAACTTACGTAATAACATTTGTCGAATAACACTTGCCAAATAACGCTTATTGAATAAAAAACATTCAATGAAGCTTGTAATATAAATGTAGCTGCAACACTTAACCAGTAGCATCGTTATAGCCTGTAGCCTGTAGCCACCCCAGTACAGGTTAAAAATAATCTAATAAGGTGATCTTATGAATGTTCTTATTACCGGTGGAACAGGGCTGATTGGTAAAGCCTTAATCAAAGTTTTACGCCAAAGCCATACCAATATCACCGTTCTCACTAGAAACTGCAGTAAAGCCGTAAAAACATTAGGCACTGATATTAATGTTATTGATGAGCTAAATCTTTCAACTATTGAGAATATAGATACAGTTATTAATTTAGCTGGCGAGCCTATTGCAAATAAACGATGGTCTGTTGAGCAAAAAAAACAGATATGTCAAAGCCGTTGGGATATTACAGAAAAATTATCTACCCTGATAAAAACAGCAAAAAATCCTCCGAGCCTTTTTATTTCAGGTAGTGCTATTGGCATATATGGCAGGCAAGGCAGTCTTTCTATTGATGAGGAGTTTACAGATTACCATCGAGAATTCACCTATGAAGTTTGCTCAAAGTGGGAAAATTTAGCGCTAGCCGCAAAATCAGAAAACACCCGTATTGCAATTTTACGAACAGGTATTGTGTTAGATAAACACGAAGGGGCAATTGCTAAAATGCTATTACCTTTTAAATTATGCTTAGGTGGGAAAATAAGTCACGGGCAACAAATGATGTCATGGATACATATTGACGATATGGTAGCGGCAATATTACATATTCAAAAGACACCTTCCCTTAAAGGTTTTATCAATATAACAGCTGAGCAGCCAGTGTCTAATAATGTATTCTCTCGTACTTTAGCAAAAACATTAAATAGGCCTTGTATGCTCACAACACCTGCCTTTATTTTAAAATTAATTTTTGGGGAAATGGCAGACTTATTACTCTTTGGACAAAATGTAAAACCGACTAAATTAAAAAACAGCGGCTTCCGCTTTACCTACCCAAGCATTGATAGCGCATTAAAAAATTTACTAACTAAAAAGTTATAACAATTGAGTAATATTAACGCTAATTGCTGTAACTTTTCTTTAACTAACTAATTGATTAATCTTTTGTTCATCGCTAATAAGCAGCCATTCTATTCAATCAATAACAACACGGTCATTTAGATAGCCATTTTGACATAAAAATGAAATATCACTGTAAAGTAACCGTCACATAAACATCATCTTATATTCATCATAACTACTTATGCTGTGTTATTTTTAAATAACACAGCATAAGGTCACA
This sequence comes from Colwellia sp. C2M11, assembly GCF_018860915.1. GTDB lineage: Bacteria > Pseudomonadota > Gammaproteobacteria > Enterobacterales > Alteromonadaceae > Colwellia. Next base: position 52,509 of record NZ_JAHKQD010000048.1, read on the forward strand.
ATGAAAATGATCAAACAAAGCTTATCGGTAATGATTGCTGGTATATTGTCTTCGACAACATACGCAGCGACAACTGATACACAGCTGAATAATACTTGGTATAAAGAAGCACAAACTAAACTTACCGAAAAATTACAGCAAGCAAGATCAACAAAAGCAAAAAATGTAATTCTATTTGTTGGTGATGGTATGGGCATTTCAACGCTAACCGCAGCGCGTATTTTAAAAGGGCAATTAGCAGGAAATTCAGGTGAAGAAGGTTATTTAAGTTTTGAAACCTTTCCTTATGCGGCATTAGTTAAAACTTATAATGTAGATGCACAAACACCAGACTCCGCCGGCACTATGACGGCAATGATAAGCGGCTTAAAAACCGATGCCGGTGTTTTGGGAGTCAATGAAGACATTATTCGTGGCAATTGTGCATCAGTAAAAGGCAACGAAGTTGTTACTGCATTAGAGTTAGCTGAAATAAAAGGTTTATCTACAGGCGTTATTTCAACAGCTCGTATAACCCATGCAACGCCAGCAGCAACCTACGCAAAGTCAGCAGATCGTAACTGGGAAGACATCTCAGATATGGACATTGAAAATAATGCTGAACGTGCAAATTGTGAAGACATTGCCTCACAACTGGTTAACTTTGAAAGCAACTTAGAAGCTCGATATACAGGTATTGATGTTGACGGTATTGATGTTGTTTTGGGTGGTGGTCGTCGTCATTTCTTACCAAAAGAGGCAATTTATAATAGTGCTGATGCTGCTAGCGATATAGAAGGCGATCGCACGGATGGTCGAGATTTAACAGCAGAATGGCGTGCCATGTACCCAAATGGTAAATATGTTATTGATCAAACAGGTTTCGATAGTATTGACCCTGAAACTACTGCCCGTGTTTTTGGTTTATTTAATGAATCTCATATGCAATACGAAGCAGATCGCAGTAATGATATTGCTGGCGAGCCAAGTCTTTCTCAAATGACTGAAAAAGCGATCAATATTCTTGATAATAACGATAAAGGTTATTTCTTAATGGTTGAGTCAGGACGAATTGATCATGGTCATCATGCCGGTAGTGCAAGCACGGCATTAACTGATGCTATTGAATTTTCAAATGCTGTTCAAGCCGCAATTGAAGCAACCAATGATGAAGAAACATTAATCATTGTTACCGCAGATCATAGCCATGTATTTACGATTGCTGGCTATCCAAAGCGTGGCAACCCTATTTTAGGTAAAGTGGTTGGCGTTGGTGAAACCAGTCCTTCAGAGGCTTTTGACGGTTTACCATACACCACATTAGGTTATAGCAATGGCCTAGGTTTTAGAGATTTAGGGGCGGAAACAGATGGAGACGCATCTTATACATCAGGGCCTGTTGCCGGTAGACAAGATATCACAGCAATTGATACGACAACGCCAGGCTATCACCAAGAAGTTATCGTGCCATTAGGCAGTGAAACACATGCTGGAGAAGATGTTGCTATTCATACATCAGGCCCGGGGGCACACCTTGTTCAAGGTTCAGTTGAACAAAGCGTTGTTTTTCATTTGATCAATCGTGCACTTGATTTAGTTGGTCAATAGGCCCTTAAGGATTTTATGATGAACAAATATACATTATCAACAATTGCAGCATCTTTAGTACTTATCTTATCCGCTTGTGCTGATGGCGATAACGGCGCTGATGGAATAAATGGCTATAGTGCCTTAATTGCACAAACAAAGTTACCAATCGGGAATGAGAATTGTAAAAGCAGTGGTGTACAAATTGACTCTGGTTTAGATGTTAACAATAATAACATTTTAGATAACACAGAAATAACAGCAACCGAATTTATCTGTGCGACCAATACAACTGAAGTAAACAGCAACGAGCTACTGACTAGTTTAAATAATCCTTGGTTTAAACAAGGTGCTGCCGAAATTGATGAAGCGACAAGTATTTGGAACAAAATAGATGCGCAATTAGCCGGTAACACTAACGTATCTATAACAAGCGCCTCGACAGCTGCTGAAATAACTGCGCTTAAAGGCTCGGCGAAAAATGTGATCTTATTTGTTGGTGACGGCATGGGGATTTCAACTATCACTGCTGCCCGTATCTTAGATGGTCAGAACAAAGGCATGACAGGCGAAGAAAATCAGCTAAGCTTTGATAAATTCCCCTTTTCAGGGCTAGCAAAAACTTACAATGTTGATGCACAAACCCCTGATTCAGCTGGCACGATGACAGCGATGATGTCTGGCATAAAAACTGATGCCGGTGTGCTAGGTGTGAATGAAGATGTTGTGCGTGGTAATTGCACTAGCACTAAAAATATAGAAATGATCACTGCCTTAGAGTTAGCTGAGATTGCTGGAAAATCTACCGGTATTATCTCTACTGCTCGTATTACTCATGCAACACCAGCGGCTACCTATGCAAAATCAGCAGAGCGTAATTGGGAAGATATATCCGATATGGATATAGATAACAATGCGGAGCGCGCCGGCTGCGAAGATATTGCATTACAATTAGTTAACTTTGAAGCCAACTTAGAAGCTCGATATGCTGGTGTAGATGTTGATGGTATTGAAGTAGTTATGGGTGGCGGTCGTCGTCATTTTTTACCTAAAGATGCTAGCTTCAATAGCATTGATGCTGTCAGCGCTATTGAGGGTGACCGTACTGATGGCCGTGATTTAACGGCTGAATGGCGAGCTCACTACACTAATGGTGCTTATATCGTTGACCAAGCCTCATTCGATGCCATCAATCCTGACACAACAACACGCGTATTTGGTTTATTTAACGAATCACATATGCAATATGAAGCTGATCGTAGCAACGATATTGCAGGTGAACCAAGCTTGTCAGAGATGACAGCAAAAGCAATAGGTATTCTTGATAATAACGAAGAAGGCTTCTTCCTTACCGTTGAATCAGGCCGTATTGACCACGCTCATCACGCAGGTAATGCTTACAACGCATTAAACGACACCATTGAGTTTGCGAAAGCAGTACAAGCAGCAGTAGATGCAACCAGCCAAGAAGATACACTGATTATTGTTACTGCGGACCACAGTCATGTTTTTACCATTGCAGGTTACCCAAAGCGTGGCAATCCTATTTTAGGTAAAGTTGTTGGTATTGGTGAAACAGAAGCAAGCCTAGCATCTGACAATATGCCTTACACAACCGTCGGTTACACTAATGGTCTTGGTTATAGAAACTTAGGTACGGAAACAGATGCTGATGCGAGCTATCTTGCAGCGCCAGTAACGGGTCGAGTTGACTTAACAAGTGTTGATACAACCACTGCTGGCTTCCACCAAGAGTCACTCGTACCACTAGGTAGTGAAACACATGCTGGTGAAGATGTTGGCATTTTTGCCATAGGACCTGGTGCTAATTTAATTACCGGTACTAATGAGCAGAACTTCATATTTCATGTGATGGATTATGCCGCTAACCTTTCCGGCACATCAAAGTAGCCTAGCTGAGTTGAGCAAATTAAGTTAGATATCGATAAAGAGTGGGGCTAATGCCCTATTCTTTATTAGTTATACCAGTTTCATTAATTAGGTGAACAATTTTATACATAGAAAAAATTGACAAATACAAGGCATTTATTTCAATAACTCGTTGTGCTGATTATTAAATAAATAACGATGTAGTTGATGATTTTAGCAAGTAGAAATGATCACATAGCTAGTGAGATTGGTATGAATAAGCTAGCACTACGCTATCCAAGATTATGCTCACTGTCACTTCAACCTATCCTTACATTAACAAACTATTAAGATGAATCAGATGAGAACACTAATACTTATTGCAGTAATGGCCCTTCCGGCTTTCGTGTCAGCTAATGACGACTGCCAATCTACAACAATAATGGCGACATATAGCATTGAAGAAATAACCAAAGATCAGACATCACATAATAGAAATGAGCTAATACTATTACGAACTCAAAATTCTGCTTTCCACATTAGTAACAAGACAGTCGCAACACAATGGACAAAGCTACCCAAGAATAATATGAAAAAAACATCCTACTTTATTGATGACAAGCGTGCGATTGAATACGAAGCAACAAAGACAAACACTAATCAAGCCTGGGATCATCATGCGCAGCTATTGCATCCAAAATTTACAGAGCAAGCAACGCTTATCGAAAAAACAGGTGAAGGTTGTGAAAAATTAGAACATTATCAACAAAAAGAAAAAACAAAAACTGTTGATATATGGTGGTTTCCTGAAGAGAAGATAATGAAACGTATGACAAGTGTATCCGCAGATAAAACGATAAACTGGCAATTAACTGACGCTACGCATAACCAAAAAGTGATTCAACAACAATTGGATATACTATCATCTTATCAATCAACAGATTTTGCTGATATTGGTGACAATGAATCAGACCCATTTTTTAGAAAAATGATCAATCTAGGTTTTATTGAACATAGCGCTTCTGGATTTTATGACAGTAAAGGAAATTCATTACCTTCATCTCACCAACATTAGTATTAGATCAATGTTGTTAAGTTTTAACTAGCCTACATTGGTTTTGCAGGCTAGTTAACATTCATTACTTAACGTAGGTGATAAAACTATCTGTTGAACGTCGAACTTTTTCTAAGTTAACTAGCCAATCGCCCTCTTCTTCGCGATAGCCCAAAGGAAGTAATAATACTGATTTTAAGTTACGCTCTTTAAGACCGAGTATTTCATCAACTTTTTCAGGTAAAAAACCTTCCATTGGCGTGCTGTCTACTTTCATTTCAGCCGCTGCAATTAACGCTGAGCCTAAACCGATATAAGCCTGACGTGCTGCATGTTCAAAGTTTGTTTGTGCATCACGTGCCGGATAAGTATTTAGTAACATTTGGCGGTAATCTTCCCAGCCTTGATTTTTGAATCCACGCTTTTCATTCACTAGATCAAACATAGTATTAATGCGTTCCGCGGTGTAATTGTCCCATGCGGCAAATACTAATAAGTGAGAGCAGTCTGTTACTTGCTGTTGACTCCATGCATGAGGCAAAATTTGTGCGCGTACTTCAGGGTTAGTTACCACAATAACGTCATAAGGCTGTAAACCACTAGAGCTAGCACTCAAACGAATAGACTCTAAAATAAAATCAACTTTTTCTTCGCTGACAGCTTTGCTCGGATTCATTTTTTTTGTGGCATAACGCCACTGCAGATTTTTTAATAACTCAGACATATATTTACTCTGTTAATAGTGATAGGTTTGAAATTGAGCTGATTAAGTATAATTTCAAGTACTAAGTATGATTTTGTGAATAACGGGTAACAATATTCAGCAAAAAGTCTCGCAAACAGAATACGACTCAAGGTATTACTTATCAAGTTGTAAATCTTGCATAAGCTAAGGATATAATTAATAAAGTTGATTATTCTTGAACATAGAAAATACCAAGCGATAATTTTGGGCGTATATAGATTTGTTTATGTTTATTCTGAAACTTGAGAAATAGAAATCAAAAGTGGTCGGTGATGCAAGATTCGAACTTGCGACCCCTTGGACCCAAACCAAGTGCGCTACCAAGCTGCGCTAATCACCGACATTTATAACTTTTTATCTATTACTTCAGGAAGAAGCAAAAGATGGGGTGGCTAAAGGGACTTGAACCCTCGACAACCGGAATCACAATCCGGGGCTCTACCAACTGAGCTATAGCCACCACTGATTTTTACTAATATTGTTTCTAGGTTTGAAACAATGCGCGGATTTTAATGAGTTATCGTGCTTTGTGCAAGTAAAAATAATAATTAATCGAAGAGATTTGCTATTATTTTTCTTCGATTAATCTTACTTGCTAAAAATAAGGGCCTATTCGCGCTTTTATTACGATAAATACAGGTATAATATTATGCTGTTGCTTGTTGATACGCCCACGTTAACCAAGGTAGTAAGGCAACTAAATCAGATTTTTCAACGGTTGCACCAGCCCAAATACGTAAACCTGCAGGGGCATCACGGTAAGCACCTATATCAAAAGCAACACCTTCATGCTCGAGTAAGTTAATAATTTTTTTCACTTGCTCAGCATTCGCTTTTAATTCAAAACATACACTGGTATTTGAACAAATTTCAGGTCTTTTAGCTAAGAAGTTTATCCAGTCATTCTGCGCCACAAAATCCGATAGTACTTTTAGGTTAGCTTCACTTTTTGCAACCGCCGCAGACAAACCGCCAATTTCATCAACCCAATTTAATGCATCAAGGTAATCTTCAACGCATAACATGGACGGTGTATTAATGGTGGCGCCTTTAAAAATGCCATCAATTAATTTATTATTTTTGGTTAAAGCAAAGATCTTAGGGATTGGCCAAGCTGGTGTATACGACTCTAATCTTGCTACCGCTCGAGGACTTAAAATTAACATGCCATGAGCCCCCTCACCACCGAGCACTTTTTGCCAGCTAAAGGTTGCCACGTCTATTTTGTTCCAATCAAGATCCATAGCAAATACAGCACTAGTGGCATCGCAAATGGTTAATCCCGTGCGTTGCTCACTGATCCAATCGGCATTTTCAACTTTCACGCCTGACGTTGTTCCGTTCCAAGTAAAAATAATATCGTGGTCAGGATTGGCTTGCGAAAAATCAGGTAAATCGCCATATTCACCAGTAAAGATACGAGTATCGTCTAATTTCAGCTGTTTAGCGATATCTGTGCCCCAACCCGAGCCAAATGACTCCCATGCAAAAACATCTACTGGCCGCTGACCTAGCAATGACCACATGGCCATTTCCATAGCTCCTGTATCTGAGCCTGGGACAATACCCACTTTATAACCTTCTGGTAAGTTTAATAAACGTAAGGTTTCAGTAATCGCTTTTTGTAAACGTGCTTTACCGATAGTACTACGATGTGAACGACCTAAACTATCAGTATTAAGTGCAGCAAGATCATAACCTGGACGTTTTGCACATGGGCCTGAAGAAAAGTTAGGGTTGGCCGGTTTAATGTTCGGCTTAGTGTTCGGTTTCATTAATGTTCCTTGATCAATTGATCATTATCGCTACGTAGCTTATATAAATAAACTGCACCACAGCGAGCTCTGTTTAAGTGGGTAAATAGTGCCTCAATTTGCATAAGTATTCAATAGAATTGATATGATTTTACACAACAGATAAATCACCTTACACCTTTATCAATTTATCAAAATTACTGCTAAGATTAATATCAGGCTAACCGCAGGAAAACCTTATGTCACTAGATAAAATTACCGCACAAATAAAAGCACAGGGAGATAAAATTCCACCTGTTGAGTTATGGAATCCTGATTATTGTGGTGAAATGGATCTACAAATAAAAGCTAATGGTGATTGGTTTTATGCAGGTAGCATTTTTAAACGTCCTGCCTTGGTAAAATTATTAGCTTCTGTGCTAAAAAAAGAGCAAAACGACTATTACCTTGTTACGCCAGTTGAAAAAATAAAAATTACCGTTGAAGATGTTCCTTTTGTACTAACGCAATGGCGCTGGCAAGATGACAGCAAATCAACCATGGTAGTAACTAATAATGTTGGTAATGAATTTATACTGGATGATAACCATCCAATAACAAGCAATGATAATGGTGAACTCTATGTCACTGTTCGACGTGAATTGTTGGCCAAGGTACATAGAAATGTTTATTACCAATGGGTAGACTTAGCCAAAGAAGTTAACACAGGCAAAGACACTGAATTAATCTTTAACAGTGCTGGGTATCAATTTAGTTTGGGAAAAATTTAAAATTGCGACTAAAATTGCGACTTAAGTTAAGCTGACGTCAGCTTAGGATACCGTGAATAACTTAAATAATATAACTTAAATTAATATGACTTAAATTAATATTTTATTCTATTTTAAGTCATACGCTAGTTGGATAGTTTTCCTACTTTAAGGACAACAACCATTATCTAAGTCCCCCCCATTTAAGGCTGACATTCTATCTCTAGAGATTATTAACATAAGGTAATTGATATTAAACGATAAATTATGCGTTATTAACATAAGTTCATTGTAAGTAGAGACATATATATGATAATAAAGTAATGGTATATATTATTTTAGGGCTTTTTGTGCGTTTTAACTTTTTTAACGTGGCTTGCTCCTTTTTTATGTACTATTCGCCCATCAGGTCTTAAACACCCGATCTTAATGGTAAAGTTTCAACTATAAGGAACAACTTATGAAGTTTCACATGCTCGCGTTAGCGGTATTATCAACCACTCTTTTAGGGTGCGGTTCGGCTGAAATACCAACAGAACAAAAAGCGGAGCAAAAAATAGAACAACCTAAGCCACAAGCTATGGTGGTAACAGCTAATCCTCATGCTACAGCAGCTGGACTAGAAGTGTTAAGAAGCGGTGGTTCGGCAGTAGATGCAGCTATCGCTATTGAGTCAGTATTGAGTCTTGTTGAACCTCAAAGCTCCGGTTTAGCTGGTGGTGCATTTATGGTGCATTACGACAATGAAACAAAAACATTAGCTGTGTATGACGGCCGTGAGTCAGCACCAAGTGGCGCTACACCAGATATGTTTATGTTAGAAAATGGTGATTCTATGCCATTTATTCAAGCGAAAACCAGTGGTTTATCTACCGGTGCACCAGGAGTTGTAGCTATGCTATCTATGGCTCATAAAGATCATGGTACATTAGAATGGGGCAGCTTATTTAGCTATGCAAGTAAACTAGCCACTGAAGGCTTTGAAATTTCTCCACGTTTATACGGTATGTTAGAGCGTTTTGGCAAATTTATCCCAAGTACGCCTGAAGAAGGCCCTACCGATGCTTTTGAATATTTTTATGACGATGCGGGAGCTCCTCACCCAACTGGCTATCTCTTAAAAAATCCTGAGTACGCAAAAACACTAGCAATTATTTCTAAAGACCCTACGGAGTTTTACCATGGCGATATTGCTCAAAAAATAGCGGCTATGGTTCAACGAGAGCCTAGAGCGGGTTCTTTAACTGCTGAAGATATTGCCGCCTATAAAGCTGTTAAGCGCACTGCATTGTGTCAAGATTATCGAGATGCTCAAATATGTGGCGCGCCGCCGCCGTCATCTTGGTTAGCTGTTGGCATGATTATGGGCATTTTAGAAAATGGTCCACGCCCAAGTGCGGCAGGTCCTGATGATCCAAAAAATTGGGCTGTTATGGCGCAAGCACAACAACTCGCCTATGCCGACAGAGATCAATTTATTGCCGATCCTAACTTTGTCGATATGCCTATTACGGGCATGTTAAATAAAGAATATTTAGCGAAACGCGCTCAACTTATTTCAGATAAAGCCACCCCCCTGACATATGCGGTAGGCAATCCTTGGGCATACAACGATTCAGCTAGTCAAACAACGGCCGGTATTGATGCTACACAAGATGTACATGGTACAACTCATTTTGTCATTGTAGATACAAAAGGTGATGTTGTGTCGATGACAGCAACGGTTGAAAGCATTTTTGGTACTACGCGTATGGTTGGCGGTATGTTTTTAAACAATCAACTTACTGACTTCTCTTTTCAACATCATGATAAAGACGGCAATGCCATTGTAAATGCGGTTGCGCCAAACAAGCGACCTCGTTCGTCAATGTCGCCATCAATTGTGTTAGATAAAGAAGGTGAATTCTTAATGGCAACAGGCTCTCCAGGTGGTAACAACATTATCGCCTATACCGTTAAAACCTTAGTAGGTGTGTTTGAATGGGGTTTAGATCCACAAGCTGCTGTTGACTTACCCAATATGGTTGCCCGAGGCAAAACCGTTCGTTTAGAAAAAGATGCTGCTCCAGAGTCATTAATTTCAGCAATGAAAGACATGGGCTTTGATGTTGATTCATCACGAGGAGAAAATTCAGGATTAAGTGTGATTATGCGCAAGCCTGATGGCACACTCGAAGGTGCAGCAGACAAGCGACGAGAAGGCGTAATAGGAACACTTTAAAGCTGCTTTCCTTAACTAACTTCGATTAACTAACTTAGAAACTGAATATATATGCACTCTCATTGCAAAGCCTGATTCTTTATCAGGCTTTTTCTTTCAGTTTTATACAAGTATTAACTTTAAAACATGATACTTGGCTAAGTTAAATAACCCGAGAAAAACGTTGTTGGTTAATATGCTTTTTCATATAGGCATCAAAGCTCATACAAATATTACGGATAAGTAATCGAGCTTTTTGCTCAACTTTAATTTCTTTCACATTATTTTCAACTAAACCGTCTTCAATAAATGATGTTAATAACGGTAAATCTTCAGCAAAATAGTCATCAAAGTTGATATTATATTTTTCACTAATCTTTACTTTGCTAACATAAAGGTTACACATTAACTCTCGAATAACTTCACCACGTAAAATATCATCGTCAGTTAAACTAACGCCACGCTCAAGTGCATGTTGTTGGCTTTCAATCGCGTTATAATAGCTTTTTAAGTCTTTAGTATTTTGACCAAACGAACGTCCAATATTGCTGATCGATGACACGCCAAGCCCCAGTAAATCACAACCGCCTTTGGTAGTATAACCTTGAAAATTACGATGCAAAGTACCATCACGTTGAGCAACAGAAAGCTCATCGTTCGATTTAGCGAAATGATCCATACCAATAAAATCGTAGCCATAACTACAAAGTGTTTCTATTGATAACTTCATTAAGGCAAATTTTAGTTTTACATCAGGCAGCCATTCATCACGTAACTTACGCTGTGCAGCAAAGCGACTTGGTAAATGGGCATAGCTGAACAATGAAATACGATCAACGTTCCACTCGTGCACTTTGTCTAAAGTATTTTTGAAGTTTTCTAAGGTTTGATGCGGTAAACCATAAATTAAATCGACATTAACAGACTGAAAACCTACCGCTTTTGCATGACCAATAAATTCACCAATAAACTCGGTTGACTGCACACGGTTTATTGCTTTTTGTACTTTTAAATCTAAATCTTGTACACCTAAGCTTAACCGGTTGAATCCTAATGAAAATAAGTGTTCGGCTAAATCCATCTGAATTTCGCGAGGATCAATCTCAATACTCATTTCAAGGTCATCAGAAAATTCGAATTTTTCTTTTAATAACGCTACTAAGGTTGTAATTTGTTTATGTGTTAAAAAGCTTGGTGTACCACCACCCCAGTGTAGCTGTTTAACTTTATACTCAGTAAATAATGGGGCTTGTAGGGCAATTTCTTGCGCTAAATAATCAAGGTATATATCAGCTTTATCACGGTGGCGAGTAATTACTTTATTGCAACCACAGTAATAACAAAGGGTATGACAAAAAGGAATGTGCACATATAGCGATAATTCACGGTTAGGTGAATCTTTTACCGCTTGAATAAAGTCATCATGCTTGAACTCATCATTAAACTCTAACGCAGTAGGATATGAAGTATATCTAGGGCCGCTGGTGTTATATTTACTGAGTAATTGATGATCGAAAAATTGACTTGCTTGCATGATGTTACCCGTAATTTATCTAAGCTAAAGCGATTAATAACGCGTATTATACTTAGATTAATTTCGAGTTTATTGATTCAACACAAGCAATGATCGAAATGTGTAAGTTATTTAAACTTGCTTCTTATGTTAAATAACCCACATTAATGTCTGTAGTTACGTAACTGAATTTGAAGCCTTTAAGGCACTGATTCTTTCTGTGACATACTGTTTCAATAAGCCAAGATCTGTCACAATATCATCATGTAATTTTGCTTCACTAGTCATACGTTGATAATCTTCTTTCATCCGCTGTTTTTTATCGAGTTTTTTTCTATCACCAAGAATTGAAAGATGCTTTATTTCTTCATATTGTTGAAATATCGCAGGAAATTGTTGGGATAATTCACTGCTCAATTTTAAAGAATCAAGTAATACTGACAAACGCCAACATCCCTCACTAAAATCACACTGCTCTTCTTGCATAGCACGTACAATGATTTGCACACTAGCAAGTATTTTATCATCATGCTTAGCTAAGGCTTGCTGACGCAGTAGTTCATTTTGCTGTTGGGCGCGTTTTTGTACACTCAATTGTTTCAACAATTTACCTGCATAAAATGCTAAGCTTAAAACGATAATTACCGCAACAACAACGGCAATAAACCAGTATGGATTCATATTCATTAACCTTAGCTATTATGTTATTTAGTTGAATCAGGTAAAGTGGAATTGTCTAACTTATCCCATAAATCTTCTTCAGAGCTAATGCTCGTGTTGATGATTTCGTCTTCTTCATCATCTAATTCAGCGCTTATTTCTTCATGACGTTCCATCATGTTGTTAAAGTAGTTAACTTCTTCGTGCGTTAAATCGATACCATCTTCTTGTTTAGCCAAAATAACTTGTAACTGCTCATCTTCTTCAATATTAGCTAATTCTTGCGCTAAACTAAGCTCCACATCAGTATCATCATTTACAGAACGTAATGCGGCAATAGGATCTTGTTTCGGTTTACTGGTTTTTACTTTAGCTTTAACTAGCTCATTTTTAGCTGGCTTTACAGGAGCGCCTAAATCGATAGCTTTTTTACTGCCAATACGAGGATCTTTATTCAGATTAGCCTTTTGCTCTAAATTATTATCTAGCTGTGCTTCTTGTTGGCGGTTACCCGGCTTTTTACCTGTTTTTTTACGCACTCTTTTTTCAATATTAGATAATTCAACTTTACTTAATTTGGCTTTCGCTGTTGGCGCGCCACCTGGTTTTCTAGATTTTTTTGTACGAGACATGAATATGATACTTTTTTAACGATTAATTGCGCTATTTTACGCCATTAACCGTTAAAAAGTAATGGATAGTTTCTAGTTTTGGATAACCGTATGAATGGTTTTGAATAATGTGCTTTTCTAACTGCTTTTATTCATGCAACCAAGCGGCATGTCGTGGTGCTTTTTTGGTTTTCGACCACTCTTCAACCATATCATAACCCACACGATTCAATTCTTTATATTGCTCTGGCGTACCTGTGTTAGCAGCTAACTCTAAACGATGCCCGTTAGGATCAAAAAAATAAATTGACTTAAACACCCCATGATTGACTGGCCCTAAAACATCGACACCTTTACTTTCCAATGTTTTTTTTGCTGAAATGAGTGCTTCAACACTTTCAATACGTAAGGCTAAATGTTGTACCCAAGCCGGTGTATTTTCATCTCGTCCCATATCAGGCGAGTTGGGAATTTCAAAAAAAGCGAGCACGTTTTCATTGCCAGCATCTAAAAAGATATGCATGTAGGGATCAGGCGCTTTAGTCGAAGGAACTTCATCTTCAGCAATTGCTAACACTAAATCCATGTTCAACTTATCTTTATACCAATCGGTTGTTTCTTTGGCATCTTTACAACGATAAGCGACGTGGTGAATTTTTTCAATATTTATCATCATTAGGGCTTCTTAAACTTAGCTAAAGTATGATCTAATTTTAATCACACCTTAGTTAAGTTCGCTAATTTTAGCCCTATTTAAGTACTTATGAAACGTCAGCAATTCACTACGCTTGATTGTATAGAAATTATTACAACGCTAAGTTATGTTCGATTTGAATATCTAGACTCGAATAGCTAAATTCCATAGCTAAGTTTTAGAGCTAGGCAAGTATTACTGTTTTATCACCATTCAAACAGACGCGTTGCTCAGCATGGATCCTTACCGCATGACTTAAGGCTGTTGCTTCTAAATCATGGCCCATATGAACCATCTGTTCGATAGTGAAAGTATGATTAATTGGTTTCACTTCTTGCGCAATAATAGGTCCTTCGTCTAAATTAGCTGTTACATAATGCGCTGTTGCACCAATAACTTTTACACCACGCTTATGTGCTTGATGATATGGGCGAGCCCCTTTAAAGCTTGGTAAAAAAGAATGATGAATATTAATAGCACGACCCGCTAATTCTCGACATAAATCATCAGATAAAATTTGCATGTAACGTGCAAGTACCAGTAAATCCGCATCACATTTATTCATTAACGAGAGTATTTCGGCTTCTTGCTCTACTTTTGTCTCTTTCGTAATTGGTAAATAATGGAAAGGAACACCATGCCATTTAGCAAGTGGCTGGCAATCTTGGTGATTAGAAATGACGGCAACAATATTAATGGGTAAAACACCTGATTTCCATTTAGTTAATAATGATACTAAACAGTGATCATCCTTTGAAACAGCAATAACGACGTTAGGTACATCGTTTTTATTACGAAGCTTATATTCCATATTAAGTGGTTTAGCTAACTCATCTACAGCTTCTATAAACTCATTTGCTGATACCGTTAAATTTCGATCATCGAAGGCGATACGCGAAAAAAATGTTTCTGTATAAGGGTCACTATATTGCGAAGTTTCAGTAATAAAAGCGCCATGCTCAAATAAACTTTGTGAAACTTTTGCTAAAACGCCTGTATTATCCGGACATTGCCAAGTAAGAATATAATGATTAGGTGTGGTCATGATGATATTTTGCTACTGAAATAAAAAGAAGCGATATAATTGGCTATTTTGATGAATTATTCCAGTATTTTCATAGTCTTTTTGGCTATATCTTTTATTCTTGTGCTCCTTCACTAGATAAATGATGTCTTTTCAAAATATAAAGCTGCGCAATTCTCTCTCTTGCCCAAGGAGTTTTACGTCAAAACTTTAAACTAGATTGAATATACTTGCTAACTAACAATAATTAATATTATAACAAAAATACATCAAAAAAAGGCACCACACTTTTAAACAAGTTAAAAGATATGATGCCTTTAGTTGACTGAATAAACAGAAATAACAAGCTAGGAGTTATTTAACGCTTATTGCTCAAACTATAGAGCTTAGTATTGCAAACAATGAATGCTTAAGAGAAATACTTCTCTAAATCATCTGCACCGCCAATATGTTTTCCGTCAATGAAAACTTGTGGCACAGTGTCAGCATTAGTGATTGCTCGCATAGCTGAAATACTAATTTCATCGCCTAAGGTTAATTCATCAAAAGCTAAACCTTGTTTAGCTAATAATGTTTTAGCTCTAGCACAGTGTGGACAACCTGGTTTTGTAAACAAACTAACTTTCGTTGTTTGAACTGCTTCAGGGTTAATGTAAGCAAGCATAGTGTCAGCATCAGAAACTTCAAACGGGTCGCCTGGTAAATCAGGTTCAATAAACATTTTTTCAATAACACCGTCTTTAACTAGCATAGAATAGCGCCAGCTACGATTACCGAAACCAATAGCATTTTTAGCAACAAGTAGACCCATACCATCAGTAAAGTCACCATTGCCATCGGGGATAAAACTAACATTTTCAGCATCTTGATCTGCAGCCCAAGCGTTCATCACAAAGGTATCATTGACTGATACACAAATAATTTCATCTACGCCATTTTGCGCAAATTTACTTGCTAGCTCATTGTAACGCGGTAAATGCGTTGACGAACAAGTTGGTGTAAAAGCGCCAGGTAATGAAAAAACAACAACGGTTTTTCCAGCAAAAATTTCTTGGGTATCGCGTTCACTCCAACTGCCATTAACGAACATTGGAAATGTTACTGAAGGAACTTTTTGACCTTCTTTATTTTCGAAATTTGCATTTTGAGCAGACATTTGTATTCCTTATTTGATACTAATTTATTTAAATTTACATGTTGGCATTTAATGAAGCTATTATTTAGTAAAAAGCATAATAATTAAAGTGATTTAAATAGATACTCTTAATCTAAAAAACAAATACACGATAATTATACTAATAACTATTGTAATAACACTCTGTATATTTACAAGGCTGATCGACCAGAGAATATCATTTGATATGTAACAGAAAAAATATTCAAGAGGAACAAGCTAAATTCTCTATTAACTTGCAATAGCAATAAAATATGCTTACTTGGCAAATAGCGATAAAGTTGCTATCAATAGTGCACAATAATATTAGCGTAAAGTAGACACTATAATGCAATTACCGGAAGACGGAGTTTATACTATTGAGCGGCAAAGTAATATTTTACTTATTGATATACAAGGCGCTTTTAATGACACTGTTTCTGAACAGTATCACCAAGATATAAAAATTATTACCGAAAAAATGAGTGATGAGCCTTGGGCTTCTTTAATTTCTTTTCAAGATAACAGCCTTTTTACCCCAGAAGCAGAACAAAAATTGGTTGAAACAACAGAATATCGTGTTGATAACGGCATGATTGCAATTGCTGCTGTTATTATTAATAGTGCACATGCTGATATTTTACAAATGCAATTACAACGCGTATATCAAAGCTGTTCTATTCAATTTAATTTTTTTAGTGATATAAAGCCTGCTCGAAATTGGCTAAATAGTTTTATAAACTAAAGACTTCACCTTTGTTAACAGCACTTTTTATCGTAAGCTTTATACTAAGTTGATTCCATTTATTAGATAACGTTTACCTATGCAATTATCCTTACAACCTGCTACCTTAATTCAGCGCTACAAGCGTTTCCTTGCTGATGTGACATTAGCAGATAACTCACCTATTACAATGCATGTTGCCAATACTGGTGCGATGACTGGTTGTGCTGAACCTGAAGATACGGTTTGGTATAGCACATCTACTAATCCTAAACGTAAATATCCCCACAGTTGGGAGCTAACACAAACTAAAAAAAATCACTTTATCTGTGTGAATACGATTCGAGCAAATGAACTAGCAGAAGAAGCAATTCTCAATGGTACGATTACAGAATTACAAGGCTTTACAAAGTTAGAAAGAGAAGTGAAATACGGGGAAGAAAATAGTCGTATAGATATTTTATTAAGTAATCCTAATAACGCTAATATTACTGGCACTATAAAAGCGAAAACCTATATTGAAGTAAAAAGTGTTACTCTACTTGATGGCGATCAAGGCTACTTTCCCGATGCCGTTACAGCTCGAGGACAAAAACATTTAAGAGAGCTAATGAGTATTGTAAAAAGTGGTCATCGAGCCGTATTATTATTTACCGTATTACACACAGGCATCACAAGTTTTAAAGTTGCCGCACATATTGACCAAAAATATGCTGACTTACTACAAGAAGCGATTGAATCAGGAGTTGAAGTATTGATCTATAAAGCAAAAATAGACTCTGAAAACATATCATTATCTGAACAACTTTTTTATAATCAAGCATTCGAATAATTACGTATTTTTATGAGCAATAAAATACTGTTAAGTTTGTAAATAGCCCTTTTACAGAACACTTAACAATATAAGATCAATAAACTTTAGGGCTATTTGTTTTTTTCAATCAAGCCATGGTTAACGGCGTATCGTACTAATTCTGCTAGCGTTTCGACTTTTAATTTCGTTTTTATATTTCGACGATGCGCATCAACGGTTCTAAAGCTAATATCTAGCTTACGGGCGACTTCTTTGCTTGATAAGCCACTCGCCACATGTGAAAGAATAACTTGCTCACGTGTGGTTAACCTTTCATTATCAGCTTGCATTGGATTTTCAATTAACATTTTTGAGATAGAGCTACTAAAATGAGTATTACCTTTAGCTACCGCTTTGATCGCAAAGTAAACTTCTTCAGACGAGGTATCTTTGAGCACATAACCACTAGCGCCAGCATCAATAGCACTTCGAACAAATTCTGGTCTATCATGCATACTAAAAATAAGTACACGCGTCTCTGGAAGTTGCTCTGATATGATCTCAGTCGCATCGATTCCGTTCATTTTCGGCATACTTACGTCCATGATAATAACATCAGGCTTTAACTCTTTTGCTTTACTTAAAGCCTCAGCTCCGTCATCTGTTGCCCCCACAATTTCAATATCATCATAAAATGCTAAACATGCCGTTAAACCACCTTGTACCATAGGGTGATCATCAACAAGCATGACAGAAATTTTTGACTTATTATTATTATCTATCATCGTCTTTCGTTCTTATTGTTGCTGCGTTGAAATGATTTACAAAACTAGCCATTGGTATTTTGACGGTAATAAGTGTACCTTTTTTCGATGATTTTATGTCAAACTCACCTTTATGATATTGAACTCTCTCAGCTAAATTTCTTAAGCCAATGCCTTCATAGGAAGTATTATTATTTTCAATATCAAAGCCTTTACCGTCATCTTTTATTGTTAATATTAGCCAGTCATCCTGTATTGATAAACTTATAATAACACTTTTGGCCTCTGCGTGTTTTTGAATATTCGTTAAGGTTTCTTGCACCACTCTGAAAAGGGTGGTGTTGATAAAGTCAGGTAATAATTTTCTTAATGTAGGTTTGAATACTTGAATCGCTACACCAGTCCGTTTAGAAAAATCTTGCGCGATAGACTCGATGGCAACAGATAAGCCTAATTCGTCAAGTACTTGCGGGTGCATATGATGAGAAATTCTGCGTACTTCTTGAATAGCGAAAGCGAGATTTTTTTCCGCATGCGTAAGCGGCTCTGGTTTTTCTTGTTTATTTTTAAGTAGCGTCAACCGAGTTGCTTCTAAAGAATATTTTATGGAAACCAATATTTGAATAATACCGTCGTGTAACTCTCTCGATATATGACGATTTTCTTCTTCTTGAACATCAATAACTCTTTGGCCTAATTCATTTATTTTTTCTTCAGCCCTTTTCTTATGACTAAGGTTGACCGCAATACCAAAAAGAAAAATAAAGAAGATAGAGGATAGTGCGACCACTAAAATAATTTTTTTGGTTCTGTTGATATGTCGGCTAATTTCATTTTTAGTTTCATTGAGTTGTTTATATACGTCATCTAAATAAACGCCTGTTCCTATCATCCAATCCCAACGCTCTATCATGGTTGAATAACCCATTTTTTCTGAAGGTTGACCTTCCGATGGTTTTGACCAGTTGTAGCGATAAAAGTCGCCACCTTTTTGCGCATTTTTTATTAATACTTGAATGATCATTTCACCGTTGTCATCTCTTAAATCCCACCAGCTTTGACCAACTCGATTAGGCTGTTTGGGATGAACGACACTATTGCCATTGGTATCATAAATAAAGAAGTATCCATCGTCTCCGTTATAGAGCATATTTTCAACAATATCCGCCACTACGCCTTTTACTTTATCGTCATTATTTTTGTCTATAGGGTACATATGCTCTACAGAAGTAAGCGCAATAGAAGTGTAATTTTTTAGCTCTTGCTCTTTTTGTTTTATTAAAAAGATTTCAAGCTCTTTTACTGTTTTCACCGAAAGCTCTCGATACTCATTAGAAACCAAATAATAAGTAATGATTGAGGTCAAAATCACCTGAAAAATAGCAATATATAAAAGTCGTAGTGGTAGTGTCATGATTTACCTTTGTTATTTAATCAAGGAATCTTCTTGTTGATTATTATAAAAGAATGCAAATAACCATTTGTATTCGGCCGGTCAACTATCATCACAAATATTAGAAGACTTTACTATCAACTGATACTGAACACGTACTATTACCTACGTATTAATACCTAGTATAGATCGTATAACTAGGTAGGTAAGTAAGTGTTTATACGAATAGTTAACATGCCCCATTTTTGCGAGAATATACGAACTTTAATAAGCGTATTAAACGCAAAATGGGGAAGATTACAATGTCAAAATCAATGATTATAAAAGCGTTGTTAGTTGCATCAGTTGCATTTTCTGGACTGGTAAATGCTGCTGGCGATGAGAAAGTTAGATGGCGATTAGCTGAAACATGGGGGCCTAATTTCCCTATCTTCGGTGATGCACCAAAAAATATGGCGAAGTTAGTAAAAGAATTATCTAACGGTCGTTTCACTATTCGAATCGATTCTGCTAATAAGCATAAAGCTGCTTTTGGTATATTCGATTTTGTTAAAAATGGCCAATACCAAATGGGTCATTCAGCATCATATTATTGGAAAGGTAAAGACTTTAACACTATGTTTTTTACCACGGTTCCTTTTGGTATGACAACGGCTGAACAATACGCCTGGTTCTACCATGGTGGCGGTATGGAGCTAATGAAGTCGGTTTACGACAAATACGGCATTATGTCGTTCCCTGGTGGTAACACAGGTAACCAAATGGGTGGTTGGTTCCGCAAAGAAATCAACACTGTTGAAGATCTTCAAGGTTTGAAAATGCGTATTCCAGGTTTTGCTGGTGAAGTATTAGCTAAGTTAGGTGCTAAACCTACTAATATTCCATCAGGTGAGCTATACACAGCGTTAGAACGTAATACCATTGACGCGTTAGAATGGGTTGGACCTTCATTAGATTTACGTATGGGCTTCCATAAAATAGCACCATACTATTACACTGGCTGGCATGAGCCTGCAACTGAACTTCAGTTTATGGTAAACCAAAAAGCTTATGATAAATTACCTGAAGATTTACAAAAAATATTAGTTGCAGCAATGAAGTTAGCGGCATACGACATGTATACCCAATCAACGCATGAAAGTGGTAAAAACTTAGCAACAATCCAAAAAGATTTCCCTAATGTGAAAATGCGTACATTCCCTAAACCAGTAATGGATGCAATCCAAGTTGCTAACAGTGAATTACTTGCTGAATTTGCAAGTAAAGATCCAAAAACTCAAGAAATTTTAGACTCAATCAAAAGCTACCAAGAACAAGTACGTGCTTGGACAAACTTCTCTGACCGTGCCTACTTAGACAGCTTTAGCGCTAAGTAGAACGTCCCTCTAATCTATAGTTACTTACTTTGCTTAAGTAAGTAACTATGGAGGTTATTATTATGAAAACCTTATTAAATATCCTTGAAAAATTTATCAACGCTGTTGGCTCGCTCTGCAGTGTATTAATGATCTTGATGATTCTGAACGTCTTTTACGATGTGGTAATGCGTTACTTCTTTAATGATGTCAGTATTGCAATGCAAGAGCTTGAATGGCACCTTTATGCGGCTATGTTTATGTTCGGTATTGGCTATACATTGAAAGAAGATGGCCATGTCAGAGTTGATGTTATTTACGATCAACTGTCTAAAAAATCACAAGCTATCATTAATATCGCCGGCTCTTTATTATTTGCCTTACCATTTACATTATTAATTTTACATTTCAGCTGGGACTATGCACTAGAAGCCTACACTATGGCTGAAGGCAGTGCAGATCCGGGTGGATTACCTCATCGCTGGATTATCCGTAGTGTTATTCCTGTTTCATCTATTTATTTACTCGTTTGTCTTTTATATGTAGTGCTCACTCAAATTAAAAGCCTTTCAACTCTTGTTCCAGAAAAAGGAGAGAAATAATGACGGGTTTAATTTTATTTGTCGTCGCTTTACTATTTTTATTCTTTGGCTATTCAGTTGCTTTTACATTTGCTGGCGTATCAGTATTGGTGGGTGTACTTGCCTTAGGCTTAGATCTTTTTTCATTTATGCCATACCGCATTATGAGTGTAATGGAGAATACCACCTTAATGGCAATTCCTATGTTCGTTTTCATGGGGATCGTTTTGCAAAAAACGGGCTTAGCTGAACGTTTACTAGAATCTTCAGCGAAGCTGTTTGGTAGTATTGCTGGTGGTGTTGCTATTTCAACTATTATTGTTGGTGCTTTATTAGCGGCTTCTACCGGTGTTGTTGGCGCGAGTGTTGTGGCAATGGGGGTTATATCTTTACCAGTAATGCTTAAGAATAAATATCATGAACCTACTGCGGCTGGTGTTATTTGCGCCTCAGGTACTTTGGGTCAAATTATTCCACCTTCAATTATTTTAATTATTCTTGGCGATGTGATGGGTGTTCCTGTTGGCGACTTATTTAAAGCTGCTGTACTTCCAGGTATGTTACTCATTGTTGTTTACACCATTTATATTTTAGTTTTAGGTAAAGTTAAACCTGAATATTGTCCTCCTATGGAGATCACTGAAAGTAAAGCTGAACTTTTAGTGCAAGCGACAAAAGATATTATTCCACCATTATTACTTATCGTAACGGTTTTAGGATCTATTTTTTCAGGTATTGCAACGCCAACAGAGTCTTCTGCTATTGGTGCTTTAGGCGCAGTTGTTTTGGCTGTTTTCTATCGTAGTTTTTCTTTCAAGAAATTAAACGATGTATCTAAAGAAACAGTAAAAGTAACATCGATGATCTTCGCTGTACTAATTGGTGCAACTGCATTTTCTATGGTATTTAGCTACTCGGGTAGTGAATATATTGTTGAAGAGTTCTTCTTAGACTTACCTGGCGATAAGTGGACATTTTTATTGATGTCTATGTTAGCGATATTAATTTTAGGTTTCTTTATCGATTTTATTGAAATAGCGTTTTTAGTTGTACCTATTTTGGTACCTGTCGCTATGGTGTTAGAAATAGATTTGGTGTGGTTTGCCATTTTAATTTCAATGAATTTACAGACATCCTTTTTAACACCACCATTTGGCTTTAGCCTTTTCTATCTAAAAGGTGTAGCGCCGCCCTCACTTAAAACAACAACAATATATAAAGGTGTAATTCCTTTTATCCTAATGCAGATAATGGTTCTAGCACTGGTCTTATTTTTGCCTGAATACTTTATCTTCACATAAGAAAAACATAATAAAAAACATAAAAAAAATTGGGGATATGATAATGAAAAAAACAGCACTCTTTTTAGCAATTGGCAGTTCTTTATTGGTGACAAATTCAGCTATAGCTGATGTATCAGTTTACGGACGAATTACTTACAATATGCTAAAAGATGATACCTCGAAGGATGTATATTTTGGTCGTCATGAATTTGCAGAATCAAATTTTGGCCTTAAAGGCACATTTGATTACGGTAATGTAAAGTTTGGTGCTCAGTTAGAGGTTGGTTTAGATGAAGGCGTTTCTAATGTCCTTCACACTGAGGGAAATTCACGTACACGTATCCAAGAACTATCTATAGCCGGTGATTTTGGTAAAGTAAAATTAGGTACAGGTGCGGGGATTACTTGGATTATTTCTGATGTTGATCAATCAGGTACTTGGTGGTCAGATCCATTAGGGATGAGTCAGCGTTTTGGTGCAAGTCGTCGCGGTCCAGCGGCTGAGAGTCAAACACCACTTGTACAAGCTCAGTCTATTTTTAATGAGCGTATTATTTATGAATCACCAACCTTTTTAGACGGTGCTAAATTCTACGCCCAAATGAGTGAAGCGAGCGGCTACGAGGTGGCAATTAAATATGTCGCTAATGGCTGGCGAGTAAATATTTGGAATGTGGATTACGGTGATGTTGATCGTGATGATGACCCACAAGCAAATATAGATGAAAATGCTACAGCAGGCTTCTTAGGCGCAACAGAAGGCCGAGGTATACTTGCTGGTTATAAACATTCATCTGGTGTTAACTTTACTGCTACTTATGGCACAGCGGATCAGGTTGATGACAGTACAAGAGAGTATCTCAACTGGAAATTAGGCTACACCAAAGATAAACATGCCGTCAGTATTAGTATGGGTAATTACAGCTCTGAAGATGCTGCAGGCGTATCTGGTGCTGACCATACTCGTACAACATTAGCGTATAACTTTAAACCCTTAGCTGGTGTACAATTATGGGCACAAGCAACAAAAGGCGATACTGATGATCAAGAATCTTTTAACGCTTTAGTTTTAGGTGGTTTAGTTAAGTTTTAATCATTATTAATTAAAGGGTAGCATGGTATTTTACCTGCTATCCTTTACTCGTTATTTGGAGAAAAACGATGAAACATACGCTAGGTATCGCTATTACATTATTAACTATAAGTTCTGCTACATTAGCTGATAATGAAATGGAAAAAGAGCCAGGACTATTTACCGGTAAAAAAGGAGCATTTACCATACTAAAAACTGATAACCTTACCGCTGAAGCACAGCCTCAAAAGCACGCTGAACAACAAGGCAACACTTCTGTAGAAGATATCATCCCTACTGCACCGGCATTATCAAAGAAAGCTGAGTTCGCTTTATTCAAAAAATGGAAAGAACATAAAGAAAATAATACTGCACAATACCAAGAATTTTTATTGTGGTTAGAATATAAAGAAATTAGCCACTAATTATTATAGTGGCTACTCTTCATATAACTCATAGTAACGAGGTTTAGCGCTTAAAATGGGCCAGTAGTTAATTCCGGCGTTTGCCAAAAACTTTTCCAAATATTATTACCATGCAAATAATAAATATCATCACCATGGAATATTGCTCGGTCATCCCAACCAGAAATATATGTTGGCTCTAATGCCATAAGAGCATTCACACTGCCCTTATCAACTAATAAGGCATCGGTATCATCACCTGTAACCTCAATAAGTTGTAACGCATTATCTCTAGTCCAAATATCTATCTCATTACCTGTTTCAAGATTCACTACCGTTTCTGTCAACCATTTTTCAACGGGTAAACCAAAACGATGTGTGCCATTTGGCATTTTTAAGTAAGTCAGTGCATGATAATTATATTCAACAGGCGTATAACCATCCTTATAAACAATCGAATTAATCTCAAGAGGATTATTCATATTACTAACATCGAATAAACTAATTTTAGCTCCTTCAATAATAGGGATACTTTCTGCACTATCAATCGCGATAGCATCAATGAACACCATTCTATTAGGATCAACATTCTGCCCGATACCCACTAACAAGTTATCAGAGATCGGATGTAAATAAGAAGAGTAACCTGGAATTTCGAGCGCACCTGCTATCTTTAATTGTTCTGTGTCACTAAGATCAAGTACATATAGTGGATCAGTATCTAAAAAGGTAACAACAAAGGCTTTGTTTTCAAAAAAACGAACAGCTTTGATATCTTCTTGTACGATACCCTCATTATTTACTTTACCTATCTTATTTGGGTAGGTGTCATTCGGAAGTTGCGCAACAAGCTTTAACTGGTTGCCTGATGGACTAAGAATATTTAGGCGATGCTCATAACCAACACTTTGATTACCTTTAGTGGTAACAACCCTTAAATTATTGTCTTTTTCACTAAACCTAAGGTTTGATAACCCCCAATTAAAACGACCATCTAATGTACCAGAGGCAACATAATCAATATCCTGTTTCGCAATTGAAAATTTATGAATAATAGATGTTTCTGTCGTTTGGTTATTTTCATATTGATAATCCGTGCCATATAAATAGACAGACGTAGGCGTAGCATAAAGCCCTGATACTTGCGTGTTGATGCAAACTGAAGAGATGCTATCAGGTTGAGTTAAATCAACGGTTGTTAAGGTTACAATACCATTAAAACCGTCTTTATCGGTTGAGTTTGCTGGTAAATAACAATTTTCTGGTTCAACTAAGTTACTGGTATTACCTTCTGAATCTGTTAACTGTGGGAGAAAATCACTAATATTAGACGCAAATACATGTTGATAATTTTCCAGTTTTTCAGCGTCAGTTGTTGCATAAGGAAGTCCTGAAACATAAGGTGAGAAACTACTCACAATATACAACACATTATCGACACGTCGACTATCAATGATAGAACCATCCATAGTATAAGAAGTTGTTATATTAGGTGCTGCTTGATTGCTAACATCTAATAACGACAAATTGAAATTTTGTTCTGTAGGAAAGAACATATCAATAGCAATAGTTGAAGTTAGCATGCTATTAGCAATAGAGTAATCATAAATATTCGACAATACAGCCAGTGTATTTTCTCTCAAATATAAGCTATTAATCGATGAAGCGGCTTTGCTTACCACAGTGTTGGACATTTCCCTAAGGCCACCTTCTTCATTGCGTTGCACAATGCGTATTGATGTTTTTGATGTCTCTTGAGTCGCTCCTTGCTGTTGATAAGAGTCATCATTGGCAATATACATATATTCGCCGTCATATTTTAAGCGGTCACCTTCAGCTACCCCAGCTTCTTGGTTGATCGTCAATGAATAATTACTTTGTTGACCGCCTTCATTACTTATCGATTCAGTAGCGTTGGCAGTATCAGCATTAATGGGCTCTAAAAAACCAGTTTTTTGAGTACTATTAAGATAAACCCCATTTTTTAAATGGTGCTCAAAATCTGTTGGATTTGCAGCTTTCAAAGGAGTTAACGCTATAGACATATCATTAAGCGAAGGAACTACTTGAATATTTTCTTCAACAGGTGCTTCTGTTTTTTCATCGCTACCACAACCGACTAACAGAAAAAAATAACCGAGAAGTATTAGCTTTTTATCCAACATTTTGTTCTCCATGTAATTCATATATAATTTATACTAATGAACATTATATAACGTAATTAATACTTACTGGATTTTTTATATTGTTATTAAATGCAACCAAATGTAATTGGATGTAATTGAAGCTAGCAATAGTGTCAAACCGTGGTAAATTATACAGTAATGTCGCTCAAGATACCTCTTTCATAAATCATGAATAAAAACGTATCTTTTATTACTGGTTATACCCCTTAAACTTATATTTGGATCGATTTATTCAAATGTTTACCAGGGCTAGCTTGAGTGGATATACTCTAAACCAAAGGTAGCTTATTACTTGAAATATTTTTTTTTACTCTTATTACTCTTTAGCCAATATTGCCGAGCTGATTGTAATCAAGAATCTGACCAGTGTGCAATTGTTGGAGAATGGAATTTTGCAGTTTCAGTAGGCGCTGGTGTCTATACTAATCCTCTAAATGGTGGTGATAATACTCCTTTAATCCTTATTCCTGAAATCAGTTACTATGGTGAGAAAATATTTTTTGAAAATAACACCTTAGGTTATACCTTATTTAATGGTCAACAGTTGGTTGTCAGTACAATTATCCAACTAAACCATGAAAAAGCTTACTTTACCCGCTGGCATCCTCAAAATATTTTTTTAGACAGTAGTGCTCCAAGTAATATTGTTGATAAGGATGAAGTAGACAATGCTGAGGGCAACAATGACAATGACAGTATTGTACCAGAAATTACTATTGACGATGTTTCAAGTAAACGCTGGGCTGTAGATAGTGGCATTCAGTTAAATTGGTTTATTGATTCAAGCACTGATGTTGAAGTGCAAATTCTCCACGATATAAATAATGTCTATAACGGGTTTAATGGCCAATTTCAATTAAATCGGATGCTAAAATTTGAGCAGTTACCCAATACAAGAATGTCATATAGCTTTGGTACGAATGTTAACAGTAAAAACTTAGTCGATTATTTCTATGGCGTACCACCAGCAAAAGCACAAAATAAAACCCAAGCCTATCAAGGGAAATTAAGTATTAACCCTTACTTCCGCTTAGCGCTAGTACATCAAATATCTGCAGATTGGAGCGCAAAATTTAATGTTAAACGTGTATTTTTAGATAGTAATATGACTGATAGTCCTTTAGTAAAAGATAATCATATTAATACTATTTTTGCAGGAGTCACCTATGACTTCTAGCAATGTTAAAAATATTCTTGGTTTTCTGATATTAAGTAGTTTGTCACAATCAGTAGCCGCATATTCAGACACAAAATTAGTCATTAAACCTACGGTTTGTATGGTAAAAAAGCTTGGCGATACCTGTAAAATGACAGTAAAAGTAGCCTGGCAAAGCGAGCAGTTAATCGATGCTTGCCTGTTTCAAAATGATTTACGTTTAACTTGTTGGCAAAATGCTCGTGATATTAATACAGATATCGAAATTTATCTTGATCAAAATATGCAATTTACCTTAAAAAACGATCAACAAATATTTGCCAACCAAAACGTAAAAATTAATACGGCAATACCGAATAAATATCGTCGTCGGTTACGTGCAAATTGGAGCTTTTTCTAATGGGACATATATTACTTGTCGAAGATGATTTACGTTTAGCTAATCTTATTGCTAAATTCTTGAAACAAAATGGTTTTCAAGTATCGATGCTTCATCAAGGAGATAATGTTGTCAATTTTCTACAAAAACACTCTCCAGATTTGATTATTTTAGATGTCATGCTACCCAAAGAAGATGGTTTTTCTGTTTGCCGTAAAATTCGTAATAGCTATGCTCAGCCAATAATATTTCTAACTGCAAAAGACAGCGATTTTGATCATGTACTGG
The DNA here is from genome assembly GCF_018860915.1 of Colwellia sp. C2M11. Lineage (GTDB taxonomy): Bacteria > Pseudomonadota > Gammaproteobacteria > Enterobacterales > Alteromonadaceae > Colwellia. Next base: position 80,479 of record NZ_JAHKQD010000048.1, read on the forward strand.
GTTTAGAAATAGGTGCCGACGATTACATCATCAAACCTGTTGAACCTCATGTGCTTCTAGCCAGAATAAACATGCTGATGCGTCGTAAAAAACACAGTGAAAAAATGTCAGTAGACAATTTAACCTTTGGCCAATTGAGTATATTTAAAACATCGCGACAAGTAACATTATCATCTGAGCCAATTGAGTTGACTAGCCACGAATTTGAACTACTTTGGTTATTGGCAATTAATGCGGGGGAACCACAAAGTAGAGAGTATATTCATAAGCAAATGATCGGTCGAGAATATGATGGTTTAGATAGAAGTGTTGATGTTAGAGTCTCGCGCTTAAGAAAAAAGCTAGGTGATTGCACTAAAAATCCATATCGTATTATTACTGTTTGGGGTAAAGGTTACTTGTTTAGTAGTAGTGCTTGGGAAGAAAACCATGCTTCTAACATACAACCCAATGATAACCACTAGGCTGGTAGCATAATTTTGAATCGCCTTTTCATCAATTTATACCTAGTTATAATCATCGGTTTATTATCAATTAATTGGCTATCTGAGCAACTTTGGTTGCACTTTGTTGATGCAGAAACTCCCGCTAATCAACAATGGCATCACCTTGAAAAAGTGGCAAAATTTTTACCTTTATTACATCAAGAAAAGTCGCAATCAACTGATTCAACAATCAAACTCCTTAGCACAGCACTTGAAGTACCAATAGTAGTAGCCCCCATGAGTGACTTTTCTTGGCTCAGTGAACAAGAAGAAAAATTATTATCAGGAAATATAGTATTAAATTATGATGAACAAGATAACGTTATTCTCTATGTTAAAATTTTAGATAGCCCAACTGTTTACCAACTAGGACCATTCACTAGAAATAACCAGCTAGAAACTCATAATCAACACTTCAAGTGGATTTTCTTATGTATTTCTTACTTATTACTCGCCGGTGTTATTGCCTTATGGACTAGACCTTTATGGCGAGACTTAAATCAACTGACCGATATGGCTGGAGATATTGCCAATGGTAAGCTGGATGTCGATGTATCGACAAATCACCACTCTCCAATCAAGCAAATTGTCATCACCTTTAAAGATATGGCTCATCGAATTATTCGTCTATTATCGGATCAAAAGCAATTGGTTAATGCAGTTTCTCATGAATTACGTACCCCCTTATCAAGACTTAAATTCTCTCTTGCTATGCTTGAAGGGGCAAACGAAGCGCAGCGTAAAGATATGGCACAAGATGTTAGTGAGATAGAAGCACTGATTGATGAAATGTTAAGTTACGCCCGTTTAGAAAATATTAATCAAGATATTAAAAAGTCACCGGTGGAATTAACAGCGTTAATAACTCATCAAGTCTACAAGTTGCATAGGCTTGATGATTTGCAAATAAAATGGCAAACACCTAAACCCTGTTATTACCATTGTAATGAACACCTGCTTGAACGTGCACTACAAAACTTATCAACCAACGCACTACGTTATGCGAAAAGTACGATTGAAATAAGCTTATTAGTATCCAAACATCACATAGAAATAATCGTTGAGGATGACGGACCAGGAATTGTTAAAGAAGATAGAAGCAAAATATTTAAACCTTTCTTTCGATTAGAATCGCACCGCAATCGCAGTGAAAACCAAACAAAAGGGGGCTATGGTTTAGGCCTTGCAATTGTTCAAAGAATTTGTGAATGGCATAAAGCAAGCTGTACGCTAAGTGATTCGACGTTAGGTGGATGTAAATTTGTAATCACTTTACCTAAAGTAACCTGAGCTCGGTTTAATAAATTAAAAACATCTTAAACCGAGTTCAGGTTAAAGTAACTTAATAACGACATCGATTACCACCTGGATTTAGAGCATTAGAACACCTAAACTATGCTGGCAAAAAAAAAGCATAGCCGGTTACCCAGACTATGCTTTATTTTCTAACACTAAAAATTTTAATATTAATACTTTATAGTTCAGGTCACTTACTTAAAACTTGTAACTTATGCCAACTTCTAATGAGCGCTCTGGACCAACATAAATACCTTGGCGTAAACCAGTAATGTAACGTTTATCTGTCAAGTTCTTTACAGCGCCAAATAAACGTATATTATTAGCTAAATTATATTGTGCCGTTAGATCTAACAACGTATAAGATGGCATTAAACCACCCCAAATTCCGCCTGCCGCATCTGTTGGGATCTCTTCAATATTACTCGCATCACCATATTGTTCGCCTCGATGATGAACAGTTAAGGCTGTGCTTAAGCTTTCATATTGGTAGTTCAATATAAGATTAGCGACTATTTTTGGCGCATACGGTAATCGATTACCTTGGTTTTCACCACTTTTAAACTCTGAAGTAGGAACCCAAGTAGCGTTAGTATCAATACTGAAACCACCACCCAGGTTATAGCCTAGCATGAACTCCATACCTAAATGCTCAGTTTCACCACCGTTAGACTGTGATAAGTTTGGATCGCTGTTACCCGTCACTACCTGATTACTGAAATCCATAGCAAAGGCAGCAACCTCATAATTGATATCGCCCTTATTACCACGAAGCCCTAATTCATAATTAGTTGAACGTTCGCCATCTAAATCTTGATCGGTAAGGCCATCAAGTGCCACACCATTAGAAGCAGGTGAAAATGCACGATATACGCCACCATAAACCTGTGCTGAGTCGCTTAGGTTATAGGTTACCCCAACACCTGGTAAAACTTCAGTATTGGTCGTTTTAGCCGTGCTATTATCTTCAGTTAATATCAGACGCTTTTGCTCGTATGATTCAACTCGTAAGCCTGGGGTAATCGCAAAACGTTCACTTAATTCAATACGTGTTTGTGCATGTGCAGCATAACTGTCTGCAGAATCAATTCTATGTCGATCATTAACACCTGTGCGATCAGCAGCGCGTGTAGCTCGGATGCGCGTATCATTTGATTCTTCTTGCATAAAGCGTAAGCCGAACTCACTATCTGCTGTCAGACCAAATAACTGATGATCGAGTGTTAAGCGAGTTTCTATACCCACACGTTCGAATGAACGGTTATTACCCGTTAACGTGTCTTGATAAACCCATCGTCCAGCATCGTTTGAAGCATCAGTATCAACATCATAACGCCAATAATCACGGCTTACTTCACTCCAATACACTAACGTTTTCAAAGTAGCTTGCTCAGAAATAGCTAACTCATGGTTAATATCAAACGCGGTACGATCTGTTAAAAATTTATCATCTGCTCCTGGGTTGTAATCAGCACCAGCTAAATAATCATCCTTTAACAAACCACGATAAGAAATATCAGCATCATTTTCATAACGTGAAATTTTAAGACCAATTTTTTGACCATTAGCTAAAATAACACCAGCCTTAGCCATAACATCAGTCATTTCATAGCCTTTATCCATAAAACCATCACTGGTAGCATGTGTTGCCACAACACCAGCAAAAGCATCACCTGATTCGTTCTTGCCACCAGCTTCTAAGCTGATTTCTTGCATATTAAACGAACCAGCTCGACCTGTCAGCATGACACCATCATCAGGTGTTTTTGTTTGATAGTTTACTACACCACCAATAGTTGATGGACCATAGCGAAGTGACGATGAGCCTTTCAATACTTCAACTTGCTCTATGCGTTGAATACGAGGATTGAAGTAACGCTCATTACCAATAAATAAGCCAGGTGCTACAGGAACACCATCTTCTAACATAAGAGATTTAGATTCACTCGCAGATAAGCCACGAATACCAAAGTTGGCCACAATTGAGGTTTCTTCTTCACTTTTAGTGTTAATACCCGGAATACGACGTAAAATATCTTCAGTAGATAGTGGTTGAATTTTCTCAATTTGTTGACGATTTACCACTACAACAGATCCGGTATGATCTAATATTACCGAATTGGCATTACCTACCACATCAATAACTTCCATTGCTGGCATAATTGTTTGGCTTTCGTTTTCTTCACCACCACCTTGCTGTTCAGCAACTGTATTTAATGATACTAAAGCTAATGTAATTGCTAGCGATAGCGATGACTTTGTGGTCCGCATAATGAATATCCCCTAAAAATTTAAATATACTTGTAATAAATGAGCGCAATTAGAGCATAAAACAAAATGCGAATCAATATCATTGGCCTTGACTTTAGCTATAAATAAGTAAGTAGATAAGTACGATGAAACAACACTAATGCTGGCAAGGAATAACAAGCTAGCTAATTACATTACAATTTTTAAAAATTTAAAAAGACAAAAAAAAACCTGTCAGTATTTCACTGACAGGTTTTAACCCTAAGGTTTATGCGATTAAAGTAATAAGTTTCGTGATTAAACGAACGGATTAACTTTAATAATAGTTTCGTTACGATCTGGGCCAGTTGAAATAATATCAACAGGAATACCAGTAACTTCTTCAATGCGCTTAATATAAGCAAGGGCATTAGCTGGTAAATCATCAACTGATGTTGCACCAACTGTATTTTCAGTCCAACCTGGCATTTCTTCATATACCGGTGTGATCTTATCGTAACCTTCAGCAGCCGTTGGCGGCACAGTGATAATATCGCCTGATTCAGTTTTATAACCAGTACAAATTTTTAAGGTTGTTAAACCGTCAAGCACATCAAGTTTAGTTAAACAAAAGCCTGTCACACTATTAACTTGAACTGCACGATGCATTGCAACAGCATCAAACCAACCACAACGGCGTTCACGGCCCGTAGTTGCTCCAAATTCATGGCCAACAGTACCTAAATGATTACCAATTTCATCATCTAACTCTGTAGGAAATGGGCCTGAACCAACACGAGTAGTGTAAGCTTTAGTGATACCAAGAATATAATCTAAGTGACGTGGACCAAAACCACAACCAGTAGCAACGCCACCAGCCGTTGTATTTGAAGATGTTACATAAGGATATGTACCATGATCAATATCAAGTAATGTTCCTTGAGCCCCTTCAAACATAATAGAGTCGCCTGCAATACGTGCTTGATCTAAGATTTCTGAAATATCAGCAGTCATCTTTTTAATCGTATCAGCAACAGCAAGTGCATCAGCAAGTACTTCTTCATAATTCACTGGTTCAACTTTATAATAGTTAACCAATGAGAAGTTGTGATATTCAACAATTTCTTTTAATTTAGTTGCAAAAGTCTCTGCACAGAATAAATCACCAACACGTAAACCGCGTCGTGCAACTTTATCTTCGTATGCTGGACCAATACCACGCCCTGTTGTACCAATAGGCTTATTACCACGTGCAACTTCACGAGCAGCATCTAAAGCATTATGGTATGGAAGAATTAGCGGACATGCGTCACTAATTAGCAAACGTTCACGTACTGGAACGCCCTTAGCTTCCAACATGGTAATTTCTGTCATTAAAGCTTTAGGACATAAAACTACACCGTTACCAATAAGACATTTTACGTTATCACGTAATACACCTGATGGAATTAGATGAAGTACGGTTTTTTCACCGTCTATCACTAAAGTATGGCCTGCATTATGTCCGCCTTGATAGCGAACAACATATTTTGCTTTATCGGTTAGTAAGTCAACGATCTTACCTTTACCTTCGTCACCCCATTGGGTACCTAGAACAACTACGTTTTTGCCCATTTTTGACTATTTCATAAGAAAATTAGGCGGGGATTCTAACAAAAATCAAATTGTAGTCCAAGAACAAATAACTGTTTATTTAATAAATATAAAAATAGCCTTTGATGTTAAGGGCTTATCTTTATTCTTTTTTAACTAATATTATGAACTATTGTGATAAACATAGCTTAAAAATCGTAAATATAAAAAACGCTAACATCATATTGCGGCTGTTTATCAATGTGTCTCGCTATTTTAGCCGCAACATTTTATACATTTGATAATAAATCAAGTAACCTGAGCTCGGCTTAATATATTCTTCTCTAACAACTACTTTTACTTGGTCTATCCTTTGCTCATACTTTCGTTCTGGATATAAAAAAGCCAGCAAAAATGCTGGCTTTATAGATAAACAAACTCAAAGTAATTTTACTCTCAGATTATTTGTTTGAACCGTCTTTTAAATAGTGGAAAAAGTCACTATCAGGTTTAACAACCATGATATCACTTTTGCTATTAAAGCTATTCTCATAAGCTTCTAAACTACGATAAAAACGATAGAACTCAGCATCTTTACCATAAGCAGATGCATATATTTTAGATGCTTCTGCATCACCCTCACCACGTGTAGTTGAAGCATTCTTTTTCGCTTCAGCTAACATAAGAGTAACTTTAGCATCAATCGTGGCACGAATTATTTCCGACTGCTCTTGACCTTGTGATCTATGTTCTTTTGCTACAGCAGTACGTTCAGCACGCATACGATCATAAATAGAGTTGCTAACCTCAGTAGGTAAATTAATAGCTTTAATACGTACATCTACCACTTCAATACCAAGATCTTCACGGCTACTTTCTGCACTTTCTAATGCTTGTTGCATTATTGCATCACGATCACCTGACACGATTTCTTTAATCGTTCTATTACCAAATTCAGTACGAAGACCATTATTTACTTTCTGCTTTAGTAAGGCACGAGCATTTTCAACTGAACCTGATGTACGTAGGTAATAAGTAGAAAAATCAATAATGCGCCACTTAACAAAAGAGTCAACCATTAAATCTTTTTTCTCTGATGTTACGAAACGATCTGGCGCTTCATCTAACGTCTGAATACGTGCATCTAGCTTACGTACCGATTCAATAAATGGAATTTTAAAATGTAAACCTGGTTCAAATACCAACATTTGATCCGATACCGAATCACGTTTAATTTTTGAAAACTGGAACACAATACCACGTTGACCTTCATAGATAACAAACATAGAAGACACAACTAAGATAAATACTAATGCGACAATAGCAATAATAAAGTTTTTCATAATCTAGTTACTCCCATTATTGAATCTATCACTTCGACCAGAAGTTGATGGTGAAGAGTTCACACTTGGCTGCTCTTGTGGCTGTGAGTATGGTTGAGGCGTTGTGCGCTGAGTAGTAGATTGCTGCTGCATAATTTTATCAAGTGGTAAATACATCATATTATTTCCACCATCAACATCAACCATTACCTTACTGGTATTACTATAAACTTTTTCCATCGTTGCAATATATAAACGCTGGCGAGTCACTTCTGGTGCTGCTTGATACTCAGGCAGAATTTTTTCAAAACGAGCAACTTCACCTTCTGCATCTAATACAATTTGTCCTTTATAGGCAAGCGCTTCTTGTTCCATACGTTTCACACGACCACGAGCACGAGGTTCAATGCCACGCGCATAAGCTTCAGCTTCACGTAAAAAACGTACTTCATCTTCTTGTGCAGCAATAGCATCATCGAATGCATCTTTCACTTCATTAGGCGGACGAGCATCTTTAAAGTTAACATCAACAATAATCAAACCTAAATTAAAAGGTTCTATAATTTCTTCAAGCTCTTTCCACACAGATTGGCGAATAATTTCTCGACCACTAGTTAGAATGTCATCCATTTTTGCATGGCCAACAACGTAGCGTAACGCACTATCAAGCGATTGATTCAAACTATCGTCAGCATTAGTAACACTAAATACATAATTACGTGCATCCATCACACGGTATTGAATTTGCATTTCAACTTGAACAACATTTTCATCTTGCGTTAGCATAAAACCTGATGACTGCATTTCACGCGTACTTTGCATATCGATAGGGATAATACGGTCAACAAAAGTCCACTTCCAGTTAATCCCTGGATCAACTGTGCCAGCATACTGGCCAAAACGCAGTACTATGCCTTTTTCTGCTTCTTTGATCGTATAAAAACCACTAAATGCGTAAACAACTATTGCAATAATAAGTACTAAACTTATACCAATAGTAGACATGCTTTTACCTGAGGGTGATGACCCTCCTGAAGAATTTCCGCCACCTTTGCCTCCAAAGATGCCACTGACTTTTTTACCTAAATCATTAAGTAACTCATCTAAGTCTGGTGGGCCTTGGTTCTTACCACCTTTATTTTTCCAGGGGTCTTTATCATTATTCCCCGGTTCATTCCAAGCCATGTATTTCTCCGCTAGGTTAGTAATTATTAAAATATTTATTGATGATTCTATCAAATAAATTCAAGTTTATGATAAAACGATCGCTTTTATAAGACTCAATATGAGTATTAACACATTAATTTACAATATATGCCCTATTGAAGTTGAAATTAGGGTTTTAATTGGACATATTGTTCAATGTCATTGCCTTCTTGTTTGACTAGTCGATTCCATTCTCGTTTAGGTAGTTTTAAATTAAGATGACAGTTACCTTCATCATCATAATGCTCATTTTGAATACTGTTTAATCGATATAATATTCCACGAAGTTTTCCCGCTGTTGGCGGAATAACTAACATAGTTTCAACTATTTGACTTCCTAGACGTTCAGTCAGTGCGGTAAAAAATAAATCAATACCAATATTAGCTTGAGCTGATAGCCAAACTCTTATGGGCCGCCCTTGATAATCTCGGTCTATTCTAGGAGCAACATCATCTAAATTATCAATTTTATTACAAATAATTAACTGTGGAACTTCATCTGCTTCAATTTCAGATAAAACATGCTCCACCTGTTCAATATTTTCACTTCGCCTATCATCTGAAATATCCACCACATGAATTAATAGCTCAGCTTCACGGGTTTCTGTTAATGTCGCTTTAAATGCAGCAACTAAATCATGAGGTAAATGACGAATAAAACCAACGGTATCAGCTAAAATTACACCACCAATACCCTCAAGCTCAATTCGTCGCAAGGTTGGGTCAAGTGTTGCAAAAAGTTGATCAGCGGCATAAACATCTGATGCCGTTAATAGATTAAATAGCGTAGACTTTCCTGCATTAGTGTAGCCAACTAACGATATTGTTGGCAATTCAGCACGCGTTCTTGAACGTCTGCCTTGTTGTCTTTGTCGTTCAACCTTTTCTAAACGTTTACCAATCATCACCATACGTTCACTTAATAAACGTCTATCGGTTTCTAATTGCGTTTCGCCTGGTCCACGTAAACCTACACCACCCTTTTGACGCTCTAAGTGAGTCCAGCCACGAATTAATCGACTACTCATATGTCGTAATTGTGCTAATTCAACTTGTAACTTACCTTCGTGTGTACGCGCTCGCTGCGCAAAAATATCAAGAATAAGTGAAGTTCTATCTACTACACGGCACTGGCATAAAGCTTCAATGTTTTTTTCTTGGGAAGGCGATAAACTATGATTAAATAGCACAACATTAGCGTCAAACAAACGAACAGCTTCTGCTATTTCTTCGGCTTTTCCTGAGCCAACAAAAAATTTAGGGTGTGGAGTACTACGTTTACCAGAAATAACGGTTAACGCGCTTACGCCTGCAGAAGAAACTAACATTTTAAATTCAGTTAAATCTTCACGGGTACTTTCATCTGGGAAGTCGAGGTGGACAAGCACTGCTTGTTCACCTGCTTGATAACGGTCAAACAACTGCATTAAACCTTAGAAATAATGACTGTCGAGACAGGATAAAAAAATTCTCTAAAAAGTCACATTCAAATAACGCGAATACCAACCTATGCGTAAAAGATAAGTTGTTCTGAGTAAAATTTAGCACCAAAATATAAGTAACTTTTACTCTTCTGACTCTGACTGATTAGCCGCCGGTGCTGTGTTTACTGCACGTGCTGGTACTACGGTTGAAATAGCATGTTTATATACCATTTGACTAACGGTATTCTTTAATAGAATCACAAATTGATCAAATGATTCTACTTGCCCTTGTAGTTTAATACCGTTGACTAAATAGATTGCAACTGGAATACGATCACGACGTAACGCATTCAAAAATGGGTCTTGTAAAGATTGACCTTTTGCCATTTTATGGCTCCTTTTTCTTATTATTAAATAAAAGTTATTAACCAAAATTATTTTTGATTAATGATAATTTTTGCTATTCCCCAATACATAACCAGTTAATTATACATCAATATTTTAATATTGCTTAATGATTACCAGTATATTTATCTTTATTGAGAATATTATTGTAACTATTTACGTAGTGAAAACTGTCGCTAAACAGACAAAATATAGCTTTAACTAACCAATTATTGCTAAATAATGTGATACAACAACTGTTTTCACCTTTATTTAACCTAATAAAAATGTCATTAAATTTTCATGTTTATTAGGTTTTTTATATCAATCACATTTACCAACGGCAGCTAACACTTTTGACAAATTCATTTCATCATCTGTTGTTAACCACTGCAATTCAGGCCAACTTCTAAGCCAGGTTAATTGGCGCTTAGCCAATTGCCTTGTAGCACACACACCTTTGAAAATCATTTCTTCATGACCATATTCACCGTTCAAATATTGCCACATTTGACGATAACCAACACAACGGATTGAAGGTAAATTTTCATGTAAATCATTGCGTTTTTTTAACTCAATAACTTCCTTTTCAAATCCTTGCTCTATCATTTGTTGATATCGCAACTCAATTCGTTCATGCAAAGTACTGCGCTCTTTCGGTGTGATGGCGAATTGTAATATATCGCCATCGAGCTTATTACCTTTAATTTGTGTCAATTGTGTCAAAGTATTACCTGTTAAGCGAAATACTTCTAATGCACGAATTAATCGTTGAGGATCATTTGGATGAATTCTTTGTGCCGAAACGGAATCAACTTGCGCTAATTGCGCATGCATTGCTTCCCACCCATGCTCTACAGCTTCCCTTTCTATCTGTTGACGCACTTCACTACTTGCCGCAGGTAGTGGTGAAATCCCTTCAATGAGACTCTTAAAATACATCATAGTTCCCCCAACTAACAAAGGAATTCGATTATTAGCTCTGATACTCGCTATTTCAGCTAATGCGTCATGACAGAAATCAGCAGCAGAGTAGCTTTGCGCTGCATCACGAAGGTTAATTAAACGATGAGGGTATTTCGATAATTCATCCGCGCTAGGTTTAGCTGTGCCAATATCCATATCTCGATAGATTAAGGCTGAATCAACGCTAATAATATCGCAAGGCAAAGCATCAGACAAAGCCATAGCTAATGCGGTTTTACCCGATGCTGTTGGCCCCATTAAACAAATAACAGGTGGTTGCTTGGCTACATTTTTTGTCGACACTAAATTGGAATCTCATGTTAACTATACTGGTAACTTAACTAATGTGTTACGTCCAACTCAGTAATAGATATTAATTGCTTAACTTGAGATGTAAGGTCTAGCGGGACAGATTTCAAGAGTACGGCATCTATTTTTTGTGTTGATAGTGTTTTTTTTGCTTCTAGCCATAAAGCTTGGGCTTGTTCTTCACTATAGTGTTGAGCAACCATCACACTAGCTAGCGCAGCAATGATACTTTTATCACGCTCTTTTGGTTGTTTGTCACCGTGGTCAAATGATAATAATTTTTCAATAATTTTGATAAAACTTGTACTTACATCTTGTTCTCGCAATAAAGCTGGAAACTGTCGTATCTGTAATCGCCCTTTACTACCTTTATCGTTTACAGTCACAACAATGCCCGCTAACGCTAATTCAGACTGATAGTGTTGTATTGCTCTCATTTGCTGCTCTGATAGTTTTATCACAACAGGCAATAATAAAGGTTGACTAATTAACCCTTTATTAGGTTTTGTTTCACTTAACTGCCAATGTAAGAGAATTTTATTTTTGTGTAATTGGTACGCTAAGGTGGCTAATGAAAGTAAGCGTAAACTGCTGTCTTGTTTGAAAATACCATATTGCCCTTGCTCAATAGCAATAAAGAACGTTTCAGCATGGTGTTGGACTTTTAAAGCAGTAATCGGGTTAGAAAGTTCTCCCTCTGCAACCTTGTTTGTAGGTTCACTTTCATTATGTACTATTGGAGTCATCAGTTTTTGATAATTTTCTACCGCAGACTTAGTTATTCTTGGACTAGCAGTATAATTATTGGTTGTCGCAGAACGCGGACTATATGCTTTTTCATTTATTTGAGCTAATGGTTTTATATAATCAGGACGATCATATTGCACACTTTCATGTATCGGTTCAACTTGATTCTCTACTGGCAGGTGCTCTTCCTGAAAATCTAACAGCTGATTATTTTCCATTAATGCTTTATGACACACAGAGTAAATAAAGTCATGAACATAGCGACTTTGATGAAAACGCACTTCATGTTTAGCTGGATGTACATTCACATCAACTTCACGGTGATCAAGAGTTAGAAACAACACAAATGCAGGATAAGTATCTGGTGGTAATAAGTCGGCATAGGCTTGACGAATCGCATGATTAATTAACTTGTCACGCATCATTCGGCCATTAACATAGCTATAGCAAAGATCATTTTGATTACGTGCAAAGCTTGGTTTTGCTAACCAGCCAGAAAACAACATATCATCATGCTGACAGTGAACTTCTACCGCATGTTCAACAAACTTTTGACCACATACCATAGCAACACGCTTGGCACTTTGTGCTTTAGTCATTGCAGCGCGATATTGACGAATTATTTTTCCGTTATGTGTTAAAGAAAAACTAACGTCAAAACACGCCAATGCAATACGCCTTATCACTTCATCAATATGATTAAATTCTGTTTTTTCAGTACGTAAAAACTTACGCCTTGCAGGTGTATTAAAAAATAAATCTAATACTTCGATAGTTGTACCATCGGGATGTGCGGCAGGCTGTATACTCACAGCCATATCACGACCTTCAGCACTCGCTTGCCATGCTGTTGCTTGGGCTTTAGGCTTAGACGTTAAAGTTAATCTTGCCACTGAACTGATACTTGCTAATGCTTCACCACGAAAACCGAGACTGTTTATCGCCTCTAAATCACTTAGATCTTTTATCTTACTTGTTGCATGACGACTTAATGCTAATGTTAATTCGTCTTTGGCAATGCCAGCACCATTATCACTAATACGAATACGTTTAACACCACCTTTATCAACCTCAATATTTATATTGGTTGCGCCTGCATCTAAGCTATTTTCAACAAGCTCTTTAATAACTGAAGCAGGTCGTTCTACGACCTCTCCGGCCGCTATTTGGTTCGCTAATCGTGCTGGAAGTATCGCTATTGTCATGATTATTCTTATTTTTTAGGTTTTAAATTTACAATACAGTGCTAACCTGCACGGGGAATTTTTAAAGTCTGACCAATACGAAGTACATTAGATTTTAAGTTATTGACCGCTTTAATTCTGGCCACAGATATCTTATAACGTTGCGCGAGTACCGACAAAGACTCACCACTACGTACTTTATGCTTTCGCATGGTCGTAGCTGCTATTAAGGTACCTTGAGGAGCATTGCTCGTAAAATAACTATCAACCGCTTTAAAAATGGCATTCGCAAGTTTTGTTTGATGAGTTCTACTATTAAGATTTTTTTCTTCGGTTGGGTTAGAAATGAAGCCTGTCTCTATCAATACAGAGGGAATATCAGATGATTTCAAAACGGCTAAACTCAAACCTTCAGGTTCTTTTTTATGGAGTTTAGTTACTTGTTTTAATTCCTTAATAACATGCAATGCAAATTCATAACTACTGGCCATAGTGTATTCTTTTTTCATATCAGCAAGCGTAAAAGCTAAGTTTTTATCTTTTGTTAATTTAATGGTATCGCCTGCTCCACCTAATAATTCTGACTCATCTTGCCTATTTGCAATCCAACGAGTAAATTCAGAATTAGCCCGTCTAGATGATTGTACTAATACTGAAGCACCACTCGGTTTAGATGATACAAAAGCATCAGCATGGATAGAAATAAGTAAATCCGCTTTGTTTTCTCTCGCTAGCTCTGTTTTTCGACTATGTGTTACATAGTAATCGCCGGTTCTGATCATCGCCGCTTTAAAGCCATCTCGTTGATCAATCATCTTAGCGAGCTTTTTAGCAATTGATAGCGTTATCCTTTTTTCATATGTACCCTTAGCACCAATAGAACCAGGATCTTCACCACCATGCCCAGCGACAATCGCAATAACTATATCTCGTTTACCATTAGAACTGTTATTTTCAGTAATAGGCGTTGATTTATTTTTATCATGTAAGTCAATAACTAACCGGTCTCCATACTGTCCTGCAGGTGCCAAAGGAAAAACAGTTAATGGGTACTTTTTTGATAGTTCTAATACTAGTCGAGTACTGCCTGTTGATTTGGCAGTACTGGTACGAAATACCTGAATTCGTGGATCATTTTCAGCTAATTTTGTGAGCGCAACATTATTTTTGGTGTTTTTAAAATCAATAACTAAGCGGTCCGGTTTACTTAAAGTAAAATATTTATAATCAGGTTTACTTTTCAGATCGAAAACAATACGCGTATTTTCTGGTGCCGGCCAAACACGAATACCATCAATACTATTAGTGCTTGCTAAGGCATTATTTGTACATAAGAGTACTACAGCTAATAAAAGCCAAAATACAATAGACGCTATGGAGGGTAATAAACGCATAACCAACCTTAAAAATTTTTAATTACTAATCTTAAGTGATATAAATGCTCAAGATATTCTCACAAAACCTATCAGAAACTGCTTTAGCAATCATCACATTAACCATATGTTAATGCCAATTGCTGTAAAACATCCTCACCTCGTTTAGAGCAAGCTTGTAAATCGATCACTCGTTGCTCATTTTGATAAACCATATTAATGATTATATCCTCATTAGCCAAGAGGCCAGCGCCTTTTTCTGGCCATTCAATAAAGCAACAACAATTATCAGCGAAATAATCGCGAATCCCCATATATTCTAATTCTTCAGGATCTCCTAGACGATATAGGTCAAAATGATAAACTTGCCACGGCGGTAATTCATACGGTTCAACTAAGGTGTAAGTTGGGCTTTTAACGTTGCCTTTATGCCCCATTCCACGTACAAAACCACGTGTAAGTGTTGTTTTTCCAGCCCCCAAGTCACCATTTAAAAAAACCACCAGTGATTGTTGGGCTTGTTGTTGTTCATTTTGCCACTGTAATACTTTAGCTAAGCTATCGCCCATAGCAATTGTCGCGGCTTCATCGGGTAAAAGGTACTCTAACTTTTTCATTTTTTCTCAAAATTTTCTATTAATCGTTAGGTTAGCTATTCTATGCCTAGAAAGCTTACAATAGTATGAATAGGTGATATTACATTAATCATAGTAACTGATAATAATATCATCTGATGCGCCATGAATATAGACAGGCTCGGAGGTAACTATAAAATATTTATGCTCTTATAAAAGTAAATATTATTTGGTTATTTAGCCGATGGAATAAAGTCACCAACCACAAAAATACTAACCGGTAAAGTGAAGTATTCTGACACTTATATTTTGCTCGAGATTGTTGTGGTAAACTCATCAATCATTTACACCTAGCAGCTATACTAAACCATACTTTATTTGTATTGGTTATTTTATTTAAAAAATGACAAAAACAATCCCAGATACTCATGCTATCAACTATTCCCAATTGGCTGAAAAAATCCAGTGTTGGGGTAAGGAATTAGGCTTTTCTCAATTAGGTATTACTGATATTGACCTATCCCAACATGAAAGAAGCCTTGAAAAGTGGTTAGCAAATGGTTATCACGGCAATATGGAATATATGGCGCGTCATGGTTTAATGCGTGCACGTCCTGCAGAGTTGGTACCAGGAACGGTTAGAGTTATTAGTGTTCGATTAGACTATTTGCCTACTGACGCCAAGTGCGCTCGTATTTTGAAAGCGAAAGATCACGCTTATATTAGCCGCTACGCATTGGGGCGAGACTATCATAAACTGATGCGAAAACGGCTACAGTCATTAGGCAAAAAAATTGCTGAACATTGTGAAGAGTTCAATTTTCGTCCATTTGTTGATTCAGCCCCCATATTAGAACGTCCCCTTGCTGAAAAAGCGGGTTTAGGTTGGGTGGGTAAGCATACCTTATTACTCAATAAAGAAGCTGGCTCGTGGTTTTTTCTTGGTGAACTGCTTATAGATATACCACTGCCAATAACATCAATTAAACCTAAAAACACAGAAAGATCGGTCAATGACTGTGGCAGTTGTGTTGCTTGTATAAAAATATGCCCAACCAAAGCTATCGTAGAACCTTATGTCGTTGATGCCAGACGCTGTATTTCTTATTTTACCATTGAATCTCCTGATCCTATTCCAATAGAATTGAGACCATTAATGGGTAATCGAATTTATGGTTGTGACGATTGCCAACTTATTTGTCCTTGGAACAAATACGCAAAGCTGAGTTTAGAAGATGATTTTCAAGCGAGAAATCAACTGGATGAAATAACACTTTTAACGCTATTTTCTTGGAATGAAACTTACTTTTTAGATGTTTTTCAAGGTTCGCCGATACGACGAATAGGGTTTCAAAGCTGGCAACGTAATATTGCCGTAGCATTAGGTAATGCTCCTTGGGATGCTGAAATTGTTCAAGCATTGGAAGATAAGTTACCACTTGCTTCCGAATTAGTTGCTGAGCATATTCATTGGGCTATAGCACAGCAAAACCTAAGTAAACCAAATAAAGACGTTATGAATAAAAGCCCGATTGAACGACTTAATGCTAGATTAATTCGTTCAGTAGAAAAAGGGCTTCCTAGAGATGCATAATCGTTCAACTATACAGGTTTAAAAATGTCCAAGGTAGATTACAATACCTAATGAAATGACTGTTAGCTAAATATTTAAAGCGTTTCTGCGTATTCGTCGATTTCAGTTAATACAACTCGAGTTTCTTTTAGTAAGGCATTAACCTTTTCTAGGCTACTAGGTATTTCGACACCGCTTAATAATTTTGACCATTGTGTACATAATAATTGTAGCCGAGGTGCTGAGAGTATTGCAGCATTTAACGCTAATGCCGCAATAGCAACGTGTGCTTGCGCTAACTCTTTTTCTTTTATCGCCTCAATTAACGCATCAAGCTGTTGGTGATTATCTTGGGTATACTCGTCAAGCATAAACAATGCTAATTCAACAGTACCTTGATGCTGTAAATAGCGAGCAAAGTCAAAAACAGCAGCGTTATCTGTTAATAATTGCGTAACTTCAGTAATAACAACATCATCAGAACCTTCTTCTGGCAAAGCCAATTTATCTTGATTGCTCGATTTATTTAGTGCAAGCTCTCCCTTTATATCTCTTTTTTTCTTTAGCCACGGTGCCAATGCTTCAGCTAACTCTACCAATGTAATTTCATCGGTAAAATTCAATTGATTAATAAGCCATTGTGCGAAAGGTGCTCTATTTCCAACCTTAGGTAACATATCAGTTAAGGATAAAACCCCAATACTAATATTTGCTGTAGTTGCTCTTTCAATTAAAGCTGATTCAGGAAATTCCGTAACCAGTATGTTGTATACACCTGTTTTCCAAAGTATTGCTTGTTCATACTCATTAGCAACGATTTTCACATGAAAACCAAGCCAATGTAGTAATCGTTGTAAGTTTTGATAGGCTTGTGGCGATTGCACAGCAAGTAATAACGGCAACTCGGCCGGTAATGCTTCATGAGAGACAAAAGACTCATAAGGAAATAATTGATTCGTTAAACGGTCGCCTTTTAGCAGCTTCAAGATATTTTCAACAAAACTATCTTTACAAAATATTTGCTCTGCTTGATTATAAAAGCCGAAGCGCTCATAGTTAAGTTCACTTGATTGAAGCACCATCAACTTAGGTTTTACAGACTCAGGTAATAAGTTAATCTGTTGAATAATGAAATCAAGCTGAGTTACTGCTATATCACTTGTGACCACGACGACATCAAATTTCTTGCGATTAAGCTTTTCTTCAATAAACTGACTTTTAAAACTATCAAACTGGGTGATTCGTTCAAGTTTGCCATGGGCAGATAAAACAATAGTTGCAATCAACTCAGCTAACACCACATTATTTGACAATACCATGATGTTAGTGCCGTTTAAGGTGATTTTTTTGCTAACATCTTCAGGCGCAGCAACGGCTAAAGGTAAATCAAAACTGAGTTGATAGCCATCATCAACAAGTTCCGCACTAATATTTTCACCATGCTGCTTAGTAAGTAGCAGATTAAAAGCATCAATTAACGGTGAGTTTATGCGCGAAACAGATTCAGAATTTAATAACTGCATAATTAAGGTAGGCAGCGTTTTTAAAGGGCTTGTGTTGACAATAACCGACAAGTTTACTAATTGTTGTCCTTCATTCTTATCTTGTAATTGAGCCTGTAATAATAATTGGCTTGCTCTACAGTTCGTTAATACGATATCAATAAGTAAACTGATAAAATGCTGAAATACATTATCGTCAACTTTTACCTTACTGAGTAAGCGCTCATCACAACGTACGAACAATTTGTTGTCATATTTATGCTGTTCTTGTTGCTTGTTAAATAAAGCAGCATATATCTCATCAATTAAATTCACATCGGTCAATGTCAAACGTGATTTATCTGATTTCATTTCTAACGCTAGATGTAAACCTGAAAATTGCTGATATAAACACATTAATTGCGTTATTAAATGCCCCTTATTGGTAGTTAATGGGGTGGCATTTAATACATTAACATTTAGGCAATATTCTTGATGTTGTTGTATGACTTGTACTATTAATTTCTTTAAAAATTGATAACGTTGCATTTCATCAAATATTTGCAAGGTTAAGCGTAATTTTTGCTGTTCTGCATTTTGATGTAGCTCTTCAATAGTTTTTTCTTGTTGTGATAACACTTGTTCAATAGCTTGATATTTATTTAATAATACCTGCCATTCATCTTCATTATGCTGCGGCTCTTCATGACTTTCTAAATGACCTGAAGTTTTCTCTAAATGATCGATTATGACTTGCGTTTCAATGCAATTAGCAACAACACTTTTATTTGGTGCGTTATTGATGGTGTTGACAATGCTCTCAACACCTTGCTGCGCTGAAATCTTAATTTGCTTGTGTAATCGCCATAATAAAAAGAAAAAACAAAGTAGCGACAGAGCAATACTAGCCAACAAAATATTAACAATATTTTTTTCTGATAATTCTATAGTATAACTAGCCAAAAAAGCCTTTATAACGCTGATGTCACCGGTTTGAATATCATTCTTGTAAGGGGTTAATAATAGCCGCTTAACACCTTCTTGTTGCTCTTTTAAATTAGTTTGATAATCTTGAACTAAACGAATATAACTTTGCCATTTAGGTATTGATTTTTGTTCTGTTAATACTATTTTTTCCAACGTATCAAACTGCTGATTAACATCAAGAATGCCCTTTATTAACCCATCACTTATAATTTGTTGATGCTGAGTAAACAATTGCCGCATCTGAAGACGTAATTCCTCAAAAACGGTTAGCGATGTATTGGTATTCAATGCTTTAAACCGCATTAAAACATCAATTAATAACGTTTTTAATTGTTGTAAATCATTCGATTTTTGAGCCAGTTGCACATATAGATTAGCTCGACTGTAAGTCACTCTATTTTTTGCTTGCTCAACTTCTAATTGTTCATTTAGTATTTTTTGGCTAGCAAATTGCTCATCGATAACTTGCTGGATAGAAAAAAGCACTAGTTGCAATTGAATAATGCTGCTTTGCCTTAGCTGCTGATTATAGGTATAGCTGTCTTGCACACGTGAAACAACATCTTCAGCAAGTAAGTTTTTATCTAGCCATTGCTGAAAAACTTGTTTATTGTCGCTATGCGCTTGCAGTAAGTTACGATTTAATATAATTAATTCATCATGTAACTTAACCAAATTGCCAGTATTATCCGGTTGGAGTATATCTTCAATTAATTGCTCGACTGCTTGCAACGCGTTAATTTGTTTTAACGCTTGTTTTATCGGTATTAATTGATTTTTGAGTGTCGCATTGTCCTGCACATTAGTTTGGTAAAATAAGGCAGAGGTTAAGCCTATCGTAATGATGATTAAAAAACATAATGCTACAAATTTAAACCTAAATTTTTGATAAAAAAGCTTTAATTTAATTTTCTTATGGTGTTGCTTCTGCTCAGTGTTATTTTCAATATGCTCTGCAACGCCGTCAATATTACTCATAGTGTTTTTTTATTCTACATCCCTTAATGACGTTAGTTTATACCAAACTACAATGATAATAATAGATTGATAAAGATTAAGTGAATATTTTTACTAATTTACAGACGAAATATAGTGAGAGCATAGCGCACATCAAGTTGATGTGCGCATTAAATAAACTGACTTTTACAATATTATCACTGGCACTTATATTCAATATTAAGTTAACGCCCAAAGAGTGACAAATGATTAGTTAAATTTTGAAAAAGTGCTCTTGGTAGACTTTTAACTCGGCGATCGACTCTCTAATGTCATCTAAAGCTAAATGAGCTCCCGTTTTTACTACTTTATCTAATACTTCAGGTTTCCAGCGACGAGCAAGCTCTTTCACTGTACTTACATCCAAATTACGATAATGAAAATATTCTTCAAATTCAATCATATACTTATTAATAAAACGTCGATCTTGACCAATACTATTACCACACATTGGTGAAACACCTTTCGGCACATATTGTTGAACAAAGGCAATAGTTTGAGCGGTAGCTTCAGCTAGGCTAATCTTACTCTCACGGCATCGTTTAGTTAAACCTGACTGACCATGATGTTCAATACACCATTCACTCATATTGTCTAACACATCATCTGATTGATGAATGGCAAAAACGGGGCCTTCAGCTAAAATATTTAACTGACTATCAGTAATAATAGTAGCAATTTCGAGCACTACATCAATTTCAGGCTCTAACCCAGTCATTTCTAAATCAAGCCAAATTAAATTGGTATTGTTACACGTCATAAATATCCCTTAAAAATTGCACAAGCAATAGCTAGTAATTATCAGTATAATAGCGAACAAATAACTAGGATTAAACAAAATGATTAAGACTTGTGGCTAAGAAAAAATTAACTAATGGTCAGCAAAGACGCATTAAAGCTAATCACGACAAAAAATTGCACACGAAAGTAAACGCTAGTGGCGGTAAAGTTCAGTGGGAAGATGAAGAGCTAGGTGCTACTCAACAAGGTATTGTGATCAGTAGATTTGGTCAACATGCGGATGTAGAGGGTGATGATGGTGCAATATACCGATGTAATTTACGCCGTTCTATCAAAACTTTAGTCTGTGGCGATAAAGTACTTTGGCGTTTAGGCAAAGAAACTCAACATAGCATTTGTGGCATTATTGAAGCCGTGCATGATCGTGAGACTGTATTAAGCAGACCTGATGTTTATGATGGCGTAAAACCTATTGCAGCTAATATTAGCCAAATTTTAATTGTTTCTTCTGTATTGCCGGCATTTAACAGTGACATTATTGATCGCTACTTAGTTGCTGCTGAGCAAACGGGCATAACGCCAGTTATTGTCTTAAACAAAATAGATCTACTTAGCGAGCTAAGCCAAAACGAGCAAGATGAAATTGAACAACAATTACAAATCTATAGAGAAATAGGCTATCAGATACTTTATGGTAGCAGTCAAACTAATGAAGGTATTAGCGAAATAAAAACTCAATTGAGCCAGCATATTAGTATTTTTGTTGGTCAATCAGGTGTGGGAAAATCAACATTAGTGAATGCTTTAATGCCAGAGCTTGGCGTAGTTACTCAAGAGGTTTCACAAAACTCTGGGTTAGGGCAACATACAACAACTGTCGCTCGATTATATCATTTTGAAGAAGGTGGTGACTTAATTGACTCCCCAGGGATTAGAGAGTTTGGCCTATGGCATTTAACGCCTGATCAAGTCTTTAACGGCTTTAAAGAGTTTGAGCAATTTCAAGGATTATGTAAATTCCGAGATTGCAAACATAAAAATGATCCTGGTTGTGCATTGACCTCAGCTGCCGAGGATAAAATTCACCCTAAACGACTTGCTAGCTTTACCCGTATTATCGCCAGCTTAGGTGACAACAAATTAACTTCACGGTTTAATGATTAATTACCAAATAAATTAAAACTAAGTAAATAAAGGAAAAAAAGTGTCTTCACAGAATCAATCTTCAACGACTAAGTTCAGCGATAAAATTAAGATTGCCTTGCAATATTCCATGCCTAAGCATGCTATTTCTCGTTTAGTGGGAAAATTAGCTGCTGCTAAAATGGGTTGGTTAACCACTAAACTCATTGATATGTTCATCAAGGCATACAAGATCAACATGAATGAAGCAAAATTAAAAAATGCAAAAGATTTTGCCACCTTTAATGACTTTTTCACGCGCGAATTAGAAGAAGGTGCCCGTACTATTGATTCAGACTCAAGTACTTTATGTTATCCCGTTGATGGCGCAATATCTCAGCAAGGAGATATTGTTGAAGGAAGATTAATTCAAGCCAAAGGCTTTAATTACAGCCTTACCTCATTGTTAGGTGGTGATGCTAGAACGGCCGCTCCTTTTCAAAAAGGTAAGTTCTCTTGTATTTATTTAGCACCTAAAGACTACCATCGAATTCACATGCCTATGGCGGCTACATTACGTGAAATGATTTATGTACCTGGTGAGTTATTTTCAGTGAATCCATTAACTGCGAATAACGTTCCTGATTTATTCGCGCGCAATGAGCGTGTGGTAACAGTATTTGATACCGAGCATGGTTCTTTCGCTATGGTACTGGTAGGCGCAACTATTGTCGCAAGCATAGAAACAACGTGGGCAGGCACTATTACACCACCAGCAGGAAAGGATATTTTCAGATGGCAATATCCAGCAAAAGGGATTGATGCAATTACCTTTGAAAAAGGTGATGAAATGGGCCGTTTCAAGTTAGGCTCTACTGTTGTCAGTACCTTCGCCCCCAACATGGTTGAATTTGCCGCTAATGCTGGACCTGAAACCGTGACAAGATTAGGTGAGCATTATGCAGATTTAGTCGAAAAAAGTGATGCTTAAATTAATGGTTGCTCATTAATTCCACAAAGTATAGGATTAACAACCAAGTTTTACGATTATATTCGTAACCACTTTTACAACTAAAATTCCAACCCTCTGGGCATAAAATAAAATTAATAATTGGGGCAAGAAACATGGCACGTGAAAAATCCGCAGTGAAGCCAACAGAAGCTGAGTTATCATTACTCAATATTCTTTGGCAAATGGGGCCTGCTACCGTCAGACAAATTCACGAAGAAGTAACTGAGACACATAAAACTGGTTATACAACCGTACTAAAAATACTACAAATAATGCATGAAAAATCATTAGTAACTCGTGATGAAACAAATAGAGCACATGTTTATGCTGCCGCAAATAGCGAAATGCATACACAATCATCGTTAATAAAAGACTTAATCAGCAAAGCTTTTGGCGGCTCAACCTCTAAATTAGTGATGCGCGCTATCGATGAATCAACATCTGCAGAAGATATTAATGATATTCGTCAACTTCTAAATTCTTTAGAAAAAGAAACTTAACAGTAATAGCTTAACAATAAAAATGTTAGATAACGTATTTACTAGCCCATTGCTAACTAGTTTAGCACTCACCTTATTGCACTTTTTGTGGCAAGGGTTATTAGTGGCTATCGTACTAAAATCAGCATTACTTATTTTCAATAATAGTAAACCTCAATTGCGTTATGCCTTATCTGCATTTGCTATGTTGATTAATTTACTACTACCACTGATAACTTTTATTGTTATTTATCAAACAGAGGTTTCGTCAACTCACTTCTTTGTTAACTCTTTTGCGTTAAATGAATTTATACAAGAATTAGAACAACCTGATTCGCTATTTAATTATAAAGAGTTAATAGAAACCCTTAATATATTATTGCCTTATTTATCAATTTTATGGCTGGCAACTGTGACCTTATTAGCAAGTAAGTTATTAATAGAAATATCTACTGTTAATAAACTTCCGCTCCAAGGTACGGTAGAGCCAAGTGATAAGTTACAAAAGCGCTTTGATGAATTGGCAAAACAAATCAGTCTACGCATATTGCCACGACTATTGATTTCATTAAAAGTTGATGTGCCAATGGCCATTGGCTGGCTTAAACCTGTTGTACTAATTCCTGCTTCAATGATCAGCGGTTTAAATAATGCACAACTTGAAATGTTGATTTTGCATGAACTTGCCCATATTCGACGTCATGATTACCTCGTTAATTTTTTACAGACGTTGGTCGAGATATTATTGTTTTTCCACCCGGCGGTATCATGGGTTTCTAAACAAATGCGTAACGAACGTGAATATTGTAGCGATGATATTGCCGTACAACACTGCGGTGACGCAATAGCTTATGCACACACATTAGCAGATACCGCTTCTTTATGTACTAAAATTCACAATAATACGATACCTAATATGGCCATGGCAGCGTCAGGCGGTGATTTAAAACAACGTGTTATTCGTTTAGTTGACCATCATTGCGCTCCCAATAATAACATCAGTAAATGGTTTGCTAGTGCTACCATTATTTTCTCGATAGTATTGCTGTCAAGCAAACAATTACTGACTATGCCACTGCTGGACCTTTGGCCAGATGAAACACCGTGGAAACAAACAACCAAAAGTGAAGAAAATCAAAACACGCTCAACAATAACGTAACACTGCTCTCACCTATTTTTAGTGAAAATCTACCTAGTATTACAACACCATCACCTAATAAACCTGCTGATAACACCTTTAAAACGGTATTAGGTAAAAAAGAGCTATCAACGAATAATATATTAACGACTTTAGTATCTGTGGATAGGCCAATAGAAAAAAAATCAGACATGGATATTATTAAACGTAATTCATTAGCTTTAAATAATTTACAGCCTAATTCCAATGAACCTATTCAGCTAAAGAATTCATCGCAAAATACTGCAACTGAACCTGAACAATTAAGTAAAAATAATGTAAACAATGATTCATTAATGGTGACAAAAGCATTTGAACGAACAACGTCTAACAGCGCTTATCAACAAGAGCTAATACAATTAAGAGATGACTCACATTTATCGAATACATTTATTAGTAATCATGCCAGCAAAAAATCTCCGCACAATTCGGTGCTAAATAATGAGTTTACGACTAATGCCGATAAGAACGAGACATCAAAAGAGTCAAGCTTATTAAATCATGCTATCAGTAAAACAGCTGTTACTTCAGCTAGTGCTCATATAGAACCAGAAGATAAAGTTATAACTATTGCACCAATTAGACGTAATGCGAAAAAACTAAAATCTGTAAACCCTATTTATCCAAATATCGCCAAACGTAAAGGTATTGAGCTTGAAGTGGAAGTGAACTTTACTATCGACATTAATGGTAAGGTTAAAAACCTTCAATTTATCAATCAACAAAAAGTCAGTTATTTTAAAAATTCAATTCGTTCAGCAATAAGACAATGGCGATTTCTACCCGCTAAAGTTAACGGGAAGCCGGTAGAAAGCCAAATGTCTAAGGTGTTTGCGTTTAGTTTACATAGTTAGCTTTCACTAACATCTTCACTTTTTGCCTTTTTATTTTTTCCTTTTCTTTGCATTTTGCTTTTTCTTTGCTCCATCTTACTCTCCCACTTTACTTGCTGCTCTGGCGTTAAGACATTAAACATTGCATTTCTCGTTTTTGCTTTGGCTAATGCCATTTGCGCAAACGTTTCTTTATAAGAGTCATGTAAAGCGATATAGGTTTGTTCATCAAATTTTTCTGCTTGTAGCAATAGTTTTTCAGCTTCTTTGAATTGTTTTATTTCTGCTCGTAAAGAAACATCTTGCTCTTTAGCTGCAGTTTTAATCGCTTTCATCTGAGTTTTTTGTTCTTCAGAAAGGCCAAGATATTTACTCATTTTTTTCATCATATCTTTACCTCTATGATGACGTTCACTTTTTTGATAATGTTTATGTGATTTAGTCTCCACATTATCTTCTGATGATACATTGGCGTTAGACATACCGGTAAAAGCTAATACGGCACAGACTGCAGAAATAGAAACAATAGTTTTCATTGGTTTAGTAATATTCATTGTTGGCTCCAAAGGTTAAATAAATTTCACGAAAGCTAGTATAAGTAATTCAATGCAAAGAAACGCAAAGCCAATGTAAAGATTAAGTAAAGGTTACACAATGAAGTACAAGTTAATAATGATTAAGGTAAAATGATTGTACTTCTAACATAAGGTAAAAATTCTCTTGAATAAAAAGCACATATTATTAATTGATGATGATCATGAGTTAGCAGAGCTTTTAGCCGATTATTTAGCTCAGCAGGACTTCCTTGTTCATTGTTGCTTTGACGGTCAGTCAGGACTTGAGCAGGCATTCACGAATCAATACGATTTAATATTACTTGATGTAATGATGCCCAAACTTAATGGTTTTGAAGTATTGAAGGCGCTGGGTCAAGAGCATAAAACGCCAGTTTTAATGTTAACAGCTAAAGGCGATCATAACGATAAAGTTAGAGGCTTAGAATTAGGCGCTGATGATTACCTAGCAAAGCCCTTTCACCATCAAGAGTTATTAGCACGTATAAATGCCATCTTACGCCGGATTCAATTAGCGAGCCAACAAGGCCAGTCTCCCCTTGAAGCAGGTCACGAACAAGAAAAATCTATTTTAACCGTAAATGATATAGCACTAAACCATGCTATCCGAGCAGCTTCTTGCCATGATAACCCAATTGAACTCACAGGTACTGAATACCAAATATTAACCTTATTATTGGAAAATCACGGCAAAATTATTTCTAAAGATACTATTTCAGAAAAAGTATTAAGCCGAAAGCTTAGTCCATTTGATCGTAGCATTGATGTACATATTGGTAATATTCGTAGAAAATTTCTACCATTTTGTACCACTGAAAAAATAAAAACCGTCCGCGGTGCAGGGTATTTATTCTTAACAGGTGAAGATAGTTAACATGTCCCTAATCAAAGCCTCCTCTAAAATAAAAACCTTATTATCTTCATTTACCATTAAACTATTTGTCTGGTTTTGGCTCATTGCAATTACATCTATTATTAGCACACGCTGGATTTCACAGCAGCTATCCAATGATGTTATTCGTGAAGTAGTTAGTCATAAATCAAAACCTGATGAACTTTATCAGCTCAATAAAATGGCAAAACGTATCAAGCGTAATAAAGCAGAAAATATTGAGCAATTCTTAACGCTACAAAAAAAAAGACTTGCTCTAACCCCATTTAATATTTGGTTAAAAAGTATCGATGGTAATTCAAGGATTGTTAGCGCTATCCCATTACCGAAAAATTTTCAACGCGTATTAACCGATTACCTTAGCGAGAATACTTTTACGCAACCCACAACTAGCTTTTTTTCGCATACGGAAATAGTAGGCCCCGTACTAATCAATATTAATAATCAACCTTATCAACTATTTATTTCGCGTAAAGTTCACAAACCAAACATTAGTCAAATTGTTCAATCACTTCCCTACTGGTTGCGTATTGTGACGCCAACCTTGATTAGCTTTTTACTTTGTTTGCTACTAGCACATTCATTTAGTAAGCCTATTCGATTAATTAAAAAAGCGACAACAAGATTAGGCCAAGGTGATTTTGATTCACGTGTTGAAGGCGTAGGTCAGCTTAGCGGCGAGTTAGAACAATTAGCTAATAGTTTTAATAAAATGGCAGAGCAATTACAGCAACACCAAAGCTCACAAAGACGCTTATTAGGTGATGTTTCACATGAACTACGATCACCTATGACAAGGCTTCAGATGGCTCTGGGGTTAGCACAACAAGAATCAACAACGCCACAAGCACGTGAGCAATATTTACAACGTTGTCAACGAGAAATAGATAGATTAGATCACATGATTGAAAATGTATTAGTGCTATCTCGCTTAGAGAATACCTTGCAAAAAGCAGAGTATGAACAAGTTAACCTTTCAACACTAATACAAAATATCATAAACGATGAACAATTTATTGCGGATAAAAAGTCGATCAGTATTAACTATAATGCTCCCGCTAAAATAATGTTATTAGCTGATCAAACCTTACTCACAAGTGCCATTAGTAACGTACTTAACAACGCGGTGAAATATAGCCCAGAGCAAAGTACTATTAACGTTCAATTATCGATAGAAAAGCAAAAAGTTATTTTAGTCGTTAGCGATAAGGGTAATGGTGTACCTGAAGAATCATTAACGCAGCTGTTCACACCATTTTATCGAGTTAATCTTGCCAGAGATCGGGCGACAGGTGGAACAGGCTTAGGTTTAGCAATAGCGAAACAAGCCATTATCACACATCAAGGTGAAATTTTTGCTAAAAATAACGCAGATAATGGTTTATCTGTTATTATTGAACTTCCTTATTTTGAATAAAAATATATTAACAAAGACGTATTTACTTATCTATGAACACACCTGCTTCTACTCCAAAAAAATCACTGTTTTCACATAAATCACTAAAAATAATCCCCGCAATTTTTATAAGTATCTATCTGATTATTTGGGGTATTTCATCTCCTGTTAGTAAGTATTTTATTGAACCTGTATTACAAGAACAGGGATTAACACTATCGTCTGAAGCGAGCATTTACTACAACCCCTTTTTAAGCCAATTAACGATTAAAGATTTTGCATTATTTAGTAATGAAGAAAAAAAAGTATTTTCTTTAGATAAGTTAACCGTTCGCTTAACCTTATATCGTTTATTATTCGACGAGGTTGTCGTTAGTGAATTTGAACTAAATGATGCTTATCTTAACGTTGTAAAAACGCCTTCTCAGCTAATCATTGCAGGTATTGATTTAAATAAAGAAAGTGATGCGACACCTGAAGAAAAAACACCTGAAACTGTATCAGAGCCACTTCCATTTCAGCTAATATTGCCACGATTATCATTAAATACAGTCAATATTGAACTCAATAATAACGAGATTAATCACCAGATAAACATCGATGAGCTATTAATTAGCCAAGTAAAAGCTGATCTTAAATCTCAAACGGCGCTCTTAAGTCTGCAAAGTGTTGTCGATGGCACAGCACTGGAACTAACAGCTGATGCAGTGTTTGATAACGGACAAGGTGAAGTAAATAGTCAGTTATCACTCAACGGTTACCCAATTCAAAAAGTACAACCTTACGTCGCCGAACTATCTGAATTAAGTGGTTTGCTTTCTTTTACAAGTCAGCAAAAGCTAACTATCGCGTCAGATATAGTTAAATTACATGTGAATAAAGCTGAACTTAGCAACACAGACCTTATTGTTGGTTATCAACAACAATTTGTTACCCTTAAAAACTTTGAAACAAATATCGATGATCTACTGCTGACACTCAGTGGCGATGAAATTACTGAGTTAAGTGGTATGAGCCAAGTAACGCTGAATGATGCAGAGGTGCATTATGAAAAAGCCAGTCAAAAATTAGCTTACATTAAGCAATTAGCATTACAAGATATTAGCTTTTATTTAACTAACGGCGAGCCACAAGTAAAAATAGCAAATTTTATTGTTGACGAAATTTATGGGTCAAAAAATGAAGATACTGTACATCCCCCTATCGTGACTTTAAAACAATTTAGTGTCAAAGATGTATTTGCTAATGCCAAACAACTCTCTATCGATACAATCATTTTAGATAGCTTACAAAGTAACCTAATTTTAAATGAAGAAAGTGCGTTAGCTAACTTAGTGTCATTACCTATAGCAAAAGATGGATCTGAAAAAGATGAAGCGCAAGAAGAAATGGTCGCCGTTGTTGAAGTTGCAGACCCAACACAAGACGCTCCCTTTATTATTTCATTAAACGAGTTTTCATTAATAAATGATAACCAGCTAACACTGTTAGATCATAGTGTTGAACCTATGATGCAAAGTAAAGTGATTATAGACACACTAACACTAGGTGCATTAAGTAATGCAGTTAGCAAACAAGAAGAGCAAACACCATTCGAATTAAAAGGCCGCATTAATAAATATGCTCACTTTGATTTTAAGGGGTTCACCCTGCCCTTTTCTCAAACTCAAAAACATCATTTAGAAGGCTCTTTACAAGAACTTTCATTACCAGCAGTTTCTCGCTACATGAAAAAAGCAGTAAATATGGAACTAAAAAGTGGTCAACTCAATACTGATATTAATGTGACGCTAACAGGGGAAGAGCTTAATGGTAAGATCCTTATTCTATTACGAAGTTTAGAAACAGCGGTAGCAGGCAGTGATGAAGCAGGCTCTCTGATTGAGCAAGGCGCATTACCTTTTAATATGGCGCTTGGCATGCTTAAAGATGGTCATGGTGATGTAGAGCTTGATGTGCCGCTATCAGGTTCAACCTCAGATCCAAATTTTGGTATGAGTAGTATCGTCACTTTAATAACCCAAAAAGCTATTTGGATGGCTACAAAAGAGTACGTTATGACGACATTCGTCCCTTATGCAAATGTTGTTTCTGTTGCGATGAGCGTAGGTGAATTTGCCTTAAAATTACGTTTTGATGATTTAATATATCAAACCAAACAAATAGAACCAAATGAAGCACAACAGGCCTACTTACAAGGTTTTATCGCCTTAATGCAAGATAAAGAAAAAACCCGAGTAAATATTTGTGGTATTAGTGTCCCCGGCGATATTAATCTGAGTGCTGGCACCAAAATAACAGATGCAAAACATATTAATCAACTCAAAGAAATTGCCGAGCAACGAGAAGCCGCGTTTAAAGATTATATTATAGAGCATGGCGGCATTGCTTCATCAAGGCTGTTATTATGTTCTCCTAAAATAGACAGTAGCGAAAACGCACAACCGCGTATAGAATTATCTGTTTAATCATTTCCTGTTTATTTTACTAAGCAAGCTTAGCTCTACATTAATAGAGCTAAGTTTCCTCATTAACAATAGTATCAGCAATTATTATATTAACTTACCAGCAACCTTATATTGATTGATGATAGAAATACGCAGTTAAATACACTAAGATAATATTATTATATTTTAAACGCACTTTATTGTTAGCACATTCAGGTTTAGGGGATATATTTTATTGTTTTTTAATAAATTTACATGTTTTATTATATTTCTTACTGGCATTATTTTACCTGCTTTCAGTAATGAACGTCCTTCACAACTAACTAACGAATACTCTGTTGAAATGTTAACAGCAGAAGATGGTTTTGTTGCGTCAGAAATCTACTCCATTATTCAAGATACTCAAGGGTTACTTTGGTTTGGTACCGGTGAAAATGGCGTTATGTGCTACGACGGCCGTAAAGTCACTCTTTTTGAGTCTGACGGTATTAGTACTACTGGTTTATCCCATAATTATGCTGGCAATCTGATGTTAGACCGTGAAGGAAAGATATGGATCGGTACATGGGGAGGTGGCGCTAACCTGTATGATCCTACTACCGGAGAATTTAAATATTTTATTCATGATGCAAAACGTGCTGATTCTATTTCATCTAACCGCATACAAAGCTTGTATCACGATCAAGAAGGTACTATTTGGTTAGGCTCCTATGAACATGGCTTGAATAAATATCTTGGCGGTAATAGCTTTGAGCACGTTCAAAAAGTTGAAGGCACCGAATCAAGTTTATCTCATAATAGGATATGGGATATTGAAGATAACGATAGTGATAGCCTTTGGATAGCGACGAGCTTTGGCTTAAATTTATATAATAAGCGGAACCATACTTTTTCCCATTTCCTCCCAGACCCAGAAAATTTAACGCCTACAGGCGCAAACGAAATTAGAAGCATTTTAAAAACGTCAAAAAATAAAATTTATGTTGGCACTCAAAAAGGGCCCTTTATATTTGATAAAGTAAATAGTACTTTTAGCTCATTAGAAACGTTAATCGATCAAAATTTAGGTCAAGTCAATTCAATGATTGAAGACCATAAAGGTAATATTTGGTTTGTGACGAGTAAAGGCTTATTTCATCAACGACACTCAAGTTCCCACATTGAAAAATTTGAGCTTGAATACAGTCATGGTTTAAGAATAGCTTTTGAAGATAGCTCCAGAACATTATGGGTTACTAATGAGAATCACGGTATTTACAAAATAATACCAAAACGAAAATTTAAAAATATTAATAGTAATAATTTAACAGCTCCTAATGGCATCACTGCTGATCCTAATGGCGATGTGTTAATTGCATCATCATTATCTGCCTTGTATAAATGGCACGTATCATCACAAAAGTTAGAAACATTATCACCAAATATTTTTAGTAATGAGAATAGCTATGAAGGAAATAGGTTATTCGATAAGCCTATTATGGTTTCAGATGGAGTAAACAGTATATGGCTTGGACAGGATGATGGCTTAGCTAAATTTAACTTCATTACTAAACAAGTTCAATTAGTAAAATATCCTCCATCAGATCCACATTACAAACAGTTTCGAGAGATACGAGCACTTAACATTGATCGCCATGGCATTATTTGGATAGGAACATATAAAAACGGTATATATCACTATAATCCATCAACTAATAGTTTCACCCACTTAGATGACGCTTTGGGCCTATCTCACCCAGAAGTATTAAAAATATATAAAGACAATGAACAAAAGATCTGGGTTGGTACTGGTGATGGGTTAAACCTTTGGGATGAAGAGAATCAAAAGTTTACTATATTTAAGCATGATATAAATAAAACAGGTAGTTTATTAGGGAAGATCGTCCAAGATATCTATCAATCACAAGATGGAAAATTGTGGATTGCCACACAAAAAGGGCTTAATTTATATACCTCTAAAACTAAAACGTTTAAACATTTTGGCAAGAAAAATGGGTTACCCACATCATTAATCCGTGCAATTACCGACGATAACAATGGCAATTTGTGGCTAACAACTAACAAAGGAATTTCAAAATTAAATCCGCAAACCGAAGAGGTAACTAACTTTGATCGCTATAGTGG
Source organism: Colwellia sp. C2M11 (assembly GCF_018860915.1). Lineage (GTDB taxonomy): Bacteria > Pseudomonadota > Gammaproteobacteria > Enterobacterales > Alteromonadaceae > Colwellia. The sequence continues at coordinate 113,387 of NZ_JAHKQD010000048.1, forward strand.
GTTATTAGGCCTAAATTATTACCCTGGTAGTCTAGTAAAAGCTGCTAATGAAACTCTCTTTACCAGTAGTCAACGAGGTGTTGAATTTTTTAGTACCTCACCTATTGAAACAAATGATCATGAATTTAATATTGTATTAACTGGTTTCAATAAAATGGGTAAGCCTGTCAAACTTGATACACCTCACGCTTATATCAGTGAAATACAACTATCTTATCTTGATTATTTTTTCTCTTTTGAATTTTCGGTATTAGACTTTGTTTCTCCCACTAAAAATATGTATGCCTATAAATTAGAAGGATACGATGAAAACTGGATTGACATGGGCAATAGGAATGTAGTTTCTTTTAACAATTTAGATGGTGGTACCTATAAATTATTGGTGAAAGCAACAAACAGTAGCGGTAAATGGGGCAAGAAAATATTGTCCATTGACCTCGTTGTATCTCCCCCTCCCTGGAAAACGTGGTGGGCTTATAGTCTATACGTATTAGTTTCTATTCTAACGATATTTATCTTTATTTATTTTAGAACACGACTACAACAAAAAGAAATTGATAGACAGAAAAAGTTTGTTGTTGCACTTGAGGAGCAAGTCATGGAAAAAACTGCGTCATTGAATGCCCAAGCTAAAGACCTTATAGCAGTAAATAAGCAATTAGAAATACTTACCTATCAAGATGGCTTAACCGGTTTATATAATCGACGGTATTTTGATAAACGCTTAACTGAAGAGATAAGTAGACATCGCCGTCAAAAACAACCGCTTTCGCTTATTATTGCTGATATAGACCACTTTAAACTTTTTAATGATTTTTATGGACATCAAAAAGGAGATGAGTGTCTTAAGCAAGTAGCTCAATGCATTATTGAAAATGTAGCCCGTATTACCGACGCCAATTGCCGTTATGGTGGCGAAGAATTTGCCATTATTCTACCAAATACCTCAATAGCCGAATCAACTCTTGTTGCGGAGCGCTTATGCTCGGCAGTAGAAAATCTGAAAATTGTCCACGAAAAATCAATAACTAGCGCATTTATTACCTTAACATTAGGTGTTGTCACTGTATCTCAAGCACAAGAAACCTCGGTAGATTCAATCGTGTTAAGTGCTGATAAAGCACTTTATCTTGGTAAATCCAATGGCAGAAATAACGTAACACGCGCCGAATAAAATCATAAAAATTGGTTCTGTTATTTTACTTCCATTATTTCTGGTTTATGCACATAGTTTGCACATTGTTTAGTTATGCTTAAGCATTGTTGAAAAGTGTGAATATTGCGATATTACACTTGATTTATCCCGACTGGACTAGGATCGTATTTTCAAATGAAAATTCAAAATAAATTATTTTTGATTTTATTTAGCTTTAGTTTTTTACTCGTCGCTTTATTAGTCTTCCTGATGCAATGGAGCATTGGTAAAGGCATGATTAACTATGTAAATACCAAAGAAATAGAAGCGCTAGAGCCCGTAGTAATCGAGCTAGCTAAAGAATATCAGATAAAAAATAATTGGCTTAGCATGAAAGGACGTCATGGTAAATTTATCCGCTTAGTTTCCAAGCAACTTGCTGACAGTAACTTTACCTCAAAACAAAAAAGTCGCTCACCTGAACATTTATCTTTTCGTCGCCCGCCACCAATGCGTCCTGCAGAAGAACAAGGTCGGCCACCTAGAAATGACTTCCATGAGGAAAGAACACCACCACCCCGAGAAAATGAAGCATTTTATGCATTACTTGATCATAATAAAAACCTGGTGGTTGGTAAATATATTGAGGAAATTGAATACAGCAAAACAGAAGTAATCGTTGATGATACTATCGTAGGCTATTTTGCTGTTTCTAAACGTAATCAACTTACCCAAGGTTACGAAGTCGACTTTATTGAACAGCAACAATATTACTTATGGATTATAGCATTATTTGTTATGAGCCTAGTTGCCTTAGTAACACTACCATTAACGCGACATTTAGTTGAACCTCTAAAATTAATTACCCAAGGTATGCATAAACTCACCCAAGGTGACTATCAGCAATCCATCAACTTAAACAGAGAAGATGAACTTGGCAGATTAAGTAGGGACTATAATGAATTAGCACATTCTTTGGCAGAGAATGAAACTACCCGAAAACGTTGGCTCGCTAATATTTCTCATGAATTGCGTACTCCTGTAGCTATTTTACGTGGTGAATTAGAAGCTATGTTAGATGGAGTTAGACCACTAAATAAAAAAAATATTGCTTCAGCAAATGATGAAGTAAAACACCTTCAACGATTAATTGACGATTTAAATTTACTTACCAGTGCTGACATTGGAGGAATGCGCTATCGTAAGAAAAATGAAGAATTAACACAATTAATGCATAGTGTAATAGATACATATCATAGTTATTTGAATGACGCTGGTATCAAACTTACTACTGACATTATCGATGAAAAAATTAATGTCTTCATCGATAAAACTCGCCTTTGTCAATCATTTGAGAATATCATTAATAATGCAATAAAATACTCAACCGCTACATGCTTTAATATCTCTTTAAGCATTGAAAATACTAATCATAGCTCAAACGTATTGATAAAATTTGAAGATAATGGTGTCGGCGTAGACGATATTCATTTGAGCCATTTATTCGAGCATTTATACCGTGTTGAAGATTCTCGAAATAGAAAAACTGGCGGCTCTGGTTTGGGTCTGTCGATATGTCGGCATATTGTCATGGCACATCAAGGAGAAATTACCGCTGAAAACTCACCTCTTGGTGGTTTAGCCATTATTATTAAGTTACCTATAGTTTAATAATACATAATTCACTCACACTTATTCCTGTTTGAGAGTACTAAAATGTCAAATTCAATATTGATTGTAGAAGATGAAATTAAACTTGCAGAGTTGTTAGCTGATTATTTCAAATTGACCGAATATGAGCCTCATTTGATTCATCATGGTGATGAGGTTATTACTTGGGTAAAAGAGCATCAACCTAGCGTGATTTTACTCGACATTATGCTACCAGGTAAAAACGGCATAGATATATGCAAAGAAATTCGTCAATTTTCTAATATTCCTATTTTACTCGTCACCGCAAAAGTTGAGGAAATAGATCGATTATTAGGGCTAGAATTAGGTGCAGATGACTATATATGCAAACCCTTTAGCCCGCGCGAAGTTGTTGCTCGAGTTAAAGCCGTTTTAAGAAGAACCCAAACAATTCACTATAATACCGAAATACTCAAACTTGATGAACACCGTTTTACCGTTGAGTTCCACAATCAAGAAGTTGCCTTAACCTCGGTAGAGTTTCAATTGTTAAAGCCTTTAGCAAACAAGCCTGAAAGAATTTTTACCCGTGAACAATTAATGCAAAACATGTATTCAGATCAACGTATTGTAAATAATCGCACTATTGATAGTCACATCAAAAAATTGCGCAAAAAGCTCGCTGATATAAGTGAAGGAAAAGACTGGATTCAATCTGTTTACGGTACAGGTTATCGCTTAATGTTGTAGCTTACTTGAAATTATAAAGCTTTACAGTATTAATACCGTGCCTTAATTAACGGAACTTCTGCGTAATAAATACCCTTTTTATTTTGTTTTATTTATTAATGATAGCAATTCTAAAACTTCCTCTTTTCTTGCACATTATTTGCAATTTCTGTTGTTAATATTACTTTGAAAAATAGCTTTGCATAGTAATTTTGAACATGGTTATTCACAGTATTAACCATGCAGCAACAGGAGATTTTATGAATATATATATCAAGCAGGCAATAGTCGTTACATTATTAGTCTTAGCCTCAAACCAAGTATTAGCAAAAAACACTCAAAATGACGGAGATAGACCATCTCGCCCTACTTTTGAATCCATAGACAGTAATAGTGATGGTGATATCGATTTTGATGAGTTTTCATCTCAGGAACTGCCGCATGGTGACCATCAAACCGTATTCGATGAAATAGATACTGACAACAATGGCGTGATAAGTAATGAAGAATTTACTAACCATAAGCCGCCAAGACCACAAAATCGTAAGGGTAACTCATAATGATTAATAACATCAGCTCTAGCATGCAAATGCCACAACAAAGAACAGAACAAAGTTTAACTGAAGATCAACAAAGCATTCTGAGCGAAACATTATCGCAATATGATGCAGAAAATTTGAGCGAATCAGATGCCCTTAACATTGTCGAAACCCTGTCACAAGCTGGAATTCAGCCTAGTGGAGCAATGGAAAAAGCAATGTCTGATTTAGGTTTTGACGCAAAAAGTATTGGTGACATAGCCAACGTATCTGAAGACGGTAACAGACCACCGCCACCGCCGAAACAAAGTACGGAAGAAATTACTTCAATGGTTGATTACTTAGCAGAACTGATGGAAGAAAAGTTAGCAGCAAGTAGCAGTAACGAACTAAGCGATGAAGATAAGGAATCTATCTTAACGCAAGTTTACCAAAAATTTGATATTGAAGATGGTGAATCCATTATTAATACCACTGCATAAAACTTACACTGACTTTAATATTTAGCTTGTTTATACCCGTTACCATTCAAGATGCAGGTTTCAGTGGGAACTAAAAACAATTTAGGCAAGGCATTAAGTTTACGTCATGGTTATTCCCTTACTAAAGTTAATAACGCGGCATAAATTGTTTTTAGACCCATCGAAGAAGCGCTTGAGCAAAATCACTTCTTCGTTAGTGCTTTTTATAAGGGAGCGACCATTATTACAAAACACTGCCTTGAATTGATATCGCTCAAGCACTCTGAAATACGCATATTGATTGGTAACGGGTATATATTCAGTGTTGTTCTGAAAAAAGCGTTGCTCTTATAAGGGTAACGCTTTTTTTAATTTTGTCATATTATTGTAACATTCCTCATTTGTTGCACATTGTTTGCACCGTCTCTTAATAAAGTGTCCTTCTCGTATGACTTTTTAAGAAGCTAACAAATGAAATATTCACCTCTCTTATCTTATACTTTATTACTCAGTAGCAGCTTGTTATTCGGCTGTGGTGATTCGAGTAGTGAAGATAGTTCTACTGAAAGTGACCCAACCGTCAATGATTCAACTGAAATCACACAACCCTCAACGTTTTCAAGCTTGATTATCAATGAAATTGTCGCCAGCGCTGCAGATGATGGTAACGATTGGATTGAGTTATATGCGCTTGAAGGCCCAGTAAATTTATCAAGTTATAGCATAGTGGATGATAGTACAGAACACGCTGCTCAAGCATTACCTGATATTACATTAGCTCAAGGCGACTTTATTGTTATTCAAGCCATTGATGAAAACGACACCCCACCTACCGATGGTTATTATGTAACATTTAAACTAGGTAGTGATGATGCTGTCACCTTATTTAAAGATGATGTGCAAGTAGATCAACTAGATTGGGAAGAAGGCGATGCAATCGAAGGCACTAGTTATGGGCTATTCATTGATGGCTCAGGTAGTGAGCAAACGTTATCACCAACCCCTGGAGAGGCTAATATAGAATACACTGCCACTGAAGTAGTTATTCGCGATGTAATACTTAACGAAGATGCACCACTACGTATTAATGAAATTGTCGCTAATGATAGTGACGGAGGTTATGACTGGTTTGAGCTTTATGCTACTGGAGATACTGCGGTTTATTTAGGTGACTACACCATAGCAGATGAAAATAATGAATTATTTTCTCTACCTAGTATAACACTGAATCCAGGGGAGTTTTACCAAATATATGCGACAAGTGATGAGATAGAAAATAGCGAGACCATTAACTTAAAGCTAGGCTCAAGTGACCAATTAAGCTTGTATCAAAGAGACGATCTTGTTGACCAACTAAAATGGAGTAAAGGACAAGCATTAATTAATTATAGTTATGGTCGCTTTCCTGATGGCAGTGACGGAACCCAAACACTGAGACCTTCACCTAAAGCTTATAACAGCACAGCACTTCATGGCCCATTATTAATTAATGAAATAGTGGCAAGTGATATTGATGGCGGCAATGATTGGTTTGAATTATATAACAATGGCACTACCAATATTTCTCTTGCAAATTATCAAGTTATTGATGAAAGTGATGACATTGATCCCGTAACACTACCTGACGTTGTTTTAGCGCCTAATGAATATATCGTTATCTACGCAACAGATGAAGATCCGAATGATTATTACGTTCCTTTTAAACTAGGTAAAACAGACGAATTAAGTCTTATATTAAATGATGAAACCGTTGATTATATCGATTGGGACGACAGTGATGTTATTGCTGGCTTTAGTTATGGATTAAGCGATAGTTCCAATAGCAGCGAAACCAGCTGGGATAAAGACTTTTTAACACCAACACCTGGTAGAGAAAATGAACTAGCGACCGCTTTTAACTTAAGTGTTGTTAATGATTTATACATTAATATCAGTACCGAAAACTGGCAAGATATTTTAGAGAACCCGCTTGACGAAGAATACCATGAAACCAGCATCACCTTTAATGGTGTAACGTTAGACAGTGTTGCTATTCGAACTAAAGGTGGTTCCAGTTTAAGCAGCGTTGCACAATCAACCAGTGACCGATATAGCTTTAAACTTGATATTAATGAATATGTTGACGGACAAAAATTCTTTGGTCTGAAGAAGTTTACCCTTCAAAACTCTTTTAACGATCCTTCTTATATGCGTGAAGTGATCGCCTACGAATTGCTAGATGAAATGGGCGTAGCAACACCAAAAAATTCTTATGTTAACTTCTACGTCAACGGTGAACTATTTGGCTTATACCTTATGGTTGAAGCGATTGATGGTGAATTTTTAGAGAATCACTTCACTAACTCGAATGGTGACCTATACAAGCCAGACGGTACAGGTAGCGATCTGCTCTGGATAAATGGTGACATTGATAGCTACAGTGACATTAATTTACAAACCAACGAAGAAACCACTGATAACGGTGCCTTTATCAATTTTGTTGAACAAATGGATAATGGCTCTACTGACGTAATTGATACTGATAGCTTACTTAGATATATGTCAGTTAGTGTTGCCTTATCAAACCTCGACAGTTATCACGGTACTTTAGCGCATAACTACTACATTTATGAACAAGATGGCGTCTTTAGTTTCCTACCTTGGGATTTTAATGAGTCTTTTGGCACATTTTCTATGAACTGTAATGCCGATATGAGAGAGCTTTATATCGACGAGCCAACCAGTGGTGCTCTGGCTGATAGACCTATGATTGCTAATGTATTCGCCGATGATGACAGCTTAGCTATTTACCATGAATATTTATGGCAATTAATCGACGGGCCTTTATCAAGTGGTACTTTCAGTGCACGTGTCACAGAAATTGCAGATTTAATTCGTGAACATGTAGCGAACGATCCAAGTGCTTTTTATGGTGAAGCTGCATTCGAGCAAAACCTTAATTCGACAGTGAGTAACTTTTTTGGCTTAACCGAGTTTGTCGACTACCGTGTAGAGAATATGACTAAGCAATTGCTAGGTGATCTTCCTTCAACCAATAATGGTAGTGGTTTTTGTAGTAGCTCAGTTGGTGGTCCACCGCGTTAAGACTCAATAATAATTATAGTGACAGAAGCGAGCCCCCTCATATAACGCTCAATTCTGTCTCTGTATTCCCCGTCTATCACTATTAATTTTGAGCGAGAAACCAATGGAAATTACGCAACCTAATTTTGATCATGGTAACAACAATGATTTTTTTCAAAGCCCTGATTTACATATAAAAAACAAAATAAATATTGATGAAGCGAGCGTATTAGCAGATACAAAAATTTCGCCCCATCCATCATTAGAAGAAGCATTAAGTTTATTTAACAGTCATGGCCTTAATGACCTTGATGCGGCTAATTTAATGAATAGGGTGGATAGTAAATTTATTCTGCCATTAGCATTTTTACCTGATTTACTTATACAGTTAAAAAGCTCATATACCGTACTTGAAATAAACAGTAATCGAGTTTCTAGTTACCACAATCAGTATTTTGACACACCTAATATGTCACTGTACCACGATCACCATAATGGTAAATTAAACCGCTATAAAGTACGTCGTCGTCGTTATGTTGATACGAATACTGAATTTTTAGAAGTAAAACTAAAAAACAATAAAAAACGTACCATCAAAAGTCGAATTAAGCTTGCTGGTGAAGAAAATGAGTATGCTCGATGTGCGCAATTTATTGATAAAAAAATGCATATCAACGTTAATACCCTAGATATCAGCCAACAAGGTGGCTACAAGCGTATTGCATTGGCTAACGAAGCACAGGCAGAACGACTAACGCTAGACTTTGATCTTTGGTACCAAGACCGCAGAGGAAATAACAACGTAAAACTTCCTGGTTTTTTTATTGCAGAGCTTAAACAAAATAAAAAGTCTAAACGCTCACTTTTTTATCAACTAATGAGCACCAACAATATTTTTCCTACTTCTTTTAGTAAGTACTGTATTGGCTGCGCATTGCTATACAACACGTCAATAAAATCGAATCAATTTAAAGCCATTTTGTCACATATAGAAAAACTTAACCGCATTGAGCAAACTTCATTTTTAAAGAGTAATTAGTATGACTGAATTAGACATCATTTTTATCACCCGTTTTTTCATAAACTTAGCGTCATTATTTCTATTATGTTACGCCTGTTATTATCGCGTTAACAAAAACTCAACCGTAGCAAGTTCCTTTGTTTTATTTGGTGTGGGTATTTTTGTGATCACTTACCTTCTACATGGCGTTGATATGTCTATGGAGTTTTCTTTCGGACTATTTGCTGTTTTCACTATGCTCAGATACCGCACTGAATCTATTTCTATTAAAGAAATGACTTACTTGTTTTTAGTAACCGCGATTGCTTTATTAACATCGGTTGGTCAAATGAACTTAATGGATTTAATGACACTTAACATTGTGATTTGTCTGCTCGCTTTTGTAATGGACTCCAAACTATTTAGCAAAGGTTATCTAACACAGAGTATTTGTTATGAACGAATAGAAAACATAACGCCTGCAAATAGAAATATATTGATTAACGACTTAAGGGTAAGAACGGGCTTACAAGTTGAAACTGTAGAAATTGAACATATCGACTTTCTACGTGATACCGCTCAATTAACGGTGAGTTATAGCCCGCAAGCCAGTAATTCGACTCATACAGCTTCACAAACTCTAATTAAAACAAGCTAGAGGTAATACTATGAACCAGACTCCCTTACTTGCAAAATTAATAACATTTACATTATCTTGCTGTGTACTTAGTCCAATATTACAAGCAAAAAGTAATAATGTTGATATCAGTGGTTACGTTATGATTGATCATAACGATTTTGACGATTCCTTTTTAGAAAATGAGGGCGAGCCAACAAGCGAAACAGCTATTCGTCGCGCTCGACTTAGCTTTAAAAATAAAATTGATGATAATTGGAAAACAAAACTACAACTAGGATTTTCGGATGACACAGCAGAAATTAAAGACGCGTATCTAAAATATAGTGGCTGGCAATGGGCGGATCTTACCTTAGGACAACAAAAAGAAGGCTTTGGCTTAGAAAAGTTAACCAGTTCACGCAACACCATGATGATGGAGCGCAGCTTAGTTACCGAAGCTCTTAGTCCTGGACGTTCTATCGGGGCCAATTTATCGGGTGATTTCTCATCGTTTACATGGCAACTTGGTTATTTTAGACCCGACGAAACTCAAAGTAGTTCAGCGATAACAGGCCGATTGACTTGGCTTCCTTGGCAACAAGAAAATAATCTGGTTCACCTCGGTGTCGCATTTAGTGAGCGCGATCTTGATGGTAGTGAATATCGTATTAATGAACCGCTTGAAGTCAATTTTTCTGATTCTTTATTTGAAGGTACAGATCTATTAGCTGAAGATGTTTCCTTACAAGGAATAGAATTTTTATGGCAACAACATGGTTTTACGACAACGGCAGAATGGCAGAAAGCCCGAGTAACTGATGTTAATTCACAAGAGTATGATTATGAAGGTGGCTACTTACAAGTAAGCTATCAATTGTCGGGTGATAACCGAGAATACAAAAAAGGTGAATTAGGCAATGTCATTACACCAGGTTGGGAGTTAACAAGCCGATATAGTCAATTGGAATTAGTTGAAGAAGCAGAGAAAGCACAAATTTATTCGGTCGGCGTAAACTATACCATGGACAAAAACCTGAAATTTATGGCTGACTATATAAAAACCAAGCAATTAAAAAACAGTAGTGAATTTGACGCAGGAAATGCTATTACTTTAAGAGCACAATATACTTTCTAATTTCAAGTTTATTGAATAAGTAGCGTTTTAACTAGTATTACCACTAGTTAAAACGACTTCAAGCAAGTTAGCTAGGCTACTGACTAAGTTTATCGCTATTCTAGCTTAGTGGCGCAAGTAATGAACTTAAAATATCATCAGTTAAGCTTAGTTTGTTATCACTTACTTCTTCTGATAATAGTGCTTTAGCTAACTCTGCTTTATTTTGTTGTATTTTCTGAATCTTCTCTTCTATCGAATTTTCAATAATATACTTGTAAACAAAAACCGGCTTATTTTGTCCAATACGATAAGCCCTATCCGTCGCTTGATTTTCTACTGCAGGATTCCACCAGGGATCAAAGTGTATCACTGTATCAGCCGCTGTTAGGTTTAAGCCAACACCGCCCGCACGTAAACTAATTAAAAATACTGGAACTTCGCCTGCTTGAAATTTATCAACAACTTCTTGCCTATTTTTGGTTGATCCTGTTAATTTAACATAACCTATATTCGCTTTTACTAACTCATCTTCAATCAGCGCAAGCATACTGGTAAACTGAGAAAATATAAGTATTTTACGACCTTCAGCAATTTGTTCAGGTAGTGTTTCCATTAAGTAATCAAGCTTAGCAGATTGATTAACTTTTTCAGCTCCCTTAAGTGATAATAACTTAGGATGATTACAAACCTGTCTTAACTTTAATAACGCGTCTAGCACTTCAATTTGACTGCGTTTTAAACCTTTATCAGCAATAATATCTTTTAAACGGCTATCCATTGCTAAACGAACAGACTCATACAATTCAGCTTGTTTACCCTCAATACGTAACGTTTGAATAATTTCCGTTTTCTTGGGTAGCTCAGTCGCTATTTTGTCTTTCGTTCTGCGTAAAATGAATGGTTTAATACGTTGATTTAATAGCTGTTTACGCTCTTGCTCTCCGTGCTTCTCAATTGGGGTTCTAAATAACTTAGTAAATTGCTTTTGTCCGCCTAAAAAACCAGGTAGTAAAAAATTAAATTGTGCCCAAAATTCGCCTAAATGATTTTCCATAGGCGTACCCGTTAAACATAATTTATGCTTGGCCTTAAGCAGCATAAACGATTGATATAATTTAGTTTTAGTGTTTTTTATATAATGTGCTTCATCAAGAATCAAGTAATAAAATTGTTGCTCGCAATAATGTTCTAAATCTTTAGTTATCAAGGCATAACTGGTGATAATTACATCAACCTGTTGTTCAATGCCACCATCTCCTTCAAGACAACCAAAATGCTGTTTACGTTTTGTACCATGTAATATCTGATAAGAAAGTTCTGGAGTAAATTTTTCTATTTCATTTGCCCAGTTAAAAATAACACTCGTCGGTGCCACAATTAATACAGGTTTAGTCATTCGACCTTGCTGTTTTTCAATTAGCAAATGCGCCAAAGTTTGAATGGTCTTACCTAGCCCCATATCATCAGCCAAAATACCATTTAATTGATATTCTCGCAAAAACTGCAGCCAATTTAATCCTTGCTGCTGATAAGCTCTTAATGTTGCATTTAAGCCTTCTGGTACAGTAACCGAATCCACTTGTTGAAAGTTTTTTAATTTATCAGCCAGTGCTCTTAATTTAGTTGTACCAGTTGCGACCATGCCTTGGTCATCCAGCATGGATAATGTTTGATGACTTTGAAAGCGTGACAACTCCATAGTCCCGTCTTTATTTAACGCATTAGGCATAAACAATTCAATAAATTGTTTTAAAATTGGCTGAACACTTTCATAGCGTAAGGCAACAAATTCGCCATTTTCTAAATCAACATAAATAGGTGAATTAGGTTCAATAAGTAATTCTTTATCCTTAACTCCCTCTTCATTATCAATACTTTCTTCGTTAAAAAGTGCTGATCTAGGCAATTGTTCAATAGCGCTAATCAAAATAGGGAATGCTGGCATTTTTTTACCATCAATAGTCAAATTTAACCCTAATGAGAAAAAATCATGATCGCCCGTTTCAATTACTTCGGCATCAAATACGCTATCAGTGCTTAATGCTTTATAATGAAAATCATCAGTAAAACTTATATGCCAGCCTAATTCTTTCAGCAAAGGTAATTTTTGATCTAGAAAGCGATGCCAAAAATAACGGCCTTGCATTAGCATTAAAAATTCCGCTGGTTTTTCTTTCTTTAAAAACCCCTGATGGGTATACGCTTTACGCTTAGGCTGCACTGAAAAATGCAAGGTGTCGAGTTTATCGACTACCGATTGTTCAAAGGCTAAATCTCGATACAGCTTAGTATTGTTAACAGTATCACTAACAGTGGCATCTTCATTATGCGGGTTAACTAATTGACCTTGATAAGAAAAACTAACTTTTACATATCCTGACTGAGGCTCCGCTCTTGCCGGTGTCGAAAAATGTAAATACACCTCAGGTCTCGTTAATTCTTGTGAGAATTGCGTTTTAGGTTTAGGTAAACGTTGCGAGGCATCTCCTAATGACATTGAGAGTTTATTTATTACCCAAGGTAGTTTATCTTCTTCAAAAATAGGCGAATTAAGTAAATCTGCTTCAAAATCACACTGTGTATTGGTTTTAATTTCTCCGAAGCAATTTTGCTCTTCATCATAATAGCAAAGCGGTTGTGCTTTAATTATATGTATACTCGTGGAAGGTTCTTTTAAAACCAGTTGCAAGGTATGTAGGCTGTTATCAAGCGCTAACCACTGCCAGTTTGCCTCTAACGGTTCACCTAACGTAATTGCTTGATCTAAGTCATAATCAGTATGCCAAAAACAGCGTTTAGTATTAATAATACGTTCAAACAAATCAAAATATTTAATATTCTCGCCAAATTGATTCGTTCGCATAAGCTCGGTAAGTACTGCTACATCATCATTATTGGCATAAGCACTATTAATTAATGATGTAGTAGAATATTCACTAATAAGCGATTTACTCCAACCACCACTTTTTTTCGGCCGCGTAGATTTAATTTCTAAGGTAAGATAATCGTCTTCGTTATAGCTATTTGGCTTTAAGAAATAGAGTAAGGATTTTTGTTGACTATTAGATTGATAACGACTCGGCTGTGCTTGAAAACGATTAATCCATTTTTCAATCACTTTTTCAGAAGAAGCGGTACTTCTTTCATCAAAGTTTTGGAGAATAAAGCACTGTGCTAACGCCGCGCCATGTTTACAATCTCGGCCAATATAGCAATCACAATAACTGGCAATAACACCGGACTTATTATTAAAAACTAAACGTGTTAAATAACTATTCTCTCGAGAACGCTCACTAAAAACGACACCTCGAATAGTTTCTCCATCAAGGGCGCAAGTTTTCACACCTTTGTTTTGAAAAATCCTTGTTCCTTTTTTCCACTCATTTAGGGTAAAATTTTGTTCAAGTAATTCAGGTGTAAATGTATTGTTAGCCATAAATTTTTATTATTAACTCTTCAACTTAGCCACACTTATCGAAAAGTGTCTTTGAAATATGATGTTCATTTTCCATGTGAAATATCATGGTAGCACTAAAGCCTTAGAAGCATCTAGTCCCCTATTATCATACATGTTGTATTGTTATTCAGTATAATTTTAAGCTAAGTTGTTAATTATTTAATAGTTATCAACTTAGCGCTAAGCAATAAAAATTAAGTTAAATCAAAACAGATAGTTAGATTATTTATTTCCAAGTATCATCACCTAAAACAAGCACTAGCTTATAAAAATTTATCTCTACAACACGCTAAAGTTAACGTAAAAGCCTCTATTGATAATTATTATTTTAAAGTATATACACTATTTTTATTGCCTATAGTAATGATAATGGTTACCATTTAGATAATTATTACTGATGGTTATGCTTTTTAAGGCGTTATGATGTTTACAAGAAAAAAAATATTGCTTTGTTTATCTCTGTCTACTTTTATTGTTTCCGATAATTTATCCGCTGCAACAAATGAAAAAATAGAAACAATTGAAGTTGTTGGTCGAGCCCAGCAATATTACTTAGAAACTGAAAGTAAAATTGGTACTAAAACCGATTTATCATTATTAGAATTGCCACAATCAGCACAAGTACTAACAGAACAACTTATTATTGACCAAGCAGCACGAGATATTACCGACCTTTATCGCTCTATTGCTGGTGTTAGTGAATTTAGCTATTCAGGCGTTACTTTTCGCGGATTTCGTGATGATGCAAACGTTTTTTACGATGGCGTTAGAGGCGATCCTTATTCAGGCTTTGGTGTGCCACAACTTTTCAACGTTAGTCGTGTTGAAGTGCTTAAAGGCCCCGCTTCAGCATTATATGGTGGTGGTGAGCCAGGCGGCATGATTAACTACGTGACTAAAAAGCCAAGTTTTAATGAAAAACGTGTATTAAAGTTTACCCTTGGTGACAATGCAACTCACGGTGCATCATTAGATCTAACCGGTGGGTTGTCTGAAGATATTGCTTACCGCCTAGGTGGTTTTTATGAACAAGAAGATAGTTTTAGAAATAATGCAGACGCTAAAAATACTGAAATAGTAGGTGGTTTAACCTTTAATCTTAGTGATGCAACGACATTAACAACCAGTGTTGACTGGATTAAGCAAGACTTAGGCGGTAATCGCTTACGTGGTGTACCTACCGATGATCAAGGTAACTTTCTTGTTGATCCATCGTATAACGCTAATGAAAAATTTGACTACCAAAATATGGAAGCCCTGGTGTTACAAGCAAGTTTAAATCATTATTTTACCGATGATTTTTATGTCAATACCACATTTCGATATTTAGATAACGAACGCGATCAAGCCTACCATGAATCTCGTGAGTGGGTAGATGTAAACAGTGATGGTGAAGCCAATATTGACGACCAAACCATTAAACGTGAATACCGTAAACAATACCGTGCCAATGAAGAAAGCAGTTTAACAACAGACTTTGTTTATACCATTGACGGCGACCATATTACTCATCAATTATTATTCGGGGCAGATATTCATCATGTTGATACAGAATATGATTACTTACGCGCTCGGTACGAAGCCGATGGTGTCGCAAATCTTAATATTTTCACACTAAACTATGGTTTAACGGACCCTTCAACATACAACTTAACAGACCAAGGTGGCGATGGTGTCAAAACTGATCGTTATGGTATCTATGTACAAGATGTTATGAAATTTAATGAGCAATGGACATTTATCGCCGGTCTTCGTTACGACAATTTTAAAGAATATAATAAAGCCACAGATTATAGCTACTCTGACCATGGTGTAACACCACGCGCTGCCTTAACGTATCAACCACAAGAAAACTTGTCTGTTTATATCAACTACTCTGAGAGTTTCAATCCTGTATCTTCAAGCGATCAAGAAGGCGTTGCTAATGAAGGGTTACTAGCGCCAGAAACAGGTAAACAAACTGAACTTGGCATAAAAAGTTCATGGTTAGATGGCAAAATCATGAGTACTTTTGCTATTTATCGCATTAATAAACAAAATGTTGTGATGTCAAACCCTGACGAAAATGCTGGTGATAACGGAATTCCTGAATTACTTAATATTGGTGAAGTAGAAAGTAACGGATTTGAATCGACCCTAGTTGGTGATCTCGGTGACAATATCACAATTACAGCTAACTACGCATATAACGACACTATAGTCATTAAAGGTGTAACAGGTGATACAATTACCAACTCTTTTGGTGATGGCAGTAAATTTACTAATGCACCAAGGCATCAAGCAGGATTATGGACTCGATATGCAATAAGCACTATTGATTCATCAATTGCCTTTGGTGTAAATTATGTTAGTAAACAATATAGTTTAGATGGACAAACGGTTAAACCTTTTACCGTGTTTGATATGAGTTGGACAACAAGATGGGACGATTTGCTATTAAGCATCAATATCGACAACCTTTTAGATAAAGAGTATGCCGTTAGTGGTTTCAGTCAGCGTAATGGTCACTTCCCTGGTAGTCCGCGCAGCGTTATCGGTCAATTAACTTACCAATTTTAATCCCTTAAGGAAATGACGCTTAAATTTATTTAAACTCACCCTTCTATTTTATGACACAAAAAAATTGGTTTTCACTACATCATTGGGCAGGCTTTCATTTAAGCCTGCTGCTTTCTTTTGTGTTAGTAACCGGAACATTCGCAACCATTTCAACTGATTTAGACTGGTTAACTAATTCAGCTATTCGAGCAGAACACCAAGTAACCTATGACCAAAAATTAGATTGGCCAGCATTATTGACTCGCGTTAATTATCACTTCCCTGAAACCAAAATAGACAGTATTAATAGACCGCAATTACCATGGCATAATGTTGAAGTTATCGCACGTGATATTAAAGGTGAACGATTTAGAATTTACCTCGATGCATTTGAACATCGTATTACAGGTAAAGGTCTATGGCTTAATTGGCAACGCTTTTTTCGACAAGTACACCGACATTTAATGCTACCGACCCAATGGGGGATTACTATTGTTGGTCTACTAGGCCTAGCAATGCTATTACTATTCATTACTTCATTTTATATATATCGACATTGGTGGCGGTATTTCTTTGCATTTGATCGAATAAAATCAAGCTTCAATGCAAGTAAAACATTAGCACCTTCCACAACACCACGAAAAGAAGCTAGTACAAAGCGTCTATTTTGGGCTGAATTACATAAAATTATTGGTTTATGGAGTTTATGGCTTGTGTTGATCATTAGCCTCACAGGCACTTGGTATTTAGCTGAAAAATGGGGAGCTAATGCTAGTTATCCAATCATAGAAAATAATGTAACAACAGTCCCATCAACGGATATAACATCTCCATCTACAACAGCATTATCAAAGGCTGTTGAATATATAGCAACAAATCACCCTCACTATATTATTAACCAAATACGCTTTATTCCTGAACAACAACGGATTGAAATTGATGGACAAGAACATGCCTTTTTAGTCAGAGATCGTGCTAATAAGAAAGTATTTGATAGCCATAGTGGTGAATACATTGGTGGCCGAGAAGGCGATAAATTAAATTGGCACTTGCGACTATCTGAAGCTGCAGACCCACTACATTTTGGTACATTTTCAAATTGGATATACCGGTATGTTTGGTTTGTCTTTGGTCTTGCCTTAAGCTTTCTTAGCTTTAGTGGCATTTACATGTACTTCTTACGATTAAGACAAACCGGAAAATTGAAAAACGTAGAAGAAACGAGTGCTTTGCGCATTTTATGGCTTAAAACTCACTGGATAAAATGGCCTTCACTTGCTTTACTGATTGTTTGTACTGCTCTCGTTTTTATCGACTTTGTTATTGGCTAAACGTATAAAATTCTGATTTATCCATATAGTTTGACACTGAGAAATAATTAACTGATTTTTGAACTCAACTCAGTGTTTTACTCCAAACCTTAATCCCCAAAAAGCGGTTATCCATTGCTTTATCCAATAATTGCTCAACGCTTAAACTCGACAGAATACCTCGTTAAATCAGATATATATTAAAGTTAAATAGGCTGACGTTAGATTAAATAGAGGTAAACTCATTATCAAGTTTTGAACTATTATTTTTCAGCATAACTGCGACAATTTACCACATTTTATTTTTATTTATTCTCTTTATAATCTCCCTCAGCTTACATTAAAAAAAGGAAGATAAATTGAGAAGCATATTAAAAACAACATTATTAACAAGCTCTTGTTTAATTACAGCAGCTGCTCAGGCGCATGTTGGCATAGTTGCAGGCCCTCACTTTTCTAATACAACAAGTATTGTTGAACTAAGTATTCCACATGGATGTACCGATGAAGTTTCTGGCGCTGAAGATACTATACGTATTGTCGCTAAAGTCCCTTCAAGCATTACATCAGTTCATGCCATTGATGCGGTCTTTGGTCAAGCAACAGCTGTTGAAGCTGACCAGGGTTATAACGAAATCACTTGGGTTAAAACAGCGGGTACTGAGCGAGATAGCGACACTCAATATTACACGGTAAGTTTTAGAGGTAAATTACCCGATGCAATATTCAGCACGGTATTTATTCCAGTAACACAATACTGCCTCAATGATAACGATCAAGAAATCTCTGTTAGCTGGGATACTGAAACCGGTAATCATGATCATGATAGTAGTGGAACAGCTAATCCTGCGCCATCTTTAATGGTCATGCCTGCCCGTGCTCCAGGTTGGAATCAATATACGACAGGTGCAGATCAGCATTTACATGATATGAGCATATTTGATGATGCAGAAATTGTTTGGTGGAATGACGAAGCATACAGTAGTAATTCTGTCACTCAAACGTTGATTGAAGCAGAAGGTAAATTAACATTAAGTGAAATTCACGATAATGCTAGTTTTTGGGTGAAATATTAAGGAGCAATAATGAAATATATTTTGCTTATTATAGCTGCATTTTCGTTGATGGCCTGTGATGATAGCTCAAGCTCTAAAGCACCAGTTCAACCTGAAACAGTACCAAACGAACAACCTGAAAGTGCGTTAGCAGCGGCTGGATTAATGCCAGAAAGTAGCATAGAGACTTTGTCGGCACCTACTGCACAAGAATTACCAAAAGAGCTATTTGTACCTCTGTTAAATTAAATTTTAATAACAAACGTGGTTACTTTTTATAGAAGTAACCACGTTTTATTGTACCTTTGCCGGTGGATAAATAAATTTAACTGCTAGAGAGAGCATCTTTCAAGAAAACAAAAGAAATAATTATCGAGGCTTTTTGGGTATATTACTAAAGGAAACTTAACAAATAGCTATTCTATATTCGCTATCTGTTCTCGCATTTGTTCAATTAATACTTTTAATTCAACTGCACTAGCAGTAATGTCGGTATTAATCGATTTTGAGCCAAGGGTATTCGCTTCACGATTAAATTCTTGCATCATAAAGTCTAAACGACGGCCTTGAGCGCCACCCTTCTCTAATATTTTTTTAGTTTCGCCAACATGACTATTTAAACGGTCAAGTTCTTCGGCAACATCCATTTTTTGAGCCAATAAAACTAATTCTTGTTCAACGCGTCCTGAATCAAGATCAATCTGGGCATCAGTAAACTTTTCAATAATACGATTACGCTGCCAAGCAATGACTTCAGGCATAAAGGTTTGTACTTTATGAGCTTCAGCAGTTATCGCATCTAAACGCTGTTCAATCATACCTTTGAGATTTTCACCTTCACTAGCACGAGCGGCAATAAAATCTTTAAGCGCTTGATCAAACGCGGCAAGTAATTCAGCCTGAATAGCAGACATATCTGATTCAGGAGCCTCCATAACACCAGGCCAACGCATTACTTCAAATGGATTTATTTGGCTGTTCAGTGTTTGCTCATTAATCCAATTAGCATGTTGTAAAAGTTGTAGTGCAAGATTTTCATTTAATGCTAGCTCACTTTTATTAGCAATATTGGCATTGAAACGTAAATTACACTCTACTTTACCGCGATTAAGCTGTTTACGAAAACGTTCGCGTAACACAGGCTCTATACCGCGAAATTGTTCAGGTAGGCGAAAATAAGTTTCTAAAAAACGTTGATTAACTGAGCGAATTTCCCAAACGGCGTTTCCCCAATCACCTTTAACTTCTACACGAGAAAAAGCAGTCATGCTGTAAATCATAGTTAACCCTTGTTTATATTGTTACAAATAAAGGTAAATTATGCCTGAGCTTGTTTAATCTAGCTAGCGCTTCACTTAGTTAAGCTTATTATTGAAGTCACAATAATAAGCTTAAGTTAACTAATATAAACTAACACCAGTTTTTTTTAAGACTGTAGCAAGCAATTGTAATATCGCTGCTTTTCAGAATGTGCAACATTGTATTCTGTATAATGTAGCCTTATATCTATCTTTATTATAAAAATTATATATAGGTTATCTTTGTTATAACTTTTATTTTGATGATAATGATAATATCAATTAGTGTTTATTATTTAACCTCGACTTTCTTGTATAATGCTCCAACCCGAATAGAGGTTACTTCTTTAGCTGTAAACTAATCATTAAGGGGACTCTATGTTAGAACCTATCCAACAAAATGTACGCGATTTAGGTACTCTATTAGGTAAAACCATTGCTGTAGATCAAGGTCAGCAATGGCTACAAAGAATAGAAACTGTGCGCTTAGAAGGCAGAGAAATAGCTGCTGGTGATGTTGCTGCTATCGCCGCATTACAAGAGAAATTTGCTCATTGTGGCGAAAAAGAACTACTTATTTACGCTAGAGCTTTCAGCCAATTTTTAAATTTATTAAATGTAGCCGAGCAACAATACACTACCAGTGAAGAAGGTTTGAGTGAATTAGACCTTGCCCATCCTCTTGAAGATCTTGAAAGTCATATTACTAACGTTAGCCCTGATGTAATAACAGCGGCACTGAAAAAGTTAAAAATTGAACTCGTACTCACAGCACATCCTACAGAAATTAACCGTAGAACCTTTATTCACAAATACAATCAAATCGGCCAAGCGTTAAATACGCCCGACAATGCATTATCTCCTCGTATTGAAGAGTTAATTGAACAAGCCTGGCATACTGATGAAATTCGACAACAACGTCCAAGTCCACTCGATGAATCCCGTTGGGGGCTCAATAGTATTTCAGACAATTTTTGGTATGCTATTCCTCAGTTTATGAGAGAGTTAGATGATTTTTCTTATAGAGTCACTGGACAGCGTTTACCTGAAGAATATACACCAATCACTATGGCTAGTTGGATGGCAGGTGATCGCGACGGTAACCCTTTTGTTACCGCAAATTTAAGTAAAGAAGCCTTAATTAATGCTAGATTAATGGCATGTACCTTGTATTTACGCGATTTTGAAGCGCTCTATTTAGAACTTTCTATGTCAAAAGCCACTGCAGAACTAACACAAGCAGATAAAGATTCTCGTGGCCCTTACCGACAACAAATAGTACCTGTCATTCAACTATTAAAAACCTCCATTGAACAGTTAAAAGAGGGCTATACAGAAAGTGTATTATCAAACTCTGATCAATTACGCCAGCCATTACAAGCATGTCGTAATAGCTTACTAGCAGTAGGGCTAACCAATGTCGCCAATTCGTTAATACTTGATTTAATTCGTAAGGTAAATAGCTTTGGTATTTCGTTAGTTAAACTCGATATCAGACAACATAGTGAGCGACACGACAGTGCACTAGCTGAGGTAACAGAATTATTAAACCTTGGCAGTTATACCGATTGGGATGAAAATAAACGACGTGAGTTTTTACTTGCCGAGCTTCAAAATCCACGTCCTTTATTACCAAAACATAATTGGACGGCAGACACACAAGAGGTATTTGATACTTATGCATTAATTGCCGAACAACCTGCAGAACTTTTTGGTATTTATATTATTTCAATGGCGAGTCAAGTGAGTGATGTTTTAACGGTTAAATTATTACTTAAATCCTTAGGTGTACAATGGAATATGCCAATAGCACCATTATTTGAAACACTTGAAGATTTAGATAACGCACCACAAGTTATGGCAGAGCTATTAAGTATTGAGAGCTATCATAATACTTGTGATGGGCAACATAACGTCATGATTGGTTATAGTGACTCATCTAAAGATGCAGGTGTACTTGCTGCAACTTGGGGTCAATATAAATGCCAAGAAAAACTCGTTGAGGTGTTTTTTGAAAAAAACATCGAACTAAAATTATTCCATGGTCGCGGTGGTACAATTGGTCGTGGTGGTGGTCCAGCTCATGCAGCAATCGCATCACAACCGCCAGGTACTTTAGATGGTGGATTACGTGTAACCGAGCAAGGCGAAACCATCCGACATAAATTTGGTACGCCAAACTTAGCTAACCGTAGTTTACATTTATATGCGTCAGCCATTTTAGAATGTTTAATTAATCCACCGCCAGTGCCAACACAAGCATGGCGAGATATTATGGATACCATGTCTGAGACAAGCTGCCAAGCTTATCGTAAATATGTACAAGGTAATGACGACTTTGTTAAGTACTTCCGTCAAGCGACACCAGAGCAAGAACTGTCGTCTTTACCGTTAGGGTCACGTCCGAGTAAACGTAAGTCAGATGGCGGGATTGAATCGTTACGTGCTATCCCTTGGATTTTTGCTTGGAGTCAAAACCGCTTAGTTATTCCTAGCTGGCTTGGTTTAGGAACGGCGATTAAAGAGGCTTATCAAGACAACGAAGTTCTAATTAAAGAAATGTTACAACAATGGCCTTACTTCAACTCTCGTATTTCATTAACTGAAATGGTCTACTTTAAATCAGACAGTAAAATGTCTGCCTTGTATGACACTTCTTTAGTCGATAATTCACTTAAATCTATGGGTGATGAATTACGTGAGCAACTTGTACAAGACAAGCGAACCGTCTTAGCTATATTAGGACAAAAGGAAGCCTTAGAAAATGACCCTTGGAACCAGAACTCTTTTGAGCTTCGTCGTCCTTACTTAGCACCTTTGCACCTTTTACAAATTGAAGCCCTTAAGCGCTTAAGAGCACAACCTGAAAATACAGAAAACGAAAAAGTATTAATGGTGAGTATGGCGGGTATTGCTACAGGAATGCGTAATACAGGTTAAATTAAAATAATTGCTTATTGGTAACCTATATTTTATCAAAAAGGGCATAGTGTTCACTATGCCCTGCTTTCAAATATTATAGATAATAATTAAGCTTAGCTTAATTAAATTAAAGATTACAATAACAGCCCTTGGCATTATTTATAATTAAATTAGCATTAAAGCCTTTAACATAATTTTTTAGCACTATATCAACAATAGAGCGCCCTGCTGAGCATTCAAGACCTTTAGCATAAGGGCCTAAATAAATTAACTCCCCATGCTCATCTAAAACTAATACTGCTGGCGTTGATGGAATAATATGACGTTGTTTATCTGAAAGTTCTATATTTTTTATTTCAAAATCATTCTCTATAGAATACTGATTAGTCGCTTTTTTATGATCTTCACTATAAACAGCACAAGCGCAATCTTGACTGGTGAAATGTATGATAGTTTTCTTAGATAAATTATTCTCTAATACTAAATTTGATTTTATTTCATCAACAATAACCGCCGAATCCCCGCTTAATCTATTTTCTGGATCAAATAAACTTAAGCTGTCATAGAGGAAATATTTAGCAGCAATCACAATAAAAATTAACCAAATAATGAAGACGATATATTGATATCGTCCCACATTATTATCTACTTGGCTCATTAAATTAGTAATTTATACAGTTAAGAAAAACGTTTCACACTATCATTCAGTACAACAGCTGAGTGATTAATATGGTCTGATTCTTCTTTAAGTTGCTCTATGCCTTTTACGTCATCTAACGCAAGGTTTTTCATATTCTCTGTATTTTGAGAAATACCATTAATCACTGAAGACTGCTCTTCCACTGAGGTAGCAACTAATACGGCAATATCAGTTGAATTGGTAACTAAGCCAACAGCACTCAATATTTTTTCACTCGTCATTTCAGAGACTGCAATAATAGAATTTACCGCTTCAATACACTGATTCATAGATTCAGTTGAAGATTGAGAAGAACTGTTAAGTTTTATTAAAGTGTCACTTATTTTATCTGTACTTTCTTTAGTTCGATTAGCTAAGGCTCTCACTTCATCAGCAACTACAGCAAAACCTCTCCCTTGTTCTCCAGCCCTAGCGGCTTCAATTGCGGCATTTAATGCCAGTAAATTTGTTTGATCAGCAATCCCCGTAATTTCATTCAATACAGTAGTGATCATTGAACTTGATTCTACTAATCCCTCTATTTCGGTATTCGTTCGGTTAAGTGATGAAGCAAGCTCATGATTATGTTGATTTATATTATTAATATTACTACTTGTTTCTTGAGTTAACTCATTAACTTGATTCATTTGATCACTCAATTCTGCCGTTTCATTAGCAATTGAATTAATAGTAACGACAATTTCTTCAATAGAAGTAGCTATCATGTCCGTTTCTTGCTTACGTGAATCAGCTGATAGTGTTAATGCTGCTTGAGTTTTCAATAAATTATTTGAGTGTTCAACTAATTCACTAGTTTGATTTTTAACTTCAGAAATAACATTTTCAAGTCGCGATAAAAGCTTATTAAAACTACCTAACACTTTATTTCTCTTATCATTCGATCTCACAGATAAATCAATTGAGTCTTCATGTGCGGTTAGTTTTTCAGTGACTGTCGATAACTCTGTTCCAACAAAACTATCATCATATAAGGTTTTAGCAATAAACGCGGCAATAGCGGCTTCGACTATCGCATAAACAGCATGGATGATTACAGTAGAAAATTTTAACCTGTCTTGGTCAAAAATATATACAGGCATGTCACTGCTTTGCATGAAATAAAATGAAAAATGATGAGCTGCAATGACAACAATGGCTGAAATAAACACGCGCCAATCTCTAAAAATCACCAATAACGCCATTAAAATGAATATTTCGAAGTGAACTTCAATTAAGCCGTTCAGTTGATGAATATGCAAGGCGGCATAAACCATTGCAGCAATTGCTGCGGTATGTTTTGTTAACGTTGCTTCTGGCGCTGTTTTAATTAGCCATAAAACAATTAACGTGGTTGGTAAACCTATAACAATCGCTTCTAAAAAAGTATTATAAACAAACGCTATCGCGATTGATTCTAAAAAAAGAATTGAGAACAATGCTATAAAAAGTTTACTTGTATTAGTCATAAATAATTGCCTACTATCTACTTAAAAAATAAAAAATCACAAAATTATTTAATATAGTCAATTGTATAAATCCATATAAAACAAAGACCCAAATAGAACTTAATTAAAAAATTTACGTTACCTTCAGTATAAAACGTTTTTATAAAATGGCGAATTTCGCCTTTTAAATAAAAAGATGCGATCTTTGCCAATCAAATCGAAAGATCTTATCTCGTTACAATATTTTTATCCACTACTGTTAGACTTTATCCGTCCGTATAAATTAAGCGTCCATTACTATTAAAATTTAAATTAATATATTACCTAACGTATAGGTAAAACAACGAGATCTAGTTTTTGTTAACTATATTTCAAATTAATCCTTGCTGGATTATAATAGTAAGCTTAATTAATAGATTTTTCATTTTAGGAATACAACATGCGCCCAAGCGGTAGAACATTAGGACAAATACGTCCAGTAACTATAACTCGTCAATTCACTAGTCATGCAGAAGGTTCAGTATTAATTGAATTTGGCGATACCAAGGTTATTTGTACTGCCTCGGTTGAAGAAGGTGTGCCGCGTTTTTTAAAGGGCCAAGGTAAAGGTTGGGTTACAGCTGAATATGGTATGCTGCCTCGCTCTACTCACACACGTATGCGCCGCGAAGCATCTTCAGGCAAGCAAAGTGGTCGCACGTTAGAAATTTCTCGTTTAATTGCTCGTGCCTTACGTGCTGCGGTCGATTTAAAAGCCTTAGGTGAAAATACAATTTCTGTTGATTGTGATGTTATTCAAGCAGATGGAGGAACACGTACTGCCTCTATTACCGGTGCTTGTGTGGCACTTGTTGATGCACTTAACTATATGCGTGCCAAGGATATTATAAAAACTAACCCGCTTAAACATATGATTGCCGCCGTATCTGTTGGTGTTTATAAAGGTGAGCCGGTATCTGACTTAGATTATGCTGAAGATTCAAATGCCGAAACAGATATGAATGTTGTTATGACAGATACAGGCAAGTTAATTGAAGTTCAAGGTACTGCTGAAGAAGAGCCTTTTAGCTTTGAAGAAATGCAAGCGATGTTAAGCCTTGCTAAAAACAGTATTAATGAATTATTTGAAATACAAAAAGCAGCGTTAATTTAGCCTGATATCAATAGGAAAGAATAAAATGAAAGATTATCAACGTGACTTTATTGAGTTTGCTTTAGAAAAACAAGTATTACGTTTTGGCGAATTCACATTAAAATCTGGCCGTACCAGCCCATATTTTTTTAACGCAGGTTTATTTAAAACCGGTGGAGATTTAGCCCGATTAGGACGCTTTTATGCAGCAGCATTAGTTGATGCTAATATTAATTTTGATCTAGTATTTGGCCCTGCTTATAAAGGGATTCCTATTGCTACAACAACAACTGTCGCGTTGTTTGATCACCATAACGTAGATGTTCCATATTGCTTTAACCGTAAAGAAGCAAAAACACATGGTGAAGGTGGCTCATTAGTTGGTGCAGAGCTAAAGGGAAAAATAATGTTAGTTGATGATGTTATCACCGCTGGTACTGCCATCCGTGAATCGATGGAAATAATTAAAAGCCATAACGCTGAGCTTTCAGGTGTATTAATTGCGCTTGATCGTCAAGAAAAAGGACAAGGTGAATTATCTGCTATTCAAGAAGTTGAACGTGACTTTGGTACACAGGTGATTTCAATTGTAACTTTAGGTGATGTAGTCACCTTTCTTGAAGAAAAATTAGCAACTAACTCAGAACATGACCAAAACACTCAGTCCGAGTTAGCAGCTAGCTTAGCGAGTATTACTCAATATCGTCAAGCTTACGGCATTTAATTTTTTAGTTATTCAGTAAAACAAAAAGCCTACACACTTGTAGGCTTTTTATATTTTAATTAGGTTTATTTACACTACTAATAACAACGAGGTAGTGAAGTTAGCAATGTAATTAAGCGGTAAGTTCAAAATTATATGTTGGAGCCTTTTCATAAGCTTTGGTTATATCGGAATAAAAGCTTTCTATTCTTAATGAACGTTGAGTAATAGCGTCGGCTTGTCTATTTGACGATGAAGTTTCTATTACCGAAATATTATCATTTTCCTCACTATCAGTTGCTGTTTTAGCAGCACCTTCTTCTTGCGCTAACTCAACTAATAATTCCGATTGTGCTGCAAGTATTTGCTGTGTGGCAGCGCTTGCTACACTTCTATCTTGCGCGGAAGGATTCGCAGGGGCTAAGGCTGCCGAATACACTTTTTGCATTTTGGTAATCGTTGCTCGAGGATCACCATTTACCGGCGCAACATCTACCGAGACTTCCCCGGCTACCGCATACTTTTTACCATCAGGCCCTTGTTCATAAGAATAGCTAGGTGAACCTGCAATAGCCCCCCCTACAGCCGCATGTGCAGCTTCATGAGCCCGAACTTCTTGATCTCTAGCTTTAAGCTCACTAATAACTTTTTCTTGTTCTGGGGTATGTTCTTCATTACCATCAACTGAATCACCACCTTCAGATTTAGACAAATCTTGTGATCCAGGTTTTTGCTCATTTCCTTGGCCCTGTTGGGCATTGTCTTGTTCATTTTGCTCTGTAATACTGGAATTTGCTAACTCTGCCTGTTCCGTAATACTGGCAAAATCGATATCAGCATTGTTTTGAGCAGGTGTTCTGCCACGCTCTTTATCAGATGCTACTCCTTTCTCTGCAGATGACTGGCTGGTCGGTGCTGGTTGGGTAATAACTTCTCGTTGATTATTTTCACGGCGCAAGCTTTCGGTGTGCGGATTAAGCACAGTTGGTATAGATAAATTTGGTACTTGCGGGGTAATGTTCATAATTAAATTATTCGAGACAGTTAATTATATTGATAAAATCAACATTCAGAGAATACTTGTAATTTACGCTGTTACGTCAAGCAGAGTACCTAAGCTTTCGTCTGCTGTTTTTATTACTTCAGTTGCAGATTTAGCTTGATACTCGGCAACTTTTAACTCAACTATTGATTGATTTAATTCAGGTACTTTATTCGCATTACTAAATGACTCACTACTAAATGTAGCAGTGTCTTGACCATCTATTTCACTAACTGCAGAATCACGAGCGACAGTTGTTTCAGCAACTATATCTACCGCTGCTTTATTGGCCATTTCAGTGGCATTTTGAAAACCTTGCACACCAGAATTAAATGCTGATTGAATTTCCATTAAATCTACCTCTCTAGGTTTTATATTAACCTTAGTTACACTGACTAATTATTAACCAAAACACTTAAAAAGTAAAGTTAATTTAGTTTAACAAAATGACTTCTTCTCATACTTACAAGCCATCGAGTCAGTACTACTGTAAAATTATCAAGATGTGAAATAAATGGTGCATGAGAAGCCTGCTTAAAACGATAACAATCGCTAGTAGGCGCCAAGTGTTCCACTTGCTCAATGACGGCTTTAGGAACAAGACTATCTGCGTCACCATATAAACGAAGAAATGGTTGCTTTATGCTATTTAGTTGCTTTCTATAATCACTGTTTTCTAACAACTTTAATGACTGCTCAAGTGTCGTTTTATTTGCCATAGTATATTGAAAAACTAACTCACTAATTTTATTAATATCTTGGCGAATAGCTGAGCTCCCCATTGCTTGTATTTTTAAAAAATTACCAATCGTTTTTTGAATATCTACTTGGAGTTGGTGATGAAACCCCTCAAGAACTTTTGCCTTAATGCCTGGCCATATCAATTGGCTTTCTTCTATTTTTTGGCTTTTTTCTTCCAGAAAATAAGGGGAGCTTGCAATAGTCACTAAAGCCAGTACTTTTTCTGGGTAACTAAGTGCCATTTCAGTGGCAATTAACCCACCTAAAGACCACCCTATATAAACAGCCTGTTCTGTGATACTACCAACAATAGATTGGCAAATATTCGTTATTGAGTAAGGATTTATTTTTTTGTTAACATTATTACCAAAGCCAGGTAAATCAATGGTAATTATATTAAAATCATTAAAAAAACTATCCGGTAGGCTATCAATAAAAGGCTGCCATACTGCTGAATTTAGTCCCCAGCCATGAAGTAGAACTAAAGAAGTTTTTTTATGAGAAGTTGGAGTTTCTATTCTGGGAAAAATGGAAATATTGAGAGTTTCTGCCATGCTTATCCTTAGTAGAATTAATTAATGCGCTTTATTTTACAAAATGGAACGACCAATGGCATGGAAAAAAAGAGTACAAATGCTCTATCAACGTTTTTTATCCACACTAGGCCAGTGTGATATATGCGGTAATTGCCTACACGATATAAGTTCCAGCCAACAAAAATTACTCTGTCCATCTTGTTTAAATGATTTACCCATGTTTAATCAAGCAATTGTACAAGGTGATTTACTTAATTGGCCGGCAATAAATAAAGCATTACCCAATATTAACTTCGACCATTTAATTTGCTTAGCGCCTTATCTGCCCCCTTTCACTCATTGGTTACCACAACTAAAATATCAAGGGCGATTTGAAATTGCCTCCCTATTAGCAACCTTACTTGCACAACAATGGAAAGAACAACACTTAACAACGTTAACTTCGCCGGCTGATCTTATTTTAAGTGTGCCTTTACATATTAATAAGTGGCAAATTCGCGGTTACAACCAAGCACATTTACTTGCACAGCCATTGGCTCAATCTTTACAGTTACCTTACGATGAAGTTACGTTAGTTCGTACTCAAAATAATACCAGTCAAGTTGGAAAAACCGGTAAAGAAAGGCGGCAAACTTTAGCTAACGCTTTTACATTAGCTAAAGAATTACCCAATGATATTAAACATATTATTGTTGTTGATGATGTATTAACTACCGGCAGCACAGCCAATGAAATCAGTAAAATATTAAAACATGCGGGCGCTAGTAAAGTAACTATTGTCACGGTTTGCTTAACCTTACCGCACACAAATCATTAATAATATTTACCTTGTTGGTGCATTAAAAGCTTTAGCAAAAAACAAACTATTTGCCAATAATTTTGCACTTCCTAACCAATAGCCACGAAAGGCTAATACATCAGCCGTAGCAATAACACGACCTTGCCCATAATTATGCGCAACAAGCGCTGAGTTATCCGCGATAAGGTTAACTAGTTTTTCGTCTGTATAACCACTTAACAATGGCTCTTCATGATATTTTGCAACCGTTAGGAAAGGTTGCTGCCTTGAATTCATAATGAGGGTGCTATTTCTAAATAAAGGTAACTGTTTATCGGTATAACCAAAAGCAAGGGGGTGTGAGGTATCAAGCTCTGTAGCAAAAATAGCGCCGGCTATACGTTTTTTCGCGCTAAGCTGTTCTTTGTCTTGGTAAGTTAATCCTTGACTATTAAACAACTGATCAATCTCTTGTTTCCCTACAAAGCTAGCAGATAATATATTTTGTTTAGCTAGCCACTGTGCACCACTTTTTTGAGCAAAAACTACACCGCCTTGCTTAAGCCATAGCTTCAATTGACTAACATGACTATCTGAAAGAACTCTATAGTCACCATTAACTAAAATTACATGACTGTAATTTGATAAATCAACCGTTGATAAACGAGAATGCTCAATAATACTAACGGGAATTTGTAATATTTCATCAAGATAATAGCGAATTTCGCCTGCTTCGTATTGAGAGATCCCATTACCACCTAACAATAGTACTTTTGGCTGTTCTAAAGTTTTAAATGAATTACTACCCAAATCTATGCCTTGACTAGTTAAACCACTATTAATTGTTACTAACGCTATATTAGTTTCA
Source organism: Colwellia sp. C2M11 (assembly GCF_018860915.1). GTDB lineage: Bacteria > Pseudomonadota > Gammaproteobacteria > Enterobacterales > Alteromonadaceae > Colwellia. Next base: position 144,186 of record NZ_JAHKQD010000048.1, read on the forward strand.
TGTGCTAGCTCAGCTAAGCTTTCACGCCAATTCGACGTTTGCTGAATACCGGCAGGAATAATAATAGTACCAGCTGCAAATACTCTCTGCTTACCATCAACTTGACTAACAAATTCACTTGTTGCTACTTTAGTTTTGATCTTTTTATTTTGTAGTTTATTTAGTAGCTTAGGTGCTAAAAAATGATGCCATTCAAATGCATACGCATAATCTGTATCCTTAGTAGATAACTTGCTTACATGAGCAATATCTTTTGAAGACCAAGGCTCTTTTTTCAGTGTTAAACCTCTAGTTTTATCGAGAGCTTGAAAATCAATATTCATTGCTAGCGGCATAGTCCAGCCGGAAACATCATAAAAAGTATTATCTGGAAAATCAGTTCCTTGGGTAAATAAAGCTTGAATAACTCGGTATTGGCTTTGCACTATCGGTACATAATAACTTGTTTCTTTAGCATAATTTTTTTCTTTATAATTAAAGTCTTCTGCAAGTTGATACACGTTAATTTGATGCTGTGCTAATTTATCTAGTAAAGTATTTAAGCGATAAGCATCTTGCGATTCGCTAAGTAAATAACCAGTAAACTTTTCTTTTTTAGCTTTTTTAAGCGCTTGTTGATAAAAATCTTGTCTATAGTCTTTAAGTACTTGACGGTTTTCCCATGCACCTTCAATAGTTGAAAGCGATGTTAAAACATGGTTTTGAATACCATATTCAAATGTTAACAAACCATTAATCGTATCTTGTTGCATACCTCGAGAACTAGCTTGCTCAAATAAAATACCAATACCAGCATTAATATCAGGATAAGTTGAACCTTTCCCATAATAAAAGTCATCAAAATTTTCTTCGCTATAATATAAACGTTGAGCTGAATCTAATGCTTTTGCATGAAACTTCGCTAGTGCTTTAGTTAGCGTCACATTTTTTCTAGGTGTTAGTGGGTGTGTTCTGCTTGCAATACCTGGTTGAAAAAAATAACTACTGTTAGCGCCCATCTCATGGTAGTCACCTAACACATGAGGTTGATATTGATGAAAATACTTCAGTCTGTGTTGACTTTCTTGTTGCGTTAACAACAACCAATCTCGGTTAAGATCAAACCAAAAATGATTAGTTCGGCCACTAACCCAACCTTGGTGATGTTCAATAGTTTCAGGATCACTATTACCCGCAGAGCTTCTATAGGTAGCCGCCCAACTCGCAAATCTATCCATTCCATCTGGATTAATGCTCGGCTCTAAGACAATGATCGTATTCGCTAGCATAGTTTCAATACGTTCTTCTTCACTAGCCGCTAAATAATAAGCCACTACCATAGCTGCATTAGCCCCAGTAATTTCATCGCCATGAACACTATATCCTAACCATATGACCAAGGGTTCATTGGCATTATTTGATGCTTGGGTTTGGTAGGGTACATGCCTTTTTGCTAGAAGATTATCTAAGTTAACTAAGTTTTCAGGACTTGAAATAGTCACTAAAAATTGCTCGCGTTGCTGTGGCGTTCTACCGATAGAAGTCATTTTTATACGTGTAGAATCTTGCGCTAGCGTATTAAAGTATTGCTTTAATTGATCATGTCTTATGTGACGTTCACCTATTCCGAAACCTAACGTTGTACTTGGTAAAGGGGTACTTGAATTAAATGTAGCTTGTTTCGGTAAATATTCTTGTACTGGTTGAGCGAAAGAAATCCACGTAGGAATGACTAAAATAAACAAGGTAAACAAACGATATAATGACATAATAACTTCCAATTTGATGAACTCAGCTAAAATAGCAAATAAAAGCATAAAAATCATTAGCGCATAGCAATATTGCAAAGTAAAATACCTATACTTGAGTAAAACGCTCAAGTATACTCAAGCTATTAAGTCCTCATAAATATCTATTTTGCGATGGCTTGATTATATTTCCTGTTTCAAACTGAAGAGCACAAGCGAGTTACTGTATTATGATCACTATATCCCCTACCGCCCAAGAGCATTTTATTAAGCTATTATCCCAACAAGCAGAAGGGACCCATATTCGTGTCTTTGTTGTAAACCCGGGAACCGCTAAGGCAGAATGCGGTGTATCATATTGCCCTGCCGATGCTGTAGAGCCTGATGACATAGAATTACCATTTGATGGATTTTCTGCCATGGTTGACGCTGACAGTAAAAGCTTTTTAGAAGAAGCCGAGATAGATTTTGTTACTGATCAAATGGGCTCTCAATTAACCCTTAAAGCGCCAAATGCTAAATTGCGTAAAGTTGCTGATGACGCTCCATTATTTGAACGTGTTCATTATTTTTTACAAGCGGAAGTTAACCCCCAATTAGCAGGACATGGTGGTGAATGTACTTTAGTTGAAATTACCGATGACGGCTATGCTGTATTACAATTTGGCGGTGGCTGTAACGGTTGTAGTCAAATAGATGTTACCGTAAAAGATGGTATTGAAGCTCAGCTCATCGAAATGATGGGTGATGAAATTAAAGGCGTAAAAGATGCCACAGAACATGAACGTGGTGATCACTCTTACTATTAAATTAATTTATGAATAATTTATTAGCCAAATTAGGTCAAGATCCCGCACGAAGTCTATCCATTTTTTTGCGTGGGCTTGGCCTATTTAGCCTAGGTTTATTATTTATTGCTTTCGGTTACTATTACCACCACTTGTGGCAAGTAGCTGGTCTGATTTTAATTGCTCTAGGTTGTATAATTTCCGCTTGGGGTTATTTAGGTATTTTTGCTAATCGCTGGTTTAATATTCTAAATAAACACAAAGATAAAGAACTTTCTTAATGCTTCATCTAATTCAGAAGTACTGGTCTCATCTTACAGTTATACTCATTGTCGCTATTACTACATTATCACTATGGCCTGCAATTCATTTACCGAGTGTGCCAGGCACTGATAAAACACACCATTTCATTGCTTATGCTGCATTAGCTTTACCAGCGGCATTACGACACCCAAAATATTCTTTGTATTTTGTTCTTAGCTTTATTACATTTAGCGGTGTAATTGAATTAGTTCAACCTTATGTTAACCGCTATGGAGAATGGTTAGATTTATTAGCTAATACTGTAGGGCTTATGTTTGGTTGGTTGTTAGCAAAAATAATACTTTTTTGTACGAAAAATAATGCTTAAGTAGTCTATTACTAGTCATTTGATTAAAAAAACGGTATTTTAAGCTAACAGTGCGAAAAGAGATGCTCATGAAACTTAATTTTATCACCTTATTGTTATTATTTTTTCACTCAACCAGTTTTGGTGCTGTTATTTTGCAATACCATCATGTTAGTGACACTACCCCTAAAAGTACCAGTATTACCCCTACTCAGTTTGAAGTGCACCTAAAATACCTGCAAGAGCACAATTTTAATGTTATTCCCCTATCTCAATTGATAGATAAAATTAAAAAGCAACAACCATTAAAAAATAAAACAGTAGTCATTACATTTGATGATGCATACCTTGACATAGAAACAAATGCTAAGCCATTACTTGATAAATTTAATTACCCTTACACTATTTTTGTGAACCCAAGTGTTATTACTCAAAGTTCATCTTCTTACCTTTCATGGGAACAACTTAAAGCCCTAGCTGATGAAGGAGTCATTATTGCCAACCATGGCTTTACTCACGACTCTATGACCAGAATTCCAGACAATCTAACGCAAACTCAATGGTTAGCTAAACAGAGTGCACTCTTATTAAAAGCAGAGCAAATAATTGAAGAGAAAACAGGTCAAAGTTGGCGATATTATGCATATCCTTATGGTGAATACAGCCCTACCATACAAAACTGGGCCAAAGAGAATGATTTTATTGCCTTTTCACAACAGTCTGGTGCTGTTGGACTAAATACAGATTTAACCAGTATACCGCGCTTCCCTGCCTCAATGCCTTACGATGAAATATCAGCATTAAGAGATAAACTTAATTCTTTACCTTTTACTATCAAATTAGAAGGCAAAGATGCTGAAACTATCTTTGAGCACAAACAAATTTCACAAGTTACTTTTACTATAGAAACTGACGACTTTTATAAATCAGGTCTAAATTGTTATATTTCCGGCTTAGGTAAACAAAAAGTACAATGGCAGGGAGATAATAGTTTTACTATCAAATTTAACGGTGACTTACCTGTAGGCCGAGTACGTTGTAATTGTACCGCTGCGAGTATAAATAACCCAGGGCAATACTATTGGTACTCGAAGCCATGGTTTATTTTACAACAAGGTGGAGCTTGGTACAGCCTTTAATAGAGCGCGACTATTTTTTTATAATCACTGAGTAATTTCTCACTATCAATGGCCGGTACTTTGCCAACTTCTTGCTCAGGCTTAAATATAGACGATATATTTCCATCAGGATTAATGAGCACTATTGACGCACTGTGATCAACCAAATATCCTTCACTTTCATCGCTAATAGCGTACATTAAACCTAAATTACGTGCGAAAGGAAATAGCGCACTATGCTCTCCCCTTAATGCAATGAATTCATCGTTAAAATAAGGTATATATTGGTTTAATTTTTCTTGAGTATCTCTATGTGGATCAACAGTTACTAACAATACTTGGCTGTTGCTCGCTATCGCTTTTAAATCATCATAAATGAAACCTAAATTTTGTAATGTAGTAGGGCAAATATCAGGACAAGAGGTATAACCTAAAAATACCAGTGACCAATTATCTTTTAATTGAGCTTTAGTAAATAACTGACCGGTATGATCCGTTAATTCAAAGGGCTTAATTATTCTGGGCTGTTGATAATACAAAGCATGCTCTGGTTGCTCAACATTATTGACTTGTTGAAATGCCAAGACTCCAATAACAGCGGCAATAAAACCGCCGATGTAAATTACATAATTTTTCATACCTTAGTTTCTCTAGCCTATTGGCAATAAATAATGATCAAGTAACAAAATAATAAATAGTAACATCAAGTGGATAATAGAAAACTTGAATGTATCCATAGCCGTATTTTCATCAGCATTAAATTTAAGCTTCCACGCATAAGCAAAAAAGATAGCATTAAGTACTACAGCACCAATTAAGTATAGCCAATTACTCATGCCAACTAAATAAGGCAATAAACCCACAATAAATAACAATACGGTATAAAGTAAAATCTGGGTTTTCGTAAAGCTAATACCATGCGTCACAGGTAACATGGGGATATTCACTTTCGCATATTCATCTTTACGATGAATGGCTAAGGCCCAAAAATGCGGCGGTGTCCAAGTAAAAACTAATAGAACCAATAACAAGGCATGTGGATGAATTTCATTTGTCATAGCTGTCCAACCTAGTAACGGCGGGATAGCACCAGCGAGACCGCCAATAGTAATGTTTTGTGGAGTTGCACGCTTCAAATATAAGGTATAAACAAAACTATAGCCCACTAACCCTGATAACGTTAAGTAAGCCGTTAATGGATTAACTAACCCATAGAGTAGAATGAAACCCAATAAGGCAATACTAAAAGCAAACACGATGGCATTATTAGTGGTGATTCGACCTTCAGGTAAAGGTCTATTATGTGTTCTGCCCATAACCGCATCAATCTTTTCATCGACAATGTGATTAATTGCCGCCGCTGCAGATGACAATAACGCAATACCTAACATAGCAGGTAGCAATAGTTGCCAAGGCAAACCGCCTGGCACAGATAAACTCATGCCAACTAACGCGGTCAATACTAACAAAGCAACTACTTTTGGCTTAGTAATATCATAATAAGCTCGCCACCTAGAAATCGATATAGTAGGTATTTTTGTATTATTTAGCACTTCATCAGACATTATATCTCCTTACCTTATACTCTATGGTACAAGCGATAAGTTAAATTAATAAGCGTTAACATTAAGCAGGCCGCTACCACGTTATGCGCAACAGCAATGCCAAGCGGCAATGACAAGACAATATTAGAAATTCCAAGTAAAACCTGGCTTGTTAAAGCAACCCCTACAACTAATGTTGCTACTTTAAGGGCGTTGGTTTTAGCTCTAAGGTAAACCATTATCATCAACCAAGTTAAATAGACTGTAGTAATAATAGCGCCAAAACGATGCGTCACATGAATAGTGACACGATCCTCATGAGGCAAGTGCCCAAATTCATAACTTTCCTGTGCGGGTGGCACTAAGTCAAAAGAGTTTTCAAAAGTCAGTTGCTCTTGCCAGCCCGGCTGACAAATAGGTAATTCAACACAACTTAACGCAGCATAATGAGATGACGTCCAGCCCCCTAATCCTATTTGCCCAACCAAAACAATAATACCAAGCAAAGCAAAGCTGCCATATTTTTTTACTGGAGCCTCACTGACGCTTATTTGAGTTTTTCGTAAACGTAAATGCAACAAAAATAGCAAACTCAAAGTAGTAAAGCCGCCAAGTAAGTGAGCCATAACCACTATTGGCATTAACATCATGGTTACTGTCCACATACCTAATACAGCTTGAAAAATAACAACCGCTAAAATAAGTAAAGGTAGGCGTAAAGGTGTGTTTTGATGACGATTTTTAAATGACAAAAAAGCAATAGCGAGAATAAACAAACCTAATGCACCAGCGAAATATCGATGGATCATTTCATTCCAAGCTTTATGAGGCTCAACGGGCCGTTCAGGAAATGCTAATTCAGCTTTCGCAATTTGCTCTGCTGTTTTAGGTACATCAAGTTGTCCGTAACAAGTAGGCCAGTCTGGGCAGCCTAGTCCTGCATGCGTCAGTCTTGTATATGCACCTAAAGCAATAACAATAAACGCTAACACAATACTCAGAATGACTAACTTTCTAAGTATATTAGTGTGATCGCTATTCAGTGCTACATTGCTCATATTAACCAACCTTTGAATATTTAAGAATTTTTTTCATATCAGCTAAAATCTGTTTACCGAAATGTGGTAATTGCTTAGTGTCATTAGGTATTTCATGGCTCATAAAAACATTACCAAGGGGGTCAACCAACCATATTTTTTGCTCTGTTATAATTGTTTTAGCTTTACTTGGGGTTGCTACTAGCTGCCACTGACTTTGTGAAAGGTGTTGCAGTTGATCGTTAGACAGCACAGACTGATACAGAGCAACAGGGGTAACTCTAGGCATATATTTACCCAAAGCTACATAAGTATTATGAACAGACTCTAAAGTATGTTGACAGTTTTCCTCACAGTTCAATGGGAGGCTATAAAGAATCAACCACTGATGTTCAAACGCTGAATTGTCGATTCCTAATTTATCAAGCGTTAGCTCCTCAGTTAACAAAGTCCCCTTATTCGTTACACTTTTTGCCAACCACTCGCCATCTAAAGCAAGTTTAGCCAATATAACGGGTAACAAAAAAACAACAATCATCAATAAAAAGCTTCGACGATTACTCTTTTTAATGGTTGCCTCTTGAACACCTGATACTTCATTGTGTACTGAATTCATATTATTTCGCCTTACTATTATTTTTATTATCACCCTTACTTATACTAAACTTAGCCCATAACATTAAAAGTAACCAAGCTATCGCCAAACTAAACCACTGAAAAGCATAAGCACGATGTTTTTCTGGTGGCATCACTATAGGTTGCCAATTTTTTTCAAAGCCTATTTTTTCACTTTCGTCTAAATAAATAACAAAAGGCAATAACTCTCGCTTGAGTAAAGCTGAAAACTTATCTAATTCAATTTGCTGCACTCTTAATGGCCAGCTTGCTTGAGAAAATACTTGCTCTACTAATTGAATACCTACTTCTATTAAACGAATATGCCCTTTAAATTTATATTGCCCACTCAAGGCTGATACATCCGGTATTTCTTGCCTATTTATTGATCCTTGTATCCAACCAAGACTTACCAATACTGCGTGTTTACTTGTTTCTGCTACTTGGTAGACCCGATACCCTAAACGCCCTTTACTCACTTGGTTATCTAATAAGAATACTTTTCCTTCATCAAAGCTTCCTTCGATATATACAGGGAAATCGTTGATTTTATTTAAAGAACTTCCATTATTTGAGAGGGTTAAAACCTGACTTAGTGAGATTGGTTTTTTAGCGCTTAGTTTGTCAATCTGTGCTAATCGCTGCTCTTTTTCTAATGCCCTACTAATTTGCCAAAAGCCAAGCTTTACTAATGTTGAAAAAACGAGCACAGTAAAGACTAGCCAAAGTAAATTATGCTTACTAAAATAATTTGATCGCTTTTGATCAATACTTAAAGGTGTACTACTTGGCATCAAAAATAAAATCCTTACAACAAGTTAATACTTAGGATATTGAGTGTATGTTATTTAAAATTATTATTATCACACTTATGCTATTCATGGTTTACAACCTCTTTCGTGCTTTATTTATTATGAATAAAAAGCCCGATCCAAACCAACCTTCTATGACTAAATACATTGGCCGGAGATTAATGGTCTCGGTAGCGATAGTGATTTTAATACTAATAGGGTTACTCACCGGCCTAATTACACCAAACCCAAGACCTTATTAAAGTTAATATTTTTATAATTTTTGATAAATAAATTCGTTAGAGCAAAGCGAAGGCACGGAGTTGACGCCAATTAATGAGTACCTTCAATGCAGTTATTACGGATTTAGCAAAGTATTTAACATCACAAAATGTAGACGAATAGAAAAAGTAGTACCCACACTACGTCAACAAAATGCCAGTACCAACTTGTTGCCTGAAATGCAAAATGATTTTCAGGTGTAAAATGTCCTTTTAACACTCTAAAGAACATAACAATTAACATAATGCAGCCTAGTGTTACATGTAAACCATGAAACCCAGTTAACATGTAAAAGGTATTACCGTAGATCCCACTTGTTAAATACAGTTGCATTTCTTCAGAATAACCATGGGAATACTCTAAAACTTGTAGACTAATAAAGGTCAAACCTAAAATAATAGTAAATCCTAACCAAGCTTTTAGCTGTGATCGCTTATTTTTTTCTAGCGCAACATGGGCAAAATGTGCGGTAATGGAAGAAGTTAATAATAGGATAGTATTAATTAATGGTAATCCATACCATCCCATAGCAGTAGTTTCGGTGCCTCCAGGTGTTTTAATTAATGGCCAACTAGCAGTAAACTCTGGCCATAAAACAGCCGCTGTTTCCGCATTATTTCCAGCACCATCTAACCACGGTATAGAAAAAGTACGTGCGTATAATAGTGCGCCAAAAAAGGCAGCGAAGAACATAACCTCAGAAAAAATAAACCAACTCATTCCTTGTCGAAATGAATTATCCATTTGACGACTGTACTTTCCAGCCATCGATTCATTAATAACATTACTAAACCAGCCAACTACCATATAAATGACTAAAGCAATTCCCGCTAGTAGCAAATAACCACCATAACCACTAACTTCATTTTTAATATCGGTAACATAATTAGCAGCCCCGACAGCAATCATAAATAATGCAACTGCACCTACAATTGGCCAATGGCTTTGTGATGGTACGTAATAACTTTCATATTCTTTGGTTGTCATTTTTATTACCTCTTTTACTCATAATATTTATAAGCGTGATAAATAGTTTATGAGTCTTTTTTTTCAGTAATATCATACAAAGTGTATGATAATGTCAGGGTGTGAATATCCACAGGCAAATCAATATCAACATAAAACTGTAAACCCATCTCGACTTCTTCACCACTTCTTAATGGTTGCCGCTCAAAACAAAAACACTCTATTTTTTGAAAATATCCAGCGGCTAAGCCTGGCGAAACAGAAGGAACAGCTTGCCCTGTAATATCATGATTCGCTTCATTTTTAGCAAAGAAATTAACGAATTTCATTTCACCTGGGTGTACAGAAATTTCATTAATTATAGGTTCGAATTGCCAAGGAATTCCTTTCGCCATTCGCGTAATAAATTGCACCTTTATTGTACGTGACGTATCAATACCATTATCAGAATAAACTACGGCTACATCATTGGTCTTACCGTTTAAGCCCGTAATATCACAAAAAACATCATACAAAGGTACAAGTGCAAACCCGAAACCAAACATAGCAAATACCATGAATACTAACTTTTTAATAACTTTACTGTTATTCGGTTTAACAAGTTTTTGCTCGGTATTATCGCTCATAACTAATCCACCTTAGGCGGCGTACTAAAGGTATGATATGGAGCTGGACTTGCCACGGTCCATTCTAATCCCTCAGCCCCATCCCATGGTTTAGCTGGGGCCTTATTTCCACCTCGAATACACTTAATAACAACGGCTAAGAAAATCAATTGTGATAAACCAAAAGCAAAACCACCAATGCTGACCCATTTATTAAAATCAGCAAATTGCAATGCATAATCCGGAATACGTCTAGGCATGCCAGCTAAACCTAAAAAGTGCATTGGGAAGAAGAGTAGATTGACTGAAATTAATGAACACCAGAAATGCCATTTAGAAAGGGAGTCGCTATACATATGCCCTGTCCACTTAGGTAACCAAAAATACGCTCCGGCATAAATAGAAAATAATGAACCAGTTACAAGTACATAATGAAAATGCGCAACCACAAAGTAAGTATCGTGGTATTGAAAGTCTACGGGAGTTAATGCCAACATTAAGCCAGAAAACCCCCCAATTGTGAACAAAATCACAAAGGCAATTGAGAACAACATTGGTACCTCAAAAGTCATTGAACCACGCCACATTGTTGCGACCCAGTTAAATACTTTCACACCTGTGGGCACGGCAATCAGCATAGTACAATACATAAAGAACAGCTCACCAAATAAAGGCATACCCGTGGTGAACATATGGTGTGCCCAAACAATGAATGACAACAGTGCAATTGAGCCAGTGGCATACACCATAGAGCTATAACCAAATAACTTTTTACGAGCAAAGGCAGGAATGATAGTTGAAACAATACCAAATGCCGGCAAAATCATAATATAAACTTCAGGGTGTCCAAAAAACCAAAAAATATGCTGGAACATTACAGGATCACCGCCCCCAGCAGCATTAAAGAAGCTAGTTCCGAAATAAGTATCGGTCAACACCATAGTAACAACACCCGCTAACACCGGCATAACAGCAATGAGTAAATAAGCCATTATGAAAAATGTCCAAACGAATAATGGCATTTTCATGTAAGTCATACCCGGTGCACGCATATTCATAATAGTCACAACAATATTAATTGCGCCCATAATTGAAGATACCCCCATAATATGAACAGCAAAAACAAAAAATGCCGTGCTACCATTTGAATATGTTGTCGATAAAGGCGCATAAAATGTCCAACCAAAATTTGGCGCACCGCTTTCCATAAAAAATGAACTAAGCAGAATGGCAAATGCAAAAGGAAGAATCCAAAAACTCCAGTTATTCATTCGCGGTAATGCCATATCCGGCGCACCAATCATCATGGGCAACATCCAGTTAGCAAAACCGGTAAATGCTGGCATTATGGCACCAAAAACCATTATAAGACCATGAACAGTAGTTAACTGATTAAAAAAGTCTGGCTCTACTATTTGTAAACCTGGCTGAAATAATTCAGCACGGATCACCATAGCTAAAGCACCGCCAGTTAATAACATGATAAAAGAAAACCATAAGTAGAGAGTCCCTATATCTTTATGGTTTGTTGTATATAACCATCGCTTAATACCTTTCATTTTATGATCATGATGTGCATCATCAAGCGATTCATCTATTGTATGTGTCGTCATCTCTTACTCCTCGCTTACCGCTTTAACATCTGAGCTTTGTACTAAATCACCGGTTTCATTACCCCAAGCATTACGCTCGAATGTAGTAACCGCGGCGATTTCTTTTAAACTGAGTTGTTTCCCAAACGGAGGCATCATACCCTTGCCGTTAATGACTAAAGTTAAATGCTCTTCAATAGAGCCTTGAGTGGCAATAGCACTCCCTTTAAGTGCAGGAAATGTAGGAGGTAAGCCCAATCCTGTAGGCTGATGACATGCAGCACAATGAGCAAGATATACGGTTTCGCCAAGCTGCATTAGTTCTGCTTTACTCATAGAAGAGCTTAATGATGCCTTCTCTGCATTTTCAGCTTGAGCAGTCAATGCGTGTTGTTCATCCAACCACTTATCATAGTCTTCGCTAGATTTTACTTCGACTACAATCGGCATAAAGCCATGATCTTTGCCGCAAAGCTCAGCACATTGACCGCGATAAACTCCAGGCTCATCAACATTTGTCCAAGCTTCATTTATAAAGCCAGGATTAGCATCTTGTTTAACAGCAAAAGCAGGAACCCACCAAGAATGAATAACATCATCAGAAGTAATTAAAAAGCGGACTTTTTTATTAGCAGGAATAACTAAAGGCTTGTCCACTTCAAGTAAGTAATCTTCTCCTTTTAGAGCACCATTACCACTAAAGCTACCGTCCTGATTTTCATACTGCTCGCGCGGGGTAGACAATACCGAGTAATATTCAATATTTTGATCAAAATATTTATAATGCCACTTCCACTGCGAGCCTGTAACTTGAATAGTGACATCGGAGTTATCATTATTTTCCATGTCAATTAAGGTACTAGTTGCCGGAACGGCCATTGCGATAAGAATAACGACAGGAATTGCCGTCCAGAGTATTTCTACTTTAGTGCTTTCATGAAAGTCAGCTGCTTTTGCTCCTTTTGATTTACGATGGAAGATCATAGACCAAAACATCGCTCCAAAAACAACAACCCCAATACCAGTACATATGTAGAGTGCTAGCATATGTAAATCATACACCTCCCTACTAACTGCCGTTACGCCTTTAGTCAAATTTAACTGTGAATCTGACCAAGCTGAACTGGAAAATAAGCTTAAACAAACAAGACAAATTTCCATCCACCAACGTTGATTACTTCTATTCACTCAACCTCTCCCCTATCAATATTTACTTCGTTTTAAATAAAATCGGTGTAATAATTCACCGTTTAAAACAACATATAAAAATAGAAAACAGAAAAGCAGCAATGTACATCAAAAATCATTTAACTGATGATCTGTTAATTTAGTTATTATTATTTTCTAATTAAGCACTTAATTTGAAATTTATTAAATTAACTGACGTGATATGACTAACTCAAATGACATAAGCGTAAATATTTAAGTTTAGCTATCGAATTAGCGCATTGACGTCTTTTTTATTCTTATTCAGTTTTTTGCTAGTTATAGCAATCTCACTAGCTATGTGATCATTTCTACTTGCTAAAATCACCAACTACATCATTATTTATTTAATAATTAGAACAACTAGTTATTGAAATAAATGCCTTGTATTTGGCTGTTTTTTCTACGTATAAAATTGTTCACTTAATTAATGAAACTGGTATTAATTTGTTCGATTCACCTTCTAGAATCGCTCAAAACTTAACCTAGGTCAAATTATAATTTAGATAAAAGCTAATATAATCAATAGAGTAACTACTCTAAGCTGTCTCTATAGCATGACTGGTATAGTCTAGGGGAATTTTGGCTATTGATATAATCAATAATTATTAATTGATTATTTAACAACCAAATTTGAGAGGTTTTTATTTAATAAAATAAAGCTAGTGAATATAACTAATAAAAATTGTCACTAAGGTATAGCAACAATTAAAAAATATAAAAAAGAAAACTTACATCCAATTGCCGTTACGAATAATACCAACAGCAAGCCCTTCAATGTAGAAATCTTGAGAGCTAAGATCTACCTTGATAGGTTCAAAATCTTCATTTTCAGCTTGTAAATAGACGATATTACCATCACGTTTGAAGCGTTTTACTGTCACTTCATTTTCTACTCTAGCAACAATCACTTGACCATTTTGCACGTCAGTTGTTTGATGTACTGCTAATAGATCACCATCTAAAATACCAATATTTTTCATGCTTTCACCATTTACTCGTAACAAGTAATTAGCCACGGGGTGGAATAAACTACCACTCATTTGATAATGCTCTTCAACATGCTCTTCGGCTAAAATTGGCTCACCTGCAGCTACTCTACCAATAAGAGGAAGACCTTCTTCTTCAATAAACTGCTCAGATAACCGTATGCCACGAGATGTTCCTGGCAACATTTCAATATAACCTTTTTTTGCTAATGCTTTTAAATGTTCTTCTGCTGCATTGGCAGATTTAAAACCAAAAAAACTCGCTATTTCGGCTCTAGTAGGTGGCATTCCAGTTTCTTGAATTTTATCTTTAATCAAGTCAAATATTTGTTGTTGACGATTAGTTAACGGCTTTAATTCATTTGTTGCTAGCATTAGCTTTTCCTTTCTAGGTAAAGACCTGTATTTATTCACAACTGTCATTATATACAGCCAACTAATAAACGCAAGGGGTTACTAAGAACCTTAGGATCATATTCTTAGAATATGGACTTAAAATTATCAATATAATTAAGGTGATAGGAGAATGAATCAGTTTAAAACCTGATCATTTACTTTAATGAACAGGCTTGATAAATACACATGCGTATTTATCAGTTTTATTTGAACAAAATAATTTTGGGAAAGCAGAAAACAAGTTAATCAATATTAATTGAGTGCCAATCCAGAAGAGAATGCGAGTAAGCATTTGATCTACAAAAATAAAAGATAGTGGCTCTCTTAATTATAAAGTGAGCCACTAATCAAACTAAAAAACTAAACGGTAGCGACCACGGCTATCAGGCGTACCTAAAAAGGTAAGGAATGACGACGAATGTCGCCTGTTCTTATTAGGCGAATAAATTCGCCCCTACGGTGATGTCGAACACCTTCGCCTAACAATGTTTTTTGTTAAGGCGTATGTAGGGTGAATGTAGGGCGTATGTAGGGGCGACTTCAGTCGCCTGTTCTTATTAGGCGAATAAATTCGCCCCTACGGTGATGTCGATCACCTTCGCCTAACAATGTTTTTTGTTAAGGCGTATGTAGGGTGAATGTAGGGCGTATGTAGGGGCGACTTCAGTCGCCTGTTCTTATTAGGCGAATAAATTCGCCTCTACGGTGATGTCGAGCACCTTCGCCTAACAATGTTTTTTGTTAGGTCGTATGCAGGGTGAATGTAGGGCGTATGTAGGGGTGACTTCAGTCGCCTGTTCTTATTAGGCGAATAAATTCGTCCCTACGGTGATGTCGGTCACCTTCGTCTAACAATGTTCTTTGTTAAGGCGTATGTAGGGTGATTAGCCAACTAAAAAACTAAACGATAACGACCACGGCTATCAGGTGTGCCTAAAAAAGGTAAGGCGTCATTAAGGGCGCTTGGAAACTTAGGGCCCGGCTTTAAATAACCTTTGCCAGAGGCTTTACCATTTTGACCAACAGATGCGGTAAAGGTTAAGCCTAAATCATTTTTTGGTGACATAACCAAAGTTAATACGCCGTTCGCGCAGCTAATGTCTGCGTTGAGTTGACCTAATGGCACTGTTTTATCTAAAGCGGTTATGCCTGCTTTCGACCATGCACCATTACCTGTTGCACTAATACATTGGTTGTTTTTAGTGAGGTCAATTTCTGCTGCAGATACCGTTAATTCAACATCACCTTGCGCTAGCATAGGTAAAGGCAGTGGTAACTGCTGTGCTACTTCGTTAGCACTTACTAGCAAGTTAAGATTGGTTAGAGTGGCTTTTTCTGAGGAAAGCGCTAAGTCAAACTTGCCTTCAGGACCCGCTTTAAATGGGTCACCAAAAGTAATGGCAAGTTTAGGCGTTAAGCTTAA
>NZ_JAHKQD010000011.1 GCF_018860915.1 Colwellia sp. C2M11
ATTTATTCGCCTAATAATGGGATATAACATAATACCTATGTTATTGAGGTGTATTGTGTTCAGGCGACTGAAGTCGCCCCTACAAAAACGTCCTACGAAATAATTGATTACCATCACCGTAAAGGCGAATTTATTCGCCCCCATATAAAAACACCCAATACAAGAATTGATTATCATCACCGTAGGGGCGAATTTATTCGCCTAATAATGAGGTGTAATATAATACCTATGTTATTGAGGTGTGTTGTGTTCAGGCGACTAAAGTCGCTTAATTAACAATAAAATTAAGCAACATGCATCTTGATAAATTTAGCTAATAACGCGTCTTCGCTTTCAACGTGATTAGGATCAGGCTTTACACAATCTATAGGGCAAACACTGACACAGGTTGGCTTATCATAATGACCTACGCACTCTGTACATTTATCAGTATCAATTTCATATATGTGTTCACCTAATGTTATTGCTTCATTAGGGCATTCAGGGTCACACATATCACAATTGATACAACTGTCTTCAATATATAATGCCACTATTTATTCACTTACTTGGTTTTGGGCGAAAGGATGTCTTGTTGTACCACCATCAGTTAAGTAGCGCATAATAATGCCAAAGGTTAAATCTAATTCGGTATTTAGTGCAATAGCTACTTTATGACCTGAGCCTTTTGCATCGGTTATTACCTCACCTGTTTTACTGTTTATCATGTTCGTTAAAGTAAAATTGATATTACCCTTTGGTGTCATTAATTCTAACTTATCGCCGATGAGAAATTTATTTTTAACGTCAATTTCAATTAATCCTGAATCTTCGTTTCTTCCTAATACTTCGCCAACAAATTGTTGTGTATCACTTTTTGAATACCCATAGTCATAATTTTGTGTTTCTGAGGGACGGTGACGTTTTAAAAAGCCTTCGGTATAACCTCGATGAGCTAAATGTTCTAACTCAGAATTTAAATTAGTATCAAAAGGCTTGTTGGCCATAGCATCATTAATAGCTTGGTTATAAACTTGAGCAGTTTTAGCACAATAGTAAAACGACTTAGTTCTACCTTCTATTTTTAATGAATGTATTCCCATTTTTACTAAACGCTCGACATGCTCAACAGCGCGTAAGTCTTTTGAATTCATAATATATGTGCCGTGCTCATCTTCAAATGCCGGCATATATTCACCAGGACGGCCTTCCTCTTGAAGTAATACTAGGTCGTCGACTGGCTGATTTTGAGCATGTCCTTGCTCAAGTGTAATAATATTATTGTTTGGTGTGTATATTTCTGGCGAAGGAGCTACTGCAATAATGTCACCTGTTTCAGTTTCTTTTGCTTTATGTGTGTCATATTTCCATCGACATGAATTGGTGCAGGTGCCTTGGTTTGGATCACGTTTGTTAATATAACCCGATAATAAACAACGGCCAGAATAAGCCATACATAAGGCGCCATGCACAAAAACTTCAAGCTCCATTTCAGGACAGTGTAGGCGGATATCTTCAATTTCATCAAGCGACAACTCACGCGATAGTATTACCCGTTCAACCCCTTGTTGGTGCCAAAACTTTACAGTAGCCCAATTTACCGCATTCGCTTGGACAGACAAATGAATAGGCATGTCTGGAAAGTTTTCACGTACCATCATTATTAAACCTGGATCTGACATGATCAAAGCGTCTGGCTTCATTGCAATGACAGGAGAGATATCTTTTAAAAAAGTTTTCAATTTACCATTGTGAGGCGCAATGTTATTAACCAAATAAAACTTTTTGCCTAATGCGTGTGCTTCATTAATGCCTATTTGAATGTTTTCGAGAGAGAACTCATTATTTCGAACTCGAAGAGAGTAACGTGGCTGTCCAGCGTAAACAGCGTCAGCGCCATAAGCAAAAGCATATCGCATATTTTTTAAACTACCCGCAGGGGAAAGCAATTCAGGTCTTAGCATAAAATTTAATTAGTTTGATTTATGTACAGAATAAATGGGGGCGCATTATAAAAAAAAGTGTGAATACGGACAATCCAAAACAGGGATAAGTATGTTCTAGAACAAAGAAAATGGTTAAATACTTATTAATTGACCTATCGACTATTATAAGTGAAAAATATTTAGTCAAAAAAAGTAAATAATCCATTGAGTTAAAGAAAATTGTGCTATGTTAAAATGATAGTGTAAATATAAAGAGGATTTCTTATGGCGGCTGAAAGTGCGTTATACACGATTTTAACGGAAAAAATCAATCAAGAGGCGTTGGTATTACCTACATTGCCAGAGGTTGCATTTAAAGTCAGACAGGCGGCTGACGATCCTGATGTTAATTTACATTACATGAGTGACATTATCGCGAAAGATCCTGCGCTTTCTTTAGGCTTAATAAAAGTAGCTAATAGCGCGTTATTAGGAAGAACGGTTAAGGTTGAGAGTGTGTCTCAAGCCGTAACTCGTATTGGGCTGCGTCAAATTAAGGGTATTGCTACGGCGATGGCACTTGAACAAGTGTTTGTTTCTAAAAATGAAGTTGTAGCTACTTACATGAAAAAGTCTTGGGAAAAAACAGTTGATGTCGCTTCTGTATCAATTAGTTTAATGGGAATTTATCTTGAAAATAATAAGCATACGGCATTAAATTTAGATACGCTTACCTTAGGCTCTTTAGTACATAATATTGGTGTTTTACCTATTTTAACTGAAGCTGAGCAATATCCAGATACCTTTGCTAATCCGACATTTTTACAGCAAGCTATTACTAAGCTTTCAGGTAAAATTGGTGGAGAAGTCACACGTGCATGGGGATTTTCTGCAGAGTTAACTGAATTAGCGGAAAGTTGGGGGGATTTAACTATTTTACCAACCGAGATTCATTATCTAGATTTTATTCGAGCTGGTGCTATTTATCACAATATTTTTAAGAATAAAGCAACGCAAGAAGTCTTATTAACGAGTTATGTGAAAAAAGGTATTTTACCTGATATTGCGTTTATGGATACTGAAGACTTTAAAGCAAGGTGTGCCGACGTTAAATCAATGTTTATCTAACGTTATTGATTATTTATTGTCATCAAGCCTGACTTTTCATGCAGGGTTTATTATTGCTCATTCTATAATAAACCTTCTATTGTTCAACAGTAAGTTCTTGCCTATAGCGGTGAGTTATATTTCACATTGAATTTAACTCGCGCTTAGTTTACCAATATTAGCTTAATTTTAATCCTACTTTTAATTAAAGGTGAACAGAAAGAAATAACACTGTATATTTGTAACGTCTCCATTCCTCATAACCTTTTTAACTTTATGCGACTTACTTTTCTTTTTCTAATTTTCTGTATTACGTTAACAAGCCCATTACTTTATGCAGAATCACGTCCTAAAATTGGTTTAGTTCTCAGTGGGGGCGGTGCTAAGGGAGCTGCTCATATTGGCGTGCTAAAGGTTATTGAGAAAAATAACATTCCTATTGACTATGTTGTTGGTACCAGTATTGGTGCTTATGTTGGCGGCTTATATGCACTAGGTTATAGCGTTGATGAAATCGAAAATACTATGCTCAACCTGCCTTGGGAGCGGAGCTATTCTGATTATATTCCTCGAGCGTTTTTATCATTTGAAAATAAAAACTTAAGAGATAAATATAATATTCCCATGCGAATAGGGATTCGTGATGGGCAATTAAAGTCATCCAATGGTTTTTTGCTAGGGCAATCAGCAGATAGTTTATTGAAATTGTCAACTAATGTAGTTGCGAAATTTGCGAGCTTTGATCATTTGGCTATTCCTTATCGTGCCATTGCTTCAGACTTAGTAACAGCTAGAGCGGTGGTGATTAATAAGGGAAGTATTACAAAGGCGATGCGAGCATCTGCCGCTGTTCCTGGTGTCGTAGAGCCAGTAACTATTGATGGTAGATTATTAGTTGATGGTGGTATTGCTAATAATATGCCTATTG
The DNA here is from genome assembly GCF_018860915.1 of Colwellia sp. C2M11. Taxonomy (GTDB): domain Bacteria; phylum Pseudomonadota; class Gammaproteobacteria; order Enterobacterales; family Alteromonadaceae; genus Colwellia. Next base: position 3,940 of record NZ_JAHKQD010000011.1, read on the forward strand.
ATGTTATCAAAGCGATGGGGGCTGATATTGTTATCGCCGTAGATATTGGTTCAGCGTTATTTCCAAAAGAAAATATTAATAGCACGTTTGATGTATTTAACCAGTTATCAACCATTATCACGAATAATACCACTCAGGCTCAAATGCGGTATTTATCGACTAGCGATATATTAATCCGTCCAAAAATTGACTATTTAAGTACCACAGATTTTTCAATTATGACACAAGCGCTTGAGCTAGGTGAGCAAGCAGCATTACAAAGCGAAGCCGCGTTAAAACTGTTAGGTGTTAGTGAGCAAGAGTACTCAACGTATCAACAAGAAAAAAAGCAAAAAGCCCTTACTTGGTTTAATACTTTTACCCAACCTATTACGAGCATTGAATATCAGAATAACTCAACCGTGAGTCAGGCTATTATTGAGGAAAAGTTGGCGATTAATATCGGAGATATTGTTAGTAAAGAGCAGTTGCAATTAGCTATTGAACGAATTTATTCCTTAGATAAGTTTGAGTATGTTGATGCTGAATTTCTGGATCTAGCTGAAGGGAGGCAACTGATAGTGACCACCCGTGCTCAATCTTGGGGGCCTAATTACCTACACTTAGGTTTTAAATTAGAAAGTGATTTTAAACAAGGCTCTGTTATTGATCTTGATTTAGCTTATATTTTAAATGATGTGACGCCGTATGGCGGTATGTGGATTAATGAAATAAAGTTAGGTTGGGAGTCATTATTGGCAACAGAGCTTTATCAACCATTATCGGAAAACCAACATTATTTTGCTAGAACAAGAATCCAATATAGTCAGGATAAATGGGAAGCGACAGATGATAGAGTTGAGCTCATTAATAAAAATTATTTGGCTAAGTTAGGATTAGGTTTTGATTACTTAAATGATGGTGTTATAGAGCTTGGCTTCCTTGGCGAAACAGGAAAACTTGCGTTTGAAAATCACCAAGGAGGATCACTTGATTATGAATCTTATGGTGCTTACTTATCATTTAGTTATGACAGTTTAAATAGTATTAATTTCCCTACCCATGGTAATAAATTATCTGTGAATATGTTTTGGCGCAATGATCATTATCAAGACATTGAAGGGACTGAGCCTAAAGATACATCATTAGAAGTGCAGTTAGACTGGCGTGGTGCTTTTAACGTTAATAATCATTCTTTTGTTAGCATAGCGTCATTTGCAACGGTTAATAATGATAGTGACTTTACTGTGCATGTTACTGAATTAGGCGGTTTTTTGAATCTGTCTGGTTATCAAAAAGATGCCTTAATTGGGGCACACAAAGTTTTTGCTGCTGTTGTTTATCAGTATGATTTAGGGCGAGAACTTTTTGGAAAAGCAAGTTTACCGTTATATTTAGGCGCTAGTTTTGAAACCGGTAACGTGTGGGAAGTGAGTGAATCAATTGCCATGGACGACTTGGTACGTTCTGGTAGCTTATATTTGGGGACAGATACTGATTTTGGTCCCGCTGTTTTTGGTTTTGGCTTTGCTTCTGGTGGTGAAAATACGGTGTTTTTATCATTAGGTAAAAACTTTTAAGTTTACCTTCCGTTTATCGTTAGTTTTATTTTGGACGCGCTGACATATTAATATATAGAAAAAAATAAGGTATTTATATAGTGTTATTAGTTAAAAACGAATTTGGCCAAGTGCTTGAAACCAAGTTAGCTCAAGATTTATCTGTATTAGCTATTGAGCATACAGTCGTTAAAGCAAAGATTAGTTTATATGGTGGCCAAGTACTGAGCTGGCATCCTGATGGTGAAAAAGAAGTTTTTTGGCTATCAAAAGATTCCCTTTTTGAGCAAGGAAAAGCAATTCGTGGCGGTATACCTTTGTGTTGGCCTTGGTTTGGCGCGCATCCAAATGATAATGCTCACACTGCCGGTAATCATGGCTTTGTGCGAATGCAGCAATGGCAAGTCGTTAGTATTGATATTAGCGAGCAGGGGGTTGAAGTCACCTTGAGTTGGCAGGGAGAAGCAATGAACGAGCTATGGCCAAATGCTTGTCAATTAAAACAAGTATTGTTTTTTGGCCGTTCGTTTAAGCAAACGTTACAAATGACTAATCTTGGTGATGCCGATGCATACTACACTGGTGCTCTGCATAGTTATTTCCGGGTGAGTGCTCCTGCAGAAATAAAAATAGCGGCGCTAGGGCAAGCTGATTATTATGATAAGTTAACTGAACAGTTATGTAAGCCACAAGTGTTTAAAAATGGTGTAGGCCCTGTTGACCGTATTTACCATAGCAATAAAGATCTGAGTCTAGTGGATTATGCTTGGGGCCGAACGCTTGAGCTGAAATCACAAAATACAAAGCAGTGGGTTTTTTGGAATCCAGGTGTTGAGGCAGCTAATAAAATGGCCGACGTTCACCCTAATGGGGAACAGGAGTTTGTTTGCTTAGAAGCAGCAACCACTGAAATGCAATTACTCCCAGCGGGGGGAAGTAAAACAATTACCCAAGAGATATCAATTGTAAACCATGAGTAATTATTGTTTTTATTGCTTGATACTTAATCATTCAATTGTTCATCAATCACTCATGGTTGTTTATAAATTATTCATCCTTTGGTTGTTTTTTTGTTCGTGGTTTGTTCATTTTTTAGGTCGCCAGTTCCGTCATTCCGTTGGTGTCTTAATACGGAATCCCATGCGTGTGGTTGAATAGTACTTAGAATACTGGATCATATAAACTACACAGCATAACGTTTGAGATTCTGAATCAAGTTCAGAATAACGTTGGTTATTTAGGATGACGGTAGTTGCTCAGGATATAGCGCATTACACTAAAATCAAACATCAATATTGATACGTAAGTTTTTATTTAATAGCGCTTGAGTGAAAGGAATCTTTAAATAAAAGCCACGAGGTAAGGTCATAAATGGTTTGCCATGGCGATTATAAGCTTGTGTTTTCGCTTTAGCGTTGGCAGCTTTTGGTCTAAGTTGTAGTACTTGCCCATGTTTACCATGAATATTTTCAACATCGCCTAAAACAATCATATCGGTTAGCTCTTGCCAGTCCATTGCTAATAATTGTTCTTCTTCAGCAGAAGGCGACCAAAGGAAAGCGCTGCCAATTCGGCGCTCTGCTAAAGGAATTTTTTTGTTGTCAGGGGTGTCACAAATGATAGGAACCCATAGAACTTTTGATAATTTTTGCTTAAGCCAACAATTTTGCCAATTAACGCCCACTAAACCTGTTAAAGGCGCAACACAAACAAAAGTCGTTTCAAGTGGCTTACCTTGACAGTTTATAGGCAAGGTTTTCAATTCAATACCAAGTGTAGGAAAGTCAGGTTCAGGTTTTGAGCTTGCGCTGGCGCCAAGCACATGTTCAAGCAATAATCCTATCCAACCTTTGTTCCGTTTTAAATCTACAGGTATTTCAATTTTCGCATCATCGGCAACCTCTGCGAGGGTTAAGCCAGCTAAGTTATGCACTCTTTCAAGTAACTCTTGTTCAGAAGCGGGAATATTCATGTAGTATTAATCATTAATGCTTGGTAAATAAAAAGCCATTATCTTGCTATTAGGTAAAAAAATCAAAGTAATCATTTGCTCCATTGGCGTTATTATGGTTGAATCTACACAAGTATTTTTTAGTTTTCAGGAGTTCCTGTGATCGATGCCGAAGGCTACCGAGCCAATGTCGGCATAGTAATAATTAATAGCAGGGGACAAGTATTTTGGGCTAGAAGGTTTGGGCAACATTCATGGCAATATCCACAAGGTGGTGTTGATGAAGGTGAAACTGCTGAGCAAACCATGTTTCGAGAGTTATATGAAGAAGTAGGATTAAAACCAGAACATGTTAAAATTGTTGCTTCAACTAAACACTGGCTAAAGTATAAATTACCAAAACGTTATATAAGGCACGATAGTAAACCTGTTTGTATTGGGCAAAAACAGAAGTGGTTTTTATTAAAATTAACTGCACCTGAATCATCGGTCAATTTACTACATAGCTCTCATCCTGAATTTGATGATTGGCGTTGGGTGAGTTACTGGTATCCAGTTCGACAAGTAGTGTCATTTAAGCGCGATGTTTATCGTAAAGTTATGAAAGAGTTTGCCGTACAGGCTTTATCTTTTTCATATGAAAAAAGGCCTGATAGGCGGCCTAATCGAGGTAAACGCCAAGCGTAATTATTACTATGAGTTATTTTATTAAAAGCCTACTTACGTGGGCTTTTTTATTCATTTTATACGTTCAATAAGGAAATTATGTTAACCACGCTACGTCGTATTGTGCTTGAGTTTAGTCAAGAAATGCAGCTGCAAATAGCATTAGAGCGTATGGTTAGCCAAATCAAAAATTCACTAAATACTGACTGTTGCTCAATTTATTTAGCTGACCACGCTCAACAACACTTTTTATTAATGGCTTCCGATGGCTTAGCACAAAAGTCGTTTGGGCAAACCGCGATAAGGTTTTCTGAAGGCTTAGTTGGACTAGTAGGACAACGAGAAGAGCCAATAAATATTGCCGATGCGCGAAATCATCAACATTTTATGCATGCCCCCGAAGTTGAAGAAGATGATTTCAATGCTTTTCTAGGCACACCTATTATTCACCGACGTAAAGTGTTGGGGATCCTTTCTATTCAACAAAAGCATGCGAGGAACTTTACAGAAAATGAGGAAGCCTTTTTAGTTACGTTAGCCGCTCAATTAGCTAATGCGCTAGCGAGTGCTGAAGTGAAAAATCTATTTACGGAATCAGAAAAAAGTAAAGATGTAAAACAGTTGTTGGGTATTGCTGGTGCTCCAGGGATAGCACTGAGCGAGATTATTGTACATCAGCCTAAGGTTGAGCTTGCTACGCTAGCATTACAAAAAGTGAGTGTCGCTCAACAAAGTAAACAAGTGCTGCGTTTTACCACTGCGGTTAATAAAACCAAAGCTGACTTTGAACAGCTGAGTCAAAAATTAAGTAATATTATTACTAATGATAATTTAGCTATTTTTGATGTTTACATACAATTGCTTGACCAAGCTGATATTAGTCAGGGCGTGATAAAAAAAATCAATGAAGGCTGGCAAGCAGAAAGCGCTCTTAAGCTTATCATTGATCATTATGTGACTCAATTTGAAGCAATAGATGACAGTTATTTAAAAGAGCGAGCTACCGATATTCGAGATTTAGGTAATCGCTTATTACTGAATTTACAAAAGAAAAAATCATTAAAAGTAAAATTGCCTAAAGCCTTTATTTTACTGGCGGAAGATGTAACGGCTTCTATGCTGGCTGAATATCAACATAAAGGTTTAAAAGGCATTGTATCTTTGTCTGGCTCAGCTAACTCTCATGCTGCTATTTTAGCGCATGCGCTTGAATTACCGGCAATAATGGGAATTACAAACATTCCAATTGCTCAGTTTAACCATCAACAAGCTATTGTTGATGGTTATAGTGGTGAATTGTTTATTAATCCTGATGATGCATTGATAAGTGAATATCGGCATTTAATTGCTCAAGAAAGTGAATTGATCAGTAAAATTCAGCAAGAGGTTCATCTACCAACTATCACGCAAGATGGTCAAGCTATAGAGCTACAATTAAATGCTGGTTTGTCTGCCGGTTTTGAACGACCAGAAAATTTAGGTAGCTTAGGTATAGGTTTATATCGAACAGAAATACCTTTTATGGATCGGCATTATTTTCCATCAGAGCAAGAACAAACGAATTTATATGAACAAACATTAAAAGAGTTTTCTCAAGCAACTGTTACCATGCGTACGTTAGATATAGGTGGAGATAAATCGTTACCTTACTTCCCTATTACCGAAGATAATCCTTTTCTAGGTTGGCGTGGGATCAGGATTACCTTAGATCACCCTGAAATATTTTTAGTTCAGGTGCGTGCCATGATTCGGGCTAATCATCAGTATAATAATTTAGCAATTATGCTACCGATGATTTCAAATGTTAATGAAGTAGATGACGCTATTCGTTTAATTAATCAAGCGCATTTAGAAGTGGGTATTGAGATAAATAGCGAGCGGCAAAGTGATATAACTTATAAACATGGCAACGACATGCAGATTAAGGAGCTTCCGCGTCCCAAAATAGGTATCATGTTAGAAGTGCCTTCTGTGATATTTCAACTTGAAGAGTTAGCTCAACGAGTTGACTTTTTCTCTGTTGGTAGTAATGATTTAACACAGTATTTACTTGCGGTAGATCGTAATAATGCTCAAGTGGCTGATTTACACGATGCTTATCACCCCGCGGTACTTAGAGCATTGTATACGATTGCCAAAGAGTCTAAAAAGTATTCAATACCGTTAAGTTTGTGTGGGGAGTTGGCTGGTGAACCTGCGGGTGCCTTGTTATTATTAGCAATGGGTTTTGATAAACTCAGTATGAATGGACATAATATAGCACGTATTAAATGGGTTATTCGCCATGTTGATTTTCAAAGAGCAGAATTGATTTTATCTCACACCTTAAAATTGATTACTGCGAAGCAAGTGCATACATACTTAAATGAGCAACTTGAACAATTAGGTTTGGGCGGTTTTATTCGCGCTGGATTGTAATGTTTCTAATTTTTATTAGCTGTTTATTCCTTGGCGCTATTACCGGCTTTTTAGCTGGACTATTAGGTATTGGTGGCGGTTTAATTGTAGTGCCTGCTTTAGTTTACTTATTACCTCAACTAGGTATTAGTAATGAAGTGATCATGCCAATGGCGTTGGCAACCTCGTTATCGACAATTGTGATTACTTCATCTAGTGCCACATTGGCGCACCATAAAAATAGAAATATTCCTTGGAATATAACGAAACCACTGATGTTCATTGTCGCTTTTGGGGCCTTAGTAGGGGCTTTTATTGCTGATCATTTGTCAGCTCAAGCATTAACAAGCTTTTTTGCTATTGCGGTTGTAATACTTGCCTCCTATATGTTGCTATCTATTCGGTTGCAGCGCTATAAAGAAATGCCGTCAAAGATTAAGTTACAATTTATTAGTTTACTCACCGGTGTTGTTGCGAGTTTAATGGGCATGGCAGGTGGGGCTATTTTAGTGCCAATTTTAACGTACTTTGGTACGCCATTAAGACATTGTATCGGTATTGCTACTGTATGTGGCGTTATGGTGGCGTTATTTGGCTCTTTGGGGTATATCATTTCAGGATTTGGTAATGAATTATTGCCAGCTTGGAGTCTTGGTTATGTTTATTTACCTGCTTTGAGCGGAATCGCGCTAACATCTTCATTATTTGCGCCTGTTGGCGTAAAATATGCCGCTAAGGTGCCTGTACAAACTTTAAAAAAATTATTTGCCATTTTTCTTATTATTGTGGCAATGAAAATGATGTTAACTTAACTTTCTTCGCATTTTTAAGCGAAGCTTTATTTGGATAGAAAATGACAGACCAGTTTTTACAATTTCCCATTATTGACCCTATTATTTTTAGTATTGGGCCGGTTGCTCTTCGTTGGTACGGCATGATGTACTTAGTCGGGTTTTTGGGTGCAATGTTTATTGCAAATAAAGCCGCAGATAAAAGTGGTGGCGAGTGGACTCGTGAACAAGTAAGTGATTTATTATTTTATGGCTTTCTTGGTGTAATTTTAGGTGGGCGAATAGGCTATGTATTTTTCTATCAATTCGACTACTTTTTAGCCGAGCCATTGTACCTTTTCAAAATTTGGGCTGGCGGTATGTCATTCCATGGCGGATTGCTCGGTGTTATTGCTGCGGTGTACCTATTTGCACGTAAAACCAATAAAGCATTTTTAACCGTAGGTGATTTTGTTGCACCGCTTGTACCTATTGGTTTAGGTATGGGACGTTTAGGTAACTTTATTAATGCTGAATTATGGGGAAGACAAACTGATGTACCTTGGGCTATGGTGTTTCCAACCGACCCATTACAATTACCACGCCACCCATCACAATTGTATGAATTCTTCCTGGAAGGTGTTGTGTTATTTGCTATTTTATACGTTATTACACGTAAGCCTAGAAGTTTAGGTTTAGCTTCAGGCGCTTTCTTAATTGGGTATGGTGTGTTTAGAACCATTATTGAATTCTTTAGAGAGCCAGACGCTCATTTAGGCTTATATTTTTCTTTTATTACTAAAGGGCAAATTTTAAGTCTACCGATGATTTTAGGTGGAGTTTTGATTATTTATTTGGGTTACTTAATTCAAGAAAAAGAAGCAATATCTAATACAAAGCGTACAGGAAGCAAAACAACATCTGCTAATAAAGGTAAAGTATAATGCGTGCATATTTAGATTTGTGTCAACGTATTGTTGACCAAGGTACTTGGGTTGAAAATAGTCGAACCGGGAAGCGTTGTTTAACCGTTATTAATGCTGATTTGGAATACAATGTTGCCGATAACGAATTTCCGATGATAACGACCCGAAAAAGTTTTTTTAAATCGGCTATTGCTGAATTTCTTGGCTATATTCGTGGCTATGATAATGCGGCTGACTTTAGAAAACTAGGTACAAAAACCTGGGATGCGAATGCTAATTTAAATGATGCTTGGTTAAACAATGTTCATCGTAAAGGTGAGGATGATATGGGGCGTGTTTATGGCGTTCAGGGGCGAGCTTGGGCTAAACCTGATGGTGGCACTATTGATCAGCTCCAAAAAATAGTTGATAACTTAAGTCAAGGTATCGACGATCGTGCTGAAATCCTGACGTTTTATAACCCTGGTGAATTTCATATGGGGTGTTTAAGGCCTTGCATGCATACTCACAATTTTTCAGTATTAGATGGCACACTTTATTTAACCAGTTTTCAACGTTCGTGTGATGTACCTCTAGGACTAAACTTCAACCAAGTACAGGTATTCTTTTTCTTGGCTATCATGGCGCAAATTACAGGATTAAAGCCTGGTATTGCTTATCATAAAATAGTAAATGCACATATTTATGAGGATCAATTAGCCTTGATGAAAGAGGTGCAGCTTAAACGTGAGCCGTTGCCGTTACCTAAATTGATTATAAATCCGGATATTAAATCGTTAAAAGACTTAGAAACCTGGGTCACAATGGATGATTTCTCAGTGGAAGGTTATCAGAGCCATGAAGCAATAAAATATCCGTTTGCTGTATAAGCGATATTTTTAACCTTAAGCTATTTTGTTCTCTATATAAAATTGTTTACTTAATTAAACAGGTATAAAAAAACCGACATAATGTCGGTTTTTATTGTTAATGTAGGTAATTATCTAAGCTAATATCATCTTAAATGAAAACTATCTAAACTAATAGTTGTGATATAAACCAAACTCTTCATTTACTTTAATATTTTGATTATTTGCCCAATGGTAATATTCTTGATCTTCTAGCTTACTTGCTGCCGCTTTATCTAATAATACAATGGCGTTTTCATGCATTTGCAAAGCTGAAGCTGGGCACATAGCTGAAAGTGGGCCAGCTACCATGTCTTTTACTGCCTGTGCTTTACTCTCACCTGTTGCCATTAACAGGACATATCTCGCATCTAAAATAGTTGCAATACCCATGGTCATAGCAAGTGTTGGTTGAAATTCATCTTTATCAAATAAACGAGAATTATCAGTAAGGGTTTGTTGTGTTAATGTTTTTATTCGTGTGCGTGACGCTAGACTTGATGTTGGCTCATTAAAACCAATATGTCCATTTGCACCAATGCCTAAGATTTGTAAATCAACACCATTAGCCTGTTTGATTTTTTCTTCATATGCTAAACCTTGCTCTCTAGGGTTTTCACCTTGGTTACAAGTAGGTAAAAAGGTATTGTCTATATTAATATCAACATGATTAAATAAATTTTGATTCATAAAGTGACGATAGCTTTGTGCATTATCAGCATCAATACCCAAATACTCATCTAAATTAAAACTTGTTGTATTTTTAAAACTTAACTCACCTGCTTTATATTTATTTACAAGTTGTTGATAAAGGCTAATCGGAGTGCTGCCTGTCGCTAGGCCTAACACAGGATTTTTTTTCTTAGTAAGTAATTCAGCTACCCATTCGGCAGCATTAACGGCAACTTGTTGTGCATCGTCAAAAATAATAACTTGCATGTTATTTCCTTAGAAAAATTAAACTATTATCCCTTAGAGGGTATACCAAGGGCAGACGTCTGAAATAGTAGACATCTGAAAGTATCAGTAATCATTGCATGTTATTTATTTTTAACATTATCAACCTGAGGCTGTTTTATTGTTGCAATGACATTAATCTAGGTGCGTTTAGTAACTTTACCACAAAATTATCCGATATATTGGTAAAGTTCAGGAAAAAATGCACATTTTTGATCTGAAAATTACCACGTAAGGCTAAATAATCTTGCCTTGTGGTACTACCAGTTTAATTATGGCACACTCAAGAAAAGATTAACTTGGAGATGGTAAATTTTATGACTAATGCAAGAGTGAAATTTAACGTTGAGCAAAACATTGCTTATGTCACTTTAAATAGAGTGGATAAACATAATGGTTTAGATAAACCAATGATACTTGAACTAGTGCAAGTAGCGAAAAAAATTAATGAAGATCGTGCTATTCGTTGTGTCATTTTACAAGGTGCAGGTGCTTCATTTTGTGCTGGATTAGATTTTAATTATGTTGCTAAAAACCCGTCAATGATTGGTAAGTTCTTTTTCAAACTGCCTTGGCGCAAAGATAATATGTTTCAACGTGTAGCACACGTTTGGCGAGATTTATCAGTGCCTGTTATTGCGGTTGTGCATGGTAATTGTTTTGGGGCGGGGATGCAGATCATATTAGGTTGTGATTATCGTATAGCGACTCCTGATGCAAATCTATCGATTCTAGAAATGAAATGGGGATTAATTCCAGATATGAGTGGTATGGTCACGTTATCTCGATTAACTCGCCTAGATATAGCCCAAGAATTAACAATGACAGGACGATTTTTCTCAGGTGTTGAAGCCGAGCAATATGGTTTAGTTTCAAAAGTTAGTGAAACGCCTATCATTGAGGCGAAAGCGTTGGCTGAAAAAATTTGTCAACAAAGTCCTGATGCTATTGCTGCTGCAAAATATTTATTTAAAAAGACTTGGAAAAAAGATACCAGAGCGGCATTATTTTGGGAAAGAATAGTTCAGTTACGATTGTTAGGACGAAAAAACCAAAAGATAGCAATGAAGAATGGTTTATCTAAAAATGAAGAGCCAAAGCCATTTGTTGATCGTAGTAGTTTTTAACATTATAGCTAAATATATAGTTTTGATGACACAGTATACATTAAAGGTCGTCTTTTGACGGCTTGCACAATACGCGCGTATATCATTGGTTTTATTGGCTTTGGAATGACTCTAAAGTAGTCCGCTGGCCTGGTTCTTGTACATTAACTATGCTCTTGAGTAGAGAATAGATTTAATCTAGTTGATATAACTATGAAACTTTAATTACCTTCATTACTTCGTGAAAAATTTCTGTTAGAATTATTTTTATTTATTGTTAGTTTTTTTAATGAAACCATCTCCTTCTTTTACAAGTAAATTTATATTAGATAAAGCATATTTTAATGAGTGCTATAGTGAGTCAAGCACATTAGAGCTTTCTGCTAAGACCTTTTTAAAATCAGGTGTTTTAATGTCATTTGGTTTAATTATTTTGATATTTACCCCAGTAAATGCGTATGCTGCTTGGTTTGTTGTAGCATTGGGGATACTTGAAGCGCTAAGTTTATACTATAGTCAACCTTGGTGGGTTGTTAGACAAATGCTTAGTAAAGCCTCTAACAGCGAAGTGACATTAACGGTTGATGAACAAGGTGTTCTTAGTGAGTCTTTTTATCATACCGGTCGAATATTATGGCAAGACGTTACTACCATAACAGAAACTGACTTAGGGTATGTTTTGCACTTTAAGGCAGGAAAAAATACAGGGAAAAGCTACTTATCTAAGTCTCATCTATCAAGTGATGCCCAATCTTATATTAAAATTAAAATGGCAGAAATTACTTAAATGCCACATTAGTTAACCTTAAGTTTATTAACTTAAGGTTAACTAATCTTAATCGTATTCTTTTCTCTCTAGTTATTTGCTCTCTAAAGCGATCCCTCCTAAGAGTGTTTTTTATGCGCTTATAGAAAGTGAACTTATTGCTACGCGCTAAAATTCTATCTTGTCTTTACTTTGTTTTTATTAATTTTATATTGGAAAATTACGTCTTTGATCGCTATCTTGAAGATAGTAATTGTTTTATTGAGTATGGCAACTTGCTATACTCGCCACCTCAAATTTTGCTAGGAATTCCTTTATTGTTAACTCTTTTTCGTTTTATTTTGATGGCTTTTATCTTTCTATTTATTTGCATTGTTTCTTGCTCGTATTGTTTGATAAGGCCTTTTCATCGAAATAATGTTTACCATACGTCTAAATATTTAGGCAAGATGAGTAAGTTATTAGGCTTTGATGTTGAAGTAAGAATTCCTGAGTCAGTTAAGGCTGTCGGCCCTGCTATTTATGTGGCTAATCATCAAGACAATTATGATATATTTACCGTCGCTAATGCAGTGCAACCAGGTACGGTCACGCTAGGTAAAAAAAGTTTAAAATGGATCCCTTTTTTTGGTCAAATGTACTGGCTAACAGGAAATATATTAATTGACCGTAAAAACTCGAATAAAGCGATGGGCACAATGAATGTTACCGTCAAAAAAATCATTCGAAATAAACTTTCTATTTTGATGTTTCCTGAAGGTACTCGGAGTAAAGGGCGAGGGCTTTTACCTTTCAAAACAGGGGCTTTTCGTACGGCAATGCAAGCTAATGTTCCTATCATTCCTATTTGTGTTAGCAATCAAATAGGAACAATTAAATTGGGCCGTTGGAATAATGGAAAAATTCTTATTGAGCTATTAGAGCCTATTGTTATTCCTAATGATGATAGCGTCAGTGCACGTAATATCGCTGAGCAAACACACGCATTAATGAAAGAAAAAATTAGTCAACTTGATAAAGAACTAGCAGAAGGTAAATAAAATGATTGATAAAGAATTAGAAGGTTGGTTGGAGCATACCGATGCACTTGTAGGTGAGTTATTATCAGATGGAACAAACGAAGAGGTATATCATACTATTGAGCATCATTTTGCTAGTGAGAATTTTGATCTACTTGAGAAAGCCGCGATAGCTGCATTTAAACTTGGATTAGAAATTGAAGAGCCAGAAGAAGCTGAGCTTGAAAATGGCGACAAAGTATTTGCCTTTGATATTGTAACCGAGCAAATGCTCAATGCTGAGTTACTACGAAAAGAAACCAAAGCGATGTTTGAATTAGCACAGAAATGCAACGTAGACTATGACGGCTGGGGCACTTACTTTGAAGAGTAAGCTTTTATTATCTAAGATAATTTATCTTTATATATAATTATCGCTATATCGGAAGAACTTTTTAATAAGTAGGCGAATAATCGACAAAACCTATCAAATAAAATACACTAGTGGTCATACCTTCTTTGTAAGTTTGAGAGAATTTTATGTCTGTTGTAATTAGTGGGACGGGGTTATTTACTCCTCCTGAAAGTATTTCCAATGATGAGTTAGTCACTTGTTTTAATCGTTATGTTGATCACTTTAATAGTAGTAATAAACAAGCTATTGAAAGCGGTGATATTACTGCGCTAGCTCATTCGAGTAGCGCTTTTATTGAAAAAGCTTCAGGTATCAAAAGCCGTTATGTTATGTCTAAGTCAGACATATTAAATATTGATGTTATGAGACCGACATTTGTTGAACGTCCCAATAACGAATTATCCTTACAAGCCGAAATTGGTGTTGCTGCAGCGAAACAAGCTATGGCTGCAGCCAATAAAACCGCGGCAGATATTGATCTTATTATTGTTGCTTGTGCTTATACACAGCGCTCTTACCCTGCTATGGCGATAGAAATACAGCAAGCGCTAGGCTGTTCAGGTTGGGGATTTGATATGTTGGTTGCTTGTTCTGCGGCAACCTTTGGTATTATCAATGCGGCTAATGCTATTCGTAGTGGTACAGCTAAAACCGTATTAGTGATTAACCCTGAAATACTGACACCACAAATTAACTATCGCGATAGAGATAGTCACTTTATTTTTGGTGATGTTGCTACTGCATCTATTGTTGAAGACTCTTCTACTGCGACAGGAGAGCATCAGTTTAAAATCATTGCAGAGCAGCCTATTACACAATTTTCAAATAATATTAGAAGTAATATTGGTTACATGAATCAATGTAGCCCTGACACTGAGAATGATGTGGATAAATATTTTATTCAGCAAGGTCGAAAAGTATTTAAAGAAGTACTGCCGATGGTATCGAACCTAATAGCATCGCAAATGGATAAGGTTGGCCTAGCACCAGAAAATATTAAGCGTCTTTATTTACACCAAGCTAATATTAATATGAATAACTTTATTGGTAAGAAGGTCTTAGGTCGCGATCCTACTCCTGAAGAAGCTCCTATCATTTTAGATGAGTATGCTAATACAAGTTCGGCAGGTTGTATTATTGCTTTGCATAAGCATCATGATGGTTTCAATTCTGGAGATAAAGCAGTGTTATGCTCTTTTGGTGCAGGTTATTCAGCATGTTGTTTAATCTTAGAGTATGTTTAAAGACAGTGTAAAATGAAGTAGACATTAAAACAAAAAAACCACAGGTTATATATTACCTGTGGTTTTTTTATGTAAATTATTTAAGTAACGTTTTTATTCAAAAAACTGTGCAAAGAATAATTTAATGTAATCGACAACTTTAGAAAAGAAACTACCTTCATTAACTTCTTGTAGCGTAACCAGTGGGTATTGTGCAATTTCTTCATTTCCTAACTGTAGGAACAATTTACCAACAACTGTGCCTTTAGCTATCGGCGCTTTCAATTGTTGATCTAATTCAAATGTTGCTTCTAAATTCTTACGTTGACCACGAGGGATAGTAATAGGAATATCCATGGTTATGCCTAAATCTACTTCTTTCTTGTCACCCATCCAAATACGGTTAGTGGCAAACACTTCACCAGCTTGATATGGCGTGAATGTTTCAAAGAAACGGAAACCATAATTAAGTAACTTTTTACTTTCTACTTTACGTGCACGCTCGCTTTCAGTACCCATTACTACGGTAATAAGACGCATGTTGCCTTTTGTTGCCGAGGTGACTAGGCTATAGCCAGCATTTGATGTGTGGCCTGTTTTCATGCCATCTACATTTAAGCTTTTATCCCATAACAATGAGTTACGGTTATATTGCTTGATATTGTTGTATGTAAAAGACTTTTGTTTATAAAGAGCATATTCATCAGGTACGTCACGAATGATTGCACCTGCTAAAGTTGCCATATCGCGAGGTGTAGTCATATGCGATGAGCTATCTAAACCATGACTATTCTCAAAAAATGAACTCGACATACCTAATTGCTCAGCATGAGCATTCATTAAATCGGCAAAAGCACCTTCACTACCGGCAATGTGCTCTGCCATAGCTACACAAGCATCATTACCTGATGCAATAATAATCCCTTTATTCAACAGTTCAACTGAAACTTCTGTGCCGACCTCAATAAACATTTTTGATGAGTCAGGGAAGTTTTTTGCCCAAGCATTTTCGCTGATTGTTACCTTATCATCATTGGATATGTTACCGCTTTTTAACTCTTTTCCTATGATATAACTTGTCATCATTTTGGTTAAACTGGCAGGTGCTAGTTGCATATCAGCATTGCTTTGAGCAATAACTTTGCCTGTAGTGAAATCCATTAAAATATAGCCTTTAGCATTAATTTGTGGTGCTTCAGGAATAATTGTTATTGCATGACTTATCGATGAAAAAGCTAAAGTCGTTCCAAGTAAGGAAGTTGATATTACTTTGAAAAAATTACGTATGATATTTTTTGATTTTATAGGCATAATTATTTAATGTTAGGTTCGATAGAGTGATGAATTAATATAAAGCTAGAGGAAAGTATAACAGCTCTAATTTACATGGCTATGGTTGATATTAAGTAAATTGTAAAAATCGATTTACAATTAGTATTAATATCTTAACGGTTGCATTATTTTGTCTATTATAAAGCCTTTAAATAGGCATTTGGGTAGCTACCTTTTTTTAGTTCTAGCAAGAGGTTATTTAAGGTTGTTGTATTCGCTATAGGGCCTATTTGAATGCGATATATACCGTTTTCTTTAGGAAATTTAACTGTTTGAGAATATTTAGCTGAGATTTCTTTCGCTATTGTTTGTGCAAGTTCATGCTTACTCGTAGCAAAGACTTGAATATGATCTTTTTCTTTCGTTAGTGACTTTTCAAGTAAATGGTCAGCAATGGTTTTACTGACGACTGGCTTGGCTTCAGCTTCTTTTTTGGGGATAGGTGGGCTCATTGCTGTTACCTTCTCTCCAAATTCAGTAATCGCACTGATTTTTACTTCTGCAGTCCCACTTGTTAGCATATCAAGCTTATAGGCTGCACTGTAGGATAAATCAATAATACGATTTTGATGAAAAGGTCCACGATCATTGACACGAACAATAACTGATTTATTATTCGCAAGATTAGTGACTTTAAGATATGTCGGTAAAGGCAAATGTTTATGTGCTGCACTCATGGCATACATATCATAAATTTCGCCATTGGAGGTTAAATGACCATGAAATTTATTACCGTACCAAGAAGCGGTGCCAATTTGTTCAAAATTTTCTGCACTAGGTAATACTTTATAATTGATACCACGTACTTGATAGTCTTTATTCCCCCCTCTACTGTATGGCTCGGCACGTGCAATAGCATCTTGTTGTTCGCTTTGGTTTGGCAGTCGAGTTGGGATACTATCGTGTTTATCTTGATAACGGCCATTACTACAGGATGCGACGAGAAGCACCGAAATAATTAAGAAAAGTGTTTGTAGAATTCTCATGAATTGACTCATTGTATAAAACGTTTGATTGTTATAGTTGCAGTATATTTATTATGGTTTTAGTAAAAAGTAATATCTTATGTTCGCTGTTAAGCTATGTTGATAATAAATTAAGACGAAATAACTGAATATTATACATGAAATCGCCTATGTGTACTGATAGCCATAAGCATGCCAAAACCGGCGAGCAAAGTCACCATTGAAGTACCTCCAAAACTAACTAAGGGAAGTGGTACGCCAACCACTGGTAATAAGCCTGATACCATACCTATGTTTACAAAGACATAAACGAAGAAGGTTAAAGTTATGCTACCGGCTAATAACTTTGTAAATGCATCTTGAGCATGCGTAGCAATCCATAACCCGCGCATTACAATAAGTAAGTATACTGCGAGTAATATGCCGACGCCAACTAAACCAAACTCTTCGCTGAAAACGGCAAAAATAAAGTCGGTATGTCGTTCAGGTAAGAATTCGAGTTGTGACTGTGTACCTTGTAACCAGCCTTTACCGGTAACGCCGCCTGAGCCAATTGCTATTTTAGATTGAATAATATGGTAGCCTGAGCCAAGCGGGTCTTGTTCAGGGTTTAAAAAGGTCATTACGCGTTGTCTTTGATAATCTTTCATCAAAAACATCCATAAAATAGGAGCAAAAGCTGAGCCTAAACCAACACATACACCAATGAGTTTCCAGCTTGCACCAGCAAGGAATATGACAAAAATACCTGAGCTAGCGATTAATAATGATGTGCCTAAATCAGGCTGCTTAGCAATCAATAGCGTTGGCATTAATACTAAAATAAAAGCGAAAAACATCGTGGTTTTTTTTACGGGAAGACTTTCTTGGCTAATAAACCAAGCAATCATAATAGGGACAATGAGCTTCATTATTTCAGATGGTTGAAACTTCATAAAACCTAAATCTAACCAACGCTGTGCCCCTTTACCTACATGGCCAAAAAGTAATACGGAAACGAGTAATAATATTCCTATTACAAAAACAGGTACTGCCCATTTTTTATAGGAGAGGGGAGGAATTTGAGCAACGGCTACCATAACAACTAAAGCAACGCCTAATCGAATCGCTTGACGGTAAACTATGTCTATATCTTGCCCGCCAGCACTGTAGACAATAAATAACCCTAGTGCCATAAGTGATAATATGCCGAGCAGTAAAACTAAATCGATATGCAATTTTTGCCATATACTATAGGTTTGTTCTTGCGCTTCGTTATTATTCCGCATGACTAGTGCTCAAATTGTGTTGTAATGGCGAGTGAGTATGGTGATGAGCAACATCATCTGTATCGATAGTTGAACTTCCATAGCTAGATGCAATTTCTCTGTTGCCAAAGTACTGATCCATAATTTGTCTTGCTACAGGGCCTGCATTGGTGCCACCGCCACCTTTTGAAACGTTTTCTATTGCCACTGATACGACTATTTCAGGTGCATTATAGGGAGCAAAAGCGATAAACATTGCGTTGTCTCGTTGATTTTCTTTTGTTTTTTCTGCATCATATTTTTCGTCTTGTTTAATACGCGCAACCTGTGCTGAACCGGTTTTTCCTGCGGCATCATATTTTGCACCTTTAAATGGTGCATGAGCTGTTGCGCTAATTTCTTGAACTGTTCGGTGCATAGCGTTAAGTATTAAGTCCCAATGCTTGTCATTTTTTAGTACTAAAGGTGCTTGCTCTTCATAAATGACTTCTTCTTCAATATCTGAGTCTCTGCTGCGTTCTTTAGTTGATTTAAGCAAGTGTGGTACTCTGCGTTTGCCGCGATTTACTAAGGTTGTTAATGCTTGGGTTAATTGTAATGGGGTAACGGTCCAATAACTTTGTCCAATACCAACCGACAAGGTTTCACCTGTATACCAAGCTTTATTGTAGCGAGCACGCTTCCATTCGACACTAGGCATGATACCGCTACTTTCTTCATGTATATCAATGCCAGTGTAATCTCCAAAGCCAAAGCGTTCCATCATGGTACTAATTTTGGTGATACCGAGCTTAAAAGCTAAATCAAAAAAGTAGATATTACAGGATTGCTCAATTGCTTTATTTAAGTCAACCCAGCCATGGCCCCACTTTTTCCAATCACGGTATTTATTAGGTAAACCTTTAAGTTGATACCAACCAGGATCCCAAACTCGGGTTTCAGGTGTAATAATACCTTCTTCTAACCCTGTTAATGCTAAGAAGGGTTTTACTGTTGATGCTGGCGGGTAACCTTGCACACTTCTATTAATTAGGGGTAAATCTTTTGAATTACGTATTTTATTCCAATCTTTAGTGCTAATACCATGGACAAATAAATTACCATCGTAACTAGGGTTAGAGTACATTGCTAAAATATCGCCTGTACGTGGATCCATCGCAACTACCGCACCACGTTTTCCTGCCAGAGCACGTTTAGCGATCATCTGTAACTCAATGTCGAGTGTTAACGTTAAGTCCTTACCTGGTGTTGGCGGTTTATAATCTAATGTTCGAATAACTCGACCTCGACTATTTACCTCAACTTCTTGATGGCCGATGGTACCGTGCAGAATATCTTCATAATATTTTTCAATACCTAGCTTCCCTATGCCATGCGTTGCTGCATAGTTTTCAGACTTGCCATCAATTTCAAGTTGATTAGCATCTTTACGATTTATGCGTGCTACATAACCTAAGTTATGTGTTGTTAACTTACCAAAAGGGTAATAACGTTTTAGCCGAGCATCGACAAAAACACCAGGGAATTTATGCTGATTAACGGAGAAAAGGGCAACTTGTTGCTCGCTTAAGCGAGGGTGTAACTCTATTTGTTTGAAGCGGCGTTTACGTTTAACCGATTTGAAAAAGCTTTTTTTTCTATCATCACTTATGTTAAGTAACGTACTAATTTCGTCGATACTCTCTTGTAAATTTTCAGTTTGCTCAGGTATAACTGCTAGGCTGTAAACTGGTTTGTTATCAGCAAGAATGACACCATTTCGATCATAAATTAGACCGCGATTCGGGGCAACAGGTAATAGTTTTATTCGATTAGAGTTAGAACGTGTTTGGTATTTTTCGAATGAATTTACTTGCAGTGAATAAATATTATTAAACAATATTAATATAAGTATTAATACACCCATAAATATAATAAAGGTACGGCGAGCAAATAAGTTTGCTTCTGCGCTATGATTACGCATCGTAATACGACGTTTAGCCACAATTATTTCCTTTAAGCCATACTATTTTAGCAGCGAATATATTTTTATTAGCACACTTATTGTAAATAATATTATAAAGAAAGCTTTGTTCAGCTATACAATAAGTCGTCACAGCTATTCTCTATGATAAGGGTGATTAGTATTAACGCTCCAAGCGCGATACAAGCTTTCAGCAATGAGAATTCTTACCATAGGGTGTGGTAAGGTTAATGACGATAAAGACCATTTTTGTTCACTGGCTTTGATGCAAGCAGGAGATAAGCCTTCTGGACCACCTACCAATAATGCGACATCTCTACCGTCAAACTGCCAACGTTCAAGTTGTTTGGCAAGTTGTGGCGTATCCCAAGGTTTACCTTCCACCTCTAAAGTGACTATTCGGTTTCCTTTGGGAATAGCGTTGAGTAACTGCTCACCTTCTTTTTCTAAAATACGGGCAATATCTGCATTTTTGCCACGCTTTCCTGCTGATATTTCGACTAACTCAAATGGTAAGTCACGAGGAAAGCGACGAGAATATTCGCTAAAACCCTGAGTGACCCAACTAGGCATTTTGGTGCCGACGGCATATAAAGTTAGTTTCATTATTAAGCCCAGCTAAATTATTCTTCTGCCCATAACTGTTCTAAATTATATTTATCGCGTTCTTCATCTGTCATCACATGAACGATAATATCGCCCAAATCAACTAATGACCATTCACCAACATCGTTACCTTCTATTCCACGAGGAGCAGAGCCAGCAGCGCGACATTCCATTGCAACAGATTGGGCGATGGATTTTACGTGACGCTTTGAGTTACCTGAGCAGATAATCATATAGTCAGCAAAACTTGCTTTATTAGTAATATGAAGAGAAACAATATCTCTTCCTTTCATATCATCAAGTTTTTCTATAACAAATTTATTAAGTTCTTCAGTTTGCAAGGTTGTTCTTCCTAGAGTTAGGTTTATTGTTAAGCTCGGTATTAAAGCACCGATAATAGCTGCGTTAAAATACGCACCATATAAGTTGGTAATAGTAACACTTTTTGATGAAGCCGTTAACGATAAAGCATATTTTTGTTGATTAAATCTAATACTTTTGGATTTAATAACTTTTGGCAGCTCTGTTTATTAATTAAACGTTGTCTTATTTCACTAGAAGAAAGGTTGATATTTAAGTGTTTTTCATTGTTTGGTAGGCTGCAAGGGAGTAATAAAATACCGCCATATTTTTTTTGTTTCAATGCATGTACATCCGAAACTTGGTGTTCATTGAGTAGTATTTGAGTCGCGTGGTTGATGTTCTCTAGTTGATAGTTTGGTCGGGTATTTACCACTAAATGACAAAGCGATAATATTTCTTGATACTTATGCCATTGCGTAAAAGTTAATAAAGAGTCTAGGCCCATGATGAAATATAAACGTGAATTGGGATATGATAATGCTAATTCTTTTAAAGTATCGACAGTATAAGAATAACCACTACGGTGTAATTCGCGTTCATCACAACTAAAGATAGATTCACTTTCACAGGCTAACTTTACCATGGTAGCTCGTTGTTTGGCGCTGACATTAGGCGTTGCTTTATGAGGGGGAATGCTTGCAGGAATAACTAGCACTTTATCTAATGACAAATGCTCCGCGACTGCCTTGGCGGGTAAAGTATGACCAAGATGAATGGGGTTAAAGGTACCACCTAAAATGCCAATATCATTCACTGTTCTTTGCACTCACATTTGCTGTATTTATCATCTTTTACTCTTTATCTTCTTTATTCTACTTAACTAGCTTAAGTTAAATGTAGATTAACCATATTCATAGTTCAGTGAAAAGTGCTGAGTAGTCTCGCCGTGATAAAGTGTGATACATAGATCTGCTAATAATATAAAAGCGTTAAATTCACTGCTTGTTTTACTGATTAAATCAATATCGGCCAGTCGTGACACCGCTCGTTTGGCATTTTTCAAGCTTATATGTGTTAGCGCATGCTGATATAAAGGTTTACGTTTATCCCAAATACGATATTCTTTATATAAGTCATTGAGTGGTGTTCCTTGTGCTAACTTACTTAGCATGGTGTATAACTGGCTAACTTCTTTGTGAAAGACCCAAATTATTTGTCCGGTAGCTGCGCCTTCCTGTTGTAACTGATCCAACATCACAACGCACTTTTTGCAATTACCTAGTAATAATGCATCAATAATTTGAAATGGATTAAACTTAGCCTGTTTGGTGACTAGTTTTTCTGCTTCATTTAAACTAATTAGTTGATTATTAGTCGGGAATAGTAGTGAAAGTTTCTGCAGCTCTTGTTCTAGAGCGGGTAAATTTCCCTCGCATAGCTCAATTAATAATGAGGATAACTCAGGAGCTAGGTTAATATTTAGATTTCTTGCTTGCTGTTGTAGCCATCGAGGTAGGCTTTTGGTATCAATATCATATATTGGCAGGTAGCAGCCTAGTTGGGTGAAGGTTTTAAACCATTTTTTATTCGCACTAGGTCCATCAAGTTTAGGGCCATGAAAAATAAACACGACATCTTGTAATGCGACATTTTTTTCAATCACTTCACTCAATGCAAGTAAGCTTTTATTACCATGATCTCCAATCTTAACCGTAGTTAACTCTACTTCAATAATACGTTGGTTAGAGAATAAGCTCATTGATTGATATTCATCAATAAGCTGCTGCCAATCAAAACTATTATCACTAGTAAAGCGAATTACTTCACTAAAACCTTGTTGCAAGGCATGATTTCTAATTGTTGCTAAGCTATCATTTTTTTGCCAAGGCTCATCCCCAAAAACCAACCACACAGGTTTAAAGCCTTGTGTTAGTGTTTGCTGTAGTTGGTTGTGGTAAATCTTCATGGATGCCTTGTTTTAAATTAGCGAAAATTGTCGATGCTATCGTTGAATTCTTGCCATATCTCGTAAAATTTTATCGGCAGCAGACTTTCTCATTTCGCTTAACAATAGTGATAACTCTCGAGATTTTGCTAATGCTAGATTAGGATCATCTTGGTAGTCTCGGTTTAATTCAAAGCTGAAGTTTTGAGGCTCTTCAGGTGCTTCACCATCTGCAGAGCCAAATTGTAACTGATAATGAACTGTGTAAATGAGTTCATATTCAGCTACTTGACCGTTTTGAAATACTGATAAGGTTCTTCTATCTAGCGTATCAGAGAGTATGCGCAGTTCAGGCTTTTGTGCACTTTTATATTTTAGTACATTAACCTGGTTGCGCGAAAGGTGTTGTTTTAACAAGCGGGTCAACTCCCCATGTACATCACTAGAGCTTACGTATAAGGTTTGCAATTCATCACTAAGCAAATAATCACCACGCAGATGGAAGCCACAAGCGCTTAAAAAGCTAGTGGACAATATTACAAGAAAAATACAACTCCGTTGCTTAATAGCCCGACGGCTTACATACTGCATTAGTGAAAAATTCATCTTAGTTAGCCACTATATTCAATAATTTACCAGGTATATAGATAACTTTGCGAATAGTGTTACCTTCAGTAAATTTCAGTACATGTTCATTGTTTAAGCCTAGTGCTTCAACGGTCTCTTTAGTCGCATCAGCAGCAACGGTAATTTTTGCACGTAATTTACCATTTACTTGAACAATAATTAATTTCTCATCTTCAACTAACGCGCTTTCATCAACTACAGGCCATTGTGCATTTTCAACCGCGTTGTTGTTATCAACCTCGGTTTGTTGCGTTAATTGGTTCCATAGGTAGTGACACATGTGTGGTGTAATAGGTGTTAACATAATAACTACCGCACGAAGCGCTTCAAGCATTACTGCTTTGTCTTCATCAGTGGTCATTGGTGCCTTAGTTAAATGGTTCATTAACTCCATTATGGCAGCTATTGCCGTATTGAAAGTATTACGACGACCTACATCATCCGTTACTTTAGCAATTGTTTTATGTAGTTCACGACGGAGTTTTTTCTGGTCAGCATTCAAGTTAATATTATCGACTGCTGTTGACTCTCCATTTATCTCAATGAAGTCATGTACCAGTTTATAAACACGCTTAACAAAACGGTGTGCTCCTTCAACGCCTGAATCAGACCATTCTAATGTTTGCTCTGGTGGTGAGGTAAACATAATAAATAAACGCACAGTATCTGCGCCGTATTTATTAATAACTTCCTGTGGGTCAATACCGTTATTTTTAGACTTTGACATTTTACTCATGCCAGCAGAAATAACGGGTTTTCCATCAATATTACTAATGGCAGAGGTTACTTGACCTTTTTCATCACGCTCAACGGTTACATCGGTAGGTGCAATCCATTCTTGTCCGCCATTATCAGCTTCTCGATAATATGTATCTGCTAGCACCATGCCTTGACATAATAATTTTTTGTAAGGTTCGTCGCAATCAACTAAACCAACATCGCGTAGCAATTTATGGAAAAAACGAGAATAAAGTAAATGTAAAATAGCGTGCTCAATACCACCAATATATTGATCAACTGGCAGCCAATAATTTGCTTTAGCTGGGTCGATCATTTGAGTATCATCATTTGGTGAGCAATAACGTGCGTAATACCATGAAGATTCCATAAAGGTATCGAAAGTATCAGTTTCGCGTAAAGCTGGTTCACCATTGAAGGTCGTTTTTGCCCATTCAGGATCATCTTTAATAGGTGATGTAACGCCATTCATTACTACATCTTCTGGTAAAACAACAGGTAACTCATTTTCAGGCACTGGCACTGACTCACCATTTGCAAGGTTAATCATTGGAATTGGTGTACCCCAATAACGTTGACGCGATACACCCCAATCACGTAGGCGGAAGTTAGTTGTTACTTTTCCTTTGTTTTCGCTAGCTAACTTCTCGCTTATTGCAGTAAATGCTTGTTCAAAATTCAGTCCATCAAACTCGCCAGAATTAATTAGAATCCCTTTTTCTGTAATCGCTGCTTTTTCTATATCGTCTTCCGCTTCTCCATTTTCTGCTGAAGTAGTCACCACCTGAATTATTTCAAGACCATACTTTTTAGCGAATTCATAATCACGTTGATCATGACCAGGAACCGACATTACCGCACCAGAGCCATAATCCATTAGAACAAAGTTAGCTGCCCAAACAGGGACTAATTTACCTGTAAGCGGGTGAATAGCTTTAAATCCAGTATCAACACCTTTCTTTTCCATCGCAGCCATGTCAGCTTCTGTGGTTTGGTTGCCTTTACATTCTTGAATAAAGTCTGCTAATGCTGTATTGCCTTTTTCTGCATTATTTTTTGCAGCAATTAGTGCTAATGGGTGCTCAGCAGCTAAGGCGACATAAGTAACGCCCATTAAGGTATCAGGACGTGTAGTGTAAATATCAAAGCTTTCTTGTTTACCTTCAACTAAGCCATCAACTTGAAAGGTCATATCAACGCCTTGTGAGCGACCAATCCAGTTACGCTGCATCGTTTTAACTTGCTCAGGCCATCCTGTTAGTTGATCTAAGTCATCAAGTAATTCTTGTGCGTAATCGGTAATTTTTATAAACCATTGAGGAATTTCTTTCTTTTCAACGATTGCGCCAGAGCGCCAACCGCGGCCGTCAATGACTTGTTCGTTTGCTAATACGGTTTGATCAACCGGATCCCAATTTACCGTGGCATTTTTCTTATAGACTAGGCCTTTTTCATACAGCTTAGTGAAAAACCATTGTTCCCAACGATAATAATCTTGTTTACAGGTTGCTAATTCTCGGCCCCAGTCATAGCCAAAACCTAAAGATTTTAGCTGGTTGCGCATATAGTCAATGTTTTGATAAGTCCATTTTCCTGGTGCGCTTTTATTTTTAATCGCGGCATTCTCAGCAGGTAAACCAAAAGCATCCCAACCCATAGGTTGCATTACATTTTTGCCTTGTAGGCGTTGATAGCGAGAAACTACGTCACCTAAGCTGTAATTACGTACATGTCCCATATGTAAACGGCCACTAGGGTATGGGAACATGGCAAGGCAATAGAACTTTTCTTTGCTGTCATCTTCAACAGCTTTAAATGTATCGTTTTCAGTCCAAAATTTTTGTACTGATGCTTCAATCAATTGGGGATTATAAATGGCTTCCATTAGGGGGTCTCTAACGCTATTTTAGATGTTATTGTAGGGTGTTTAATCTGCTTGGATTATAATAAAAAACAGGTGGAACACGCAATAAACTTGAGTTTAAATTATCGTGATAGAATACCTTATCTAGCGTGCTAACAACAAGCTTATATTGGCAATTTTGTCTATACTGTTAGTAAGTGTATTCATAAATATAATGAGAAAAGGAAAAGGTAATGGCAAATCAAAAAGACTATCTTGTAGAAATTTACCAAGATCTCAGTAATTGGCTGGAAGAAATGACTGAGTCACAAAAGCCAAAAGTTATCGAATTAGTGAAGCAAGCGAAATTATATGCCAAGGCAGCTGAAGAGATGTCAGAGGAAAAAGTAAATCAATTTACAGATAACTTAAAACACGATTTACATGATTTTTATTTGCAAAATCAATCAGAGGCTAAGGATTCTACTTATTTAGGATTACTCAATGAAACACTATGGTCGACGCTTGCTCAATTAACCGATAAGTCGCAAGTTGAATGGGCTGAATTAGTGGAAGATTTTGAACATGATGGATTATACAAAGTGGGTGATTTTATTGGTTTTGGTGAATTGGCTTGCCAACAATGTGGTGATAAACAGCATATTGTGCATTTTAGTGAAGTGACGGAATGTGTTAAATGTGGTGGAGATAGCTTTACCCGTTTACCATTAGATCCTTAAAGTATCTTTAAGCTAGAGTAAGCATTTATATTGTTAGCTAAGCGCTTAACTAGTACACTAACGCTATAGCTTTATCTCGCTTGCTCTATTTTAAAAAGTAATATTCTCAAGGACATACATGATAACAACACCTGCTTTGCAGTGTAAAATTACTGCTGAACAACTTAGCTCTACTCTATCTGCCAAACTTTTCTCTCAAAAAAAAGATGCTAGCGAAATAAAACAAATTTTTGTCGGCCACGAGCGGGCTAAAGAGGCATTAGATTTTGGTCTTTCAATGTCGTCTGTAGGCTTTAATGTGTTTGCTATGGGAGAACATGGCATAGGAAGACAAACATTAATTAAGCAGTTATTAGCTAAACTAGCAAAAGAACAAGCGACTCCAGTTGAGTGGTGTTACATCAATAATTTTGATGAAAGCCATGCACCTTATAAACTTTATGTTAACCCCGGTGATGGTAAACAGTTGTTGTCACGCATGAATAAGTTTATTGATGAATTAATGGATTTATTTCCTGAAATTTTTGATAACCCAGGCTATCAACGATATAAGTCTGCTATCGATCGTGATTTTAATAAAAAATATGATGAAGCTATTTCTACTGTTGAAAAAATAGCGCTGAAAAACAATGTTTCCTTATATGAAGAAAATGGCGAAGTAGGTTTTGCTCCTTTAGTTGATGGTAAGCCATTAAATGATAAAGAATTTGCTAATATTAATGAAACTGAAAGAGCTCAGTTTTATAAATTGCTAGGCGAATTAGAAATTGCACTGGCTGAACAATTAATTGAGTTGCCATTATGGAAACGTGAATCATCAGATTTATTACGTAAACTGAAAATTGAAACGGCAGAGCAAGCAATAAAACCCTATTTACAAGAACTAGAACAAGAGTTTAGTGAAAATGCAGGGATATTAAAATACCTCAGCAAGGTTAGTAATCATGTCGTTGATGTATCGTTAGAAATTCTAGTCAATAATGAAGATGATGCACCTAATGATAAAGAACTGCGTAAACTTATGGTTGAACGCTTTTTACCCAATTTATTAGTGCCTAGAAATGAAACTGATGGCGCACCTGTTGTCTATGAGCAAAACCCAACATATCAAAATTTATTTGGTCATGTAGATTATTCTAGCTTTCAAGGCAGTACTTATACTAGTTATCGATTAATTCGTCCTGGCGCATTACATAAAGCGAACGGTGGTTATTTATTACTTGATGCTGATAAGTTATTAACACAGCCTTTAGTATGGTCTCGTCTTAAGCTGGCGTTGAAAACTGGGCAAATAACAATAGAGAATCCTTACTCAGAGTTAAGCCAACCTGGTTCGTACAGTTTACAGCCTGAAAAAATACCGCTAAGTGTAAAGGTTATTTTATTAGGTGATGCTGAAATCTATTACACTCTGCAAGATTACGATCAAGAATTTACCGAATTATTCCGAGTATTAGCTGACTTTGATCGTCATTTAGAGAAAACAGATCATAACTTAATTGCTTTCGGTAATTTGATTCGTCAACGTGCATTTCAACACAATTATCCTGAAATTGATGATGAAGCAGTACTTGAGCTTGTTCGTTACTCGTTAAGACGAGCTGAGCACCAACATAAAATTTCTGCCAATATTGTGCAAGTAAATGACTTATTAGATGAAGCGAACTATTGGTGGAATAAAAGTGGTGCAAACGGTACTTTAAAGTCTGAGCATGTTGCTATGGCATTAGCAGCTAAAAAACGTCGTACAGGAAGATTAAGCGAAACTTGGCTTGATGAAATTAAAGAGCAACAAGTACTAATTAATACGGAAGGTGAGTTCATTGGAAAAGTAAATGGCTTAACAGTATTAGAAATTGGTGATAGTGTTTTTGGTACTCCTGCACGTATCACGGCAACCGTTTATGCTGGTAGCCAAGGTGTAACTGATATTGAGCGTGAAGTTGATTTAGGTAAATCTATTCACTCTAAAGGTGTTTTGTTGTTAACAGGGTATTTAGGGCATAAGTATGGTCAAAGTTTTCCTGTCGCTATTTCGGCTAATATTGCCATTGAACAATCTTATGGTCATATCGACGGGGATAGTGCCTCAATGGCAGAGCTATGTGCATTGATTTCAGCGGTTACTTTATTACCAATAGATCAAAGCTTAGCGATTACGGGCTCTATTAACCAGCATGGCGAAGTGCAATCAATTGGCGGCGCTAATGAAAAAATAGAAGGTTTCTTTCAACTTTGTAAAGATAAAGGATTAACTGGCAAACAAGGCGTTATTATCCCCAAAACCAATGTTATTAACTTAATGTTAAATAACGAAGTTATACAAGCGGTGGAGCGTGGTGAGTTTTCAATTTATGCAGTAGAAACGATTGATCAAGCATTAGAGTTATTAATGAAAAACACGGCAGGCGTAATGAATAGTACAGGTCGTTATCCTCGACAATCAATTCATGGCTTAGCTTTAGAGAAGCTATCTCATTTTGCTCAACTGTTAGAAGGTGAAGAGGAATAACTTTTTCGTTATTTTAAAAGCCTAAAGTCGTCATCTTGAACTTGATTCAGGGTCTTAATTACGGTGTGTGTACTCTATGAGATTCTGTATTAAGTGATCTACGGAATGACGACTGATTTGTTATCTTAAAACTTGAACAACACATACTTTACAACTAATTTTTTTATAAGCGAGTATCCTTTCTTTATTCACACCGTACTAAATATTGGGTATAGTCGTTAAATTACTCATTTTAAAAGTAACCTTATGTTTAAAAAATTAATTTTATTGTGTGCTTTAAGTATGCCATTGCTAGGTTGTGTCGCTAATGCACCGTTTTCGGGCGGTATTACAACTGATGTACTGTTGAACGATTATGATAAATTTAGCGAGCAATACAAAGCGTTTACGCCAACAGCGCAAGATATAGCATTAATGCAAAAGTTAAAAGGCAAAGAGCTTATTGTATTATTTGGAACATGGTGCCACGACAGTGAGCGAGAAGTGCCAAAACTAATTAAGTTACTTGAAGAGTCTAAAGTAAAGCTTGCAAGTATTAACTATGTAGCTGTGGATTATGATAAACGTGATGCTGGCGGTATAGCAGAGGCGAACGATTTACAATACACCCCTACGTTTATTGTTAAACAAAATGGTAAAGAGCTAATTCGGGTAATTGAAAAGCCAACGGGGTCATTGGCGCAAGACTTAACTCAGAGCTTGTAAATGCTACTTGCTCATATCACTCCTGTAACTTTCTCGTGATCCTGAACTCTAAGTCGTCATTCTGAGCTTGATTCAGGATCCCAATCGTTATGCTGCGTAGTTGATGGATTCGTTATCCTAACTACTATTCAACCATACTATTAGGGTTCCGTATTAAGTGATCTACGGAATGATGACTGATTTGTCACCCTGAACTCTAAGTCGTCATTCTGAACTTGATTCAGGATCTTAATTACGCTGTGCTAACCTCATGGGATCCCGTATTAAGCGACTGCGGAATGACGATTTTTTTGTTCACCCTAAACTTTAAAACAACCTTAATACCGACTATATTTTTATTATAGTGTCACTAAATTAACATAATCTTATTTTATAAATAACAATAAATATAGGTGCTACAAATGTGGTGTTTACTACTATTTGTATATTTTTCATTGTGTTAGATTTAATGAGAATAACAATAATAATAGTGTTTAACTAATTGATAGGGTATAAGTGAAAAATTGACACTTGTGTCAGTTTTTTACTCTGGTATATTTAGACCATTACCGCTTGTCTCGAAAAGTAACAAGGAATTACGGAAAAGATTATGATAAATAATACCGTTCGTTTTTTATTTAAAAATAACGTTGTCAGTATAGAGAATATAGACCCTAATATAACTGTTTTACAGTATCTACGTGAAATACAGTTTAGTACTGGTAGTAAAGAAGGTTGTGCTTCTGGAGACTGTGGTGCTTGTACTGTCGTTGTTGCTGAGTTAGATAGTGACAACACGGGGCAACTTCATTATAAATCAATTAATTCATGTATTACTTTTGTCGGTAATTTACATGGAAAACAATTGATTACGGTAGAAGATTTAAAAGAGAACAATAACTTACATCATGCTCAGCAAGCACTGGTTGATAATCATGGCTCTCAATGTGGCTTTTGTACACCCGGCTTTGTTATGTCTTCTTTTGCTTTACATAAGCATAATCAAACACCAAGTCGTGGGGAAGTACTAGAGGCGTTAGCGGGTAATTTATGCCGTTGCACTGGCTATCGTTCAATTATTGAAGCTGCTATTACCTCAAGTGTTGGTAGTGATGAAGACTCTTTCGCTAAACATTACCAAGAAACTGTTGCAACGCTTACTGAGCTACAAAAGTTACCAGCACCTAGCTTAGCGGGTAATGGTCATCAGTATATTTCTCCTTTAACTATCGATGAATTGGCATATGAGTTAACTGTAGAGCCCGAATCAACATTAGTGGCTGGTGGTACAGATTTAGCCCTTTCAGTGACTCAAAATTTAGCAACCATTAATAAGCTGGTTTATGTCGGTAATGTTGATGAATTGATGAACATAGAAGAAACAGAGTCTGAAATAGTGATTGGCTCAGCACTGCCATACAGTAAATTCATCGATACATTACACCATTATTATCCTGATTTAGGTGACATGATTGAGCGTATTGGCTCTAAGCAAATACGTAACACAGGTACATTAGGTGGCAATATTGGTAATGCATCACCTATTGGTGACATGCCACCAGCATTAATTGCTCTTGGTGCCACCATGACATTACATCTTAATGGTGTTGAACGCACAATACTGGTGGAAGATTATTTTGTTGATTACAAAAAAACAGTGCTTAAACCATCGGAATTTATCAAATCAATACAAATTCCTAAGCCTGCAGTAGGTCAAACTTTGAAGCTTTATAAAATATCTAAACGTATTGATGATGATATTTCAGCGGTACTAGCAGCCTTTTTTATTGAAGAGTCAGCGCAAAAAATCACTACTGTTCGCTTAGCTTTTGGTGGCATGGCTGCCACACCTAAACGAGCATCTTTGGCTGAAAAAGCACTATTAGGTAGCAGCTTTACTAAGGAATCTGTTGAACAAGCAAAAGCCGCATTATTAACTGATTTTAATCCAATGTCTGATGTACGCGCATCAGATAAGTATCGCATGAAAGTTGCGCAAAACCTGATTGAAAAGTGCTACCTAGAGCTGCAAAGTCATGTGATAGAAACACGGGTGGTGAATTATGCGTAGTCTTATTGATGTAGCAAAAGCGAATACAAACAAAGTACATAAAAATACTGATGCAAACCTTGTTAATGGACAAGAAAATGTTGGTTTAGGTGGTGTCGGTCGGTCTAAAAAGCATGAAAGCGCAGAGAAGCACGTTGCTGGTGAAGCTATTTATGTCGATGATCGACCTTCATTACGCGGTGAATTACATGCTGCGGTTGGTCAATCTACTCACGCTCATGCGAATATTCTTTCGATAGACTTATCTGCCGTAAAAAAAGCCGAAGGTGTGGTTGCGGTAATCACTGTTGACGACGTTCCTGGTCATACAGATATTGGTCCGATATTTCCTGGTGATCCCGTTTTAGCTATTGGTAAAGTAGAGTTTGTTGGTCAACCCATTTTTGCGGTGGCGGCCACTAGTTATGACTTAGCGCGTAAAGCGGTCAAGTTAGCAAAAATTGAATACCAAGCGCTTGAAGCCGTATTAACTGTAAAAGATGCTTTAGCAAAACAGAACTTTGTTCGCCCGCCATTTACGATGAAACGTGGCGATTCTGACGTTGCTATTGCTGATGCGGAACATCAATTATCAGGCGAGATCGTTGTTGGTGGACAAGAGCATATGTACCTTGAAGGTCAAGTGTCTACTGCGGTACCAACAGAAGATGGTGGCATGGAAATATTCACTTCATCACAGCATCCTAGCGAAGTACAAAAATTAGTCGCTGAAGTGTTAGCTATTCCATTAAATAAAGTTTTAGTGGATATGCGCCGCATGGGTGGTGGTTTTGGTGGTAAAGAAACGCAAGCTGCACCTTGGGCATGTATTGCCGCCTTACTTGCCAATGAAACCAAACGACCTGTTAAATTCAAGTTAGGTCGTATGGATGACATGATCATGACGGGCAAGCGTCACCCCTTTGAAAATAACTACCGGGTTGGCTTTGACAACAATGGCCAAATTAAGGGAATTAATATTGAAGTGAATGGTAATTGTGGCTATTCACCTGATTTATCTGATGCAATTGTTGATAGAGCAATGTTTCATTCAGACAACGCTTACTTTTTAGATCAAGCAACCGTTACAGGTAATCGATGTAAATTAAACACAGTGTCTCATACCGCTTACCGTGGTTTTGGTGGGCCTCAGGGCATGATGACCATTGAAATGGTTATGGATGATATTGCTCGTCATCTAGGTAAAGACCCGTTAGAGATTCGAAAAGTAAATTTGTACGGTGATATTGAACGTAACATGACTCATTATCATCAAAAGGTAGAGCATAATAATTTATCTGAAATAATTGAGACACTTGAAGCAAGCTCTGACTATCAATTACGTCGTCAAGCCATTACAGCGTTTAATGCTAATAGTCCTATTTTGAAAAAAGGCATCGCCTTAACACCGGTAAAGTTTGGTATCTCATTTACAGTGCAGCATTTAAATCAGGCTGGCGCACTCGTACATATTTACACTGATGGTACTATCCACTTAAATCATGGTGGTAGTGAAATGGGGCAGGGTCTCAATACCAAAGTGGCACAAATTGTTGCCGAAGAGTTTAAAGTAAATGTGGATACTGTGGCTGTTTCTTCTGCCCGCACTGACAAAGTACCTAACACCTCTCCAACGGCAGCATCTTCGGGAACCGACTTAAATGGTAAAGCCGCAGAAGCCGCAGCTAAAATTATTAAACAACGTTTAATTGATTTTGCCTGTGAAAAATATCAAGTTACAGCATCGCAAGTCATATTTGAAAACAATAATATTGTGGTGGGTGAGCAAACGTTTAGTTTTGCAGAGTTCTGTCAGATTGCTTATATGGGCCGAGTATCTTTATCTTCTACTGGATTCTATAAAACGCCTAAAATTCATTTTGATCGTGCTACAGGTAAAGGTCGTCCGTTCTTTTATTATGCAACCGGTGCGGCAGTATCTGAAGTGATAATCGATACGTTAACAGGTGAATATAAAACGTTACGTACCGATATATTGCAAGATGTAGGGCATTCAATTAACCCAGCTATTGATATTGGACAAATAGAAGGAGCGTTTATTCAAGGTATGGGGTGGTTAACCACTGAAGAGTTGATGTGGAATGAGCAAGGCCGTTTGCTGTCAAATAATCCGGCTACTTACAAAATACCTGCGATTAATGACACTCCGCAAGATTTCCGTGTGACCTTGATGCCTGACGCGCCTAATCGCGAGCATACTATTTATAACTCTAAAGCCGTAGGAGAGCCGCCGTTTATGTTGGGCATGTCGGTTTGGTGTGCATTGAAAGATGCTATTTCAAGTATTGCTGATTATAAAATTAGTCCTGAACTTGATACGCCAGCAACCCCAGAACGCGTACTTTGGGCTGTTGAAGCAGTAAAATCACAGTCGTCAGCAATAGCTTAACGTGTTGATAAACGTGATGATTAGCGAAGAACGAGAGACGTAGTATGACTATTTCCACCAGTAATAACTGGAACAATGCAGTATATCAATTGAGTAAACAAGGCCAAGCTTATGTTTTAGTAACCCTTGTCGGCGTATCAGGCTCAACACCGAGAAATAGTGGCACTAAAATGGTGATTAGCAAAGATGACATTTACGACACTATTGGTGGTGGGCATCTTGAGCATAAAACAATTAAGTATGCACAAAAAATGCTAGCTGTGGGTAAAAGTGGTCAACATTTAGAGCACTTTCAATTAGGTAGTAATTTAGGACAATGCTGTGGTGGTAATGCCAGTGTATTGTTCGAATGCTTTGCCGCTGTCGGCGTTAATATCATGCTGTTTGGTGCTGGTCACGTTGGAAAAGCGTTAATGCCAATACTGACGCAATTACCGTGTCATATCACCTGGGTTGATAGCCGCAATGAACAGTTTCCAAATAATATTGATACTTTTCAGAATGTAAGACAAGTGGTAAGTGAAGAGCCTGAACGTGAAGTGGCCAATATGCCAGAAAATAGTTATTACATTGTGATGACTCATAATCATCAAATGGACTTTGACATATCGCAAGCTATTTTAAAGCGAGCGGATTTTACCTATTTAGGGTTAATTGCTTCTGATACTAAGTGGCGTCGTTTTCAGCAACGTTATAAACACCGTGACATTGATCCAATACAAGTGGCGCGAATGAATTGCCCAATAGGATTGAAAGCAGTCAGTGGAAAGTTACCAATAGAAGTTGCTGTTTCTATCGCAGGCGAAATTATCAATACTTATCAAGCTCAAAAAGCGCATCAATTAAATGAAAATACATCAAAAAGTAGTAAGTCGCCATCAACACAGCAAGGTGTTCATTGGCAAGAAATTAAGCAGTTACTTACTGCGCAATAGTTACTTAGATTTACATAACAAGCAGTAATTTTTTATTAGTAATATGATCAGTTTAAACAGGAGTAGCAAAGTGTCTCATTTTGCCCTACAAAGTAAAAACGTAATAGTAAGCACTAACAATGGTGAATCTTCAATGATTCCTGCTTGTGTAGAAATTAAAAATGAGCATATTTATGCTATCCATCCGTATGGACAAACGTTACCGTGTGAAGTTTTAGATTATGCTGAATACGTTATTATGCCGGGGTTAGTTGACTCTCATGTACATATTAATGAACCCGGCCGTACAGAATGGGAAGGCTTTAATACGGCAACACAAGCGGCTGCCGCCGGCGGAATTACCGCGCTGGTTGATATGCCATTAAACTGTATACCTGTTACTACTACTAAGGCTGCCTTTCAAGAAAAACTCGACGCTGTTGAAGATAAATTATGGGTTGATTGTGGTTTTTGGGGCGGTGTGATTCCACAAAACATTGCTGATTTAGACGAATTGCTTAATGCTGGTGTATTGGGTGTTAAATCGTTTTTGATTGACTCGGGTATTGAAGAATTCCCTAATGTATCAGCAACAGATATTCGTGCTGCAATGCCTATTTTAGCAAAACATGATGTACCTTACTTAATTCATGCAGAGCTAGACTGTGGTGGTTTTAATGATGTTGAAATAACCAAGAAATATAATAGTTTTCTTGAGTCGCGCCCTAAAAAATGGGAAAACGATGCGATATCACTAATGGTAGATATGGCGCGTGAATCTAAGCAGAAAGGAGATAATTGTAAGGTACATATTGTGCATTTATCTTCGGATGAAGCGTTAGATACTATCGCGCAAGCTAAAAGTGAGGGCTTACGTTTTACAGCAGAAACCTGCCCACATTATTTAACCATTGCGTCTGAAAATATTCCTGATGGTAAAACCTTATTTAAATGTTGTCCTCCTATTCGTGAAAACCAGAACCGTGAACATTTATGGCAAGCAATTAGTGATGGTCGTTTAAGTTTTATTGTTTCTGAT
Organism: Colwellia sp. C2M11; assembly: GCF_018860915.1. Taxonomy (GTDB): domain Bacteria; phylum Pseudomonadota; class Gammaproteobacteria; order Enterobacterales; family Alteromonadaceae; genus Colwellia. The sequence goes on from NZ_JAHKQD010000011.1 coordinate 40,458, forward strand.
CACTCACCTTGCACACCTGAATTAAAGCATATTGATACCGGTGATATTGAAAAAGCATGGGGTGGTATTTCAGCGCTACAATTCGGTATTTCATTAATTTGGACTGAAGCCAAAGAACGTGGTTTTAGTTTAATTGATATTACTCGTTTGATGTCGACCGAAACGGCAAAATTTGCTGGTTTAGACTCAGTGAAAGGGGCAATAAAAGTAGGTAATCATGCCGATTTTTTAGTATTTGATCCCAATGTTGAATTCACTATTACTAACGAAATGATTAAGCATCGTCATAATATAACACCATACGCGGGTAGAAAAGTGACAGGTCAGGTACAGCATACCTTTGTACGTGGTCACCATGTTTATCAACAAGATCAATTTATCAACACACCCAAAGGCCGTCCGTTACTTAAAGGGAAACTTTAAGCTGGTAGCTAACTATACTAACGTCAGCAATTAACCTTGACGATACGTGTTAACGATTAAAAATTTTAAGTAGGAACAACAAGCAATGATGCTAGATATAAATACACAAGAGCAGAACAAATTAACAGGTGCTTCATTAGCATTAGTTACTCAGTTGAAAACTAACTGTGTTGACTTAGCCAGCGAACGGGTTGGCGGTGAAACATTATCGTGTAGCGATGACTTTTTTGCCGGCATGGAAAACTTGCTTAAACCGGGTCGAGGTATTTTTATCGATGGTAAGTTTACTGATCGTGGCAAGTGGATGGACGGTTGGGAATCTCGACGCAGCTATGGCCGTGACAATGGCAGAGAATTCGACTGGTGCATTATTCGTCTTGGTATCAAAGGAGTAATACGTGGTTTTGATATCGACACTAATTATTTTCGTGGTAACGCGCCTCAAACAGTGTCAGTAGAAGCTTGTGTAAGTGATGTTCAACCTAATGAAGATACGGTTTGGCAGACTATTTTAACTGAAGTAGCGGTAAATGCTCACAGTCAGAATATTTTTGAAATTAATAATAATACCGCTTGGACGCATGTGCGTTTAAATATGTTTCCTGATGGTGGTATTGCACGTTTTCGTGTTTATGGGGAAGCCGACGTTAACTGGAAAAATTTTGTTGATGGAGAGTTAATTGATTTAGCCTACATTAAAAATGGTGGCAAAGCGCTGCTTGTTAGTGACATGTTCTTTAGTGATAAAAATAATCTTATTATGCCTGGTCGTGGTAAAGATATGGGCGATGGTTGGGAAACTAAACGACGCCGTGATCCGGGGCCAGATTGGTCAATTGTAAAACTTGCGGCTAAGGGCAGTATTGAAAAAGTCATTGTAGATACCTGTCACTTTAAAGGTAACTTTCCGGATACCTTTACTTTAGAAGGCATGGTAACTGACAGTGATGATTTTACTGATGGTAAGCAAGCAGACAAATGGCAACCTATTATTGCTAAAACTAAATTGTACGCACATCGCGAACATCTGTTTTTAAATGAAATTATACCGGCAAACACTGAAAAGTTTACCCATGTACGTTTAAATATATTTCCTGACGGTGGTATTTCTCGTATGAGAGTGTTTGGGAAAGTCTAGCTTAGCGATAGGGTAAAATATGAATATAGAAGAATTAAATACCTTGTCTGTTGAGCAAGCAACGCATGCTTTTATGCAATGTTGCACAGCTTCTGCTTGGGTTGAAGCTATGGTGAAGGCAAGGCCTTTTAGCGACAGTAGAGCAATTGCGACGCAAGCAGATTTAGTATGGCAAAGGTTAGAAGAAAAAGATTATTTAGAAGCCTTTGAAGGGCATCCTCAAATCGGCAATGTGGCAACTTTGCGAGCGAAATACGCGAATACAAAAGAATTAGCCAGTGGTGAACAAAGTTCAGTAAATCAAGCAAGTGAGCAAGTGCTCGTTGATTTAGCCAAGGGTAATGCTGATTACTTAGATAAGTTTGGTTTTATTTTTATTGTTTGTGCTACAGGTAAAAGTGCTGCAGAAATGCTAGCTTTGTTACTCGAGCGCTTACCCAATAATAGAGCAACTGAATTAGCAAATGCAGCGGAAGAGCAGCGTAAAATTTTCCACCTTAGAATTGATAAACTACTATGAGTCAAAAATGATGAGCCAAATAACAACGCATGTTTTAGATACTACCCGCGGACTACCAGCACAAAAATTACCTATTAGCCTTTTTGCGCAAACACTAGATGGTTGGCAAGAGCTTGCTAAGGGAATAACAAATACCGATGGACGCATAACTGATTTATTAGCTAATGATGTTGTGCTTCCAGCGGGCGTTTATCGTATGCACTTTGCAACCAAAACTTATTTTGACATGAACAATGAACAAGGTTTTTACCCTTTTGTTGATATCGTTTTTGAGCTTGATGGTAGCAACACGCATTATCATATTCCATTGCTATTAACTGCGTTTGGTTATTCAACATACCGTGGTAGCTAAAACAAATGACTGACAATATAAAAATACTGACGCCACAACCATTAACAAAAGATGCTTTTACAGTGTTTGGTGATGTAATTGAAGCTAATTCAGAGGCAAATAACTTTGCTATTAATGATGGCTTTACTCAACGTTATCATGATCTAGCAAAAATTGATGTAAATGATAATAACGGGCATCCACTAATCAATATTTTTCGTTCAACTCCTTTGGTGCAACCAATTGCTATCAAAATGATGGAACGCCACCCAAAAGGGAGTCAGGCATTTATTCCTATGGGAAGCAATGATTATTTAGTGGTTGTTGCACCAGCAGGAGAGTTTGATGTAAATAGCATTAAAGTTTTTCTTGCTAAATCTTATCAAGGCGTTAATTACCATAAAGGAACTTGGCACCATTTTTGTTTAGCATTAGGCGGAGAAAGTGACTTTTTAGTGGTTGATAGAGGCGGCGAAGGCGATAACTGCGATGTACTTGAACTCGATGGTTCATTGGTTATTACCAATACATAAATACATAGTGTGACACACAAACAAGTAAGACATTATAAATCAAGGTGAGAATAAATGTTAAAAGTATTTCGTGGAGAATTACTGCACTTTTTGGCTGATCCTGCCAAAGTCCCTCTACAAGAGAGCTATCAATATATAGAAGACGGATTACTAGTTATTGAAAATGGCTTGGTGGCAAAAATAGGTGAATTTGCTGAATTGTTTTCGACCTTGCCTGCTGATATTGAGATTACTCATTACCAAAAAGGGTTAATCATACCGGGCTTTATTGATACGCATGTGCATTATCCGCAAACCGAAATGATTGCGTCTTATGGTGAACAATTACTTGAGTGGCTAGAAAGTTATACTTTTCCATTTGAACGTCAATTTTCAGATCTTGAGCATGGTAAGAAAGTTGCGGAGTTCTTTTTAGATCAGCTGCTTGATGCAGGAACAACAACAGCTTTAGTATTTGGTACTGTGCATAAAGAGTCGGTTGAAGCCTTTTTTACCATTGCTCAGCAGAAAAAGCTGCGCATGATTTGTGGTAAGGTATTAATGGATCAAAATTGCCCTGATTATTTATCAGATACCGCACAAAGTGGCTATGATGACAGTAAGGCATTAATCGAAAAATGGCATAATACTGACCGCTTACAGTATGCCATCACTCCGCGCTTTGCTCCTACTTGCTCAACAGAGCAATTAAATAAAGCTGGGCAATTATTGGCTGAAAATCCGAGTGTTTATTTACACACTCATTTAAGTGAAAATAAAGCTGAAATTGCGTGGGTAAAAGATCTTTTTCCTGACAGTGATGGTTATTTAGATGTCTATGATCAAAGTAAATTATTAGGCCGTCGCAGTGTTTTTGCTCATGGTGTTCATTTACATGACAGTGAATGTCAGCGTTTAAGTGAAACAGATTCAGCAATTGCTTTTTGTCCTAGCTCGAACCTATTTTTAGGCAGTGGTTTATTTAATCTTAAGCAAGCACAAACGCATAATGTGAATGTTGGACTGGGCTCTGATATTGGTGCAGGAACAACCTTTTCTATGCTAAGTACAATAAATGAAGGGTATAAAACACAGCAACTACGTGGCGATAAACTTGGCCCATTTCAATCGTTTTATTTAGCAACATTAGGTGGCGCGATTGCCTTAGATCTTGAAGGCACTATCGGTAACTTTACTCAAGGAGCTGAAGCTGACTTTGTTGTGCTTGATTGTCATGCCACTCCCTTAATGGCTAGACGAATGAGCCATTGTAAAAACTTATCTGAAAAACTCTTTATTTTAAGTATGTTAGGTGATGAACGACACGTAAAAGCAACTTATATCATGGGGGAAAAAGTTTAATTATCGGTTTTAGTTATCATTACTCTTTATTATATTCCTATAAATTAGCGCTATCATAAGTTGATTATAAACCAAGTTTAAATGAAGAGATAAAAATACAAAGCAAGCGTTATATAACGCTCTGTTCACAATAAAAACACTTATTTTAATAAGAAGTGTTTACATAAAAAATGAGGAAGTTTATGGATCCGTATATTAATGAATGGTTAAACCTAATTATCAGGTTTGCTCATCTTATTACTGGTATCGCTTGGATAGGTGCCTCTTTCTATTTTGTTTGGTTAGACAATCATTTAGAAACACCACCACAAGAAAAAATGGATAAGGGTATTGGCGGTGATTTATGGGCCATTCATGGCGGTGGTTTCTATGAAGTAGCTAAATATAAGCTTGCCCCACCTAAAATACCAACTACGTTACACTGGTTTAAATGGGAAGCCTATACTACGTGGATTACTGGTTTTTTATTATTGTCACTGATGTTTTATGTTGGTGCAGAATCATACTTAATTGACCGACGGGTTGCCGATTTAACACAATTACAAGCGATTGTATTAGGTCTTGGCTCTATTGTGGTTGGTGTCGGTATTTACGAATTTTTAGTACGTACTAAGTTAAGAAATCATGGCATTGTTTTAGGTTTGATTTTAATTGCCGTCGCAACGGCTTTATCTTATGGTTTAACGCAGATATTTAGTGCACGTGGTGCCTATATGCATATGGGGGCAATCATAGGCACTATTATGGCAGGTAATGTATTTTTCGGTATTATGCCGTCGCAACGAGCTTTAGTTAAAGCGGTTGAAGAAGGACGTGCACCAGATCCTAGCTATGGATTAAATGCCAAAGTTCGCTCAACACATAATACTTATACAACACTGCCTATCATTTTTATTATGATATCAAATCATTATCCGATGACTTATAACCATAGTGCTAATTGGCTGGTATTAATCGCGATTATTTTAATTACTGCCTCAGTGCGACAATATTTCGTATTACGTCATTTTGGTAAGCAAAAGCCCTTAGTGTTGGTTGGCTCTGTGGTCGCAACGATTGTTTTAGCTTTTCTAATCGCGCCTAAATCAGTTGAGTTAAACGAAGCACAAAAACAATTAACGGTAAGTGATACACAAGCAATGCAAATTATTGAACAACGTTGTAGCGCTTGTCATTCAAATAACAACACTGATGATATGTTTAAAACGGCACAAGCAGGAATTGTGTTTAATGATATTAATTCAATTAAACAATGGGCACCACGTATAAAAGCTCGGGTTATTGATGCTCAAGATATGCCTTTTATGAATAAAACTAACATGACAAAAGATGAGCGGACTCGTTTAGCTATTTGGTTAACTCAAAAATAAAGGAAGTTAAGCTAGGCAAGCTTTGAATAGTGAAAAAGTAAAATAATAACTGAAGTTGTTGATCTTGGTTGAAAAATACCAATATTTATTATCTAATAATTATTGGTTTGAACAGGTTATTTAAAGCTATTTAAATTATATTGTTTTTAACCAGTGATTATTTATAACAACTTATTTATAACCAATTGTTTATAAATAAAATTTACTAAAGTTGTGTGTTAGGACTCGTTTTTTTAACATTTGTTTACTCGCGATTTTTAAATAGGGATTTTTGTGAAAAAAGTGAAAGAAACAGAAGGGGCTATTCGACAAAAGAATAAAGCTCTTATATTTAAAGCTGCTAAAAAAGAGTTTGTTACTCATGGCTTTAAAGGTGCATCGATCAAGCGTATTGCAGAGCGGGCTGGGATTGCTCGTGCTAATATTCATTACTACTTTAAAGATAAAACCGATTTGTATCAGCAAATTTTAAGTAATATTATCGAAGTTTGGAACAGAGATTATGATACGTTAAATGCGAGTAGTGAGCCAAAAGCCGCGCTTAGTGCATACATTAGATCTAAGGTAATGCATTCTAAAAATGATCCCGATGCCTCTCGAATATTTGCTAGTGAATTAATTCATGGCGCACCTGTTCTGCATGATTACCTAAATAATGATTTTAAAGTATGGTTGCAAAGTAAAGTTGTCGTTATTGAGGCTTGGATAAAAGAAGGTTTGATTGATGATGTTAATCCACATCATTTGCTATTCTTAATTTGGAGTTCTACGCAACATTATGCTGACTTTAATGTGCAAGTTGTTGCAGCACTCGATAAGAGGGCTATGGATGACGACGATTTTGAAGCGATTGTTGCTACATTAACGCATGTTATTCTTAAAGGTTGTGGCATCAGCTAATGTTGTTGTTTTTAAGCTGCCTAACTTCTAACTTTTCCTGTCCTTTTTTGATGAAACTCAGCGATATTTAATCACTGAGTTTCCATTGAACAGTCGTTTTATACCAATCTCACTAACTATGTGATCATTTCTACTTGCTAAAATCACCAACTACATCGTTATTTATTTAATAATTAGCACAACTAGTTATTGAAATAAACGCCTTGTATTTGGCAATTTTTTCTACGTATAAATTTGTTCACTTAATTAATGAAACTGGTATTAGCTCACTATTCAGTATCCGTAATAATATCGGCATTTGGTAGTACTACATTCAACAATAAGGCAATAATTGAACCAGTCGTTATCCCTGAAGCTAAAATAACTTTGAGAAATTCAGGTAAGTGACTTAATAATTCAGGACGAACAGTGACTGCCATACCGGTAGCAATGCTGACAGCGATAATCATGCCATTTCGTTTCGTATGTTGAGTGGTAGATAAAATATTCACCCCTGCAGTAATAATCATGGCAAACATAACTAAGCCTGCACCACCTAATACAGGTAGAGGTATAGAGACAATCATAGCCCCTAAAACTGGGAATAAACCTGCCAGAACTAACATTGCACCTGTAATAGCAACCACATATCTACTGGCAACGCCTGTCATCCCAACAATACCAACATTTTGTGAAAAGGAAGAAAAAGGCGTCGTTGAAAATACCGATGCTAGCGCTGAACCTAATCCATCACATAAAATACCACTTGATAGTTTTTTTCCGGTTAATTTAGTTTTTGTTACGTTAGACAGTGCAAGAAAATCTCCGGTAGATTCCACTATTGTTACTAGGTAAGCGATAGACATTCCAATAATACCGCTAATTGGAAAGCTTAAACCAAAATGGAAAGGACTGGGTAAGGCAAATAATGGCGAACTTTCTACTGGCTTAAAGTCGATTACCCCTAAGGCTAAACAAACAAGGTAACCGACAAGCATGCCAATAACGACAGCAGCGGCAGATAAAATACCTTTACCAAAGATAGATAATGTAACCACGGTTGCTAAAACTAGCAAACCTATGGCTAAATTAGACAGCGAAGCATAGTCATCTTGGCCTACTTGACCACCAGCAAACCAATCAATTGCTACGGGTACTAATGATAGACCTATTAAAGTCACCACTGTGCCAGTAACAATAGGCGGGAAAAATTTTCTAATTATTGGCATAAAAAAACTGCCAATGATCATTACAAGTGACGCAACCAAAGCCGAGCCTAAAATGCCTTCCACACCATATTCAAAACCAATCGCGATAGAGACACCAACAAAGGTAAAACTCGTGCCCATAACACAAGGTAATCGAATACCAACAGGACCAAGCCCTTTACATTGAATAATAGTTACCACGCCCGAAATTAGCATTGCTGCGTTAACTAGGACAACAATATCCGCTACAGGAAGCTTTAACACTCCGCCAATGACTAGTGGGACTGTAATAATTGCACTTAGTGCAGCAAGTAAATGCTGTGCTGCGAGTAATATGGATGTCCCTAGTGGCGGTTTATCTTCAACGTTATATAAAATGTCCATAATGCCTACTTGAATTGTTATAAAATGAATGTTTTTTTATAGGATTTCCGTTTTATAGTGTTGCTATATAATGCTTTACTGTATTTAGAACGAATTGCTGACAATCTTGCGCGGTTGAAGGATCATACTTTCCGCCATTAGTTAGATTATTTGATAACACACGAATACTTAGCATTGGAATGTTATATTCACTGGCAATCATTGCAGCGGCAGCGCCTTCCATTTCTTCCGCGCTGGTACCGAAATTTTTATGGAACCAGAGAATTCTATCAATTTCATTATTCCAAAAGTTAGCTGAGCCGATTGTACCTTCGACAACCTTGCCTCTTTTATATAAGCCTTTGACGGCGATAGCTGAATTTAATAGTGTTGGGCTACCCGCATAAAAACGTATTTTCTCAGCATCTTGGGCACCAGAGTCCTCTCCAGCACTACCTTTTGATGCCATAATATCCATGGGTATCCACGAAAATGGATCTGAGCCTTGGCCGTTTTTTTTATATGATGTTTTAAAGTTACCAATATTTACGGTTCTTTTACCTAACACTATATCTCCAACCATTAGCGCAGGATCATGTCCGCCTGATGTTCCTTGGTTAATGATGGCTAAAGGTCGGTATCTCTCTATGGCAATAGCTGTTGCTGCGGCAGTATTTTCTAGCCCTTTGCCTGTTTCTGCGACGATAACAGGGTAGTTATCTAATGTGCCAATATAAAAAGTAAAATAACCTGAGTATTCTATTCGAACATTTGACAGTCTTTTAGCTAGATACTCGGCTTCAATTGGCATTGGTGCTTCAATTAAAATTGGTTGTGGTGCTAACACTGCACTTTCTGTAATCGTACTTTTCATTGTTGTTGCGTTAGCATTCAGTTGAATGAATAGCGCTGTAAACAGTAATATGAATTGGGTAAGTAGTTTATTCATAGGGCAGTCCTTAATGGGGCGGTAGCATAATGCTTAAAAATAAATAAAGATGAACTATTTAAACTTTTAATTTATATCAAAGCACATTGCGCGACATGGTTTACGCTAATTTATGTCCAACTGATATTGTTGTACCGTTGAATAGTTGCATTGACGAATAATATAAAGACAGCAATAGTTAGACTTATTCATTGCTGTCTTTATTGTTGCATCAGGCGATAGAGTTTATTAATTACAGAATTTACTCATTAGCCTGAGCTTAGTTAGTCTATTTCGTTTGGTAAGGAGGAGTCTCTTTATATATAGACCAATTAGCGACTATATTGTCAACGACTATACTGCCGACAGAATAAGCAGACTCTAAAGACGATAACATGCCAGCAAAACCCTCTTCACCACTTTCCATTGCTAAGTTTTCAGCAGCAGTTAAACTGTCTGGCGGCATACTGTAATTACTTGCCGTGCGAAGTACCATAAAGCGGTTTTTATCTGCCTTTCCGGCGCTATCTAAATAAGTTAATGCTTGGTAACTACCCGTATCTTCCATACCTGAAGTAACAAAGTTTGCTTGATCGTCACTCCAAAATTTTGTCCATGAATTAGCCCATTCATTAAGTAATTTACCATGCCAGAATGTAGAAGCAGCCATGTGATCACCTTTTAATACAAAGGGCGGTAATTGAGCTTTAGGGTAGTTAACATACTTAGCTCTTAATTTTTGCATTGCCGGGTAATCAGTCAGTGGAGTGTTTTTAGTTAGTTGATAGGCCCATTCAGCAAGCTCACCATTTATTTTATAGACTTCACCAGCAGGCTGATGTTTAGTGTCTGACACTGTTTCATCTTTATATGGCCCATGTGAAAAAAGAGGAAAGTATCCGGTAGCCCAGTCTTTAGGTGCTTCGCGAGCGTCTATTTGATGTGCTAAATCACCATCAACTAACCATGTTGCCCATACTGCAGAGCCAATGGAAGCATCATGAGGATCAACACCTGCAATACCTGCGACTAACCAATAGGCTTGAGTAAGGTCAAAGCGAGGGTCTAAGCCCAAAGCCATAATAGCAGCAGTTGCACGCGCTGTGCCCATGCCCGTTACCATACCTAAAACACCTGTTTCTTCATTTAAGTATAAATCGTGGAAACCTTGTGGAAATTCATACTTGGTATTTAAGGCTTGTCCTTCTTTCCATAGCTGAAATTCACCGGCTTTATCGCCCGAATCTTCACCAATTTCAAACATGTTAACAACAACAACTTTTACTTGAATTGGCTTAGTTTCTTCTATGGTTTGCGTGGCAGAATTTTGTGTAGCTGTTTTTACTGCACTGCAGCTAGATAGGGTGAACATTAAACCGAGTAAGGTTATTGGAACTAATAAATACTTCATTGGGTCTCTCTATGATAAAGATAAAATAACAGGAATATGTTTACTTTATATAAACTTAAAAAAGACTCATATTCATATACTGAGTATGAGTCTTTACGACATTTTTGTGAGCTAGCTAATTTTAGAACTTGTAGCTGAATTTTGCTTGAACATGTCGTGGAAGTTCAGGTAATACTACTTGTCCACCAAATAGATCTGGGAAGTTAGAACGGTAGTATTTTTCATCGGTTAAGTTTTTAACGGTAAAACTTGCAGTCCAAGTTTCGGCATCATAAAACACACCAGCATTCATTAATGTATATGAAGGTAGTTCTACTGCTTGTGAGAAACCTGAGTAAGTTGAGCTGGCATTAACCACACTAGCATTTGCGGCAAAGCCATTTTGGAAATCATAAGTTGCGGTCACGCTGTATATATCTTCAGGCATACCCGCTTTACGTCCGCCTTCTTCATCACCAACTAATGTTAAACCAATAACATTACCACCATAGATAAGAGCCGGATCACTTAAGTTAACTAAATCTTCAGCACCTAAGAAGCCAAACTGACCGCCATCTTGTATGGCTGTTAAGTTATAAACTTTAAGATTTGTATAACCTGCACTTAACACAAGTTGTTCGTTAAATACCCAGCGTAATTCAAATTCTGTTCCTTCATTACGCGTAGTGGCGTTAGTGGTTATTGACTGAGCATTAAAATCAGTACGTTCTTGCTCATAAAATGATAATGCAAAGTATAAGCTGTCATCTAAAAAGCTACCTTTTACACCATATTCAGTTAATTTTGAAACATCAAAAGCACCACTTTCTAACTGAGCAACACCAATTTCTGCCCCTTGACCTGCAACCAATGTTCCTTGTTCAGCTAAAGTAATATAAGGAACTAAGCCAAAGTCTGACTTATATGAAATACTGGTATTCCAAGATACACCATCTTCTGTTTTACTCGCGTCAGTAGTATTAGATGTATCGTATGAATCAGCAGAGCCTAATAATTTATAATCCAGTCTGGTTGTTTCAATATCTATAGTGTCGTAACGAAGACCTAATAAGACATTTAAGCCCCAATCCCAACTTAAATTTGACATCGCGGCGATACCGTAATCGGTATAACTTCCTACGTCATAATTATCATAATCTTTATCAATTCTTGTCGCGAGTAAACGACGATCTAATGCAGTTGAAGGCATGGTTAGATCACGACGGTTAAAATATTCATTGGTAAAATCATCAGCATGTTTGAAATTGGTGTATCGAACTGAAGGTGATATTTGTACTTGTGCGATCAATGAATCGAATTCATATTCATTTGAAAATACAAGCTTATTTTCAACAACATAACTATCATGTTTTTGAGCAAAACCGTATGCGTTTTCATTGATATTGTCATAGGCATCATAAAATAATTGGTTTTTAATTTCCCAACCATTATCAGTGTAATAAAACATATCTAAATATAGCGTAACAGCGGTATTTTTAAGTTGATCGTCGGCAGCGGTGAGTACTTGGTTATGTGATAATGTACTTGTACCGGCGTTCTCTAGCATCATCGCTTCAGTTACTTCAGCGTCATTAAATGAGGTTGCAGGTACATAAAATAAGCTGTTACCCGCTAAGTTAACTGCGCCATATTCTTGATGTGAAATAGAGCCATCACCATTGGTATCTAAAGGTTTCGATGTACCCGTAGTATAAGAGCCGTTATCAATAAGGTCTTGTGTTAAACGGTTCCAACCTGCAACTTGATTACCATCGTATTTATGGTACATGCCACCTACTTCAAAACGGAAATTATCGGTAATGTCGCCATTAAAAGAGGCTTGAAATATAGTTTGATCCGTACCAGAGTTATCATAGAAACTACCTGAGTTTTCAATTTCACCATACAGATAGAAGCCCATTTCTTTCCCTGCTATTTTGGCAGGGCCACCAACTTCAGCTGTTATGACACTTTTATCCCAGCTACCTGTTGTGATAGAAAATTCACCTTTATTCTCATCTAAGTATTGTCCGCCAGTGGCACGAGAAGACTTAGGGGTAAAGTTTAAATAACCACCAATTTTTGATGGGCCATGAATTGGAGAAGCAGGGCCTCTAACAATATCAACACTACTTGATGCACCAATAGGGGTCGGGAAGTTACCCGGGTTATCAAGACGTTTAACTCCTCTGAAGTAGTTTTCACCAGGTGTACCACGAACATCTAAAGAGCCAGCGACGCCAAAAAACGATTGTGTAAATGTACCAGGTGAAAATGCAACTAACTCATCAAGATCAGTGATAGCAAAACGTTCCATTTGCTGATTACTAATTGTTGATACCGAGCGTGGCGTTTCTAGTATTGATTCACCAAAACCAAAAACAGATTCAACTGCTTGGCCAGGTAAGCTTCCTAGGGAACCTCTTACTTCTATTTTTTCAATATTCTCATCAACTTTTTTAGTTTCTTCATCTGCTGCGAATACATTCGAAGTTAAGCTAAGACCTAATGCAATTGCAGAAGCAAGGTAAGTGGTTTTGTAGTTACGTAGTGTCATGTCAGAGTGTTTCCCTTAAAATTTGTTCAGAACGCTAATTCAATTATTAGCAGTATTTATTTTTTATTATTATATGAACTAATAAAGCAGAATTAATGCCAAGTAGTTGACTTAAGTGTCAGTTTTTTATCCCGCTTTAATCTATTGTTTTTATTGTGTTTTATTTTCTTTGTGAAATTTTTTATGGGTAATGAACAATTGAGGGAAATTTATACAGCACTAGATTGGAGCAATTGCACCAACTTATGCTGGTGCAATTGTTTTGATAACCGTTAATTTATAAAAGGGGATTACTATTTATAGTCGCCATTAAGGTAGCGATAAAAAGCAGGATTGACCCAAACATCCTCGCTTGAAAGCGAAACGTTCATTTTTGCTTGAGATAAGGTGTTATTAATTTTCTTAAGTACACTATCTACATTAGGGGGTAATACAAGTGTTGAAGCGATAAACCCATCGGCTTGCAGCGATATCCTTTTTACTGCAATAAAAGAGGCTTGTGGATGAAAAGTACGATAAAACGGTTGCCACCAAGCATCAATAATTAAGCCCGTTTGACCTTCACTATTTTTTTTGGCAAATTGATTGATTAGCGGCATGAAAGTATTTTGTTCAGCTTGATTAGCGAAGTTGAATCTTAAATCATACTCTTGCGCTGTTCTAATGTTTGATTTTTTTTCCTCTGTTTTAGTATCTTGCCAATTTTCACGAATGTTGAAGGCTGAACTTTTTGCGATTAATTGCCAGGTGAAGTCAACATTGTTAACGGTTAATAAACTAATGAGTTGCTTTGCATGCACCAAAGAACTATGACCGTAAAGGATTACATTGTCACCTGAGTCACTCGATGTCGCCATTGTTTGAGCTTTAATGTTATAACCTTCAACTATATTTTCAGCTAATAGCTGATTCAATAATGATGTCAGTGACGTAGGTACTGTTGGGTAATCAATTGTTAACGGCTTAAGAGCAGCACAATTTTCTAATGCAGTGCTTTGTTGTAATTGATTAACCTCTTTTTGGGGGAGACAACCTAGTTTAGATAATAATATAGCTGACTTTTCTTCTTCGCTATTATATTCAGTGCTGCCTGTTATTTTTTGTGATGCTTTATTTTCTTTAAGAGTAATGGTCTCAGATACTTCTGTTAATTTTGCTGCAGCCACTACCTGTGAATATGGTTGTTTGGCTTGTACAGTCGTAAATGAAAGTAAGGTAAAACATAAGCTAACAATTAGTTTGTTGTAGTGCAGTCTCTTGTACATATAAAAGATCCTAATTGATAGATTTGTTTAGTTGTGGGTATTGACGACGAATAAATTCATTTAAGACTGCTGGTTTAGTTAAACTATCAACACCATCCTTTTTAAAGCTTTGCTCAAACGATTTTATATTTTGGTTAAACTTATCACTAACTTGTTGCTTGTCTGCAATATTCAAAAAACTATATTCAAGCGAATTTTTACTCAATTTTAGAACTTCCTGCCAAGATAAATTAAACGATTTAACCGCAACAAAAAACTCATCAGTTAAGTTTGAATGAAACATACCTCTATCATCTGTTGATAAAGCAACCGGTATTCCAGTGCGCAAGTATTCAGGGAAGGGATGATTTTTAAAATCGTCAATATATTCTAATAATAAATTACTAATCAAATTAATTTCAATTAAGTAATGGTTATGACGCATTAACAGTAGCGTTTGGGGATCACCTAATAAATTAACACCATGGCCAATTCTATCTGCGCCCAATAGTAAGGTATCTCTAATATGGAAATTGGGTTCATCAACTTCGCCTGCATGAATGGTTAATGCAATGGCTGGATATTGTTGTCTTAATTCACGTAAAGTCGATAAAAACCTTAGTGGATGGCCTTTTCCATTATCTTCTCTGCCGACCATGTTAATACCAACATAAATGTCTCTATGTTTATCAACAAACTTATAAATATCGGTTAGTTGTTGTTCTGCAATAGGTGAAAATCGTAAAAGTTGATAGATCAATTTGACTGTGACACCTGTTTCCTTCGCATCTTTTTGAGCTAATCGTTGTTTAAGAATTGTTAGGGCTTTTTCTTGTGTTTGTGGCTTACCGTCAGGCGTCATAAAGGCAGATACATTGAATTGACTTTCAAGATAAATAACACCTTCATCAGAAAATGATTTCATATTACGAACAAACAATTCAGCAGCGATATATGGGTTACTGGTTAGCTCATTTAAGCGTTGCCAGTGAGCTTGAAAAAACTCATCACGTCCTTCAAAATCTTTATCTAACCATAAGCTTTGCTGCCATGCTTCTTTCTCGGAAGCTGTTAATGATGACAAAGCTTTATAATTTTTTTGCTCACATTTACTTAGCTGATGATACGTATGGGCACTTATATTAACGAACGTTAGCATAGGAGAGCTGAAACCAAATGCATTTTGACCATAACCTTGGCATAAATTTAATGCGACTTTGGTGTAATAACTGTAGCCACCATTAAGTTCACTATTGGTGGCGATTTCGTACCACCAACGAGGAAAGTTACTACCACTAGAGTGTTGATGTAAATCAGCCCCTTTAGGCATATTATATAGAAATTGATATAGTTGCTTATCTGTTGCTTTGCTTTTGAAGTCATCAAACCATTTATCATTATTTTGGTTTACTTCAGCCCATGATTTAGCTGAGCTTTCTTGACAAAGTATTAATTGTGCAGTGAATAATATTACGCTAGCTAATATTTTTAATGATGGATGCATATTTTTCCTTTAATTATTTTTTAAGGCACTATACCTTGGTTACTTACTTATATTGGGCACGGTATAGTATTTAATTTGCGAGCACCGGATAGTATTCGATAAGTTATCACGTGTATAAATGTTTATAGGTGATTTAATTTCATGCTACAAGTTAATATTATTCATTCGTTTGCGCGACAAAAATGTTGACATGTTTGTCAGATTTTGTGACTTTGTTGTGATTACTTAGTGGGATAAGCAATGGTTATGTCTTAAATTGTGTCGATTACTACTCTCACAAGTAGATACTTCACCCGTCATGTTACATGAGTCATGAGCATTTATTAATAAGTAGTCATTGCTTAATCAGATTTTATTTCTTAGTGCCATCTGAATTGGTTTGCTATGTAGCACTTTAACGAGTATTTATAAATTATTGATTTTTATTTCGGTTACTAAGAAGATAGTTATACTCAGATTCATTTATATAATGATCCTAAACTAAAATTACTCTTTTATAATTATCCTTGCAATAAAAAATCACTTTAAAAATAAAATATTCTTTACAAATAAATAAGAGAATTGTAGTTATGGAAAAAGTTAGTAACACTAATGAAAAACAAGTAAAAAGTGTCGGTTTTTTAGAGCGATGGTTTAAATTATCTTCCCATAAAACTACAGTCAAAATAGAAGTTATGGCAGGTTTTACCACCTTCGTAACTATGTCTTATATTATGTTTTTAAACCCCATAATTATGTCTAAGTCTGGCATGCCCTTTGATGGGTTATTTTTAGCAACATGTCTTGGGGCTGCTATAGCGACAATCTTAATGGGGATGTACGCAAACTGGCCGGTAGGCCTTGCACCAGGTATGGGGTTGAATGCATTTTTTACCTTTACTGTCGTTGGTAGTATGGGATACAGCTGGGAAATTGCATTAGGAGCAGTGTTCCTTTCAGGTGTGCTCTTTGTGTTAATGAGTGTTACTCGGCTTAGAGAATGGATGCTAGAGAGTATCCCGATGAGCTTACGGTTGGCGATGACTGCTGGTGTTGGGCTCTTTCTTGGTTTTATTGGTTTACGTTTTACCGGCCTAGTTGTTGCTGATCCTGATAATATTGTAGCGATTGCAGACTTAACTCATTTTGGCTTTGGTGCTTTTGGGCCAGAAGCACCAGCATTAGGATTTTTAAGTTTTTTACTTATTTCTATTCTTAGTTATCGTAACGTTTTTGGTGCTGTATTAATTGGTATTGCCGTGACTACATTGGTTGCATTTATAATGACTTGGGTTTTACCAACAGACTTTTTTGTTGTTGCTGAAGCGGCTAAATCATTTGCTCCTACTTCAGGTTTTATGAGCTATAACGGCTTGTTAGCTATTCCTGATTTTGCAGCGCTTGAACCTATTTTGTGGAAAGCTGATATTGCTGGCGCTTTTCAAGTTGCGTTAATCCCTGTGATCGTTACCTTCTTATTTGTTAATATTTTTGATACAGCTGGAACTCTTATGGGGGTTGCTGAACGCGCCAATTTACAGGATGAAAACGGTAAAATCCAAGGATTGAATAAATCTTTAAAGGCTGATTCTATCTCATCAGTTATTGGTACTGCCTTTGGTTGTTCGCCAGTTACTTCTTATGTTGAATCGGCTGCGGGGGTTTCTGTTGGTGGTCGTACAGGGCTTACTGCAGTAACCATTGGTTTGCTATTTTTTGTCGGCATGTTTTTCTTACCACTTGCACAAATGCTACCGGGATTTGCTGTCGATGGTGCACTTATCTATGTCGCTATGTTGATGATGAGCTCTTTAAGAGGTCTAGATTGGGATGACTTAACAGAGTATGCCCCTGCCGTGTGTACAACAGTGATGATGGCATTTACCTTCTCTATTTCAAACGGTATCGCCTTTGGTTTTATTACTTATACAGTGCTTAAGTTGGGGGCAGGTAAGTCTAATGAAATATCGGGTGGGGTATGGGCGCTAACAGCATTGTTTGTAGCGAAGTTTATGTTTTTACAACACTAAATAAACCGATTTCCAGTTGATGTTTTATTTGAGAGTATTATTGTTTACATAATGTTAAAACGGTAGCGATATATTAAGTAGTCGCTACCGTTAGTAATATTAATTTACTTTTTCGTTAATCGCTTACTTATCAGCATGGCACTAAGTTTTATAATCTTCTAAACTAGGCTCATCGCTAATTTTTATCTAAAACTCTCTGTTTAATTATGTTGCTGTGTTATCAACAAAGGTACTTAAAGTAAAGCAGTGGTATGTGCTTTCTACATCTTCGAGTTTTATTCTTTTTCAGCTTTCTTTGCTCTATCAATCAAGGATGTAATTGTTGAGCCTTGAATAAGAATAGAAAATACAACAACAGAGTATGTCATCACCATAATAAGTTCTCTGACATCTATTTGTTTATCAGGAATAACTAATACACCCGGAGGAATAGAAAGTGCCATAGCTAATGCTAAACCACCTCTCAATCCACCCCAAGTGAGTATCCTTACTGACCAAGGGTTGTAGCTACGGTAACATTTAAAACCAATATAAGAAGTAAAAATACTAAGGTAGCGTGCGAGTAGTACTAAAGGAATGGCAATAGCCATTAAGATCCAATCTTCGGCATGAAATTTAAATAGCAGCATAGATAGACCAATTAGTAAGAATAGTACACCGTTTAAAAACTCATCCACTAGTTCCCAAAAATGATCCAGATGTTCCTCACTTTCTTTTGAAAAGCCAACAAATCTTGTCCAGTTACCTATCATAATACCCGATACAACCATTGCTAGTGGTCCTGATACATGAATAATATCGGCAAATACATAGCCAGCCGTAGGTACGCCAATTGTTAATAGTAATTCCATGGAGTGATCATTAGTCGCACTGATTAAATAATGAAAAAGTAAACCTAATAAAAATCCGTAAATAATGCCACCAAGCGCTTCTTGAGCAAACAATAGCGACACACTGCCTAATGTAGGTGTTTCTTGACCAAAAGCAATGGTGAATAGCGTGACAAAAATAACTAACCCAAAACCATCATTAAAGAGTGATTCTCCTTCAATTTGAGTGGCAATTCGTTTAGGAGCCGACAGTTTTTTTACGATGGCGAGCACAGCAATAGGGTCGGTCGGTGAAATCAATGAACCGAATAATAGGCAATATACCAAATCTAAATTAATACCGATTAATTGACAAATAGCATAGAGAGAAAAACCGATGAAAAAGGTAGAAAAAAGTGTTGCACCTAACGCTAATACGGTAATTTCCCATTTTTGATCTTTAAGGTTAGGCAATTTAATGCCTAACCCACCAGCAAACAATAGAAATCCGAGTATCCCTTTAAGTAAAAAATCTTCAAAGTTGATACTTGTCATCGTTTCAGTTGCTACTTGCTTTAGATTGAACCATTCATTTTGACCAAAAAATAGTATCAATAAGGACAAAATCATCGATCCTGCGGTAATAGCAATAGTCGTTTGCATTTTACCTATTTTACTATTGATGAAGGCGATGAGCATCGCTGCCGCCGCAAGAAAGCAAAGCGTATAGTAGACTGACATAGTGTTCTCGTTATGGTGCTATAAGATAAAGTCTAAATTAAAATTTATTTAACTTCTTCACCGGCTGCTTGTTTATCAGCATGATATGAAGAGCGAACCAGTGGGCCACATGCGGCATGAACAAAACCCATTTTTTTAGCTTCACGTTCAAACATGGCAAAATCATCTGGATGCACATAACGCTCAACGGCTAAATGATCTTTACTTGGTTGTAGGTATTGTCCAATGGTTAACATGGTTACACCGTGATCACGTAAATCTTGCATAACCGCTAAAATTTCTTCATTAGTTTCACCTAAACCCACCATTAAGCCAGATTTAGTAGCAACAGTAGGATTAGCTTCACCAAAACGTTTAAGCAGATCTAAAGACCACTGGTAGTTAGCGCCGGGACGAACTTTAGTATAAAGACGTGGCACATTTTCCATATTGTGGTTAAATACATGAGGAGGGTGCTGATTTAATATTTCGAGTGCCTTGTCCATTCTGCCGCGAAAATCAGGTACTAATATTTCAACTTTAGTCTCTGGCGCTTGCTCACCGATTTCTTTTACACAATCAGCAAATTGTTGAGCACCGCCATCACGTAAGTCATCTCTATCAACAGAGGTGATAACGACATATTTTAAGCCCATATCTTTAAGGCTATTAGCTAGTTTCTTAGGCTCATCACTATTAGGTGCTAATGGGCGACCGTGACCAACATCACAAAATGGGCAACGACGTGTGCAAATATCACCCAAAATCATAAAGGTTGCTGTGCCGTGGTTAAAACATTCCGATAAATTAGGACACGAGGCTTCTTCACAGACTGAATGAAGGTTATTTTTACGTAAATTAGCTTTAATACTATCGATACGTTCACTTGAACGTGGTAATTTAATACGTAACCAACTCGGCTTACGCAGCATAGTTTCTTTAGTTGAACTAACAACTTGGATAGGGATATGCGCTAACTTATCAGCATCACGTAGCTTTGTACCAGGCGCCATTCTTGATGATTTTTTTACCGCAGTGTTAACTTCTATTATTTTGCTGTCGCTAGTTGGCATGTTGTTGCTCATAATTGCTCGGTAATCCTGTTTGGTAACTTACTTCGTCAGTTTCTAACAAAGCGATTAAATGTTTAACTAATGCATTACAAGCATCAGTCATGTTTTGTGGACCTTCAATGTCAGATGTTTGGATCATTTCAAGGCCAGCATAACCGCATGGGTTTATACGTAAAAAAGGTGATAGGTCCATGTTCACATTGAGTGCTAAGCCATGAAAAGAGCAACCTTTTCTAACCCTTAATCCAAGAGAAGCTATTTTTTTATCATTGACGTAGACACCCGGTGCGTCAGGCTTTGGATATGCTTTGATATCAAAGTCGTTAAGTGAAGCAACGATTCCGTTTTCAATTAACGTGACTAATTGCCTAACGCCTATTTTTCTACGGCGTAAATTTATCATAAAATAAATAACTTGCTGTCCTGGGCCGTGGTAAGTCACTTGGCCACCTCGGTCAACTTTGACAACTTCGATATCGCCAGGCATTAGCAAATGTTCTTCTTTTCCTGCCTGTCCTTGTGTGAAAACTGGGGGATGCTCGACCAGCCAAAGTTCATCACTAGTTTGGTCATCACGATTATCAGTAAAATTTTGCATAGCATGCCAAACTTTACTGTAATCCATAGTATTTAATTGTCGAACAATTAAGTTATTTTTGTTTACTGTTACGGTAGAGTCGGACACGACAAATCTCACAGAAAGTTAAAGTACTTTGTACTTTTATAAAACGTAACGCACTTGCTCTATTGCATTTAACGTTTCGTAAATTTTTTCAATATGTTCTTTACTGGTAACTCTTACCGGAAGAGATACAGCATGATAATTGCCTTTAGAGCTTGGGGTTATTCTAGTGGTATAGTCACCAGGAGTATGCTTCTGTAATTCTGCAATAATTAAATCGGGCAGTTCGTCACAGGCAACACCCATTACTTTAAAGTTCAATACTGTGGGAAAATCTAATAATTCGTCGAAATGGGTTTTCATGTTTTTCTCTACAAAAGGTAATAGGATCAATTAGTAACTTGAGTTGTATTCGTTGTTACTTTGCTACTTAATAATAATTGCAATATTTTATCATTAATTGAGGTAAAAGTGCTATTAGCGTTTATGCTTTATTATAGCGATGTGTAATATCTTGTTTACTGCAAACATGACTTCATTCTGATCTGCTTTATTCAATACTTAAGATATACCAAAAAGGATCAATATAAATAACTAGCAGCTAAGTAAAACTTATGCTTAAATGACTGTTTATATTTACAGTGCACAAGGTTTTTAATGTTATTATTTTTGCAGCAAGCAGAAATTGCAGAGCTTGCTATTTATCTCACACTTATTGTTTTGCTTTTATCGTTACTGTTTGTTTTTAGACAAAATTTAAAACAAAATCATCAAATTTCCCAAATAAGTGCCATGCTTGAATTAGCTTCATCTTCACAAAATAGCGCGCTTATACAACTTTTCGACAAACAACAATTGCAGTTGTCTAGCGCTTTTGACCAACAGATGGCTGATCTTAGATTGAAGTTACTAAGAGAGTTAGGAAGTCAAAAAGATCAACTTAATCAAACGTTAAGTCAAAATCAAAATCAAACGTTGGATCAACTAATTAGTCATTTAAATAAAACCACGCAGGCTAATAGAGAAGAGTTGAGCAAATCATTAATACAAAGCAGTGAGCAAATGACTAAACGTATTGATGTGTTAACGAATGCGACCGATAAACGTTTACAAGAAATTAGCGGTCAAGTAGAAAAGCGGCTTGCAGAGGGCTTTGAAAAAACAACTAAAACCTTTAGTGATATTTTGCAGCGTTTAGCCTTGATTGATGACGCACAGAAAAAAATCACCGAATTATCAACCAATGTGGTTAGCTTACAAGAGGTGTTAAATGATAAACGCTCTAGAGGGGCATTTGGTGAAGTACAACTAAGTGGTTTAATTCGCAATGTGCTACCAGAGCAAAGTTTTAAGCTTCAGCACACGTTATCAAATGGAAAAATTGCCGATTGTGTATTGTTTTTACCTGAGCCTACTGGAAACGTAGTTGTAGATGCTAAATTTCCACTAGAAAGTTATCGTAAAATGATGGACTTTGAATTAGCAGAGTCAGATCGTAAAGCCGCACAACGACAATTTAAAGTTGATATTAAAAAACATATTAACGATATTAGTGACAAATATTTAATTGATAAAGAAACTGCTGACGGTGCAATTATGTTTATTCCAGCAGAAGCTATTTTTGCTGAGATTCACGGACACCAAAGTGATTTAGTTGATTATGCTAATAAAAAGCGTGTTTGGCTAGCTTCTCCTACAACACTTATGGCAATACTCACCACGGCACGGTCAGTATTAAAAGATGAAGCAACTCGAAAGCAGGTTCATATTATTCAAGCGCATTTATCTGATTTAGCCAAAGATTTTGACCGTTTTAAAGGTCGATTTGCTAATTTAGCAAAACATATTGATCAAGCGGCTGTAGATGTGAAACAAATTCATACGTCGGCAGATAAAATTTCTACTCGATTTGAAAAAATCGAGCAGGTCGAATTACAAGATTCAGAGCCCCCTTTGATTAAAAAAAGTTAGTGCTTACTACTTTATTAAAAACTCAGATTAAAGGGGGGGGGCAATTTTTTATATTAAAATGCGACATTAACAAAAACAATTAATAGTAGAACAGGACAAATATAACGTAAATAAAAGCCAAATAGCTTTAACTTTATATTACTGTTTAATACCGCAATGTCGGTGATTTTATTACCTCTATTCCAAATCCAGCCAATAACAATGAAATAAAACAGCGACATTAATGGTTGTAAAATAGTTGTAAGGGCTTGTACAACTAACCCGAATAAGACATCAAAAAAGGCAACTAATGTCATACTAGCAACTAAAACAGCACCAGAAACTAACCAAGTTGCGTGATTACGGTTAAGTTTTCTATCTTCCACTAAATACGACACAGGTACTTCCGTTGTTGAAATGGTTGAAGTTAGTGCTGCAATAGATAATAAAGTAAAGAAACTAAACGCAACAATTAAGCCTGTAGTACCCATAGATGAAAATAACGAAGGTAAAATTTGAAATATAAGCTGGCCTTCACCAATTAAGTGACCATTGTTAAAAACATCTTGTCCGGCATGTTGTGCAACGAATAAAGCTGGAATAATAAGTAACCCGGCTAAAAAGGCGATAAAAGTATCAAGTGCGGCAATAGAGACAACTAACTTGCCAATATTCTCACCTTTTTTCATATAAGAGCCATAGACCATCATGCCACCTACGCCAATTGACAATGAGAAAAATGCTTGCCCCATGGCTGATATAATTAATGTCGGGCTAGTTACTTGTGAAAAGTCAGGGATTAGATATAAAGCAACACCGTCAGCAGCGCCTTCTTGCTGTAGAATGTAAATAATAAGACCAATTAGCATCATAAGTAATAAAGGCATTAAACGACTGGACCATCTTTCTATGCCGGCATGAACACCTTGGTGAATTATTGCTGCTCCTAATAAAATAAAAACGGGCGTGAACATTACATTACGTAATGTACTTGATGTTGATAACCAAGTAGATAAATCAGAAAAACCTACCAGTTCAAATAAAGCACTTAAGGCATGAGCAAGCATCCAACCGGCAACAATACTATAAAAGCTAAGCATCATCATTGCGCCGACTAGGCCAATAATACCGGCTTTTCTACCTAGTTTATTAAAACGTTTACCACAAGCTTGAGCAAGTGCACTGACAGGATTTTTTTGTGCTTGGTTACCAATATAGACTTCAGCATAGAGTGCTGGTAAGGCTAATAGCAAAGTAACAATAAGATAAACAAATAAAAAAGCACCACCACCATTATTAGCGGCTTGAGTAGGAAATCCCCATATATTGCCTAATCCAATGGCAGATCCAGCAGCAGCTAATACAAAGCCAATACGAGAATGAAATGAATCACGAGAAGTGTTAGAAATCGACATAGAATATAAATTGTTTTGAGTAATACATATATTAACTTGTGAGCTTACCTAGTATGAGCGCTAAGGGGAAGTGATAATCATCCTTGTCGGTGATTAATGCTACTTTCCAACAAAATAATTTATGCTATCATTTGCAAAATTTTGAATTAGTGTTGAGATCCAACAAATATGCTTCAGTATCAAATCATTCCTGTAACGCCTTTTCAGCAAAACTGTACTCTATTTTGGTGTGATGAAACCAAGCAAGCTGCTGTGATTGATCCTGGAGGAGACATTGATAAAGTGATTGATGCCATTGATAAGCACCAATTAACCTTAAATAAAGTACTCTTAACTCATGCTCATATTGATCACGCTGGCGCAACTCATGCACTAGCTACACATTATGGTGTTGAAATTGAAGGACCACATAAAGAAGACCAGTTTTGGATTGACTTGATTGAAGAACAAAAGCAACGCTTTGGTTTTTCATATGCAGAATCTTTCATACCTAATCGATTTTTAGATCAAGGTGATAGAGTGACCTTTGGTAACATTACCTTAGAAGTTTATTTTTGTCCTGGACATACACCTGGGCATGTTATTTTTTTTCATCGAGAATCTAAATTAGCGCAAGTAGGCGATGTGTTATTTCAGGGATCCATAGGTAGAACAGATTTCCCTCGTGGAGATAAGGCGACTTTGATTAACTCTATTAGAAATAATATTTTTCCATTAGGTGATGAGGTACGATTTATTCCTGGTCATGGTCCAATGGGAACGTTTGGACAAGAGCGACGTACTAATCCATATGTAAGTGATAAAGCTGTAGGAGTGAATAGATAGTATGAACAGTTTTATTTTTAGAGCTCAACGACGTTTAAAGATAATAGACTCGAGTAAATTATTTCAGGGCGTTGTTATTGCCGTTATTTTGCTATCTGCATTATTGATTGGCGCAAAAACACATAATTTATCCGCGAATGCGATGGCTGTACTGACGCTATTAGATTTGTGTATTACTATCTTTTTTGTTATTGAAATAACCATTCGTTTTTTTGCTCATCAAGATAAAAAGCAATTTTTTCGTAGTGGTTGGAATGTATTCGACACCTTTATTGTTATTGGAAGTTTAATTCCACTTGGCGGATCGGGCGTACTATTAGCTAGGTTGTTAAGAGTTTTCAGGGTTTTACGTTTAGTTTCAATGGTGCCAGAGTTAAGGTTACTGATTAATTCGTTGCTTAAAGCCATTCCTCGTATGGGCTACATCGCTTTACTAATGTTTGTTATATTTTATATTTATGCCGCCGTGGGAAGCATGTACTTTCATCAAATTAATGAAACATTATGGGGTGATGTGTCTATTTCTATGTTGACGTTATTCCGAGTTGCTACCTTTGAAGATTGGACTGACGTAATGTATGAAACGATGGCAGTCCATCCTTTTAGTTGGATTTATTATTTAACTTTCATCTTTCTAACTGCCTTTATTTTCTTAAATATGATGGTTGGTACAGTGCTTGAGGTGATGAGTCAAGAACATGAGAATCATCGAGCAGAGCAGCATGGTGAAACAGGTGATGGTGGTGAGCCTGCAAGTCGTGCTCAAATTGATAAACTTGAGCAAGAGTTAGCAGAAATTAAACGCTTGATAGTAACAACACAATCAAAATAATTATGGCGCTTCTTCAAGCGCCATTGCTGCCATTTTCATGGTACCTTCAAAAGATTTGGTACCTGCGATGAACAAGCCATTATGGCAA
This sequence comes from Colwellia sp. C2M11, assembly GCF_018860915.1. Taxonomy (GTDB): domain Bacteria; phylum Pseudomonadota; class Gammaproteobacteria; order Enterobacterales; family Alteromonadaceae; genus Colwellia. The sequence goes on from NZ_JAHKQD010000011.1 coordinate 66,530, forward strand.
AACATGGCATCACTAATACCGGTTATAGCCTGAAGTGCTTCATCAGCTAGGCCGGCCCAAGCTTTGGGCAAAGGTTTTCTATCATCAAAGGAACCAAGCTCAGCTGGTACGGTTTGAATTCGCCACTGGCCAGTTTCTGATGGGTAAACAATATAGAGTGCTTCATCTGAAAGTGCGTGTACAGTTCTTTTCCATGGTGTATATTTTTCTAAAACAATAACTCTTGGATCTACTGAATTTTCAATAGCGTTAGCGACTATTTCTTTGGCATTGATTCCACTACTTGCAGAAGCAATAAAGCGTGTTAAAACACGTAATGCAAAATCAACAGCTTCATTAAAACAGTCATCAAAGTGACTATCTTCTTGCCAAGTTGGATTAAACATTGAAATAGTTTGGCTAAGGCTAATTCCTGTGGATACACCTTTAACATGTCCGCAATCTATAGCATCAATGGTTGATACAAGTTCGGCATCTACGGAATTGGCAACATCTTGGTTACCTTGGCAAATTTCTAAACCATATTTTTGCCAAATTAATCCAAAAGAAGAATATGGAATACCGTTGTTACGTTCTCCAGCTCCTCCACGTTGGTGATGATCAAAACGATTTGTGTCAGGATTATATTCACCACCCACATCAATCACAATATCGGCTTTACTAATAATAGCTAAATCACGGGTTCGTATCAGATTAAAAGAAGAAAAAATCTTTTTTAGGGCTGCAACACTGAAAACGTCATCAGCATGAAAATTACCATTATGGGTTACTATCGTTTTATCATTCATTTGTTTGGTATCATTTTAGAAAGGAATAAGAAGCAGCTACATGTTTGTGGCCTAATTTTAACTATTGATAAGTTAAGCTATAGGCGAATTCTATATGAAGATAACTAACAAAAATAGCCTAGATAAGTTAAAATTCGTCACAGTTTATTATAAGAGCCAGAAGTATGTCGTTAGAAATACAACTTAGTAAAGAAGATTTAAGAAAAAAGAAACCTACGCGTGATGAATATTTAAAGAAAGCTAAAACCCCTGTTGTATTGGTATTAGATAATGTTACTAATAGCTATAATATAGGCTCATTTATTCGTTTAGCAGATGCTTTTGCTATTGAAAAAATCATTGTTTGTGGTGCGTTAACTATTTCAGATAAAAAATTAAGAAAAGCCTCTAGAAATGAAGCTAAATGGGTATGTATTGAGTACAGTGATAGTACAGCATTAAGTATACAATCGTTAATTAATAGTGGTTACACCATTTTTGGTGTAGAACTATGTCATGAGTCAGTCGATTATAAAAATGTGTCTTATCCGTCTCCTTGTGCATTAGTTTTGGGGAATGAGCGTAAAGGTGTTAGTGAAGTAGCACTAAAGTTAAGTCATCAGCAAATTCATATTTCTATGTTTGGTATGGGGAATTCTTTGAATGTATCTACTGCGGGTGCCATTATTTTAGCTGAATGTACAAGTCAAATTCGTCATGAAATGCAAACTCAATAGTGTGAGTGCTAGATATAAGTTAATCATTTTTTTTCTGCTTTTGCTCGGGTGAAAGTGATAATAAGTCTAGCCAATTAACAATAATATTTTTATTGTTAATATGAGGATAAAAAGCTTTCTCAATTTCACCTGATGCTCGTAATATATTTAACCCTTTACGAAGCGCCTCATAAATTTTTGAACTGTTAGCAATATTTTTCGATACTACAAAATGCCGAGACTCTGTAAATGCTACTTTTATTCCTTTGATAGGCTCTAAAATTAAGCCGTTGCAGTTAAAAACAATTTTTTTATTGCCAATCATAATTAACTCACCAAAATACAAATCACCTCGGCCATATTTAATCATATTGCACATGTTTTCTGTTTTTGTCGTATACAGGTGGGTGAGTTCTAGATTTTTTATTGCTGCTTGATCAAATATCCAATTTTGGGATGTTATAACTATGTAATCTCGTAGGGTTTGTAATGATGTAATACCTTTTGATTTATTGATATTAATGTGTTCTTCAATTTCTTTTCGTTTATCAGGAAGTGCAAAGAAACCTTTTTGAAATTCACCCTCTGCAAATATAGGTGGGGCAGTATAAAAATGTTTTTGAGATATTTGTGATAACCAAATTGAATCACCAGGTATTGCTATTCTACCTTTATAAGCTTCGAATAAGCTTCTTGAATAATTTGGCATCGAATTAAAGGATAAGGTTGCATTAAACCCACCAAGCTGTAGAGCTTTACAGATCAACATTATTTGCGTTGAAGCTTTCGTAGCATAGTCATTTTGATAACTGTTAATATCAGTACATTTTTTATTTCCTAGCCATTTTTTATAATTAGTTATCTCATGAGGCAAGCCACTAATGACTATCTCTTGCGCATAACTAGCGAAGGTAGAAAAAATGAGAAGTAGATGAAATATTAAGTATAAAGTGACTTTATGCATTACTTATTCTAATTATATTTGTAAATTTAATGATAATGTAAATAAAAAGGGTTATTAACATGACTTCTTCTTGAAAAGCACTCAACAGATGCAATTAGTTTTTGTAGCTCTTACCTATAATTCTTTTTAAGTCGTAAATAAACCCTGTGTATAACACTTTATATGTTTATTTATGTGTTGCAATCATTATTGTGACTTTTGATAACGCATTAAAATTTTATCTAAGTGATTAGCAAAGCTTTGACGATCACTTTGATTTAATGCTGATGGTCCTCCTGTTTGAACACCACTAGCACGCATGGTATCCATAAAATCACGAATATTTAATTTAGATTTTATATTCTCTTTGGTAAACAGCTCACCTCTTGGGCTTAAAGCTATGGCCGATTTACTAATAACTTCGTCAGCTAAAGGGATGTCTGACGTTATTACTAAATCATTTATATTGATTCTTTTTACAATTTCATCATCAGCGACATCAAAACCTGAGTTGACTTGCATAAAATTAATAACACGTGATGGTGGTATACGAATATGATGATTAGCGACCAGTGTCGTTTCAATTCCAGTTCGTTCAGCCGCTTTAAATAATATTTCTTTTATTACAACTGGACAGGCATCTGCATCAACCCAAATTTTCATAAATGCTCCCCAATCTTATTATGCATGCTGTAGCAATAATTATGTATATTGATATGATAACGTATTATTCAAATATGAGTATAGCGCTCATTTTAAGTCAATAATAAAGAAATAAATGGCTACCACTGAATCAATTAAACCGCATTACGAGCAAATTTGGCAAACAGTACAGTTAATTCCTAAAGGAAAAGTTGCTTGTTATGGCCAAATCGCTGATCTCGCTGGCTTACCTGGTAGGGCAAGATTAGTAGGTAAAGCCTTAAGTAAAATACCTAAAGGAGGCTGGCAAGGAAAATTAGTACCTTGGTATCGTGTTATTAATTCACAAGGTAAAATTTCATTTCCAATAAATAGTCCATATTTTTTAGAGCAAAAGCAGCTTTTACAAGGTGAAAATATAGTTGTTCTGGGCGTAAAAATTAAGCTGAAAGATTTTCAATGGCAGCCTGACTATACAGAACTACTATTTTTGTTGAAATTTTAAAACATTCAAACCTGGTTAAAATATACATATTTGTTTGAATAACACCCAAAAATGACTTGTTTAGAGGTTTAATTACAAGATTTAGCCAAGAGGAACGTGTTTTTAATAGCCGAATAGTGTAAATAAAGTTGACTTAGTACGAATGAATTAGTAAAACATATATAGCAAAAACAAATGTGTCTATTTTAGGCCTTTTTGCTCAAGTAATAATCAAAAAAGACCATATATGAATCTAAAGCATCTATTAATCCAGATATTTAATGATGATTTTGTGATATTTTTTATTTATTACTCGAATAAATAAATAACTTTATAACTACCACCTTGACAGTTTGTTTGTCATTTGGGATTATTGATAGGTTGTATAAAAAAAAGTTACAAATAATAAAACGACAGATTTTTATATTTGCGGTAACAAAAATCTTTGTTATCAAAATTTAAATAGCAATTGGTTGGGAACTATGTCCAAAGTAAGTAAGAAAAGCCTCATCGCTACGGCAATGGTAGGCGCACTAGCATTAACAGGTAGTAATATCGCTGCTGCTGATGCATTAACAGATCTTCAAAAAGCTGAAGCTACAATATTTAAGCAGTCAGCTAAATCACAAGCCAAAATCAACACTATTTACGAACAAACGCAAGAACTTCTTGCTGAATACCGTAATACCGTTGATGAAGCAGATGTTTTACGTGGTTATAATGATCATGTTCAACGTATGGTTGATGATCAAAAAGCAAATATCGCATCATTACAAAAGCAAATTGATGGTATTGATAAAATTAAACAAGGTGTTGTGCCATTGATGTACAAAATGATCGATACCTTGGAAAAATATATCGAACTTGACGTTCCAATGAACATTGAACGTCGTAAAGAGCGTGTTGCTAATTTACACAACGTAATGTCAAATTCAAATGTTACTACTTCTGAGCAGTTCCGCTTAGTACTTGAAGCATATGAAATTGAAGCAGGTTACGGCACAATCTTTGATGCTTATCAAGCAGAAATGGATTTTGGTGGTACAACCTTAACAGCTGATTTCGTTCATATGGGCAGAATCGCTTTTGTTGCACAATCTCTAGATGGTAAACGTTCTTGGTTATGGAATAACCAAAGTCGTGCATGGGAAGAATTAGGTGATGAATATTTAAAACCTATTAAAGATGCTATCGCTATGGCGCGTAAGCAACTTCCACCAGATTTAGCTAAATTACCAGTATTTGCAGCAGGAGCAGAATAATGAGAAAAGTTATTAATTTTGTAACGCTAGCAGTAGTAATGTCAGCTGGTTTTGTTGCAACAACACAAGCGAATCAGTTAGATGATTTACTAAAACAAGTTAAATCTGATCGTATTTCAGAAGCTAAACTTGATAAAAAACGTGAAGCTGAATTTACGTCAGCACGTGCTGATAAACAAGCACTTTTAAATAAAGCTAAAAAAGAACTTGCGAATCAAAATGCGCGTAACGCACGTTTAACAAAAGAATATGCAGATAACGAAATTGCATTAGCACAAAAAGAAGTTGAACTTGATAATGCTACAGGCACATTAGGTGAAATGTTTGGTGTTTCTCGTGCTGCAGCTGCAGGCGCTTATGGCCAAATTGCTACTTCTATCGTAAGTGCAGAATTCCCTGGCCGTGGCGAAACGTTAAACCGTATCGCGAATGCTAAAGAAATTCCTGCTTTAGAAGATCTTGAAGAGTTATGGTTTGCTTTACAAACTGAAATGACTGAATCAGGTAAAGTTTCTAAGTTTACTGCTGAAGTAACAAACTTAGATGGTTCTAAAACTACTCAAACGATTACTCGTATCGGTACATTTAACCTAGTTTCTGCAGATGGTTACTTAACTTATAACGATGAAGTTGGTCAGGTTCAACCGTTAGCTAAACAACCAGCAGGTTATATTTCTGATACAGCATCTGGTTTCTTCAACACTAGTTCAGGTTATGCTGGTGTATATGTGGATCCTTCACGTGGTGGTATTTTATCACTAGAAACACGTAAGAAAACACTTGAAGAATTCTTCCATGAAGGTAAAGAAGTTGGTTACGCTATCACGGTTCTTTTAATCATTGGTTTATTGATTGCGCTTGAACGTATTATCGTTTTAGGTAGTATTACTTCTAAGATTAAATCTCAAGAGAAAAATCTTGATACACCAAATAGTAACAACCCATTAGGTCGTTTACTTCAAATTTATCATGATAACAAGTCAGTTGATGCTGAAACATTAGAGCTTAAACTTGATGAAGGTATCTTACGTGAAACACCTAAAATTGACCGTGGTGTTAACTTAATCAAAATGTTTGCTGCTATAGCTCCTCTAATGGGTCTATTAGGTACAGTAATCGGTATGATTATGACTTTCCAAACAATTACATTGTTTGGTACTGGTGACCCGAAAATTATGGCGGGTAACATCTCTCTAGCATTAGTTACAACAGCATTAGGTTTGATTTGTGCATTACCACTTATTCTTATCCACTCAATTGTTGCAGGTAAAGCGAAAAGCGTTTTACAAAAACTAGACGAGCAAAGTGCAGGCTTAATTGCTGCGATTGCTGAGAAGGAGTCTAAATAATGTTATTCCTGATAGAGCTTTGGGAATCTGTCAGGGGTTTTATTGCAACTGGCGGTAACGTACTGTACGTTGTTGCCTTTGCACTCTTATTGATGTGGATAATGATGATAGAACGCTATTGGTTCTTATCAGCAATCTACCCAACAATGAAGAAAGATATTGTTTCTCGTTGGGATGCACGCTCAGACACAACGTCTTGGTATGCACATCGTATTAGAGAGACTTGGATTTCCGAAGCAAACGAACTGCTTGAACAACGCATGGTAACTATCAGAACATTAGTGGCAATGTGTCCATTAATTGGTTTGTTAGGAACTGTAACCGGTATGATTGGTGTGTTTGAAACAATGGCACAACAAGGTACAGGTAATCCGCGATTAATGGCCGCAGGTATATCGCAAGCAACAATTCCGACTATGGCCGGTATGGTAGCAGCGTTATCTGGTGTGTTTTTTAGTTCAAGACTAGACGCTCAAGTTAAACTAGCAAAGGCTAAACTGGTTGACAGTTTACCTCATCACTAGAGAGATATTTTCATGGCACGTAAAAAAATTCGTGAGGACGAAGAAGCGGTAATTGATATGACACCGATGCTCGACATCGTATTTATCATGCTGATCTTCTTCATTGTAACCACTTCTTTTGTTAAAGAAGCAGGTATTGAAGTAAACAAACCTAAAGCAGCACAGCAAACTAAGCAGAAAAATGCCAATATCTTTATAGCAATTAAAGATAACGGTGAAATTTGGTTAGATAAAGGCCGTGTTGACATCGAACGTGTTGGTGCAAGGATTGAAAAATTACTTGCTGAACAACCGACCGATGTAATTATTATCCAAGCTGATAAAGACGCTAAACATGGCGTTGTTGTTAAAGTAATGGATGCAATTAAAGAAGCAGGAAGTGATCTTAGAATCTCTATTGCTGCAGCGAAGGGGTAGAGAATGGGACGCTTTTTAGTATCAATACTACTAGGCGCTGTAGTTACCTTTGGTCTATTTGCTTTTATGGCTTTCCTTGTATCTAGCGGTGATAGACACAAGGATGAGGCAAAAGAGAGTATAATCGTAGAAGTGAATACTACACCGCCAGAGTCTTCAGCAGAAACACGTCGTCGTGTTCCGCCACCGCCACCGCCGCCGCCTAAAGCGCCGCCAAAGCAACAGACTCCTGAGCCTGAAGCAAGTAACGACACTGGTGGTTTGCAGTTTAATATGCCAGGATTACAATTATCTGGCGCATCAACAGGCTTATCTGCACCAGGTGCAGGGTTTGGCCGTGACGGTGATGCAACACCAATTGTACGAATAGAGCCTAAATACCCTATTCAAGCAGCTCGTGATGGTAAAGAAGGTTGGGTTAAGCTTTCATTTACAATCAATGAGATTGGTGGTGTTGAAGATGTTACAGTAATTGAAGCTCAACCTAAGCGTGTTTTTGACAGGGAAGCGAAACGTGCACTTAGAAAGTGGAAATACAAGCCAAAAGTTGTTGATGGTAAACCATTAAGACAAGAAGGTTTAACAGTGCAATTAGACTTTAAAATGGACGGAGGGAGTTAATTATGTCGAAACAATTTACCCTTGAAAGTATGTCTTTTAAGAAAGTATCAACTTCTTTAGTTGTTGTTGCTTCTCTATTGATTGCGCAAGTGCCATTTGCTGAAAATGCTAATGCGGCTGCTGCTCAAGAAGAGAAAAAGAAACGTCCTACGCAGCTTGTTGGTCAATCTGTTGGTAAAAAGGTACAAAAAGCTTTTGAGGCTTATACAGCTGATGATATTGATGGTGCTTTAGTTATCTTAAAAGATATTGAAGCCAAACAAGATTATGATAAAGCCTATGTTTCTCGTTTTATTGCTGTTATGTATGCCACTAAAGGTGACCATGAAGAAGAAGCAATAAAATACCTTAAGATGGCTGTAGCTCCTGATATTTTAAATGAAGGAGATCATGGTGAAGCTTTAAAGTTATTGGGTGATTTGCAAATGCAAACCAAAGACTATAAAGGTGCTTTAAGTAATTACTATACTTGGATGGATTTTACCGGTAAAAATGATGGTGACACTTGGGTTAAAATAGCTCAAGCAAATTATGAGTTAAAACAATTGGATAAAATGATTGTTCCTGCTGATAATGCAATCGCCGCATTTGCTGATAAACCTAACCAAAACCCTTATATATTAAAATTAACTTCTTATTATGAGCGTAAAAAATATAAAGAAGCGATTGATGTATTAGAAACGGTAATTTTAATTTTTCCTGAAAATAAAACCTGGTGGACACAATTACCAATGTTTTATTTACTTGTGGAAGATTACCCTAAAGCATTACAAACACTTGATCTAGCTTATAAGCAAGGGTTTCTTGATAAAGAATCTCAGATTAAAACATTAGCAAGTTTATATTCTTCTAATGAATCACCTTATAAAGCTGCTTTATTATTAGAGAAGCATATTGCTTCAGGTTTAGTTAAAAGAGACGACAAGAACATCTCAACTTTAGCTAACGCTTGGCATGCTGCACAACATGTTAGTACTGCTGCCAAATATTATGGTGAGCTAGCTAAGATGACTGGTGAAGCACAGCATTATAGCAAGCAAGGCATGTTGTTGAAGCAAGACGAGCAATTTGCTAAAGCAATCCAGGCTCTAAATAAAGCCATTGATCTAGGTATTAAGAATCAAGGACGCTTGTATATGAGCATAGCTGAATCATATTTTTATCTTGAAAAGTATAAACAAGCTTATGCTGCTATCAATAAAGCTATAAAAGACCCTAAATCGCGTAAAGCGGCTAGTAGTTGGAAAGGCTTCATTGTAGATACAGCTAGACGTAAAAATGTTTCAATCTAATTAATATATTGTAACTTTTAATCAAAAAACCAGTACTCTTTAAAGGGGACTGGTTTTTTTATGTTTAATGATAAGTGCAGCAATAGTAAAAATTTAATTAGATCTTAATAATATAGCTAAATTTTATATAATACTAATGTCGATAATTCATAGTTTATATTGGCAATAGCAAACGGATTAATTAGTCGACCAGTTTAACCCAATCTCTTGTGCATAAGCTTTTTACTCTTTCTATATCCCTTATGAAGTTGTTCCATCCCTTTGAACACTGTTCAACAATATATATTCCTGTGTGGAGATAATTAGAGACGGAAATAATAAAATAAATTGTTACAAATTATTCGACTCACTAAAATAAATATATTATTCTGATTCAGTCTTTTATTCTAACAACAAAAACCGCCCATCCAGAGGAATATATTTTGTCATTTAATAAACTTGTCAATATAAGTAAAGCTTGTGCTTTTGCAATAGCCTGCTTAAGTATTTCTGTTTCAGCGTATGCAGATTCAGATGTTTTTTCAGACACTATTGTCACCATTAACCCAGAAAGTAATATAACTAAGGTTACCACTGAATTGTTAACCTTGAGTAATCAAGTACCGGAAGAGTTTGATGGCTTACCTGAGAACTCTTCTTTATCTCTAATTAAAGATTATCAATTATTTACTGGACAACATGTTGTTGAATGGGAAGTAACAAACCCAGATATGGACGATACAATAACACTAAAGCAAATCGTTTATGTTACGCCATTTGTTAGTTTACCTGCTACAGGTAAAATTGCACTAGAATCACCAGTAATTGATGGGGTTGCTACTTCAACATTTGATGTTATCCCCAATTTATCAACCACCAATATTAATCAAGACGAAGATATTATTATTACTTTTAAATTGAGTGGTACAGCCCTAACCAATAAGCTTGAAAACATATTAATAAATAATCATGGTGGTTACGATCCGGATGAAAAAACATTAACTATCGAGTTATCTATTAACAGTGACACAAGTAAAGTGGATGCACGTGATTTTAAATTCACTATGCAAAGTTATCTATCTCCATTACGGACATCTAAAGAAGCTAAAACCTCTGAATATGATTTTTATAATTTTAATGATATAACCGGTTGGGAAGATGGCGATATATTGAATGTAGAAATTGTTGAGATTATCAATGGTGCTATTGACAATGAAAATACAACAACAACTTTCACCATAACGGATGAAAATTTACCACCTGTTATTTTAGACTTTTATGCCTATACACCACAATGTTATGAACGCCCTGTGTCAGCTGTAGAATCGGACAAATCAGCGAAGGTAACCTGTGCTCAACAAAGTAGTAGAGATGTCGTTTTTAATGAAAACGAATCGGAAAATATAGTGGTTTTTATAGAAGGTTATGACCCTAACGGGGATAGCGTTAAGTTTGATATTTTGTTTAATGATAGTAACTCGGTAGGCTACCAAAATGAAGATAATTCGAGTACCTACTTCAACAATTATCATTACGTTAACCTTAGCGAGTATGGTAATGTGATTAACGTTGCGGCTAAACTTGAAGAAGAGAATAGAACTGACCCTCTAACAGCGATTTCAGGCCTTACTTTATATATAAGTACTCAAAATGATGATGTTATTTTAGATAGCGATAAAGATTCTGATGGCGATGGTATTAATGATTCTGCTGAAGGTGTTACTGATAGCGATGGCGATGGTATACCTAATTATTTAGATAATTCATCAGACCGTTCTACTTTAGCTCTTGTACTAGGCGAAGAGCCGATGAGAACTGAACCTGGTATACAGTTAAGCTTAGGTCCTATTAATTCTTTAGCGCTTGGGCAAGAAGCAAGTGGGGCGGCAGTGAATCCGAATGACCTCACTGACTATTTAGACAATGGTCAGCCAGTTGATCCTGATGATATTACTGATGAAGTTGGGATTGAGGAAAATTTGGATCTTTCGACTGGTTTTCTATTTATTGAGTTTATTGCGTCGAACTTAGCTCAAGCAGGAGACTCTGTTGCTGTTGTTGTGCCATTACCAGAAAGTAGTAAAATCCCTGTTAATGCCATTTATGCAAAATTTTTAACCCCTCGAAGTATTTATAATGATTTTATATTTAAATCTTTTGAAGTTGATGCTTATAATGAAATTCATTCTGCAGCACGTATAGACTCTATATGTCCTAGTTATTATGATACAAGCTGGAAAAAGGGCCTAACACAAGGACACGAATGTATTCGTTTAATTATTGAAGATGGTGGACCTAACGACGCTGACGGAGTAGCGAATAAACAGGTTGAAGATCCAGGCCTTTTGGCTGCATTAGCTAACACTGCACCGTTAGCAAGAGCTGTTGCAACTTTAGTACTTCTTAATGGCGGGGAGGAAGGTAAAATTGATGGTTCATCATCGTTTGATAGTGACGGCGACGCACTTACTTATACTTGGACGCAAATAGAAGGGCCAACATTAACAATTAAATCCGAAGGTAGTATATTAAGCTTTACAGCGCCTGTAGTTAACGCCTTAACGCGTGTAAGCGTACAATTAACCGTTAACGATGGTACTGTTGACAGTAATACGACTGTTGTTTCTTTTTATATTGAAGCTGGAGAGGCAGAAGCTATTGATGATAGCACTACGAATACATCAGGCGGTGGTGGATCTTTCACCTTGTTCGGATTATTCGCTTTATTGATGATTGTAGTAAGAAGAAAAGTATCGATTAATTAATGTGTTAACATTTTTCGTTAATTTAAATAAATGCCATTCATTGAAAGTGAGTGGCATTTTTTAATTGTAATGATTATCCCCCTAAGTTTAATAAATTCCATTATTTTATTAGTAGCTTAAAACTGCTAAAATAGATTTATCTCATACTGTGTATTCACACTTTTTTATTAGGAAATACTTTGAACAATAATGATGTTCTTCGCCGGTTACGCTACACTTTTAACTATAATGACAAACAGATGATAGCGATTTTCTCATCAGCAGGATTGATGGTTACTAGAGAGCAAGTAAGCCAATGGTTAAAAAAAGATAATGATGCTGATTTTGTAAGCTGTCAAGATGTCGAATTAGCTTCATTTCTAAATGGATTTATTAATGAAAAACGCGGTAAAAGAGAAGGGGCTCCAGCAACACCTGAGAAACGTTTAACAAATAATATTGTTCTTACTAAATTAAAAATCGCTCTTAATTTAAAAGCGGAAGAATTGATTGAATTATTAGCAAGTGTTGATTTTCGCTTAAATAAACCTGAGTTAAGTGCTTTTTCAAGAAGAGTTGATCATCAACATTACAGAGAGTGTAAAGATCAAGTTTTACGTAATTTATTACAAGCTATTGATAAGAAGCATCATGTTGCTAGAACAAGTAAAATTGAAAATAATAGTGCTGATAAGAATACACCTTTAGGCGGTAAGTCTCAAAAGAATAAGTCACATAATAGCAACACCCCAAATAATAACTTTAAAGCTAAAAATCAAAACAATGAAACATGGGTTGATGGTGCAAGACCGAATGCTAGTGCAATATATGAAAACCCTAATAGTAAAACAGATCAAGCAAAGCCTTCTCGTAAAGTATTAAAGTTAAAACCAGAAGATATTTACAAACAATCTAAGAAGTAAGCATATCTTTATAATATCCCAATATTATGTAAGTTACGGTTTCAATAGAGTGAATTAAACCATAAATAAGGCTATATCTAACCGATTAGCCTTTAAAAGTTAACTTAATATATAAATCCCATAGTCATCAAGTTATATAAGTACATAGCGCGCTTAGGGAGCATCATAACGTTTCTTCTTAAACTTTTTAATACTTGTTGAGTAGTTAGTGGTAAGTCACCTCTATTTATTAAAGTTAAAAAGACCAATTTAAAGTATCTTAAATCGAGAACAGGTCAAATAGATTAATTCATAGTTGATTGCTCTAAAGGTTGATATAAATCAAAACCAACTTTTTCGGCCTTGTTAGAATCAGAAAGTCGCGTTTTATATGGTGTTTAGACTCAGTTATATAATAACCGCTATCTATTCCTAAGCAAGGAGATTAGTTCCATGTCAGATAATCCAAAAAAAAATCCAACAATAAAACAAGGAAAACCAATAGTATATGCCTGCTCTGGGTGTTCTAATTTAGCCGAAATGGCTCATAATATATCGTTAAACCTTGATGATGATGGTATTGCCGAGATGTCGTGTGTTTCAGGTGTTGTCGGAAAAGTTATTCCTATGATGGAGCTGGCAAATTCTGGTCGCCCAATTATTGCTATTGATGGTTGTGATTTATCTTGTACAAAAGCATGTCTTGAATTGAGTGGTTTACATGCAGATTACTATTATCAAATTAGTGATTTAGGCTTTGAAAAACGCAGTAAATTAGATGACTCATTGACAGATAATGCTATTGCAATAAAAAGTATCTATGAGCAATTATTTGATAATGGAATAGGCTTTCAGCTTTAAATGAGCGCTAAAAGCCCCTTTTAGCAACAACACACAATACGGTGTTCTTAATTAATTGTTCTAATTTAGTATTCAACCCAGTGTGAATACTGGTTATTTGTTCCTAATGCTGCTTGACTGCCTTTTAATGAAAAATTATAACCACATAAAGTGAAGTTGCCACGAAATGCTAAAGCCTGAATAAGCTCTTGACTATCAAGAGGGGAAAAACTAGCAAAATAGTTAGAATTAATCCCATTACTCTCTTCCACTTTCACTGACAATGTACGTATTGGCTTTCCTTTATTAAAGCTAATTTCTTTACAGCTTTCATCTCCTTGTGCTGTTAATTGTGACCATAAAAGTGAATTTTCAACTTCATCAGCTTGCCAATTAATACTAATGCCAGAGTGCTCCGATAAATATAAGGTATAGTTATCGGGCATAGGAAGAGGGTGACTTCTTAAAATAGAAGGCAAAACACTAACTTGCTCTTTATTGTTATTTTGATTTATTAATGTTTCGTCCGCAGAGTCTAAGTAATGAATTAGCCATGAAGTACTAACACCAATTAAGGTTATGCCGATGATAGCCACTATAATTAATTGTGCTTTTCTATTGTTTAATAGGTTTAAGCGAATCAATTCACCAATATCAGTTTGCTTATTAGCTTGTCTATGATGAGAATAATTATCATCTTCAATTTTATCTGTTTGATTATACTCTTGACTACTATCATTATGGGTTTGTGAGTAATAATTGTTAGATGAAGTATCACTAACAAGTGTAGGTTCAATGCGATATTGTGATTGTGCACTCTTGTGGCTATTTTGTCGATATTCATTCATATCAACTGGGCCATAGTAACCCAATATATAGCTATGTTTGTTAGTGCTTTGATAAGTCAATAATACCGCAGAGCAAAGAGTTGGAAGAATGAGTAAATAATAACTGCTGCTCTGCTGAGATATGATAATAATGATGCCTACTAATAAAAAAGTTAAGCAGGGGGCCAATAACCACTTTTTATTGAGTTTCGCATCATGTAAGCGTCGCAGGCTTGTTAACCCAAGTATTAGAGAAAACATTACCAACAATATTAGCGGTATAATAATACTATTGCTAAAAGCAGATACTAGCATGACAAATAAAACATACACACCAATAGAAATAGTAAAAAAACGTGTTCTATTATCAAGACCGTGTAAACAAAAAAGTGACTTTAAAAACTGCACTATACCTTCCTATATAATTAGAGTTGGAATTGAAATAATTGATTTTATTAAACTCGATAAGGAGGAACATCAACATTATCTAATTTTAATCCATATAAACTCAATGTAGCATGATTACTGGACTCACCGTCGCCGCTAAACTCTATATCAAATAAGCTAAACCACACAAGACCATGTTTCTTATTAAATGTTAACCGGCTTGAACGTCTGGCAATAGCAATAAATTGTAACTGGCTTTGTTCACAATACCGAGTAGCATGAATAAGGGCGGCTTCAGCGACTTTTCTTAGGTAAATAAAGTACCAAAAAATTAAGCAGACAACTAATAAGTAGTAAATATTTTCCATAGTGTGTAGATATACCTTAAATCGTAAAGCCGAATAAATTGCTTTATTTAGTTAAATAGTTGGCCAATTGCTTGCGATAATGCATTGCTTCTATTGGGTGAACGCATACATTCAAAAACAATGGGACGAATTGATGGTATTGCAACCAAGTCTTTAAATATACTATTGAATAGAGCTTGATCTTCACATGCAATAAGGTGCTCAAAATAAGTAATCAACATCTTAGCGTCTGCAAGTACAGTCCAACAACGACCAGAAAGTGTAATTAATAGCTCAGCAGCGATTTTATCTTGTGCTAGCAGCATATTAATAAATTGTTCAACGTGAATATGGTGGCAATTACTCGCTAAACTACGAAGTAAATGTTGTTGTGTTTGAAGGAGGTTATCATTATTTTCGTTATTCTCTTTCATTAATGCTATGTTTTTTTCTAGTAAACTTATTAAAGTATTCAGTAATGCTGCAGGTAGACTTTCATTTTCTAATGCTCCACATAATGGAAATAATACTTCGGTAGGAAGGTGAGGTAGAGCATTTATCAGTTTTTCGCTGTTCTCTTTCTCATTTATACGCACGGCAAAGTCGGTAATACCCTGAACACCTACTACTTGCCAATTATCCCAACCAGATTCACCTGAAAGGTAAGTTAAAAATGGCGATAAATATTCACTCGGTGTTTGTTTTAGTTCAAAATTAATTTTACTGTTTAATGTAGCTAATTTGTACTGTGCAGGAGTATACAAGTAAGGATTACTTTTTAATAACTCTTCTTGTTTCTCATTAGCATCTTGCATTAAATTACTACCAAGAGCTTCAATGATAATAGCAATAAAATGGTTTCTTGCTCCTTGATTTAGTAATCCACGTTCATCAAGAGGAAATTTTAATAGCCATAAATATGGTTGAGGTGATTTTTTCTGCCAAAAAGCAATAGCAATACAAGCATGACCTTGTAAAGGCGTTGGGTATGGTATTTGATTTAGTTCTATTTTTTCAAATTGTTCTTTTGAGATTTTTTCTATTTTTCGACCAATATCATAAAGACGAAACTGAGAGTTCGATGAATGCAAAAGCTGTGAAATAGTATCTATAGTATTCATAAGGAGAATTAGTAAGCCAAAGTAAAGAAGGATTGAGTCTGCTCGCCATTATAGAGATAATGCGTTTATCTAGCAAAATTTAAAATGTGACTATGCCTTTACAACTTAATAAGCCAATTTCTGAAATAAGCGATCAAAAACCTGTTTTAACTATTCTATACCAAGATGAATATCTTATTGCCGTTGATAAACCTGCAGGGTTATTTGTACATCGTAGTTTTATGGACAAGAATGAAATCTATTTTGCTTTGCAGTTAGTTCGAGATCAAATAGGTAAATACGTTTATCCTGTACACCGATTAGATAGACCGACATCTGGTGTTTTGTTGTTTGCTTTAACGCAAGAGGTAGCTCAAAAAATGAATGAAGCTTTTGCTAGTAAATCAAATGAAGTGAACATTCGGGAAAATAGTACACAAGAGGCATATACCAATACAGAGTTAACAAAAACTTATTTTGCTTTAGTACGTGGGCACTTAGCAATGTTTGAGCACGATACCTTGATAGATCATGCGCTTAAGGAAAAACTAGATAAAATTGGTGATAAAAATGTTAGACGAGATAAACCCGCGCAATTGGCACAAACTAATTATCGCGTAATAAAGCAAGCAAGTTTACCAATTTCATTGGGGAAGTTTGATAGTGTTCGGTATTCTTTAGTAAGGTTAACACCAATTACAGGGCGTAGACATCAAATTCGACGTCACCTTGCACACTTACGTCATCCTATTATTGGTGATATAAATTACGGAGATAATAAGCAAAACCCGTTTTTTACGAATCACTTTGGTTTTAAGCGTTTAATGCTTATCGCTAAGTCATTAAGTTTTCTTCATCCTATTACTCATGAGAAAGTAATAATTAATGCTGCCTTCGATCAGCAATGGCAGTACCTTTTTAATACACTCGATTGGTCAGATGACATAAGTTAGATGGCTGCGATGTTATTTTATATATCACAGATTCTTTAACTGATTTTAATAGATGTCAAAATTGAAGTAGCTGCAGTTTTAGTTGGGGGCACTAATATTAATAGCATTAATATCTTGTGATATAAGCTGAGTATAGATATTTTCAGTTCTAACATTCGTTGTATCTGAATTTTTATCACCTCTTATTTTAACGGTATAATTCGAAAAATAAGGGCCATAACTAGCTCTTTCTTGCTTTAAGGCTAATATCATTGCTTGATCTTCTGGAATAGGTCTATTCAAAACCGACATCATTAACTCGTGATCAGAGCTTATTGATTTTTTGTTTGTACTTTTATTGATAGGTGTAAATTGGGTATGAGAAAAGTGCTTATTCATACGACTATTGTCATAACGATTGTCTGCAAAATTATTATTATTTACATTTTCCGTGGTACTACACGCAAATAAAAATAAGCACAAAAGCATACAAGTACTACTTTTAATAGTGCGTAAACTCAAACAGGGTAAACTTAAATAGTACATAACAAACCTTCACAGCAAAATAATCTCTATAACTATGTAAAGGCAAGTGTTATGCCAACTGAATTTTTGACACGGGAGCTCTATATTTTTTATATTTTAAGTTGTTGAAATAAAATAATAAAAAAAGTGTTTTTTTTGAGGCATAAGAGAGTTATTCTAAATAAAATTACTCTCTATAATAGGAGGGAAGTGCTAGCGTCAATTTTTTGATGTGTTAATTGCTTAGCTAAATTATTCTACTTTATTCATATCTATAATGCTTTTGATTAGGTTCGCTGTATTTTCAGGTTGTTCCAAGGGGAACATATGGCTTCCGGGAGTTGTGATTACATTAATACTTTTATTTAATTTAGCAAATTTCTTGAAGAATATATGAGGACATACATCTGTTTTCTCTGCGTATATTAATGTAGCAGGGATGTTAAGCTTGTTTTTATAACTCGATAAGTTATCTGCCAAATTTCTGAAAATATCAGTTTCTACTTGGGCTGAGAAAGCTAATTCTAATTGACCATTTCGTTCAACAATGCCATGTTTAACATAGTCGTTTAAGCAGCGTTCATCAAAATTTTTAAATAATCTTTTACTTGAGAATAACTTTGCAACATCGGTATCTAATGGCCAATGTGTTCTTCTTATTTTGGATTTACCCGAAGGGCTATACTTGTCAATAAAACGAGTATTCTTAACAAGTTTCATTCCTAAAGCGGTAGCGCCGGTTATTACAGGTGGATCTAACATAATTAAGCCTTTGAATAAGGCTGGTTGTTGGCAAGCTGCAATGAAAGCAATGACTCCACCAAATGAATGACCTACATTGAATACTTGTTCTTGATTATGTAAGGCTAATTGCTGTTTCACAAAGTTAATCAGTTCATCCACTAAGGGTTGCCAGTTATTTTCAACGGGATATCTTTCATCATGACCATATTTTTCATGTGATATGATTTGATATTCTGTTGGTAAATAATTAAATAGTGTTTGGTAGCTGCCGGCAGGAAAGCCATTCGCATGAACAAAGTTAATAAGTGTTTTTGACATATTACTGTAACTAGCCGTTTTTAATAATAAACTATTAAGAAGTTAAACGCTTGTTTGAATATTGTCAATCATCATTTTGATAGGAAACTACTTGTTGTAGAATTAAATGTTAAAAACCTGACTAAGTCAGGTTTTGATATTAAACAATTTTAATAGAAAATTTAGCTAAAACTCTTCTAACATATACTCCAGAGAGTCCTCATATATTAGTAATTCTTTTTCGAGTTGGAATTTATCTCTTAATTGTTCAATTTCTCGCCACTTCCTTTTATTTGTCGCTACATTTTTTCCTTTTGCAGGTTGACTAACTGATGCTAAAACTTGGTTTAAATTATCCATAAAAGTACCCCTTAATAGATTTTCTTTAAAAACATAGATCAATTGCATCTTTTTAATATCATACTTTTTAAGTGCTTAAAATAAAAAATGCACATTTTTTAATAAAAATGTGCATTTTAAATAGTCGTATCGGTTGATTTTACATCATTGATTCTTTTTATAGCATTTGTGCTAATTGTTTTTCAAGCTTCACTTGATCAATAGCAAAATTACGAATCCCTTCACTTAGCTTTTCAGTCGCCATTGCATCATCATTCATTTGCCAGCGCCATTCTTGTTCAGTTAATGGTGTTTCAGTAGATCCTGTATCATTAATGTTGTTAGCACTAAGTTTCTGTTCAACAGGTGCATTGTTGTTGGCTAATTCATCCATCAATTGAGGACTAATAGTTAACCTATCACAACCAGCAAGTGCTAAAATTTCCCCCGTATTTCTAAAACTCGCGCCCATAACAACAGTGTTATAACCTTTACTCTTGTAATAATTATAAATATCAGTAACAGAAATAACCCCTGGATCTTCATCACTAGGGTATTCAGTGCGACCAGTATCTTTTTTAAACCAATCAAGTATACGACCAACAAAAGGTGATATCAGATAAACACCGGCTTCCGCGCAAGCTCTTGCTTGTGCAAAACTAAAGAGTAATGTTAGGTTACAATTAATGCCTTCTTTTTCAAGCTGCTCCGCGGCTTTAATGCCTTCCCATGTTGAAGCTAGCTTGATCAGAATACGATCATTACTCACACCTGCTTCATTGTACATTGCTATTAATTTGTGAGCTTTAGCAATAGAGGCCTTTGTATCAAAAGATAATCGAGCATCTACTTCAGTGGAGATACGGCCAGGGACTGTTTTTAAAATTTCTAGACCAATTAATACTGATAACCTATCTGCTGCATCAATAACTTGCTGATTTTTATCATTAGATTGCTCTTTTGCCCAAATAACAGAATCAGATAATAAATTTTTATATAATGGTAATGCAGCTGCTTTTAATAATAATGATGGATTAGTAGTAGCGTCTTGTGGTTGAAATTTAGCTATAGCTTCAATATCACCAGTATCGGCAACGACAGTGGTCATTTGCTTTAATTGTTCAAGTTGAGAAGATAAGTTTGTCATGAATACGACCTATAGGTTGCTAAAATTAATTAATGGATTTGTATGATTAAATGTTACTACATAAATTCTGTTAATGTACCCCTTTACGGTGCAAATACTTAGCAAATATTCAATTGTTACTGATTTTCATACTGATCCTATTATATATTGTAATTGCTCCTTCTTACTTGAATTAAAGCTATGTTATCATTTGCTTTAATATGTTTATAAAATAATCGAAACGGAAATGTTATGCTAATCATTGTTTCTCCTGCAAAAAAATTAGATTTTGAATCCCCTTTAGCAACCACTAAAACGAGTCAACCAAGCCTACTTGAGCATAGCGAACTATTAATTGAGCGTTGTGTTAAGTTATCTTCAGATCAAATAGCCTCATTGATGAAGTTAAGTGATAAATTGGCAGGGTTGAATGCCGCAAGGTTTGGTGAATGGTCCCAACCCTTTACTACTGAGAATGCACGCCAAGCGGTCTTAGCTTTTAATGGCGATGTTTATAGTGGTCTTGATGCTCCTTCGTTTAGTGATGCTGACTTTGATTTTTCACAGAAACATTTACGAATATTATCGGGCCTGTATGGATTATTAAAACCATTAGATTTAATGCAAGCATATCGATTAGAGATGGGAACCAAACTTGATAATTGTCGCGGTAGCAACTTGTATCAGTTTTGGGGAAATATAATCACAGATGAGTTAAATGAAGTTTTAGCAGAGCAAAATAGTGATATTTTAATTAACTTAGCTTCTAATGAATATTTTAAAGTTGTTAATAAAAAACTATTAAATGCAAAGATCATCACTCCACAGTTTAAAGATTGGAAGAATGATCAATATAAAATTATTAGCTTTTATGCGAAAAAGGCGAGAGGTTTAATGGCTCGTTATATTATTCAAAATCAAATCACAGACGTTGAACAGCTAAAGAGCTTTGATTTAGCCGGATATCAATACAGTAGTGATTTGACTCAAGGTAATGATTTAGTGTTTACAAGAAAGTCAGTATAAAATTATTTATAGCCTTATTCTTCATTTGCTTTAGCTATATCTGCTTCCAATGCACCACCAGCAATTGCAGCAGCGGTTGCTGATTCTTGAGAGATCCCCGATTTTACTGCTGTTGATATAATTTCACGTGCTTTATTGCCACTAGATGAATTTACAGCAATACTAACAACCTCAGTATTATCGGGTGAAATCCTTAACGTGTCTCTAACAATACTAACCACTTGTTCGGGTAAGGCTTTAATTGCTACAGCAAGAATATCCAATATTTTTTCAGGGTAACTTTGCATTGTTGAGTCTACAATATGTTTAGCCATTATTGGCTCTGTAGTTATAGCAACACGGACAATATTTTCTAGTTTAGAAGGTTTATGTGAAACCGCTGCATTGACTATTTCAACAGCATAGGCAGGCTCTTCTGTCACTGCAAAGCTTATAATATCTTCAATGCTAGCAACATTAGATCTTAATATAATATCAATAACATCACTCGTTAATGCCGGCTCTGCTCTTATAGCACCACATATAATTTGTTCGTATTCTTGAGGATATTTCGCTACAGCTATTTTCAAGACTGAAGCTATTTGTTCTGGATAACTCCTAAGTAAAGCATTAACACTTCTTTCGACAGCCATTTCAGAATTAATCTGACGGTGGATAAGTTGATCAAACATCGTTGATAAAACTGCTATTTGTCGAGTTTGCTTTAAACTATATGCAGTACTATTAGCTGCAAATGAAAAAAGAAAACCAATTAAACATAACAGAGGTAGTAACTTCATAGTGGGGTTCCAATTGATTAATAAAAATTTCTCATATTGTTCCATCAACTTACATAAGCGAGAATACATTCAATGACACAAGTAAAAATAGTGTGATTGATATCTATAAAAGCCCAAAAGTAGCAGGAAGTCCATACTTTAGTCTAATAAAAATGCATTTAGTTCAATATATCTTCGAACGAATAAAAGTTTAAAGAAAAGTCTTGACCCTTTTTTAAAAATCTCTACAATGCGCTCCAGTTCCAAGGGGTTCAGGCAAAACGAATCATCAACGGGCTGTTTTAATAAGTTATCTACTTTCATTTAATGCTAAATAGTTAACTTAACGTTTACTTTTGATTTAAGTAGTGAAGTGTTTAAGAGTTTGCAAAAACTTTTAAAAAATCAAAATAAAACGTTGACATTAAAACTCGGAAGCGTATGATACGCATCCTGCTTCGGGGCAACAGCAACGAGCAACGCAGATTAAGTTAGACTTAACCTGCTCAGATGAAGAGCGAATGCGACTCTCATCTATATCGACTAACCTAGTTACTCGATATCTTCTTTAACAATTAGTTATCATGCAATTTGTGTGAATACTCACATTAACTTGTTTTTACATAGTTCTTCTTTCTTAGGAAAGCGGAACAAAAAAACGCTTAATGAATGATGTTCATGCAAATAAATATAGTTACTTATTTCTAGCGAGATAGGTAGCGACTATGTAATGCGATATCAGCTTTGCTGGTATCACGACAGAATTCATTGAGCAGTAACACATCATTTTACTT
>NZ_JAHKQD010000041.1 GCF_018860915.1 Colwellia sp. C2M11
CTCAATGAATTCTGTCGTGACATTCAATCTCTTCGAAAAGAAACCAAATATCGCATTACATAGTCGCTACCTACTTCGCTAGAAATAAGTAACTATATTTATTTGCATGAACATCATTCATTAAGCGTTTTTTTTGTTCCGCTTTCCTAAGAAAGAAGAACTATGTAAAAACAAGTTAATGTGAGTATTCACACAAATTGCATGATAACTAATTGTTAAAGAAGAAATCGAGTAACTAGGTTAGTCGATATAGATGAGAGTCGCATTCGCTCTCCACCTGAGCAGGTTAAGTCTAACTTAATCTGCGTTGCTCGTTGCTGTTGCCCCGAAGCAGGATGCGTATCATACGCTTCCGAGTTTTAATGTCAACGTTTTATTTTGATTTTTTTAAAAGTTTTTGCAAACTCTTAAACACTTCATTACTTAAATCAAAAGTAAACGTTAAGTTAACTATTTATCATCAAATGAAAGTAGATAACTTATTAAAACAGCCCGTTGATGATTCGTTTTGCCTGAACCCCTTGGAACTGGAGCGCATTGTAGAGATTTATTATATTTGATCAAGCGTTATTTTCATTTTTATTCATTTAAATTGAAAAATAACATCATACGTTTATTATTAACTCAACAACTGTTCACAAAGCAAACAAAACGATGTATATCGGATTAAAGTGATAAAATAATCTATATTTAACCTCACTGTATTAGTTTGTAATAGCTTAGATTTAGTCACTACATACTCTCCCATGTCTAATTAACACACTAATAAAGAAATAGCTGTTCGTGAACATTTTCAATTCATTGTTGCTTACCATGTCAGCTAAAGCGATAATTAAATTATCAACTACAAAAAGTAATACTGAGTATTAATGCATAATAAAATATTAAAGCATGGAGTAATAACACCAAATGGACGCTAACAAACAACCTACAATTTTGTGGCACGATTACGAGACATGGGGAATTTCACCTGCGTTTGATAAACCTTCTCAGTTTGCTGGTATTCGCACTGATCTTGATTTAAACATTATTGGCGAGCCTGAAATGTTCTATTGTCAGCCTCCTGTAGATTATTTACCCCATCCTGAAGCGTGCTTAGTTACCGGTATTACACCACAAAAAGCACAACAAGCTGGTTTAACTGAGGCTGAATTTGCGAGTCGTATTCATCATTTATTTAGTACACCTAATACCTGTGTGGCCGGTTATAACAATATTCGCTTTGATGACGAAGTAAGCCGCTATTTATTTTATCGCAATTTCTACGACCCTTATGCCCGTGAATGGCAAAATGGTAATAGCCGTTGGGATATTATTGACATGGTGCGAGCTTGTTATGCTTTACGCCCCGAAGGTATCAACTGGCCAACGGTTGAACGTGATGGTGAAGAAGTTGTAAGTTTTCGTCTTGAATTGTTAACAAAAGCCAATGGGATTAATCATGAGTCAGCACATGATGCAATGAGTGATGTTTATGCCACTATTGCTATGGCGAAGTTAATTAAAAATAAACAACCTAAGCTTTATGATTTTATTTTTAACTTAAAAAATAAAAAGCAAGTGGCTGAGCTACTGAATGTGGCTGAGATGACGCCAGTTGTTCATACCTCATCTAAAATATCATCGGCACACGGTTGTACTAGTTGGTTTGCGCCTATTAGTTATCACCCTGTAAATAAAAATGCTGTGATCTGTGTCGATTTAGCGCAAGATATCGAACCATTACTGTTATTAACCAGTGAAGAGATAAAAGCACGCCTATATACACGTTATGATGATTTAGCTCCTGATGAAAAACCTATCCCTGTTAAGTTAATTCACATTAATAAATGCCCTATTGTTGCTCCAGCTAAAACCTTGTTACCTGAGAATGCACAACGTTTAAAAATTCCTCGTGATTTTTGTTTAGAAAATTTAGCAACGTTAAAAAAACATGCTGAATTACGAGATAAATTAAGTGATGTGTTTGCGACGTCAGATTTTGACAATACAGATGTCGATGCAGAACAAGCATTATATGGTGGCAGTTTCTTTAGCCATGGTGATAAAGCGCAAATGGACATTTTACGTGGTTTAACACCTGAGCAATTAGCGAATCATCCATTTCAGTTTCAAGATGAACGTTTAAGTGTATTGCTTTTTCGTTATAGAGCAAGAAACTACCCGTATACTTTATCTACTGAAGAGCAACAAAAATGGCAGCAATATTGCCAAACCAAACTGCAATATGGTGGTAAAGGTATTTTATCACTTGATGAGTTTATGATTAAAATTGAAAACCTTGCTCATGAGCATGAAGAAGATAAAGCTAAAATGTCTGTGCTCAAATCCTTATATGAATTTTTACAAGGATGACAAACGGTAACGGTATTCTTCATTTTTAATCGAGTGTTTTACTTTCATTATTTTGCGCTATCACTTTGATTAATGTACAACATTGCAATTGGCAGAGTAATGAAAGTTACCTGCCAATTGCAAATATGCATAAGTCTGGCTGTACATTAATCACTATTGATATGTTGTTCGTTCTAGCTCATATTTTTTCATTTTATCGTACAAGGTTTTACGAGCTAGTTTAAGCTCTTCCATCGTATCTTTAATACAGCCTTCATTATTAGCTAACGCTTCTTCGATCAGAAACTTTTCAAAAAATTCAACTCGTTTTGTTAATCCCATACCATTATTCATCAAACTAGCGCGGGTATTTTCTTTAAAGTTAAATGCCGCAGATTCACCTAATAAGATGTAACGCTCAGCTAAATTACGTAATTCCCTAACATTGCCTGGCCATTCATAACTTAATAGCTGTGCTTTATGTTCTTGCGAAAGTGGTATTAACTCTTTTTTATAACGAGCTGAAGCTATCCTAGCAAAATGTAAGAATAGTAGTGGAACATCTTCAATACGCTCTCTTAAAGGCGGAATATCTACTTTAACTAAGTTTAAACGATAATATAAATCTTTGCGAAACAGACCTTCTTCACACAACTCTAATAAGTCGACCTTGGTAGCAGCGATAACTCTAACATCGAGCTCTATCCCTTCATTACCACCTAAGCGCACAATTTTACGCTCTTCTAACACTCTTAATAACTTAATTTGCAATGCCATTGGTGTACTTTCTATTTCATCTAAAAATAAAGTACCTCCATTTGCATATTCAAATTTTCCAATACGTTTTTTATCCGCGCCAGTATATGCGCCCTGCTCAGCGCCAAATAACTCACTTTCTATAATATGTTCAGGAATCGCACCACAATTGAGTGCGACAAAGTTACTTTCACGGCGAACGCTGTGATCATGTAAATAACGTGCAACTAATTCTTTTCCAGTTCCGGTTTCACCATCAATCAGAATGTCAGCGGGAGCATCCATCACTTGATTCAGTATATTTCGCATTTGAACGATATTAGCTGAGTTCCCTAGAATTCGAGGGCCTGGTAAACAATGAGTTTCAATTTCTTTTTTTAATTTTCTGTTTTCTAATACTAAAGAGCGATTCTCTAACGCTCGATTTACTGTATCGACAAGGTCATCATTATTAAAAGGTTTTTCAATAAAGTCATAAGCACCGTTACGCATTGCTTGTACAGCCATGGATATATCACCAAACCCCGTCAGTAATATAGTTGGAATAGCTAAGTCGATAACTTTAATTTTCTCCATAAGTTGGTGACCATCAACTTTCGGCATATTAATATCACTTATAACAATACCTGCCCAGGTATCACTTAACTGTTCAAGTAATTGGCTTGCTTCTGAAAAAGCTGTTACTTCAAATCCTTGTAATTCAAATAATTGTTCAATAGCACTTCTTATATGCTCTTCATCATCAATCACAAATACTGTTTTTAAACGTTCACTTTCCATATAAATCCTTAATCAACCTGCTTTCGGGGTAAATTAATGGTAAAAATTGCCCCACCATCAGGATGATTACTAACGTTAATTTTGCCTTGCATTGATTCAATAATGCGGTGTGAGATAGATAAGCCTAAACCTAACCCAAAATTATCTTTAGTCGTAAAAAAGGCTTCAAAAACTCGATTAATATTATCCACTAAAATTCCAGGACCATTATCTTGTATTTCAATAATAACCCGTGATTCAGTGTTAGAAACAGAAACTCTTATTCGCTTATCTTCTTGCTCACTCAATGCCTGCATTGCATTACTTAATAAATTAACTAGCACTTGTTCAAAACGAATAGTATCACCAAACACAAATGAAGATGTTGCACTCGGTTCACAGGTGAGTTCAACTTTCCCCACTTTAGCTTGATGCTTCACTATACTCATGGCTGCCATTATACTGGTATGAACATTAACTGTGGTTGCTACACCAGTGCTTTTTTTAGAAAAACTATTAAACTGGCTAACAATATCGCTTAACCTATCAACTAACCCAATAATAAGCGTAAGATTATTCTTTACTTTATCTGTCATTCCACGTTCTTGATACGCTAATGCATTTTCAGAATAGCTACGCAATGCTGTTAAAGGTTGGTTAATTTCATGATTAATACTGGCTGACATACTCCCAATAACAGCTAATTTTTCTGATTGAATAAGCTCTTCTTGCATTTTATTCATTTGAATTTGCACTTGTTGTCGCTGCGCTATTTCTTCATGAAGTTTAACATTACTCGCACTTAAATCCGCCGTTCGTACCTCAACCTTCTTTTCAAGTAATTGTTGAGATTCTTTAAGCCTTCGGGCGTTTTTATAACGCTCGTTTGAAAAAAGAATTAAAAGTACCAACAATAAATAAGCACTTGTACTTTGTATGATTAATAACTCTCGTTGTTTATTTATTGGTTTTGTTGAACGCCATAAATGCACTTGCCAATTCACGTTTTTCATTAATTTTTGTAAAGCATACACCTGCTCGTTATGCTTATTTGTTTTTATTGCTAATAATTTACTGTCCACTTTTAGTGGAAAATAGTGACTTGACACTTTTGTAACGTTAAGTGGTTTAATTTCTTTATTTGCATATCGTTTACCCGTAATAATACTACGCTGCTTACTCTCAGATAAATCACCAATGGTTTTAAGACGCCATTCAGGCCTGTCTGAAATAAATATCACATCATCTGGTGCAACAATTAAAAAATTAAAACTGTCATGCAATACCGTTTTTTTATAATGATCTTCAATATCGGCAATACTAACTTTTAATGCCACAACCCCAATAACCGTGTTGTTATCCATTACTGGATAAGCGTAATAAAAACCGCGTTTACCACCGCTTAACCCTACGGCATAATAATGTGATAGCTGACCTTTTAACGCATCTTTAAAATAAGGTCTGAATTTAAAATTCATACCAATAAATGTAGTTGATGAAAGCCAATTACTAGCTGCGACTGTAATACCAGATTTATCGATAAGGTAAATATCAGAAGCTTGGGTCATGTGACGTATATCTGCTAGTAACTTATTTAGCCTTTTAACCTTTGAAGGATCGCTAGGGGATAGTAATACTTCTGTTATTAGAGCTTGTTTAGATAGTACTTCGGGGACTGTATCAAAACGACTCAGAATATTCTCTATATAGCTCACTAAGTTATCGAGTTGTTGGCTAGATTCTTGATGTATTTGCTGATAAGCATTACGCATGCCTATCAGCTGTGTTATCTCAATAACCGACAATAATCCCACAACAACCAAGAAGGAAGTAATATAGTTTTTACGTTTTAATTTACCTTGATAGCTCAAAAAAATTACCTTGTTAAAAACTAAATTTACTTTACCAACACAAAATTAACAGATTACTTGTTGTGGAACATTTGACATTTAAGCGATTAAAAATCAAATCTAGCCGCAACTTGTAGCTCCGACATGTTTTCACCTGTTGAAGGTAAACGCGTAGTGTCGTTATCTAATTGTTCAAAAGAAGTCCATAAACTAAAATTCTTCGAAAGATAACGGATATATTCTACTTTAATTGATCTAACATCGCCCTTAATTTCACACGCATTTATCGCATAACGTGCATGAACTTGATTATCACCTTGGCGCCATTTAGCATATAGACCCGCAGTTGAACGTTCTTCATCTATACATGCCGTCACTCCGCCAACATTATCAGTGTTTTTTCTTGATACTAATTTAACATTACCAGAAGAATTTCCACTATATATGTCGAAATCTTCTTCTGCTAATTGATAAAATGCAGACACGGTGATAGTGTCATTTATATCATACCAAGCTCGAACACCATATAAGTTCCCAGTATTATCACCTTGCTGATCTGCGATCAACGCGGCTTGGAGTTTTAATTTTTCATGGTGATATTGTGCTGCTACTTGGTATTGATCAATCGAATCACCATCTTCACCTTCGGTTTGTATTGCAGCGCCAAATTTCCAAGCATCGAATGACTTTTGCCATTGCAACATATCGTCATCGCGAATAGCGCCTTGGCGTAATGAATCTAATGCATCAGAAAAGTAAGCACTACGAACATATTGATGCCATATAATAGTTTGAGAGCCGTAAGTAACAGTACCAAATTTACTTTTTATACCTACATAGGCAAGACGTAAACCAGCACTTTGATTTTGATTAAAGTTAACACCGTCATCACCACGTAAACCGTATTCAACTTTAGCAATACCCGTTAAATCATTTGTTAACTGAGTATTAGCATTTACACCAACTCTACTTAAATAATCTCGACCATTTGCAGCATCATCAGCTGTGCCACTATCAATATAGTCAGCGCCTAAACGCAATGAGCCATAAAACTCACTGTTCACCTCGGCTGCATAGGTATTTAAACTTAAAAGAGAGCAACCAAGTATCAATGTATTTAAACACCAAGTACTATGCTTTTTGTTTACTAAATCGGATTTCATGTATTTCCCCTTGATCTTAAATTAACTTTAAGAAGTTTTTATATTTTTATAAGAGCCAACAAAAAAACTAAATATTTATCAGCCCCCTCTTATGGCAATATTCAGACCAATTAAAAATAAAAGAAAAAACAATTAAAACAAATAAATAACAATAAGTTAGAGGTTGTTTATTTATACAGTGCAAATTAATATGGGTGGAATATCACCCTTGACGATTGATTTTGTATATAGAATTCCCCCCATAACCGTATTTTCATCAAAAGATAAAATTAACGATGCACAGCATAGCCAACACCTCCCTAATAGCCATATCACCTAAACTATTTCTTACTACTCTTATAAATTTTCTTGCTATGTATTCAAGGGCGGTTTTCCACACATAGCTATTAAATCATGGGGGGATTTCAATACATATAATAATTAAAAACAGAGTAAATATAAATAAAATACATATTTAACAATAAGATAAAAACATGGCAACGTCTTTGCTATGTATAAATTAGAATTATTATAAAAAACACTATCGGGAGTGAATTTATGACAGAGATTAAAGACAAAGAAACACCATTACGAATGCTTTTACTAGGACCAGCAATAATGCTGATCACTTTATTAACCCCTTCTCCTTTTGATGGTATGTCTGCTGTAGCATGGCATACTCTAGGACTAACCCTATGGATGGCAATATGGTGGATCTCTGAAGCAACCCCTGTTTCTGTTACCGCATTTTTACCTTTAATTGTTGCACCTATTGTAGGTATAGCCCCAATTAAGTTAACAACCTCTTCTTATGCTCATCCGCTAATATTTCTTTTTCTTGGTGGTTTCTTTATCTCCATTGCGATGGAACGTTGGAATTTACATAGACGAATAGCCTTAAAGGCAATGTCTCTAGCGAGTACTAAACCCAGTCACCAAATTGGTGGCTTAATGTTAGTTACTGCTTTTTTATCTATGTGGATGTCAAATACAGCAACGGCAGTAATGATGTTACCTATAGCACTATCCATTATTGAAATGGTAAAGCAAAAACAAAGTGGTGAAAAACAAGAAAACTTCTCAAAAGCAATGCTTTTAGCTATTGCTTTTTCTGCCAGCATTGGTGGTTTAGCTACATTAATTGGTACACCACCTAATGCGCTTATGGCTGCATATTTAGCTGATAGCTATAACATTGAGATCGGTTTTGCGCAGTGGATGATTGTAGGCGTACCATTAACAGCAGTATTATTATTACTATGCTGGTTAATTCTCACAAAAATATGTTACCAAGTTAACGAAGGTGAACATATTGATACACATGATATGTTTAAAAGTAAATTGAAAGAATTAGGTACAATGAGTAAAGGCGAAAAGTTAGTACTATTTTTCTTTGCGTTTGCAGCTATCAGTTGGATCTTAAGGCCTTTAATCGCCAGTATTACTGGGCTTGCTATATCAGATACCGGTATTGCTATGTTTGTAGCTTTACTGCTTTTTGTTGTCCCCGTTGACCGAAAAAAAGATATACGCATTTTAGCTTGGGAAGACACCAAGAAATTACCTTGGGGCGTACTGTTACTTTTTGGTGGTGGCTTAGCCTTAGCAAGTCTAATTAAACAATCAGGGCTTGCAGACTTTATCGCGATTCAACTTCAAGCAACATCAAACATTCCCCTTATTGCTGCTATTTTGGTTGTTACCGTTACGATATTATTCCTAACTGAGATAACGAGTAATACCGCAACTGCTGCTAGCTTTTTACCTTTATTAGGGCCAATATCAGTTACCTTAACTGATGGACCTATGATGCTAGTTATTCCGGCTGCTTTAGCTGCTAGTTGTGCGTTTATGATGCCAGTAGCAACCCCACCAAATGCAATTGTATTTAGCTCTGGTGAATTACGCATTGCCGATATGGCCCGAGCAGGGTTTTGGCTTAATATCGCCGCTATATTTATGATAGTACTATTAATGTTAACGGCTGTACCTTTAGTGTTTAATCTATAACCTAGCCACTATACACGCTTTGTATCAGCGCCAGATAATTAGTCTGGCGCTGATTTAAAAACTATTCAAGCGGTGTTACCTTTTTATAACATTACTTTCGAAACTGCTACTTTTTGAAACGAGAAATAAGGCTTGAGGTGTCCCAACGGTTACCACCCGCGTTTTGAATTTCTTGATAATAACCATCAATTTGTTTAGTGGCGGTTAAATCAGCTCCTAACTTTTCAGCTTCATTAAAGGCGATAGCAAGATCTTTTCTTACCCAATCGACAGCAAAACCAAAATCAAACTCTCCAGCACACATCGTTTTCCCCCGATTATCCATTTGCCAAGAGCCAGCCGCACCTTTGCCAATAGTATCAAGTAACTTATCTGTATCTAAGCCTGCTTTTTTCGCAAAGTTCAAGCCTTCAGCTAAGCCTTGAACGGTATTAACAAAACAAATTTGATTCACCATTTTTGCTAACTGGCCTGAGCCAACGGAACCCATTAATTGACTAAAACGGGCAAATGCGCCCATAACGGGTTCAACTTTAGCAAAGACGGTTTCGTCACCACCAACCATCACCGTTAATACGCCATTTTCAGCGCCAGCTTGCCCACCAGAAACAGGCGCATCTAAAAAGTATTGCCCATTTTGTTCAGCAATAGTAGCAAGCTCTACCGCAATTTCTGCTGATGCCGTTGTATGATCAACTAAAATACTACCAGTAGGCATACCAGCGAATATCCCTTGCTCACCAAGAACAACTTGTTTTAAGTCATCATCATTACCAACACAACAAAAAACAATCTCACAATCGTTAGCAGCTTCAGCCGGTGTTTGTGCGAAAGAGCCTGAAAATTCTGCCTGCCATTTTTTAGCTTTTTCTGTTGTTCGGTTATACACACAAACATCATAACCCGCTTTTTGTAAATGCCCTGCCATTGGGTATCCCATTACACCTAAGCCAATAAATGCTACTTTCATTATACTCATCCTCATTGCGTTGTTCTGATTTAACAAAACGGATTTATCAAAAAACTATAAAATATTTAACACGACTTTTAAGCTGACGGTAGAAGCGCTAAAGCAATAGCGTCAAATTTAATACCCTGCCAACCTGTTTTTATAAAATTTCTAATATTACCGTGATCATCACCCAGTGGGTTTTCCAACACATCTTCACGATAATACCGACCAAAACACGCTAATGTTTGTTGCTGATTTAGCTCATTTAATTGCGCAAAATAAAATATTTTACATGAACCTTCATTGGTGCCCGCTTGATTAACAAGCTCACCATTAGTGAAAGACGTTGGTTGATAATTATAACTATCTTTAATAACTTGCATTACTTGCTCAAATTCAACAGTGGCTGATTGTTGTTTAATTTGCGTTAGTAATGCTGACAAACTATTAGTATTATTTTCTTGCATAATGATCCTACAAACCTTCTTTCAGTTTAGCTTTTGCTGCTTCAACTTTTGAAAAGTCTAAACCTAGCTCTTCTACAGCCTCCTGAATCAAGCTTGGTTGAGTCATCACAACCCCCATAATAGCTTGTAGTTTTTCAGGTGGAATACCTAATTGTTGAATAATCCCCATAGCCATTAAAGGGTTTTCTGTTAACGCTTCAAAAAGCTCATTGATTTTTTGTTCACTAACATTTTCTTCTTTTAACATTTGAATAATTGGATTCATTTTTATTTTCCGACTTTTGTAAGGTAATTAATTTTTATGGCTGAAGTTTACCCTTTTTTGCAATTAAAATAAAAACAATATAGAGTATGCAAAATTAAATTGTGCGCAATTTAATTTAAAATAAACAAACTAACCATAAAATAAGCCTAAGGAATAAGCATGAATAACGACATATACCAATTTTCGGCTAACAATAATGCTGGTGAAGAAATTCAATTATCAACTTATAAAAACAAAGTCATGTTAATTGTGAATACCGCGAGTGACTGTGGGTTTACCCCACAATATGAAGGCTTACAAAATCTTTATCAAAAGCACCAAAGCCAAGGTTTAGAAGTACTTGCCTTTCCTTGTAACCAATTTAAGCAGCAAGAAAAAGGCGATAATGAAGCAATAAAGCAGTTTTGTGATTTACGTTTTAATATTAAATTTCCTTTATTTAGCAAAATTGATGTGAATGGCGATAATACTCACCCACTATTTAACTTTTTAAAATCTGAAGCACCAGGCGTACTAGGCTCTAAGCGTATCAAATGGAATTTCACTAAGTTTTTAGTTAATAAAGAAGGCAAAGTAATTAAACGTTATGCACCAACAACTAAACCTGCAGCAATAGAATCTGACATTGAAAAGCTTCTATAAACCCTAGGTAAGTATCTATGAATGAAGATGAAAGTTTAAAACTAGAAAATCAATTTTGCTTTCGGCTTTATAGCCTGAGCAAACTAATGAACCGCCATTATAGTCCAGTATTAAAAAAGCTAGGACTAACATACTCGCAGTATTTAGTGATGTTAGTTTTATGGGAAACTAATAATACTAAAGCAACCACTTCAGTTAAGCAGTTAGGTGAAAAACTTGATTTAGACTCTGGTACCTTGTCACCATTATTAAAACGCTTAGAGAAGCAAAATCTAGTGACACGCGTTCGTAATAAAGCAGATGAACGCAGTGTTGAAATAAAGCTGACTAACATTGGCTGTGAATTAAAAATGCAAGCTAAAAACATTCCTACGCAAATGTTTTCTGTAACAGGAATGTCGGTACAAGCGTTACAAGCAATGAATAAACAACTCGATAATTTATTAGCGAATATGAATACCAAATAATTCCTACAACCATATTAACTTCTTAACGTGGTTGTAGGAAATAATTATCGTTTATGGCTGCATTAAGCTCTACAAAAGTAGATGATATTAAAGCTTCAAGTTGAAAAGAGTTAAATCGGATTTATTGCCGTAACCTATGAATTATTTATGGCAGAAGCTGATATTGCTAAATAACCTGAGATCGGCTTAATATATTCTTCTCTAACAGCTACTTTTACTTGCTTCATCGTTAAATTTTATTAGTAACTATTTCAATGGATTAAAAACATCTTAAACCGAGTTCAGGTTAAGTACTTAGTCAGAGCTTTCATTGAGTTTATCATGATATTTTCCTTAATATTTAAAATGTTATTCTCTAATGAAACCCGAATTTCAATACTTTATTTTGTATTACTAAAGTGATCATATCCATAGTCATTTCATGTTGAGTGATAATGCTAGGGTTAGTTAAATTGGAGGTAATAGTATTATCCATTTAATAGATACGATAGCTTGGTTACCCATATTTATTTGTATGAAATTTCCAAATATAAATTAAGAGGTAATAAATACCACACAAATATCGACGTTTAACGTTCGTTTATTTCATTTTCGCGTCCTAGGCTAGCTTTTTTCCTGCACGCCAAACGAGAATAAAAAACATCACGAGATAAATCGGTGTTTCAACAAAGGTGTCATAGGTGAGCCACTGATCTTCGGTTAGTTGACTTGCAACACTATAATTCAACCCAGCCATACATAGACCGATCAATGCTAAACCGAGAACAAAGTACCTATGTTGAATAGGGGAATTTAAGTATCTTTCAAAACGGGATCCAAAGTAACCGCCTTTATTAAACACTCCGTCTATTATAAGGGCTGATGCACTGAGTAATCCCATAAACGTCCCCTTGAGTTGAACTAAATACTCACTTTGAAAGGCGATGGAGAATATTGCTGATATTAAAAGCATTATCGTTCCAAATACTGCGAATCCACCTAGTAAGTCGACTTTTACAAAGCGTTGGGCAACCACGAGTGCTAACCCTAAAACAACGCCCGTAAATGCTGCTATAGTTAAGTCCCCTGTGACTTTTGCTACGATAAAAAATGCCGCGCCAGTGCCTATATCAGCGAAAATAGAAGGTTTGTTTTTTTGCCATTTTTCACTTTGAAGCTTTCTTTGATCATTTGCCTCTATTGAATTGTGAGAAACACCTAAATTTTTAAGTTTATTAGTTGCAAAGTGAATGTCTTTGCCTGGGTGACTTTCGTAAATTAAGCTGCTACCTTCCCTAACTTCGATACCAACATTCAACCAACTAAAGTAGCCAACTGAAACCTGTAATTCTTTAGCTTGATTATTGGTTTGATTATTGGCTTGGTTGGTAGGTTGAAACTTATGCACAACCACTTTGAAATCGCCATCAAATAAATGAGAGCATTTGTCTACGAGTGTCCCATTATAAAAAAGCTCTGACGTATAAGTTTTAAGTGAAAAAGAGTATCTCACTTCATAATTGTTACCGTCATAGTGAAAAGGTCTTTTAAAAGTCCATAAACGCATAGTCATCCTGATTATTCCTATTTTTAATATTTTCTAAATTTATTACTTCACTAACGTCATTCAAATATATATTCGACCAAAATTTTGACAGAAAGAAAGAAATAAGCTCTTCTATATACTTAGCGATCTTTTTAATTCTTTATAAATTAGCTCCCCATCTTCGACAGAAAACTTTCCTTTAATTGCTATTAATATCCCATAATTACAAACTGTTAGGAAACATATATTTAAAATTATTGCGATACCTTGGATATTACTGAAAAGTACCAGTAATATCCATTATGAAATTCAATGATACTTGCTCTTATCTTGGTTTGCTGTTGTTAACGTTTCTATTCTTTTTATATAAGAATTAATAGTCTCAGTCGCTAAAATTTAAATAAACAGATTTTTCAACTACTTATTTTGTAAGATTCAATAATAGTAGAATCTAAACAATATGGTGAGAGACTGATTACCAGATAACTATGCACTTTAGGCGAGTTATAATTGATATATTTACCTTTATATATTTAAATAAATCGATATACTGTACAAATACACAGTAGAGTGGTTTATTTATGAAAATAATACCTATTTATATTGAAGCAGGTGTATCAAGTTTTGAGTCTCCTGCTGCAGAATATAAAGAATTAAATTTATCTTTAGAGGAGTTATTACTTCAACACCCTAATGCGACATTTTTTGGCTTGGCTAATGGTAGATCAATGGAAGGAAGGGGAATATTTAATGGCGATGTTCTTGTTGTTGATAGAGCTGAACATATAAGTAATGGCGCTGTTATTGTTGCTAACTTTAACGGATGCTTTGTATGCAAAATTATTGATACGGATAAGGCACTTTTATTATCTGCATCCGATGAACATAAAGCCATTAAAATAACAGCATCAGATGATTTTCAGATAGAAGGTGTAGTAACAGTATCTTTTAGATTGCATAAGAAATTACCCACATTATTATCATGTTTGGCTTAGTTGATGCCGTTTCATTCTATGCTCGTGCGGAAAAAGTATTTGATCCGAGCATCAGACATAAACCTGTTGTCGTCTTAACTAATAACGATGGCTGTATCTGTGCCGTTTGTCCTTTGGCACGGCAGCTTGGTATACCTAAGTTCATACCTTATTTTAAAATTAAAGATTTTTTAGAAAAGCATAACGTTGTTGTTCGCTCTTCAAACTATGAACTTTATGCGGATTTAAGTGAGCGAATGATGAACGTTATCGCTCGATTTTCTGATAATCACTACATTTATTCTATCGATGAGTCTTTTTTACATTTCAAAAACTTTAGCTGTATCGATGATTGGCACCAATACGGGCATGTAATACGTAAGACTGTTTGGCGGGAGACACGCTTACCTGTTGGTGTTGGCTTTGGATCAACGCTAACACTAGCTAAAGCGGCTAACCATGCGTCAAAAAAATTATCGGGCTTTGATGGTGTTGCTGTTATTGACGATGCTAACTCTCGTAAAGATATACTCTCTCGTATGTCACTCACGGATGTATGGGGTATTGGTAACAAGCTTGGTAGGCGGTTAAGTTTATTAGGGCTTAAAACTGGTTGGGATTTAGCCAATCAATCAGCTAAAGTAATGCGTAGCCAATTTAGTGTAGCCGTTGAACGCACCGTAAATGAATTAAATGGCATGCCGTGTTTACAATGGGATGAAATAGGGCAAGATAAACAAGAGATATTTTCTACCCGCAGCTTTGGGCAGCGAGTTACTGATGAGCATGTACTTAAAGCTGCACTAGCAAGTCATGCGAGTATTGTCGCAACAAAAGTAAGAAGGCAAGGGTCTTTAATTAAACGGTTAGTTATCTTTGCATCAAGCTCGCCACATGACGATAACTATTATAAGAAGTCCTTTGTTTATGAATTTCCTGTCGCTACGGACAACACTTTAAAAGTCGTGGGTGCTATTTCTTTCGTATTTGATAATATTTATACACAAGGCGTAGCGTTTTATCGCTGTGGCGTAGGTGGTATTGCATTAGAAAACAGCCAATTTCAGCAACAAGATTTATTTACGCTAGGTATAAATAATCCACCATTAATGAAGTGCTATGACCAAGTAAATCATCGTTATGGTCGAGGAACCGTTGAAGTAGCTGTTGCGGAGAAAAATGATAAATGGGCAATGAAACGTAACTTTCTCTCACCCAGTTACACCAGTAAATGGTCAGATATCCCTAAAATACTATGTTAATAGCGTTTTGGTTAAAATAAGAATGTTGAGGTCAGTATGTGTGGTCGGTTTAGTGTAAACAACAATTTAACACCAATAGTGAGCGAGCTATTTAATACGCATTACAGCGTAGAAACGAATGCTGATTTGCGTCCAAGCCAATCGGTAGCCACAATAGTTCATAGTGGATCAAGCTATCAACAAGTAAATGCCTTATGGGGTATTCAGCCTAACTGGTCAAAAAAATTAATTATTAATGCTCAATCTGAAACGGTAGCGATCAAGCCAACTTTTAAGGAAGCACTCCAAAACCAGAGGTGTTTAGTGCCTTGCAACGGTTGGTTTGAATGGAGAACAGAAGATGGCAAAAAGGTTAAATATTTATTTGAACACGCGAATAAAATGCCCTTATATATGGCTGGTATATTATTTCAACGTGAGCATACTGAGCTAGTCACGTTAACCACTCAGCCCAATACTCAATGTGGTCAATACCATAAACGTATGCCTGTTTTAGTACTATCAAAAGATAAAGATTATTGGTTCAATTCTCCAGTTCATGAGCTTGAACCATTATTACAACATGTGGAAGATAGGGTTATTAGTATTCAACGAACGGATTAAAACTAGAGCATAATTATTGTTAATTGGCATAGTTGCACCTACCCTCTTCTCTTCTAAATAAGTATAGAGCCTTCGATTTTATCGGGTACAGATTAGGCTACAAATTTTACAGTTAACAACTTTACGGAGTATAATGATTTTTTCAGATATCCAGTCATAAACCTTTGCGTTATTTGGGTCATTAAGATCCTAAAGCTAACCTAATACAAATTGAAGTAGTCCCTAAAACACTATATAAAAGTTTACATGACATTAGTTTCTTCTACATTCATGAAAATATGCAAGAGCGCATTTTTTACTGTGATGATTTCGTGTACTTTTTATAACACTAAGTTTATTTAATTAATGCTTTATAGTAAAAATAAAAATATCTAGATAATACCCGTTTCATATAACAAGTGACCACATTATTTTATGAGAAGGTATATACCAAGTCCATTAAGTTAGTTCCCACTCAGAGCTTGCCAGGGGTATTACATCATCATAAAAATACTGATACGTAATTTTTGTTAAAACAATAAGAAGAGAAACCTATGTTAGAAATGGCAGTCATCTATTTAGCCGCAGCCATAGTCGCTGTCCCCATTGCCAAACGTTTAGGCTTAGGCTCCGTGCTTGGCTATCTCATTGCTGGCATTATTATTGGCCCTTTTGCTTTTGGACTTGTTGGCGACCAAACTGACGTGATGCATTTTGCAGAATTTGGTGTAGTTATGATGTTATTTTTAGTCGGTTTAGAGCTACAACCTTCAAGACTATGGAAATTAAGACACTCCATTATGGGCTTAGGTGGATTACAAGTTTTACTGACTAGCGCACTGTTTTTTGCTATTGGTTATTTTATATTAAATTTACGCTGGGAAACTTCATTAGCCATAGGGCTTATGCTGGCATTATCATCTACTGCTATTGTATTACAAACCTTAACCGAAAAAGGTTGGATAAAACAAGAAGCCGGCCAAAACGCTTTCTCTGTACTGTTATTTCAAGATATAGCGGTTATTCCAATTCTAGCTTTATTGCCACTGCTCGCTTTTACCCAAATAGGTAACGTTGACGTTGCCTCAAGCCATGGAAACTTAATAGAGCACTTTCCTGTTTACGCACAAGTATTAATATCACTAGCGACCATTGCTGCAATAGTATTTGCAGGCAAGTACATTTCGACACCACTATTTCGTTACATAGCAGAGACACGTTTACGCGAGCTATTTACCCTTTTCGCTTTGTTTTTAGTGATTGTTATTGCTGTCATTATGAAAAAAATTGGTTTGTCTTCTGCTTTAGGCACATTTTTAGCCGGTGTTGTCTTAGCAGAAAGTGAATTTAGACACGAATTAGAAGTTGATATCGAGCCTTTTAAAGGGCTATTACTTGGCTTATTTTTTATTACCGTGGGTGCATCAATTGATTTCCCGTTATTAATAGCACAGTTTAGTAATGTTATGCTCTTTGTCGTTGGGTTAATTGCCATTAAAGCGCTCGTTTTATATATCCTTGCTTACGTATTTAAAATGAAAAGCAAACAACAATTACTGTTTACTCTAGCGTTAGCACAAGGAGGTGAATTTGCCTTTGTATTGTTATCACTAACCAGCACACTACAAATTCTCAGCGTAGAACAAACAAAACTCACCACGTTGGTTGTCGCTATATCAATGCTAATGGCTCCCTTGTTATTGATGTTTTATGACAAAGTTATCAACCGCGAAGATAACTCACAAAAATCGTTCGATAAGCCTGAACAAATAGAAGCGACTAAAAATGTCATCATTGCCGGCTACGGCCGTTTTGGTCAAGTTATTGGTCGTTTATTAACAGCACAGGGATATCACTTATCCATTCTTGACCATAGTCCTAGCCAAATAGAATTATTAAGGCGCTTTGGTAATAAAGTCTTTTATGGTGACGCTGCACGTTTAGACTTACTAACCGCTTCTGGTGCAAATGGAGCACAATTATTGGTTATCGCCATTGATGATGCTGACAAAGTACTTCAAATAGCAACAATGGCCAAAAAATACTATCCTCACCTAAAAATTGTCGCACGAGCAATTGATCGCCGCCATGCTTACCAATTAATGCATCTTGGTATTGAGACATTTAAGCGTGAAACTTTTGATTCAGCGCTTAACTTAGGTGTTGAAGCCCTCACCCTCTTAGGTAATGATCAGGCCGATGCCAAGCGAGCAGGTGAAATATTTGCTAAACATGACAATGAATCATTAACTGCACTCGCTGATTTATGGGGCGATGACCATAGTTATGGGGTCGCAGTAAAGCAACGCACTGAAGACTTACAACAAGTATTAAACAACGATAAATCAGAACAAGATAGGTTAAATACTTGCCGTAAAAGTAACGGCAGCACTTGTGATGACACAGAATAAAGTACTTCAACAACGCCGGTGAATACCTCTAATTAAGTACGTAAAAATACAGGTAAGCTTTAGGTGTATTTAAAAGTTACCTGTATTAACTTCAGATGAAACCAAGTAATAAATAGACGTTCACTATTACGTTTTTAAAGGCCCTGCTCTGACGTCTGACGAAGCAGTCTTTGTAAAACTCTGCGACTTACAATAACTGCTAGACAAAAGCTGACATTAACTTTTTATTTTCTGAGACCAGTTAGAGTCTAGTAAAATCATTAATTTTATATTAAAAAATCCTCATACAACTTATCTCAAGTATCACTCATCTACTGAGATTATTTATAAGGTGACTTATTTAATAATATTCTATTTTTAAATAAATGAATTGTAATGAGAACGATTTTTATTTATATTCCTTTCGTTGTTTATTTTCAAACTAATAGTTCTTTATAATATTCTACTTAATTTTGATGGATACCCTATGAAATTACAATTATCACTCGTTAGCTGCGCCATTATTTCTTGCTTTAATTTCTCAAGCCATGTACTCGCCGACGACATCAAAGATACATCACCCACTTCAAGAGATGTTGATGAAGTCGTCGTCATTACCGCATCTCGTGTCGAGAAACCACTTAGCCAAATTCCAAACACTATAACTGTTATTGATACTGAAGAATTAGAGCAACAGTTGTCTATTCAGCATGATATTTCAACGGTATTAGGAAATTTAGTCCCAAGCTTCTCTCCAAGCAGACAAAAGATGAGCGGTTCAGGTGAAACTATGCGGGGCCGTAGTCCACTATATCTAATTGATGGTGTACCGCAATCTAATCCATTACGAGATGGTGGTCGAGATGGACATACCATAGATCCATTTTTATTAGAAAGAATTGAGGTGTTGCACGGAGCTAATGCTATTCATGGGTTAGGTGCTGCTGGTGGTATTATTAATTTAATTACCCGTAAACCCACTAAAGAATTTGAGCAAAAGATAAAGATTGATACTCAATTTCAACCGGAAGATATAGGGGAAAGTGCAAGCTTTGGGGTAAGTTATAGTTTAGCCAATCGGTGGAAAAATTCTGAT
Organism: Colwellia sp. C2M11; assembly: GCF_018860915.1. GTDB lineage: Bacteria > Pseudomonadota > Gammaproteobacteria > Enterobacterales > Alteromonadaceae > Colwellia. Next base: position 19,474 of record NZ_JAHKQD010000041.1, read on the forward strand.
TTATTAATGGCATTTACATTACGTGACACTGGCATGGCCTATGATGCAGATGGTGAAATAGTTGGCGTAGATAATACCCAAGGTGACACTATGGATACTTCTACCTTTGATGGCTTTATTAAGGCTGGTTATGAATGGGAGGATAGTCGTGTTGAATTGATGGTTAATCAATATCAAATTAAAGGTAATAATAGTTGGGTATCTGTTGCTGGCGATGTAGATGCTGATATACCCAGTACGGCTGTCAAAGGTGACATAATTGGTGATCCAGCTAAAAACAAAGCGACAACCGCAAGTATCAATTATTCAAAACAAGACTTTTTAGGTCAAAGTTTATCTATCAAGGTCTTTCATCAAGACTTTGCTGCTACTTACGGTGCTCAAGTAAGTCCAATTGCAACTTTTCAAGACGCTGAATATGGAGAAAACTTAATTGATCAGTCTCAAAATAATTCTGAAAAGACGGGAATGAAAGTTACTTTTGTAAATGATGAACTAATGCAGTTACCAATAAGTTTAGTGTATGGTTTTGACATACTACAAGATCAAACATGGCAAGCATTAGTGCAAACAGGCCGAACTTGGGTACCCGAGACACAATACATTAATTATGCTCCGTATGCTCAAGTAGAATACTCAGGTATAACAGCATTGAATATCACTGCTGGTGTGCGTCATGAGGTAGCTAAACTAGATGTTGATGACTTTACTACTTTAGCTTCTTACGGCAGCCAATTTGTTGAGGGCGGTTCACCAGAATTCTCTGAAACGTTAATCAATTTAGGAGGTACCTACAAATTAAATGATAACTGGCGTGTATTTGCTAATTATGCTGAAGCGTTTTCAATGCCCGATGTAGGTCGTGTATTACGTGGCATTAATATACCTAACCAAAGTGTCGAGTTCTTTTTAGATTTAAAGCCTATTCTTACTGAGAATACAGAACTAGGTCTTGAATATAGAGGTAATGACGTACAAGCGCAATTAACTTATTACACTTCAGAAAGCGATTTTGGTCAACGTTTAGAGCCTGATGAAGATGGTATTTACTCTGTTAAACGAGAGATGACAGAAGTAGATGGTTTTGAGTTTAGTGCCGATTGGGCATTTTCATTAACAGATAGTTTAGGCTTACGTTATGCAAACTCTGATGGTCGTTATGATTCTGATGAAAATGGTAGTGTAGACAGCGACCTAGGGGGCTCAGATATTTCGCCTGATCGTATTAATATTAGCTGGGACAGTGACTGGAATGATATTTTGACAACACGTTTGCAAGTGAACCATTTATTAGATCGAAAACAACGAAATAGTGATAATGACATTGTGAATGAATTTGACGGTTACACTACCGTTGATTTCAGTGCGAATATTGCTGTATTTTCGGGACAAGTAACACTCGCTATTCAAAACTTAACGAATACAGATTATTACTCTTACTATTCTCAATCTAACCCTAATGATTTACGTAATTTTAAAGGGATCGGACGTTCATTTTCGGCAGCATATCAAATAAGCTTTTAATCACTAAAATCGTTAATATATTATTTGTATAAACAAGGCTTCTTAATTGGAGCCTTAATTCCTTTATTTTAGAGAAATCATGAAACTAGCAACTGGTTTAAAACTTAAATTCTGGCATAGATGGTTAGGAATCATAGCCATGCTCCCCTTAATACTATCAGCAGTTACTGGCATCGGATTAACATATAAAAACAAACTAATAGAGCTATTTGTTAGCCAGCAGGGAGAGTTGCCCAAAGATTATCAAGTTGGAATGATTGTGAAGCAATTTGATCAAGTAGTAAGCATAGCCCAAGAATATACTATCAAACGTATTAAAGCGCCAAATATTGATCAACCTTATTGGACTATAACCGAAATTAATGATCATCATACTTTACTTAATATTGAGACATTAGCCCCTTTCAACAATAATTTGTGGTTGATGGACACTTTACATTTTTTTCATAAAATACATGTTGAATTACTAACAGGAGATATTGGTAAGTGGCTACTATTTTTCAGTTCCATTATTGCTGTAGTCTTAACCTTATCAGGAATATATCTCTGGTGGCCTGGCCGTAAAGGGTTTCGCTGGCGCTTTGTTAAAGTTACTCCATGGACAGGCCGTAAAGCAGCGACCTTACTGCAATTTCATCGACACAGTGGGATAGTTTTTACTCCAACGTTATTTATCATTGTATTTACTGGGGCTGTAATGATGTGGCAAAAACAAATTAGTCCTATATTTCCTCCATTACAAGTACTACCAAGTATTGAAATATCTGCTAACACGAACCCTAATACACCAAGCAAGGCGTTAGCTTTAGCATTGATACAGGTACCTGATGGTTGGCCGACATTTTTACAAATACCTGACTTAGATAAAGTCAATAAATATAGTTTTTATCGATTCAGATTTCAGCTAAATAACGAATGGCACCCTAATGGCCGTACCTCTGTTAATGTATATCCACAACAAAATAAAATGATAATGTCGCAGCGTTCAGACACCCTACCATGGCAATACCGATTAATAAATCAATCATATCCATTGCACAGCGGCTATGGCATGCATTGGCTCTATGTATTATTGGTATTGTTTTCGGGGTGGTATTTATTATGGCTAAATATCAGCGGCGGATTAAATTATTTATACCGGAGCAAATAATCGCTAAATTATTCTAACAAATGCACACATCAACCTTGGTAATGTCTGGGACTATAGCTAGAAACTCACTGTACTATTTACGATACTCATATTTTACTTTTAAACCGGCGCTTTTCCTACCATTGGGGTTAATGTAGCGAGCTTTATAAAGATCAGAAATACTAATAATTAATTCTGTATTACTAATCCAGCGTACTTCAAGTCCCGTTTCTTCGGGACGACCATCAAAGGTAAATAGATTTTCTGCGGTTAATTCGGGGTTATCGCTTTTTACATCAACACCACCAAAGAAATCTGTTGTGGCTCCGCCACAATCGCCAATCGATATTTCAGCTACTTGTTTTCCGTCAGGAGAAGTTACAGATTTTACTACTTCATGATAGCAAGTAGATTCACAACCTTTGAGAAAAAATGAAAAAACAGCCCAAAGAACTAATAATATCCAAAAGGAATAGCCACCAAAATTAAATAGGACTTTCTTAATCGTAGAACTCATCAACTCTCCATGAACAACAAACACTTAAAATAATAGGCAAAAATGTTGGCTAAAATAAGCAACGAAACAGCAAAATAACTGTTTTTTGTCTTTTTGAGTGCCTTATTAGATTTATGGGTGCACCAACATACTGTTTGCTACTTTAACAATTTCGTTTGTTGCTTGTATATATGTATTTGAATGACCACCGTTATTAACTATATGTAGCGAGACATTGCCACCATAACTCCAATTTTGTTGTAATTGACTTAAAGGTGTTTGTGAGTCCTTAGTACCTTGAAAAATACTAACAGGAATTGCTTTTAATAAAGAAAGAGGTTCGCTTAAGTCATAGTTTTTTGAAAGCAAGTGCTCTATTGGCAAAATTCTCAGTGGGCTTAAATACCACTTTGAATTTAAGTAGTTATTAACTGCAACCGATAATGACGGAGCAACAGCTTCTATAATGAGTCCTGATACTTTATTTTCTTCTATAGAGTGTGCTGCAACAGTTGCTCCTAAAGAGCGGCCATAAACAATTGTTTTTTCGGGAGGACAATTTAACGAAATAGTTGTCATTGCATCAGTAATTAACCTTATTAAAGATGCAATATTATCTACTCGACCTATAGCTCCATCTTGTCCCGAATACGAAATAGAGAACACCTTGAAGTTATTATTTTGGAAAGCTCTAAAAAGTGTTTCTTCGTATTTTTTTATCCCTCCGTGACGTCCAGGAAAAAATACAATACATTGATCTTCAGATTGCCCGTACTCACGAACAAGTAATTCATTGTTGAATGAATCGTAAAACTTCAATGTGTGTAGCTCTTCTGTTGTAGAAGTTAAAATAATATTTGGAAATAAATAGCGTGGCATCTGCTCGTACAGCAAATATGCTCCTATAGAAAAGTAGGCACAAATGAGAAGGCTACATATTAAAAAGGTTCGATACACTTGATTACCTTGAATAAACCTAACGTCTCAAATAAAAGCTAAAATTGTTGGCCAAAATAGCGAAGCACAAGTTAACTAGCACACTCGCTTATAGAATATATCAGAGCAAAACAATAATACAGTGAAATAGTGACTCAAAAGTAAACTTATATTGTCTATTTTTCTAAAGACTGTACCGTAAGCAAAAAATGGATTTAGCTATTTTATAGTTTACAAACTTAACTCCTATAAAATATTTAAACGTCGGTCTTTGCTCGCGTTAAGCATTGTTTTTTCACGTAACGATTGTATTATTTCATTTCGCATGATGAAACCGGTATTAGTATTACTTAGTTTTGTTACATCGTACCCAATAATAGTATTTTTTAGACCTGCACCAATTATATTACCTTTCCAACCTTGATTTCCGTTAGTAATATAATCACCAAGCACTAATCTGAATTTGTGATTTATATCATAACTAGTTAACTCTTTTCCATGTACCTTTATGCCCGCAGCAGTAGCCGTTGTTGCGTCATCTGATAGGTTTATGGTGTATCGTATTGATGATGAAAAGTGTAAAAAGCCTCTATTAATAAAGTCGTTTAAATCAACCTGCTCTATCTCTTCTTGTCGAACAATTCGTTTAGCATTACTATCTAGAAAGTCTTGAAGTTGCTTAGGACTTAATTCTATAATTTGAATTACATCAGCATAAGGCATGATATTAAAAAAATCTTTAAATAATAATGTTGAATTAGGTGAAATGCCTCCAATAATACCTGATGCGTTAATCGCAACACCATCAATTTGTTTATCACTATAATTTCGTTGCCGAGAAAATAATGCATCTGTTAGTATATTGGCGATAAGGTTTTCACCAATATAGCGTGTTTTAAGGGTATTTTCGGTCGATAAAAGTGGGTTATTGCTAACATCAATTAATTTTTCAAATAGTAGATGATTAAAACGTTTAAGTACGGGATCAATAAATTGTTGCTGAAATACCTCGTCTATTTTTGATCCTTTGTTTATATTGGGCGCTATGCCATGCATAATGTTGTTTTTAATGTTTAATGTTGGTTGTTTTTGCTCTTGACTATATTCCAGTGAAAAATTTAACTCTCCTAAATATTTTCCCCAACTCCCTGCTTGTAATATCGGAACTCCATTAATAATATTATTCTCTTCTAAACCATTTTTGTTTAGAAGTGTATGTGAGTGTCCGCCCACAATAATCGAAGGTATAGATAAAGTACTTAATAGCTCGGCGACTTTTTCATCACCATCAATACCTGATTGTCCATATCCTAAATGGCTTAGGATCAGAATCATATCTACGCTGGATTCAAGTTGTATGGCAAGTTTTTTTAGTGCAGGTAAAGCGGGTGCAACTTTAAATTGAGGGTCATCTTTATGATTTGTTTTAGTATCTTCATATGATGTTAGGCCAACAATAGCAATTCTTACGCCATTAACTTCACCTATAACGCTAGGCGAAAATATAGGGTAGTTAATTACAGAAGAATGACTAATATTAGCAGATAATACTGCAAACGTAGCATTTTGCTTTATTGTCCTTTTGAGCGTTTCTACACCACGATCTAGCTCGTGATTACCAATTACAGCAGCGTCTAATCCTCCAGAAGAATAAGCATGATAGGGTAAGCTCATCTTAAATGTGCTTTCATTTGTGCCTAATAGCTCATCATACACTTCTCCTGTATGGTCATCTCCTCCTGATACAAACAATACAGAACTATCATTTTTTTTACGTGCCTCACCTACAATTTTCATCATCTGTGCAAAGACAAATGTATCTCCTTTTTTTTCATCCGGAATAATTATTTTTCCGTGTAAGTCATTAAAGTAAAAAAGTGAAATATCTATTTTTTGAGGTTTTTCTAGAGGTGCTAATGTCGATAAAAGGCTAGAGTTAGTGTTCATTTTTTGTTGTGTATGCACTTGATATAAACTTGTGAATATACTGCCATTACTTCTGATTTTTTCGATATAGAGCGGAGTAGCTTTAATAGCTAACGAGGATAATAAAGTAATACCAAGTAATATCTTTATTAGATTATTTTTATTCAATCTCATTTTACAAACCTTAAAGTATAGATTAAATCAACTATCTCAAATAAAAATGTCAAAAATATTACAACTTAGTGTAATTAAATATTCATAAAGTATGCGTATTGTTTTTAATTCTAATAATTTTTAATTCCTAATTAATTATCATAAAAACCGGAGTATTTTTAATGAATAGTAACAAGTTAAATATCAGTTTAGTGGCTATATCGATAGGTTTACAGTTGAATTCATTTAGTACCTTAGCACAAGAAAATATTAGTACGGATCAGGAAATAGAACAAATTATTGTTACGGCACAACGCACAACTAAAAACTTGGAAGATATACCCGATGCGATATCAGTTGTAGCAGGCGAAGAATTAGATAAGCTGAATGTAGCGAATATGTTTGATCTTAGTGATCAGGTGCCAGGGCTAGTTGTCTCTAGTGTGCAAGGGTATCGTCCATCTATTACAATTAGAGGTGTCGGTAATGAAATACCAGATAATGCTGGAACTAAACCTGCAGTAGCATTCCATATTGATGGTATTTTTATGACTAATGATTATGCTTTATGGTCTGATTTAGTTGATATAGATCGCGTTGAAGTACAGCGTGGTCCAGATGGTACAATTTACGGAAATAGCTCAACAGGCGGTGCTGTTAATATTGTAACCAGTAAGCCAGAAATTAATGATAACAGTGGTTTTACAGATTTTACTTTTGGTCAATATGACACAATGAACTTTCGGAGTGGTGTCAAAATCGGACTATCTGATAGTGTTGCTATTTCTTTATCAGCCTCTCATCGACAACATGATGGTTATAGTGAAAATAAAGCGCTAAATTCAGATAATGAACTTGATGAGAAAAATGACACAACACTACGTGGACAATTGCTTTGGCAACCCAATGATGATCTTGAACTTATGGTGCAGTATATGCAGTTTAGTTCAGATACTAACGGGCCAGCCTTAAAAGGTAATTACGATACTATAAGTGATGATCCTCGTATTATTTATCATGATACCTCAGAGTTTTATAAGCTGGATAACGAGCTTTTAGGTCTGCATTTAAATTACAATTTTGATGAAACTATATTGAAAGGAATTTTTTCTCGTCAAACATATGATATGCGTAGGCGTCTAGATATGGATCGCTCTAGTTTAACGGCTAATGACCCTGCTCCTATAGAACTAGCGACTGACAATATACCTAATTTATTAGGTCAAATGCCTATTCAGCAGTTTATTGGTAATTTAACGCAAGAAGATACAAGCTATACCGCGGAACTGAATTTACTATCTAACTATATTAATAGCGACTTCAGTTGGAACTTAGGAGCATTCTATCTTGATACTGAAATATTCAGTAATACGCGTAATTTCTTTGATGCTGATAGAGATGGTGAAACTATTAATGAAATTATACAAGGGCCTAATATATTTGTAAATAATTCAGATATTGACTTTGTTAATTCTGATTATCGAAACTTTAGTTCACACTCTTTTTTCGGACAAATTAGTTATGCAATTAACAATAACCTTAGCTTAACTGGTGGCTTAAGATATACCAAAAATACTTTTACTGATGAACGATGTAGTTTGAATTGTGTGCCAGAACGTTCGCCTATTACGAGCACACCTAGTAATAAAACGGATAATATTACAGGTCGTGTTGCTATTGATTATAGTATTAATGAGAATGCTATGGTTTATGGCACTATTGCTACAGGTGTTAAACCAGCTGGCTCAAATAGCAGTACAGATTTAAGGTTTTTCCCAGAGGTATTTGATCAAGAAAAAGTTACAGCATATGAGTTAGGAAGTAAAAGTAAATATTTAAATAATCAATTACAAGCGAATATTGCGGCTTTTTATTATGATTATAAAGATTATTTGTTTGAGTCTAGTGGTATTGGCCGTTTTAACTCCGGTGCATCTAACTTGCCCAAAGCAGAAATTTATGGCCTAGAGTTGGAAACGTTAGCAAATATCACTGAAAGCTTATCTGTTTCAGCAAACTTTACTTGGATGGGCTCAAAAATCACAGAAGGAAGAGATGCAATAGACCGAGCCGAAGCTGAAAATGCTTCAGTAGGCTTAATCGTATCAGGAGCTTCAAATGACGAAATCAATGCTGCTCGTGAAGCTACTGCTGTCGATCTTACTGGTAATAAGCTAGCCAAAATCCCTGAATTTGTCGCTAATATTCGAGCTACTCATCAATATGATCTTAATAATGGTAGTATGATTCGTAGTTCACTTAGTTATAATTTTCGAGGAGACTATTATTCAAGAGTATTTAACTCAGAAATTAGAGATTTAGTTGATTCTTATAGTATGGTGAACGCTAATATCGCATTTTTTCCTGCACAAAGTAGTTGGACTGTAGCATTAAATATTCAAAACTTATTTGACAAAGATGCTATCTCCTCATTGCACACTGATACCTTTGGTATTGGTGTAACAAGTGCACAATATTTACCTCCAAGAGTTGTTAGCTTAACAATGAAATATGAGTTCTAAGAATATGATCCGTTAAATATAATTATTTTATTGGAAATATTTAAGCGCTTTATATTCTCATATTTATAAAGAGGTTAGTTCGCTTAATATTTCATGTTTTTATAATGCGTTTACTTGATTTCAGGTAAACGTTTTTTATTATCTAGACAATAATGTCAGACTAAACTTCCACTGCCCGCTGAAGATCCAAAACTATCATTCATCTATTTAGTGTAATTCTAATGCTTTCAGCAGATTAGTTAACGACTTTGATAGTTTATAATCTTCTAATGGCTTAACACGCGAAAGAGTGAAGTTTCCATTACTAATAAGCCGTTCCGGATAACGTTCAAATCGCTGTTCAAAGTCGCCTTGAATCAAATCATTTAGAGGATATCTTAAGGTTATTTCGCTAGCAAAAATAGCCCCTTGCAGTTTAGTGCTTAATTCACCATCATTTTGCTGTAACCAATCGGGGTTAAAATTCATTCTTGCTGGGTATGGTAGCCCAGGCGTATAAACCGTAAAAGTTGCTAGTTGCCCAGGTTGATAGTCCAATGTAGCAAACTTTAATTGATCTTCATTTGAAATTTCGAGTATTCCACTCCAGTAGCCAAACCGTTCATTTTTATGTGTTGAGCTTATCGTGGTTAACTTTTCTGTTTCTTGCGCAATAAATCGCTCAGGTGTTGTTTCAACATTAATTATTTTTAGTCCGTAGTTTAAGCTGTATATTTCTCCTGATCCTAGCTTAACGGCTTCTGTCACTAGATAGTCCTGATCTAAAAATTTTGTAAGAATAATTTTTAATGGTAGTTTCTCATCTGCTGTGTGGGTATAAATATGGCAGTTAAACTCATCACATTCTATATCTTCATTTGTGAACGAGACACTTTTTTGGAACTGCATACCTGATGCAATATTATATGAAATTAAACTATGCTGGTTGTTAGACATAATTTTCAATACTTTAAATTCTGTTCCTGAACGGCTAATTCCTTCCCAAGTGCCAATGGGAACGGTTTTTTTTACGTTGTGTGGATGACTATTCTTTGTTGCGTTCTCTAAGCTGTGTTTTTGTTGATAATCTTTACTTGGTTGCGAGGTGCAGCCTATGATACTCATCAAAACAATAATAATGAATATTTTCAATAGTATTCCTAATGTTTAGCTTTCTTGAAAACCTGAGTTTAATACGTTGTTAATAACACCTTCAACGCTTATTTTACTTATTTAAATATTAAACAATAAAGCAATAAAATTAGGGGTAGCAATAACTGCTTTGTCATATTATTGGCCAAAGTAAATGTTATTTACTGCATTATTTAACAAGCATTTAGTAATGACTAAGTAATAATAAGTAGCATCGCTAAATGTCAGAGTTTCTTCAATTATTCACCGTTAAATCTTACTAAAGAATTCTCTAAAAAACAGTTCAAAAAGTAATGACATTATGCAAATTAGGTAGATAATAACCATACAATAGTTACTTTATTTCATAGAGATAACAAATATTCTTTGTAATAAAGTTCCTTTATTAATAAATACTACATAAAAAAGCAGTTACGATGAATTTAAAAACAGAATCCTCCTTAGAAAAAAAAGCATTTGGTTTATGGAGTGCGGTATTTTTAGGTATAGGCTCCATGGTTGGTGCGGGAATTTTTATTGTTATTGGAGAAGCCGGTGTAATTGCCGGAAATCTAGTTACTTTCTCTTTTGCTATTGCCGCAGTTATCGCATTATTTTGTGGTTACTCATTAAGTAAACTTGCTGTTCGTTACCCAAGCCGGGGCGGTATCGTAGAATATCTTACACATGGTTACGGCGAAGGCGTATTCTCGGGCGCGCTTGGTGTACTATTTTACTTCGCCCAATTAGTTGCCATAGCAGCCGTGTGTAAGTCGTTTGGCACATATGCAGCAACCTACTTCCCAAATAGTGATAGTAATTTAATTCTTAATATATTTGCCGTTTCTATACTGTCTTTTTTTGTCATTATTAACTTTATTGGCGCCTCAATTGTCGCTAAAGCTGAAAATATAATTGTGGTTATTAAACTACTCGCGTTAATTATTTTTACTGTAATAGCATTATTTTATATTCAACCTGCGCGCCTAACATTAGCCAATGCGCCAGCGACTTTACATGTTTTTTATGCCTTAGGATTAACATTTTTTGCCTTCCAAGGATTTAGCGTTATTACTAACAGCGTTGAAGATATGGAGAGCCCTGAAAAAACGATGCTTAAGGCGATGATTATTGCCATTGCTCTTGTTACTGTTTTGTATATAGCCGTTGCTCTCGCCGTTTTTGGTAACCTTTCTTTAGCAACTATTATAGAAGATAAAGATTATGCTTTAGCTGAAGCGGTTCGCCCTGCACTAGGTGAATGGGGATTCAAAATTATAGCCATCACAGCGTTACTTGCTACCGCATCAGCGATTAATGCTACCCTGTATGCGGTAACGCAAATTGGCTACACGTTAGCAAAAGAAGGTAACTTACCTGAAGTATATGAATACCATATTTTTAATAACACAGAAGGGTTGTTAATTTCTGCATTACTTATAGTCCCAATGATTTTATTGTTCGACTTAAGTCAAATTGCCAGCATAGCGGCTATCTCGGTATTACTGATACAAGGATTTACGCATACAGGTCATTTATTTAAAATCAAAGAAACTAACGCCAAAATATTCTGCGTTATCGCTGCCGTTGTTGGGTCTTTTGGTGCCGCACTTTTTGCAATTGCCTATTCATCTCAATCAATGCCGAATATTGTTTATTATATTCTTTCAATTTTCTTTATCGCGTTTATGTTCGAAGTAATCATGCGTTTGTATACAAATAGGGTTATACAAAAACAGATAGTATCCACAGATGAAAAATAAAAAGCACTCATAATACAAAGTAATAAAGCAATTAATACTAACGTTTATAATTACTTATATTGTTCTTCAATAATATAAGTAATTATCACTATTTATTTGATCTTAAATTAGCTTTCGTACGTATAGGTTTTATTATGAAACTAAACGTTGAGTATAAAATAAATTGCGACATTTAAATTACCTCGAATTAGTGAATATGGCAGACAGCTATAGAGCTAAACTGATAAACAGTTTATCTGGTTTTAAAAGTGCTAACCTTATTGGCACCGTCAATAAACAAGGCCAAACTAACTTAGCAATGTTTAGCTCTGTTGTTCATCTTGGTGCCTCCCCTGCACTCATCGGTTTTATTACCAGACCACACATAGTTACCCGACATACTTTAGAAAACATTCTGCAAACCAAGCAATATACAATTAATCAAGTAAATAAAAATATTTGGCGTTCAGCTCATCAGACATCAGCACGTTACGATGCAGATCAATGCGAGTTTAAACACACAGGGCTAACACCTATGTTTATTGATGAAGTTAACGCCCCTTTTGTTAAAGAAAGCCTGTTAAAGTATGCGTTAACACTTGAAGAAATAATACCTGTTGCGGCAAACAACACCCAATTAGTCATAGGTAAAGTAACAAATATTATTTGTGAGCCACACGCGATTCGAAAAGACGGTTACATTGATATTGAATCGTTAGAAACGGTTAGTATTTCCGGATTAGATAGCTACCACGTAACTGAGCGGCTATCTCGATTAAGTTATGCAAAAAAAGACAAGTTACCAGAAGATCTTTCTATCGACGGTGATAGATTGAGTAAACAATAAATATACCATCGGTAATGAAATATTAACAATAAATTGCATTACCGGATCGTTATTTTCGATGTATATACTAGATGCATAACTGCACTTAATATTTGATGTAGCTGATATCAATTTAACTATTTGATGACCTTGTTTGGAGATAAACATGCTTAACATTTTTTATGATGGTAACTGCCCCTTATGCGCCGCAGAAATGAGTCATCTTAAAAATTTTGATACCAATAATTTAATTACCTTAGTTGATATACACCAACCAGACTTTGAAGCTCTATACCCTAATGTACAATTTTCTGATGCAATGAAAATACTCCACGGATATTATAACGGGCAAGTTTTATTAGGATTAGAAGTTACCCACAGAGCATGGACTCTGGTTGGAAAAGGTTTTTGGGTTGCGCCACTTAATTGGCCAGTGATTAAAACAGTGAGTCATTGGGTCTATTTAGGCTTAGCTAAATATAGACATCAAATTTCATCATTTTTAGCTAAAACATTTAATATGAAAACCATTGATTGCGGTACGGGTACTTGTAACGCAAAAACGTTAAATAATCATAATAAAAAGCACTAAAGTAGTATAAACGCAACTGCTTTAGTGCTTTAGTGCTTTAGTGCTTTAGTGCTTTAGTGCTTTAGTGCTTTAGTGCTTTAAAAAGTATCCCATCCTGAAATTATTTTAAACAGTGATGTCAGTAAATTGATGCTAAACAAACTATTTCCACCCCATAAGCCATTTATCACGCAACTTTAGCTCACGCCAGTCAATATTATATTCGTTCTTGGTCATTACGGCTTCTATCACGCATTCAATCACGTTTTGCTGTTCATCAAACTTAACTACAGTGATAACAAAATGCTTTTCTTTTTTTGTCACCTCAACCTTAGTCCACTTACTGTGTATCAGTGCTTTGGGATTAATCTTATTTATGTGCTTTGTCTTTATATGCTCAGCGTTCATATACTTGTGCCCATACGTTTGGTGTTATTACAATTTAGCTTGTTAAAATTAATCCTTCGCACCTAACGTTGTCGCTAATTCAAAACGTTGAGCTGTGTCACTATTAACAGACCAACCTTGTAAATGTTGTTCTACTAGTTTCGCCATCATTTCAATATGAGTTGATTCTGCATTCAGCGCAGGAATATACTCGTACCTTTCACCGCCTGCTTCCATAAAGTAGTCACGATTTTCGATACCGATTTCTTCAATGGTTTCTAAACAGTCTGCTGAAAAACCTGGGCAAACTAATTGCACTGATTTAACGCCTTGTTGCGCTAACTCTATCAATGTTTTGTCTGTGTAGGGTTGCAACCATTCTTCACGGCCAAAGCGTGATTGAAAACTAACTAGGTACTCATCTTCATTCAAGCCTAAGTTTTCTGCGAGTAATCGAGACGTTTTATAACACTCACAATGATACGGGTCACCATTAAGCAGATAACGTTTTGGAATGCCGTGGTAAGTGAAAATCAACTTGTCTGCCCGGCCATTACTTTCCCAATGTTGACGAATTTTGTCTGCTACAGCTTCAATATACTCAGGAAAATCATGATAATGGTTAATAAAGCGTAATTCTGGTATTAAACGTTTTTTAGCTAAACTTGCTGCTACGGCATCAAAAGTAGATGCTGTGGTAGAAGCACAATATTGCGGATAAAGCGGTAACACTAATAATTTACGTACGCCTTGATTTAGCATGTTATCAATCACTGAATCGATGGAAGGTGAGCCATAACGCATGGCAAATTCAACAACTATATTCTCGCCATATTTTTGCTTTAGTACTTTATTCAACCCATCACTTTGATCTTGAGTATGAAATAATAACGGTGAGCCACGCTCTGTCCAAACAGTACTATACGCTTTAGCAGAACGTTTTGGACGAATATTTAAAATAACCAAGTTAAGGATCATCCACCACAGCAAGCGCGGAGTCTCAACAACACGTGGATCTGACAAAAATTCTCGTAAATATCTTTTTAACTCAGTTTTTTTAGGCGCGTCAGGTGTGCCTAAATTAGTAATCAGTATTCCAATCTTATCTTGTTGTTTATGGGTGAAGCTGGAATTTCCTTGATATTTCATTTGTTTACTCAGTATGATTTGAAAATAATAAATTAACGATAATGAGACTTTAACATTACTTGCATGACTCATTAACGCTAGATAAAAATAAGTATTAGTTAAAGTAACATATGCATAGATAACGTATGTATATGTTATTTTAATTAAGCCATGTTAGTTACAGTAGTATTTGCAGAGGCAATTAACAAATCCATAATAAGTGGTGAAGCCCCTATATGCGGCGCAACATTTATTCCAATATCTGGGTATAACGCCCTTGTTTCATTAATCATACTTGGAATATCTTCAATAACATGACGCCCAGAATTTAAAAAATAAGGCAGTACAATAATTGATGTTGCGCCATCATCAACACATAGCTTTATACCATCAGGTATTAAAGGTGCTGATAATTCTAAAAAAGCGGCATGAATAATAGTGTATTGCGCTGAACATTGGCTTTTTAATTTTTCGGCTAATATAGCAACTTCTTCATTAGATTGTTTTCTTCGGCTGCCATGAGCCACTAGTAATAATGCTTTCATAAAACGTCCTAATAAACCTGAATTCGTCTTTAAACTTATCTTTGAATTAGTTTTAATAATGTATTACTACTTATACGGTTGATGCGCTATTTTAGTTCAATGCCAAGTCCATTAATTTAAAGCTTACTTAAAAAAATCGACAATCGCTTTTACTAATCGCAACAAGCATTAGCCGAAAATACATTACCTAATAAACCATTAGCCACAAAAAAACCCGATTTATAGTCGGGTTTTTAGGTTTACCTGCTTCGTATTCAATGTTTTTATATAAAACACCCGTGAAGCAGAATACTGATATACCAATCGCTAGGTTAGGCTAATTTCAGCTAAGTTCGGTAAAGCGTTTTAATAATATGATATCCAAATCTTGTTTTTACTGGCCCATGAACTTTCAGTATTGGTCTTTTAAAGACAACTTCATCAAAGCCTTTAACCATTTGTCCTCTTTTAAACTCACCTAAATCGCCTCCTTTTTTACCAGAGGTACATATCGAGTGTTTCTTTGCTAACTTGGCAAAAGGTTCTCCTTTAGCAAGAAGCTTTATAATCTCTCTTGCAAGTTTTTCCGATTTTACCAATATATGAACTGCACTTGCTGATGACATATTACTCTCTTTAAAGACTTTGATTTTGTCATATTATACGTTACTGTCAGGCTTAACATAAAGAGCTAAGCCCATTTAAAACATTATTGTTCTATTTTATCCCTAATTTAAACGTAAAAAATTCTCTCTGTTTAAATCCTTTTCATGGTCTTTGGCATGAACTATTTTTATTCAAGTAGGTATTTCAATTTTTCCTAACTCTTTAAAATGATACATTCTATTGATAGCCAGTTCATTAATAAAAAATCCAAATGTAGTATTCCTATATTACCTGTGTTTTAGTTATGATGATTTAATGAATGTTGCAAAATGCATTCATTAGAGGAACCTTAACTCATTTAACGAATGTTATTCTATTATAACTATATTAAGGATTTACAAATGGCTAAAGTACTTATGATCACGGGAGATTTTGTTGAAGACTATGAGAACATGGTCCCCTTTCAAGCTTTATTAGCAATGGGGCATGAAGTAGATGCCGTATGCCCTGATAAAAAATCTGGAGATATGATTGCTACTTCAATACATGATTTTGAAGGTGACCAAACTTACACAGAAAAACGTGGTCATAACTTTGAGCTTAATGCCTCTTTTGCCGATATTACTGTCGAAGATTACGATGCGTTATACCTACCAGGTGGCAGAGCCCCTGAGTATCTACGCTTAAATGCAAAAGTTCTGGAAATAATTCAGTATTTTTTCACTAGCGATAAACCGGTCGCATCAATTTGTCATGGTCCTCAGTTACTCACTGCTGCTGGTGTGCTTACAGGCAAAAAAGTATCTGCTTACCCAGCTTGTCAACCAGAAATTAAAATGGCTGGTGCAGAATATATAGAGTTACCGATGGATGGAGCAATTACTGACGGTAAGCTGGTAACAGCTCCTGCATGGCCTGCTCATCCAGCTATGTTAAAGCAATTTGTTGCCTTGCTTTAACATAACTATATATGCCCACGCCACATGAAGCTTTAAGTGGCGTGGGCATAATTAATATTTAGAGAGTCACCATGTGTCAACTTTTCATTAATGCCGATAATCAATTATGGGCCTATAAAACTAAATCACTTCGTATAGACGGAGTTGTTACATCAATTCGTTTAGAGACCTTTTTTTGGGAAATATTAGAAGAGTTATCGTTTCGTGATCAAATGACGGTAAATCAAATGATTACTAAGTTGTATCATGAGTCTCTTGATGCTGATTATGACATTAGCAACTTTACTTCTTTCTTAAGAGTTTGTGCTTCGCGCTACTTATCATTAATAGCCGATGGCGATCTCACTAGAGAAAGTGATACTTCCTTAAGTGATGTAAATACTCAAGATATATTAGGCCAAGAGTCTATTCGCAGACGTGAACGCAAAGTGCGCTTCAACCATGCTATTAACAAACATTCAATAAATTAGTAAACACTCGTTTTTATATAATGTCACTTCTAACATTAATTACATACTTTAAAGAAATTCTTGGTTCAAAGTATGTAATTATAGCGATATCGTTACAAGGTCAAATTAATCGAAGGCGCTAACCTAAGGCATTAACCTTCTTCATCTTCTACGCGAACGCCCCAAGCATCATGCTCATCAGCATGGATAATTTGCACCCAAATTTGATCACCTGGCTTAGCATCGTAATCATCAGACAAATAAACCTTACCATCAACCTCTGGTGCATCCATGTATGAACGGCCAACAATACCAAGATCATTAATTTCATCAACTAAGATTAAATACTCTTGACCAATACGTGCTTGTAATTTTTCAGCACTTATTCGCGCTTGCACAGCCATAAAACGCTGTAAGCGATCTTCCATTACTTCATCTGATACATGATCAGGTAACGCATTAGCGGTTGCGCCTTCAACTGGTGAGTATTTAAAACAACCTACACGATCTAATTGTGCTTCTTCTAAAAAGTTAAGTAGCTCTTCAAATTCTTCTTCAGTTTCACCTGGGAAACCAACAATAAAAGTAGAACGAATCACTAACTCAGGACAAATCTCGCGCCACTTAGCAATACGCTCTAATACTCGGTCTGAGCTACCAGGACGTTTCATTAGTTTAAGAATGCGCTTGTTGGCATGTTGGAACGGAATATCTAAATAAGGCAGAATTTTACCTTCAGCCATTAACGGAATAATTTTATCAACATGTGGATAAGGATAAACATAATGTAGACGGATCCAAACACCCTGCTTTGCTAGCTCTTCACACAACTGCTGCATGTGTGTTTTAACTGGCATACCTTCCCAGAAATCTGTTTTGTGTTTAACATCAACACCGTAAGCAGAAGTATCTTGTGAAATAACTAATAATTCCTTAACACCAGAGTCAACCAAGCGTTTTGCTTCACCTAACACATCACCGACTGGACGAGAATCTAAATCACCACGCATTGATGGAATAATACAGAACGTACAACGGTGATTACACCCTTCTGATATTTTTAAATAAGCGTAATGTTTCGGCGTTAATTTAACACCCTGTGGCGGAACTAAATCGATAAACGGATTATGCACCGGTTTCGCAACATGTTTATGTACTTGTGTTAATACTTCATCGTAGGCATGCGGCCCCGTAACACCAAGCACATTAGGATGAAGTTCTATGATTTCGTCTTTTTTAACACCTAAACAACCGGTAACTAACACTTTACCATTAGCCGCTAGCGCTTCACCGATAGTATCTAAAGACTCTTGTACTGCTGAATCAATAAAACCACAAGTATTCACAATCACTAATTCCGCATCGTCATAACTATTCGTTACATCGTAACCTTCAGTACGCAATTGAGTAAGAATACGCTCACTATCAACTAAGTTTTTAGGACAGCCGAGACTTACGAAGCCTACCTTTGCAGCGACTCCCGAAACAAGTGCTGTTTCATTATTTGAAGCGACAGTCGCTTTACTTTGCTCTTCAATCATTTTAGATGGAATATCTAACGTGGTTGTTTGGCTTTTATTTGAGTTACTTGTGCTTGGGTCGAATTGTTCTACGGTCATGTGCTCTCTCAACTTGAACTGTATAGCGTTGTCGATGCATTAACTTATCGTTTAATAAGGTATTACAGCGTCATAAATGGTGGTTTAACTGTCTTTAGTGCAAATTCTGGCTTTACTTGGAATAAGCGATTAGGCAGTTTTTTAATGCGTGAGATTATACAGGAATGTGAGCTGAGGATGAATAAATGTTTTTTGAGTTGTATTTGGCTAGCTCTAGATAGTAAATTTGGTGTTAGTGACACTTGCTAAGCGGAAAATAACGATTGGCTAAAATCGTGAAGCAGGAGCAAAAAAAACTGTATTTTGTCCTTTGAAATGACTTGTATGCAGTTTATACCACTAACCTCATGTCGACATTTTTAATAAAAACAAACCTAACCCGCCAAATAAAGTTAAAAATACCACCAACATTATAATTAACGTTTTAGATTCACCTAATGATTTCATTAACCCCATTTCAGTCGGTAACACTTGCTCAAACAGACTTTGATCTTTAATTTTATTTTTTTGATTTCTATCCATAATACATATCCCATATAG
Source organism: Colwellia sp. C2M11 (assembly GCF_018860915.1). Lineage (GTDB taxonomy): Bacteria > Pseudomonadota > Gammaproteobacteria > Enterobacterales > Alteromonadaceae > Colwellia. Next base: position 38,621 of record NZ_JAHKQD010000041.1, read on the forward strand.
AACTAATACTACTAACACCTGAATAATGTATGACTAGTTTGGTAATTTTATTACGTCTTTTGCAACTAAAAATGACAAACTAAAGTTAATCACTGTTCATTCTCTTGTATAGATAATAACACCAAACTAAAACACAAAAAACAACACAGGCATTTCAACTCATGCTTTATAAGCGAGTGTCCCCGTTAAATCCCACGCATTAGCAATGCGGCGACTAGTGATAAAACCACGAGAATAACCAAAGAGAATTATTTTTAACATCACAGACGGTGAATAGGCAGCTGCGCCGCCATTGTCGTTTTGATACCACTGTTCGAAGCCCGATAAATCAAGGTGATTATCAACAATATGCGCAAGCGCATATTCAAACGTTCCGGGGACTATTTGTTGTGAGAAATCGATGGGGATGAACTTACTTTGACAGGATAAATCAGGTTTATAATTGGCCATGATATTTTGCTATC
>NZ_JAHKQD010000018.1 GCF_018860915.1 Colwellia sp. C2M11
ATACCAATCTCACTAACTATGTGATCATTTCTACTTGCTAAAATCACCAACTACATCGTTATTTATTTAATAATTAGAACAACTCGTTATTGAAATAAATGCCTTGTATTTGGCAATTTTTTCTACATATAAATTTGTTCACCTAATTAATGAAACTGATATTATTTTGTTGATTTTAATTTGTTTTTTAGTTGAGTGTTATGCGCTCATCTATTCAGCATAATGTCTATGCGTATGGAGTATTTCAATGCAGCTTGAACTTTTATCTAAGCACCATTTACAGCCGTTATTTGATTTTGAGCTAGAAAATAGAGCATGGTTTGAATCATTAATTGAACCTCGAGAGAATAATTTTTATTCAGAGCAAGGTGTTGCACAACATATTGATGAAGAACTCGATAAAGTAATTTCTAGTACTGCGTTTTGTGGTTTACTTATTAAAGATAATGAAATTATCGCAAGAGCTAATTTAAGAGATATTAGTGCTAATAAAGCTTCTGTAGGTTATAGGGTTTCAAAACGATTTTTATCTCAAGGCTATGCCAGCCTCTGTTTAGCTTCGCTAATTGAAATTGCAAAAAAAGAATTTGGTGTTCAATACCTTGAAGCTAAGGTACTAGCAAATAATCCAGCTTCTAAACATGTATTATTAAAACAAGGATTTGAAATTATTGGTAATGTACCTAATTTTATTACATTAAATAATAAGTCATTAGCCTGTACAGAGTTTGGATTCAAATACACATAACAGGATAACTGGTCTCACTGGATTATGAGTTTTTAGCTACGCTTAATTACTTTACTTTAATCAGGAGTCTTTTATTTTTAGTACAGTTGTTAGTGTGGATTTAGCTAAAATTTTTCAAGTTTGTATTTTTGATACATAACAATCAGTTTATCGTTTAACACCATAAATTAAGGCGCACAATAAAACACTTTTTCGTCTGATGATTTTACATGGGCCATGTATTGGTTCTTTTGTCCTCGCCTTGAACCTTATTCTACTTAATTAAATAGTTTGGTTGCGGTTTCTCCTAGTAATATCTTTATTAGCTTTTATGTGTGATATATAAGAATAAATAAGACTAATGCATTGATAATTGGGATGGAATTCATGTCATAATGTCATCAATGATATACTATATCAAAATCATTCATGAATAATACAATGAAAAAAATCTGATAGCTTAGCTTCAATGTAATTAGGATTGATTTTTATGTATCAGAAATTTATTTGTTGAGTATTTAATAATAAAGTGTAAACAATATTTTAAGTTATTAAGGAAGTAACAATGGACAGAATAAAGTATATGTTGTCGGCTTTGGCTATGTTTGCCACGACAGCGACAGCGGCAGAGAAAAGCGAAGAATGGTTTTTACACAGTAGTATATCACCCGACAGTAAAACGATCGCATTCTCTTACAAAGGCGATATATACACAGTCCCAGCTAATGGCGGAACAGCCCGTCCTTTAACTATTCATAGCGACTGGGATGGCCATCCTATTTGGTCTCGTGATGGGAAACAAATTGCATTTGCAAGTGACAGAAATGGCAACTTAGATATTTATGTAATGCCAGCAAGTGGCGGAAAAGCAAAACGGTTAACTTATCATTCATCGAATGATATTCCACAAGATTTCAGCAAAGATGGCAAAGAAGTCTTATTTATCTCAAGCCGTATGGATTCAAAGCAATCAACGGTGTTTCCAACTTCTCGTTTAACTGAAAGTTATACCGTTTCAATAAAAGGCAGCACCCCTGAAATGCTTGCCACTATTCCAGCATCTGAGCTGCAGTATTCTCCCAATGGCAAACAAGTGCTTTATCGTGATGAAAAATCCTATGAGAACCAATTTAGAAAGCATGATGTTTCAGCTTTTGCCCGTGACATTTGGTTACAAGATCTTAAATCAGGCAAGCATCAGCAGTTAACCACATTTGAAGGTGGAGATCATAATCCTGTTTGGAAAGACAAAAACAGCTTTTATTATACGTCTGAAGAAAAGTCTGGCACTTTTAATGTTTGGCAAACAGACCTAGACGGTAGTAATAAAAAACAAGTAACTGCATTTAAAGAACACCCTGTTCGTAGTTTATCGATAAGTGATAATGGTACATTAGCTTTTGTGCATCATGGTAGTGTGTATACGAGTAAAAGTGGCTCAGTTGCTCATGTAAAAATAGCGATAGCTAATGATATACAAGAAGATGAATTACTCCCAATTTCTTTAGGTGGAAAAATTACTGAATATTCAGTATCGCCTGATGGAAAAGAAGTTGCCTTTGTCGCCCGTGGCGAAGTATTTGTTGCCAGTACAGAGTTTAAGACAACACGTGCCATTACGAATACACCGCAACAAGAGCGTTCAGTGTCTTTTCATAAAGATGGTAAAACACTTTTATACGCTGCAGAACGTGAAGGGTATTGGGGGTTATACGAAACAAGTATTACAAACGAATCTGAACCATACTTTTTTGCAGCAACGACGTTAAAAGAAGAAGTGGTTCATTTAGCTGACTCTGATAGCTTCCAACCCGTTTATTCTCCCGATGGTAAAAAAATAGCTTTCTTATCAAATCGTGATGAAATTCAGGTTATTGACCGTGAAAGTAAAAAGGTAAATGTTGCTTTAGGAAAAGAGCACAATTATTCCTACGCAGATGGTGACATATCGTTTGCTTGGGCACCTGACAGTTATTGGATGACCGCAAGTTTCTCACCACGAAGCCGATTATTTGTTAATAATATTGGGGTTTTCCCGTCAGACGGTTCAGCTCAGCCTAAAGATATTAGCTTATCTGGCTATAATAATGGTGCTCCAACCTGGCATAAAGATGGTGAAGCTGTGCTTTGGTGGAGTTCTCGTTTTGGTATGCGTGACCACGGTAGTTGGGGTCGTGAAGGTGATGTTTTAGCGGCATTTTTAACACAAGATAGTTACGATAAATTCCGTATGTCGAAGGAAGAATATGAGCTACAAAAAGAGTTAGAAACCAAAGAAGAAAAAGCATCGAATAAAGACCAAGAAGATAGCGCTAAAGAGACTAGCGAAGATACTGAAAAAGAGAAAGTTGAAGCGTCAAAAGTTGTAGATATTGAATGGGATAATATTGAACGTCGCACTGTTCGTCTTACTGTTCATTCTTCAAACTTAAGCGAAGCATACCTTACTAAGGATACTACCGCGCTATATTATTTAGCCCGCTTTGAGAAAGGTTATGATTTATGGCGTCAGTCTATTCGTGATAATAAAACAGAGCTAGTGGCAAAGCTTAATGCAAGATCGGCTAGTATGTCTTTTAGCGAAGATGGTAAAAAAATCTTTATTCTTGCAGACGGTCAGTTAAAGCAAGGCGATATTGGTGAAACCATCAGCTTAAAGCCAATTAGTGCTAATCCTGTTATGCAGCTGAAAACCGCTTCAGAGCGTGCTTTTATGTTTGACCATAGCTGGCGCGTAATCAAAGATAAGTTCTACCGTGACGACTTCCACGGCATAGACTGGGATGATGTTGGCAAATCTTACCGTCAGAAATTACCGTCAATTGGCCATGGTCGTGATTTTGCTAATATGTTTGCAGAAATGACAGGCGAATTAAATGCGTCGCACATAGGTTCATCTTATCGACCAAAATCAACAAGCACTAACGACAGTACAGGTCGTATAGGCTTATTTTTTGATTACAGTAAAGGCTTACTTGTTGAAGAGGTGCTGGCAAAAGGGCCATTCGATAAAGCGAATAGTAAAGTTAAACCTGGGGATAAGCTTGTCGCAGTAAATGGCGTTGAATTGACCAAAACACAAAACTTATACCAATTGTTAAATCATACAAATGGTAAACGTGTAAGGTTTACCTTTGAAAATGCTAAAGGTGATAGTTTTGAGGAAGTAATAAAACCAGTCTCCGGAGAAGAAATCAGTAATCTGTTATATGAACGTTGGGTAAGTACGCGAGAAGCGTTAGTTGAAAAACTCTCCAATGGTCGCCTTGCTTATGTTCACGTAAGAAGTATGAATGATCCAAGCTTTAGAGCGGTGTATTCTAGTTTATTAGGAAAGCATTTTGATAAAGAAGCGGTAGTCGTTGATACACGCTTTAACGGTGGTGGCTGGTTACACAACGACTTAGCTAAACTGCTTAGTGGGAATGAATATTTCACCATGCACGTTCGTGGTCGTAAATACGCTGGTGACCCTATAGATCAATGGAATAAACCATCGGTATTACTTATCAATGAAGGTAACTACAGTGATGCACATGCTTTCTCTTACACTTATGATGAATTGAATTTAGGTGATATTGTAGGTATGCCAGTACCTGGCACAATGACAGCAGTATGGTGGGAAACAGGTATATCTGGTGACTTTCGTGCAGGTGTACCACAAGTTGGTATGAAAGACACTAAAGGTAATTACTTAGAAAACAATCAAACTATACCTGATCACATGGTCAAAAATGATCCAGAATCATCTGCAAATGGTCAAGACAAGCAAATTGAGAAAGCTGTTGAAGTATTACTTAACAAATTAAAATAATAAGTTCTCATTTTATAAGCTTCATTAATATAAAAATCCGCGTTTATCGCGGATTTTTTATTACCTGCTACAAGCAATAAAACTTACTTGTTAAGCTAAGCTCGGCCTAACAAGTATTCTCTAGTAGTTATTTTTCCTGACTTATCGTTAAATTTATTTGCAATTGATGAGTTTTCCACAAGAAATTACAGAGTGATCGATCACAAAAACTTTGCTTAAATTAACCAAATTAATAGCATTGTAAAGATAGCCTTTAAGCTAAGAAAAAGCACTTGGTTTTGTTGTTTGTTTATAAGTTATTTAGTTTTATATTTGATCTTTTTATAATGGGATAAACTATCCAGGGGTTGTCTCATCATTTTTTATTGTTAGAATAAAGCATCAATAAATCTCAGTGAAAATTATAATGTCCTCACTTCAAGATCAATTACTTAATGCCGGTTTAACAACCAAACAAAAAACACGTCAAGCAAATGCTGATAAACGAAAAAAAAATAAGCAAAAGCGTAGTGGTGTGCAGCATGGTGCGTCTTTGCAAGAGCAAGTTAAGCAAGATTTAGAAAAAGCTAAAGCAGAGAAGCAAGAAAGAGATAATGCTTTAAATGAAAAGAAAAAACAGTTGCTTGCAGATAAAGAACAAAACTTACGTATTAAACAAATCTTAACGCACCACCAACTTACGCGTACTGATGGTGATAATGAATATAATTACACTTTTGGTAGTAAAATTAAAAAACTTTCTTTAGATTCTACTACGCATAAAGCATTGGTTAATGGACGCTTATCTTTGTGTGGTTTAGAAGATGTGACTTATATTGTTACTCGAGAAACAGCTGAAAAACTAGCTGAATTAGATAAGGACGTGATATTAGTACAAAATGATAAGGCAGTTGATGAACAAATAGACGAAGATGATCCTTATGCGGATTATCAAATTCCAGATGATTTAATGTGGTAATATCTTATTAATTCAGCATTATTTCTGATGTGAATATTTGTCATAGCTTAGTAATACTATTAATTCTGTAACTCACTATGTAATAATACATGTGTAGTAACCAATGTTGATGGGCTTTATGCTCTATGAGGATAGAAATAATATGTTATTAAAAACTGAGTTAAGTGTTGAAAGCAGTGATAATGATCAAAAAACTATACAACAACAACTAGCTGATGCAAATAATGAAATTGCTGATTTAAAGCTACAGTTGGCATGGTTAGAGCGCTCTTATGAATAACATTCGGTAACGAATAAAAATAAATTTTAAATCGAAGGCTAGTATATTTATTTATACTAGCCTTTTTTATTGGTTAAAATCTCAGATTTATATGATCTAATGTATGAAAGTTTACTTTTTATATTACGTTGCAGTGATAATTAATACTCATTTGTTTTATCGAATACTTGCATTACCCTGTGTTCGTGGTATTTTCTTTGCTAATTATCAACCCTATATAAATTTAATTATTCATTATTTAAGGAATTTTTCATGCCAAAGGCTAGCGAAATAAAGAAAAACGCAGCGATAGAGCACAATGGTAAAGTGTTAATAGTACGAGATATAACTCGTTCAGTACCTCAAGGTAGAGCAGGCGGTAGTTTGTATCGTATGCGTTTATATGATGTGGTTACTGGTGCAAAAGTAGATGAAACGTTTAAAGCAGAAGATATGCTGAATTTTGCTGATTTAAGTCGCCGTCCATCAATGTTTTCATATATCGATGGTGATGAATATGTTTTCATGGACAATGAAGATTACACGCCTTATAACTTACACAAAGATAGCCTTAGCGATGAACTTTTATTTATTAATGAAGAAACACAAGGTATGTCAATTATAATTGTTGACGATGTACCTGTTGCTGTTGACCTTCCTGCGAGTGTCGATTTGGTTATTACTGAAACTGATCCATCAATAAAAGGCGCATCGGCAAGTGCTCGTACTAAACCAGCAACACTTTCAACTGGTTTAATCGTACAAGTACCTGAGCATATTTCTACAGGCGATAAAATTAAAGTGAATACAAGTGAACATAAATTTATGGGTCGCTCAGATTCTAAGTAAGTTCACAAATTAAAGGTAAAGATAACGAGGTAATATGACTAATAATCTTGAATGCACCATTGGTACATTAGGCCAGAAGTGGGATGCAGCTGATAAAAAGCAATGGTTTGAGTTGCAAACAATAAAGCGTTCGTATCAAGATGAGGTTATTAGTAAAATTAATGCTTTATCTTCGCATTTTGATATTGTGCAATATGGGGCGTTGTCAGTTGATGAACAGCGCTACCCATTATTTGCATTAAAAAGCAAGCACTGGCAAAGTGATAAAAGTACAGTGCTAATATCAGGTGGAGTACACGGTTATGAAACGAGTGGAGTACAAGGCGCATTACGTTTTTTACAAAATGAAGCCGCTAATCTAGATTCAGACTACAGTGAATATTTTAATGTGTTAGTTGTTCCTTGTGTCAGCCCTTGGGGGTATGAAACGATTAATCGATGGAACCCTGATGCAATTGATCCTAACCGATCATTTTATCAAGGGAGTCCTGCCCAAGAATCTGTAGCCTTAATAGACTTTATTCAATCACTGGATGTTGATATTTTAGTGCACATAGATTTACATGAAACGACTGATACAGACAATACTGTTTTCAGACCTGCACTTTCAGCACGCGATGCAATTGAACAAACTGTTTGGAATATTCCAGACGGCTTTTATTTGGTTGGCAATACTCTTAACCCTCAAGCTCAATTTCAACAAGCGATAATTGATGCTGTTGAAAAAGTGACACATATTGCTCCAGCCGATGACAGTGGTAAGTTAATTGGGGTTGATATAGAGCAGTTTGGCGTTATAAATTATCCAGGCAGAGAGCTCGGTCTTTGTATGGGGTTAACTGATGCGAATTATGTTACTACAACTGAAGTTTATCCAGACAGTCCTAAATCTGATGCTGAAAACTGTATTCTTGCTCAAGTAGCGGCAATAACTGGCGCACTTGATTTTATTCTCAAAAATAATGATTCAATATCACGTTAAATTTTGATCTATTAGCCTAGTTATCTAGGCTTTTTAATTATTATCAGCTACTTTTTTAAGCACAATCTAAACATCTTTTTTAATTTATATTCTTTCAACAACTTTTAAATAGTCATTTGCTTATTATTTTGTGAGAGATCTCTTACATAGGTGTGAGATATATTGTCTTTTTTCTCATGATTTATTTCTACCTCAATATACCTCATTGATTTAATAAGGATTTATTTGTTTTTTGCTGTTGTCGATAAGCTCCAAGCGTAAACCTATTTATTCGTGTCGTCCTAAATTATATTTTTAAGTGTATTATTAGTCTTGTCAGGAAGACAGAAAGCAGGAAGCTTTTTATAAGTATTGCTAAAGTATGGATTGCCTAGGTAATTATTTATAAAGTAAGGATTACTAGAATTTTAAGGACGATTTAAGGGATAAATCAGGTGAATAGGATTCTACCAAAGGATAACGAACAAGGATGTGATCAATTAAGGATAATTGATATTAGGAAGATATTGCTTAGGAAGCACATTTAAATGGAATTAATCTCAAAATGATTGAGAATATAATTTGCAAGGAAGTAAAAGGATTTATAGCTAGGGACAATGAGTAGGGTTTTACTCAAAGGATATACTAAGGACAGTTTTTAAGGATGAATGAGAACACTAAATAAATGCAGGATGCATAACAAGCTAGTTAAAAAGTGCAGCCATTAAAGCTGCACTTTTTTTATGTGTTAATTTTATAATTTGTCATTAAAGCTTTTTGTACACAAATAGCGGAGTGCGCATCGTTTGCGGCATACAAAATCTGACTATTCTTAAGTGGGTAGGCACTCCAATTAGACTTCTGAGCACCTTTTCCTAGTCTTAATTTAAGTACCATTGCTACAGCAGCACGAGCTCCAACACTATTTTTTTCATCGGCTAAGTTTTTCAATGTAATAGATAGGTCTTGTGTATTTGCTATTTCAATATTTAGTTTATTACGTAGCTCTTTGTTATCATTTTTAATACCAAAACCTACTTTTTCTATTTTTGGATCACTCAATATCTTCCTAGCTGCTGCAACTGCAACAGGAAATCGTGTTGGAAAAAGGTAAGCTTTTTCTGGTGTTGATAACTGTATCAAGGTTGGACCTGGGCTTTTCTCACCTTTATTAAAGATTGGCTTACTTTCTGTATCAAAACCAAGGCATACTTCAGTTTGCAATTTTTTTAATGCATCATCAGCATCATGTTTGTTTTCAATGATGTTAATATCGTTAAGAGCAAGGCCTTTATACAAGGGCAGTTCTCTTATTTCTTCTTTAGTAGGGCGAATCATAGTTTTGCCTTTAATTGTTAACGCTCAGAAAATTTTTATTTTCGTTAAACTACTGTAGTTATCGGGGAAACTGTAGATAAAGAAGGATTAAGGAAATAGTGCTGATTTTAACTTTCGTTCAATATAAATTAATTTAAAACTTAATTTTACCCGTTAGTATATCTTTAAACATAACCCAGTCGCCTATTAAGCTATATATAGGATAAGTAAATGTAGCGGGTTTGTTTTTCTCAAAGCTGAAGTGTCCTACCCAAGCGAAGCCATAGCCAATGAGTGGGATATACCATAATAAGTGTAACTTGCTAGATATCGAAACATATAATATCAACAGAATAATGCAGCAAGAGCCAAAAAAATGTAGTCGACGACACATTACATTAGTGTGCTGACTTAAATAAAACGGATAAAATTCGTTAAAAGTTGTGTATTTTTTTGTCATTTTTTCTCGCCTTTAATTGTTGCACAATAGAGGGTAACTAGCCGAGTATATAAAGTAAAATAACAAAAAGCATATTAAGTTGCCAGGCAATAAGCTGACAACTTGTTATATGCTTTTATAAAAACTTATTTATAAAAAGCTTCAACAGTGCCTTTTAATTTTAGTAAAAGCGGTTGTCCACGGCGATCTAACGCTTTTGGTGAAGCAATTTTAACCCAGCCTTCACTAATACAATACTCTTCAACATCGTTACGCTCTTTACCGTTTAATCGAATGCCAATGTTGTGTTCAAAAATTTCTTCCACATGATGTGGGCTACGAGGATTACCTGAAAGGCGATCTGGTAAAGCGGGTAATGATTTAGTATCGCTCATATAATTAACCTAAATAAAATAAAAAGTACGTTATTTTAGACAATATCAACCTAGTGCTCAAGCACTTAGCATAGCTAAACATACTGAAAATATTCGAAATTTTTACTTGCATTTGTTGCTAACCTTGCTAATAGCATGGTTTATATAGATAAGTTTATATTTGAACTATTACTCTACCTACAAAGCTTTATAAACTTATTAGTATATAATTGAATGGGTAACCATATTTAAAATAATTGTTAAGTTAGTTTAAATCCGTTTAGCTTAGCTTCTAATCTAGAATTTATAGTCTATGAGGCAGGTCTTATTAGCGTTTTAACCGAGAATTAACACCGAATGAGTCAGAAAAAAAGATACTGACTTGATTAAAGGTAACCCTTCAATTGAATCTTTATATAAACAAACAGATAAAACATTGTATATAGCTAAAAAAAGTGAAATAACTAAGGTGACTTTGAACCACATAAGTATGGTGTTTTAGTGGCGTGCTTAAGTTATTGCAAGAATAAATAACTTATTTAAGTATTAGCGAGTGATAAACATGGCAAGTTGGCATAGAATGCCTGTAAACCACATTGATATTAATAGATTATGCGTCGCTCAAGCTATCCTGAACACGAAGTTACCACGCTAAATTGGAAAGCTTTTAAACTTATCCTACCGTATTTATTTGAATTTAAAACACGAATTGCTATAGCTTTTTGTTGTTTAATTTTGACAAAAATTGCGAGTGTTTATTTACCTTTTATTTTAAAGGATATTGTTGATACCTTAGACGCTAAAGCACCTGAAAATGCACAAGCTTTAGTTGTACCTATAGGGTTAGTGCTAGCTTATGGCCTTGTACGGTTATCTATTGTGGTCTTTGCTGAAATTCGCGACACTTTATTTGGGCGAGTAACCGAGCGAGCAATACGTCGCATTGGTTTGAAAGTCTTTCGTCATTTGCATCAACTTGATTTAGATTTTCACTTAAACCGTCAAACGGGTGGGCTATCTCGCGATATTGATCGTGGAACTTCGGGGATTAGCTTTTTAATGCGCTTTATGATTTTTAATATTGTACCTACCTTGCTTGAAATCGTTATGGTGGTGACTATTTTATTTATTAATTACGGTATCTGGTTTGCATTAATTACTTTAGGATCAATTCTTAGTTATATTGCTTATTCAGTATACGCAACAGAGTTACGAACACGTTATGTTAGAGCGGCCAATAAAGCTGACTCTTCTAGTAATACACGTGCTATTGATAGCTTACTTAATTATGAAACAGTTAAATATTTTACCAATGAAGATTATGAAGCGCAGGCGTACGACAAACAATTAAGTACGTGGGAACAAGCCAAAATTAAAAATCGCTTATCCTTGTTTGCTTTAAATGGTGGACAAGCGCTTATTATCGCTATAGCGATGACGTCAATGTTGGCACTTGCTGCGGTACATGTTAGTGAAGATAAAATGACATTAGGTGACTTTGTTCTGATTAACGCTTTTATGATGCAGTTATTTATGCCGTTGAATTTTTTAGGTTTTGTTTATCGTGAGATTAAAGGCTCGTTAGCGAATATTGAAAATTTATTTGGCTTATTAGATAAATCACCAAAAGTACAAGATTGCGTTGATGCAAATGAGTTAATTGTTGATCAAGCTGAGATTTGTTTTGATAATATCCATTTTGCATATAATAGCAAACGGCCGATTATTAAGGGTGTCAGCTTTAAGATAAAGGGAGGAGACAAGGTTGCCGTTGTTGGTGAAAGTGGCTCAGGAAAATCAACATTGGTTAAATTACTATTTCGTTTTTATGATATGAGTTCAGGCTCTATTAGTATTGATAATCAAGATATTAGCAAAGTGACACAACATTCATTGCGTCAAAACATCGGTATAGTACCGCAAGATACTGTGTTATTTAATGATACTTTATTTGCCAATGTGAATTATGGTAATCCAGACGCTAGTGCAGCACAAGTGATGCACGCTATAGAATTAGCGCACTTAACCAAGTTTGTAAATAGTTTACCTGATGGTATAGAAACTATGGTAGGGGAGCGAGGTTTAAAGCTTTCAGGTGGTGAAAAACAACGGGTTGCCATTGCACGTACTATTTTAAAAAATCCACAAATTTTGGTGTTTGATGAAGCAACATCATCATTAGATAGCCATTCAGAACAAGCTATTTTAAGGGCGATTAATGATGTTACCAAAAACCGTACAAGCTTGGTTATTGCCCATCGACTATCAACCATTATTGATAGTGATAATATTATTGTAATGAATGATGGAGAAGTTGTGGAGCAAGGAAGTCATCAACAATTGTTGGCCTTGCAAGGTAAATACAGCAAAATGTGGCAATTACAGCAATCTATTAACTAAAGAACTAGTACTCATTTGTTATTGAGTATTCACCGTATGATTTTACTGATATTCAGGATAAACTAGCGCGTATTTAGTTTAATTAGAATTACATTTATGCCTACAGGTAAAACGAACAGTTTGGACATTGGAAGTACAGATATACCTTCAGAAATTCAGGCGACTAAACAATGGCTAGAAGAAGTTATAATAGCGCTTAATTTTTGTCCGTTCGCTAAAAAAGAATTTGTGAATAACACTATTCATTATCATCATTCTAAGGCTGATCAAGTAAAGGCTGCTTTACATGAATTAATAGAGCAGTGTCGTTATTTACAAGCCCATGATGAAATAGAAACCACGCTAATTGTTTATAGTGATGGCTTTCGTAGTTTTGATCGTTATTTAGATTTGGTTGATTATGGTAATGATCTACTTGTTGAATCTGGTTTTGAAGGTCTGTTTCAACTGGCAAGTATGCATCCAGAATATTGTTTTGAAGGGGAAGATTATGATGATAGTAGTAATTTTACCAACCGTTCACCATATCCCATTATTCATATAATTCGCGAAGCGAGTATGGCTCGAGTTTTATCTGTTTATAATGAACCAGAAAAAATTCCTGAAAATAATATTGCGTTGGCCAATGAAAAAGGCAGTAACTTTTTTCAGGAAATACTTCAACGTATCCATTCGAAGCACCCTTAAGTAAATAGAACCAGTATGTCATATTTAGAACAGTTTTTTATTGTTGCAGCAGTACATTTACTTGCTGTTGCAAGTCCAGGTCCTGACTTTGCTATTATATTAAAGCAAAGTATTCGATACGATCGTCGAATTGCCATTTTTACAAGTTTAGGTATAGGTACCGGCATTTTATTACATGTTATTTATTCACTTGTTGGGGTAGGTGTGATTATTGCTAGTGATGAACGCTTATTTACGGCTCTAAAATATATTGCCGCTAGTTACTTTTGTTACATTGCTTGGCACGGTTTACGCGCGAAAAAGCCTTTGAACACTGTAAATGATGTAAATGTTTCCATGCTGAGTGATGAGAAAAAACCTTCGGCAAAAAATGCTTTTTTTACCGGTTTTTTGATTAATGGATTAAATGTCAAAGCAACTTTGTTTTTTGTTAGTGTGTATTCAGTTGTTATTTCACCAGAAACACCATTTTCAATTAAACTTGGCTATGGTTTATATATGGCTATCGCTACTGCAATTTGGTTTGTTTTTTTATCTTACTTACTAACCCACCATAAAATGAGAAATTTCTTACAAATAAAAGGTTACCTTATTGATCGGTTGATGGGTCTAGTATTATTGCTATTAGCGATACAAATTGTAGCCAGTGATTTGAGCTAGATAACATACCTCTGTCAACATTCTGTTTTATATTCGGGTATAATATCTAGCCATTTAATTCTTCACACGTATGTTAGTGATAAAATCTAACGATAAAAAGCATAAAAGGATCATTGTTTTGCCAGAAAAAATAACTATTGTACAAGTCGGCGGTAATATTGAAAGTGCCCTTAAAGGTGACTATCAAATTGATGTTAAAGGTATTTTTACCGAGGCATGGCAACAAACATTACAGTCTAGAATTTCAATGAATGTTGGTTTATTGTTTTCTGTGTTACTTGGTATGTTGGTTTCTTTTATTGGAAGCAATTATCTTGGTGGAATTGAAGCGGTATTAGCTGATCCTCAAGCAAGCATGTTATTAAATGTAGTTGTTACTGTTGCCGTCTGGCCTTTTCTTGGTGCTGTTGAAATGATGGGGGTATCACACGCTGTGGGGATGAAAACTCATGCGAAAATGATTTTTTCTTTTTTACAACGAGCAAGTTGGGTTGTGTTATGTGCTTTATTTACTTCGGTATTAATTAGCATTGGCTTTCAGTTACTTGTATTACCAGGTATATTTTTAGCGATAACATTATCGTTAACAATTCCTTTGGTAATTGAGAAAAAAATGACACCAATGAAAGCGATTATTTTATCTATTCAAACGCTACGTTTTAAGTTTTTTTCTTTACTCTATATTTATGTGGTTTTATTCCTCTCCTTAGTATTGTTATTTATGCCTTTAGCATTATTAATTGAATCAAGCTTCGCCCCATTAGGTATTATTGTTTTATTGATTGGTCTCTCATTTCTTGCTCCGCTTTATTATAATATTAAAGGGATCTTATACCGTGAAATCTTTGGTATTAGCATCGCAACTGATAAGTATGTCGGTAATCTGCAAGGTGTAACAAAAGTAGCGCCTAAAACGATTAAATCTGATTCAGATGATACATTCTCAGCCTAAGCTCAGTAAATTCAATAGATTATGGATTGTTTATGAAGATCACAATATTAATTAAAGTTGTATTAATATTATTTTTAATGCTTGCTTTGCTCGCTCCTTTTACCTTCTTGAAACCAACGGTAGTCGATATAACGATTGATGAGCCATTAACTAAAGTTATAACAAGTAAAGCAAAAAAAGCGCCAATAGAAAAAGTAATAGAGAAGCCTTTACATGAGGTGAAACTACCTGATTTTGGTGCGATTTTAGATATACAAACTAAAAAGAAAAAGTTTTTTGATTTTATAAAACCTGCTGTTATCAAGCAGAATAAAAAATTATTAGAAACTAGAGCGAAACTAAATACTTGGCTTGAACATGTTTCATTAGAATTACCTCTATCAGAGCAAGAACATCAAGAATTAAAGCGTTTAGTTAAAAAATATCGGGTTAATAAAAACGCTTCGACTTTGTCACAATTAAACGCTTTACTCTTGCGTGTAGACATTATCCCTATGCCTTTAGTTTTAGTACAAGCGGCAAATGAATCGGCTTGGGGCACTTCACGTTTTTCTCGTATTGGATTAAATTTCTTTGGAATTTGGTGCTATCAAGAGGGCTGTGGCATGGTTCCAAATAGTAGAAATACTGGTGCAAGTCATGAGGTTGCCGCTTTTCAAAGCTTAGATGAAGCCGTTACCCGTTATTTTGATAATATTAATTCTCATAATGCATATCGTGTGTTTCGAACTATTCGGTTTGAATTAAGATCACAAGAGCAGGAGTTAAATCCTGAAGTGTTAGCTACAGGCTTATTACCTTACTCTGAACGTGGTGTTGATTATGTTATCGACATTACCAAAATGCTTAGACAAAATGCACCTTTTTTAAGGGAGGAAGAAAAGGATGATTTGCCTGCTGAGCTTCTTGAAGGATAAATTTTACGGTCAGCTATAATATGAAGTATTTATTTCCTATTTAGTTTGACCGAATAACATTTATTTAGTGGTTGCAATTATATGAAAATTTATATTTACTCTTAATCTAAGTTAACTTAGTATGAAGTTATGAACTTAAATTACCTTTTTCGATATTGCGCCATTTTATTGGTATTAGTCACTGCATATAGTATTGCAGAGAATAAAAACGCCTTTGATATTGAAAATGCTGATTCTGCTATTGTTCACTTATCTATCGATAATAGTGAAGTAAACGACCAACCTACCGATGCATTACCTACAGTATCGGGTCTTTATCAAATCAACAAATATCATCCAGTACGTACTTTAAATAAAAGTACGTCGTTTGTTACCGCTACTCGTTTTGTAGCTCATCCTAGAGCCCCACCTATTTCATAATTCTTTATGCTGAAATATAAATAGACCTTATACCTTTAACTATTTTATTTAACAATAATCAATAGTGATAATGCTGTGTAAGCGACCTTCATATTTTTTAGCGTAGTCAAATCTTTTATCAAACATACAACGAATTAATCAAATTGTAGTTATTATTGTGAAAATATAGTTATGATTTTGGTTGCTTCGTTCATAAAATTTATTGAATTATCTGTAGTAAATTAGAACAGATAAAGAGGCTATTATGAAAACACTTTCTCTTCTTGATTTAGACAAAATCGATCAAATTGCAACACCTGAACAGTTTCAAGATATAAATATGCATTCACCTGCAATTAATATTTTTACTGATTTTAATCAGCATAAACCCCTTATGATTGACGCGAGTACGTTAGCTGTCGATGCAATAAAGTTAATGATGAAAGAACATGTTCATATGAAAATAGTAGTGACAGATGAAGATGAATTTTTAGGTGTTATCACCAGTAATGAAGTTAGCGAACAGAATATTATGGCAAAAATAGCACAAGGCTTTACACGCGAAGAGTTATTAGTGTCTGATGTTATGATTACCAGAGCGTCATTAAATGCATTTAACTTTGAAGAGCTGGAAAAAGCTAAAGTGAGTGATGTTATTGAAGCATTAAAACATTATAAAGTTCGCCATTGTTTGGTGCTCGATCAAAGTCATCATCATATTCGAGGGGTAATTTCATCTAGTGATATTGCTAGAAAATTAAAATTGCCAATTACTATCGATGTAGCAACATCGTTTAGTAAAATATTTAACTCTATAAATGATTAACTACTAGAACAGCCATACTGTTTTTATTTTAAATATAAAAACAGTATGGCTCGATCAATAACTTAAAAAGGTTCTATTCATTAGCACCTTTTTTATTTTTATTAAGTTAAATAACGGTATTTTAGTATAAGTTGTTTACTTCACCATAATTAATCTATATACTTGCCGTGTTATTTACTCTCCTCTCGTTTATCTAACAGTTTACCTTCCACGGTAATCATTGTTTTGTCTTTCCCTTTCACAGTTAGTCATCACTCAAATTATTAAGCTTCAATTATTGTCTGAGTTATCGAGATATATTCTCGTATTGAGTTGATATTTATAAATATCGAAAAGTTTTCACACAATAATATAGCTTTTATTATTCATGCGTTTAAACGCAAATTAAAAGAGTTTTATTATGTCTTATACATATAAAGGTATGATTTATTCAATTAAATCACCTGTACAATCTATTTCAGTTAACAAAAATAATATTGTTGTTACTGATCAAAACGGTTCAAAATTAATTAAATTTACTAATGTAATCGATTCAAAATGTTTTTTAGCATGGATCTATAACAGTTAATAAATTTATAATTAATTTGTTAAGTTAATTAGTTTTTTAATTAATCGCCCCCTATAAAGAACACAAAGAACACAAAGAACATATAACAAAAGAAGTATAGGTAATAGCCTTTTATCTATACTTCACAGGTTGTTCATGCTTACTATTCTTTTCCCTCAAGTAATCACTTAATCAAAATACTCGCTCACGAATCAGTAAGCCAGTTTCAATACCGCTAATATCTTAATAAGCAAGGTTATAGTTACCTCAATAACCTTAAATTATTGTTAACTTATGATGGCTGAAATAAGCCGTGTTGTCAGTGCTCCAATTAAGAGTTTCCCCCTGATTTATCTTAAGAAACGCAATAAACATATGCATCTAATGAAATGCTACTGATAGACTTCTCTAAATAATTTTTATTGTACGTTATAATAACGGCTGTAAAGCATTATTTCTGCCATGTTATATTAGTTAAGGGGTCAAAAAGTATGCAACATTTAAACGATCGAAAATTAGTAAAATACGCTTCTTATATCAATGGCTGTTGGCACACAGGTATAAATGAAATAGAAATTTTGAATCCTGCTACAGGCAAGCAAGTGGCTAAAGTGTGTAATGCTGGCGTAATTGAAACTGAATTAGCGATACAGTCAGCTAAAAAAGCGTTAAAAGCATGGTCAGCAAAATCAGCAAATGAACGCTCTACGTTATTACGTAATTGGTTTGACTTAATGATGGAAAATCAAGATGATTTAGGTCGTATTTTAACTCTAGAGCAAGGTAAACCTTTAACTGAAGCTTTAGGTGAAATTGCTTATGGTGCTGCTTTTATTGAATGGTTTGCTGAAGAAGGTAAGCGAATTTATGGTGATACAATTCCTGCGTCATCAGGTGATAAGCGTATTGTTGTGATCAAACAACCAATCGGTGTGGTTGCTGCTATTACGCCATGGAATTTTCCTAATGCAATGATTGCTCGTAAGGCAGCAGCGGCACTTGCTGCGGGTTGTACATTTGTCGTTAGACCTGCAACACAAACACCTTTATCTGCACTTGCTATGGCAGAGCTTGCTGAAAGGGCTGGTATTCCAGCAGGTGTTTTTAATGTTGTTGTTGGTGATGATGCTCGTGGTATGGGAAAGGTGCTAACTGAGCATAAAGATATAGCTAAGTTTACTTTTACCGGCTCTACAGAGGTTGGTAAGTCGCTTATTAGTCAATGTGCCTCTACCGTGAAAAAAGTATCAATGGAGTTAGGTGGTAATGCGCCGTTTATTGTCTTTGATGATGCTGATATTGATGCCGCTGTTGCTGGTGCGTTAGTATCAAAGTACCGAAATGCTGGTCAAACGTGTGTTTGTACTAATCGTATTCTAGTGCAGGAAAATGTATTAGTAGAGTTTACTGAAAAATTTATTGAAGCAGTCAAAGGTTTATCTATTGGGAATGGTTTAGATAAAGGCGTTACGGTTGGCCCTATGATCACAGCACAGGCAGTTAAAGATGTTAAAAAGCTTATAGATGAGTCTATTAGTCAGGGAGCAGAGATGTCTTTTGGTGATTATGATTTATCTATCGGCGAAAACTTTTTAGCGCCTATAGTACTTTCTAAAGTTACGAACGATATGCCAGTAGCGCATTATGAAATTTTTGGCCCAGTAGCACCAATTATTAGCTTTAAAGATGAAAGTGAAGCTATTAGTATCGCGAATGATACAGAATTTGGCTTAGCTGCTTATTTTTACTCTCGTGATATTGGTCGAATTTGGCGTGTTGCTGAAGGTTTAGATTTTGGTATGGTTGGTATTAACGAAGGATTGATTTCTAATGCAGCAGCGCCGTTTGGTGGTATGAAACAATCAGGTAATGGTCGCGAAGGCTCTAAGTATGGCTTAGATGATTATTTAGAAATAAAATACTTGTGTATGGGCGGTTTAGATAAATAGCGCAATTATGATCGTCAAATTGGCGTCGTGATTAATATAGTACTGAAAAATAAAAAACAGCTAGTTTATAGAGTAAATCTATAATCTAGCTGTTTTTTTATTAGGTTAGCTATTTAGTCTTAGTAACTGACCATTAGTATGTAGCTAAAGACTAGTATTTAACTATTACTAATTAACTAAAGTGCTTTTCAGCAAGCGTTAATACTTTTAATGTATTTGAAGCGCCAACTGTTTCCATTAAGTCACCGTGGGTTAATATAATTTTATCGCCAACGGCCAACTCTGAGTTTTTACAAACAACTTTTAATAGATCATCACTTAATGCCTCAACACTGCTGTCAGTTGAATCAAAAGCAATAGGGTAAACGCCACGGTAAATAGCTGTTTTATTTAATGTTTTAGCATGGCGAGATAATGAATAAATAGGTAAGCCAGAAGTAATGCGAGACATTAATTTACTGGTTTGTCCTGATTCTGTTAATGCAATAATTGCAGTAACACCATTTAAGTGGTTTGCTGCATACATAGCAGAAAGGGCAACCGTTTCAGATATTTCATCGAAGGTTAGATCCATTCTGTGATTTGATATATTTACCGAACGGTGTTTTTCTGCACCGACACAAACATTGGCCATGGCCGTCACTGTTTCTACTGGATATTTACCAGCAGCTGTTTCAGCACTTAACATTACAGCATCAGTACCATCTAGCACTGCGTTTGCAACATCCATAACTTCAGCACGTGTTGGCATTGGTTGCTCAATCATGGTTTCCATCATTTGTGTGGCTGTAATAACAACACGGTTTAATCGACGAGAGCGAGCAATAATGTGTTTTTGTTTACCAACAAGTTCAGCATCACCAATTTCAACACCTAAATCACCACGAGCAACCATAACAACATCAGAGGCTAAAATAATACCATCAAGCACGTCATTGTCATTTACAGCTTCTGCACGTTCAATCTTTGAAACTAAGCGTGCATCACAGCCAGCTGCTTCTGCTAAAGAGCGAGCTTCTCGCATATCGGCAGCATCACGAGGGAAAGAAACAGCTAAGAAGTCAACATTGATTTTAGCGGCTAATTTAATGTCTTCTTTATCTTTTGCTGTTAATGCTGGAGCCGTTAAACCGCCACCTTGGCGATTAATGCCTTTATTGTTTGATAATGGTCCACCAACAGTTACTTCAGTAAATACTGAGGTATCTGAAGTTGATAATACTCTTAGTTGAACACGACCATCATCAAGTAATAAAATGTCATTTTCGTTAACATCTTGTACAAGTTTTTTATAATCAATGCCTACTTTTTCTTGACAGCCTTGGCCTTTCTCTAATGTTGCATCAAGTTCAAATTTATCACCAATAGCTAATTTAATAGGGCCATCTTTAAACGTAGATATTCGGATTTTAGGTCCTTGTAAATCACCTAAAATACCAACATATATACCTAATTCTTTCGCCGCTTCACGTACATTATTAGCTCTGTCAATGTGATCTTGTGGTACGCCGTGAGAAAAATTAAGTCTTACTACGTTTACACCGGCAGCAAGAACTGCTTTTAATTTTGCTTTATCATCAGTTGCTGGACCAAGGGTAGCAACAATCTTCGTTCTTCTAGGCATGTTAATCCTTATAACTTTTTAATGTGTCTAAAAATATATTTTATTTTGGTTTTTTCAATTTTTGTACAATGAGTTTACTATTAATCTTTTCGGTCGAATCGTGAGCTTCTTAGGCTATCTTTTACTTTCTTTAGGTTATCTCTAAACTTACTACCGCGTCTTAAAGTAAAACCTGTTGCAAGCACGTCTATCAGTGCTAATTGCGCTATCCTTGAAGACATTGGCATATAAAGATCAGTATCTTCAGCAACATCTACAGATAAAACAATACTGCATTCTTTAGCAAGTGGTGTGTCTTTAGTTGTGATCCCAATGACGGTAGCATCATTTTCTTTTGCTAAACTAGCAACCTCAACTAATGATTTTGTTCTTCCTGTATGTGATATCACAATAACAACATCACCTTGACGACTATTTATAGCACTCATACGTTGCATTAATATGTCATCAAAATAAACGACAGGAACATTAAAGCGGAAAAATTTATTTTGGGCATCATGAGCAACAATGGCTGAAGCACCTAACCCGAAAAACGATATTTTATTAGCTTGGGTAAGCACATCGACAGAGCGGTTAATCAAGGATGAATCTAAACTTTTACGTGCTAACTCAAGATTAGCCATAGTTGATTCAAAAATTTTATCGGTATAATCTTCAGCGCTATCATTTTCATCTACATGACGGTTAACATAAGGAGTACCGTTAGCTAAGCTTTGTGCTAAATGTAGTTTAAAATCAGGATAACCTTTTGTATCTAATCGACGGCAGAAACGATTGACTGTTGGCTCACTTATATTCGCTTGTTTTGCTAACGCAGCTATACTTGAGTGAATAACAGTATTGGGTGAAGAGAGTATAACTTCTGCCACTTTTCGTTCAGATTTACTTAGGGTGTCCAGCTCGTTAGTGATCTTTTCTAATATATTCATTATTTTGTGACCTTGGCCCTACTTATTACTAGCCACTTATTGGCGTGATAATATTGAAATTATATAACTAATAATAGTTACTGCATTATAACTGTATATGCTTACTGTAATTTATTTTCTTTTTTAGTAACATAAAAAATGAAATTTTATTTCATAAATTAACGTTAATATAATGTAAAACACAGTGACTTTGCAAATTTTTAATAAATAAAGCGAGATTTGATTTGTTTTGTTTGTAATATTAACGCATTAAATTCGAACAATCTTATAGTTCAGGTCAGTTTTTTAATATTTTTAGGCTTTTTATAAATAAAATGTAGTAAAATTACAGAAAGTTCTTTACTGATTAACACTCAAACGCTAAATTAGATGCATATGTAGCTAAGTTACAATTCTACTGTTTTATTTAAATTATGAGAGAGTCGTTGTATATGGGTGAGAATTTTACTGTTCATCATTCCCATGAAGTAAAATGATAGTTATCATCAGTATAATTGTACTGAGGTATTAAGAGGTCAGAGAGTTTTTATGAATAAATTAGATAGTCAATCTGCCAGTGAAATCGTTATTTTTGGTGCTTTAGGTGATTTATCTCGCCGTAAATTATTGCCGGCACTATATCAATTAGAAGCGTGTGGGTTAATTAATGAGAATAGCCGTATTGTTGGAGTTGCTCGCCCAACGCACGATTTAGATGAATTTAAAGCTTTTGTGCTAGAAAATATCAATACTTTTGTTAAAGAATCATTAGATGAGTCTGTGTTGGCCCGCTTTATGGCGCGTTTAGTTTATCAACAACTTGATTTAGTAAAAGTTGATGCCTACAAAGATTTAGCAAAAACATTATCAACTGGGAATGATACCCGTGTTTATTATTTCTCTACATCACCTGCCATTTACGGCAATATTTGTGACGGTTTGAATCATGCAGATCTTGTTACTGATAAAGATCGTGTGGTGATGGAAAAGCCAATTGGTCATTGCTTAGAATCTTCTAGAGTCATTAATAATCAAGTAGCCCGTTTCTTTAAAGAAAATCAAATTTACCGTATTGATCATTATTTAGGTAAAGAAACAGTTTTAAATTTGTTGGTTCTGCGTTTTGCTAATTCACTATTTACGACCAATTGGGATCGAAATAGCATTGACCATGTTCAAATTACTGTTGCTGAAAGTGTTGGTATAGAAGGGCGTTGGGGCTTTTACGACGAAGCTGGACAAATGCGCGACATGATTCAAAACCATTTATTACAAGTATTATCTCTGTTAGCTATGGAACCGCCTGCTGATTTAAGTGCAGAAAGTATTCGTGCTGAAAAATTAAAAGCGGTTAAAGCACTTTCCCCTATTGATCGTACTAATGTAAAAGAAAAAACAGTACGTGGCCAATATGCTGATGGTTATTTAAATGGTGTTGGCGTACCTGGTTATTTGAATGAAGAAGGTGCGAATACTAATAGTAAAACAGAAACCTTTGTTGCTATTAAAGCTGAAATTAATAATTGGCGTTGGTCAGGTGTACCTTTCTATTTAAGAACTGGTAAGCGTATGCCAGCTAAACATAGTGAGATAGTTGTTCATTTTAAAGAGCAACCACATAATATCTTCAAAGATAGCTACAGTGATTTACCTGCAAATAAATTAACTATTCGTCTGCAACCTGATGAAGGGGTTGAATTGCAAATGATGAATAAGATTCCTGGTATTGCTTCACAAATGAACATTCAGGAAAACAAATTAGATTTAAGCTTTAATGATACATATAAAGATCAACGTGTTATTGATGCTTATGAGCGCTTAATGCTTGAAGTTTTAAATGGTAACCAGTCGTTATTTGTTAGTCGCGATGAAGTTGAAGCTGCTTGGACATGGGCTGATAGTATTATTGATGCATGGAAATCAACGAATGAAGCACCTAAGCCATATGCTGCGGGATCATGGGGACCGGTTTCTTCTATTTCTTTAATTGCGCGAGATGATCGCCAGTGGGTTGAATAATCATGTATCAATTAAATAACTTTGATAGCAGAGAACAATTAGACGAGTCATTAGCAGATAAGATTAGTAAAATACTGCAGTCGGCTATTAGCTTAACAGGCAAGGCAAGTCTTGCTGTTTCAGGTGGTTCAACCCCTAAAGGTTTTTTTAAGGCGCTTTCTAATAAGTCAATTGAGTGGAAGAAAGTAACGATAACGCTGGCTGATGAACGTTGGGTTGATATAAATTCAGATGATAGTAATACTAAATTAGTTCACGAAAATCTACTCATTAATAAAGCTGCTTCGGCAAAGTTTTTTCACCTTAAGCAGGGTGATGAATTATGTGACGAGACTTTAGCAGATCTTAATTTGGCTGCTAATCATGCATTATTACCATTAGATGTTGTTATTTTAGGTATGGGAGAAGATGGTCACACTGCATCGCTTTTTCCTTGCAGTGATGAAATTGAACAAGGCCTAGATGTTAATAATGTTAATTCATTAATGAAAGTTCAACCAAAAACAGCGCCTCATCAACGTATAACGTTTAGTTTTTCGGCATTAAAAGCCAGTAAAAATGTGTTTTTGCATGTGTGTGGTGATAATAAAAAACAAGTATTAGATAAAGCTCTGAGCACTCACGATATTTTTGAAATGCCAATTA
Source organism: Colwellia sp. C2M11 (assembly GCF_018860915.1). Lineage (GTDB taxonomy): Bacteria > Pseudomonadota > Gammaproteobacteria > Enterobacterales > Alteromonadaceae > Colwellia. The sequence continues at coordinate 24,232 of NZ_JAHKQD010000018.1, forward strand.
GAGCTTTTTTACACAATGATGTGATAGATACCCAAATATATTGGGCTAAATAAGGAATATTATCTGCAAATTAATATTCATTAAAAATATTAATTTAATAATTTACCGTTAAAAATCAAGAAGTAGGCCTATGAAAATAGCAATGAAGCAAGAAATAGTAGATATTACAGAACGTATTATCACTCGAAGTGCGACAACTCGAAAAGAGTACTTAGCTAAAATAGCGGCAGCAAAATCAAATACTGTTCATCGTGCAAGTTTATCTTGTGGTAATTTAGCGCATGGTTTTGCGGCTTGTAATAAAGAAGATAAACAAGCGATTAAAGGCTTAAACCATTCAGATGTTGCCATTGTTTCCGCATACAATGATATGTTGAGTGCACATCAGCCTTATGAGACATACCCTCAAATTATCAAAGATGCAATTAAAGCGACAGGTGGTGTAGCTCAATTTGCAGGTGGTGTTCCTGCAATGTGTGACGGTGTTACACAAGGTCAGCCTGGCATGGATTTAAGCCTAATGAGCCGTGATGTTATTGCTATGGCCACAGCAGTTGGCTTATCTCATAACATGTTTGATGGCGCATTAATGTTGGGTATCTGCGATAAAATTGTACCCGGTTTACTTATTGCCAGTATGACATTTGGCCATTTGCCAACAGCTTTTATTCCTGCTGGACCTATGCCATCAGGTATTCCTAATAAAGAAAAAGCACGAGTACGTCAACAATATGCACAAGGTGAAGTTGACGAAGCTGCCTTGTTAGAGGCTGAGTCTGCGTCTTATCATGCTGCAGGTACTTGTACTTTCTTCGGTACAGCTAACTCTAATCAGTTAGTCGTTGAGGTGATGGGGTTACATTTACCGGGTGCTTCTTTTGTTGCGCCTAATACGCCATTACGTGAAGAATTAACAAAAGCCGCAGCCCGTCAAGTAACTCGTCTAACACAACAGTCAGGCAATTATATGCCTATTGGTAAAATGGTTGACGAACGCTCTATTGTTAATGCAATTGTAGCGTTATTAGCAACAGGCGGTTCTACTAATTTAACGATGCATATTATCGCATTTGCGCGTGCTGCCGGTATTATTATTAATTTCCAGGATTTTAATGATTTATCTCAAGCTGTACCGTTAATCACTCGTATTTATCCAAATGGTCACGCTGATATTAACCACTTTCAAGAAGCGGGTGGTATGGCATTATTATTCAAAGAGCTTATTAACTCGGGGTTATTGCACGAAGATGTTGAAACAATTTGTGGTCGTGGTTTAACACGTTATACCCAAAAACCAATATTGGATAATGGTCAACTTAAGTGGGTTGATGGCGTTGAAAAATCATTAGACGAAGCGGTAATTACAACCGTTGCCAAACCATTTAAAGCTGATGGCGGTTTAAAAACGTTGAAAGGTAATTTAGGTACGTCAGTATTAAAAACTTCATCTTTAAGTGATGATCATCTTGTAATAAAGGCTCCTGCGATTGTTTTTGAAGATCAACATGAGCTTCAATCGGCGTTTGATAACGGTGAGTTAGAGAAAGACTTTGTTGCGGTAGTTCGTTTCCAAGGACCCAAAGCTCGTGGCATGCCTGAATTACATAAATTAACGCCACCATTAGGAGTGTTACAAGACAAGGGCTTTAAAGTTGCTTTAGTGACTGATGGTCGTATGTCTGGTGCATCAGGTAAAGTACCTGCAGCCATTCATTTATGTCCTGAAGGTTTAGATGGAGGTCTAATTGCCAAAGTTAAAACGGGTGACATGATCAATGTAGATGGTGTGACGGGAGAATTAACGTTATTAGTTGACGAACAAGAATTAGCTGCTCGTGATAATGCTCTATTCCAAAAAAATGGACATCATCAAGGCATGGGGCGTGAACTGTTTGGGTTTATGCGTCGTAACTTAAGCTCAGCAGAAACAGGTGCATGTTCTCTGTTTGATGAGTAAGCCTCTGCTAAAGAAAAGTATTGGTCAACCAAGCTAAATTAATACATTTAAAAAACTAAAAATTACACATTAAATTGAATTATATTAAATAAAAAATAGAATAGAGGATTTATGACATCAATAAATAATTGGCAAATTATGCCAAAAGATCTTTTTGCAATGGGACCTATCGTTCCTGTACTAGTGATTGATAAAGTTGAAGATGCTTTACCCATTGCGGAAGCACTTTTGGCTGCGGGTATTAAAGTATTAGAAGTGACCTTACGTACGCCTGCTGCATTAGATGTAATTAGCACTATTGCTAAAGAGTTGCCAGAGGCCGTTGTTGGGGCAGGTACTGTTACTAACCGTCTACACTTACAGCAATCAATTGATGCAGGAGCTAAGTTTGCCTTAAGCCCAGGTTTAACGCCAGATTTATTAAAAGCAGGGAGTGAAAGTAGTATTGCTTTAATTCCTGGTGTTTCTTCTGTTTCAGATTTAATGAGCGCAGCAGATTTAGGTTATGATCACTTGAAATTTTTCCCAGCAGAAGCTTCAGGTGGTGTTAATGCTATTAAAGCTATTGGTGGTCCATTCCCTAATATTACTTTTTGCCCTACAGGCGGAATTAATTTAAAGAATGTTCGTGATTATTTAGCATTATCAAATGTTGCTTGTTGTGGTGGCTCTTGGTTGGTTCCTAGTCAAGTTGTAGCAACGAAAAATTGGTCTGAAATAACGAAACTATCTAACGAAGTACTTAACCTCGTTAAATAATTTCTTATATTGATATTTTAGTACGAAACTAAAAAGAAATAGGTTTTCTTTTAGAGAGCCTAGCGGTGCCATCAACTGTTGGTACTGCTGCTTTTACTTCATTTTTTGATGATTTCGTACTTACTGATTGAGTATTTTCATTTAAATCTTCAGCAGTTGTTATTATTTCATTAGGAACATAATCAAAAACATCATCTTCACTTAGCTCTTCATTTATAACAACTTGTATTCTTTCACCATTAAACTCAACAATATCATCATGGTAAACTTTTTTCCTTTTTTGATATTCGACTTCACCGTTGAGTAAAACATATCCCTCACTAATAACAACTTTCGCTTCACCACCCCCTGCAACAAGATCAGCAATTTTAAGTAATTTACATAACTCTATTGGTTGTTTATCTAACTGTATTTCTAAATAACTTTCTGACATATATCTTTTTAGCCCTTAAAAAGAGTTGTTTCTACTGCTTATTTTATCACTTTTTCAAACTAAGGTTTGACTATTTTATTTTATAAAAAACAGTACGTTATTAATAAATATTAATGTTGATAAGAAAAAATACTAAAAAACAACTTGTGTTGGTGGTATGACCAGTGTTCTAATCTCTGTTATTATTTATAGTGATCACCGTTAAGTAAACATAACTAAAAGGTGTTTAGTTAACGGCAATTATTAATATGATCACCGCATCATCAATTACTTCAGTGGTAGGAGAAAACTATGCTTAGTTATAAAGCACCGATAGCAGACATTAAATTTTTAATAGAAGATGTATTTGATTATTATGGACATTACCAAAAATACCCTGAATTTGTCGAAGCAACCCCTGATTTAAATGATGCAATTTTACAAGAATGTGCAAAGTTTTGTGAGAATGAACTATTACCTTTATATCAAAGTGGTGACAAGGAAGGTTGTACCTTTAACAATGGTGCTGTAACGACACCTAAGGGCTTTAAAGAAGCTTATAACAAATATGTTGAAGGTGGTTGGCAAAGCTTATCTCATCCTATTGAACATGGCGGTCAGGGCTTACCACCGTCATTAGGTATGGCTAAATCAGAAATGATGGGTACCGCTAACTGGTCTTGGGCTATGTATCCAGGATTAAGCCATGGTGCCATGAATACAGTACAATCGCATGGCAGCGAAGCACAAAAAGAGCTTTATTTAACGCGTTTAACTGAAGGTAGCTGGACAGGTACTATGTGCTTAACTGAGCCACAATGTGGTACTGATTTAGGGCAAGTTAAAACGAAAGCTGAGCCAAATGAAGATGGCACATATAATATTACCGGTACTAAAATTTTTATTTCAGCGGGTGAGCATGACCTAACAGAGAATATTATCCATATTGTGTTAGCTAGGCTTCCAAATGCGCCAGCAGGTACACGGGGGATCTCTTTATTTATTGTTCCTAAAGTTAAAACGGATGCGCAAGGTAATTTAGGCGAAAGCAATCATGTTACTTGCGGCTCTATTGAAGATAAAATGGGTATTAAAGCTTCTGCAACTGCGGTGCTAAATTTTGATAATGCTGTTGGTGAACTCATTGGACCGGAACATAAAGGTCTAGAATGTATGTTTACTTTTATGAATACCGCCCGTGTAGGTACTGCATTACAAGGTGTATGTACTGCAGAATTGGCATATCAAAATTCATTAATTTACGCAAAAGAGCGTCTATCAATGCGCTCGCTTACAGGTAAGAAATTTCCTGAGCAAGTAGCAGATCCTATTATTGTTCATCCTGATGTTCGTAAAATGTTAATGACGCAGAAGGCTATTTCTGAAGGTGGTCGTGCCATGATCTATTATACGGCTAAAATTGTTGATGAAATTGAAATGGCAAAAACTGATGCTGAAAAAGAAGCAGCAGATGAACGTTTAGGTTTTATTACACCTATCCTTAAAGCTTTCTTAACTGAACTTGGCTCAGAAAGTGCGAACCATGGTTTACAGATATTCGGCGGTCACGGCTTTATAAAAGAGTGGGGAATGGAGCAAATTGTTCGTGATGCACGTATTGCAACACTGTATGAAGGTACAACAGGTATACAGGCGTTAGATTTGCTGGGTCGTAAGATCTTACTAACGCGTGGAAAATCATTAAAAGCCTTTACTAAAGAAATACTAACGTTTTGTAAAGATAAAAGTATGATTTCAAATAGCCCGCATAAGCGTCAAATGAATAAGTTTATTTGGCCATTAAGTAAAGCAACAGCTAATTGGCAGCAGTATTCTCTTAGGTTAGCACTTAAAGCCAAGAAAGATAGAGATATCATTGGTTCAGCGTCAGTTGATTATTTAATGTTTTCTGGTTATATCGTGATGGCTTATTTTTGGGCTCAAATGGCACAAGCTGCTTACGAGAAGTTAGCAACAGATGTTGAAAATCGTGATTTTTACCGTGCAAAAATTAAAACAGCAGAGTTTTATTTTGAACGCATGTTACCAAGAACTAAGTCGTTAGCGAAAACTATGATGGCAGACCCTAAAACCTTGATGCAGCTTGACCAAGAGTTGTTATCGTTTTTGTAGGGGGATACTCAGGTAATTAAACAACCTTTATTCGCTTAAATAGATATTAACCACAATCAATAGTTATAATCATTGATTGTGGTTTTTTTTTAACCTACGGTTACTATATGTTTCTTTAATCATCGTCCGTTATAGTAAAGGTATTGATTAGATTCGCTAAGTTCTATACTATCTACTTCTAAATAGGATATAAAATGTAGATGGATCTTCATGATAAAAATTATTTCTTGGCTATTATTAATTAGCTTTTCATTCCCCAGTACTGCCAAATCACCCCTTGTCGACTCAACTTATGTTGGTGTTGATTATATATTATCTTCTATTGAACTTCGTGATGAACGTGCGAAACCTAGTGCAACTGCCTTTCGCATAGGAGCAAATAAAGAACGTATTGGCTTGGAAGCTCAGTATCTAAGAGGTAACAATACCGATAATATTTATCGTATGGAATTCGATTTAGAACAAAGTATTGCTCTTTACCTTGTACTGCAATCAAAGACTATCAGTGGTTTTGGTTTAGATGTATCACTAGGCTATGCTGTAACCGATATGACGGTGCAGGGGCCTGCAGAAACGTATAACGGCGAAGATACCTATTCTGGTTTTTCTTGGGGCATCACTTTTCATCAAAAAATATCTTATATCGAAAATACCCAACTTAGGTTTGGTTATCAATCACTCTATAAAGATGATGATATATCCATATCTGGTATTTCTCTTGGTGTAATCTACCAATTCTAGTTATTAATCATGCTATTTGAATGTATAAAAGTTCATAAAAAGCATTTGCGGTGAAAATTAAACAATGAAAGCTAATACAATGAAAAGTAACAAAATCAAAAGCAACGCTATAGCTTATTTTATTGCTATATGCCTAACGAACATCATGTTATTTGGTTGCGATACGGATAATAACGCTAGCGAACTCGGTCAAGCAGTTACGTTTGAAAAATTGCGTGAGCAAGGGCTATTTATTGAGTCACTTACGATCAACGATGATCATATTCGATTAACGAAAGGTGAAACTCATCAACTTAGCGCAATGGCTTTAACTAATAGTGGTGATGTTATCGACGTAACGGAAAGTATTGATTGGAGTTCAAGTGATAACAGCATCGCTACTGTTAATGAGCAAGGTTTAGTTACCGCTGTCGCCAATTCCTCGAATAATCAAGGTATTGTTATTATTATGGGAACAAGCATTAATGGGATTGTGGATGAAGGAGAAATTTCAGTTAGTGACGTTGCGGTAAGCGCTATTAACTTAATTCATCCTCAGCCGGAAGAGGGTACTATTGGTACCTGTGTGGCGACCAACATTACTGCAAATGTAAATTATGAAGATGGTTATATTTCAATGAATACGATCAAAGATATCAGCTTTAGTCTTGATAGCAATACTAGTGCGACTATTGATAAAAACGGTACCTTGTATACCTCATCACCTGACATTGAAACCACCATAATAACGGGGACTTTAGACGATATTACCGACTCATTAACCGTTGTTGCCGACCCACTCAATGTAGGCCATCTTGATATTTTACTTGATGATATAGTTACCGATGATATTACGCTCGCAATAGGAGAACGTATTTTAGTTAACGGTCAGGCCACGTTAACCAATACTACTTTGCCATCTTCTATTGATAATACTATTGTTTGGTCACAAGAAAGTGGTGACTATCTCGGCATTACGACAACAGGTGATAACAAAGGCACCCTAGTTGGCCTTATTGCGGGTACAACGCAACTTGTTGGCTCTTGTGGAGGCAATCAAACTACGGCAACCGTATCAGTAACAGGAACAGCTGAACTTGACTCTATAAAAATTAATAAAGGTAGTGATATTACCTTGGCATCATCAGAGTCGGTAGACTTAACCTTAACGGCTTATTATACCGACACCCCAACAAGCTTGAATGTTTCTGAGTTTGCACATTGGTCAGTTAGCGATACTAGTTTAGTCACGGTGGAATTGATTGATTTAGGTACAAACACAGCGAGTTATCAGTTAACGAATATTTCAAAAAGTACCGATGAAGTGATTGTTACGGTGACTTATGCTGGAGAAAGTAGCACTATAAATATCACTCTTGAATAAATACAGGTAATAAAAACGAATAAACCCAACCAAACACTTAGCTTTATATAAAGGTTATCTCAATATAGTAAGGTTTTGATGGTTCAGACGGTTTATAAGTTACACCAGATGCATTCAATAGGGGAACACACGTTTGTGTGTTCCCTATATTCGATCAAGAAGCGTCGATTATTTCTATGTTTTTAACGTCAATTAAATTTGACGACGAGATGTCAGCGCCTCCAAACTCTTGTTCTTTTGGCTCGGCGGTTCTATCGATGGTAAGCGCTGAAAAGTCGTATAAATTATGGTCAGATAATTGAGAAAGACTAACACTTTGCGTACTTTTAAAAACACTTTCTACGCGCCCTGGAGACTCTTGGTCCCAAGTATTGAGCATTTTTTTTATTTGTTTTCTTTGTAAGTTTTCTTGTGACCCACAGAGGTTACAAGGAATAATAGGGTAGCTCTTTACCTCGGATAGTTGCTCAATATCTTTCTCTCTGCAATATGATAGCGGTCTTATGACTACATTTCGTTTATCGTCACTTAGTAGTTTGGGTGGCATAGCCTTTAATTTTGCATTATTAAACATGTTCATCATTAAGGTTTCAACGATGTCATCCATATGATGACCTAATGCTATTTTTGTTGCACCAATCTTTTCAGCAAAACCATATAATGATCCTCTTCTGAGTCTTGAACATAAAGCGCACGTTGTTTTGCCTTCAGGTACTTTTTGTTTTACTACTGAGTAGGTGTCTTTATCAATAATGTAGTAGTCAATGCCTTTTTCTTCGAGGTAATTAGGTAGTATATGTTCAGGAAAGCCAGGCTGTTTTTGATCGAGATTGACAGCTATAACGTCAAATTTAATGGGCGCTACACGTTTTAAGTGTAAAAGGGTATCAAGCATGACAAAAGAATCTTTACCTCCACTTATGGCACAAAGAATTTTATCGCCTTCTTCAATCATGTTGTAATCAGAAACGGCTTTGCCTGTTAGGTGTCTGATTTTTTTTTCTAGCTTATTGCTAATAGCTTGTTGAGTATTCATTAAAAACTACTTACCACTTAATCACATTAGATATTTTATTTTCGATGGTAAATTCTATCATAGGTTAAAAGTTTAAAGTGCTATTAAAGTTGTTTGAAAGGGGATTATTTCGACGTTATATTAGCTTAATAAAGACTGAAAAAGGTTACATACCTCTTTCAGTCTTTGATTTCAGTATGAGAGAATACTTTTACTGTAGTGGCGACACATAACCCTCAGGTTTTAGCGCAAGTACATCACAGTTAAGTTGGTCAATGACATGCTCTGCGGTATTACCAATTAATGCTGCAGAAATACCCGTTCGGCCTATTGTGCCTAGCACAACTAGCTCAGCATCAATTTTATCTGCGACTTCTTCAATGACTCTTTCAGGTAAGCCTTCTTCAACGTGAGTGTTAGTGATATCAATTTCAAATTCAGTCGCATGTGCTGCCATCGACTTTTTATGATGTTGCAGCATAGTATTATTGTATTCACTAGAGTTAAACTCTGGTATTTCAATTGCAATGTTAACAGGTGTGCCAGGAAATGAATTTACTAAATGAACGTTTCCTTGAATCAGCTGTGCTAAATTTTTTGCTTCTTTAGTAATTTTATTATTAAGTGAATTGTGCTCTGTTTCATCACTTCCAACATTAATTGCCGCAAGTATGTTCCCATTGCTTGGCCATTCATGTTCTTTTACTAATAATACTGGACATGGACATTTACGCAATATATGCCAATCGGTAGGAGTAAAAATTACCGATTTGAATCTGTCATGTTGATGAGTCCCTTTAATGACTAGATCGTAATTATTTTGGATTACTTGTTCAATAATAGATTCAAAAGGGCGATTATGCCAAACAACTAAGTTACTAATATCAATATCAGGCTTTAAATCACTTATAATACCTTCTAGCCAAAGCTCTTTATCTTTAATAACAGATTGTCGCATAGCGCCACGATCATCGTTGGAAAGGATAGTAGTCATCTCATAAGAGAAGTCAAAGATACTTAGAAAAGCAGTTATTTCCACCTGACCGCCACTTGCTTTAATATTGGCAGCTAAGTCTATTGCTCTTTGTAATGCTTTTTGTTCATCAGTTGATGGGTCGATAACGACTAGAATTTTTTGATAGGTTTTCATGATAATTCTCCCTGTTGTTATACATTGGTTAAACTTTATTAAAGCTTAAGTAATTTATATCAAAAGTGTGAGATTAATGCTTGTTTTAAATCAAAGTATAAGGGATTTAAAACAAGCATTATAAATTATAACGCTAGAAAGCCTTTGAGGAGCTAAAGTTCGGCACAATTAACAAGTTCATTGAGGTTTATGATAGTAATAAGTTTACCATCAACCTTAATTAAGCCTGTTTTATGAAAACGATTTAATAAACGGCTGATTGTTTCAACGGTAAGTCCAATGTAATTACCAATATCGCTTCGTGTCATTGTAAGGCGAAATTCATTGGCTGATAAACCTCTGGCACGATAGCGTTTGCTTAAGCTGACTAAAAAAGTAGCAACACGCTGTTCGGCATTCTTTCTGTTCAACAACGTAAGCATTTCTTGATCGGTTCTAATTTCGTTACTCATTAAGCGTAAAACTTGTTTCTTAAGTTTTGGCATAGTATTAGATAAAGTATCTAAATTATCGTAAGGAATTTCACATATCATCGATGTTTCTAAAGCTTGAGCAAAACTTTTATGTTCTGATTCGGCAATAGCGTCAAATCCTAGTAAATCTCCAGCTAAGTGAAAGCCAGTGATTTGTTCTTCACCTTGTTCATTAACGGTAAAAGTTTTAAATGTACCAGAACGAATAGCATAAAGCGCCTGCATTTCTTGACCATCAGTGAATATTTTATCACCTTTGTGGAAAGGACGTTTACGATCAATAATTTGATCAAGCGTATTAAGTTCTTGATCATTTAAGGTAAAAGGTAGACAAAGTTCACTAATACTACAGTTTTGACAGTTAATATGCTGTGCACCAGGGGAACTATTATTTAACATAGGCTACTCATTTATTTTATAGGAATAGGGTAAATTTTCATTTATGTATTTACTCTAATTTCTAGGATAATGCTATGGTATTAGAACATCTGGTGGTATGCAACAATAAAACTATAAATACCAAAGGTTATTAGTACTAACGCCATTACCTTTTTGAACGATGGTTTAGTTAAAGTATTTTTAATGCTACTAAACCCAATAGAAAGAGTTAACAGTGCGGGAAGAGTACCTAAGCCAAAAAAGAACATAATACTCGCCCCAGTATATATGCTACCGCTTGCTAGTGCCCAAGTTAAGGTTGAGTAGACTAATCCGCAAGGTAACCAGCCCCAAATGGCGCCAAGAGTAAGTGCTTTTATTGGTGAATTTACAGGGATGGCTTTACTGGCTAAAGGTGATATGTAACGCCATAAATGCTTACCTAGGGCTTCTATTCGATTTAACCACATCAACCACTGACCTAAATATAAACCAAGTAAGATCATAAAGGTTGCCGAAATTAACCGTAGACCAGCAAGTGGCATTCCAATATTTTTTGCCGCGATAGAGCCGGTAAATCCCACAATTGCGCCGATAAAAGCATAGGAAGAAATACGACCAATATTGTATAAAATTACTAAGGCGGTTTTACTACGAGTAATTGAGGATGCTGTTGAGTGCTTAATAGGTCTCTGATTATTAACAGGTATTTGATTATTATATTTATTTGACTCAGGAAGGGCTGAAGTGAGCATGGTGGTAATCCCACCGCACATCACAATACAATGCCCTGAGCCAAGTAATCCTATTACAAATGCGGAGAATAAGTCTAGGTTCATTGAGTTAGTTACCGTTATGAGAACTGCTGACTTTGTTAGCCATGATTTGTACTGTCAGGTTTATCACTACTTTGTTTGGTTGTTTTATCATCCTCTTTATTATCAAAAAGAATACTCATACCTTCTTTTTCAAGGTCATCAAACTGTTCAGTTTTTACTGCCCAAAAGAACATATAAATACCCAGTGCTGTTAGTAATACTGCGATTGGAATTAAAAAATAAATAATGCTCATTTTTGTTTCTCTTGATCTTAAGGGCTATTATCTGAGTAAGCGTAGTGAATTACTGATCACTAAAATTGAGCTAACAGACATACCAATAACAGCCATGTAAGGTGTAATGTAACCGGCTACAGCTAATGGTAATACAATAGCATTGTAGCCAAAAGCCCATAAATAATTCTGAAAAATAATGCGTTTAGTCTTTATTGATACATCATTTAAGGTATTAATACTTGTTAGTTTACTATTAAGTAAAATAACATCAGCACCGCTTTTGGCTATATCAGTTCCGCAGCCCATTGCCATAGATACATGTGCAGCACCAAATACTGGAGAATCATTAACACCATCGCCTACCATAGCAATGTTAATATTGTTCTTTTGTTGTTCTTTGATTATTGACATTTTATCTGTGGCGCTTAAGTTACCATGACATTGAGTTACAGATAAGGTTTTACCTACTTTGTCACAGGCGCTTTGATTGTCACCAGACAGCATCATTGTTTGATGGCTGGCATTAAGCGTGTTTAATAAAATATAGGCGTCTTCTCTGATCTTATCGACCAGATAAAATGCTGCAATAAGTTTATTTTCAAAAACGAGTACACAAGAAGCGCTCATTAACGATTGATCATTTTTATGCTCTGTAGCTGTTAACAGCCAGCTAGCTTTGCCAATACGATAAGGGTGCTCATTAACAATACCAGTTACACCTAATCCAGACTGAACTTGGATTTCTTTTGTCGGAAGATTAAAGTCTCTATGTTGTTTGAAAGGCTTAGCTAAAGGATGTTCAGAATGAGATTCTAAAGCTGCCGCTATCACTAATGCTTCGGCTTTAGTGTATTGATTATCATAGATTTCAACTCTATCTATCGCAAACTCACCTGTTGTTAACGTGCCTGTTTTATCAAAAGCGAAGCAATCTATTTTAGGCATGGTTTCCATGACATGAGCTGACTTTATCATTATACCATCACGATTTAATCGAGTTGTGGCACAAGTTAAGGCAGTTGGTGTTGCCAAAGATAATGCACAGGGGCAGGTCGCAACTAATACGGATAAGGTAATCCAAAAAGCTTCTTCGGGTAAATGGTGATGCCAATAAAGTGCGGTACCAATGGCTGTAATTAAAATAATAGCGACAAAATATTGTGCTACCTTATCAGAAAAACGTGCCAATTTAGGCTTATACGCTTGAGATTTCTCACTTAAACGAATTAATTGACTTAAAAATGATTGATTACTTGGTTGTTGTACTTTGACGGTAAGGTTTCCATCACCATTAATGGTTCCTGCAAAAACCACATCATCAATTGTTTTTGATACTGGCGTTTGCTCGCCAGATAACATTGCTTCATTAATTTGGCTGGCGCCACTAATAATAATACCGTCTGCTGGAATAGCTTCACCTGGTTTAATTAACACTAGATCATCTTTAATTAATTGTTTGGCAGCAATAAGCTCTTCATTACTTATATTTTCAACATCATTCGCTGACTTTTGTAATTCACTATTCTTTGTGTGAACTGTTTCATTAATTGCAGGAGAGTTACTTCCTATTTTTTTTAATCTAGTCGCCGTCATTGGCATCAACTTTAACAAATTTGCTGAAACTTGAGCAGCATATGAGCGTGCTCTAAATTCTAAAAACTTACCGATAAGCAATAAGAAAGTAAACATAGATACGGACTCAAAATAGACTTCTCCTTGCTCAGTTATTGTTGCCCAAGCACTGGCAGTAAAGGCTAAAATAATAGCAATTGATACCGGAACGTCCATCGACAATCTTTTAATCTTTAAAGCATTTATTGCGCCAATATAAAAAGGGAAAGCTCCGTATGAAACAATAGGGATGGCTAGAATAAAACTAACCCAACGCAGGTATATTTTATGATCTTCATCCATATCAGAAAAAGCGCCAAAATATAACCCGACAGCAATCATCATAACTTGCATCATTAAAATGCCACTGATGCCTAAACGCTTGATAAATACTTTGCTGGTTTTCTTATTACGTTGTTCTATTTCATTTGCTTTAAAGGGAAGGGCTTGATAACCAATGTCTTCTATGGCATCAAGTATTTCACTTAATTGTAAAACCTTATCTTGCCACTTTAAGGTTGCACGTTGTGTCGTTGCATTGACACTTATTTCGTTAATCCCCTTAAGCTTGGTAAGTTGCATTTCAATTAACCAAGCACAAGCAGCACAATTAATCCCTTCAATCGTTAAAATAGCTTCTTTTGCACCTTGATCTTGATAAATAAATTCACTTTGCAGCATTTCTTCATTAAGTAATTTATTTTTTTTCGATTGTAAGCTTTTTAATTCTTCAGGTATTAGCTCGGCGCCTTTTTGGGCTGGCTCAGTTCTAAATTGATAATACTGGGTCAAGTTATTATCAAAAATAGTTTGCGCAACAGCTTGACAACCTATGCAACACATAGGTTGTTCTTTTTGATTAATGGTAACGTAAAGGTTTATACCGGATGGAATAACTTCATTACAATGAAAACAAGAAGTGGACATAGTTTATTGTGCTTTAGTTGGATCGGGAATGATGTCAATAACAGTACTTTGAGGTAATACAATGGTTTCTTGGATTTTCCAGTCATTATCAAATGGAGACATAGTTATTTTCCATTTCCCCGAAATATCATGATCAAAACTATGTCTAAAATAACCATTACCATCAGGTGTTAAAGCTAAAGAAAAGTCTTTGCTTTCTTGCGTTGGGTGAAAAAAACTAACATTGAGCAATGAAAATGTTTTTTCAATACCCGTTGGCTCTATTATAAGTTCATTATTAGTAAGCTGTAATGTAAAGCGTATTCCTAGCTTTTGTGCTCGTTTAACCTTTGCAACTTGTAAATTAATGGCTTTACCTGTTTTGTAATAGTCACCAACAACAAGCGTATCCGGATCAGTATTGGCAATTACATAAGTGATAGTTCCTGCAACAACAGCAGAAAATGGAAGAAAAAAAACTAACCAAGCCCAAGGCTCACGATACCAAGATGTTTTCATAATATATAACAATATTCAATAGGTTAAATTTGACGCATATTATAGCGCTTATCTACCTTTTGAGCTACTTTTCTTTAGTAAGATTTAATAATAAAAAACCCTAGTTAACAATGTGTTACCTAGGGTTTTTGTAACTTACATAGGTTGTTACAAACTATGTAATGTTTTGATTATTTCTTAAATTTTAATCTTGAGAAAGTGAGTAAACATAAGCACTTATTACATGTACTTTCTGTTCACCTAAAATATCTTTCCAAGGAGGCATAACGCCAGCACGACCATTGCGAATTGATTCTTCAATTGCGCGTTGAGAGCCACCATATAACCAAATATTATCAGATAAGTTTGGAGCACCCATAGGTAAACCAAGTGCTAAACTACCTTGTCCATCAGGACCATGACAACTTGCACAAAGAGCAAACTTCTCTTTACCTGCTTTTGCAAGATCAGGGTTAACTGAACGGCCGCTTAAGCTAATAACATAAGCTGCTACTTCTTTAACACCTGATTCACCACCAAGAACGTTAGACCATGCCGCCATTCCTGATGCTTTTCGACCATGCATGATAGTTTCTTTGATTTTCTCTGGTGTACCACCATATAACCAATCTTTATCAGCTAAGTTAGGGAAGCCTGTTGTACCGTGAGCATCAGAGCCATGACATTGAGCACAGTTCTGAATAAATAAACGTTGACCTACTTTTAATGCTTCGCTATCTGTCGACAAGTCTTCAATTGTACGTGCAGCATAAGCTTCAAAAATTGGACCATATTTTTCGTTTGCTTGCGCAACTTCACGGTCATATTGAACTAAAACACCTGAATCTTTAGCTAAATTTTCTATTGTTTTTGCCTTTGATTCAGCAATATTTAGAATACCTTGGTTTGAACTCTTCCAACCTAAAAGACCAGACCAGCCTCCTAAACCGTAAAGAGCAATATAACCAAATGCCCAAATAATTGTTAATAAGAAAAACGTACTCCACCACTTAGGTAGCGGATTGTTTAATTCTTCAATGCCATCGAAGCTGTGTCCCATTGACTCACCTTCTTTAACACCTGTAAAGTTCTTTAAACACCAACGTAGTAGAAAAACATAAGCTACTAGTGATCCCAAGGTAAGAACCCAAACCCAAATACTCCAGAAGCTAGACATTATTATTAGTCTCCTGTTTGCTATCTGTATCAAAATGGCGTGTTTTATCGTTTTTCATAGTTTGTTCTTTTAAAACGTCGTCTTCTTCAAAAATAGAGTTAGCAACTTTATCAAATGAAGACTTACGTTTTTTTGAATATGACCAAACTACAATTATAATAAATAATGCCAATATAAGGAGGGCAATTAACCCTCTAAGTGTTCCATATTCCATCATAATCAGTTTACTTCAATGCGTGGCCAAGTGATTGCAAGTAGGCAATCAAGGCACTCATTTCAGTTTTACCTTTAACCGCATCTTTAGCGCCATCAATCTCTTCCTGAGTATAAAGAGGAATAGGGTTCCCATTCTCATCTTTATGGCTACGATTACGTGTTAACCAATTAAATGTTTCAAGCTTTTTACCTGTTAACTCACCATCAAGTGTATTAACGTTTAACCAGCTATAAGCAGGCATATTTGACTCAGGTACAACTGAACGAGGATCAGTTAGATGAGCAATATGCCAATCATCACTGTAACGACCGCCAACACGAGCTAAATCAGGACCAGTACGTTTAGAACCCCATAAGAAAGGGTGTTCCCAAACTGATTCACCGGCAACGCTATAGTGACCATAACGCTCAGTTTCAGCTCTGAATGGACGGATCATTTGACTATGACAGTTACTACAACCTTCGCGTATGTAAATGTCACGGCCTTCCATTTGTAATGCTGTATATGGCTTTAAATTATCAACAGGTGTTGTTGTTTCTTTTTGAAAAAACAAAGGTGTTATTTCTACTAATCCACCAATGCTGATAGCCAACACAGTGAAAAGAAAGAACAAACCAACATTTTTTTCAACTTTTTCATGGTTATTTTTCATGTTTATTCTCCTTAAGCTGTTTCAATGGCTTTAAGACTTCCGTCTTTAGCACCAATAGTTTTAAACATGTTGTAAGCCATTAAGATGAAACCTGCTACAACGAGAACACCACCTAAGAAACGAATAAAGTAGAATGGGTATGAAGCTGTTAAGCTCTCAACAAAGCTGTAAGTTAAGGTACCGTCAGTATTTACTGCACGCCACATTAATCCTTGCATAACACCTGAAATCCACATAGCCACAATATAAAGTACTATACCTGCTGTATGCATCCAAAAATGAACGTTGATTAAGCGTATGCTGTACATGCGACCTTGATTAAATAGTAACGGAATTAAGTGATACATTGCACCAATTGAAACCATTGCAACCCAACCTAAAGCACCTGAATGTACGTGACCAACAGTCCAATCTGTGTAGTGAGATAACGCGTTTACTGACTTAATTGCCATCATTGGTCCTTCGAAGGTAGACATACCGTAGAAAGAAAGAGAAACGATTAAGAAGCGTAAAATAGGATCATGACGAAGTTTATGCCAAGCACCAGATAGTGTCATTATACCGTTAATCATACCACCCCAAGATGGAAGGAATAATACAATAGACATAACCATACCAACAGATTGAGCCCAATCAGGTAAAGCAGTGTAATGCAAATGATGTGGACCAGCCCAAATGTATAGTGAAACTAATGCCCAAAAGTGAACAATAGATAAACGGTAAGAATATACAGGACGTTCCGCTTGTTTTGGAACAAAGTAATACATTATGCCCAAGAAACCTGCGGTTAATAAGAAGCCTACGGCATTATGTCCATACCACCACTGCATCATGGCATCAATTGCTCCAGGATAGATGGAGTATGATTTCATACCTGCAATAGGAATAACCATTGAATTACCAATATGTAAAACAGCTACAGTGATAATGAAAGCGCCGAAGAACCAGTTAGCAACATAAATATGTGAAACTTTACGCTTAATTAACGTACCGAAAAATACGATAGCGTATGAAACCCAAACGATAGTAATAAGAATGTCGATTGGCCATTCTAACTCTGCGTATTCTTTCGTTGAAGTATAACCTAAAGGTAAGGATATAATCGCGGATAGAATAACCGCTTGCCAACCCCAAAAAGTGAAAGCAGCTAACTTACCACCAAACAATCGTACTTGAGAGGTTCGTTGTACCACATAATAGGAAGTTGCAAATAAGGCACTTGTACCAAAGGCAAAAATTACCGCATTAGTATGAAGTGGGCGAAGACGAGAGTAGGTTAACCAAGGTGTATCGAAGTTTAACGCAGGCCAAATTAATTGTGCCGCGATGAGTACACCTACCAGTGTACCAACGATCCCCCAGATTACGGTCATTACAGTAAATTGACGTACAACATTGAAGTTGTAGTCTACTGCTGACGTATTACTTTGAGTCATGTTTTGTATTCCGCAGTGTTATTATTAAGAGAATAGTTTTTACAACGTCGTTATCATTAAATTCAGTTATAAAAACGAACTATATTTTTACTATTTATATTTGCATGTCAAATGGCATTGATATATTCAAAAAATCGAGCTAAATGGTATATATGCAAAGCAATTTTACCTCTTGGTGGTGTTATAAATCAACTGTTGCATTCGTTTAAATTTGACTTAGATCAAGTTACAGGGCTATTAACTCCATTAAAACAAAACATTTAAACTTGTTGTCTAATTACTGACTTATTGTTTTGATAAATAAAAAATATAAAAGCCAGACAAGATTAGTCAGTAAAAAACAATCATCTCATTCGTTCATAATTTTATATATTGACTTAAGTTTATGAAAAGTTTATTTATTTTAAGTTTTTTGTTTTTTAGGTGCATATTGTCGGTTTTGTTTAAATGTGAAATAAAACGCGTATGTTAAGTTTATTCTCTTTCAATACTATTGTGTAAAAGCGCAATCTTTTATAGTTATCAGTATAACTAATATTTCTTTTGATAATATAGAAAAAAAATATTAGTTATAAAGCAAGTAATGGGCTTTATTTAAATTGATTTTTATATTTTTTGAATAAAAGCACTAATTATTGAAATGAAACCTTAGTTGTAATGTTCTTATAAATAGTTGCGGGCTTGAGGTATCATAACCTGACATTATTTTAGGTCTGATTATTTCACTCTTGGTTGTCTCAATGTTGGTAACCAGGACGATATGGTATCTTAATGTTATTACGTGTATGTTTATGTTAATTGAAGTGGCATAAGTATGTATTTTTTTAGTTTAATGGAGTCAAGTAAGTATTCGCTTTTTGCTTGAACTTAGAAAGTTATAATGAACAGAATTTTTGTTTTTTTAGCATTTATTTTTACGATATTTGCTTGTAAACCAGTAACACCAGTTTCTACCAATGATATCAAATTGCAACCTTCTTCATTTGTTTGTTTAGCTAGTCAAAGCCAGTGTCGGGTAAGTGTTGATACAGGTCATTTTGATATTCAATTTTCGCAAGTGGCTCAAGAAGGAAAAATTAAAACAGAATTGCCTTTTTATATACAGTTGCATTTTGATGCTTTAGGTGAAAAATATAAAATACAGAGCATCGCAAGTTATCTTGAAGGTAAAAGTATGTTTATGGGAAAGATACCTGTTTTTTTCAAAGAGGGCCAAAATAATGGCATGGTTGCTGAAAGTTTACTTGCTAATTGTAGTGAAGATGTGATGACGTGGCGATTATGGTTTACGGTAAAAATTCTTATTGCAGACAAGGTTCAACAACAAGATTTTTTCATTGATTTTGATAGTCAGCGCTTATAACGCTAACTAAGTTATATGAGTAAAAGGTATTTATTCACGTTTAATATGACATCTTATTAAAATAGATGAATAAATACCCTTAAAGCTTTAAGCGTATATTTAAATATTATTTGTCACATCAATAGACAGTTTTAGTTTTTGTCCAGGTTGTAAATATTTACTTCTGCTTAAACTATTCCAACGTTCAATATCACTGATACGCACATTAAACTTACTTGCGATTCGTGCAAAAGAGTCTCCGCTGCGAACTTTATAAGTGATATTGCGCATAACAGCTTGTTCTACACTTGCATTAATTCTTGTTACTTCATCACGTTTAGTGGATGCTTGTGTCTTTTGCCAAATAACAAGTTTTTGGCCTAGTTTTAATGTGTCACGTGGCGCAATGCCGTTCCATTTAGCTATATTATTGCTGTTAACTTTATAAAGGCGTCCAATATCCCAAAGGTTATCTCCAGCGACAACAGTATGAGTTTTTTTCAATCCTTGCTGTGGTTTAGCTTGTTTTGAAGCAATACGTTGATCTTGAGATAAAATATAACTATCAAGTGATTTGGCTGCAACAGGAATCAATAAATGCTTTCCAGCTCTTATTTGATTACCTTCAATGTTATTTACTTTTCGGATTAAGTCTATGTTAGTATGAAACTTTTTAGCAATTCGACCTAAATTATCACCTGACTTTATCTTATAACGTTGCCAATCTAATCGTTCACTTTTTTCCAGTTTTGCTAAGTTAACTTCAAAACTATCAACTTTATGTTTAGGTAAAACTAAGCGGTGAGGGCCTTCAGGATCTGTTGACCAGCGGTTAAAACCGGGATTTAAACGTTGTAATTCAGTTAATGATAAGCCAGCTAAACTAGCGGCTTTAGCTAAATCGAGCTGTGATCCTATATCAACTTGGCTAATTACTTCTTCATTCGATATTTTATAAAGGCTAAGGTTAAACTGTTCAGGACGCTTAATGATATCAGCGAGCGCTAATAATTTAGGGACGTAGGCTTTAGTCTCTTTAGGTAAATCTAATGACCAAAAGTCTGTATTTTTACCCATTCTTTTATTTTTTCTTACCGCACGTTGTACTCGGCCTTCACCTGAGTTGTAAGCTGCTAGGGCAAGTAGCCAATCTCCATCGAAGAATTTATGCAAATATTTCATATACGCTATAGCACCTTCAGTAGATGCAATAACATCACGGCGGCCGTCATACCACCAGTTTTGCTTCATACCAAAACGTGTTCCGGTACCTGGAATAAATTGCCACATCCCGGAAGCTCTACCATGAGAATAAGCAAAAGGGTCAAATGCACTTTCAACAATCGGTAATAAAGCAAGTTCGATAGGAACATTGTTTTTCTCTAATTCCTCTACGATATAGTACAAGAATGGCTCAGCTCGTTTACCTATTCGTGTTAAATAGCTTGGGTGTTTTACGTACCAATCACGTTGCGCTATAACACGCTCGTTTTCAGGTACATCAAAAGTAAATTGCTGCCTAATTCGATGCCAAACATTATTTTGTTGTAATGTCGTTTTGTTTGACAATGAAAAATCTACATCGTCAACAGGATGCATAACATCAATATTTTCATCAAAGAGTAGCGCTTGGTTTATTTCAGTGGCAGAAGCTATATATTCTGCTTGGTTAGTGTTGTTTTCTGTGTTGTTATTATCGTGCGACAATAATGTGCTTTGGCAGCCACTAAGAAAAATGAATGCAGGGAATAAAAAATATTTCATGAATAACCAGTGATAATTTGTAAGGGAAAGAACATTAAGTAGCACTTTACAGCGCACAAGCTTTTAGACTAACACGTTAAAATTGGTCTTTCCAGCGTCTAATTGTAGTGAAAGCACCTAAACTATTCGCTTGAGTGTTATTATCAAAAGTCATAGCACTGGATTGAATTGTCGCCTTATGACTTCGTAAAAAGGGATTAATTTGTTTTTCAACTTTAATAGTGGTTGGAATAGTGCTTTGTTTATTATTACGTAACTTATTAACTTGCTGACTATAGTTTATTAAATTTTCGTTGTTTGGCTCTACTGCTAATGCAAACTTTAGATTAGCTTGTGTATACTCATGGGCACAGTAGACTTTTGTATTTTCAGGTAAGTTTGCTAATTTGGTTAGTGACGTTAGCATTTGTCTGGGAGTGCCTTCAAAAAGTCGACCACAACCACCAGAAAATAAAGTATCACCACAAAACAGAATTGGTGTAGTTTGTTCTTGAGTAAAGTAAGCAATATGACCAGCAGTATGTCCAGGTAAATCTATAACGGTAAAACTTACTTCAAGTTCAGGTAACGTGACAATGTCATTTTCAGTTAATTTAACATCGCAGTGTGGTATGGTCTCTTTTGCTGGCCCATAAATGGTGAGAGGCCATTGTTGCTGTTGGCAATAAGCGACTAATTTCTTTATACCGCCTGTATGGTCTGCATGATGATGAGTGATTAAAATAGCATTAAGTATGAGTTGGTTTTCTTCTAAAAAAGTAATGCAAACATCAGCATCACCAGGGTCAACGAATGCAGCTTTAGTGCTATTAGTAATGCCCCAGATATAATTATCAGCGAATGCAGGCAAAGCCTTGATGATATCTGTATTATTCGATTTGATTGTGCTCATTTATAATTTCCAACTTGCTTAAGAATCAGAGTTAATTATACTGAGATTATCAGTAATACCAATTGAAATAACTTGTATTTATGAAACCTGCTCTAGCATTTCGACAACCCCATTATCCTAAATCTTGGCAAGACTTACCCAATGGCGATATAATTTTATCAGCTATTGAAAACGTTTTAGAACCATGGTGGCAAAAGTTTTTTGGTTATCATTTATTGAAAATAGGTGCTTTAAGTCATGAAATATCTTGCGAGCACAGCCCAATAAAAAACCAAGTTAGCTGTAGCCCGAATCCTTGTTCTGGTTCGCAACAAAATTACAATACAGATATTGTTTGTGAGCTTGATGATTTACCTTTACTTGAGCATAGTGTCGATGTTTGCTTACTTAGCCATGTATTAGAATTTTCTCTTGATCCTCATCATGTTATTCGCGAAGCAAATAGAGCATTAATTCCTAATGGTTATCTTGTTATTACTGGTTTTAACCCATTTTCTTTAGCTGGACTTAATCGTATTATTCCTTATAGAAGAAAAACAATGCCTTGGAATGAACATTTCTTTTCGCCTATGCGGGTAAAAGACTGGTTACAATTAATGGGTTTTGAAATTCTTAGTGATGAACGTTGTCTGTATAGTAGTTTAGCAGGAAAAATGAATGAGCATGGTTTGGCTAATTACTGGCATAGTTTTGCAAAAAATTATTTAACAAGTGTCGGTTCAGTATATGTCATTATAGCGAAAAAAAGGGTGTTACCTTTGACACCAATAAAACCGAAATGGCAAATAAGAGCTAAATTTAATCCTGTTAAAATTCCTAGCATGAATGTTAACTCCGAAAATAAGAACAATATTCCCCATAAATAAAAACTGCCTATTATTGATAAATGAACTATTTTGATAATATTGAAGCTTGGTGGTTAATCAGCTAAATAAGCTTAATATTGAATGCTCAAAATAATTCATATTCTATTACTAGACGTTACTTATAATGAAAAGACACGAGAATTGACTGAATTCCATGTCATTATAATCGACGTATTTGTTTATTAATTCTTCAAGTACATTCCAAACGTTGTCTTTAGGTAAAATTTAGAGAGAAACTTTCTAATCTATCACTAAATTTGTTGCAATGATTAATGCAAATCATTATCATTCGTGAAAAATTGGTACTTAACCCCAAAGACTATACATAATGAACTTTAAATTGAAAAAAACATGGCCTATTGCTGCTGCAGTCGCCAGTATCCTAGTAACTGTTTCTCTTCCAACTTTCGCCGGTGAAACTAATACAGTTAATTCTGAAGAAAAGAAAGTTGAAAAAATAACCATTTACGGCAGACACAATCAATTGATCTTAGAGTCAGGCACTGCAACTAAATCTAATATGAGTTTGATGCAAACACCTGCAGCTGTAGTTGTAGTCGACAAACTGTTAATTAGTGAACAAGCAGGGGCTACATTACAAGAAAGTTTACGAAATGTAAGTGGTTTATCTCAAGATGGTAATAATTATGGCGTTGGAGATAATTTAGCTATCAGGGGCTTAGGTGTAAACTACGCGTACGATGGTATGTATGGTGGCGCAGATTTAGACAATAGTTACAACCCTACACGCTCAATGACAAACATTGAAAGTATTGAAGTATTAAAAGGTCCTGCTACCGGGCTTTATGGCATGGGATCAGCGGGTGGTGTAATTAACTTAATTGAAAAAAAACCACAACAAGAAGAAGCTTATCAAATAAGAGCCGTTGTTGGTCAATGGGATAATTACGGTGTTATGTTCGATGCTACAGCGGGTATAACAGAAGATACTGCTTATCGCGTAGTAGCTAATTATGAAACTTCAGATGGGTATCGTGGTTTAAGCTCTGAACGTTCAGAGCTATACACATCATTAAGCCATGCATTTTCAAACGACAATACAATACTTTTATCTGCTGCTTATATTGATGATGCGGTACAAATAGATTCTATCGGTGATCCGGTTCGACTAATTGATTTAACTTTAGTGGATTCATTACCTGGAAATATTACTGCTGCTGACTTGGTAAATGGCGACATTGACAGTGGCGGCCTACAGCTAACTGATTCACAACGCCAAGAGCTTGCAGGTACTTTAGCTTCTACTGATGGTTGGCAACCTTTTGATTTAGGTGAAACTGGTTTGATTTCACCTATCTCTACGCCGAATGAAGGTAAAGAGTTTAGAATCAAACTTCGTCAAGATCTTAATATTACCGATGATTGGACCCTTACTCATCAATTGCAATATCGAACTTACTCTACAGATTATATTCGTCAAACATCAGCCTACAATTATATTTATCATGATCGTAATGGCACTATCAATCTTGATCCTAGAGCACCTTTAGTGCTTGATGACGTACTTTATCCTTATGCCGCACGCCGCCAAGAATATCGAAAAATAAATGCTGATGAAAAAACAATACAGTATTTTGCCGATTTATCTAATACTTGGAGTCTTGGTAACTTAAGAGGTGAACACTTATTAAGTGCTAATTACGAAAAACGTGACATGGAATATCAACAATATTCAATTTGGGATGCTGATGACACCAGAAGTGATGCTGTTCCTTATATTTTAGATATTCGTGATCCTAATTGGCCAACGGGAACTTTCGAAGATTATAGCCCGTCGTTACGTAGTAAATATGATAAATCTGCAACAGCCTGGGGTTTGAGTTTACAGGAAGTTCTTTATTTTAATGAAGCACTAACGGCGCGAATAGGCGGTGCTTATAGTTCTGTTAAGCAAACATATCAAAATCAATTTAGTGACGGTAGTCCTGAGCTTGATGCTGATGATGATGGTTTTACTTATAATTTAGGAGTGAACTATCAATTCTCTAAGTATTTCTCCGCATTTATTAACCATTCAAAAGGGAGAACTGCTTACAGTGTTTTGGGCAGTTTGACTGAAGATGATAACCGTCCAGATTCGGAGTCGATATCTTGGGATTTAGGTGTACGTTTTACCGCTTTAGATGAAGATTTATTAGGATCGATCGTCTTGTTTGATACTGCTCGGACTAACTTACGTTACGACAATCCATTGTATGAAGATGATCCAGCTGATGCTGCTTTTAATATTGATGTACCAGAATATTATTATGACGAGCAAGATAGCACGCAGGGTATTGAAGTTGATATTAACTTTGCTGTTAACGAACAATGGTCAATGAATTTTAATGCGACTTACCAAGAGCCTGTTACTGAGCCAGGTGGAAATGCACTAAGTTTGGCCGATGAACAAACAAAAGGTATTGCTGAAAAATTTGCAAGTATTTGGACCAACTATAGCCACCAGTTTGATGGTTTAGCTAGCCCGATAAAATTTAGTATAGGTATGACCTATGAAGATGAACGCTCTATTTCTTCATCTTCATTTGGTATTAACTATGCAATTATCGAAGCTTATACTGTTTGGGATAGTGCGATTAGCTATGCTGGTGAAGACTTTGATGTTCAACTAAATCTACGAAATTTAGCCAACGAAACTTATTATAGTAAGGCTATGTTCTTAGGTGGCTTACCAGGTGAAAGCCGAAATGCTAAGCTGACAGTTACGTATAGTTTTTAATACTTAATTAGTTGAATTATGAACATAAACATGATGTTTTGCTACGTACAATAGTCGCCATTTTTGGCGGTTATTTTATTTCGATTGCTTTTAGTTTCACATGTGTTCCTGTTTTAGTTTGGTTATAAATATGCTCAGTTACCTTGTTTACTTCACCGTTATTATTATTATGAGCTTTAGTCGTTAAAGCTCATGGCTACTTTGGTGAGGTATGGTGTTATCTCTTTGCCTTTTATTGATTACTTTTGGTTGATGGATGACGTATGAAACCTGACTTTAGAAAGTCAATGATTTGGCTAAATACCTATTCTGGCTTGCTTATTGTTTTTTTTTGTCTGTTAATACTTTATTTGTAGTGCTTATTTACAGTTCTGTTTCGGCAAAAAAATAATCATCTACAAAGTTATATAACTATTCACTACAGCTATTCATTACGGAGCTAAAGAGTCGCTTATCCCAAATTTACATATCATTTTTACCTAATTAATTATCATGTACAGTGGTTAGATCTAATGTTAACGCATGATAAATGCCTGATGATCTAGTATCATATTTTTATTCTTAGTACGTTTTATAAAAGATTAAAAATAATGACTAGAAATGAGTTAGAGCAATATTTAGATAAGTTATTAACGCCCGCAATAATAAAGGATTACGCGCCTAATGGGCTGCAAATACAAGGCAAAGAAGAAATAACTAAAATAGTTACGGGTGTAACAGCGTCGCAAGCATTAATTAATAAAGCTATCGATGAGAAAGCTGATGCAATACTCGTTCATCATGGATATTTTTGGAAGAATGAGTCTTATGTTATTCGAGGTATGAAGCATAAGCGTATTAAAGCGTTACTTGATAACGACATTAGTTTATTCGCCTACCATTTACCGTTAGATATTCATCCTACGTTAGGTAATAACGCACAATTAGCAAAACTGTTAAACATTGATATCACTGGACCACTTGAGTTAGGTAATAAGTTAAGTGTTGCTATACAAGGCGAGTTAACTGAAGAATATTCAAGTGATGTATTCGCTCAAAAAATTAGTGAAAAACTTAATCGAACTTGCTTACATATTGCGCCTCCATCAAATAAGCCAATTAAAACGGTTGCTTGGTGTACTGGCGGTGGACAAGATTATATTGAGTTAGCAGCAGAGCAGGGCATTGACGCCTTTATTTCTGGTGAAGCTTCAGAAAAGACTACACATATTGCTCATGAAATGGATATACATTTTTTTGCTGCAGGTCATCATGCAACTGAGCGTTATGGCGTTAAAGCTTTAGGTGAATACTTAGCAAAAGAGCAAAATATCGATGTTGTTTTTGTGGATATCGATAACCCAGTCTAGCGTGTAAGCACGAGCCGATAGACCTTGTTATTAGTTTACCATTATTGATTTTTTAGCATAAAAAAAGCCTACTTAATTATTTTAAGTAGGCTTTTTCATTTCTATATTCAGTTACTTATCTAATAATATTAATTATTACTTTGATTAGTAAATGTCATTTTATATCCAGTTGCACTATCAGCATCTTTCTCTAAAATAATAAATTGGTTTGTACTATCTTCATCAAGTGTTAACTGAGTTGATGCTAGCACTATGTTACTACTATCAAGGCTACCAATAGCATAAATAGAATATGTATTGTTAAGTAGTTGAGCTGTAGTAGGTACTGCAAAAATAGTCGTTAAACTTTGTGATGCTGTTTCAATGATTTCATCATTTAAAACAAAATATACTTTAACACTAGAGAAATCATCAATGATTTCATCTTGGTCAATTAAGTTAATTACAGTCATTTCATGACTATAAATATTCTCAGAAGTACTATTAGTAACAACAAGTGAATTTAGTGTAATGTCTAATTCATCAATATAACCATCACCATTTTCATCGATATCGCCATCACCATCTTCATCTACAGCTTCTTCTAATAAATAAAGGAAGATTGTTTTATCAGTATTTTCATTCAATGGTAATAAGTGGTTACTGATGATTTTAGTTTGATTCTCAGTTGAAACGACATTCATGCTGTAATCACCTGATTCAATAATTGTTGATGGACTAAATTCGCCATAACCAAGTGAAGCAACTTCCGGTGAATCATCAATTGCATTAATATGAAAGTCGATATTTTTTTCATAACCAGGTAGTAAATCATTTTCTACAATACCATTGTATACACGGTAGCTTGCTTCAGCACCAGAATCTGTAAATTCTTGTGTCGTTGAAGTAGATACGATATCAATAAGGAATGGCGATGAACCTACACCTGTGTTTTCTCTAATTACAATAATATACTCAGATGCATAAGGAAATGAGATATCTTCTGAAGTGAATAAAACGTCACTTTCACCTGCTGAGGTGATGTAGAAAATATAGCTATCTTGATCTAATTTTTGATTCTCAGATAATTCAGTATAGCTTGTTTTATTTAGTAATTGAGCTTCATTAAATGTTTCATCAGCTTCAGAATAATAAAAGTCTAAACCAGCAGACCAGTTATGCATGTTAAGAACTTTAATATTGAAAAGATCATCATCACTATCATCATTTAGTTCATCATCATCTCTAACAGGAATTTCATAAACTAAAACTTGTGGCGCTTTAATATCTTCTGAGATAACAATAAATTCAACACTCTCGTTGCTGATTTTTAGTTGGTCTTGATAAACAATTTCTAAATCGCTTTGATTTCCAAACTCATTTTGCCAAGCTAATTCAATATCATAAGTGTCAGGTTCATAAGAGAAACGACTACTAGTATTAGAAAATGTAATTGCAGAATATGTTTGTTCAACATAATCGTCATCATCATACTGATCTATTGTTAAATAAATTCCAGGGGCATTTGGCGATAAGTTATATAACTGCACATAGCCTGTTTTAGAGCTTGAACTACCACCACAACTCATTAAGGTGAATGAAAATAGTAGAACACACCATAGCGGTATATTTTGTTTAAATTGAAAATATAGAGAATTATTGTTTGTCATTTGTTTACCTTTTGTAAATTACCACTATCAGAACATTAAATTTAGGGCAATATGCACCCTTAGCTAGATTACTCAAATTTTAAGCAGTTAAGTTAACCTGGTTATTATTGTACTTGCAGATAGAGTGTATTGCTCGTAATAAGTTCATCATATAATAACTGATTTAGTGAAATTTACATAACTTTACATAACTTTACAATATTAACGGTATTACAAGCATGATTAAAAGCAAATAACACTACTCTTCGGTCATTTATAAATGTCAGGCTATAATTTTTAATCTAGCGGTAGTCGCTCATAAAATTGTCACTAGTCGTATGTTAAGCCCCTATTATATTTAACCCACAAACTCGAAGAGTTTGTCCTGATATAGCAAAACTATGTTCATCACCTAAAAAACTAACGGCTTCTGCAACATCAATAGGTAAACCACCTTGCCCTAAGGCATTCATTCTTCTTCCCATTTCTCGAGTAAAAAAAGGCATTTTTTTCGTCATTTGTGTTTCGATAAAACCTGGAGCTATGGCATTGATCGTAATTTTCTCACGGGCTAACTTGGTATTCATACTCTGAACATAGCCAATTATGCCCGCCTTAGAGCAAGCGTAATTAGTTTGACCACCTTGACCGGCAATACCATTCATAGAAGATAAGCAAATGATACGCCCTCCTGGATTAATAGCTTGCTCATATAATAGCGTTTTATTAATACGCATGACGGCAAGTAAGTTAATATTTAGGGTTTGTTGCCAAAAATTTTCTGGCATTTTAGCTAATGTTTTATCTCGGGTTATGCCGGCATTATGTACGATTAAATCAAAACCGCCGTGCTTTTGAGCTAAGGTGACCAGTTTATTTCCTGCCTCCTTTGCGGAGACATCTAAAATGACACTTTCACCTTGTAAGGTATTCATTACCTTGTTTAGCTGTATCTTCATTGGCTCTATATCAATGCCGATTACAAAATATCCATCATCAGATAGCTTTGTCGCTATCGCTGCGCCAATACCTTGCCCAACACCTGTGACTACCGCAGTTTTTTTAATCTTTGATGTCACCGAAGGAGGGGTTATTAAATTATTTTCAGCGTTTATTGTTAAGGTTTGACCACTAATAAAGGAAGATTTGCTCGATAAAAAAAAGTTTATAGGATTTGATAATGCTGAGTGAGTCGCATAGGCTTCATCATTAATAAAAATAACATTAGTGGTGCTGCCTTTTCTGCCAACTTCTTTCGCTAAACTTTTACTAAAGCCGATTAATGACTGGCTAAAGGTATTTTCATCTTCACTTCTATTGGTTGATTGTGGGTGAGCAATAATTAATATTTTTGCATTGTTATCTAGCTGTTTAAGTGTGCTTTTAATCGTTGTATATAATTGTTGGTAGCTACTTTCATCAAGATAATCGGTTGCATCAATAATAACCGCTTTAATAGGCCTTATGGTTAAATCAGCTATACTTTTAATTATATGCGTTGGTAGCTGGAATAAGGCCTGTTCAATATTTGGGTTAATATGCTGACTTATACTTAATAGGGCAACGTTTTCAGGCAGTGAATTTTTACTATTGAAGCGCTGCAGAGCAATAGGCTCAGGAAAGCCAAGCAACGAAAAAAACTTATTTGTTAAGCTCATGCGTTTTATTTTTAATAGGGTGATATTTTCAGTTTAACAAATTATTTTGTATAAGTGCCTAACTTTTCTTTAACTTTAGTGCTTCACTTAATTCACCTAGTTTTAGCCATTATACTTAGCGGTTAAACTTTAATGGTAAGCAAATATCTATCGTTACACCATCAGGTGAGCGATGGTTATATGCGCTAATTTTACCTTGGTGAAATTGACAGATCAATCGAGCTATATATAAACCCAAGCCAAGGTGAGGCTGTTCGGTGATTTTTTTATTAGCTGAATAATGTTCACGTAAGGAAACCATTGAATCAAACAAGCTTTCATTTAGTTGCTTAGGTAATAGAATACCATTGTTATGAACTAATAAAGTCACTTGTTCATCATGTCGTTTTAAGTCAAAGGTGATAACATTATCTTCACTAAATTCAACGGCGTTATTAACGACTTTATCTAGTAATTGTACAATATGCTCAGGTGAGCCTTTAAATGTTAACTTAGCAAGATCAGTATTCAATATAAAAGTATGCTCTTTATATACTTGTTGATATCCAGCAATACAGCCAGAAATAACGGTTTTTAAATCAAAATCAATTTTTTCTGTACTCGATAACATCTGCTCAAGCCGGGTCGCTTCGCTCATATTTGTTAAAATTAAATTTAATGTATTAATGCCTGTTTGTGCTCGTTCAATATAAGGATTACTTTCGATTGATTTATCTGCTGAGTTATCAGCTAATAATTTTTGTTTTTCTTGTATCGCCAGGTTTTCTAAAGATGTTTTTACTACCGCAATCGGTGTTCTTAATTCGTGAGATAAACGTGATGACATGCTTTCTAAGTAGTGATTATATTCGCTAAGTCGATTAACGGCAGTAGTAAAACTACGCGACAAATCACCTATTTCATCATGACTGTTAGATGGCGATATTTTGCCAATAATACGTCCCTGGGGATCAATAGCATGTTCTGCCTGGTTAGATAAGTGTCGAATACGTGATGAAATGCGTGTGGCAAAAATAATAAAGGTTAATGCCCCTAAAGTCATTATGGCTAAAATTACGGTAAATAACTTTTCTAAAGCTCTATTTCTTAATGTGCGTATACCATTTGTTGTTTCTTCTACAATTACAGCACCTTGCACTTGATTATTAATGAAAATAGGGTAAGCAGCAGATAGCACTAATGCTTGTTTGTCTGTTGTTAATCGCCATTGAGACTTAGCTTTGCCTGATAAGGCATGGACAATATGTTCGCCACTTAAGTGCCCAGCATCGTAAATTTTGTCAATGAAATCTGTTGGCGGTTTAGTCAGTATTTTATAATACAGAGGAAGTAATAAATGCTGTTTAAATCGATACCAAAGACTTTTTTCTTCTTGATCATTTAAGGGGTCGGTTTTTGTTTGCCAAACGCCACTAGCTGATTTTAACGAGCCTGCACTGGCGAGTACTCTATGATGTTGGTCAACAACCCAAATACTCGAATTAGTATAGCGCATACCTTTTACAATACGCTCAATTTCAGGCGAAGGAACTAATATGGTGCCTAAACTGTTGAGCTTGCTTGGATCAGCAGAGCCTATAGCTGAAGTAACTTCGCCACCAGGGCTATCTACATCAAAAAAAGCAAAGGCAATTTTATCGCCTAGCGTTTTTAAGGGAACACGTAATTCAATATTATAACCTTGGGGAGTTATTAACCAATGCCCTTGGATCTGAGGCGCTGGCTTTGGGATATCATCAGGATCATCTGTAATGTTAAAGGCTGATATCCAACCGGCTTGTTTATTACTGATAATAAAACGATTTAATTCATTGTTAGTGTCGCTAAATGATAGAGCTAAATGATCATTGTTGGTGATGCTGCGGTTATTTTTACCACGAAATATAACTTTATTATCAACGACCTGAAAAAATAAATATAAATATTTGTCATATTTACCAACACTTGCCTTAAAGTTTAAACTTAATGCATCTTTTGCAAATAGTTGCTGTTGTTGATTATAAAAATGAGCTCGTTGTGAAAAATTTGTCCAATCATTAGATAAGCCATCGAGTTGGATCGCTTCAGTGAACTGATAGCCATATAAATCTTTACCTTGCTCTACGCTAGGTAAAAAACTGGCTTGGTTGTTAAATAAATTTTCACGTTCATGTAATGCTGTCGCTAGTGCTCTAGCAGTACCTACCAGTGTTTGCTCTTGTCCAAAACGTAAATACTTTTCCATTTCCCATACATATTGATAGCCAAACCAAGGAATGACAAATAGAAAGCTAGAAAGTAATAATACTTTGGCTCTTAAACCAACGCGTAATTGAAAAAACTTGTTATTGGGCATATGGGTCTGTGTTAGTCATTTCACTTAACCAGCGATAGCCCATACCATAAACTGTTTCAATACAGTCAAAATGTTCATCGGTTTTAATAAACTTTTTACGAATACGTTTAATATGAGATGTTATGGTGCTGTCATCAACGTAAATTTTTGAATCAGTCATTAATTGCGTACGGTTTTTAACATGTCCTGGGTGCTTGGCTAGTGCATGTACTAACCAAAACTCAGTAATCGTTAAGTCAATGGCTTTACTTTGCCATGTAATGGTCATGCGTTGACTATCAATTGTTAACGATCCTGTTTGGGTTATATGATCATTATTAATAGGCTGTTTAAAAGCTTCTTGGCGACGAAATAGGGCAGATATCCGCGCAGTTAAGTGCGGTAAACTAATATCTTTTGTTAAATAATCATCGGCACCAATACGAAGCCCGGACACCGTATCAAAGTCGTTATCGCGAGCGGTTAAAAAAATGATAGGTAAACTCGCTGATTTGGCCCGCAATTGCTGACATAAAACAAATCCCCCTTCATATTCTTGATTCAAACCAATATCTAAAATAACTAAATTAGGTAAACGTAAATTGAAAGCTTGTGTCGCTGTTTCTCGACAGGCATAAGTTTGCACTTGATAACCTTGGCTACGCAATACATCAGCATAATTTTCACGTATGGCGGCTTCATCTTCAACAATAGCAATTCGTTTGGTCATTTATAAATACTTTAATAATTTTTGATAGAGATAAGTAGTTAACAACAATTATCTCTATGTTACAGAAAACAATGCCTTGAATGGTCAATACATTACAAACAATAGCGCTGTCTCGGACTATATCTAACTTTTACTCTTTTCGCGCCTTATTTTTGAAATTGCCATATTGTTGCCACAATTGCTCAGCAATTTGCCTTTATTACAGCATATCACTGCCTTTTTATTACGTTTTAATAGCTTACGTCAACCAACAACAAGCAAACTTTACTTAATTAAAACTGATATAAAAAAGGAAAATATGATGACCAAGATGCAATCTACTATGTTAAAAGAGCAACTAAAAGAGCAACAAACAACACACTTAAAATATAATTCCTCACGTAATTATACAAAAATATTACTTTCAACAATGCTTGTTACTGTGATTACCAGCACCTCTGTTTCAGCATTTGAAAATGATATTGATAAACAATTAACATTAACTGAAAAGCAACAATCAAAAACGAATAATGAAAACATCGGCTTTGGTA
The DNA here is from genome assembly GCF_018860915.1 of Colwellia sp. C2M11. Lineage (GTDB taxonomy): Bacteria > Pseudomonadota > Gammaproteobacteria > Enterobacterales > Alteromonadaceae > Colwellia. The sequence goes on from NZ_JAHKQD010000018.1 coordinate 57,977, forward strand.
CTGGAGCTTTAATTGGTGGTATTGCTGCTGGACCTGTAGGTGCTTTTATTGCAGGTTTAGGTGGCACTTTAATTGCGAAACTAATGAATGCAAACGATGAAAATGAAGCACTAACTGCAACCCTATTACAAGAAAAGCAAACTTATCAATTATCGAGTAAACAGGCCGAACAACAATATCAAGAAAAATTGCAGCACGTAGAAGAATCTTATCAATACCAGTTAGCTGCACTTGAAAATCAACAAAAACAAGAAGGTCAGTTACAAGCCGATAAACTATTAATGAGCCTACAATTTTCGACAGGTTCAAGTGATATTGCTGCCCACTACCAAGAGCAAGTAGCTGCACTAGCAAGCATATTAAATAACTCTCCAAGCATGAAAATTGATTTGTCAGGCTATACCGATTTAACGGGGGAAGAAGCACATAATCAAGCATTGTCGAAAGCTAGGGTTAATTCAGTAAAAACACTGTTAATGGCACAAGGTGTTGATGAGCAACAAATTGCCACTTTTGCTTTTGGAGAAAAGTCACCTGTTGTCGCAAATAACGAACAAAAAATGAGTTTTTATGATCGCCGAGTATTGCTCAAATTATATAAACCATCAATGTTAGAGCATAACCAGATGGCAAATAATCACTAATTATTAGAGTTAACTTAGCCATCATAGTTAGCTATATTTTGTGTAATGAATAGAAAAACTATGTTTTTACTTGATAAAGGTGTCTATTTCATAATATGTCTAGGCACTACTTTTAATTTTGATTAAACTAACAGAAATTTAAGTAAAAGTAGTTTGTCATGGAAAAGCACCAAGAATTATTAATTGCTTTAAGAAAAGTGATTAGAGCGATAGATTTACATTCCAAGCACTTGAGTAAAACCTCAGGTTTAACCAGCCCACAATTATTAATTATGTTAGAAATTGATAAAATGTCAGGGGTAAACTCTAGTCAAGTTGCCAAAAGTGTTAACTTAAGTGCGGCAACGGTAACTAATATTCTTGACCGTTTAGAAAATAAAAATCTTGTTTCAAGAGTTAGAGATACACAAGATAAACGTAAAGTTGGTTTGTATTTAACGGATCAAGGCAAAGCACTTTTACTTAATGCACCACAAGCACTTCAAGAGCATTTTATTGAAAAATTTTCGAGTTTAGCTGGTTGGGAACAGTCACAATTATTATCTTCACTTGAGCGCCTTGCTGAAATGATGGATGCTAATGAAATTGATGCTGCGCCCGTATTAGAGCTAAATGCAATGAACGCCAGTATTGCTAACAAAACTGACGTTTCATAGGACTAACGTAATAAATGTAAAAAGTGCAAATGTTTATGATATTGATCAATAATGTTATTGATCACTGAGGTTTTAGACCAACCCATAATATCATAATCTTGCCCACCTTCACTTAAGTGAACTTCTGCACGGTAATAACTTTGTTCATCATCATCGGCTTCGTTGATAAAGTCAGGTTGCGCATATTTGCGTGCAAGTACACGGTAAATAAACTCCTGCTCTTCACCATGATTAACAATTAATGTCAGGCCATCATCATTAGATATATCTACTTGTATTTGATTTGTTTGTAGCTCTTTAGCGACTAAATCAAATGCAGGTTTAACCGTTTGACTAATAAATTTATTTACATTGGTTTTATTTGGAAAATCGACAATGTTTTTTAAACGTAATTGCCAGCTATCGTTATTTTCATTATTTGTATGAGGGATGGCTGAAATTAGTTGACTATCTTGCTTAAAGGCTTCAATCCTTAATGATTTGATTAAACCGAAAATGGCTAATAATAACACCACAGAAAAAGGTAATGCGCTGGCAATGGTCATTGTTTGTAGTGCATTTAGTCCTCCAACGAGTAAAAGTATACTGGCAACTACACCAATCCCTACAGCCCAATAAATACGCTGCCAAAGAGGTGTATTGTTTTTGCCATAAGAACAAAGCATATCAACCACCATGGCACCAGAGTCGCATGAGGTAACAAAAAATATTATGATCATTAAAACACTAAAAAAAGAAAGTACTTGGCTTAGAGGGAAATTTTCAAGAAATACAAACAAAGCTACAGAAGAATCTTTACTTACCATTTCGCCTAAGGCGACAACTCCTTGATCATGAACTAAATCAATCGCACTGTTACCAAAAATAGTCATCCAAAATAAGGTAAATACTGTTGGTATCAGCATTACGCCGATAATAAATTCTCTAATGGTACGTCCACGAGAAATTCGGGCAATAAATAAGCCAACAAATGGCGCCCAAGCAAGCCACCATCCCCAATAAAAAATAGTCCAACCGCCAATCCAGTTCGTCTTTTTATAAGCAAATAAATTAAAAGTGTTGTGTACTATATCAGCCAAATAGTCGCCCATGTTTTGCAAATATGCCTGCAATAAAAACACGGTTGGGCCTAGAATAAAAACTAATAATAATAATATTACGGCCAGAATCATGTTGGTTTCGGATAGGATCTTTATACCTTTATCTAGCCCCGTTGCTACAGAGATAACAGCTAATCCAGTTATAGCGAACATAATAATTATTTGGTTTGTGAGCGATATATCAATATTAAATAAATAACTAAAACCAGAGTTAACTTGAGAAGCGCCTAAGCCGAGCGAAGTAGCAACGCCGAACACGGTACCAACAACGGCAAAAATATCCACTAAATGCCCTGGCCATTGATAAATTCTATCGCCAATTAAAGGGTATAAAGCAGAGCGTAAAGTTAGCGGTAAATTATGACGATAACTAAAATAGGCTAATACTAATGCTACAACAGCATAAATTGCCCAAGCGTGAAGTCCCCAATGGAAGAATGTCATTTTCATTGCTTCACGAACGGCTTCAATTGAACCTGTTTCAGCTGTTGGCGGCGATAAATAATGCATTAATGGTTCAGCGACACCAAAAAACATTAAACCAATGCCCATACCTGCAGCAAAAAGCATAGAAAGCCAGGTGGTTATAGAGTAATCGGGGGTAGCATGATCAGGCCCTAAACGAATATCTCCATAACGAGAGAAGCCTAAAAAGACAACAAAAAAGAAAATAAAAGCAACGGTAAGTACATAAAACCAACTTCCGTTATCGATAATGCTCGCTTGTATAAGTGTAAATAAGTTTTGTGCTTGTTTAGGAAGCAAAGCGGTATAAAGTAAAAGGGCAATGATCACTGACGAAGCCCCAACAAATACTTTCTTATTTAAGTGGCCCTGAACTGTAGTAGGCAATTTAATTCCTCTGATTTAATTTGTATTGATATTATTTTTATCTTAGTCACGCTGTAGATAATCATACATTATATATAACTTCTCCATAAAGTTTAACATTATATGCGTCTTTGAAAAAGAACGCTTATTTTGTTAAGCTAGCGCTCATAAAAATTTAATTAGTACACTAATAATATCAACTCGAAACATAATTAAAAAATAGAATCACAATACTAAAGGGATAATAATATGAAATTAACAAAGCTGCATGCGGCAGTGTTAACAGCGATAGCAGCTTCTGGCTCTCTCTATGCTGAAGAAGTAAAAACACAAGAAAAATCAAAAATTGAAGTTATTGAAGTCACATCAACTAAACGAGCAGAGTCTATTCAAGAAGTACCTGTTACTGTTACAGCCTTAACAGGTGATAGTTTAGAAAAACTAGGTGTATCAAACTTTGACCAATATGTAGAGTTTTTACCTAATGTTGTTTTTCAGGGGACAGGCCCTGGGCAAAATGAAATATATATTCGTGGCGCTGCAACGACACAAACAAATATTTCAGTTTCATCAGTGCAAGCATTACAGCCTTCAGTTGCTTTTTATTTAGATGAACAACCTGTATCAATGCAAGGTCGTAATTTAGATGTTTATGCGAGTGATGTTGAGCGTGTGGAAGTTTTACCTGGCCCTCAAGGCACGCTTTTTGGGGCTAGCTCTCAATCAGGTACAGTACGTATAATCACTAACAAACCTAGCCATGATGGTTTTTCTGCTGGTTTTGATACGAGCACTGGCTCTACGTCAGGCGGTGATATGAGTAACTCTGTTGAAGCCTACTTTAATATGTCGTTAACAGATTCATTAGCTATACGTGTTGCAACGTATAATGATCATCAAGGTGGTTGGATAGACAATATACTCAACACTCCTGGTGAAGGTGGCTATACTGGTAGTGCTGAAGTTATTAGCAGAATTTCTGGTGGTGTTTTAACAAATCCTCAAGACGTGCCTGTTATCGCTCCACAAAATGCTGCTTTAGTAGAGGATGACTTTAATACTGCGGATTACGCTGGTGCACGTTTTGGCTTATCTTACATTATTAATGATGAATGGAACCTTTTAGTTCAACATACTCAGCAGTCACTCGATACTGAAGGTGTTTTTGCTTACGATCCTAACTTGGAAGGTGAAACTTCAACGAATCGTTTTATCCCAGAAAACAATAATGATGATTTTGGTCTTACAACCTGGACCCTTGAAGGTCGTCTTCAGAATCTTGACATTGTTTATACGGGTGGTTATCTAGATAGAGATATCAATTCAACGATTGATTACACTGGTTATACTAATGGTGGTTCATTCTCTGCTTACTACGTTTGTAATTATGCAGGCATAGTTGAATCAGAACAAGAATGTCTTGACCCAACTAAATACTATAAAGAAGAAACTAGTACCTCACGAATTACGCATGAACTTAGATTTAGCACCGCTGCTGAAAACCGCTGGCGTGTTACTGCTGGTGTTTTTTATGATTCTCAAGAATTATCAACTGTGGGTCAATTCAAAATAGCGAGTACAGATAAATTCCCTGATATGGCAAGAACGCTTGCAGGCTCTGAAGGCACTAATAGTAATGGAGGACCTTTTCCTTCAGAAGTAAGTTTTGTCAATGATGTTACTCATACTATTGACCAAATTGCTGTCTTTGGTCAATTAGAATTTGATATAACTGATACGGTTACAGCAAGTTTTGGTGCCCGTTGGTATCAAATAGATGATATTTATAAAGGCGCGACTACCGGGGATGATGTTAGTGGTCGATTAAGAGCCTTTGGTGATGGTAGCGATGAAGCCTTAACTGAGTTTTTCGGCGCAGAAGAAGCTGCTGCTATACAAGCAGCTATTGCTAGCGGTCAATTAGACACTAGCTTACTTGACGATGACGGTACACTAACTGTAGATGATACCATTATAAAAGCTTCAATTGATTGGAAAATATCAGATGAAGTGATGGTATTTGCTTCATATTCAGAAGGCTTTAGACCTCCAGTGACTAACCGAGTAGGCGGCGGAGCAGCGACAAGTCAAGAAGGCGCTTTTGATGGCTTCCGTATTCCAGTGTACTCAACAACGGATAGTTTGGATAACTTTGAAATTGGTTTTAAATCAACATTATTTGATCAATCACTACGTTTTAATGCTACAGCTTATTATTCAGAGATATCTGATTTACAAACATCGCGTTATGACCCTACTAACATTAGTTTCTTAGTGTTTACCGACAATGTTGGTGAAGCAGAAATAAGAGGTATTGATGGTGACTTTACATGGGCAGCAACAGATAACTTAATTATATCCGGTGCCTTTAGCTTTATTGATAGTGAGCTAACATCTGTTAATAGTCAACTTGCCGGTATTGCTCCAGCGGTTGGCAGTCAATTACCTTATTCCGCCGAGTTCTCAGGTAATTTACAAGCACAATATTTTTATTCAATTGCTAATGATATGACAGGTTATATTAACGGCTCGATAAGTTACACTGGCGATAGACTTGCTGGTATGTCTATGGATGCTTATGTGGTAGAAGACGCTACTAATTTGATTTACGGTACGGGGTCAGGTTTAAGTATACAAAAAGAAGCCGATGTTTTCTCAGGTGTTAATTATCAAGACCGAAATGGTGAAACCTTTGCCGGTGGTCGTTACATACAAGATAGTTATGTTTTGGCTAATTTAAGCTTTGGTGTTACTAATGATGAATGGAAAGCAGAAATATTTATCGATAATGTAACGGATGAGAGTGCAGTATTGTATATTGATACTCAGCAGTTTACGCCTAAAGTGGTCTCTAATAGACCTCGTACTATTGGCTTTAGATTTTCGTATGATTTCTATTAAATAAAAAGATAAGTAGAAAATAAAGTTAAGTAAAAGTCATAAAACTGATACTTAATTAAGTGTACTAAAGCCGCTTGATATTTGTCTCAAGCGGTTTTTTATTGATAAAGTACAAAGTAATTAATTGAATTGCTATTAAGCCTTATATTTCACGGAGCTAAGTCATTGGACACCACATCGCCTCAATCATTTGAAACACAATTAAAATCAATTCAACAATTGATCCAAACAGCAAAATTCAATGATGCTATTTTAGCAAGTAAAAAACTCCAAACAAAAACGACAGAAAAAGCACAACAAGTTGAGCTATGGTATTTAATTGCTGTTGCACAGCGTTATGCAAAAAACTATGCTCAAGCATTAACAAGTATTAATACGTTACTTAAGCTTGATGATCATCACAGTCGAGCGAATCAAGAAAAAGGTTTTATCAATCTTGCTTTAGGAGAGTCTAAAAGTGCGATGAGCTCCTTTGAACATGCTGTGAAACTTAATCCTAGTTTAGTGGCAAGTTGGCAAGAATTGATTGAACTGTACCGAGATGCAGGACAACAAGACAATGTTCAAAAAACAGCAAATCAATTAGAAAAATTAAAAAAATTACCGCCAGCTTTACTTGCGGTAACTGAATTAATGCATGAAGGTAAATTATTAAAAGCAGAGCAGATTTGCCGACATTTTTTACAGAACAATAAGCGTCATATTGATGGAATGTGTTTGTTAGCTGAAATAGGGATGGAGCTTAAAGTCTATGATGATGCTGAATTTCTTCTCGCTAGTGCGCTTGAGCTAGAGCCAACTCACCTTTATGCGCGTTCTCAGTACCTCAATTTACTTATTCGCTTAGGTAAATATAAAGCGGCTGAACAGCAAGTTGAGACATTACTCAATGCTCAGCCCAATAATATTACTTTTAAAGTTGCCAAAGCTAATGTGTTAACTGGGTTGGGTAAAATAGAAGAAGCTATTGTTCTTTTTGAGCAAGCTATCTCGCAATCTATTTCACAAGGAAATAACATAGCAGGATTTCATTTACAATTAGGCCACGCACTCAAAGCTAAAGGTGAAATAAAGCAAGCGGTTTTAGCTTACCAAAAAGCCTATCAAATAAATCCAAGTTATGGAGATGCCTTTTGGAGTTTAGCGAATACAAAAACCTATCGCTTTAGCGATGATGAAATAGCCCAAATGCAAGCGCAACAAGATAAGAAAAACTTACCAATAGTAGATGAAATTCAATTGAGCTTCGCTACAGGTAAAGCTTTTGAAGATAGAGCTCAATACCAACAAGCCTTTCAATATTATCAACAAGGCAATAAACTTCAGAATGAAATAAATGGTTTTGATATCAGTAAAATAGAACAACAAGTCGAAGAACAAATAAAATACTGCACTGCAGAATTATTTGAAAAACGAGGTCATTTAGGCTTAGCTTCACCCGATCCTATTTTTATTGTCGGTTTGCCAAGGGCAGGCTCTACTTTGCTTGAACAAATACTTGCTTCGCATAGCCAAGTAGATGGCACCATGGAACTGCATAATATCTTAGGTCTAGCTTCTCGGTTAAGAGGGCGTAATTCAAACGTAGATACAAATAAAGAAAATCAATATCCTAAAAATTTACATGAGATTAACCCCGATTACTTTAAACGTTTTGGACAGCAATTTATTGATGAAACGCGTGTCTACCGTGAACAAGCGCCATTATTTATTGATAAAATGCCTAATAATTTTCTTCATATCGGCTTGATCCGATTAATACTGCCAAATGCGAAAATTATTGATGCTAGACGCTCGCCAATGGCTTGTTGTTTTAGCGGATTTAAGCAATTATTTGCTGAAGGGCAAGATTTTAGTTACAAGTTAGAAGATATTGGTCGTTACTATCAAGCTTATTTAAAGTTAATGAACCATTGGCATGAAGTATTACCTGATTTTGTTTTAACGGTTCACCATGAAGATGTTGTTGATGATTTAGATAAACAGGTGCACCGAATACTTGATTTTTGTGGCCTACCATTTGAACAGTCATGTATTGATTTTCATAAAACTAAACGTAATATTAAAACACCCAGCTCGGAACAAGTTCGACAGCCGATATATAAAAGCGCTACCGAACAATGGAAGCATTTTGAACAATATTTAGACCCTTTAAAAAAGGTGCTAAATATTGAACATAGCAAAGAGTAGCTATCCGGTTACTTTTCTAACCAAGGCGCGACCAACCATACGTACTTTGGTTGGTAGAGGCATACGTGTTAAGTTGGTTTTAACGGCGCCTTCGGTAAAAGCGGTTGCTTTAGAATAATCAATATTTATATCAAGAATAACCGTTTTGTTATTCTGGGCTAACGCTCTTGCCTTCGTTAACCCCGTTTTAATCTCATTATTATTCTCAATACGTACATATTCAGCACCCGTTGCCATCGCTAAGCCTTTAAGTTTAGTTTGTGGTAATACTGTACATGTTTTTCGGTTGTAAGGAATTTGCTGTGCTTGTGCTATTTGAGATAGCTCTCCATCGTTAAATACACCAATAACAAGCCCTAAGTTTTGGCTAACTGCAGTCGCTAATTCAGTTGCCGTCATCATAAAAGCACCGTCGCCAACAATAGCGTGCACTTCTTGTTGTGGCTTAGCCATTTTTACCGCAATAGCTGCTGGCGTGGCATAACCCATACAGTTGAAATCTGTAGGTGAAATAAAACCATAGGCTTGGTGAATAGGCATCAGCTCAGCTGTTAAAAATGTATGATTGCCATCGTCCACAACAATATGAGCATCATCACTAAGTTGTGCTCTAAGCTCGTCAAAATATAGAGCTGGATTTACCTTCTCTTTTGAGTCATGTTGATACCATGTTTCACGATAAGATTTTTTATCCGCCGCAATTTTTTTAGCTGTCTCAGAAAAATCTGTAGTTACTCCTAAAGTTTTTAGCGTGCTAAGCAGTTGTTGACAAATTTGTTTAGCATCACCTTCAATAGCAATTGCACTTTTATAATTGGCATCGAAAACATCAGGGTTGATATCGATATGAATTAAATTTTGCGGTAATTGACCACCAAAGCTGCCGGTCGCTATTTCTCCGAAACGCGTACCAATAGCTAGCACACAATCAGCATTATCAAATGCATTTTGAGCCGCAGGGACAGCGGCAGGGCCAAAACAAAACCCTGTATGTAACGGATGGTTTGCCGGAAATACACTGATTCCTTGCATAGTCGTCGCAACAGGGCTGCCAATCACTTCACTAATCTCAATTAAGGTACTACTCGCATGAGCCGCGCCCCAGCCCACAAAGATAGCAGGATTTTTCGCTTTCATTAGCATCTGAGCTGCATTTTCAATTTGCGTTAGCATACTCGCTGATAAAGCTGCTTGTTCGGGCTTAACGTAAGTTGGTAATGCATTAATTGCTGCTTTATCAAGTTGTAAGTTTACAGGGATTTCGATAAATACCGGACCAGGCTCTCCTGAGGTCGCGATATCATAAGCTTTATAGATAGTGTTGATAACTTCATCATGGTTGTTGATTTTAAACGCTGCTTTGGTAAATCCTGCAACAAGTTTAAGTTGGTCTAGTTCATGGAGTTGATAATCAAATTTGGAGTCGTTACGAATACCGCCAGTAATAACAAGCATAGGTATACCATCAAGATAAGCTTCAGCAATTCCACTTGCTGCGTGGGTAACGCCGGCAGCAGGAACGATAACTAATGTGCCAATGGAATCAGTGACTCTACTAATCGCATCAGCCATAAAACCACCATGACCTTCGTGCATGACTAGGTTGGGTGTAATTAGATCAGAATTATTTAATTCATCGTAAAGTTCAGTATTGTGAACCCCAGGAATACCAAAAGTATATTTTACGCCAATTTGCTCTAACGCGTATCGTGTTAACCATGCAGCTGTTTTTTTCATTATTTGGTTCCCTGTGTGTTTATACTCGTTAAGTTATTGATATTTTTTGCGGCTTGCTGAGCGGTTAGTATGCAACCGGCTAAAAAAGTACCTTCTAAAGATTTTTCACCATTTGAGCCGCCACCACCAAATCCAGATGCTTCGCCAATAGCATATAAACCGGTTATTGGTTGGGCATGTTGGTTGACTACTTGAGAGTTTAGATTTGTTTGAATACCCCCTAAACTTTTTCGACTGATCAGTGCTACTTTAATAGCAATGAGAGGGCCGTGTTTTTCGTCTTGAATAGGATGTGGTTTACATGTTCTTAATTTATCTGCTTTCCATTTTCTAGCATGTTCTATTCGTCTTATTTGATCATCATTCCATTGTGATGAAGGTCGAGATAAAATGGCATCGTAATCGTCTAATGTTTGTTGTAAAACTTCGTTATTAACACGTTTTTTTTGAGTTAATGCATTCATTTTATTAGTTAATTCACTAACAGTATTCGCAACGATAAAGTGGTCACACTCTTCTTGCATCTGTTTTACTAGTCGATGATTCCCTAATAAAGTTTCTTTTAGCATAGTAAATAATTTTTTATCACGGATCATTGGATTATGCTCTGCGCCTGAAACAGCAAACTCTTTACTGGCTATTTTCCAATTAAGTACTTGCCATGCATAGCCGTCTTTTTGTTCACTCATACGCCGACATAATTCATGAGTATCGAATCCTGTTACCATAGGGGCTGGACCAATTCGTTTTCCGTTGCTATCAAGCCAAAGAGCCGATTTACAAGGAATTAAACTTAAACCTTGTTGGTTAAATGTTGCTTTAGGGTGAGGGATGCCGGCAGCATAATTCCACATTTTATCTAAATGGGTAAGATTTCCGCCGATACTATTAACTTCGTCATGCATGGCGCCATCACAACTGGGGTGAGTGCCGTTTAATAGGTTTTCAGGTGCTGGTGCAAAGTGTTTAGGCCAATGTTCTTTTACTTTTGCTAAATTACCGGTAAAACCACCGCTTGCTACGATAGTGTTATCAGCAAAGTACAGGTTACTGTTAGTGTCTTGGCAGCCAATAACCGCTTCATCAGACTTAATAAGTTTGTTAACTTTGCAATTAAAATTAAAGTGAATGTTTTTATTTTTAAAGGGAGCAATCGCAAGCAGCATTTTATTAACAAGCTCTAGTGATGTTCCCCAAATTACATGGTAACGAGGTACTGAGTTACCGCCTGAGTATAAGCCTCGTTCAACCCAATTTACTGCCGGTAAAAACTTAACACCGAGATCTTTAACATAGTGGTAAATATCTTGATAACTGCTTTCCACATAAAGCTTCGCCCATTGTTTTGGGAAAATATCATCTTGGGAGAAATGAGCAAAATCATGCCAATCTTTTAATGCTATGGCTGGTGAGTCGATAATATTACTTCGTTTTTGTTCTGGCGTGCCTATCAACGCCATACCGCCAAATGCACTCCTTGCTAAGCCACCAACTTTTGTTTCATCTTGTGCATCAAGTATCAGTACTTGTTTATCGGCTTTTGCTAATTCGAGTGCTGCGGTTAGGCCAGCAATACCTGCGCCAATTATAATAGTGTCGTAAGTTGCTTTGCTGTTATTACTATTCATGCCATCTGTATTTTTGTTCTTGTCATTAGACATATTTCTTGCATCACTTTGGTTGCCATAGCATTATCATAGCTCGTCATTTTTTTAACGCTATAGTAAAAATTACCCAATGAATCGACTCGATAAAAAAATCGCTAACGTGTATCAGGCTCTTTACTTGTGACTGCTATTATTGAACAAGATAAATTGAACCGGTTTATTAGTGATCTTTATTTAGGCACCAGTAAAATTGATTTATCTGAATATCGTGATTGGGCATTATCAAAGCTACAACACTTAATTAGTTTTGACGGAGCTATTTGGAGTAACGGACATCAACAAACGGTTCGTTTTCATAATCATACCTTGATAAATGTACCTGAATCATTAGCGCAGTGTTTACTTGATAATTTGTCAATAAACCCTCTGGTAAATAGTCTGTTTGAGAATTTAGGCTCACCAATAGATATGCGTGATTTAATGGCTGATGAAGACTTTTATCGTTCTGAAATTTATCTAACTTGCTTTAAACCACACAATATAGAAAGAGTTTTATCATCAATTCACCTTGATGACCGAACAGGGTTATTTACGTTGTTAAGCTTATATCGATTTAAGCGTAACAAGCCTTTTTCTGATCAAGATAAACAAATACAAAAACAAGCGCTATATCATTTACTCACCGCAGCGAGACATGCACTTTTCTTACAACTTGCACGTACTGATGATAACCAAACGACAATAACTAACAGTAAATTACATTCTAATAGTCATAAAGCGATTTGTGATAAACAAGGTTACTTTCATCAAGTACAAAGTAGTTTTATTGATTTACTTGAAGAGAATTATGCTAACAAAACTGAATTGGAGAGCAGTTTACTGAAATTACCTTTCGCTTTAGATCTAGCTAGAAAAAGTTATGCGGTAGATGGACTGCAAGTTGAACTCCAACCCTTTAATGATTTAATCATTGTTGAAATTTGGCCACAAGGCCCTTTAGATAGTTTATCGATTAGAGAACATGAAGTTGTACAAATACTCGCGAAAGGATTAACGTTTAAAGAAGCAGCAAAAGAGTTAGGGCTTTCTCCGTCAACGGTGTCAAACCACCTTTACCGCATTTATCAAAAACTGAATATTGGCAGTAAAAGTGAGTTATTTAAGTTGTTAACATAAATATAAAAGGGTGACTGTGTTGATATGAAATGCACAACAGCATTGCTAAGTAGGTGGCCAAATTAACTACGCTACTAAACTTAGCATGGGCATGAACTAATGAGGAGAAAGTCCTCTGTAGGAAGATCACCATTTAATGAGTTTTATAAAACGCTAACTACTAGCGAATAGCAAGGACTTTTCAAATTAACAATTAACAGGGATAGTTGCTCAAATTTTTTATTTTAAGATACTTTATAAGCTAGCGTCTTTGTTAGTTTTGTTAACTTTTATTAAAAATTTCAGGCTTATTAATAGATAAATATAGAAAAGCTGATATAGAAAGAGTACCTAAACTTTTGATAATTGGAAAACCTAAATTTAATGTAACTGCGTAGTAAGCAATATCCACTATAGAAAATATTGATAAAAGAATAGCAAGAGCGTTTACGAATTTGGCTAATTTAGTTGAATCCGGCATATAAATCCCTTACACCTAACAATTTATTATTTATGCGACACGCAGTTTGTGTTGCATAATCGCTTGTTGGACTGAGGCGTTACCTGCTCGGTGTGTCAGAGTTGGTGTTGTTTATGCTATGGGGATTTGCTTTTTATAACGTTAGTTACATCAAGCCAATTTAATGGGGTTACCTATCACTTTTAAACTATCCCTGCATCACTCAGCGTTTATTATTCAGCCATTACACCTAATTTTTACGTAATAAGCAATCATCTTTTTTAAACGCACAGTGGTAAAGTTAATTTGAACATCCATCTTTATTTGAAACGTTAAACCTCTCAATTAGGATTAGAGGACCTATCAAAAAAAGGATTTTATTGATGACTACCGCTAGAAAGTAACTCATTAGTTTACTTAATTTCCTTGTGTTTCCCATTGTGCTCGCCGTGCTTGAGTTATAGCTCAAAGACTCACGTAAATCTTTTCGTTTCAAAAGATAAAATAACGAAAAAATTTAAAAAACGGATTCAGAACACGACAAACTTTTAATTTTTTTATTTAATATTAGTATATATATCAGATGACTATATGATTTATTGATAATGGTAAGGAAAGCGTAAGGACTAAATAAAATATTTGAGGATAATGATTACAATTAAAAAATTAATTAATCATTAAAAGAGAGTTTCATGCAAAATATTAAAAATTATTTGAGTAAAATTTATGCCGTAATCATACTCATGATTATTGTGCCATTTGCTAATGCCGGAATTATCACCTCATATTATTTTACTGGGCAATGCCAAGATTGCTATGCAAACGCTGATGGTTCATATGGAACCGCTGAGGCGATATTAGAGTTAGTCGATTATACTTGGGGCGATGCCATTTTACTCACTAATTTTGTTTCTTTCGAATACTTCGATACCGATTTATTCAGTGGATTTTCAGTTACTGATATTAATAGTATCGATAGTCTTTCAGGTAGTCTTATTAACAATGATTTTGAAATTACAGCAGGTAAGTTTTTCTTTGAATCGCTCAGTTTCAGTGATCCATTAGTAACCGCATGGGAAACAGGTTGTGTATTTGGTGCAATAACCGGCAGTATAAACTGCAGAGACACTGCACCTGACACTGGTGGCGGTAGTGGCGGTGGTGGCGGGGCACATGGTTCAAAAGATTTTGGTAGCTCTCCTAATTGGGTTGAGATTATTGATGATTCAATCGCTGATCCGATAATACACGAGGTACCTGAACCATCAACATTTGCCATTTTAGCATTCGGTATAATGTTATTGGTATCTCGTCATAAAATAAGCATCTAAGCACTACCGTTAGTGCTGAATATAGTAATTACTTCATCCGTTTAGCCTAACTAACTTAGACACCCATTTTGATTATAAATAAAAATGGGTGTCTAAGTTAAATTCATCCAAGTTACATTGAGTTAAGTTCATAAGGAAAAAATAAAATGGAAAAAGTATATTTTAAAGTAATGATATTATCTTTGCTCATATCGGCCTGTAGTTTATTTAACTTGGCCAATGCGACGCTCATGTTGAATATAGATCTGACCAGCGGTAAGTTATTAGGTGCTTCTAATATAAACATCAACGGTAAGCTTTATGATGTAAGCTTTGTTGATGGCACTTGTCCTGACTTGTTTAGCGGATGTGATGAACAGAGCGATTTTTTCTGGCAAACCGAAGAAGAAAGTAAAGTCGCATCATTGGCATTATTAAATGATGTCTTTGTAGATTCAGTTGATGGTTTATTTGATTCGTTACCTGATTTAACTTTTGGTTGCAGTAGTAATACCTACAATGATTGTTTTGTAATCACGCCATACAAAAGTAATACAAATAACACACTCTTTGGCGTAATGGCATTAAATAATAGCAATCCTAATTGGGACACAACGAGTCCTTTTACAGTGGGTATAGGTTTAAATACCGGTATTTCTAACTCCTCAACTTACGCAGTATGGAGCAGCCCTAAGCCGTTGCAAGCGGTAACAGAGCCAACGACACTGACTATTTTTGCATTAGGGTTAATAGGTTTGACATTGCGTCGTTGCAATAAGGAGTCTTAAATAAATATTGCTTGTTTAAAATCAATAACCAATAACCAATAACCAATAACCAATAACCAGTGAGGTTGATCGCGTAAGTAAGTTGGTATTATTGGCCTTCAAAACTAATATAGACCGCTATATTAGTTTTGAAAAATTAGCCCTCGCCTAGCGATTTTATCTTCCACCTGCTTTAATTTTGTTTATAAATAAAGGTGGGTGTCCACGTTAAATCATATCCACGTTAAATCATGTTAAATTTTCTGTCCACGTTAAACTTTCACGTTAAATTTTAGGTGAATTTATGGTTGTTATCTTTTTTCGTAGAAAGTTAATAATCGAAGAATTGAGGAAAGTGTTGTCAATAATATTAATTTATTGCAACAATCTAAAAATAAACTAGAAAGATACAAATTCATCAATGAAATACGTTAATTGAAATATGTTAACTATTTTATCTCGCTTATCTAATTTATCGATTAAATTTGTATTTTATATACCACTTATCATTATTAATGATTTCTTTATGCAACTTAATTGGTTATAGACTGTAATATACCGTAAAAAAATATATGGGGAAGTATGCTTATATTTAATCGAGAGAGTAACAGTGCTATTTTATTAGCAGGTATATTTGCGCTTATTGTAGGCGTTGGCGTGGCTCGTTTTGTGTTTACTTCGCTGCTACCTGCAATGTTAGAAGATAGTATTACTATTGCCTATGCTGGCGTGCTGGCTTCCATCAACTATGTCGGCTATTTAACTGGCTCTATTTTCTCTGTTTTTATTAAAGATATTCATTCTAAAGTTAAATACTTCAGGTTTGGACTGTTTATTTGTGTCATCTCCTCTTTTATTTTAGGCGTTACTGACAATAGTACAATCTGGTTTATTGCAAGGCTATTTGCTGGGTTTGGAGCAGCAATGGCCTTGGTTGTAGGATCGGCCGTTGTCATGTTAAAGCTAAAGTCGGTAAATAAAACCAAAGCGATGGGGATACACTTTAGTGGTTTAGGCTTTTCAATACTCATTACTGATCTGGTTATGAGGGGCGTATTTTATGCTGGCGGAAATTGGCAAGATGCATGGATCATCTTAGCGATATTAGGAGCATTGTTATCGTGTTATTCCGCTTATGTTTTACGGTTTGATAAACAGCCTAACAATGAAGTGGTTAAACACAAATTTGATAAGTCGTTATTTTCTCCGATGGTGATCATTTTAATATTGGCTTATTTTACCGAAGGTATTGGTATGGTTGTACAAGCAACTTTTCTACCCGACATTGTCAATTCGTTACAAGGGCTAGACGGCTATGGTGGATATGTCTGGTTAGCAGTAGGTATTGCTGGTGTTCCATCATGTATTATATGGATGCGTTTAGCACACCGTTTGGGCAGCATTAATATTATGATTGTTGCTATGCTATTACAGATTGTTGGTATTATAATTCCTACCCTTTCTAGCAATATTGTAATGAACCTTATTAGTGGTTTGCTTTTTGGTGCTACCTTTATCGGATTAGTGTCTTTATTTATGAATTTTGGTGGTCAACTTTCTAAGAAAAATCCTGTGTTTATTATGGGAGCAATTACATCTGCTTATGGCATAGGGCAAATTTTAGGTCCATTATATTCAGTTGCATTAATAAAACAATTTGGTAATTATAATGAGGCGTTATATTTAACCGCGGCCATTGTTACTATGGGTATTTTACTATTAACTTATGCAAAAATTAATTATAAAGAAGCTAAAGATACTGCTCAATAGTATCTTTACTATGGTGTTTTCTATCTTTCAATTACACGTTCAAATGGTGGTAAAGAGTCAAGTAATTGCTTACCGTATCTTTTAGTTACTACCCGTTTATCCATCAAAGTGATTACGCCTTCGTCTTTTTCATTACGCAATAATCGCCCACAGGCTTGTACAAGTTTTTTAGAGGTGTCAGGTACTGATAATGACATAAAAGGATTACCTCCTTTTGCCGTAATATATTCGGCTTGAGCTTGTTCAACGGGAGAGGTTGGTACAGAAAAAGGCAGCTTTGTGATAATTAAATTGTTTAAGTAATTACCAGGTAAATCTAAACCTTCAGAAAAGCTTTGTGTGCCAAAAATAATACTGGTTTTATTGTTGTCACAATTCTTCTTATGTTTTTCAATGATATGTTGGCGAGAATGCTCTCCCTGTACCGCAATATCAAGTTGATTTTTTTCTCGTAACGCTTGTGCAACTTTTTCCATTTGCCAATAAGAAGAAAAAAGTACTAAGCTGGCACTACCTTGCTCTAAATACTTAGGTAGTTTATCTATCAGTTCGTCGGTGAATTGCATGGCACTTGGTTCGTTCGTCATTTTTGCAACAACCAGTTGAGCATTATTTTGATAATCAAATGGTGACGTTACCTGTTGATACTGGCTACCATCATCGTTTCTTAAACCAGCTTGAAAACGAAAGTTATCAAAGGAATTTAAGGCAAGTAATGTCGCTGAGCATAATACCGCGCCTTCACATTGACTCCAAAGTTTATCTTCTAACGTAAATCCGACTTCTATTGGCGAAGCACACAATAAATAGTCTTGTCGAGCACTAGCTTTAACAGGATCTTGAATTTGAATCCACCTTGCCATTGGTGCCGCTTTATCACTGTCTGTTTTAGCGTACATGTGCCAAAGCGACTGTAAATTTTCTAACCTTTGTATCATAAAGCCAGCCTCACTTAAAACAGGCTCAGCAAGATACATTTGGCAATCACCATCTTTTACTGCTTCAATTAAGGCATTATAAAGTTTGTTTAAGTGGCTTAATGATTTTTTGCTTAATTCATTACAATCTTCAGCCCAATTTTTTAATGATTTAGGAATTATGCCATTGTCGAAGCGGTAAACCTTATCGTCATTGTTTTTGAAATTGTTGCTATTGTCTGTTGCATTATTTTCTAGAAAATAGGTTTTTGCATTATTATCAACAAACGTAAGTACTTTCTGCATTTCTATTAATAAATCTTGGCAGTCATCGCTAAGCTTTAATGCCGGAGAAATAGCACGTTGAGATTTAATCAACTTCGCCATTTTATCACCCGTCTCCCTTAACTTAGTTAGCCAATCAATAGCACCACGTAAGGTAACGCTTGCACTCGAATGGTCTCGGGTCACTTTAGGTAAATGGTGCGCTTCATCAATAATATAAAAAGTTTCATCGGGAGGGGATAATATTTTACCGCCACCTAATTCAAGGTCCGCTAACAATAAGCTATGATTGACGACTAACACGTGAGCCTGTTCCATTGTTTCTCGAGCTTTATGAAATGGGCAGTGATGATGTTCTGATAACGTTTTTAAACAACTATGTTTATCACTTTGTACTTGAGACCAAATATGGTGCGGGATAGGGCTTTTCCATGAATCTATGTCACCGTGCCAAGAGCCGTCAGTTAATGCCTTATGCATAGCATTTAATGTACGAATATCGCTCGCTTGTGGTTTTTCAGCAAAAGTAAAACCTGCTTGAGGGGAATCAGTCGCGACAGCTTGTGTTAGTTTTTGTCTGCATACATAACGTTGTCGGCCTTTAACTAAGGCAAAATCAAATTTTAAGCCGGCATATTTTTTTAAAAAAGGTAAGTCTTTATCAACCAGTTGCTCTTGTAATGCTACGGTTGCAGTAGAAATACAAACTTTTTTGTCACGCGCTAAGGCTAAAGGAATAGCACCTAAACTATAAGCAAGAGATTTACCTGTACCCGTGCCAGCTTCTATCGCGATAATTTTTCTATCTTTACTGTATTCACCGGCTAAGGTTTTTGCTATTTCAGCAATCAAAAACGTTTGTTGCTTTCTAGGGTTAAAGTTACTTAAATTCTCACCAATTGCTTTATATGATTGACGGATTATGAGTTTTAACTTGTCAGTTAGCATTTAAGGCAGTTTCCAAAGGTAAGATTATAAAGTACACTGCTGTATATATTAACAGGCTTTGTTTTTTCTCTCTATTTAATTTTAAAAAATATGCAAACTAATCTGCCACAACAAATACAACAGGGCTTTTTACTTAGTCGCCAAGTGCAAGATAAAGGTAACGATTTACAGATAACATTGTGGTTAAAAACTGAAAAAGGAGCACAAAAACTTGTTATTTATAATGAATTAGCCGTTTTTTTTGTTGAGCAACCGCAGGCAAAGCAAGCAGAGGCTATATTACAACACCAAGGAATATCGCTTGTTAAGCAGCAGCTGTTAGAATTAAAAACCTTTACTCAACTATATGTTCATGGATTTTATTTTGCTAATTTATCGCAGTTTTATCGTGCGCGAGAATGTCTTAGAGCAAAAAAAATTAAGTGTTATGAAGATGATATACGTCCTGATGATCGTTATTTAATGGAGCGATTTATTACTGCTGATATAGATTTTTTATTTAGCCGTAATAGCATGAATTACGAAACACATAACACTTATCTTAATCCTCTTAAAGTTAAGTGTAAAAAATCAGCGCAGCCGTTAGCAATTCATTTGAGTATGTTATCACTTGATATTGAATGTTCTATGGCAGGAGAGCTTTATTCAATTGGTCTTTATGCTAATAATAATGAAGAATTGAAGCGTGTTTTAATGATAGGTGATCCTCAGTATGATGCCGAATCTTATATTGTTTGGGTTGCCAATGAAAAAGAGTTACTCATTGAACTCATTAAGCAAGTAGACATTATTGATGCTGATATTTTTATTGGTTGGAATGTGATTAATTTTGACTTTCGTTTATTACAAAAACGTTGCGATCTTCATCAAGTAAAATTTTCCATTGGACGTGATGGTAGTGAACCTCGCTGGCGAACTAATAGTAATAATACTGATCAGCAGTTTATTGAAATTGCTGGCAGAGTCGTGCTTGACGGTATTGATTTACTAAAAACAGCAACCTATAGCTTTCCTAGTTTTTCCCTAGACAACGTTGCCAATACGTTATTAGGTATAGGGAAAAAAGTTGATAATGTTGAAAATAGAGTTGATGAAATCACCGATAATTTTTTAAATAATAAACCAGCATTGGCGGCTTATAACCTTGAAGATTGCCGATTAGTATGGCTAATTTTTGAAAAAACTCAATTATTAGAATTTGCCCAATTGCGTGCGCAATTAACCGGATTAGCAATTGACAGAATAGGTGGCTCTGTTGCCGCTTTTACTAACCTTTACTTACCTAAACTTCACCGTAGTGGTTATGTCGCGCCTAATATGGGAGACGGTGTTTCTGGCTTAATATCTCCCGGTGGCTATGTTATGGATTCAATACCTGGTCTGTATAGCAATGTGTTAGTGCTCGATTTTAAATCACTATATCCGAGTATTATTCGAAGTTTTAAGATAGATCCTATGGGATTAGTTGAAGGCTTATTAGTTGTCGAAAAAGAAGAGGCTAATACCACGTTACCCGTTCAAAATAAAAAAGTGGTAGAGGGGTTTGATGGCGCGTATTTTTCGCGCGATAAACATTTTTTACCCGATATAATCACTTCACTTTGGTTAGAGCGAGATAAGGCGAAATTGCAGAAAAATGCGGCATTGTCACAAGCAATTAAAATTATCATGAACAGTTTTTATGGTGTTTTAGGCTCAACGGGGTGTCGTTTTTTTGATCCTAGGCTTTCTGGCTCTATTACTAAACGTAGTCATGAAATTTTAAAAAAGACAACTCACTGGATTGAAGAACATGGTTTTCGTGTTATTTACGGTGATACCGATTCAATCTTTGTGCATGTTGGTGATGATAGAGCTGCTGCTGAATGTAAAAGTTTAGGTCGAGATTTACAAGGCTTTATTAATGCAAAGTGGCAACATTATATAAAAGCAGTTTTTGACTTACCTTGTGATTTAGAAATTGAATTTGAAACACACTTCACCAAATTTTTAATGCCAACAATTCGTGGACAGGAAGCAATTAAAGGACAAAAGGTTGGTACGAAAAAAAGGTATGTTGGGTTAAGTGATGGAAAATTAATTTTTAAAGGACTAGAAACGGTTAGAAGTGACTGGACTCAAGCGAGTAAAGTGTTCCAGCAAGAATTGTTCAGACGAGTATTTGATGATTTACCTATAGATGAGTACATTTGTACTCTATTGAGCGAGATAAGGGCTGGAAAGCATGATAATAATCTAGTTTATATGAAAAAAATAAGAAGAGATCTTAACGATTATGTTAATACGCCACCTCATATTAAGGCATGTTTAATTGCTAATAAAGCTTCAATAGACTCAGGTCAATCACCTAAGTATAGAAAAAGAAGTATTATTGAATATGTGATGACCTTAAATGGTGTAATGCCAATAGAGTTATCGAAAGGGAATTTAGATTATGAGCATTATATCGATAAACAGATTAAGCCAATAGCCGATGATGTTTTACCTTTTCTCGGGAAATCTTTTGATGAGATTGTTAGTAAGCAAATTAATTTATTTTAATCGATTGTTGTTCGTTATTTCATACTGATTTGATATTTTAGCCGCTATTTTTATTTTACCACTTGTGTACTCTGCCTTTTTATACTGCAATTATTTTAAGCTCTTTATTACTAAGCAAGTTACTTAGGTGCATGCTGGTTGCTTGTCCATTTTAAAACTGGCATGATTTAATGAACATTTATTAAGCTGAGCTTAAGTATATAAAAGGGAATTTTATGTTGTCAGATAAAACAAAATTGTTTCTTAGAATCATCTTAAATTTAAAACCGTCTTTTCATTTTCTTATGTCGTATATTGTCATTTGGTTTGTTTGGCATAATGAGTTTATTAGTTCACTGGTGATGACTAATGGGGGGCTGTACGTAAGGCTACAATCTGCCCTTGACTCTGTTAGTGCCAATCAATATATAGTTGTTTTATTTTTAACGATAATGCTGACACTTATTATTTATAGATTTGATTATTTAACACAAATTTTAGCGGATGATGACAATAGTGAAGAATTTACGTTATTACAAAATAGTAATAGCGCCAAGCATGACAACGACGTGAACATTAAAAAGCTAATGGTAACACTTGAAAGTGCTCAACTAAAACTTTCAGAATCGCTAGAAAGAGAAAAACAGTATAAACAAGAGAAAATCGCGACTACGAGTAAAGTTATTCAGCTACAAAGCCAATTAGAAGAGCTAATGGCAGATAATATTATTTTAAATGAAGAAAATAATAAATTAAAGGCAAGTAATAAAGTGGATGCTGTTCTGTATCAATCCTAACAAAATAGAAGTAACCTAAAACTTATCTCAATAATTTTATTATTAACGATTAACCTAATGAGTTGTTCTAGATATCTATTTCAGTTCTCTCTTATTAGTTATCAGTTTTAAAACTTAACAGATAACAGGTGAATTTTCTTTCATTTCCCTGTATAAATACAAATAAGTTTAGATGGCTAGATAGCTATTTGAAGTAATTAAACCTAAAGGTCAGATTTAAATGAAACAAGATACTAAAATTGTTACTGCAGGTCGCAAAGCAAAATGGACAAATGGTGTAGTTAATCCAAGCGTTACACGGGCTTCAACTGTTGTGTTTGAAACTGTGGCTGAAATGAATGATGCTTTAAAGAATCGTAATAATCAAACCATGGTATATGGTAGAAGAGGCACAACAACAGCGTTTGCTTTTAGTGATGCAATGACTGAATTAGAAGGTGGTGCAGGTTGTGCACTTTATCCATCAGGTACGGCAGCGATAACCAATGCAATAATCTCTTTTGTAGAAAGTGGCGATCATATTTTAATGGTTGATAGTGCTTATGAGCCAACACGTGACTATTGCGATAAAATTTTAGCTAAAATGGGTGTAGAAACAACTTATTATGACCCACTTATTGGTGCTGGTATTGAAGCATTAATAAAGCCCAATACACGTATTGTTTTCTTAGAGTCTCCGGGTTCAATTACGATGGAAGTACAAGATGTACCAACCATTGCCAAAATAGCACATCAACATGATTGTATTGTAATGCTTGATAATACTTGGGGCGCAGGTATTAATTTTAAGCCCTTTGATTACGGTGTTGATATTAGTATACAAGCAGCCACTAAATATATTGTTGGACACTCTGACGTTATGTTAGGCACCGCGACAGCAACAGAAAAATATTGGCCACAATTACGCGATAATAGTTATTTAATGGGGCAATGCACCTCACCAGATGATTTATATCTTGCGTTACGTGGTATTAGAACGATTGGTGTACGTTTAAAGCAACATGAAAAGAGTGCGTTAACAGTAGCTAGCTGGTTAAAAGAGCGACCAGAGGTTGATACTATTTTACATCCTGCTTTTGAGTCTTGTCCAGGACATGAGTTTTTTAAACGTGACTTCACCGGCTCTAATGGTTTATTTTCTTTTACCTTAAACTGTGGCAATAGAGAAGCACTTACGGCATTTCTTGATGGCTTATCGCATTTTAAAATGGGTTATTCATGGGGAGGGTTCGAATCACTTATTTTAGGTATTACGAGTATTGATTCAATTCGAAGTGCAACTAAGTGGACGGCAGAGTTTCCGTTAATTCGTTTGCATATTGGTCTAGAAGATGTCGATGATTTAATTGCTGATTTAGAGCAGGGTTTTGCTCGTTTTAATGCCAAATTTTAGCCATAAGCACATTATTGTAAAGTCGCATTGATTGATGCTCGTTATAGGTTTATAACGAGCATCAATGATTTAACTTAATAAATCTGTTAGTTAATCTTTGAGTTATCCTTACCTAACAACATGAATATTTTTTTCGCTATATCGGTGTTGTCTTGTAGACCTTTAAATAACTCACTGTGTTGTCCAAAAGAAAATACAGGTACATCGATGGCCGTATGACCACCAGTAGTCCAACCACTATTACTACGCATATCCATCACCTTCTTAACACTTTTTATTAATGCTAATTCACTTGCAGGTGTAGTTTTACTTTGATACATATTCGCAGTTTTTTCTATTGTAGCGTTATTTTTACTATCATTAAGTAAACTCAGCTCTTCTTCAGATAATTCAAAATTAAATAATTCTGTTGTGATTTTTGCGTTTATTTCATTGGTTGTTAATTGCTTAGCGATATAATTAACAGAGTGCTTCATTGTGCGTAAAGTTTCAGCATTCCATTCATATTTACCATTGGCAGCAATAGTAAAACCACCTGTACTATGATCGGCAGTTACTACCACAAGTGTATCAGGGTGATGTTCAACAAAGTGCTCTAAATATTCAATTGTTTTTGCTAAATCATCCATTTCAGCCATAGCATCGCTTATATCATTACCATGAGCAGCCCAATCAACTTGACTGCCTTCAATGAGCATGAAAAAGCCATTATCAGCTAAATCATCAGTTTCTTGTAAGTCAATTAAATGGTGAATACCTGCTTTAGTCATAGTTGATAAGCGATGTTTATTGGTATCATCCAATGCCCAAGGTAAACCAACATCAGCAAAAAGACCTAAAACAGGTTTATCTTTAGGAAAACTCTTTAAATCTTGATAATTATCGACATAATGAAAACCCGATTGCTTAAACTCATCAACTAAGTTTCTATCTTCGCGGATGAAGTACTTCCAACCGCCACCAAGATAAAGGTCTGCTTTTATGCCATTGTCGATATAGCTATCGGCAATTTCATTGTAATTTCTACGGCTTTCATTATGTGCCAGATATGAAGCTGGTGTGGCATGATTAATTTGAGACGTTACGACTACACCTGTCTTTTTACCTTGTAATTTTGCCCATTCTAATACGGTTTGTATTTCTTTCTTATTTACATCAACACCAATAGCACCATTGTAACTTTTCACGCCTGTAGATAATGCCGTTGCACTTGCTGCGGAGTCAGTGACTACACCAGAAACCGGAGCAGGGTAGGTACTTGATAAACCTTTAAGGTGGCGATCAAATACTGTTTCTTCTACAACTGTTGTTTTTGGGTTGTCACTAAAATAGCGGTAAGCAGTTGTGTAAGCTGGTCCCATACCATCACCAATCACCATAATAATATTTTTGGGTAAATTAGCTGGCATGACCGTTGTTAGTGTGTTCGTTGTCTCTTGCGCTGCTATATTGTCATTAACGTGAGCCGTGTTCGCACAAGAAACACAAAGTAATGACAGTGAAATAGCGGATAAAAATAGTTTCATCTTTTTTCCTGTTTATAAAAAATTATTTAGTTAAGTCAAGGTCAACCCAGACAAGTCTATGATCTGATGAAGCTTGTCTATCTTTGATTAATCGAAAAGCTTCGTCATTTTTCTGTGGCCAAAATACGCCAGAATCTCTAATTGTAAAGCCAACTACAGAAGGAAGAACGTAATCTGCTCGCATTCCCCAGTATGCTGTATGATATTTAGCATTTATATTATCACTTTTATGTAACTGGCCACCTAAGCTTGTTGGCATAGGATCTTGTAATTTACTGTCGGTAATTAGCGCTTCAATACTCGAATTAATTGCGTCACCTTCAACACTAGAGGCATTTTGATCGCCTACTATAACAAAAGGTTGATTAGGGGATAATCCACCTTTGTTGCCATTATCATCATAGATGTAGCTAGCTTGTGTGTTATTAATGTAATCAAACCAAAAACGAATTTCATCATGATTACGTTTACCGTTACGATTCTCTGGGCCATCGAACACAGGTGGTGTCGGGTGGCTAGCTAGAACATGCACTGTCTGGCCATTAATATTTACTGGAATATCCCAATGTGATTTTGATGATAACCTTAAGTTACTCCAAACATCTTCACTAAACCAAGGCTCTTTAGTACTTGGGTCAATTGGCTTCAAAGCGCCTGGCATATCACGCCATTTGAAGAGCTGGAAAGTTCTAATTGCTTTTTCATCAATAGGGTATTTTGATAATAATACCATGCCATAATGACCTTCAAAATAGCCATAACCATGTAAATTATTCGTGGTTGGTTGATTATCTTTATTGTCATTATTGGTGTTTTTGTTTACTTTTACACCGGTATTAACAGTACCTTGATAAAAGTAAGGGTAATGAATCTCGTTTTGTTTATTCTGTCCATTACCTAAATAGTTCTTCATAAAATAAAGAATGTTTTCATGATTTTTATCTACATGATCAAATTCATTTAGTAAAATGATATCAGGATTAACACGTTGGATTATTTCAGCAATATTTTTAATTTGTGGATTATTACCTCTTAACGCTTGCGTAAGTTCATCACCTGTTACGTTAGGTGTTCTATTCGGTGACGGTTTTGCATAGTTGAATGCTTCCATACTGACATTGAAGGTTGCGATACGTAGTTTAGTTGTTGCTTCTGTATTTAGTTGTGTGTTATTTGCAGCCATAGCTTTACTCGCAATAGTTGTATTTAATAGAAAAGCACTAAATAGTATTAACCCATTTAACTTAAAAAAGTTTTTTATCATTTTAATTTACAGCCTCGTAAAATTATATCTGTCAGAAAATTTGTAACATGTTCAATATCATCGCTCTCATAATCAGCACGATTCATAATGGTTAATATTTGATTGTCAAAATCAGCATAGTGTTGAGTTGACGACCAAATAAGCAATATTAAGTTGACTGGGTCTACTGCATGCATTTCACCGTTATCAATCCAGTGCTGAAATATTTTTGCTTTCTCTCTCACCCATTGACGAAGGTAGGTGCGGGCAAAATCTTTTAGGTGTTGAGCACCTTGAATAATTTCCATCGCATAAATCTTAGACGCTTTTGGGTTATTGAAAGACATAGCAACTTTAGCCCGAATAAATTTTTCTATCGCAAGCTTTGGACCATCTTCGAGTAAAATATCACCGATGCCTTCATCCCACATGTTAAGGGTTTTTTCTAAAACAGCATGATATATATTTTCTTTATTTTTAAAGTAATATAAAACATTAGCTTTAGGTAACCCCGCGTTATCTGCGATAGATTGCACAGTGGCTCCTTTATATCCTTGTAATATAAATTCGTCTTGAGCGGCAATCAGTATTTTATCGGTACTGATTGTTCGTATTTTTTGTGATTTAGAGTTTTTATTCATTTTTATTTGATTTTTAACTAATATTGACTATTTTTCATAAGAGATTACATAACTTTTACTGGTGATTATTAACCATTTTTCCATTAAATCATAGCAAGGTTACACTGAAGTTAAAGGGGATTTTTATGGTTACATCTACCATAATCAATACCAATAATATGTACTTTTTTAGTGGTTATATTTCTGACTATTTTTAGTTTCTTGTCCTGTTGGTCTATTTATTTATTTCTAAATAATCTGTTAATCCTATAGATCTTGTCTATAAAAAGCAAAAAGCTGACCTTTTGGTTCGTTTTTTATCATAACGCTTTTTTTTTAAGTGAAATTGAGTTAATTTATACAGGTATGTAATAAAAATGTAATGAAACTTTGGTTAAATTGACTACATTGCTTTAGGTCAGATAAAAACGGTAAACAAACTTTAGATGAGTATTGTCTGAAGAAAATAATAATTTATACATAAAACACATAGGAATATTAACATGAAAACCCACTCTATCTCTCGAATAGCGGGCGCCCTTGTTGTTGCGCTTGGTTTGTCAACCTCTGTTATTTCAACAGATGTTGCTGCAAACACAACTTCTTCGGGTATTAAAGGTCAAATTGTCGGTCCTAACGGCAATGCTGCTGCTGGTACAAAAATTACGATTGTACATGTACCATCAGGAACGACGAAAACAGCTGTTGTAAATGAATCAGGTCAATTCTCTGCTAAGGGTCTACGTGTTGGCGGACCTTATAACATTATTATTGATTCAAATAGCTTTAAAGATACTGAGTTATCGAATGTATTTTTAACCTTAGGTGAAACTTACCCTGTTAGTGTTTCATTAGAAGCGCAACAATCTATAGAAACTATCGAGATAACGGGACGTGTAGTTAATAGTAATTATGGTAGCACTAGTCCTGCTTCTAATTTTAATTTACAAGATATTGAACTAGCACCAAGCGTTGATCGTGATCTGAAAGACGTTATTCGTGTTGATCCTCGTGTATATATTAATGAATCTAGCTCAAATGCAATTGTTTGTGCCGGTGGTAATCCACGCTTTAACAGTCTAACTGTTGATGGCGCACGTATGAATGATAACTTTGGTTTGAATGGCAATGGTTATCCAACAGTTCGTATTCCATTTTCATATGATGCAATTGATCAAGTTTCTGTTGAGCTAGCACCTTTTGATGTTCAATATGGTGGCTTTACCTCTTGTAACATTAATGCTGTAACTAAATCTGGTGGTAATGAGCTACATGGTAGTGTTTTTGTTGATTACACAAGCGACTCGTTAAAAGGTGATAGTTTAGAAGGCGATTCTATTGATACAGGTAGTTATAACGAAAAACGTTATGGTTTTAATGTTGGCTTCCCATTAATAGAAGATGAATTATTCTTCTTTGCTGCTTATGAAAAGTTAGATGGCTCTCAAATCATGCAATATACTGCATTTGATAATGGCGCTATTTCACAAAGTGATATTGATAACATTATTCAAATATCAAAAGATAATTATAATTATGATCCAGGTACAATGGTACCTAGTATTCCAGTTGATGATGAAAAAATCTTAGTTAAGTTAGATTGGAACATTAATGAGCAACATCGTTTAAACTTTGTTTATAACTACAATGATGGTTATGAAATTGGTCAATCTGACGAAGGTTCTACACGACTATCATTATCTAACCATTTTTATGAACGTGGTGCAGAATTTACGTCTTATGTTTCATCTTTATATTCAGATTGGACAGATAACTTTTCTACTGAGTTTCGTTTAGGTTATTCTAAATTAGATAATCGTCAAACGTCTTTAGATGAATCAAGTGGTTTTGGTGAGTTTAGAATTGAAGATGTTGGTTCTGGAGGCGTTGATGTTTATTTAGGGCCAGATGATTCTCGTCAATCAAATGAATTGAACTACGATACGCTATCATTAAAAATTGCCGGTACTTATTATCTAGATGAACATGAGTTATATTTTGGCTTTGAAAGAGAAGAGCTTGATGTTTTCAATTTATTTGTTCAACATTCTCAAACTGAAACGCGTTTTAATAATGTTACCGACTTTGAAAATGGTTTAGCTGATGATGTTTACTATGGTAATGCGGCTTCACTTAATCCTGCTGATGCTGCTGGTGAATTTAGCTATGCATTAAATACGGTATACTTTCAAGATAAGTTTGAGTTAGAGTCATATGATGTCACCATCACTGCTGGTCTTCGTTATGATTGGTATACAAGTGATGATAAACCAAATTACAACCCTAACTTCGAATCACGTTATGGTTTTTCAAACGCTCAAAACTTAGATGGTATTGATTTACTTCAACCACGTTTAGGTTTGAATTGGGTTGTTAATGATCAATTAGAAGTTCGTGCCGGTGCTGGTCTTTACTCTGGTGGTAATCCAAACGTTTGGATTTCTAATAGTTATTCAAATGATGGTGTTCGTAATATTCAAGATAGCTCTGTAAGAGATGCATATATTTTGGGTCCTGATGCTATTGCTTTTGATGGTACTGGACAAGCAGGGTATGATATTCCTGTTCAATCAATTAACAATGTGAGCACAGGAACTGCAGATTCAAGCACAAACTCAACTGATCCTGGTTTTGAAATTCCTTCAGAATGGAAATATTCATTAGGTCTTACTTATGTTACTGAATCAGAATATGTAATCACAGCAGATTACTTATACACAGACAAAGAAAACTCTGCGATTGTAAATGATTTAGCAGCAGTAGTAACTGATGTCGCTCCTGATGGCAGACGCATCTATGAAAGTTCTCGTGGTTTTGATAATGACTTCTTCTTAACAAATGTTAGTGGTCAAGATGGCGAAACAACTGTTGTATCTTTCGGTGTTAGTAAAGAGTATGAAAATGGGTTATCAATGACAGCTTCTTATGCGTTTACAGAAGCTAAAGATGTTCACCCAATGACTAGTTCAGTTGCCTTTTCTAACTACCATGGCATTGCAGTTTCTGATCCACAGTCTCCAGGCGTTGCAACTTCAAATTACGAAGTTCCACATAGATTTACATTAAATGTACATTACTCTCATGAATTCTTTGATGGCTTAGACACAAACTTTAGTTTGTTCGGTCAAGCGATGCAAACTCATGGTTATGATTATAACTTCTCTAATAACTCAAGTGGATTTGGTTATAACGACTCTAATCGCCAGTTATTATATGTTCCAACAGAAAGTGATAGTAAAGTTATTTATGGTGCTGATTTTGATTTAGATGCATTTAACAACTTTATTGCTTCTGAAGGTCTAACTCGCGGTGAAATCATGGA
This sequence comes from Colwellia sp. C2M11, assembly GCF_018860915.1. Classification (GTDB taxonomy): domain Bacteria; phylum Pseudomonadota; class Gammaproteobacteria; order Enterobacterales; family Alteromonadaceae; genus Colwellia. The sequence goes on from NZ_JAHKQD010000018.1 coordinate 88,676, forward strand.
GCGTAATAGCCTTGACGGTGGTTGGTGGACTAAGTTTGATGTTCGTGTAGAGCAAGAAATTCCTGGTTTCACTGAAGATCATAAAGCAAGTGCTTACTTTGTAATAGAAAACGTTGGTAACTTCTTAAATGATGATTGGGGTGTACTTAAAGAAGGTAACTTCTTACAAGGTGCTGTAGAAGCTTCAATTACTGATGACGGTCAATATTCATATAATAAGTTTACTTCTCCTAGTTACAAAAGTAGACAAACTGATGCATCATTATGGGAAATTCGTATCGGTGTTAGTTACGATTTCTAATCATTAGTTTATAAAAAAGTCATTTTAAAAACCGTGCTTTATCGCACGGTTTTTTTATGTCTAAATTTTAGTTATTTTAATTATATTTTTAGAAAAATATTTACTACTAAATTTAATAATTGATGTTAGTATATCTAAATACTTGACCGTATGGTCAAGTAATATTCTTAAGCTAGAAAAAGTGAGTAAATTAATGAGTAACAATATTGATGCTAGTGTTTGGCAAAACCTTGTCGACAATGCAAAGCAAGCTTACCAGCAAGCTTATGCACCTTATAGTGAGTTTAGAGTAGGTGCTGCCGCGTTAACGACAGATACTAAAATAGTGCAAGGCTGTAATGTTGAAAATGCATCTTACGGGTTAACTGTTTGCGCTGAACGTAATTGTATTGCTCAAGGTGTTATTCATAATCCAAGTAATAAAACTGTTGAGTTCACGGCATTGGTTGTTTATACCGAGCAAGAAATATTGACGCCGCCGTGTGGTGCTTGCCGACAAGTAATTGCTGAATTTTTCCCTCAAGATGCGCTAATTATGGCAGCTAACCATTTGAATCAACAGCAGCACTGGACGGTGGCAGAGTTATTGCCAGATGCATTTACTCCCTACAACCTTATCAATAAAACTTAGTAAACATATAACAACGAATTAAAATAATAATTAAAAAAGACAGAAAGGATTAAACAATGTTATTACCCCAAGAAATTATCGCTAAAAAGCGAGATGGTAAAGTACTTAAACAAGATGAAATTAAATTTTTTGTTGATGGCTTAGTATCTAATAATTTTAATGATGCGCAAGTTGGCGCAATGGCAATGGCAATTTTTCAAAAAGGCTTAGTACCACAAGAAACTGTAGAATTAACAAAAGCCATGATGCATTCAGGGGAGGTATTATCTTGGCAGCATTTAGACGGACCTGTTATTGATAAACATTCGACTGGCGGGGTTGGTGACAAAGTTAGCTTTATGCTTGCAGCTATTGTTGCTGCTTGTGGTGGTTATGTTCCAATGATATCAGGGCGAGGGCTTGGCCATACTGGAGGCACTGCAGATAAGCTTGAAAGTATAGCGGGTTTTAATGTTCAGCCTAATTTATCTGATTTTAAACGCATTGTTGCTGATCTCGGTGTCGCTATCATTGCTCAAACTCCTGATTTAGCACCAGCAGACAGACGTTTATATGCTATTAGAGATGTTACTGCAACAGTGGCGTCTATTCCTCTTATCACGGCGTCTATTTTATCTAAAAAACTTGCTGCGGGCCTTGATGTGTTAGTCATGGATATAAAAATGGGCAATGGCGCTCAAATGGAAGATTTAAGTCAAGCAAAAGCGTTGGCAGATAGTATTACCAGTGTTTCTAACGGTGCAGGGGTGAACACTCAAGCTATTATTACTGATATGAATCAAGTGCTTGGTAATACTGCGGGTAATGCGTTAGAAATGTATGAAACCGTAAAATATTTAACGGGTAAGCTTCGTGAGCCAAGGCTTCATCAAGTGGTTGTAACTTTAGCTAAAGCGATGTTAATCAATAGTAAACTTGCTAAGAGTGATGATGAAGCACAAGTAAAAATAGACAATGCATTAGATTCAGGTAAAGCGGCTGAAATTTTTGCTAAAATGATCAGTGCTTTAGGTGGACCAACAGATCTACTTGAGCAGCCTTGGCGTTCAATGAATAAAGCAGAGCATATCATTGAAATATTATCGCCTTGCAATGGATATATTAAAGCAATGCAAACGCGTGACATTGGTTTTTCTGTTGTTGGTTTAGGTGGTGGGCGTATTAGTAATGATCAAAAAATTGACCATAGTGTTGGTTTTGATCGTATTTTACCTATTGGCACACGTGTAAACCGAGGTGATGTTATTGCAAGGGTGCATGCAAGCTCTCTCGATAGCGCTGAACTTGCTAGTAAACAATATACAGATGCAGTAAGTTTTTCAGATACGCCAGTAGATGAAGCACAAATTATTTATTAATGTTTAAATCACCATTTACTTTTATTTCTACTCTGCCGTTTGAGTAGAAATAAATTGTATAAAGAACAGTGAGTGTAAGCAATCAGGGTAAAATTTTTATCTTTTACCGATGTTTTTTATGAAGGATAATTTAGTTGTTTACCGAACTTTGTTTTAACGTAAAATAGAAAGAAATCATAAAGTAACTTATATTGTAGAGACCACTATGACAGATGAAACTATTTTTTCTAAAATTATTAGACAAGAAATCCCAACCCCATTACTTTACCAAGATGAATTAGTAAGCGCTTTTAGAGATATTGCCCCGCGCGTAAGTACTCATATTTTAATTGTACCTAATAAGCATATCCCGACCACTAATGATGTTACTGACGCTGATGAGTTAACCATGGGACGTATGTTCACTGTTGCTAGAAAGTTAGCTAAACAAGAAGGGGTTGATGAAAGTGGTTATCGCTTGATTGTAAATTGTAATAAAGATGGTGGACAAGAAGTCTATCATATTCATATGCATTTACTTGGAGGTCAACGTTTAGGTGAAATGTTAGCGCTTTGATTCTCTTTTAAGTGGGAAAAACGATAAGTAGTTATATTGGTAAGATTAAAGACAGTGCACTTAATTGTTGGCTACCGCATAATTAAGGTATATGTAGATATTATACTTTCTAGGATTTTATGTGAATTGGAAAGCATTGCTCGAAAATCGAAATCGCCTATTCTGGCTTGTACATTCTGCAGGTTGGTTTGGCTTTGCTTTAGTGCATTATTTGGGGTCCTTGCTTCATGATTTGCGCGATATATTTGTCGTTATTATTTTTTTAAATGCTTATGCTGGCTGGTTGCTTTCTGTTCCTCTTCGCTATATATATCGTAGAGTTTGGAATCTTCCGCCATTTAAAATAGCGCTGGTGGTGATTTTTTCTTCTTACATCACCGGTGTTTTATGGCAAGTCGTTAAAAACCTAAATTATTGGGAAATATATAAACATGGTTATAAGCCGGATTTTATATTGATGTATACCCAATCAAGTGTTTGGTCATTTTATATTATTCTCAGTTGGAGTGTTTTGTACTTTGGTACTAAGTATTATCAAATGTTACAAGTTGAAAAGCAAAATGTATTAAAAGCAAATTCAGTTGCCCATCAAGCTCAGTTAAAAATGTTGCGATATCAGCTTAATCCGCACTTTTTATTTAATACACTTAATGCTATTTCAACCCTCATACTGTTAAAGGATAATGCTACGGCTAATGGCATGGTTACTAGATTAAGTGAATTTTTACGTTATTCTCTTGATAAAGATCCGATGAAAAAAGTTAGCCTAAACAGTGAAATTCAAGCACTAGAGCTATATTTGGATATAGAGAAAGTCCGTTTTGAAGAACGGTTGCAAGTTCATATTTCTATCAATGAAAATTGCGAAAAGGCATTAGTACCTAGCATGATTTTACAACCGATTGCTGAGAACGCAATTAAGCATGCAGTAGCCACGCAAGAACGAGGCGGTAGTATTACAATTACGGTAAATAAATTTGCAAACGATTTAATGATAGAGCTAGCGGATGATGGGCCTGGTGCAGAGATAGTTGATGGTAATTTATATAGAGAAAATGGGGTCGGGTTAGTGAATACTCGTGAACGTTTAAATGCTCTATATGGTAACAATTATTCGCTTGTTGTTGCTAATAATATTCCTTCTGGTGTTAAAGTAAGTATTCGTATGCCGTTTGAATTATTATAATGTGTTCAATAAAACCATTTACAACACATTATCAGGGTTGAGTTATGATTTTTCGCACAATTATTGTAGATGATGAGCCACTTGCTCGAAAGGGACTAAGTATACGTCTACAGAGCTTTAACGATATCCATATCATTAAACAATGCAGTAATGGTAGAGAAGCTATTGAAACAATAAAAGAATGTCAGGTCGACTTAATGTTTCTTGATATTCAAATGCCTGGATTAACTGGCTTTCAGGTTATTGATGAAATTGAAAAGCAAGGGTTGAAAATGCCAATGGTGGTGTTTGCCACAGCGTTTGATCAGTATGCGATTAAAGCTTTTGAAGTATTGGCGCTCGATTATATTTTAAAGCCAACCAATGAAGATCGTCTTGCTCAGACACTCGACAAAATTAGACAACACTTCAGATCAAGTACCGATGCAGAGCATAAGTCTAAATTGATTCGATTAGTCAGTGATGTTACCGGTAATGATTACCAACAGATTTTAACCGAGCTTACTAATAATCAGCCTGTTAGCTTGTCTAATTATTCCGATATATTAGCGATTAAAGATGTTGGTGAAGTGACCAGAGTCCCAGTCAAAGATATTATTTGGATCGATGCTGCAGGAGATTATATGTGTGTTCATACCACTAATACTATGCAGCAACAGTCGCAAGATATCCCACAAGAAAACACACATATCTTAAGAAAAACAATGAAACAACTTGAAGAGCACCTTGATCCTAAAGTGTTTATTAGAAACCATCGTTCTACCATTGTTAATAAAGATTATGTGGAAAAATTTTGTAGCCAAGCAAGTGGTGAGTATTTGTTGGTATTGAAAAATGGCAAAGAATTAAAGGTAAGTCGCAGCTATAAAGAAAAAGTTAAACAAGCTATAAATAGCTAATTTTATTGTCTAGTTTAATTTTTAATTTAAAATTAGCGTCTATACTTTAGTTTATGTAAGTATCAATAATATAATTAAAAGAGTCTACATAATGAATGTTAGTTACATTAGTCATATATCAGGGAAAGTCCAAGGGGTCTACTTTCGGGTATCAAGTCAACAAAAGGCAATTGAATATGGACTTAGTGGTTATGCTCGAAACTTAGCTGATGGTGACGTAGAAGTCTTTCTTTCGGGGAAAGATGTTGATGTCCAAAAAATGCTAGTGTGGTTAGAAACTGGTCCTACACTAGCAGAGGTTACCAAAATTCAACACAAACAAGTCGATTGGCAAGAGCATAATTTTTTTTCTATCAGCTAATAGCTGCTAAGTGTAATCTACACTTTCAATAGATAGTCATCATTCTTCTATATATTTGAAGCGCTGTATTTTTTTTCCATCTCTAACAATCGTTTCGTTGAACATTGCTAAAGGGCGAACCCAAATATCATCTACGTTGTCGAAGGGGTGATAAACAACCAAATATTCTTCTGTTTCACTATGTTTTGCAAGGTGAAGTACTTGATAATAATTCCCTTTAAAGTGTTGATATTTTCCTAATTTAATCATTAAATATTTCCAATAATGTAAAGTTAAAATAATGTTGTAAAGTAAATATACTTTACAACATCTTATTTTTAAGGAGATTAAGCTAATGTTATATTCGTAAAGACTTATCGCCACGTGCCATGCCAACACAACCTGAACGCGCTGATTCTATGATTTCTGTTTCATTACTTAATACTTCAATAAAGGCATTAAGTTTATCACTATTCCCTGTTAATTCTATTGTATAAACCTGTTTACCAATATCGATAATAGAACCCCGAAAAATATCTGTAACTCGTTTAACTTCTGTGCGTGCTTTGTCATTTACAGCCGCAACTTTAACCAGTAGTAATTCCCGTTCTACATGTTTTCTATCAATTAGCTCAGATATTTTAATAACGTCAACTAACTTATTTACTTGCTTAACAATTTGCTCTAAAACTTTGTCATCACCTATGGTTGAAATGGTGATTCGAGATAAGCTGTTATCATCCGTTGGAGCAACAGTTAAGCTCTCTATATTAAAAGCGCGTTGAGAAAAAAGCCCTACGATACGTGATAGAGCACCGGCTTCATTTTCCAGTAAAATGGCTAAAATATGTCGCATTATGCCTTATCTCCTTTAGTGGTTATATCAGCCCACATGTCATCAATATTATTTGTGTTATTTTTACATTTTGATAAATATTTCATTAGGCTTTAACTCCTTTAGAGATCCACATATCATCAATACCACCTTGGCGAATATGCATAGGATACACATGTTCTTTTTCATCAACTAACACGTCGACAAACACTAATTGATTTTTAATACTAAAGGCTTCTTTTAGTTTTGGCTCTAATTCATCTAAAGTATCAATTTGAATACCTACATGGCCGTAAGCCTCTGCAACTTTTATGAAATCAGGTAGTGATTCCATGTAAGATGAGGCATGTCTGCCATCATAAACCATATCTTGCCATTGGCGTACCATACCCAGAGATCGGTTATTTAACGTAATTATCACTACTGGTAGATTGTATTGTTTACAGGTTGATAGCTCTTGAATATTCATTTGAATTGATCCGTCACCGGTAATGCAAATAACATGTTTATCAGGAAAGGCAAGCTTAGCTCCCATGGCTGCGGGTAGACCAAACCCCATAGTTCCTGCGCCACCTGAGTTTATCCATTGACGAGGTTTATCAAACGGATAGTATTGGGCTGCAAACATTTGATGCTGACCAACATCTGAAGCCACATAAGCTTCACCATTCGTAATTCGATACATAGCTTCTATCACACGTTGAGGCTTGATTTTTTCACCTTCAACTTGTTTGTAGCTCACACTTTTTACATCGCGCCATGTATTGATTTGGTGCCACCAATCTTTTAAAGCTATTTCATCAGGTATGAAATTAATTGCGCTAAGTTCATCAAGCAATTGTTGCATAACAATATCAACTAAACCGACGACTGGAATATGTGCATTGATAGTTTTTGAGATTGACGTTGGATCGATATCGACATGAATAATATTTGCATTAGGGCAGAACTTTTCAACATTATTCGTTACCCTATCGTCAAAGCGAACTCCAAGGGCAAGAATAACATCAGCATTAGCCATTGCTTTATTTGCTTCTAAGCTACCATGCATACCTAACATGCCAATAAAGTTGTCATGAGTTCCTGATATACCACCAAGACCCATTAGGGTATTCGTTACGGGGGCTTTTAATGTTTCCACTAGTGTTGTTAATAGTTCCGAAGCATTGGCAATAACTACACCACCACCAGAATAAACCACTAATTTTTTCGCTTCACTGATTGCTTTAGCTGCTTTACGAATTTGTTTTGGATGGCCTTTAATATTCGGATTATAAGAGCGTATTGTCGGGTTGGTTTCAATAGCAAAAGGGGCTTTATTTTGTGGTATTAGCAAGTCTTTTGGTAATTCAACTACGACTGGTCCAGGTCGACCTGTGCTGGCGATATAAAATGCTTTAGCAATAACATTAGGTATATCGGCTAAATCACGACAATTAAAACTATGTTTAATGATAGGGCGTGTACAACCAACAATATCAGTTTCTTGAAAAGCATCATTACCAATTAAGGTTGTTGGCACTTGGCCTGCCAGTACTACCATTGGAATTGAATCCATGTAGGCTGTCGCTATTCCTGTAACACAGTTTGTAGCACCTGGACCTGATGTTGCCAAAACCACACCTACTTCTCCGGTCGCTCTAGTGTAACCATCAGCCATATGAGTTGCAGCTTGCTCATGGCGAACTAAAATATGTTCAATTTCATCTTGTTGGAAAATAGCATCATAAAGATCTAAAACTGAACCTCCAGGATAGCCAAAAATATATTTAACCTTTAGTGCTGATAATGCTTTTACTACCATTTCTGCACCAGTAAAAAGTTCTGTTGTCATATTGATACCTATTAATGATTAATACATAAAAAACCCTCGGTCTAAAATAGAGCGAGGGTTTGGTTATTTATTTGTATATCTGCTTTAATTAAAAACTAATTTTTAAAACAACCTAATCCTCGGAGTGATTTAACTATCACTACGACCACGAGGACGACATTTAATTTATTGTTTTGATTAATTGAATACATGCTTAGATAAATTTAATTTTTATAAAAAGATAATACTTGGCTCTATTTTTAAAGGGTTTAGTAAAGTCTGTCAACCTTTAATTACAATAATGCATAGTGTTTCTTAATATTTTTTTAATATTCGATTATAAATTACTTGAAATATAAGAAATATTATATATTCGCTCTTTAATTTGATTGTTTTAGTCTCTTGTAATGTTTTATAGTTAACGCAATGTTACATTTAATAAGCAGTAGTATTTTGGTATTTACGTTAGTATTTAAAATAGTGCTAAATGTTGTAGTTATACTTTGATTGAAATAAGCAAAAGGTGGTAAATATGAAGGCTATAAAAGTAACCTTAGTTACTGTATTAGTTTTACTTGTTGCAAGCTGTGCAAGTAATTATAAAGTAAAAGTGGGTTCTGATAAGAATGAAAATATTGATACCGCAGACTATAAAACTTTTGCTTGGCTAACATCACAGAAAGTCATGGCAGCAAGTGAAGATTTTAACCCAGTAATGAAACTTCGTGTAGATGAAGCGATTGAAAAAGCGTTTATTGCGAAAGGTTATCAATTGATTGAAGATGCCGAAAAAGCAGACTTTACCGTTTCTTATACTGTAGGTAATAGAGATAAGATTAAAATAATGAATTACCCAGCAATTTATCGTACTCGTTTTGGCTGGTGGCCTGGTTATTATGGCAGTATGTTTAGATCAGATGAATATAGAACGATAGCTCGCCAATATACTGAAGGTAAATTAGGTATTGATGTATATGATGTTAAATTACACCAACCGGTATGGCATGGCTGGGCAACCAAACGCATCACCAATGATGAAATACATTTAGATAATATCCAAGAAGTTGTCAATGATGTAGTGGCACAATTTCATTAATAACTTTTTGTTTTTAAATTAAAAGCGGCTTTTGCCGCTTTTTTTGTATATTTTTAATGCTTTTTTTATTTTGTGCATTACACTGATTAATAAGGCTAAACGGAAAATGAAAAATTAACCCTATGAATGATTTTATTTTTAAAGAAGAATCAGAAGCAAGTAAAAGTGCAAGTGGACATAAATGCAATAAAAAATGGCGCATTTTGGTTGTTGATGATGATGATTCTGTCCACCAAGTTACTAAGCTGGTGTTAAATGAAATTGAAATTGAAAATCGCCAATTAGAAATAGTGTCGGTTTACTCTATGGAGGAAGCGAAAGAAACATTATTAGCAGATAATGATTTTTGTATGGCATTTGTTGATGTTGTGATGGAAACCGATCACGCTGGTTTAGATTTAGTACAATGGATAAGAAGGGAGCTAAAGAATCAAGCTATACGCTTAGTGCTTAGAACAGGGCAAGCGGGAACTGCCCCAGAAGCAAAAGTCATTAAAGAATATGATATTAATGATTATAAAGAAAAGACAGATTTTACTTCTAATAAAATGATCACCACAGTGTATGCTAGTATTCGAGCATACCGAGATATTATGACTATTCAACGTAGCTTAGATGCATTTAAAAAGTTACTTGAAGCGACGCATGATTTACTTAAGAAAGATCAATTGAAGGCTTTTGGCTCTGCGGCATTAAGTCATTTATTATCGTTAATGAATGTTGATAGCTCTGCTTTATACATTGCTCGAACGCAAATTGATTTTGATCTGCAATCTTCGAGTTTAATACTTGCTTGTACTGGTCGATATGTCAGTAAGTCTGATTCTCTAGAGTCTTCAAATATACCAGATGATGTCAAAGAAAAAATTAAAAAGGTCTTTCAAGATAGAAGCCATTACAGCAATGAAAATTGCTTTGTTGGCTATTATCAGTCACCGGGTAATGCTGCGTCTGTTTTGTATATCGAGTTTGAAAATGACAAAGAGCACTTTAATGTAAATTTGGCAGAATTATTTGCGAATAATGTCGCGTTAATCTTAGAAAGTTTAAGCAAACAAAAAGAAATAGAAAAATCACAACAAGAGCTACTGTTCATTATTAGTGAAGCAGTTGAGGCTCGAAGTCAAGAAACCGGCTCACATGTAAAACGGGTGGCATCGCTTTGTGAATTATTAGCAAAAAAAGCGGGGTTAGAAGATTCTTTTGTTAAAGCATTATATTTAGCTGCGCCATTGCATGATTTAGGAAAAATTGCAGTGCCAGAAGATATATTACTTAAAACTAAAAATTTATCCCATGAGGAATGGGAGATAATGAAAGCCCATACCCAAATTGGCGGCGATATGTTACAACAATCTACTGCAAACTTGTCTAAATTAGCCTCGAGGCTGGCGCATTATCACCACGAAAACTGGGATGGCTCTGGTTTTCCAGATGGGTTAAAAGGAGAGAGCATTCCTATAGAGTCTAGAATTATGGCAGTTGTAGATGTGTTTGATGCATTAGGCTCGCAACGGTGTTATAAAGAGCCATGGTCAGATGAGAGAATAAAAGACTTTATTATTTCAGAAAAAAATAAGAAGTTTGATGCTTCGCTGGTTGATTTAATTGTTGAAAATTTTGATGAATTCACTGCAATTAGAGAAAAATTTTCTAATAATTAGTTAAAGGATTGTATGTTTCACCACAAAAAAGGTAGTTTTAGCGCGTGGATGTTAAGACTAAGAAAAATAATACGTTGGCCATTAATGGCCTCAAGAGAGCCAGAAACCTGTGCACAACACTCATTTGAAGTCGCGTTAATTAGTCATCAAATTGCTTTAATTGGCAAAATAAAATTTAAACGAACTTATGACCCTTCTGCAATAGCTTTAGCTGCACTGTATCATGAAGCCAGTGAATCTGGAGGCGTGGGGGATATTCCTAGTCCATTAAAATATTATAATCCTGAATTAACCAAGCAAATAAAGCAAATAGAAAGTGAAGTTGAGCACTCTATGGTATACCAAGGATTGCCTGAATATTTACACCAAGCTATGGCGCCGTTGGTGATTCAAGCAAATGTAGATAAGCAGACGAAAGCTATTGTTAAATCGGCAGATGATTTAGCTGCATATCATTATAGTTTATCAGAAGTAAATGTGGGTAATAGAGAATTTATCGACGCGGCTAAACTGTTAGAAGGTAGAGTAAGCAAGCATTGCGAACAATGGCCAGAAGTTAAAGAATATTTCCAATCTCAATTCCCTGCTTGTATGCAGACATTAGATGAACTTTCTCGTCCAGATTAGTTAGCAAGTTTTAAGGTAAGCGAGGTAAGGTTAACCTTCGCTTACCTTAGTCTATGCCCTATACTTGCTGGTAAGTGGCAAAGAAATTTTTAAGTTTTACTAATGCTGGCACTAATTCATCTACATGTGGCAAAAATACTAATCTGAAATAGTTATTAGCTTCAATATTAAAAGCACTACCATGAACGAGTAGAATTTTTTCTTGTTTAAGTAGATCTAAAATCATTTTTTCATCGTTAGTGATGTTAAATTTCTCAGCATCTACTTTCACGAAAAGATATAAAGCGCCCATCGCAGGGTGACATGATAAACCATCAATATCATTAATCATTTTTGCAGCAATATTACGTTGCTTTAATAAGCGTCCATCTCCGGTGATTAACTCATTAATACTTTGATAACCACCTAAAGCTGTTTGAATAGCATGTTGGCACGGCACATTGGCACATAATCGCATTGACGCTAATATATCAAGGCCTTCTAGATAATCTTCAGCATGTATTTTAGGACCAGAAACAACCATCCAACCTGCTCTAAAACCGGCAATACGGTAATTTTTAGATAAGCCACCCATGGTGATGATCAACACATCTTGTGCAAGTGATGCGGTAGGAATATGTTTAGCTTGGTCGTATAATATTTTATCGTAAATTTCATCGCTAAAAATAATCAAACTATGCTTTCTGGCAAGCGCTATAATGCCTTGAAGTACTTCCGCAGGGTATACAGAGCCGGTTGGATTATTAGGATTAATTAAGACAATGGCTTTAGTTTTATCTGTGATTTTACTTTCCATATCTTCGATATCTGGATACCAAAAATTTTCATCATCACAAATATAATGCTTAGGAGTACCGCCTGATAAAGCCACTGCTGCTGTCCATAATGGGTAGTCAGGAGCTGGAATTAAGACTTCATCGCCATTATTTAACAAGCCTTGCATTGCCATGACAATAAGCTCGCTAACACCGTTACCAATAAAAATATCATCTACTCTGACATCTTTAATGCCTTGTTGTTGAAAATATTGCATAACAGCAACACGAGCAGAGTATATTCCCTTTGATTCACTGTATCCTTGAGAGCTAGGTAAATTATAGATCACGTCTTTTAATATATCATCAGGTGCTTCGAAACCGAATGGGGCAGGGTTACCGATATTCAATTTGAGAATCTTATGGCCTTCATCTTCTAAGCGACGCGCTTCGGCTGCTATTTGCCCTCTAATTTCATAACAAACATTGTTTAATTTAGATGACTTGATAATAGCTTTCATGGCAAGGGTACTTCTTTTGTATAGGGGTTAAGGTATAGTCCATTGTTGCTAAAAATGCTACGCATTGAAATAGCTAAGAGTAAGTTTTTAATGATAATTTGTGATTGTTTTGTATAAAACAGTATAAAAAGCAATTTTATTGGTATTAACATAACAAAAAAGGAGCCTAAGCTCCTTTTTATTCACATCACAATGATAACTAACGTTTAACTAAAAAGTGACATAACATCATCAATAGCAATCAGTGATTTTTCACCTGTAATGCGGTTTTTCAATTCGACTTGTTGAGCATCGAGGTTGCGTTCGCCAACAATCAATAAATATGGTGTCCCCATTAATTCATGATCAGCAAACATAACACCTGGACGTTCTTTTCTATCATCAAACAAAACATCAATATTGTTTTGTTTTAATGTTTCATATAACGCTTCAGCCGTTTCTTTTACGCGTGCTGATTTTGCCATATTCATTGGCACAATCGCAGCTTGGAATGGGGCAATAGCTTCAGGCCATTTAATGCCATATTCATCATGATTTTGCTCTATTGCAGCAGCCACAATACGAGAAATACCGATACCATAACAACCCATGGTTAACGTTTGGTTTTTTCCACCTTCATTTAATACGGTACAGTTCATTGCTTTAGCGTATTTGGTGCCTAATTGGAAAATATGACCAACTTCAATACCACGTTTGATAATTATTTTTCCTTGCCCACAAGGGCTTGGATCACCTTCAACAACATTACGTAAGTCTGCAATTTCAATGTCTGAACAATCTCTTTCCCAGTTTACACCGGTAAAGTGCATATCATTTTCATTAGCACCACAAATAAAGTCACTTAATTGTGCCGCAGTTCTATCGACAATCACTTTAACATCTAGCCCAACAGGGCCTATAGAGCCTGCTTTACAATTTGCAGCAGACATTATTTGATCATCGGTTGCAAATGCTAATGGTGTTGCTACTTGTGGTAAGTTTTCTGCTTTAATTTCATTGAGTTGATGATCACCACGTAAGACAAGGGCAATAATAGGTGTTGTACCATCTTCATTCTCAACACCACAAACAAGCAATGTTTTAACTGTATTTTTGATATCTACTTTTAAAAAGTCAGTAACATCTTCGATACTGGCCACATTGGGTGTAGCAACTTTAGTTAAATCTTGCGTAGGCTCTGCTCGTTGCTCAGTTGGTGCTAAAGCTTCAGCTTTTTCAACATTCGCAGCAAAGTCGCTAACATCACTGAAAGCGATATCATCTTCACCTGATTCTGCTAACACATGGAATTCATGGCTTGCGTCACCACCAATTGAACCACTATCAGCTAAAACGGGGCGATAGTTTAGTCCTAAGCGATCAAATATACGACAATATGCATCAAACATTGTTTTATATGTTTTTTCTAAACAATCGTCCTCTAAATGAAATGAATAGGCATCTTTCATTAAAAATTCACGACTACGCATTACACCGAATCTAGGTCTAATTTCATCGCGAAATTTGGTTTGAATTTGAAATAATGAAAGTGGTAGTTGTTTATAACTACTTACTACATTAGCGACTAACTTCGTTATCACTTCTTCATGAGTTGGGCCTAAAACGAAAGGACGTTTATGACGATCATTTAATCGTAATAATTCTGGGCCATAATCATCCCAACGACCCGATTCTTCCCATAAATCAGCAGGCTGAACCATAGGCATTAATATTTCATTAGCATTCGTGCGTTGCATTTCTTCACGAACAATATTTTCAACTTTTTTTAATACACGTAAACCTGTTGGTAACCATGTGTATAGACCTGAGGCAAGATTTCTTACCAGCCCAGCGCGTAGCATTAATTGGTGGCTTATTACTTCTGCACTAGCAGGAGTTTCTTTTAAAGTAGACAGTAAGTATTGACTGGTACGCATTACTAAGTATTTCCGAAAAAATCATGTAAACGAAATTGTAGTACGTTACATGATGACAAATAAAATTGCCGCTATTCTAGCAGGGAGATAAGCGTTGAAACAGAAATAATTTACAATTTATTTGCAAATCTAAAAGTAAGTAATTCTTCAAGTAATAAGACGTTGATTTTTAATTAGTAATTATTGTAAATAAGCTAATTGTGAAAGGTAAGGTTTATTGATAAAGTCGTTATTATTGTCATTATTATGTTGAGCGTGCTGCTTGTTAGACTTTACTTTAGTTAGCTTATTTATTCCGACCTTTTTTATTGTCTCAATTACACCCGGTATGTGTATGACTTTAGCTATGGTGCTGGGTATGTCTATTGGTATTAGAAAAACGTTATGGATGATGTGGGGTGAGTTAATTGGCGTAGCCATTGTGGCTGTATCATCAGTTATTGGTGTGTCAGCCATTATGCTTGAATTACCACAGATATTTGATATTTTAAAATTTATTGGTGCGGGGTATTTGTTTTATATCGGTATAAATATGTGGCGCTCAAAAGGTAAATTAGCAATTTCAATTAATAATAGTTCAACCGTCAATACCAATAAGGGGAGCTTATTCTATCAAGGGTTTATAACGGCAATAGCTAACCCTAAAGGTTGGGCATTTATGATTTCTTTATTACCGCCTTTTATTAATACGCAATATGCGCTTGCTCCTCAATTATCAGTGTTAATTACCATCATATTAGTCTCAGAGTTTACCTGCATGATGTTATATGCAGCAGGAGGAAAAACCATAGGTAAGGTATTCACGGAACAAAATAATGTAAAGTATTTGAATCGGCTATCGGGTACTTTAATGATCCTTGTTGCTTTATGGTTAGCAGCAAGCTAGTTTGTAAATGTTATTATTCGTTGTGATAACTTTTAACCCTCGTTATCACCTAAATATATAGGTAAACAAAAATCTAAGTCAAACCGTTCATCTTCAGTTAAAAAGTGATTTTTTCGATAATGAACGTAAGCAGGTGTTGATAACATTTTAAATCCTGAAGAGGGCAGCCAATATTCTAAAATATTACTTAATTGTGGTAATAGCTCGCCATATTTTCCTTGTAACTTAAATACAGCATGTAAGCCTCCAGGTATTGTCATACTATTGATTAATCCTCTGCGTTGAATAGGTCGATCAATACCTAAACATGCAACATAACGACACTTATCAAGGGCTACCCAGGCAGGATTTGAATGATGCAAACCGTATTGTTGTGAAAAGTCGCGTTGTTGAATGCTGGCCCATGCATTTAGTTTTTGCCAAGCATTAGCTATAGAACGATCATACCCTTGATGACGGACATAAGCGACATGTCTCTGGGGAAGGTTTATTAATTCACATTTAGGTACAGTCATTGTATTAAGTTGTTGATAGTACTTAGCAACTTCTTTATCAGCTAAAAAGGGTTTATCTTGATGTTGACGATCTTTATTACGCCATTCACCTGGTGACATTGCAAATATTGTTTTAAAAGCACGGCTAAATGATGATACGGATGAAAATCCAGATTTTATGGCGATGTTTAACACAGAAGTTGTTGCGTCAAACATTAACTGGTTAGCTGCAAATTCAATTCTAATTCGGCGAATATAATGATGTACAGGTTCTCCGACAATCGTTTTGAATAGTCGATGAAAGTGTTGCTCTGAATAAGCGGCAATTGCGGCAAGATCTTTTGCGAGTAATGTTTGACTTATATCTTGATGGATAAAATATAATACGTCGTTAATGCGTGAAATTTGTTGGTTAGTTTGCATTATCTTTGAAATTTATAGCATAAATGGACATACATAACAGCATAAACGGACAAGTAAAAAATCTCAAGTTATCGTATTCTACAAGTCATTAATAAAAAACTGTACTTACCATGAAACTAGCAAAATCGTTACAAAATATTCAACCTTCTTATATCCGTGAAATCTTAGCTGCTGCCAGTGCGCCAGGTGTTATATCTTTGGCTGGAGGCTTACCCGCAAATGATAAATTTCCATTGGCACTAATGACAAATGCATTAGTTAATTTACCTAATAGAACTGAGTTGTTTCAATATGGTAATACGGCAGGTTATGCTCCATTATTGACATATTTAAAGGAACGTTATCAATTACCTCAATCACATGATGGAATTGTTTGTACGGGCTCACAGCAAGGGTTAGATCTTATCGCACGAGCATTTATTAATCCTGGCGACATCATAGTGATGGAAGCGCCGAGTTATTTAGGGGCTATTCAAGTATTTGGTTTGACTCAAGCTAACATTAAAAGTGTTTCACAAAGCTTTGACGGACCCGATTTAGACGAATTAGAAATTTGTTTCTCAACTAATGATGTTACTCTTTTTTATGCAGTACCTGACTTCCATAATCCAACGGGTGTATGTTGGTCCTTAGCTGTACGCCAAAAAGTTGCAGCGTTGTGTAATAAATATAAGGTGGCATTTATTGAAGATGTACCTTATAGAGAGCTTCGTTTTAAGGGAGAAGCTTTACCCTTAGTATCAAGCTTTTGTCCTGATAATTCATTGGTACTACGCTCATACTCGAAAATAGCAACACCAGGCATTAGATTAGGTTTGGTTACTGGTCGAGCTGACTGGATTAATACTTTGAATATTGTTAAACAAGCATCTGACTTACACTCAAGTATTCCAATGCAAGCAGTATTACTAGACTTGTTACAACATGATGGATTTGAACAACATTTAGAAGAGTTAAGACAACTTTATTATAGGCGTTACAAGGCATTATTTAAAAATATCTCATTGCATTTAGTGCCGCTTTGTCAGGTAAATGAAGTTGATGGAGGGATGTTTATATGGCTATCACTACCTAAATGTGATGTAGATGCTTTAGCTAAGTCGGCATTGGAGCATGGTGTAGCTGTAGTACCAAGCTCTGTATTTTATAATGATAGAACATGTGTGACTCCCGCTTTACGATTAAACTTTACTAACGCGAGTGAAGAAGAGCTAGCTTCAGCTGTTGAGCGGTTAGCTGAAGTGATCAAACAGCATTGTGATTAACTCACCTGAGCTCGGTTTAAGGTGTTTTTAATTCATTGAAATAAAGACTAATAAAATTTAACTTATGCTCTAGCTTGATAGTTGTTTTTTCTTCAAGGAAAATTTCGCGTCAATAGCTAATCTATTACAAGTCAATTTAACGATGAAGCAAGTAAAAGTAGCTGTTAGAGAAGAATATATTAAGCCGAGCTCAGGTTAACTAACGTTTTTCACTTTTTCATCATAAGTCCTAGCTATGTAAACTGATTTCAAAACAAGCTAAATTTTAGAATTAAAAAAGCCAGTTGTTAATAATAACAACTGGCTTTTTGCTTATAAGCTTTTAAAGCTTATAACGTTGGTTTTGTCGCTGGTGCAGAGCTTCTACTTGTTACATCGGCAGAAATTGCAGTACGTCCTGAAACTTTATGTGCTACACGGTCTTCATTAGCCATAAAGCTAGTTGGAATCTCGTGAATAGTTGTTATCGTTTCAGTTTTTGTCATTGGTGAAGAAGCACGACCAGATAAGCGGTTAGCTTTTTTCACTTGTCTTGCTAATTTCTTGTCTTTATTTGGGGCTTTTTTGGTAACCTTAGCCTCAACTTTTTTCGATTTAACTTTAGTCTCTGCTTTTGGTGCTTCTTGCTCAGCTTCAACTTTATCAGTAGTTTCTACCTGCACATCATTACTATTATTAGTAACACCATTATCAGCAACCTTATCAGTTGTTTCATCTACTGAAACAGTGTCAACGATAACCTCATTGACGATAGGTTTTTGAGGTTGAACAGCCTTTTTAACTGGCTCTACTACCTCAGTTGAAGTATCAACAGGTTTTTCGCTATCGCTATCGCTATCGTTAGCTGTTGCTGCTTTAGTTGGTGCAGTTTCGTTGTTAACGCTTGATTCAACTTTAACCTCAGTTAATGGTAAATCTTGGTGTTTTTCTTCAGTAATAGCTGGTGTAGCATCAGAAACAACCGGCTCAGCATTAGCAGGCTCAGAAATAACTGGCTCGGCAGTAGTCGATTCAGCAATAACAGGTTCAGAAGTAACTTCAGGCGTTGGTGCTTCAGTCTCAACTTTTTTAGCGGTATTACTTTCTTTTTTGACTGTAGCTTTTGGCTTTTCAGTTGTAGTAGCTTCACTAACAGTTTCTGCTGTTGCTTTTGCTACAGGTGTTTCACCTTTCGGGTAACGCGCTTCAATTGCTTCATTATTTTCCGCTGGTGTATCGGTAGCTGGTGCATTTTCAGCCGAACCTTGTACTACTTCATCCTCTGGTTTCTTGTCACGGCGTCTACGTTGACCATTAGAACGTAAGTGTCTTGGAGAACGTCTATTACGAGAACGCTCTTCATTGTTTCCTTTCGTTTCTTCTGTTGTTACCGGTGTCACTTGTTTATCAGTTTCAGCTGCTTTTTCAGTAGTAACCGTAGTGCTAACTGTTTCTGTAGTCGTATTTTTAGCTGGTTTTTTGGGTTTATTAACCGCTTCTTTTTGTTCAGGTATTGCAACTTGAGCTGAAGTCGTGGCTTGCTCTACCTTTGCCTTATTTACACGTACTTTTTTACGGTTAGTTCTGCGTTGACGGCGCTCAGCAACAACTTCTTCTTTTACTGGTTTATTTTTATCATGTTCAGGTTTTTTATTATGCGCTTTAGCTTTATTAGGTGTATTTTTCTTCGTATCATCGCGTTCATTACGTGCATTAGTAGACTTATCATTTACTTTTGCATTACGATTTTGGTTGCGATCATTAGTACGTTCATCATTACGGTTGTTACCACGGTTACCATTACGGTTATTACCACGGCGTTGACCTTGACGATTACGTTGTTGATTATTGTTCTCAGGCTTAGGTTTACTTTCCGGTTTTTTCTCTTCTTTAACTACTTCTTCTGAGGTAAACAAACCTTTTAACCAAGTAAAAAAGCCTGTAGGTTTACTTTCAGAAATAGCCGCTTTATTCGATACTGGTGCTTTCGCTGGTTCCGCAACAGGAGCAACATTAGGTGCTGTCATTCCTTGGCCCATCGCTTGAATTAATGGTTCATCACGTTTAACCGCTACTTTATCAAACTTAGGCATTTTCGCTTCTTCAAGCTCTGCTTGTTTAATCGAAATGTCATAACTAGCTTCACTAACTGTTTCATCATTTTTAACACGTAAAACTTCATATTGTGGTGTATCCATATGAGGGTTAGGGATGATTAAAACACGTACGCCATGATGCTTTTCAATATGCATTACTGAACGGCGCTTTTCATTAAGTAAGTAAGTAGCAACAGGCACAGGTACTTGTGCTTGAACGTGTAGTGTATTTTCTTTAATGGCTTCTTCTTCCATTAAACGAAGTACAGACAAAGCAAGTGATTCAACGCCACGCACTTGGCCAGTACCACTACAACGAGGACATACACCTTGGCTAGTTTCACCAATAGAAGGGCGCAAGCGTTGACGCGACATTTCTAATAAACCAAAACGAGAAATTCGGCCTAATTGAATACGTGCTCTGTCTTGACGAACAGAGTCACGCATACGGTTTTCAACTTCACGTTGATGGCGAACAGGGGTCATATCGATAAAATCGATAACAACTAAACCACCTAAATCACGTAAACGTAATTGACGGGCTATTTCTTCTGCTGCTTCTAAGTTGGTATTAAATGCTGTTTCTTCGATATCGCTGCCTTTAGTTGCGCGAGCAGAGTTAATATCGATAGAAGTCATAGCTTCTGTTGGATCAATTACGATTGAACCACCTGAAGGTAAGCGTACTTCACGTTGAAATGCCGTTTCAATTTGCGTTTCAATTTGATAATGCGTGAATAGAGGAACATCACTGGTATAAAGCTTAATTTTACTCAAGAAATCAGGGCGTACTATTTCAATATGCTTTTTAACACTTTCGAATGTTTTTGGGCGATCAATTAAAACTTCGCCAATGTCACGGCGTAAATAATCGCGAATAGCGCGTAAAATAAGGTTGGTTTCTTGATGAATTAAAAAAGGTGCTTTACGACTTTCAGCTGCATCACTGATTGCTTTCCAATGATGTAATAAAACGCTTAAATCCCATTCTAATTCTTCATAAGCTTTACCAACACCGGCAGTACGAACAATAAGTCCCATGCCTTTAGGTAGGTCAAGTTTACTTAGTGAGGTTTTTAAATCAGTACGTTCATCACCTTCAATACGACGTGAAATACCACCAGCACGAGGATTATTTGGCATTAATACTAAATAACTACCGGCTAAGCTGATAAAAGTAGTTAACGCAGCGCCTTTTTGACCACGTTCTTCTTTGTCGATTTGAACAATTACTTCTTGGCCTTCGTGTAATACATCTTTGATGCTTGGACGACCTTGGAATGTATAACCTTTAGGGAAGTATTCACGCGCGATTTCTTTCATTGGTAAGAAACCATGGCGATCAGCACCATAGTCAACAAAAGCGGCTTCTAAAGAAGGTTCAATACGTGTGATTTTTGCTTTATAAATATTTGATTTTTTTTGTTCATGGCCAGGACTTTCGATATCTAAATCGTAAAGTTTTTGTCCATCAACGAGTGCTACACGCAATTCTTCCGATTGGGTAGCGTTTATTAACATACGTTTCATAGTTTGTGTGACTCAATTTTAAGTCACAGCACACTAGTGCTTAGTACACAAAGTAGTGCAATCTGTAGTGATGTAACAGCATTTTGTCAACCTCACGGGTGTCAATCCTAACGTGTCATCAAACCACGATAAGCTGTTATAAATTTTGATTGTTTCTATTGGCTATGACCTGACTTATTCAAGTATCATAGCGTTCTTGTTTCTTTATGTGCTCAGCGAATGTGCTGTGCGCACTTATATTTGCAATTAAATAATAAAAATTTGCTTAGTGATGTTTTACACTTCTTTGTTGCGCATTTAATTATTAAATTAAAACTTTTTTGCAAAATAAGTTAATTTAAATAAATTGCTTTATGGAGCTGGACTAGTATCTTTTAGTGATAAAACTGTTTATGTCATGATTAACAAGTTACACGCGTTAATTGTACAATAGGCCGTACTATTAATGTGTCAATTACCTTTTTATCGGTTATGCATACTAATGTGGCCGCAGTTTGCCTCTTACATCTCTCTGTAAAGCTTCAAATATAATACTTTTTTATTCACTGTGTAGGTAAGTTTTTATTTAGAAATTTACCCAGTAAATAACGTTGTTAAGTATTAACCTCGTCATTATCCCTTATAAAGTATGATAAGCCAATAAAAAAACAGATTAAATGTCAAAATGCAGTAAAAAAAGTATGTTAAACTGCGTGTCATTAAGAATCTAAGTTAATTAAACGCAAGCCATGTCACAAAAACCACTAGTACAAAAAGCAGAGATAAAAAAATCAAAGGGTGATGAAAATCAAGCTGACGATAAACCACAAGTACAATATATAACTATTGATGGTGAAGATGCCGGTCAGCGTATTGATAATTTTTTATTAAGAACCTTAAAAGGTGTTCCTAAAAGTCATTTATATCGTTTAATGCGTAAAGGTGAAATACGTGTAAATAAAAAACGTATTAAACCGGTTTATAAGTTATTGGTTGATGATGTTGTACGAATTGCGCCAATTCGTGTATCAGAAAAAGCAGATGCTGTATCTACAGGTCTAAGTATTGTTGCTAACCTTGAAAAACAAATATTATTTGAAGACGACCGATTAATTGTTATTAATAAACCGTCAGGAATGGCTGTTCATGGCGGTAGTGGTTTAAGTTTTGGCTTAATTGAAGCGCTTCGTTCTCTTCGCCCTGATGCTCGTATGTTAGAGTTAGTACATCGACTTGATAGAGATACGTCAGGTTGTTTGGTGGTTGCTAAAAAACGTTCGGCATTACGTCACTTACATGAACAACTACGCAGTAAAAATGTTCAGAAATTTTATCATGCTTTGGTGAAAGGTCATTGGCCAACTAAATTAACCCGTGTTACTGAGGGATTAAGAAAGAATGATCTTAAATCCGGAGAGCGCGTAGTAATTACTGATAATATCAATGGTAAAGAGTCAGAAACACGATATAAAGTATTAGAACGTTATCGCGGTGCAACCTTAGTTCGTGCTTTTCCTGTAACCGGTAGAACCCATCAAATTCGTGTGCATTGTCAAGTGAGTGGTCATTCTATCGCTATGGATGCAAAGTATGGTCATGAAGGTTTTGATGCTGAGATGAAAAGCAAAGGTTTAAAACGTTTGTTTTTACATGCCGCGAGCATTGAATTTACTCACCCAAAAACAGAAGAGCGTATAACAATAGAAGCGCCGCTTGAGCCAAGTTTGGAAAAATTACTGACTAAATTAGTTAGAGAATAACAAACAACTAAATTAGAACGTATTTATGAAAAATTATAAGTTAATTATTTTTGACTGGGATGGCACATTGATGAATTCGGTTGATCGTATTGTATCGTCAATGCAATCAGCCGCCGACACTGTTGGTTTAGTTACACCAACCAATAATGAAGTAAAAGACATTATTGGGTTAAGCTTGCCTGTAGTATTCGACCGGTTATTTACTGACATAACAGCTGAACAAATAGAAGCCATGTCAGTACAGTACAAATATCAATACCTTGAAGTTAATACTACACCATCGCCTTTATTTAATGATGCGATGGAATTACTTGTTACTTTAAAACAGCACAATAAGTTACTAGCTGTTGCAACAGGAAAAGGTAGAGCAGGTTTAGCAAGCGTCTTAAGTTTGAGTAACACAACGAATCTGTTTCATACAACTCGTTGTGCTGATGAAATGCCATCAAAACCGGATCCTACAATGCTGCTTAGTATTTTATCTGAATTAGGTATATCTTCACATGAAGCGTTAATGATTGGTGATACAAGCTATGATTTAAAAATGGCAAAAAATGCAGGCATTGATAGTATTGGAGTAAGTTTTGGTGTTCATGATAAGCCAACACTTGAAAAGTATTCACCTAAAGTTATCGTTGACTCGTTAAGTGAGTTAAAGGCGTTGCTAGTCTAGTTGTTGAGTTACTTGGTTATTTAAAATACGTTTAAATGACAGCATCTGTAAAGTTCTCAAATACTACTTATTGATTATCGCGCTGTTTATGCCAAACCAAGCATATCAATAGAGCAAATATACCACTGAGATACGTTGCGATAATAGGAATGATTGTAAGCTGATATTCATGTTCATGATCTTCTGGATAA
Source organism: Colwellia sp. C2M11 (assembly GCF_018860915.1). GTDB lineage: Bacteria > Pseudomonadota > Gammaproteobacteria > Enterobacterales > Alteromonadaceae > Colwellia. The sequence goes on from NZ_JAHKQD010000018.1 coordinate 112,450, forward strand.
AAAGAATCTCCTGATAAGAACCAAGCTGCAATAGCGCCTACAATGAACCAAATAAGGGCAGCTTCTCTTTTGTAACTTGGTGCTGTTATATAACCACACATAACAACACAAAAAGCAGCAAAAGCACCTATTATAGGCTTTTTCCAAACGCCGATAAGATCAGCAACAATACCAGCAGATATTGCAGAAATTAAAAATAAAGCGATAACCAGAATAATTGATAAAGCAAATCCTTTAATTTGGCTCATATGTATCCTTATTATCGCTGTAAAATCGTGAAGAGATTTGTAGTTTTAAATTTATTGCTGTTTAAATACTAAACTGAATGACACTGGAACAACAGGGCTGATTGACGGAAGATTGGCAACTTCACGCAACTTTTCAATACCAGCGACTAAATTATACTTATTAGCATTAATAATGATTGGGCTTAATGAAAAGGCTAATATGTCATTCTTAGCTAATTTAACTACTTGTATATCTGTTGTTATTTGTTGTGATACGCCATGTAAAGATAAATTGAAACTAATTGTACTTTGATATGACTCACCAACAGTGAGCTCGCTGAATAACTTTGGATCTAAATTCGCGCTAATATTTGCGTTTGAAAATGAAGCAACGTCAAAAAGCATAGTTTTAACACGTTCATTACGAATAGCAATATTGGTTTCAACACTACTTAAGTCAATAGCTAAAGATAATTCTCCTGTATCTTTGAGCGTACCATTAAGCTTTTTAAAGCTATTTACCTCTCCTACTTTTGATGCTTTAGTTGAAACATAGTTAATGGTTGATTTATCATTCACTAGCTCCCATTGAGCTATCGCGTTTGAAGACAAGAGTAACGTAGATAGTAAAAATACATATTTTTTTAACATTTTTATTCCTTTGGACTTTCAATACAATGACTTTTATTAGTCGATCTACTTATCCTATTAATAGGGTAAATATAATTGTTCACAATAAGCGACGAAAGAACAAATGCCAACTGTTTTCCTATATTAAAGGATTAACAGTCAAGGCGATTATGTGAAATCAAGAATATAATAACAAAATCACTATTGAATAATAATTATTCAATAGTCTAAAGTCTAAAATAAATGTAATAGTAGAACAATAGTTCAGGTTATTTATTGTCTATAAAGAGTGATATTGACCAGACGCTTACACAGCGTCCGGTTACGGCTTTTATTAAGCATTTGCTAGCGGTTGTTAGCACGTTGGGTTTTGTTGCGCTAAGGTATCTAAGCCATGCTCTTTAAGTAAGCTAACTAATTTAATTAACGGTAAACCAATAAGCGTATTAGGATCATCACCTTCAAGTTTTTTGAATAAACAAATACCTAGACCTTCACTTTTAAAACTACCTGCACAATTGTAAGGTTGTTCTGCTTTTAAATAGCTTTCTATTTCTGAGCGCGACAATTCATTAAAATGCACTATAAAAGGTTCAACTAATGAAGTACTAGTATTACTTGCACTATCATAGACACATAAACCAGTATAAAAGGTGACACTTTTATTACTAAACTTAGTCAGCTGCTTTATACCATTTTCAAAGGTATGAGGTTTACCTAAAATTTCACCGTCACAAACTGCGACTTGATCTGAACCTATAATAAGTGCATTAGAAAATTCACTTGCTACGGCTTTTGCTTTTGCAATTGCTAAACGCTCAACTAACGCTTGAGGTGCTTCATTGGCTAAAGCTGTTTCATCCACATCAGGTTTAGCACATTCAAAAGCTAAGTTGAGTTTTTCTAAAATACTTTTACGAAAAGGGGAGGTAGAGCCTAAAACTAAGGTTTTCATGAAGATCCTTAAAAATGTGGGAATTGATCAATTTTGATGAACAATTAAACAATAATTATCATATTACTGTTATTATTGGGTCAATCTATCGTTTTTAAACAAAATAAGCTAATTTTCTTTTGACAGTTGCCTCTTGGAGCTTTATTATGCGCGACTTATGCAGAATCTTAAGCTTCCGATTACAATTAGTCCATCCCGAAGTGCACAGCGCAGGCTTGTGTGTGAAGGTATATTTAACGTGTCGGAAATGACTAGGCTTCTTGCTGTCAGCGAAATGCGCAGTGAGTATGCTCAAGTTAGTGTTAAGTTTGATGTGGATGAACGTGGTTTAACAGTAATGTCAGGCACAGCATCGGCATTAGTTGCATTAACTTGTCAGCGGTGTAATGAGCTTTTTGATATGGAATTAAAAGTAGATTTTATTTTTAGTCCAGCAAAAAATGAAGAAGCAGCTGAAAATATTCCATCATATTATGATGTAATAGAATTAAATGAAGATGGTGAAGTAAACTTACGAGAGCTAGTGGAAGAAGAGTTTTTACTTTCTATTCCATTTATTCCAAGGCATAACATTGAAGACTGTTCAGCTGATGCTGATACGGTTTGGGGTGAATTGCCGGAAGAGCTTGAGAAGCCGAACCCATTTGACGTATTAAAACAATTTAAATAGTTAAACGCATTTAGCAATTTAACTAATAACCCGATTTAGGAGTAACTCATGGCAGTTCAAAAAAGCAAAAAGTCTCGTTCAAGACGTGGCATGCGCCGTTCACATGATGCTTTAACAGCAGAGAATTTATCAGTAGATCCAGTATCAGGTGAAACACATCGTCGTCACCATGTAACAGCTGATGGCTTTTACAAAGGCGTTAAAGTAATCGCTAACTAAGCGAATTTACTTTAATACCCTATTTATAGCTAATTAATTTTCGCTTGAATAGTCAAGAAATACTAACCTTAGCGTTAGATGTTATGGGGGGCGATAAAGGCCCCTCTATAACAATTCCTTCAGCAATAATGGCAATTAATCATCTGCCTAACTTGCATCTAATTCTTTGTGGTGATGAACAGATCATTACATCAGAACTTGCACGATTAAATATTTCCAAAGAAGCATTAGCTCAACATCAACAGTTATCTATTTTCCCGACCTCAGAAGTTGTTGAAATGGATGAAAAACCAGCCTTTGCTCTTCGAACAAAAAAAGATTCATCTATGCGTAAAGCATTAGATCTTGTTCATGATGGTAAAGCCCAAGCATGTGTTAGTGCAGGTAATACAGGTGCTTTATTTTCCATGGCACATTTTGTTTTAAAAACATTACCTGGTGTTGAACGTCCAGCCTTAATTTCTTCTTTACCTACACATGATGATGACAAACACGTATTTATGCTTGATTTAGGTGCGAATGTTTTTTGTGATTCACATGTACTCTACCAATTTGGAATTATGGGTTCTGTTATGGCCCAGCAAGTTGATGGTATTGATAAACCTCGTATAGCATTACTCAATATGGGGGAAGAATCAATTAAAGGCAGTGACCATATTAAGCAAGCTGCACTTGAATTATCTGACAATAAAGATATCAATTATATTGGTTTTATTGAGGGAGGAGATATTTTCTCTAATAAAGCTGACGTTATTGTTTGTGATGGCTTTGTTGGTAATGTAGCACTAAAAACCTGTGAAGGTGTTGCTCGTTTAGTGTATAAAAGATCAAAAACACTCTTCCAACAGAACATTTTAGTAAAAATGTTAGCTTTTATTGTTAAACCTAGTTTAAAAAAATTATTTAAGTCAATGAACCCCGACCAGTATAACGGTGCAAGTTTGATAGGATTGCGCGGTATCGTTGTAAAAAGCCATGGCAATGCAAATTCAGGCGCTTTTTTCTCCGCTATAATGGAAGCTGTTAAAGAAGTTGAGCGTCAAGTACCTGAGAAAATTAAATGCTCTTTAGAGCAAGGTCTGTCTCCTCAATAATATTTTATTATATTGTCTATATTGTTTATAAACATAAGAGTAACAAATAAAAATGCAAAATATATCCTTACAAGGTGAATTAGCCTTCGTATTCCCAGGGCAAGGCTCTCAAGCCGTTGCTATGTTAAGTGACTTTAGTGACAATGATATTGTTCAAAATACTTTTAAAGAAGCATCTGACGCACTAGGTTATGACTTGTGGCAATTAGTTGCGCAAGGACCAGCAGAACAACTTAATCAAACAAATTTCACACAACCTGCCTTATTAACTGCGAGTGTTGCGTTGTGGCGTGTTTGGCAAGCCGAATCTGATATTTTACCTGCTGTTTTAGCAGGTCACAGCTTAGGCGAATACTCAGCTTTAGTATGTGCAGATGTTATTTCGTTAACTGATGGTGTTAAGTTAGTCGAAAAACGTGGCGAATATATGCAAACTTGTGTTCCGGCGGGTGTTGGTGCAATGGCAGCAGTGATTGGATTAGATGATCAAGCGATTATTGATGCTTGTGCACAAGCACAAGACTCACATGAAGTTAAAGAAGTTGTCGCAGCTGTTAATTTTAATTCACCTGGTCAAGTTGTTATCGCGGGTCATAAAGATGCTGTTGAACGTGCGGGTGAACTGTGTAAAGTAGCAGGTGCTAAACGCGTTTTACCTCTACCAGTAAGTGTACCATCTCATTGTGCACTAATGGCTGATGCTGCGGTTAAGTTAGCTGCCGATCTTGAAGGTATTATCTTTAAAACACCATCAATTAATGTTGTTAATAACGTTGATGTTGCTATTGAAACAAGTGGTGAAGCTATTAAGTCAGCTTTAGTTAAACAGCTATATAGTCCTGTACGCTGGAGTGAAACAGTAACAAAAATTGGCGAGATGGGCGTTACTCAAATGATTGAAGTAGGTCCAGGAAAAGTATTACAAGGATTGGTTAAACGTATCAATAAATCGATTAACTGCGTTTCTTTTAATACAGAAGACTCATTAGTTAAAGCAAAAGAATTGACGCAAGCTAAATAGATTTAATAAAAATAAAAAACAAATAGGAAATATTATGTTTTCATTAACAGGTAAAATAGCCCTTGTTACAGGTGCTAGTCGTGGTATTGGCAAAGCAATAGCGACACAATTACAAGCGTTAGGGGCTACGGTTGTAGGAACAGCGACGTCAGAACATGGCGCAGAAAGAATTTCAGAATATTTAGGTGAGGGCAATGGCCTCGTATTAAATGTGACGAGTGATGATTCTATTACCGAACTATTTTCAGCGATTAAAGACGCACATGGTAGTATTGATATTTTAGTTAATAATGCCGGTATCACGCGCGATAATCTATTTATGCGTATGAAAGATGATGAATGGCAAGATATAATTGATACTAACTTAACTTCTGTGTTTAAGGTAAGTAAAGCCGCGATTCGTCCTATGATGAAAAAACGTAATGGCCGAATTATTAATATTGGCTCTGTAGTGGGCTCAATGGGTAATGCAGGGCAAGTAAACTACGCAACAGCTAAAGCGGGTTTATTAGGTTTTACTAAGTCTTTGGCACGTGAGGTTGCTTCTCGTGGCATAACAGTTAATACTATTGCGCCAGGTTTTATCGATACAGATATGACACAAACGTTAACTGATGAACAAAAAGAGGGGATTTTCTCACAAGTTCCAGCTAATCGTTTAGGTAAACCTGAAGAAATTGCGAGCACTGTCGCCTTTTTAGCGTCAGATACAGCCGCATATATCACTGGCGAAACGATTCATGTTAACGGTGGTATGTATATGGTGTAACCCTTAAATATAAAGGGCTACATTGTTTCGTATCACTATTTTAGTGTAGTAAACAGGTTCGACCACCTAAAAAAATAAAGCTATAGGCTTGCATGGCAGGGCTTTGGCGAATACACTACACGCAATTTGATAAATTACACTTTCAGTAAGTAAAGGAAAAAAAATGAGTACTATCGAAGAACGCGTTAAAAAAATCACTATTGAACAACTAGGTGTTAGTGAAGCAGAAGTTAAAACTGATTCATCTTTCGTTGATGATTTAGGTGCTGATTCATTAGACACAGTAGAATTAGTTATGGCGTTGGAAGAAGAATTTGATACTGAAATTCCTGACGAAGAAGCTGAAAAAATCACTACTGTTCAAGCGGCAATCGATTACGTTAACGCTAATCAGTAATTGCTAACTAGTTATTACTAGTTAATTGTAAAAATGTAATTGAAAAAAAGGCGGTATACTTATCATTTAAGTGACCGCTTTTTTTGTATCTCCTATTTCATAATTAAGAGGTAGAACACAATGAGACGTGTTGTTGTTACCGGTCTTGGTATGCTTAGCCCACTAGGCAATACCCCTGAACAAACCTGGGAAAACTTATTACTTGGTAAAAGTGGTATTCGTAATATTGATCATTTCGATACAACTGAGTATTCAACTAAGTTTGCAGGTTTAGTTAACGATTTTGACGCGCAAAACTATATGGAAAAAAAAGAAGCCAAAAAAATGGATCTTTTTATTCAATATGGTGTTGCCGCAGGCGTTCAAGCAATCCAAGATTCTGGCATTGAAGTTAATGAACAAAACTCACCTCGTATCGGTGTGGCTATTGGCTCTGGTATTGGCGGGTTAGGCCTAATAGAACAAAATCATGAAAAAATGGTAAAAACAGGTAGTCCGAAAAGACTTTCGCCGTTTTTTGTGCCTTCTACAATCATTAACATGATTTCAGGTAATTTATCTATCATGTTTGGTTTGCAAGGACCTAATATTTCTATTACTACAGCCTGTACTAGTGGCGTGCACAATATTGGTCATGCAGCTCGCATGATTGCATACGGTGATGCTGATGTTATGGTGGCTGGTGGTGCCGAAAAAGCATCTACCACATTAGGAATGGGCGGTTTTGGTGCAGCACGTGCTTTATCTAGACGTAATGATGACCCTCAATCGGCTTCACGTCCTTGGGATAAAGATCGTGATGGTTTTGTTTTAGGTGATGGTGCCGGTGTTGTTGTTGTTGAAGAATATGAACATGCCAAAGCACGTGGCGCAAAAATTTATGCTGAGTTAGTTGGTTTTGGTATGAGTGGTGATGCTTATCATATGACATCACCTCCAGCAGATGGTGCTGGTGCAGCACGTGCGATGGAAAATGCCTTAAATGACGCTAAAATAAATGCTAATCAAATTGGTTATATTAATGCGCATGGTACTTCAACGCCTGCAGGTGATATCGCTGAAACTAATGCCGTAAAATCAATTTTTGGTGCCGATGCATATAATGTATTAATGGGATCAACTAAATCGATGACTGGGCATTTATTAGGTGCTGCTGGTGCCGTTGAAAGTATCTTTAGTATTCAAGCATTAGCGAGCTCTTGTGTTCCTCCAACAATTAATTTAGATAATCCAGGTGAAGGTTGTGATTTAGATTATATTCGCGGCTCAGCTCGTGATATTAATTTAGATTATGTTTTGTGTAATTCATTTGGTTTTGGTGGTACAAACGGGTCATTAATATTTAAAAAAATATAATAATTGAAGTGACTTGTAACTAAAGCTTGAAATCAATTTATTAAGCCTGAATACTTAGCATATATGTGTAAGTTCTCAGGCTTTTTTAATTTAGTTTTAACCTGTTTTATCTATATAGTGAACCGACAATGAAATTATGTTTAGTTAATGGAATACAACAAAATCATATTGATATTGAAAGTCGTGGTCTTGCTTATGGGGATGGCCTGTTTACTACGGCAAAAGTCATTCATGGTAAAGTAGAATACTTAACACAGCATGTAGAACGTTTAACTTCTGGTTGTGAAAAACTGGGGTTCTCATCTCCTTCATCAGACGAATTAACACAACAATTAGCTGCTATAGCAAAAAACTATCCATTAGCTGTGCTCAAAGTTATTATTGCAGCAAGTAGTGGTGGGCGAGGTTATGCGCGCTCATCAAACAATCATCATGATCTGATCATTATGATCCATGATTATCCGATACATTATGATAATTTGATTCATAGCGGCATTAATTTAGGGCTCAGTAAGCAACAAATAGGTATTAATCCTATGTTAGGTGGTTTGAAGCATTTAAACCGTCTCGAACAAGTTTTATTAAGGCAAGAGTTATCTTTGAGTAATGTGGATGACTTGGTGGTGACAAATATAAATAATGACGTGATAGAAGCAACTAGTGCTAATCTATTTATTTTCTTAAATGACACATTATATACGCCAGACGTTAGTCAAAGTGGTGTAAATGGTATTATGCGTCAAACTATATTGCGCCATTACCCTGAAACCATTATTAAAGCTATTTCTCTAGAGGAGGTTGCTCAAGCACAGGCAATATTTGTGTGTAATTGTGTTATGGGCGTCATGCCTGTGAATAATTATAACGGGCAGGTATTATCATTAGACTTACCCTTAGCAATAGCACTAACTATCCGTAATGGTATTAACCGTGAGCAATAAATTATTAATAGGTTTTTAATGAAAAAAATACTTTATGTTTGTATTGGTAGCGCGATTATATTTATTCTTGGCTTTTTTCTTTTATTAGAAAAAGAAATGAATAAGCCTTTACCAATTACACAGCATCAATTAATTACTATTGAACAAGGTAGTTCTGTTGCTTCATTTTCAAAGGCATTAGAGAGCAAAGGTTGGATAGATAATCGTTTTTGGCTTAGAGTCTACGCACGTTTACAACCTCACAAAACCATTATAAAAGTTGGCACTTATCAAATTTTGCCTAACTCAAGTTTGCAAAATATTCTGACATTAATCACTAGTGCAAACGAGCATCAATTTAAATTCACTATTGTTGAAGGCACAACGTTTAAAGAGCTATTGACTCAATTAGGTAATCATTCAGAGTTAATGCATACTGTAGAGTCATTAAGTATTGAACAAATATCGCAACGATTAAATATAGAACAAGCTAATCCTGAAGGGTGGTTTCTCCCTGAAACTTATGCTTTTACTAAAGGTACAGAAGATCTTCAGATTTTAAAACGTGCTCATGCGTCGATGCAAAACACCTTAAGCAAGCTTTGGCAAGCGCGTGCAGTCGGTTTACCTTATGAATCGCCATATGAAGCCTTAATTATGGCATCAATTATTGAAAAAGAGACCAGTCATATACCGGAACAGCCTTTGATCGCCTCGGTCTTTATGAATCGGTTAGCGAAAAAAATGCGATTACAAACCGATCCTACGGTTATTTATGGCTTAGGTGAACGTTATAAGGGAGACATTACTAAGGCGCATTTAAGAGAGAAAACAGCTTATAACACTTATCGTATAAATGGTTTACCACCAAGTCCTATAGCAATGCCGGGGTTATCAGCTATTAAAGCAGCACTTAATCCCCAAGAGAGTGATTATTACTACTTTGTTAGCGAAGGGAATGGAAAACATGTTTTTAGCCGAACGCTAGCGGAGCATAATAGTGCCGTTAGAGATTATTTGAAACAGCTAAGAGCAAAACAGTAAGCGCAAAAAATAAGCGTAATTTTGAGCCTGTAACAGCTTTTCTTTACTATATTGCTTATTACGTTGCTTATGGCATAGTTTATTCGAAGGATAATTACCTGTCCGTTCATCAAAAATGCATTTAACAGACGTCAATTGGCAAGAATATGCTTATTAATGTCATTTTTTGTGGGGTACTCCCGTCAGTTAACGACATCCGATTTACTTTATATCAAATGAATAGTAAATATTCGCCGAGTTTTCTAAACCAGAAACCGCTTCAACCCATAAACGACTATAGATATAAAACCTAACCGTCAGCTCTTTAATTGGTTCAGTTACGCCTACGCCGTATTTCACATAAACTTGATCACCTAAATATCCGGCAATAGAAGCTTGTTCATCGTCTCCGTCAATTTCAAGTTTATTGAGCAAGGGTAGCTTTTCTATTTGAGTTAGTACTCCCGAAAAGTTTGTTATTGCCGTTCCTAAGGCCACACCTATTGCAGCATTACTATTATTCGTTTTAGCATCTAAGCCTCGGCCTCTAACTAAATATGATAAGGCTTCTGATTGCTGCATAGTAGGTTTTGAAAACAGTGTAATATGTAAACTATTCGCTAAACCTTTAGCGTCAATGCCAACAATGATGTCTTCTTTTTCAATACTACGTGTCGCTTGCATTGAGACATAAGGCGTATTGGCCGGGCCATTAAAAGATATATTCCCTTTTGTGATTGATAAGTCTTGTCCATAAGCTCGATAACGGCCTTCTGGAATTTTTAAACTACCAAATAACTGTAAAGGTTGTTGCGGTTGCTGACTTACTTGTAATTCGCCACCGAGGCGTCCCACAAACCCTTGCCCTTCAATTTGGAAAGCGTCAGCGATAACAACACGAACATTGGTTAAAATATTAAAAGGTTTCTCAAGGGTGACTTGTTCACCATCATCATTAACAATAATGACATCTTTGCTTAAGCTAACACTGCCTTGAGGCAACTTGTTGATGGCTAACTTTCCTTTAAGCACTTCTATGCGACCCGATAACTTAAGCTCTGAGGCATTTATTTGTGCATTAAGGTGAGGGGAAATAGTTAATGCTAGATCTGGGGGAACAGAAAAGCTTATGGCTTCGCCAGCAAGATTAAAGTTACCTTGTAATTCATTTTGCCAATCAGCATCACCGGTAAGGTTTGCAGTTACTTTATTAACATCAACACCACCTGAAACAATGGCTTGTTGTCCTTTGAAGTCAAAAGCCATATTAATGTTTTCTAGCGTATTCATATTGCTTGCAACTTTTATTTTTCCATCGGTTAATTTCATTTCGCCATTTATAATGGGTTTATCTAACATCCCATTAACCGTGATATTGGTATTTAATATTCCGTCTAATGAAGAGAGCTCGGGAACAAAAACTTGTATTGGCGAAAGGTTAAAATTATTAATGGTAATATGGCTATCTTTAATACTGTTATCAGTTAACGAAATGGACGTACTTGCATTTAATAATTCAGTATTATCAACAGCGGTCGACAAGGTCATGTTTCCTTTTATACTGTTGTCGTTCATTTGTAAGTTTAATTGGCCTTGTTCCCATTCGAGCAACTTATGTAATTCATTTTCTTTATTTATTTGTAGTAATCCGGCGTTGATCAGTAATTGTGCATCAATAGATGGGGTAGCATCTGGTTGCCAGCCAATAGAAATATTGCCATTTATGGTATTATCAAAGCGAAATTCTTCAGGTATAAAAGGTTTTAACAGTGCGGTATCTAACTGAAGTGCTACCGTCAAATCTCCCTTAGTCAAATTTAAAACAGTATTATCGTTTAAACATAATTGCGACAAACTTCCTAACCAACAATGCTGATTAATGGCTAGTGTATTTAGTTTATTATTATAAAGCAGATGAATAGGCTGACTTGATTTGAACACTTGTTCACCTAAAGAAAAAGTAGTATTAGCTGCTTGTATCGTTAATTGCTCATCTGTAGGGGAATATTGACTGTCGAGTGATAAATTAAGTGATGAATCGCCAAGCCAGGCTAAATTAATTTGTTGTTGTGCTAAGTCACCATTACTTGAAAAGCTCACCTCTTTAATTGTGTGTTGATTTAGGTTCATTAGCATACTGGTAAACGCCACTTTATGTTCATGATTATTCAAAGGGCGATAGGCGGCATTAAAATGAATGGCATCACTTGAAAAGTTTGCCATAACGAGTTTTTCAATCTCACCTTGTAAAGTTATTTCAGGATCTTGAATAGGTCCCGAAATATCAATTGTTGAACGTAAGCTACTTTCAATATCTTTTAACCATAAGTTGGCACTGTCAACATTTACTCGTCCATTAACGTGCCAATTTTCATCGCTATAGCCGTTAAGGTTAAGTGCGATATCACCATAATCAATAAACACCTTACTTGGTGCTAATTTACCTTGATGGTTAAGTTCAATGTTAGCTTCAGCCAAAAGCTTTATATTATTAATTTGTCCTGTAAGCTTGGAATTTACTAAACTTAATGCCCATTCATCACCATGCCAAAAACCTTTACTGGCAATATTACCCTGTATACGTCCGGATAAACGTTTGTCGATATTGGGCAAAGTAAAGCCTGAGGTATCAAGGTTGATATCCCAAGATAATTTGTCTCCTAACTGTAATTCGCCTACTAAATTTAGTTCATTATCTGCGTTGAAATCTTTTAGATAAAAAGTATTTATCTTAAGCAGATCTTTTTGCAAGTTTGCACTTAATTCAACGGCGACATTTTGATAACCAAACCCACTGAATTCACTGTTAAATTCGATTGTCTGTTGATTAAGATCACCTTGACTTTGCAATACAAACATTGCAGGAGTAATGACTTGGGTAATATCACTAGGTAACGTATATTGCATTACCTGGGTGGTTAATTCATAAGGTAAGTTAGCATCGGTTAGATCTATTTTTGCATCAGCGGTTAATGCTAAGGTTCCTTCGCTACTTACTGTTATAGCTAAATGAGATAGGTTTCCTTGGAGTAACGTTTGTTGTCTAGAATCATTTAACTCAGGTACTATTTCGTTGTCCTTAATTGTGTTTTCCACTGTTATATCAACATTATAAGGTGGAACAAAATCAAGCTTACCTTTTAAAGAAAAAGATCCCATTTTTTGAATGTTTGATGACAGTGTGTCAATAGTGAGTTTTGTTTTAAACCAAGATAAGCGTGCTACTGCATCTTCTATATGTACTAACGTTTCCTCATCACCAGTAGTTATTAACTCATTAACAATAAGCTCTTTAACGGTAAATGACTTTACATTAAATTTGAAAGGTAAATATACCTTTGGTAACGAAGCCAAAGGCCAAGCTGTTTTAGTGGTATTAGCTGGAACAGTATCTGATCTAACTAAGGTTATATGTGCAGCAGCCAGGCTGAATTTTTCTATTGTTAGCGCCGCGTCATTGATTTCTAAAATACTCGAGAAATCAGTTAACTTTACCTGTAGGTTTGGATTTTCTATTTGAGCTCTTGCTAAATTGAACTGTTTCACTTTAATGGAAAAAGGTAAGGTGAAAATAGGCGGAATAATAATTTCTGCCATAAGTTGATCTGACGACGTGGCGCTATTTTCATTTAAAAGTACTTGCACAGACGCAAGACTCAGTTCATCAATGCATACTTGTTTTTTCCAAAGACAGCGTAAATTTAATGTTAAACGTATGTCTGTTGCATTAACCTCCATTTGCTCATTGTTAATGGCTAAGTGGCTTAACTGTAAATCTTTTAAAAATGCACCGCTGCGATATTTAACTTGTATAGGAGAAATATCGCCAACAAAATAAAGGGTTAGTTGAGTTCCCCAAGGTGTTGAAAGTAATATGGCGAATAAACAGAGTATTCCCGTAAATATTGTAGTCAAGTAGAAGCTAACACGTTTATAAATCATAGTTCTGCGCCAATGCTAAAGTGAATGCGCCATGACGACTCATCTTCACTTAATGGATAACCTAGGGCAAATCGGATGGGGCCAATAGGAGAAATATAATGAATGCCCGTTCCAATAGAATAAACAAAGTCTAATTTGTCTTTATTATTCACACTACCGCCATCGGTGAACAGTGCACCTCGCCATTCGGGGGTAAAGTAGTATTGATACTCTACACTAGCAACAACCATATTCGTTCCGCCAACAACGATCTCTTCTTCAGTGTTATCTCCTTGGGTAAGCGTTATTTTAGGGCCAACCGATTGATAACCGAAACCTCTAATACTTTGATCGCCACCAGCATAAAAACGCAGTGACGGTGAAAGCTCTGCTTCTATATCATCTTTAACAATGGCATAGCCAATTTCAGCTCGGGTCACAATACGATGTTTTGGTGCTATCGATGATATATATTTCCAACGTGCATTAAAGCGCAAAAATGAAGTTTTAGAGTCCAACTTATCATAGCTTCCCTCTATATTATAATATTGGCGGAAACCAGTACTTGGATCTAAAACTGAGCCTTGCCATTCTTTATCAGACCAAGTAAAACCAGGAATATAATATTTAGCATCATCATCTATACCATCGGTACTCCAGTCTTCAGAAAGGTGTCTAAGGTAAGGCTGGCGCAACATGCTATCTTTTAGGTAAACACGACCCACTTGGAAAGAAAGGAATTTACTTGTTAAGTCTGCGAAATCATTTTCTTCTAGTAAGGCTTTTAATTGTAAAACATCATTATTAGGGTGCGATAAAGGAATACCGTAAATAAAATATCCTGTCGGATTTATTTTTGAATAAGACAACTTCGTTTCTTGTCGATGTCCATAACGGTTAACCAAGGGAGTTTTCCATACAAAAGAAAAGTTTTCTTTTGTATCTGTTGAATAACCTAGGCCTAAATCGAATTGATGTCGTGTTGCTGGCTCTAATGAAATATCAATGGGTAAAGTATGATCAATAATTTTTTCGGTATTAGGCCAAACAATTACATTACTAAAATATTGAGTTTCATCGAGTTCATTTTGTAAATTTTGCAATAAATCTTGTTGGTAATAATCTTCTTTCTTAAAAGGAATTAATGGCGCTAAAACATCAGAGTTTAGCTCGAATGGGGTAAACTTTACTTCACCAAACTGATAACGGACACCACTATCTAAATTAAGAATAATATCCGCTGTTTGTAAATCTTGATGTATTGCGATAGTCGACTTAGTAAATTTAATATCGAAATAGCCACGCTCTAATCCAAGCGAGGTTAAGTCTTCTTTAAATTTTTCGTATTTTCCATGATGCAGCACATCCCCGGTTAGTATCGGAATATTGTTAACTATTGCTGAAAAAGCGGAATCTTTATTTGCATCACCAACAATATTAAGCTGTAATTTTTTTATTCGTGTTGGTTCATTTAACACGATATTAAAAGTTAGTGTCCAAACATCTTTGTCGGTAGCTTTATTAATTACATTGGTTACTACTGCACGGTAATACCCTAAAGCATTGAGTGCATTGGTAACCTTTTTTTTCGCAGTAAATATAAATGCAGCTCGCTCATTACTCTCTTTGGGTAATTTGCCTAAATAGGCATGGATATTTTGCACAACTTCACGAGGTAGTTTATCTGGGAGTTCAACTAAAAGCGTATTTGATAAGGCGTAGGGCGAAATTAAGCATAGTGCAAAAAACAAAGACGTAGTTTTTTTCACTAGATTAAGCTTGCTAATTTTTTGCAATGTTTTTTGTCGTACTTTTGGAGCTACGCTTTGTATTGCGCTTTGAACTATGTATTGCATTTTAACGATTCAATAAACATTTTAATTATTAAAGAAGCACATAGCATAACAGCAAATGCAATATCACCATGCTAACTTTCATTACAAAAAATGTTTATATCTTTTCTTGTATGACAAGTTCATCAAGTGCTTTATGAAACTAATTAGCGAATAATCGAACGGTTTAAATACTTATTTTAGCCGTTATTCAAATGGTTAATTAACGATTATTCTTTGTTTACGCTATCTTCAGCGCCTTTTTTTGGGGGTGCTAAAACAATATCGAAAGGTTTGCTTTGCATACCAGCGTATAAGCTAACGTGAGGAAAGGGTATTTCAATACCTTGTTCATCAAACGTTTTTTTAATATTTTGATACATTTCATTTTTAAGTGTGAGGTAGTTTTCTCTTTTTGACCAAACTGAAAATTGAATATCAACAGATGATTCTCCAAAACCAGTTAAAATAAATAAAGGTGCAGGCTCTTCTAAACAAATAACATTTTTTTCAGCAATGTTTAATAAAACACGTCTAACTCTTTCAATGTCTTCTTTATAGGCAATTCCTAATTTTAAGTCAGCTCTTCTTATAGGAAACTTAGTCAAGGTTGTGACGGCACTTTTAATCATACTCTCATTAGGTATTCGAACAAACAAGTTATCAAATGTTCTTAATTTTACTGATAATAAATCAATAGAAATAACTTCACCGGTATAACCATCGACCTTAATAACGTCACCAATAGAGAAAGGTCTTTCTATCATTAAAAACAAGCCACTTATCAAATTTGAAGCAGATGTTTGTGAGGCAAAACCAACAGCAACAGTGAAAATTCCTGCTGCGCCAAGTAAGATTGTTAGATCGATACCAATATGTTTTAAAGCAGACAATAGGAACAATATTAATACAGTATAAAAAATGGTTCTTTTTAATAAAAAAAGACCATGTGTTGTCATTTTTTTTGCGGCAAGTTTTTCAGCTGCACTACTTAATGCTTTAGCAACAAAGTAACCGACAACAAATAAAATTAATGCCTGTATTAAGGCGTACCAATGAGATGATTCAAACATATTAAAAAATTCGCTAATGACTTCCATAAACTGTTTACCCAAATAAGTTACTAATTCTGCGGATTAATCTTCCATGCTCTGAAGATATTCGTGGACTACTGATAAACGTAAGAGGTTCGAATTCAGCAGAAACATTTTTATCAATAATTAATTCAATATCCGCTGAGTCGTCTGCTATTTCAATGGTGATTCGAGATGTCCACAGTCGGTTTTTATCATCATGGTACAAATTCAAATGATTTACCGGCACATTAATTCTATTAATTGTTAATTCTTTATTGTGGCTATTAATAACCATAATGGGCGTTGTCGCTTTATGTGGATGGAGCTCTAGCTCTTCAATTTTAGTTTTTGCCGAAGTATATTTTGCATAGCATAGTTGTCCATCAATAGTAGAGCTGCCAAACCATGAGTCTGATGGTCGCCAAAAAGGTAAATCTACCAAACATTTTCCGTTTGGAAATGTTTCAGCGTAAAACCAAATAGGCGTACTAATAAATAATTGAATTTTTTCTCCTGCAAGAAGTGTTAACGGGGATGAAGGGCGAGCAATAACGGTGCGGTCTGCTAATAAAGGAGATACCTTTATTTTTTCTGAGGTGTTTTTTTCTAAAAATCGACCGGTGATTGTCAAATTGTCTACATTAACACACGCACCGTCAGACACGACAATATCGTTATCTTCCTCTTCGCTTTCAATATTCCAGGTATTCCATTCAGCTGCTTCACGCCTAAGGACAATTGCTCGCTCACCTACGCTCCAACACTTCTGCTCTTGTAGGGCAAAAGTAAATTCCCCCCACCAATTATTGTTCTTCATAGCTCACTCATTAGATCGTAATTTAAAAAATAAAACGCCAAGTCATCTTTAATGGTCTTCATTATCGTATTTTAAATGAAAATGGTAATACCAAGAGAAAGAATCGCCATCGTATCCGCAACTTATATTAAAGAAACAAGTAAAAATCATTTATTATAAATAGGTCAGTATTATTCATTGCTGTATAACATAATGATGAAGTAAATATACAACATTATAAGCAATATAAAGCAGTAAATAGCAAATGATTAGTTGTGATCTAAGCAGGTTCAGTTAATATTTCGCATTAATACATGCTTTAAAATTAATTTTAGGGATCTGATATGTCAACTGACATTATTACTTGGTGTGCTATCGCAATTTGTATCACACATTCAGCTGTTTTTTCAGGCTTAAACCTTGCATTTTTCTCTATCAGTCGGCTTCATTTAGAAGTTGAAGTTAAAAAAGGTAACAAAGCTGCTGAAAAAGTTTTAAAGCTTAGAGATGATTCCAATTTTCTTTTATCTACCATTTTATGGGGTAATGTTGGTATTAATGTTTTATTAACTATGTTGTCAGATTCAGTGTTAACCGGCGTTAGTGCTTTTTTATTTTCAACTATCGCGATTACCATTATTGGTGAAATTACTCCACAAGCATACTTTTCACGTAATGCTTTAAAAATGGGCAGTATTTTAGCGCCAGTTATTCGTTTTTATCAGTTTGTTTTTTATCCTGTTGCTAAACCTACTGCACTGATTCTTGATGCTTGGTTAGGAAAAGAAGGTATAACCTACTTAGAAGAAAGCGAACTTAGAAATATCATACGTCAACATATTACAGCCGAAGAAGCCGATCTTAATCAAGTAGAAGGAATCGGTGCATTAAACTTTTTTGCTTTAGATGAAATACATGTAACAGAAGAAGGTGAAATTATTGATCCTAAGTCAATCATCGCTTTACCAACTAAGTTAGATTTACCCATGATACCGCCAATAAAACAAAGCCCAGATGATCCTTTTCTGATGCAAGTTAACGAAACAAATCATAGTTGGGTCATTCTAACTAATTTAGAAGGTTATCCATTATTAATATTAGATGCCGACGGTTTATCAAGGGCTGCATTATATCAAACAGATAACTTTGACCCTTATAACTATTGTCATCGTCCTGTTGTTATCACCGATGAAACAACCCCATTAAATGAAGCAATGCTGCAAATGAAAATTAATAGATCGACCGATAAAAACTTTGATGGCGTTATAGATTATGATGTTTTACTTATTTGGGGCGAAAGTAAACGCATTATCACCGGAGCAGATATTTTTGGCTTACTGCTTAAAGGAATGTTACCGAGCACTAGGTAGCTAAGTTCATAATTTATTAAATTGTTGAGTGTTAGTATAGCTACCCGTTGTTTGTATTTACTCGGTGAATTTGAGAAAATACAGCGAATAAGGTTACTGTAACCAATTAAAGTCAACAAGATACGTATTCAATAGGAACTATTCATTTTGAATATACTCCTTGAATATTTTAGTTGAAACATAGAGAAATTATATGAAAAAAGGTTTTATGGTTGTTTTTGATGGTAGTAATGGCGCAGGTAAAACTACCGTTATACAAAGCATTGAAAAATACCTCATTTCAAAGGGTGTTGATGTTTTACTTACCAGAGAGCCGGGAGGAACACCGATAGGTGAAAAAATTAGAGACGTTATTTTAGATCCTAAAACACCTGAAATGTCTTTCATGACCGAATTAATGCTATTTGGTGCTGGTCGCGCACAGCATATTCAAGAAAAAATAATACCGGCGTTATCGGCAGGCAAAGTTGTTATCTCTGATCGATTCGATGCGGCTACCTTTAGCTTTCAGCATTATGCGAGAGGCATTGATATTGATACTATTACCAAAATAAATGATTTAGCATTAAATGGTTTTAGCCCTGATATGAATATTATTTTAGACTTAGACCCTGCTGAAGGCTTGAAAAGAGTGCAGAGTCGTGGAGAAGGGCTTGACCGCTTAGAAGATGAAAAGGCTGACTTTTTAATTCGTGCTCGCAATGGTTATTTAAAGCAAGCAGAGCAATCACCAGAAAAGTTTGAAGTGGTTGATGCGGCTCAATCAAAAGAAAAAGTATTATCAGATGTAATCAACATCATTGATGTTTTGCTTAGTCAGCAACAAGAAAAGCACTCTTAATATGAAACCATGGCTACTTTCTCACCAACAAATATTTAGCAATCAGTTCCGTCGTAATATTTTGCCTCATGCCATTTTAATTAATGGTGTGACCGGCTCAGGTAAACTTGAGTTTGCGCAGTGGTTATTGCATTTACTAAGCTGTAAGCAACCGCAAACGGTTAATCAAACCGAGGTGTTAGTTAGCTGTGGTCAATGTAAGTCATGTTTATTATTAAAAAGTAAAACATACCCAGATCACCTAGCGCTTATTGCAGAAAAAAGTAATTTAGGTGTAGATGACGTTCGTAATGCTAATCGCTTTTTACAACAAACAGCTCATTTGGGGAAATTTAAAACGGTTTTAATTGAACATGCACAAACAATGACTCAAGCTGCCGCAAATGCCTTGTTAAAAACTCTTGAAGAGCCCAGTGATAATAGCGTTATTATTTTATTAACGAATGACATTGAAATGCTGCTACCAACCATTATTAGTCGATGTAGAGTTATTAATATTAGACCGAAAGTGGGGCAAGCTTTACTGCAAAGTATGTCAGAGCAAGGAGTTAGTATTGACGCTAATACTGAACTGAACAGTCCATTTATCAATTTAACTCAGTTACCTGAGTTAACAAATACGGTTATTAATGATGCTTTTCAACAGTTCAAAACATGTTATGTAAATTTTCTTGATGGGCAGCAAGTAGAACCTCAATTACTTGCACAGCTACAAAGTAATGAACATGGTTTGCGTTGGTTAGAGCAAATTACTGTGAATTTATATCGTGATCAGTTCATTCTTACGACCGAGCCTTCGAATAAATTAACATTAGACCCTGAAGTTTTGAATAACCTCTACAAAGTCATCATAAATGGGTGTAAAGTAATAAAATCATATACTCAAGCAAACAAACAGTTTGTTTATGAAAAACTTATCATGGCGATAAGTGACGTGCTTGAGCAAGCGAAAGTTAACGAGTAGGATATCGATTTTGATCCCAATTAATATTGAATTTCAATCAGAACACGATTTATATATTTCTTATATGCCCTTTTTAAAAGAAGGTGGTTTGTTTGTTCGTACTGTAGAGCCTTATGATTTAGGTGCCGAGGTTGAGCTAAATATATTATTACCTGACTCTTTAGAGCCTTCATTAATTACCGGTGAAGTGTGCTGGTTAACACCAACAGGAGCACAAAACGGAACACCTGCAGGAATTGGGGTAAGCTTTAGGGATGATCCTGACAAAGTACGTTTTCAAATTGAAAAAGCAATTGCACGACAGCTAAGTTCGTCAGAAGCAACATTAACCATGTAATAGCATAATTTTATCAATTTGTTACTAAGCCCTTTAGTTATTATTAGGGCTTTTTTTTTAGTAAGTTACACCAACCTAATCAATTTAGTATTATCGGAGTTTTCCATTGTTTATAGATTCACATTGCCATTTAGACCGTTTAAATTTATCGCTTCATGGTGACAGTTTAGCGAATGTAGTACAGGCAGCAAAAGATGTAAAAGTAGATAAGCTTTTGTGTGTTAGTGTTACTTTGAAAGACTTTCCTGCCATGGCTGAACAAACTAAAGGCTTTGATAATGTAATGCTTACGTGTGGTATGCACCCATTAAATCAAGAAGATGAAGTCAATATTGATGAGTTACGCACCTTAGCCAGCGACCCTGCTGTTATTGCGGTGGGTGAAACAGGGTTAGACTATCACTACGCGCCAGAAACTAAAGCGGTACAACTAGACTCGTTTAAAAAACATATCATTGTTGCTAAAGAGCTGAATAAACCTTTAATTATACACACACGCGCTGCTCAGCAAGATACCTTAGATTTATTACGCTCTGAAAATGCAGCAGAAGTTGGCGGTATTTTACATTGTTTTACAGAGTCTTGGGATATGGCTAAGCAAGCAATTGAACTAGGTTTTTATATTTCATTCTCCGGTATTGTTACATTTAAAAATGCGAATGAACTAAGAGAAGTTGCTAAACTTGTGCCTGATGATAGATTTTTGATTGAAACAGATTCACCATACCTTGCCCCTGTGCCACATCGAGGTAAAGAGAATCAACCAGCGTATGTAGTAGAAGTCGCTAAACACTTAGCAAGTATTCGTGGTCAATCGGTTGAAACTATTGCTAAATTATCAACCGACAACTTTAATCGCCTTTTTAAGCTATAACTTATAAAAACCAATTTTCGAAGACCTTTTTTAAAATGAAAAGCTCTTTATTAATTATCAAACGCTGGTAAATTATCGCATAGTGTAGTGATTAATAAGGAGTTGAGCATGCGCTCAAAAGGTAAGTTAATTAAATGGAATGAAGACAAGGCTTTTGGTTTTATCGCGCCTAATGGTGGTGGTGAACAGGTTTTTATTCATAAAAAGGCGTTAATCAACCGACATCGAACACCTCAAATAAATGATGTTATTACCTTTTCTTTATCAAAAGATAGGCAAGGCCGAATTTGTGCAGATCAAGCGACATTTTCGGGTGAAAAATTAAAGGTAAAGGCAGCCAAAAAAATGAATCGTTTTTCAATTTATTTGTCGGTTGTTTTTATTACCTCGATTATAATATTTTATCTGTTCGAATACTTTCCTCAGAAGCTTATATTCCTATATGTAGGCGCTAGTGCTATTACCTTTTTAGTTTATGCATCAGATAAGTCAAAAGCAAAGCGCAAGGTTTGGCGAACACCAGAAAGCTCTTTACATATGCTTGCCTTGATTGGTGGTTGGCCAGGCGCCGCTATAGCACAGCAAGTATTAAGGCATAAATCTCAAAAGAAAGAATTTAGAAGAATTTTTTGGCTGACGGTATTTGTAAATTTAGCTGTATTAGTGTGGCTTTTTACACCAAAAGGGCAGACGGTGTTACAAATTCTAGACTAATAGTATGAGTAAAATCATGAATGTAAACGAGTAAACAGATTAACGTACTGTTTTTAAATTTAGGTGAAGCTAAAGCTATCAACCCTAACATTAAAATAACTAGGTGCGAATGCTTTGAAACGTCAATAGTTCTCTTTACTAAGTTATTATATTTTAAAGAAAAACCACTTCCTTAAGACTTTTGTTTTACAAACGTTTTATCAAAATACTGAGTATTTTTCGCTATAAACAATGAAGATACTAGGGTTATACAATAATGGGCTTCATGATATAGTTTATGGAACCAATGACACTGCTTTTATTAAATAATTTAGAGATAGCTTAAAGAAAAATTTACCGCCTTGTTCTTGCTTAGTTTAACTTGAAAGATTCGTAGATATTAGGAATACTCAATATGGAAAACTTAAAGACAGATGTTGTTATTATTGGTGCCGGCCCTGTAGGAATATTTCAAATATTTGAATTAGGTTTACAAGGTCTGAAAGCTATTGTTGTTGATAGCGTTCCTGAAATAGGAGGCCAGTGTTCACAACTTTACCCAGACAAACCTATTTATGATATTCCCGCTATTCCTGTCGCTTCCGCGCAGTCGATAATTGAGGCGTTAGAAAAGCAAGCCTCACCATTTAATCCAGAATATTTGTTATCTCAAAAGGTTATAGAGATACATAAAGAAAGAGATGATTTGTTTTTTGTTAAAACGGATAGAGATATTTTAATCGAATGTAGAGCAGTAATTATTGCCGCAGGCAGTGGTGCTTTCGAACCTGTTCGTTTAAAAGTTAAGGGGATTGAGGCATTTGAAGATCGCCAACTTTTTTATAGAGTAAAAGATAAAAATGCCTTTAAAGATAAAAATGTTGTGGTATTAGGTGGTGGTGATAGTGCATTTGATTGGGCACTGACATTACAACCTATAGCACAAAGTGTTTTGATGATTCATCGAAGTACTAATTTTAGAGCCTCAGAAGCGAGTATTAATAAAATGGAGCAGTTATGCACAAATTATGAAATGCAATTTTTATGTGGACAAGTGGTTGATTATAAAAAAGAGGGAGACTCACTAAGTAAGCTTATAATTCAATCTTCAGGTATAAAAAGAACCGTTGATGTTGATTCTTTACTTGTTATGTTTGGTTTATCACCCAAAATTGGTCCCATAGCTAACTGGAATCTTGAAATGAACCGTCATCAAATTTGTGTAGATACGGAAAAGTTTCAAACGTCTATTACGGGTATATATGCTGTCGGCGATATAAATTATTATCCAGGTAAAAGAAATTTAATTTTAAGTGGCTTTCATGAATCAGCATTAGCCGCTTTTGCTATTAAGCAGTCAATGGATACTACAAAACGTGTTGCGACACTGTATACAACCACAAGTCCTATTTTACAAAAATTGCTTAACTCTTAAAGTAAGTGTTGTGACATATTTTTTTAATATTGAGATTGATAGTTACTTCAATAGTTAACATGGTATTGTAAATTCAAACATGACTATCAAAAGCGATACCATTTATTATAAATTTAAGGAAACATAATGAGATATCATCAATTAAAAGACATTTATCAGCACGTAGTGGAAATAAACCAAGAATTAAATGATTTATATGCCCATTTTTTAGAAAACACAAAGGATGAACGAACACGTATTTTTCTTCATTACATTATTGAAAAGCAAGCAGAAAATATTCTTGATATTCAAAAGTTAATTAGCGATGAAGCTATTGGTGTTCTTAGTACGTGGATTGATGAAGATATTGAACATAAGGTCTCAGAAAGCATTATCAGTTTTAAAGAAAATTCGGATGTTAACATTACTACTGTACTCGATGTAACGACACAAATAAGAGTTCAGCTAAACGAGTGGTTAAACGTTATCAAGGCACTAATGCCAAGTGAAACAGTGAAAACGCACCTTGAAAATTTAATTGAACTCCAATCGGCAAAATCTCAACAAATTATACATGCTGCTAATCGTATGGATGATATCTAAATAAATACTGGTTTTATAAATTAGTGTAAGCGTGCAACCTGAGAGTCAGCTTGTAATACCAACTTAATTCCATAAATAATCATCTGTTCAGGTTTTTCTGGCTCCATAAACGGGGAATTGATGATGAGTTTATTGTCATAATCTTGCCAGTTTATAGATGATATTTGGCTTGAATTTATAGGTAAGATAAAAGAGCGATGGCGTTTTAATGAATAGATTTTTGCTTTATTTCGAGAGTTTACATGCGATAAATATTGAATCCATTCACTATTTGGCGACCATTGCACACTAAATTTATTTTCTTTGGTATTAATAACGTTGTTTTCAATTAATTTACTCGCATTGTGTTCAATGCTATACACCCATAAATTTTGATCATTTTCGGTAAAGGTTAGGTATTTGTTGTTTGTAGACCAAGTAATATTCTTCAGTTTTTTTGCTCTTGGTATAAGGTGTTCAGCGACGCGTTCATTTTGCTGATTATAAATAGTTAAGTAGGTGGTATTATTTTTCTCATTAAAAAAAGCTTTTTGAGAAAAGTCATTATTCCAAACATCAATCAAGTTTTTATTATTAACGTTTGTGTTAACTTTTATATTAAAGTTGTTAGCATTAGTTACTGTACCCACCAATAAAAAAACAGATATTAATAGTAGACCAAATATAGTTTTCATTGCCTTTCTCCTTTATGGATTTGTTCTTTGTTAATTTATACTTCCCCCTGCATCTGAACTATTATTACTAATTATTATGTAAAAGTACTTACGACTTCCTTACCATATTGCAATAAAGCGAATATAGAGAACCTTACGATTTCCTTACCATGATGGTTTTAATTAAATTTATTTATTATCAATGGTTTAGGGTGTTGTTTTTGGTTTTTATTTTTTATGTAATGTTTATGGTAAAGACGTTGTTGATACTATAAGCTTTATATCAATAGATAAGGCTTATTAAGTTACTGGTACTAGAATGGCAAGCAAAGATCAGTTAAATGCAACCGATAAACAATACTCTTTTACCTTAGGTGAATGGGCCGTAGATAGCGGTTCAAATCAACTCATAAGTAAAGATAATAGTTTTACCATTGAGCCTAAAATGATGGATGTACTCATTTATCTATGTCAAAACGCGGGTCAAACTATTAGCGCAGAACAGTTGTTAATCGCTTGTTGGTCAGGTACTTTCTATGGCGATGCTCCTGTCCAAAAATGTATTGCGGGTCTAAGAAAAAAGTTAGGTTGTAATGCTAAGCAGCCGATATATATTGAAACTATATATCGACGCGGTTATCGAATTATTAGTGATGTTGTTTTTAAAAATGAAGCATCACACTTTGCTCCACGGCAGAGTCTTACACAATGGACCCATGGTTCACCATATATGGGTTTGAATACGTTTGATGAAAGTCATACGCCTATCTACTTTGGCAGAACAAAAGCGATTGCGGAAGTTATTCAAAGTTTAAAGCATTGTATTGAACGCCGTTGTCATTTTTTATTATTATTGGGGAAAAGTGGTAGTGGTAAATCGTCATTGATTCGAGCAGGGGTATTACCTTATTTGAACAGCGAAACTGGCTTTGCTCAATTGCGCGTAAAACAACATCATATTATAACGCCCAACCAAAGTATTCATGAATCACCTACGGCTACAATTATCAATGCTTTAAGTACATTATCTCTATTAAAGCCTGATATTGAATTGACGAACTTTATAAAGGAAGTAGAACAAACACCACGCAAACTAACGTCAGGATTATATACAAAAAGTCTCGTTCAAAACGGCCTAGTACACACTGGCGAATTAACAGAAAACATTGACGGTCCAAATAAAGTAAAAAATTACCAATTATTGGTTATTGATCAGTTTGAACAATTTTTACTGGATGATAATTTAGATACGCGTTTGAAAGAAAACCTGGTTCTTTGTATAAAGCAGTTAGCACAATGCGAAAATTTATTATGCATTGCCATGTTACGAAATGATTTTTATGCAGAATGTATCGACGTTAATGGTTTTCCTGATTTAAAAGATAATGGGCGTCAATACGACTTACAAGCCGCCAGCCCCATTGAAATTACAAGGATGATACGTAATCCAGCCATAGCTGCAGGCTTAACATTTGAAAAAGATGAAATAAGCGGCGAACAATTGGATGAGATATTACTGGCCGCAGCGGTTAAAAACCACGATGCTTTACCACTGTTAGAGTACACACTTGACTTGCTATACCAGCAACGTAGTAAAGATAACAAATTACTGCTTAGCGTTTATCATGATATGGGGGGAATGGAAGGGGCGATAGCTCAGCAAGCAGAAATCACCTTTAATCTTTTATCACCATCTGCGCAAAAATGCTGGGATAGTATAATGCACGCTTTAGTCAAAATAGACTACCGTAATAAACAGAGTATTACGGCACGAAAAGCACCAATAGCTATTTTTGTTGATCCAGCCGAAAAACAATTTATTCAAAGCTTTCTTGATGCGCATCTTTTCGTAACAATACTTCAGACATCAACAGGGGAGCAGCGTTACTTTCCTTCAAAAGCTAAAAATGAAAAAATAAATAGTGAAGTACAATTTATCACTATTGCTCATGAAGCCTTATTAAAGCATTGGCATAGAATTAGCAAATGGGTTAATGAAAATAGTGAAGCAATTTATAAGCGTGAACAATTGGCGGATGATTGTTTATATTGGTTAGAAAGTAATAAGTCTACAGACACTCTACTCAATTCAAAGCAAAAGATTTTAGACGATATTGAATTAAGTAAACGCTCTGGTATTCATCTAAATGCTAATGAAATCGAGTTTATTTCCAAATCTAAGCGGCACGAAAACAGAAAAAATAATTTCATTACTCTGTTTGTCTTAGTCATGATTGGTTTTAGTCTTTTAACGTGGTATCAATCAAGGCAGGTTGGTTATGAACGTGATGTCGCTTTATATCAAAGTAAAAAAGCTGATGCAATAGCCACATTTTTAACTAATATGTTTAAGGAAATCCAACCCCAAAAAGCAAAGGGTAAAGAAGTATTAGTTAAAGATATTCTGGTAAAAGCCAGTGAAAATATTACTGCTGATAATGCTTTAAAAAAACACCCTGAAATTGACGCGACTATTCAAACAGTCATTGCTGGTATTTATATAGATTTAGGGTTACTCGACGCAGCAGAAAAGCATTTAACTACAGCGTCAATATTCTATAACGACACTCAATTAAAGCAAACTAAAGAGTATTTAAATTTTTTAAATCAGTACATTCGTTTTTATGGTAATAAATTTGAATTCAACATTCAATTACCATTAATTAAAGAGTCTATCACGCTAAGTAAAGAGCTGTATGGTGAAAAAAGTAGTATATACCTTGGTTATTTAAGTAATTTAGGTGGTTTTTATCAGGATACGGGATCGCTAGAGAAAGCAAAAATAATATATACACAAGTTTATGAAAAACGAAAAAACCTTTTTGGTAATAAAAATAAAGATAGCATTCGTTCATTAAATCAATTGGGCACGATAGCTTACTGGCTAGGAGACTACGAAGAAGCTAAAAAGATGTACAACTTGTGTATTGAAAATAGTCGAGTTCTTTTAGGTGAATATGATCCATTAACATTAGTATGTTCCAGTAGCTTAGGTTCATTATATGAAGCTATGGGGCAATATCAATTAGCAGTGCCTATGATTAAAGCACATATTCAGCATGCATCAGTGGTCTTTGGAGAACGTCATATTACGGTATTAAGATCAATGCATAACCTTGCTGATAGTTACCGTGGTTTAGGTAAAGTAGCAGAGGCTGAACGGTTATTTAGAAAAACATTGCAATTAAGACAAGATATTCTAGGTCAAAGCCATATTGAAACCTTACAAACGCAAATGAAATTTTCACGTTTATTACGCTTGAATGCAAGCTATGACGAAGCACGACCTTTAATTGAAGATACGGTAAAAAAATTAACCTCCAAATTAGGTATAAAGCACCCAACCACGTTAACTGCATCACAGGAGCTTGCTAATCTTTATCTCGATAGTAATCAGTTGGATAAAGCACTAAGCTTATATCAGGAAGGGCTTAACTTTAAGATTGAGGTCTTAGGTGAGCACCACCCTGAGCTAAGAGGTCCTTTAATTGGTTTAGCACGGTTCTATTTATTAACAGGCGACAGTGACAAAGCTGAAATCTATTTAACACGATGCTTAACAATAATGAAAGAAAACAAAAATATTACGGATGAAGAGCTTATTAAAACATTGAACGCATTCATTATTCATTTTACTCAAACAAGTAATAATGATAAGGAGCTTTTTTATCAAAAAGTGTTAGCATCTTTACAATAATAGTCTTATAAAAAGGTCCTGTTGCGTTGTTTTTAGTACGTAATTCATACAGGCATAATGAACTCGTTAAATTAAAGTAAATAAAAAGCACCAAAAAATGGTGCTTTTTAGTCTATTCATTTACTTGAATGTAAGCGTGTATAACCGATCAGCTTATTGCTTGTTAAATTTACGTGACGCTAAGCCCAAAATACCTAATGCGAAAATAGCAAAGGTTGAAGGCTCTGGAACGTTAACCGTTCCATAAACTAAGTTGTCATATCTTACTGAAAAATCATTTCCTTCATATTTAGCATTCAAAAATACTTTGCCAAAATATTGGGTATCTACAACAGTATCAGTATAAAAAACAGTATCGTTTAATGAGTACTCTACACCATTAGAAGTTACTTGAAGTTTAAAGTTATTAAATTCGCCAGTAATAAAGTTAGTTGTAAATGCTTGCCAACCACCATTATCCCAAGCTTGTACTCCGCTTATCCCACTAAATTCAACAATAGGCCAACCTGTAGTGACATCAGCTGCGTTAAAAGATTCAGCCCACACACCACCATATCGCTCAGCGTTAATCCAATCCTTATCAATGAAAACATCAATAGATACATAGTTTGATTGACCAATATCAAGATTCATGCCGTGCGTATCATAAAAAGTATTTGTAGGGTGAACTGGCCCTGTTAATGACATAACAAGTTCATTATTTATAATTTCAAATCCATCAGGCGCTGTACGATCTACAGACCAAGCAGCTAAAGAGTCTCCATCATTAAATTCATGAGTAATTAGAGATGAATTTGCAAAACTACTTACAGTTAATGCTAAGGTAACAATAGTTGCTTTAAAAAAGTTTATATTCATTTTATTATCCTTTAGTAATTTTTAATGTTCCTCCATAATTTAAGCAGGTTATATACCAAAAATTAAAACTTTTATTTATCAGTTAATTACTTTCTTAGATGAAGGGAAAAATTAAAAGTGTAAAGTAATCTGACATTTATTCAATCGTGTTTATTAACAAATTGCTATCAAACATAGTGCAATGGTTTTGCATTTCAGAAACTCATTTAAAGGAAGCTAAATTAATGACCAATCCTTTGATTATTCCTATTTTAGAATATTTAAAAAAACAACATAGTGCATGCTCATTAATTGATTTAGTTAACCTTTGTAAAGATGATCTTATTTCCCTTATTGGTAAAGAAGAAGACCCTCAAGTTATTCTTTTTCAGAAGAACTTTTTTGTTATGAACGCCTTATATCAAATTCAACGTGATATTCAAACGGAAGGTTTCTTACTCACTATTTTTCCATTAGAAATTTGTCTTATTGCTAAAAACGCAGCAAATGAACATAGCTTAACCACACGAGATAGTGATCTAGCTTACTATTATTTAGACTGGTCTAATTTGAATAACATCACTGCTGACGATATTGATGCACTCTTTGTAAGCTTTTGGCAAAAGTATCGTGCTGTGGATAAAGTTGATGCAGCGTTGACTATATTAGGCCTAGAGAAAGATGTAAATTGGCTGGATATTCGTCAGGCTTACAAAAGCAAAGTCACTATGAGCCACCCAGATAAAGGAGGCTGTCCAGAAGATTTTATTGAAATTCGTAAAGCTTATGAAATATTAAGCGTTAGTTATCGAAGTTGAATGCTACATTTAAAAAGGACTCTGCAACGAGTAAACTTTATGTAACAACAAGGTTTTCAGGGCATTTTAAGATAATCAATAAGTGTGTTTTTTAATCGTTATCACGCATAAACTGCACAACCGTTTGCTGAGCAGTTTATGATATTTTATTTTTACTACCTAATTTTTCCAATTAAATTTTATCAACGTTAACGTAGTAGAATTTAACTTATTTAATTTGAAATCAACTCACTTACTAGCTGCTATAAATCGGTTAATTTCAGCTTCAACCATGGTTAGTGGTAATGCACCATTACCTAGTAAAGCATCATGAAAATCAGGAAGGTTAAATTTTTCGCCTAGTGCTGTTTCTGCTTTATTTCTAAGCTTCCAAATAGCAATCTCGCCTAATTTATATGAAAGTGCTTGTCCAGGCCACGATATATAGCGATCTACTTCAGCTCTTACATTCGCTTCAGATAACGAAGTGTTACTGGCAAGAAAATCGATACCTTGCTGTCTACTCCAACCTTGAGAATGTATGCCTGTATCAATAACCAAACGACAGGCTCGCCACATTTCGTAACTTAAGCGGCCAAAATGATCATAGGGTGTGTCGTAAACGCCCATTTCAACACCTAACTTTTCTGAATATAATCCCCAACCTTCACCATATGCACTAAAATAAAGCCCTAAACGAAATTTAGGTACATTTTTTAGTTCACTTGAAATAGCTGACTGATGATGATGACCTGGTACCGCTTCATGTAATGTAAGTGCGGTAAGTTCGTATAAAGGGCGTTGATCCAGTTGATAAGTATTTAACCAGTATGCGCCGCCACGATTACCACCAACTACTGCACCATTATATGAAGCAGTTGTATAATTGGGCGCTATCTCTTTAGGTACCGGTACTACGCCGTAGGGTAAACGTGGTAGTTTCCCAAAGAACTCAGGCATCACATAATCAATACGTTTGGCAACATAAGAAGCTTCTTTTAATAAGTCTTTCGCAGATTTAGCATAGAATTGCGGATCAGTTCGAAGAAATTGAGTAAACTCTTCAAAAGAGCCTTTGAAGTTAAGGTCCTTGATGATTTGGTCCATTTCTTCACGAATACGCTTTACTTCGTTAAGCCCTATTTGATGTATTTCTTGTGCCGTAATGTCTGTTAATGTGGTGTAGGTTTTAATTTGGTGAGCATAATAGGCTTTGCCATTATTCATTTGTTCTGCGCCAAGGTTTTCAGGCGCTGCTTTTAAGTATTCACCACCAAAAAATTCAGCAAATGTTTCAAACGCCGGTATCGCCGATTTTGCGATTGCTTGTTTGGCGCTTGCTCTAAGTTGTGTTTTTGTTTCTTCTGAAAGCGTATTATTCATCTTTAAAAACGGTTTATATAAACTGCTTTTCGTCGGATCTTTATAAATTTGCGCTTTAACAGTAGGAAGGATGCCTTCAATAACTATTTTTGGTAGGGTAAAATTGGTTTCAATGCCGGTGCGCATATTATCGATGTTTTCATGGAAATATCTTGGAATTTCATTTAATCGAGCAATATAGTCTTGATAGTCTTTAGCATTACTCATTACTAAGCCATTACCCATACTAAGAACCGATAGAAAAAAGCTACTAAAAGTATTTAATGGGATACGAGATAAGTTTAACTGATAACGACTAATGGCATCTTCAATCACCCATTTTAATAACTGATGGTTGATTCGATTTTCTTCAGTAAGTTGTTCAATGTCTATGCTCGATAATCGGCTAAGAAATTCCTGTTCTGCGACAAGGCGATTATTGTTATCTTTTGGTGATACACGAGGAAGTAAATGATTATATTCACTTAATCCAGAACGAGTCGCTGATAATGGATTCTCCTTTAAAGAATAATCCCACCTTTCATTAATTATTTCAGTTAGTTTTTCATTGGCATTAATAGTTACTTGTTCATTAGCAAAGGAACAGCTGCTATAAACAAAAAGCCAGAGACAGGTAAGCAAACTTCGGATTTTATAATTTTTAGTTACGTTATTGTATTTCATTGTTTTCCTAATTTTTTGCAGGTATAAATATTTTAAGGTAATTAAAGTAATC
Organism: Colwellia sp. C2M11; assembly: GCF_018860915.1. Classification (GTDB taxonomy): domain Bacteria; phylum Pseudomonadota; class Gammaproteobacteria; order Enterobacterales; family Alteromonadaceae; genus Colwellia. The sequence goes on from NZ_JAHKQD010000018.1 coordinate 144,534, forward strand.
GAGATTAACAATACTATTTGAGCATATTTACTATGAAGAGAGGCTTACATTTTAGGTCTTTAACAATGACGCTAGTCGTTCTTGTTAGCCAGACCAATTAGCTTAATCTTTTTAGCTAATGACTCTTTATTAATAGATTGTATTGTTTATAGGTAAGTTGATCTACCTACTTGAGCTTTATTTTTATCTGTCGTAATAATATGACTTATTAGACATAGGATTAAAGAGCGGTAGGGTAGTGATTAAACAAACGTGATAAGTACCACCCTTAACAACATTACTGTATAATCTCGCCTAATTTAGTAGATCCTTTGCAAAGACCTTAACTTTGCTATAAAGGTAGTAAAATATTATTTATCACGTTGATATTACTTATCCTGAACTCGGTTTAAGATGTTTTTAATTTATTAAACCGAACTCAGGTTACTTATTAAACGATAAGTTAATTTATCGATAAAGCTGCAAGTTCAAGTTGAATTAACTCACTTGATATAACATTACCCGAAAATATGCATAAACCTTTAATTACTCAGCAACCTTTATCCAACTCTAAAATTAAAATTGCCATTATTGGCGGCGGCGTTGCAGGATCGACTATTGCATTACGTTTTGCTGAATTAGGTTTAGATACTACCTTGATAGAAAAAGGACCGAGTTTGGTTAACGGCCCTCCTATTTGTCATTTACATGCGGGTGGCAACCTATATCGTGAAATCAGTGATGAGCAGTGTTTGGTTTTATTGCAGCAATCAATTGATACGGTTAAAGTTTACCCTCACAGTGTCAATATTCGCCCCACGGTGATTGCGTTACCTAAAACAGACAATGGTGAGCCAGAAGACTTATTACCCCGTTTAGAAAAATTGCGTGCTAAATATCAAGAATTAGTTAATAAAGACAATCGTAATCAAGTATTGGGTAAACCAGCGGATTATTTTCGCTTTTATTCTCGTGCTGAGCTTGAGGTATTACAGCGAAAAGCAATACCAGAAAAAGCGGCAGATGCGAGTGATTGGTTAATTTCATTTGCGCAAAACGTTGATTTAAACAAGCTTAAGTTTCCGGTGTTGTTAGTACAAGAATATGGCTTGTCCGCATTTCGTTTTGCAGCCATTGTTAGTTTAGCTATAGAGCGTTTACCTACGTGTCACCTGCAAACAAATAATCAAGTTGTTGGGCTCACTCAACAAACAGATAAACCAGGTTGGCAGGTATCAACAAAGCAACATGGCAGTGATATTGTTCAGCATAAAAATTATGATTATGTCATTAATGCCTGCGGTTTCAAAACCGGTGAAATTGATGACATGGTAAGTGCCAAACGTAAGCGCATGGTTGAATTTAAAGCCGCTTATGTTGCACATTGGCCGCAATGTCATGGTATATGGCCTGAAATTGTCTTTTATGGTGAGCGGGGAACGCCGCAAGGTATGGCACAATTAACGCCTTACCCAGACGGATATTTTCAATTACATGGCATGACGCAAGACATCACACTTTTTGATCAAGGTTTAGTGGCTAGCTCGGTTAATAGTGCTCAGCCTAAATTAGCCAAACGCTTTATAGAAAAAATTGATAAACAGTGGCCTGAGCAATTAATTCAAAACAGAACGCTAGGTTCAATTGAACATATGGCGCAGTTTCTGCCAGAATTTAGTTCAGCGACTGTGGCGGCAAAACCACTTTTTGGGGCACAACAAATTCCAGGCGAAGATGCTAATTTACGGACTGCAGATGTATCTTTTTATGGTCAACATTACGCTCGTGCTGAAATAGTGAAAGCCTCTTCAGCTTTAGACGCCGCCGATGCGATCTTAAAGAATTTTATTGATTGTGGACTTATTGCTGAGCAATTAATGTATGCAGATGAGAAATTAGCAAAAATAGGCATAAACTATTTAACAGAACATTACTTTCCTGTTAGCTTGAAATGCTCTGAAACTGAAGTAACAGAGCGAGCTATAGCGTTAGCACAGCAGCGAGATTATCCTGTGGCGTTAGCGAAGAATCTTTAATCTATAATTGATTTGGCGATTTGGCGATTTGGCGATTTGGCGATTTGGCGCTTAGCGTAAGTCAGTTTGTTATTTGAATCTAAGTTTTAATTAGTATGACGCAATTAACACTTAGCTTATATTGCTTAATCAAAAGCTGCTGAAGTGAATTCAGGGAAAGTATTAAAACACCATTGTGGATTATATTGTGCGATATCTTCACCGTAATTATAACCATAAGTAAAACCAACACTGTCTATGTTAGCTGCTTTTGCGGCTAGAATATCATTTTTAGAATCACCAATCATTAAGCACTGGTCTGCGGTAACATCAAGCTGCTTTAAGGCTAATAAAAGTGGTGCAGGGTTAGGTTTCTTTTCTGGTAAGGTGTCGCCACCAATCAATATTTCGAACATATCACCAATACCTAAGCCTGAGAGTATTGGCTGAATTAACTTTTCAGGTTTATTGGTGATTATCCCTAAACGAAAACCCGCTTTTTTTAAAGTAAGCAAACCTTCTTTAACACCATAATATAAAACAGAATTGACACATATACATTGTTGATAATGCCTTAAGAAAATAGCTAAAGTATCTTCAACTACTGTGCGATCGAGTTCTTTATTAATATTGGTTGAGCCAGATAACGCACGCTCTATTAATGCTTTAGCGCCATTACCTACCCACTGACGAATAGTATTTTCATCAAATGCCGGTTTATTTAGATCTTTTAGGGTGCTATTAACTGCCAGAGCAATATCGGGCGCGCTATCAACCAATGTGCCGTCAAGATCGAAAAGTAATACCTGTTTTTGTTTTATACTCATGAAGATCTCAATTAACATTTTAATTTAGTGTTTATTTACACGATTATATCATTGAGGCTTCATCGTATATGAAAAATATAACAGTGTTTGAAAACTTTATGTTAAAGCTAGTATTACACGAGCTTAAGTAGAAAAGTTATAATGCTACTGACTGACATTATTTCGCCCTTTCTTTTTAGCGCGATATAGTGCTAAATCAGCATTTTTTAATGCTTGCTCAAAACTTTGTTTTGGCTCTCTTTGTGCTACACCAATTGATACTGCAACATTGACCGTTTTGTTATTATTCTTTTTGGTGTTCCTACTCTTTTTATCTGTTCGTTTATCGCTACGAATCACCATGTCGTAATTAGCAATACTTTGACGTAGTTTGTCTAGCTCAGGAATAGCTTGCTCGGCTGTTTTTCTTGGAAAAACAACAGTAAATTCTTCGCCGCCATAGCGATAAATTTTACCACTACTACGCATTTCAGCCATTCTTGTTGCTACCAGTTTTAGCACTTCATCACCAATGTCATGTCCGTAGGTATCATTAAATTTTTTAAAATGATCAATATCAAGCATAGCCACTGTGTATTTACGCCCCAGTGATAAGGCGAGTTGGTTTAATGCACGACGAGTAGGTAATCCAGTTAAATCATCGCGGTAAGCTAAATAGTACGAGTCAGTGCTAACGGCAAGTAAATATAGTGCAGACATCACTATGGCAATAAGCGTCCAAGGTAAAGCAATAATATTTAGCTGATTTAGACACCAAACAATAAAGGTAATCAGTAGCGCTGTGAGTGTTAAATCGTGATTACTAATACTACGCCATACCAATAAAAGGCCCAACAAGCCAAGTGGTATGATAATAGGAACGTAAGGTAAAACTGATGTCCATAATGGCGTTTGTGGTATTAAGCTATGTAAACTTTGGCTCAGCTGTAGCCAAAAAAAGGTGATTACGCCACACAAACCAATAAATATAAGCCTACTGATGATATGAACAGATAAAAGGGCGCGATCTTTTATTAAAGCCAATAGCATAAATAAACTAGCGCCATATAAAAGTAGCCATTGTGTATTTAGCATTAAAGGTTTGGTGTTAATAGATGGGGAGTTTGTAGTAACTAAAAATACTAGCCATAAGCCGCATAAAATAGCAATTCTACTGCGATTAAATTGGGTTGCAAAGATAGCAGTAACGATCAGTAATGGATAAACCAAATAATTGATTAACGTTAATTGACTTTGCCACTGTATTTGAAAGTGAATTAATAATGAGAATAAGCCTGTAACTGCCATTAAACATAAAAATGTAGACTTCATCCCTTTTAACTTAACCAACTGATACTCCAAAACTTCTACTTAAATAAAGTCACCATTGTATTGATATACTAATTGCTTTTCTAGTTTTAGATTCGATAAAAAAAATACACGCTCTGAAGTCGGTTATTTTAAGGCGAAATAAAAAAGGGGGGCTAGGTTTTGAGATTACTATTAGCTAGACAATTTTATGCATTAGCGCTACTTTTATATAATAAAAGCATTTTTGATAACAAAAAAATGGGTAGATGCAGATGGATACCAGTATATGAATAAAGAATTATTCACTTTGTATATTGAAAGTGTAGCACTTGATGATTTAAATAAAGGTTTACAGCTAGCTCAGGGTAAAGGAGCAAAAAGCTTAATGCTGCTAATTTGTAGCCAAAATGAATACAACGAAAAAGCACTGACGTTATTGTTAACAGGTTGTTCGTTACCCGTTTTTGGCGGAATGTATCCTATGATTACTCACCAAACTGCTTTGTATAAACAAGGAGCTTTAATTATAGGTTTTAAAGAGGTTTATCAAACGTCACTTTTTTCTGACTTAGATCAAGTCAGTGATGAAGATGAATTAGAAGAACAGATCAATAGAGTATTAGAAAAAAATGAAAATCTTAATCATCAAGATGATTTCTTAATGTTTTATGATGGCTTAATGACTAATATCGAAGATTTCATTGATTGCCTTTTTGATTGTCTCGATCATACTATTTCTATTGCTGGAGGTGGAGCGGGCTATTTAGATTTCGTTCAACGGCCAAGTGTTATTACCAATAACGGTATCTATAGTAATTCAGTATTGCTCGTTTCCTTACCTTCTAAAATAACGACAAGTATTGCTCATGGTTGGCAAATATTGGAAGGGCCTTTTTTAGCCTCGGAGGTACACGAACAAACAGTACTAAGCTTAAATTATCAAGCAGCATTTGACGTTTATGCCCAAGCTATAGAAATTAATAGTCATTACAAGTTTGATAGCGGTAACTTTCACGATATTACCAAACACTTTCCATTAGGTATTGAAGATATCAATAATAATTTAATTGTTCGCGATCCTGTTTTAGCGATTAATGGTCACTTACAATGTGTTGGTAAAATAGCTATTAACTCTATGGTATATTTACTTCATGGCAGTGAAGATAACTTAATTAATGCAGCTGAAGAAGCCGCAATTGAAGTTTTTTCAAACATCAATGTTAGCCAACAAGCATCAATGATGTTCGACTGTGTAAGTAGAGTGTTATATATGGAAGATAGGTATAATCAGGAGCTACAAGTCATTAGTAAACACAATAAATCTTCTGAATTATTTGGTGTACTCTCCATTGGCGAAATTGCTAACGGTCAAAGTGGTGCGCTTAGTCTTCTTAACCGATCAATTGTCATTAGTACCTGGTAATAAATAGCTAATAAATAGGTAATTTATGAATAAAGCCTTATCACTTATTTCGTTGCAACATGAACTCGCCATGGCTATTGGCAATAAACTTGACTTAAAAGCCATGGTAAAAGTATTTTTAAAAGTGTGCTTTAGCCGTTTAAATTTAACCAGTACTCACTTTTATGTTTATTGCGATGAAAATGGCGCTCCGAGGAAAATAGAAACAATAGCAGAAAGTGATTATCGTAATTTATTAAGTATCCCAAAAATCAATTCAGGTAAACCATGGCAAGACTGCTTGAAATTATCAAACTTTGTTAAACAATTAAATAAGCAGCAAGAGACGATAGCAATGGAATACGATAATGGCCATCAATTATATGGTTTTATCGTACCTGGACATGGTTTTTTAGTTTTTGAAACGCATTATATTCTTGCTATGGATGTTCAAAAGGCGTTATCTCCTATTTTAAATAAATTAGCGACAAGTTGTTATGCGTCCTTAATACATGATTCTTTGGTGAAAGAAATACACTCTAGACAGCTTATTGAAGAAAAACTTGCTTTTCAATCACAACATGATGGCTTAACTGGCTTATTCAATCGACAACATATTAAGAAACTACTTAAAAATGCTATTGAGCAGACCAGTATCAAAGCAGAGTATGGTTGTACTATATTTATTGATTTAAATAAGTTTAAGCCTATTAATGATGCTATGGGGCATAGTATTGGCGACCTCATACTACTAACCTTAGCAAATAGACTTAATTCTTTAAGTAATGAAAATGTTCATGTTGGACGTTTTGGTGGGGATGAGTTCGTCATTATTTTGCAGGGGCTAGATCAAAATTATCAAAAGGTAGCTAATTTATTTATTAAAGAAATTAATCAAGTGATAGATGAACCTTTCATTATTAAAGATAATTCATATAAGCTTAATTGTAGTATTGGCTATGTGTTTTTTCCATTACAAAAGAGTACTGCTAGTAGCCTAATTAAATTTGCTGATATTGCCATGTATGAAGCAAAACGTGAAAAGAATTTGCAAGGCAAGCAATATCAACCTGCAATGTCAGACAAAATAAACAAACGACTTGCTTATGTCGACGATATGAAAAAAGGATTAACAGCAAAAGAGTTTGAATTGTATTACCAGCCTCAATTTAACCATCATAATGAAATTATTGGGGCAGAAGCATTATTACGTTGGAATCACCCAGAACATGGTATTGAATCCCCTGCTATCTATATTCCTATCGCTGAAGAAAGTGATTTAATTTTATATATTGGTCAATGGGTGCTTGAACAAGCATGTCGTGATATTAAAAAACTAGAACAACGTGGGGTACCTCATAGTTTTGGTGCAATCTCTATTAATGTCAGCGCTAAACAATTAATAGAAAACAATTTTCAAAGTAAAATCATGACGGCTATTGAGCAAAACAATATTTCGGCTAATCGTTTAGCTTTGGAATTAACAGAGAGCTTATTAATAGAAAATATTACTGATTCCATTGAATTGATTGCATCTTTAAAAGCCAAAGGAGTCGCGTGTGGTATTGATGATTTTGGCACGGGTTATTCGTCTTTAACTTACTTAAAGCTTATACCCGCAAGTATATTAAAAATAGATCGATCTTTCGTGTCCAGCATAGAAGAAAGTGATGAAAGCCTAGCGATTGTTAATATGATTATCAGTTTGGGGAAGGCGCTGAATATGGCTGTTTTAGCCGAAGGCGTTGAAACCCTAGAAGAATTAAATTGTTTGAAAAAACTCGGCTGTTATCAATATCAAGGGTACTTTTTTAATAAAGCGTTACCTTTTGAAGAATTCTGCCAGTTATTCGATGCACAAAAATAAGATAACATTAAAGCTAAGCTCACTTTACCTTAGAATCAAGTTTTCTCTTTTTGACTGTTCAGGTATTAAGGTATTGATATAGCCGACATGCTAGTTAGTGTTAATTGGCTAGTTGTTTAATTAAATAACCCGCTTTACGTTTCTTTACTAAATAAGGAGTATTATATTTATCTACTCTTCTTTTTATTATGATTACATTATATGACCTTTATTCACGCTAACTTTCTACATGCTACTTCATTAAAAAATTCGATTGTCGTTTTTTTAATAACTTTATTTATTTTATCTGGTTGCAGTAGTAAATATGACAATAAGATAACAGAAGTGTTTAGAAGTAATATTGTAGATGATACAAAAATGTTTTCTTTTTCATTAATTTTTGTATACAAGACTACGCCACAAGACGATAGCAACGAGGGTAAATCACACAAGCAAGTCAAAGAAAAGGGAAAAGGCAAAAGGGGAGATAAAGGCGGCGAGCGACCTAATAAACAAAAATCAAAAAGCTCGAATAAAAGTAACAAACGAGACAGTCAAATGACCAATGAACTTGAAACTCGTTTAGTTGAAAAACTTGAAGAAAATGGTTACTGCCGAAAAGGATTTTTTGAACTGAATCGTACACTTAACAAGTCAATTTACACTATACATGGTGAGTGTAATGAGAGCGCAACAGCTGCCGATAGAAAAAACTTTATAAAGCAGGCTGAACGATGAAATTGACATTACTGTTGATGGATTTTAAGTAGTGATATGTAAACTTACTCAGTAAAATTAATATTGACTTCAATTAATAGAAGGGTGGGGTATAAATGAATATACATATCCTTCTTAAAGGTCATAAATACCAATAATTATAAGTATTAATGTAGATATTTTAAATGATAAATCAATAGATAGAATAGAGATAAACGCTCTCTATAATACCAGTACCGGAATACCAGTACCGACAATAGACTTTAGTTAACTGAGAATTAAACATGCCAACTAATTACAAAAAAACCGCAATAGGTGAGCATAAACTGCAACCTGAATCGTTAATGATGGGCTATGGATATGATCCAAAGCTATCGGAAGGTGCAATTAAATGTCCTAATTTTCAAACATCAACGTTTGTCTTTGAATCAGCAGAGCAAGGTAAGCATCTATTTGATGTGTCTTCTGGGCGTATCCAACTTGAGGAAGGCGAAAAAGCCGGCTTAGTCTATTCACGATTCAATAATCCAACCATTGAAATTGCAGAAAATCGTATTGCCATCTGGGATAATGCACAAGACTGTATAGTAACCGGTAGTGGTATGTCAGCTATCTCAACAACGCTGTTAGCACTTTCTAAACCTGGCGATGTCATTGTTTATTCTGAACCTATTTATGGTGGCACAGATACCTTGATTAACGGTATGTTAACGCAAATGAATATTAAAGCGGTCGGTTTTATATCGAGTGAAGGCACTAAAGGGCTGGAAGAAGCATTAAAGACCGCCAGTGAAATGGGGAACATTTCTGTGGTTATGCTTGAAACTCCTGATAACCCAACAAACAACCTTGTTGATTTAATTAAGTGTCGTCATCTTATTGATGAAATATCTGAAAAACAACTCGTTAGACCGATATTGGCAATAGATAACACTATGCTAGGACCATTATGGCAACAACCGTTAAAGCATGGTGCTGATTTATGTCTCTATTCGTTAACCAAGTATGTTGGCGGTCATTCCGATCTTATTGGTGGTAGTTGTTCAGGTAATAAAGATTTGATCGCCAAAATCAGAAAAATCAGAAATTGCATCGGCACAACCATGGATTCACATACAGCTTGGTTGATATTACGTTCTTTAGAAACATTAAAAATTCGTATGCAAGCATCAGCCATTGGTGCAAAACAAGTGGTTGATTATTTAAATACGCATAAACAAGTAACACGAATTGATTACCCAGGATTATTAACCGAAGGTGATCCACAATATCAAATCTATAAAAAACAATGTACGGGCGCGGGCTCAACGTTTTCTTTTGAAATTAAAGGTGGTGAAAAATCTGCATTTAACGTATTGAATAAACTAAAATTAGTTAAACTTGCGGTTAGTCTAGGAGGAACTGAAAGCTTAGCACAGCATCCTGCTGCGATGACTCATTCAGGTGTACCAAAGGCACGTCGAGAATTAATTGGTGTTACCGATGGGTTAATTAGGATTTCAATAGGAATTGAAGAGCCTGCTGATATTATTGCCGATTTAGCACAGGCAATGAGCGAGTTGTAACAGCTTGATATACGGTGTTAATTCAGGTAGTTATTAACATAAGAAAGAGGTCAGTGATAAATGAATAGTGTTTTCATTCTTGAATATCACCGACCTTTTAATCTAACCACCATACGTGACTAAAAGCAGCACTAAAAATCCTACTAATTTAACGGGGACACTTGCTTATAAAGCATTAGTTGAAATGCCAGTGTTGTTCAAATTTGAGTGACTGTCCATTATAATTGTAACGAATATAGTGGTAACATTTTTTATCTTAGGATATGAATCAGTGAGTATTGTTACTTTTATCTAATGCCTTATTGGTTGACTTAAAATAAGCACAAATTACTTTTGGCTAAGTGGTTAGAACAACTGATTAGATTATTGTGTGGTGAATTACAGGCAATAAAAAAGCACCAGTGACTTTTTAAAGATAAGTGGTGCTTTATAGTATTTCGCAATAGTTAGATTACAGTTTATTCTTTGCTAACAAAGAGCGACGTGATGCTAAACCTATAATACCTAATGCAAATATCGCGAGTGTGGTTGGCTCTGGCACCTTTGTATAGTTTATATTGTCTATTGCGCCTGAACCATAAAGGCTAATTTTTATTGATGAGACTCCAGACACACCAAAGTCGAGTCTTGCCCATTGGTTATCGCCACCTGTATTAGGTGTGTAAAAAGTATTTGGAAGAATTTCGACATTGTTACTGTCAAAGAAAGAAATTAAGTTATTTTCACTTGTACCATACTCTTCACTTTCAACATCAAAAAAATCAATACTATTTAATGTCACAGCTTCAGAGAAATTAATACTGAAATATGCTGCTGGTCGACTACCTTCGTCATCAGGATCAACACAAGTAAATGCATCACATTCGTCAGGGTGTTCATGAATAATTAACACATTACCAGGACTTATTTCGCCTAAATTTTCATTGTTAAAAAAAGGCGCTGCAAGGTCTCTGTCGCCACCGGTATAGTTATTTGTATCAAATAAAACAGCAAGGTTCTCCGAGTTTTTGGCAATGTTTATGCCGTTAAAAGTAATGCCATCTGATACATAATATTCATTATCAATAATCGTACCTGAAGCATAATCTTCAAAATCTATAAGTCCCGCTAACGTTACGGGCGAAATTGCTAACAAAGTTGATACAAGCGTAGTTTTAATAAAATTCACAAGGTTTCCAAAGAGTAATCAGTTATTTTGTCAGTGTTAAGCAATAGTCAAGCCACTGTGTGAATTATGTTTTTATTCAGTGTGTTATGTGTTTTTGTTTGTGTCTTGGTAATGAGTTATTTATTGGCTGTAAAGCAATCTGACAGATGTGTTTTATATTTACTTTTTATTGATTCTATTCATTAGCTGTAAGTTCGAGATGAAATTTATAGGCAAAGTAATGTTATCATTTGGCAAGCTCATGTACTGTTTATAACGGCTATAAGAAGGTAGTTATCAGCTAATTATGTCTTGTCCAATAATGTAATAGACAGGTCCTTTGTCTAAACTTTTGCAATATAGCTTAATTATTTATATTGTTGATAAGTGTACTTTACTGCCTATAAAGCGGTTTTAGTCGATGATAGGTCTTAATAATGGTAATTATTTACGGTATGATTTATGTTAATTATGATTCGATGTTCATGGACGATGTTGTTGTATGATTCTAAAAGATAAAACTCTTCAAAATGCTGTATCTCCAATAGCAAAAGCTGGCCAGAAACAAGAACAGGATGTCGCTTTCTTTTTAAGGCGTGCTTTTAAAGAGCACCAACAAGTGTATGTTATCAATGATTTCAAGTTTACTTATAATGATGAAACAGCCCAAATAGACCATTTAATTGTTTACACATATGGCTTTGTTTTAATTGAATCTAAAAGTATTACAGGTGAAGTGAAAGTTAATGGCTTAGGTGAATGGACTCGTAGCTTAAGGAATAAATGGTCTGGTATGGCTTCACCAATTAAACAAGTAGAATTACAACAAAAACTGCTTCGAGAAATGCTTCATGCTAATCGAGAAAGTATTTTGGGGAAAGTACTAGGTATTAAGCAACAATCATTTGGAATGCGTTGCTGGAGTAATGTTTGTGCTGTATCAAGTAACGCTATTATCGACCGTGATTCAATGCCTAATAAAGTATCAAAGCAGCTAGTTAAAACAGAGTTCTTGATTGATAAGCTCAGCGAGCTAATGAAATTGAAAACCCATGTCATTACCAAGCTTAATCCTTTTGATACACGACCGAGTTTCAGTGACGAAGAGTTAAAATCAATCACATCATTTCTTATGGCTCAACTTGCCGATACTAAATATGCTAAATCGATAATAAAACAAGCAGTAGTACAAGAGCCAGTAAAGATAAAAACTAAAATTAATGTTGATAGCATTTTACAATGTAAGTCTTGTGGTGAAAAATCTGATTATTCACCGCAGTATGGTAAATATGGTTATTTTATCAAATGTAATAAATGTGAAACCAATACCGCAATGAAAATACCTTGTGTGAGTTGTGGAAGTAAAAATACAAAAGTATCTAAAAAGAAAGAAACCTATACGCTTGTTTGTAGTGACTGTGAGCAACTAACAATACTTATATAATTTATGTGCCTATAGCCTTTTTTATCTGAGGGCATAAACCAGTGTGTATTGTCGCGGGCTTTAATTAACATAGGCAAGTTTAATGAGGACACTCGCTTATAAAGCATGAGTTGAAATGCCAGTGTTGTTCAAATTTGAGTGACTGTCCTGTATAATTTTGACAAGTAATAATTTAATTATTACTGTTTTGTTATTTTTTATTTCATAATCCGTTACTATCGTGAATTATGGATAATATACTGTTAGTTTTTACAAGGAGAGTTGGCATTGTCAGCAGAAAATTTTTTAAATGCAGAGACTGATACTTTTGGTGGGATCATCAAAGGTGATAATAAATTCAAAGTTCCCCTTTATCAAAGAGACTATTCTTGGAATAAAACGCATTGGAATGATCTGTGGTTAGATATAGAAACTAACAGGAAAAATGACTCTAAACATTACATGGGATCTGTTGTTTTAGTATCTAAACACAAAAAACAATATGATATCATCGACGGTCAGCAACGATTAACAACTCTTACTATATTGGTATTAGCTGTCGTTGATACATTGAATGATTTAGTTAAACGAGAAATAGATGTTGAAAACAATGAAAAGAGAATTGAGCTATTAATAACTGACTTCATTGGTAAAAAATCACTGTCTTCATTAAATTACGAAAATAAAATTGAATTAAACGAAAGTAATAATCCTTTCTTTTCGACTTACCTTACCAATTTTAGAAAACCCGTAAATATCAAATCAACCATTAAAAGTAATAAATTACTTTTCGATTGTTTTAATTATTATAAAGAATTGATCAAAGAAGAAATTTTTATGGATGAAGATGTTTCTTCATTAATTTCTTTTGTTGAGTATATTTCTGATAGCTTGTTGTTTATCCAGATTACTGCAACTGATGATTTAAGTGCTTACCTTATTTTCGAAACACTTAATGATCGAGGTTTAGATTTATCAGTTACTGATTTATTGAAGAACTATCTATTTTCCATAGTTGATGAGACAGATAAAAGTCATGTTAAAAATATTTGGGATGTAACGATAAATCACGTTTCATATTCGGGCTTCCCGAAGTTTTTGCGCCATTACTGGATGATGCAAAATGGTTTGATTCAAGAAAAAGAGTTGTTTAAAACCGTCAAAAGACACATCAATACACCTAGTACAGCTTTTGACTTGTTAAATAGTATGAGCGAAGTTTCAGAGGTTTACGCCGCTTTAAGTGACTCAACTCATCAATTATGGGAAGGCGAAGAAAAAGTTAAAAGGCATATTAGAGAATTAAGCTTATTTAACGTTACGCAATGTTATCCATTGTTAATTAATGCTTATTTGTATTTAGAACATGATGATTGGATCGCTACTTTAAGGATTTGCTCTGTAATTTCGTTTAGATACATGGTTGTCTCAGGGTTAAACCCAAATGCGCTAGAGTCTAAATATAATGAGGCATGTAAAGCAATGAATGCAGGAGCTGCCAAAACGGCAAGAGACATATTTCTTATATTACAACCACTTTATGTCAGCGATGAAGATTTCGAACGTAATTTTGAATCCAAATCAATTAGAACTAAAAGATCGGCGAAATTAGCTAGATATATAGTTTATAGCATCGAAAATCATTTATCTGAGCATTCATTTGATTTTGAGTATGATAATGGCTCACTTGAGCATGTATTACCTGAAAATCCGTCTTCTGAATGGAATGAAAACTTCCCTAAAGACATTGAAGAAAGTTTTATTTATAGGCTTGGCAACTTCACATTACTAGAGCCAGATAAGAATCGGGTTATCGGCAACAAAAACTTTGAGCATAAATCTGAAGTCTATAAAACAAGTAGATATGAATTAACGAAAAGATTTGGGTTTCAAAAGTGGAATCAAGAAAATCTTAAAGCCAGACAAAAATATTTAGCAAAACAAGCTAAAGCAATATGGCATCTACCTTACGCGTAAAGTAAAAACTAACAAGTTGCTTAAACGGACAAAAAACAGCTGGCTTTTGCTCGTTCCTCGCTAATTTTAGCCAGCTATTTTATTGCCGCTTAGTAAAGCGTTAGCCTTTACAGCTTCACAAAAAATGGACTCAAGATAAACAATATGACATTCAACCCATTTGACAAACAACTCGAGAGTGCCAAAGCTAGAGAGTTAGAGCTAGGCTCCATCCTCAATGCCGTTAAAAATGAGATTGATTGGTATGGAGGCACAGATCTAACAGTTTTAACCGATAGTCGCAATGAACTTCAAAATAAACTGGAGAAGCAGTCTCTAAGCTGCACACATTTACGCGGCGAGGTCCAACAGATCGAAGCAAACATTAATAAACTGTCCGAATCAATTAATAGCCTTTGGAATCCTAAAAATTGGTTTGATTCACAACAGCGGGATCTTCGTGGTCGCGCATCAGTATTGGAAAGGTCACTGAAAGAAGTAAACAAGAACTCCTCAAAAGCACAAGGACAGCTACAAAACATAAAACAACGAATGAGTGCCAAGATTGCAGAAATTGAGAGATACAAAGACTTCAATTTCGACACCAAAAGCAAGGATCGTATGATACTCGCTAATGAACTATCTCAGCAGAAGAGGGAAGTTGAACGAATTTCTGACAGAAAACATCAAGTAGATGATGCGCTAGCGCCGATAGTCGCACAAATTCACGATACGGAGCAAAAAAAATCCGAAGCTGCTTCTATCAGGCGTCAGGCTCAAAGTTTGGATGAAGAATTATCGAATGCAGACAATTCGTATGAACGGGCTATGGCGCATCAAAAGAGTGAGGAGAAATTCGGAACAGGCAGTCCAAAGAAGGTGATTTCACAGAAGGACTCCGAAATTCGTCGCCTCGGACGTGATCTCGAAAAGTTACAGAAGCGGGCGAAAACTGTAGCAGACAAAGCAGCTAGAAATATTAAAAAGCTTATACTCGATGGTAACAATCTAAGCTACCAAGGAAACATTTTCATAGGGCTTGCCGCCTTGAAATCATTAGTGCCAATTCTTGCTAATGAATATGAGGTTGTATTGGTATTCGACGCTTCAATTCGCCGGGCACTTGGTAGTAGTGATTCCGATATAAGGGATGTGTTAGGTAACGATATTCAAGTACATGTCGTTGCGACTAGCGTTAAGGCGGATGAAACGGTTCTTGATCTCGCCGGAACTGATAAGACTACCTTTATAGTCAGTAATGATAGATTTGCAGAATTTCGTGAAAAGCCAGCGATTCGAGAGCAGCGAGTCATTCGCCATGAAATAGTCTCTGGTCAGGTTTTGATTCACGATCTTGGTGTCTCGGAGATGTTCACGCAATGACGGCTAACAAGGCAAATGCACTCGGACAGAAAAAAGCGCCGTTTCGCACTGCTTTTGCTGCCGGTGATTTGCGGCGTTGAGGCTGTAGAATTTCTCCAAAAAGACGTATTTACGTCTTTTTTTATATTTCCTCAATTGTTTGTTTTTTAAGCTTGAAGCAAGTTCCTCGCTGTGATCTAATAGATATTATTCACCGATAGCAAAATATCATGGCC
>NZ_JAHKQD010000007.1 GCF_018860915.1 Colwellia sp. C2M11
CCACTCGTAGAATCTTGATTGCTATCTCTCTAACATAATTCTTTTGTGCTGCCTGAAATTCAGTAAAATGACACAGCAAAGTATGATTTAAAAAAATAAATCTATAATGATTGTTTAGTTATGTTTTGTATGATTAAAATAACAGAAAGAATACAAAAATTAACTTAGGTTATCAAAGCTTGGGTGTCCCATAATTTCAATAATTTCATTTCTATAATTTCTAATCGAGGTTTATGAATATAATTTTAGTAACAGATATCTTCGGTAAAACACCTGCTTTAGTTAAGCTAAGCGAAGAACTCAATGCAAAGGTTATTGTCGATCCTTATGGTGGAGTCGATATGGCTTTTAAAGATGAAGCTGAAGCATATTCTTACTTTATGGAGAATATTGGGTTTGATGATTATTTGTCAATATTACTAAAAAAGACGGAGTCAATAACTTCTGCTAGTACTTTAATTGGTTTTAGCATTGGGGCATCTATAATTTGGAAGTTATCTGAAATGCTTTCGGTTAAAAATGTAAATCGTGCAATTTGCTACTATGGCTCTCAAATTAGAAATTTTAAAGAAGTGAGCCCACAATTTGAAGTCGATTTGATTTTCCCCAAAAAAGAGTTTCATTTTGATGTGCTAGAACTACAAAATGAGCTATCGAGAAAGAAAAATGTAAATACTTCTAAAGTTGAATATTTGCATGGTTTTATGAATTTATATTCAACTAATTACAACCAAACTGCTTATAATCTACAGCTAAATTGGTTGCGAATAAATTCCTGCTAACAAACTGATTAATTGGTACAAAAAATACAGTTGTCTGTTTTCACTACGTCCAACATTTTAACCAAAAATTTTTAGCTCGTTATTTGGGAGTTATAGACTAGAAGCTACCTTCTAGTTTCATCATTAAAAAAGGATTTCCATGAAAATATCTGTTTTAGCTTTATCATTCGTTTGTTTATTTAGCTCTGCTGGTGAATATGAGACCGCTGTGGGTATAGGACATCAATATGGAGGTGTTTTAGGTGCGCAACTTTCCTATAAAACAGACTCGAGTAAGTATTATGGCTCTGTTGGATTAATAGGACTTTCGGCTGGCTTTCAAACAACTTTCAGTGAAAACTCAAATCATGCTTATGGTCTTGTTATTGGTAGGGAAGAGATTCAGAGCGAGGATGGCTTTCTTTTTGCAACGTATGATTATCATTTTAACGGTTTTTCTAAAAATGGGCTTGTAATTGGTACAGGTCTTGGCGTTACTAGAGAGGATGCTGGTGGTTTTTATTCTGATACTGGAAAAACAGAAACCTCAACATCAGTAACATTAAATATTGGTTATAAATTCTGATACGCCTATAGCAAGCAATTCAACAGAACTAAAAACCGTAGGCTGTTCGTATCGTTACACATTTTAGTAAACAATTATCAGCCCCTTAAATGGACGTTGAGGCTGTAGAATAACTAACTCAGTCAAAACGACGAGTTTCTTTAGCTCCTGTATCAGGCTGTAGAGTGTTAACGCGATATAGGTAATGCATTTAGTACCCCTATTTTATGGGGAAATTTATAATAAACGAGTTATTCTACAAACTCGTTAGGTTTATACATGCTGTCAATTAAATTAAATTAAATTATATTTGGTCGGAGTATATCAATGTGATAACTGAATTTGCTCCAATTAATTTATATAAAGAAAAACATGGGAAATTCCCCTCAAGCAAAATAAAAATAAGTTTGTGGGACAATATAGTTGCTCACTTATTCGGTTCATTAATATTTGCCATAAAAGTCAGGAAAGTTGGGCTATGTACTTTCAAATTTTGTGCTAATGGCTTTGAGCGTAAATCGAATTTGGGAAATAAGTTTATTCCTTGGGATAAAGTTTTACACATTCACCAATTAACTGACGCTTATCTAATGGAATTGGAGCAAGGATTTATCCCTTTACCTTATAGATGCTTTGAGAATCACCATACTGAATTTAAAAATCTTATTTCCAATAAGTTTGTTTAATAAAATTAACAAAAACAGTCGTTCAAATTATTTTTAGATACCAACAAGCTTTATCCTTTTACTACCTGCTTGCCTATTGCTCTACCCTCATTTCTATAAGAAAGAAGGCAAAAAGCCTGCTTTACACATCAACCAGTAGGTCTGGTTTTTTGAACTTATTGATCTACTGGTAACAATCAAGTAATCTTTTTAAAAATACAATAATGGTTGATTGATACTCTCTTGTAGAAAGAAGGTATGTCACCTCATAGTAAGTTGTTATGCTTATAAAAGGAGTTAGTGTTGATTTCAGGTTATAAAATTAGTTCTGAAACAAGTGATATGGATATTTCAGTGATTCATGGGTACATTGCTAGATCTTATTGGGCTGAAAATATTCCATTGAATACCATGGAGACGGCAATTAATAATTCATTATGTTTTGGTGTGTTTACTGATTCAGGAAATCAAGTAGCTTTTGCTCGAATGATTACAGACACTGCGACATTTGCGTACTTAGCTGATGTTTTTGTTTTAGAGGAACATCGCGGTAAAGGTATTAGTAAATGGATAATGAAAAATATTATTGAACACCCAAAATTGCAAGGTATTCGTCGTATGGCTCTTGCGACAAGTGATGCACATGGATTGTATGAACAATTTGGTTTTAAAGCATTAAGCTCCCCAAAATCATTCATGGAATTACATCACCCGGAAGTTTACAAATAAGCATAATAAGTCGTTAAGTGTCCAGGAAGGCGAGATGATTGAAACAACTTGCCATTGTGGAAATATAGCAATAACTACAAATAAACTACCGGAATCAGTAACAACTTGTAATTGCTCCCTATGTTATCGTATTGCAGCTTTGTGGGCATATTACACAGCGAATCAAGTAGTAAATATCAGATATTTTGATGGTGCGAATACATTTAAATATGTCGAGCAATAAAGCACTTAACAATTTTATCAAACCTCGTTTATAAAGACATTAAATGCCTTAACTGATCAATTAAACTGTTTATCAATTTGATGCATATTAAACAATTATTTTTTAAGGACAATAATGAAGTATTTCATTTACATTTTTTTCACTACAATATTATTCATTTCGGTTGGTGTAAATACAGTTCCTGCGAAAAAAGTACTGATTATTGCATCAAACATGATTGATATGGGTGATGCTGAAAAGCATGATGCGCGAAATAACTTATGGGAAGTAGCGCCGCCTTACCATATTTTTGTGAGTCATGGTTTCGAGGTTGACTTTGTTTCACCTAATGGAGGAAAAGTTGAATTCATGATGGATCCTCTAGGTATCAGTAGTTACACCATTAAATATGAAGGTTTCATGGACAAAGCAAACAACACTTTTACCCCAAGGAGAATTGAACCGAGTAATTATTGGGGAGTTTATATTGGTGGTGGTTACGGCCCTTTATTTGATGTTGCTAATAATAAAGAGTTACAGTCAATTATTGCAAAAATATATGAATCAGGTGGTATTATTGGTGGCGGCGGACATGGCGCGGGTGCTTTTGCTAATGTTGTTTTATCTACGGGTGAGTTTCTTGTCAAGGGTAAGAAAGTTGCTGGTTTTCCAAACTCAACAGAAAGATCTAAATCATGGGCAAAACAAGGATCTCTATTACCATTTCTTGTTGAAAGTCAGTTAAATAAAAATGGTGCAATTGCACAAAATAAACATACTTTAAAAGACAAACACGAAGTTGTTATCGATCAGCGAATTGTTTCAACAATGTTTTTACCTTCGGCAGCTATTGTTGCAAAAGAAATGATAATATTAAACAAGTAGCAATGGCACTTAACAATATTTTTTCAGGTTGGAGTATCCAAATGGCTCAAGGCAACAATAAGAAATTACTAACCAAAAGGGTTCGTAAAGGTGATAAGGGCTATCCCATAGCAACGATAGCTTTTTATGGACCAAACAATAATCTTGCAACAAAAGCAGTATGCGCAATCATAATACAAGAAGGCGCGGAAACAGATCCGATGAAAAAGTGGTTTTCTTCATCAGACTTGAGAAAGTCAGAACTGGTTATGAGTGAAATTTTGAATTTTATTGATGAAAACGGAGCAAAATCCGTAAGTATGATCCAGGAAGTAATAGGTTGCCCTCACGAAGAAGGGATCGATTATCCAGAAGGTAACTATTGTCCTGAATGCAACTATTGGAAAGGCCGTGGTAGATTTAGTGGCGAGATGGTACATTAAAAGTTTAGTACGAAATTAAACAAGGACAAATATGGAGCTCCCATTGAAGTTTAGTTTTAAATCAAAGTTATTAATTAGTGCCGGTTTTATTGCCGCTGCTTCTGCGATATGGCACCTACTCTGTATCTGGGGTGGTCCTAGTTGGTTTACTTTCGCGCGAGCACCTCAACAAATTATTGATTCTGCACAGCAAGGAACTTTACTTGCCCCAATTGGAACAGTCGTAGTCGCTGGATTAATGTTTTCATGCACTCTTTTTGCTTTTTCCGCAGTTGGCTTAATTCGCAAAATACCTTTAGTTACACCAGCGTTAATTACTATTGCTTTTCTTTGCACATTACGTGGTTTAATCGCTATACCTACATTTACTAATCCTACAGGCTTAGATCTTTGGCAAGTTATTGCTAGTACAGTTTGGTTTTATGTTGGTATTTGTTTTATCGCCGGTAGTATAGAACAATATAGGCTTGGTAAATCAGACATATAACAATAACTTCAAATGGTGTCTTTGTAAAAACGGCCCAAATTCACGATTAGTGGGAAAGTGGTGGTTCATTACTAGCTACACTCATTCAATGTAACAAATTTTAAGTATTTTAAACGTTATTTACATATCGTAATCGGAGCTTATATGAAGGTAATCATAATATACTGTTTGGTGTTTTTCTCATTCTTAATCCAAGCATCAGATAATAATTCTGACTTTAAATGTACGGTAAAGCAGGCCCAGCATGTTGCTGAAAACGGTAAATTAGATGAAGTTAAAAGTTGGGATGTCTTCCTAGAAAAGAACTTTATGGTTGATCGTCAAACTGGAATAATAGTAGGTCAACAATTTAAGAATAACATTGCTTCAATAAAACCTTTGGTTTATGACCATTTCGTAAATGGATACTCTGTTATAGCTGCCACTAATACTCAAGTAGTTAGATACCTTCAAATAACTACAATTGATGATTCTCCCAAAAAGGTATTTATTTATATTATGAATAATGTTGTACTTTCAGGTGTATGTGTATCTTTTTAAAATACACATAATAATTCGTTAAAACAGGACAAATAACAATTGGCTTTTACTCTTGTTTTTGATTATTTTAAGGTCGTTATATTTATTTCAAATTAGGAAGTTGTCGTGAGTGGTAATTTTAAGTTAGATATTTTTATTGTTTGTTTAATGTTTATACCCATAATCATTCAATTTATACCTGTAGTTTCAAAGCTATTAATTAGCTCAAATAAGCAGTTTCGTTTTTCATTGCTTTCATTTCCACCCTCTCTATATATTATTTTTCTATCGGGCTTAGGTGGTAATTTACTAGGTCAAATTGTTGTGGGTTTGGCTTTTGTAATCTTTTTTGTTAGTTACGCTGCTGCTTTATCTTATTTATTTCAAGCAAATAAGCAATAAATATAATCAACTTTCAAATGAGGTTAATGGCGTTTGTGAAGATAATAAATGGAGATTACAATGAATTCTGATAAATATGATTTTAAGCTAGAAAGCCCATTAGTTGAAGAGTTTTTAAATTTAAGAAATAAAGTTGGTTGGGGAGAATTAGAATTTAATTTGGCTCAAACGAGCTTAAATAATTCCTTGTTTCACGTCACGGTCCGTGATAAATCGGTACTTATTGGTATGGGTCGTATAGTTGGCGATGGCGCAATGTATTTTTATATTCAAGATGTGATTGTTGATCCAAGTTATCAAGGTACAGGTGTTGGCTCTATTTTAATGGATCAGATAGAAAATTATTTATCCGTAGCAGCTCAAAAAGGCTCTACTGTCGGATTGTTAGCTGCAAAAGGAAAAGAGGATTTTTATATCCGTTATGATTATATGTTACGACCAAGCAATACTTTAGGCAGTGGTATGTGTAAGTTTGTGTAAATGAGTTTTATACTAATCTCACTAACTATGTGATCATTTCTACTTGCTAAAATCCCCCACTACATCGTTATTTAATAATTAGGACAACTAGTTATTGAAATAGATGCCTTATATTTGGCAATTCTTTCTATGTATAAAATTGTTCACTTAATTAATAAAATTGGTATTAATAAGAGCATCAAAGGTAAATTACAATCAAGAAAATAATTATGCATAAGTTAATCTCTATTATATCAGTCGCTTTTTTAATGTTTATCACGTGGATAATATATTTAGCTAATACCGCACAAAACAGCATTTTTTTTGAGCTGGTTGCTCGTATTCCTTATGGCGACAAACTAGGACATTTCTGCTTATTTGGTTTACTAACATTAGGCGTTAACTTTGCTTTTAAACTTAAATCATATACATTAATTTCATTTAACATATATGTTGGTTCAACCGTAGTTTTCTTCTTCGTGTTACTTGAAGAATTAAGTCAGTACTTTATACCTAGCAGGACACTAGACATAACGGATGTACTGGCTGATATTCTAGGTATTATTACTTTTAGCCTTGTAACAAAGTTTATTAGTAAACACCTCGAATAGAAAATTAGCCGGAAAAATTATAGTTGGCTTTTATTTAATTTTTCAAACATTATAGTTAACGGTAATTTTCGCTTATGAAAGCGTTATATACACAAGGAGTATCAAGCATTGTTTAATAAATTAATTCCTGTTTCGCTGATCGTTTTATTATCAGCTTGTGGTGCAACTCAGCCACCACCTTATCAAAAAGATAGAGCGCCTGAAGATAGAGATCAATATAGTGGTGCGCAAGGTATGTCGCAATATCAAAAAGATCAGAGCTACCTAGTTAAAAAAGAATTATCTGATAAATGTACTACAGCTAAAATTGACTTAGCAATTGCAGAAGCAGATAAAAATACTAGCGACATTGAAAAACAAAATGCCCTAATTAACAGTTCATGCCTATAACCAGTAATATATTGTTTGTTAGGTATGTGTTATGAGGAAATCACAAATAAGGATAGCTGATGAGTCGAACTAAAGTTTTCAAAACCTTAAGTTTTGTTATTGGGTTAGCCATGTTACTAGCAAGTATCATGGCGTTTTTGGGCTTCTCCCCTTTTTCTGATACAAGTAATATTGGAATAACGGGATCTTCTTTAGTTGGTGCATATTTTATATTTTATGCACTAACAGGAAAAACAGATATATTGAATTACTTTAAAACAAATCAAGTTTAGTCATTACCTATTAAAAATAAAAATAGTTAAAACAAGACTAACAACTGCTGGATTTTGATCCGGTGTTGTTTATTTCAGCAAACTATCTTTCGTCCTTTAATCTGTAGTTAGTTACAGTGAGTGTAAAATGTCATTTCAAAATAAATTAGAAGCTGCACAAAAAGAGCTTAATGAAGCTAATATATGGAAATCTAATTATAATCCTCCGATTGTTGTACTGTTAAGGAAGCTTGGCTTTAATATTCGTCCCTTCCATTATTGTTCATTCAAGAGCAATTTTATTACAGCCTCGTTATGGTTTGGTATTATTTGGGGAATTATTATGTGGTTTACCTCTTGGAAAAATGACCACATGCCTATTCAAATTGCTATATTTACAAGTTTACTTGCAGGTGTATTTTTTGGATTATTGATGGCGCTATATTACAAACGTAGTGCAAAGAAAAACAACTTGAGTGATTGGCATACATTGTAGCTAACAACCCGCAAAACGAAAAAATAGCGCCCCGTTAAAGTTGTAGTTTCTTAGAATGTGGCGGTGAGATTGAAATTTGAACTCTACTCGAAGGTGTTACGCTACAAACCCCAATACCGATTTAACAAGACCTAGAAAGCAAAAAACCCGTCAATCTTTCGATTAACGGGTTTTCTAAATGTGGCGGTGAAAATAGCAATTTGAACACTACTCGAAGGTGTTACGCTACAAACTACGGGTTTGTCTTTAACAAACACCAGACGAAAAAAAACCGCTATAACTTGATATAGCGGTTTCTTAAAATGTGGCGGTGAGATAGAGATTTGAACTCTAGAAGGGCTACAAACCCTTGCCGGTTTTCAAGACCGGTGCTTTCGACCACTCAGCCATCTCACCAATAGTTTTAACAATCATCTTGCTAAAAAGTCGAGGCGTATATTAAGCGCTATCCATATCATTGTAAAGGATTAATTCGCATTTTATTAAAATAAATTACTTTATAAAGTCTAAATGCTCTTGATAGAAGTCTCCTAAGATTGGAACTCTTATCGTATGGCCTTGCACAACATGATAAACAGCATATATCCAAACAAGTAAAACAACTACATTTAGCAACCATCCAATTAGTGGGATTAACGCGAGTAATGCCCCAGTAATAATGAGTCCTAAGGACTGACGTAAATGAAAACTAATGAAATTCGACTTGTGGCTGCCATGTAAAACAATAGCCACTAACCAACCGATTAAAGTGATATAACTTAATATTGCAAAAGCCTTTGCCATTGTAGGAACATCGGCATTAGAAGATGCATAATAGTTATTAGTATTAGAGGTAACCTGTTGCTTAGATTTTTCCATTGATTGATACTGCATAAATTGACGCTCCGTCTTTATTATCGTAATCACTATCTACAAACTTATTACATACTCTCTTACTCAATATAGAGATCTCTCTCCTACTTAACAATCATTTCATTAGAACAATATTGCATATTGACCCTAATTGATTAAAAAGCAAACGAAATTATTTTTCATCGTTGTTATGTTTGTTTAGAAACATGGTTATCACATTGTTCTTTCATTATTTCGGCAAGGTAGTTATTATGTCCATCCTTATATTTTTAATACATGAATATTGATAAAGTCATTGTAAATTAAATATATTATTAAGATTTTCACGCATAAAAAAGTCTACTTAAATACTCAATTTAAGTAGACTTTTATTATATTAAAATACTTTTAATCGCTTAGCTTTTTACAATAACATATTCGAGTCAGCATTAGATTGTCATTAACTATACAGATCTTCTGGTAATAACTGCATCACTTAACTGCGCTAATAACGTTTCGGTATCATCCCAGCCAATACATGCATCAGTAATACTTTGGCCGTAAACCTCAGCTTTACCATTAACTAGCTTTTGGTTACCTTCAACTAAGTGACTTTCAACCATAACCCCAAACACATTGTGATTACCTTGGCTAATTTGCTCACTTACATCAGTTGATACTAACATTTGGTTTTCAAATTTCTTATTTGAATTAGCATGACTAAAATCAATCATTATTTTAGTGTTTAAACCACAACTATCTAATTCTTCAGTAACTTCTTTCACACTTTGTGCATCGTAATTAGTACTTTTGCCACCACGTAAAATAATATGACAATCGCTATTACCAGTTGTTTCAACAATTGCTGCATGACCAAACTTAGTAACAGATAAAAAATGATGCGAAGCTGCCGCTGAGCCAATTGCATCAATAGCAATTCGGATTGTACCGTCAGTACCATTTTTAAAACCTACTGGACATGACAGGCCAGAAGCGAGTTCACGATGCACTTGAGATTCGGTCGTGCGAGCACCAATAGCGCCCCAACACATTAAATCAGCCATATATTGAGGCGTAATCATATCTAAAAACTCCCCCGCTGTTGGCAAGCCTAGTTCATTAATATCTAATAGTAATTTTCTGCCCAAGCGAAGGCCATCATTTAATTTGAAACTGTTATCCATGTATGGATCATTGATTAGACCTTTCCAACCAACCGTTGTTCTAGGCTTTTCAAAATAAACTCTCATTACTATTTCTAGGCTATCTTTATACTTTTCACGTAATTTCACTAACCGCTGAGCATACTCTAATGCCGCTTTAGGGTCATGAATAGAGCAAGGTCCAATAACAACAAGTAAACGATCGTCTTTGTCATTAAAAATGTTGTGAATTGCAGCTCGGCCAGAAACAACCGACTTAATTGCTTTCTCTGACGCTGGAAATCGTTCTAGTAATGCGATAGGAGGTAATAAGTCTTTGATTTTATTGATGCGCACATCGTCAGTTTGATACATAATATTTTCTCTTTGCTCTCTGCTAATCTAATTAGCAACTTAATTCGTTTTATTTACGTCTAGACATCCAAATGAATAATCTAAAGATAATTTAACAGTGTTATGCGCGTAATACCAGTATATTCCCATGAAGAAAGCGATAAAATTCGCTATAATCATGGTTTGAAATTCTAATTAAGAGGTAGATATATAATGATAAATAAGACTTTACCATTACTTGACCTTCACAGGCATTTAGACGGTAACATTCGCCCTGCTACCATTTGGCAATTAGCAACTAAAAACAATATTGTTTTACCTGCAACACAACTGAGCGATTTTATTCCTCATGTGCAAATACAGGGTAGCGAATCTGACCTCTTGGCTTTTTTGAAAAAATTAGACTGGGGAGTCGCTGTATTAAAAGATCTTGATGATGTAAAACGTATTGCCTTTGAGAATGTAGAAGACGCTTTTAATGCAGGGTTACATTACGCTGAATTACGTTTTTCTCCATACTATATGTCGATGAACCATAATTTACCGATTGCTGAAGTGGTTGCTGCCGTAGTTGATGGTATTAAAATAGGCATGAAAACTTTTAATGTTAATATTAACTTAATTGGTATTTTAAGCCGTACATTTGGTGTTAAACACTGCCAACTTGAATTAGATGCTTTGCTGACACATAAAAATGATCTTGTTGCGATTGATTTAGCGGGAGATGAGTATAACTTTCCTGGCGATTTATTTGTCGACCATTTTAAGCAAGTGCGTGATGCAGGCTTAAACGTTACAGTTCATGCAGGTGAAGCTGGTGGTGCAAAAAGCGTATGGCAGGCAATTAATGATTTAGGCGCAACTCGTATTGGTCATGGCGTTGCGACAATAGAAGATGAAAAATTAATGTCTTATATGGTCAATAATAATATTGCGATAGAATCTTGTTTAACATCAAATTATCAAACAGGAACAGTTAAAGATTTAGCTACGCATCCATTAAAAACATTTCTTAAACATGGCATAAAAGCTTGTTTGAATACTGATGATCCCGCAGTACAAGGTATAGAAATAAAACATGAATATACTGTAGCTCAAAATGTATTAAAGCTCAGTGATAAAGATACTACTCAATTACAAAAGAATTCGATTGATGTTTGCTTTTTATCTGACACTGATAAAAAGCAATTAGTCTCAACAATATAGAAAGAGGTTTGATTTTTATTGTCAAATTGATAAAATTACATCGGTAAACAACAAGATCAGTAAAACACCCTTGATAGCTGTTTTTTAATTATTTAACCTAATTAAAGGTTTATAAATTTCAGGCTAAAAACTTACTGTTTAACTTACTTCTTTAACTTACTTTCTTACCATAGGGGATAACTTAAAGAATGAATTTAGTAATCAACTTAAAGAATTAACAAGGGATTTCCATGAGTACTCCACATATTTCAGCTAACTTAGGCGACTTCGCCGAAACCGTATTAATGCCAGGCGACCCGCTTCGAGCTAAGTTTATCGCTGAAAATTTTTTAGACGATGCAAAATGCGTAACAAGCGTACGTAACATGTTTGGTTACACGGGTACCTATAAAGGTAAACGTATTTCTGTCATGGGTTCAGGTATGGGCATACCTTCTATTTCAATTTATGCCACTGAACTATACAAAGACTTTGGTGTTGAAAACATTATTCGTATTGGTTCATGTGGCGCAGTTCGCGATGATATTAAAATTCGTGACGTAATTATTGGTATGGGAGCAAGTACTGATTCAAATGTTAATCGTATGCGTTTTAATCAATGTGATTTTGCTGCTCTTGCTGATTTTTCATTATTGCACAAAGTAGTTAATACAGCTGATCGTCTTGATAAAAAAGTGCATGTAGGTAACGTTTTTACCGCTGACTTATTTTATACGCCACAACCTGAAATGTTCGCGTTGATGGAAAAACACGGTGTATTAGCAGTAGAAATGGAAGCTGCTGGTTTATATGGTGTTGCTGCTGAATTAGGTAAAAAAGCATTAGCTGTATTTACTGTATCTGATCACATTAAAACAGGTGAGCAAACAACGGCTGATGAACGTGAAAATACCTTCAAAGATATGATGGAATTAACATTAGAAAGTATTCTATAACGCTTTTTTTCCGTGATATTCTCAAACATTATAATCGCTTACGTTAAACTCTTTTGTAAGCGATTTTAATCTAAAAGCGTTTGAGCGGTATATATTATTTGTTGAGATATTTTTTTATTTACACCTTTTACAAGCACCCAACTATGCCAATAAAGTGTCCTAATAAGCTCTTTGTCTGGGCATAAATTAACTAACTCTCCAGCTTCAAGTTCATTTTTAATTTGCAAATATGGTACTAAACAATAAGCAACGCCCTGCTTTGCTAATATAACAAATGCCTCTGCGGATCGAACGGTATGACAATAATATTCACTGGCTTCTAAACCAAAATTCTCTGCAATATAATGCATATGCATCGCGTCTTTGTGATCATAACTAATGGCTGGCGCCATTTTTAATGACGATTGAGTAACACCTTGTTTAAAGTATTTATCTTTAAACCCTTTCGAGCAAACAAGGCAATAATTCATTGAGCCAAGTTCAAATGAACGATACCCTTTTAACGGATTTTTAATAATACTAACCGCACCTATGGCTTCGCCGGAACGTAATCTATCTAAGGTTCGATCTTCAGGTTCAATCAACAAATTTAACTCAATTAAATTTTCTTGTAATACTGGCGTTAATGCTTTTAAAAACCACGTAGCAATACTGTCGGCATTCACTGCCAGTGAAACTTTCATTGGTTTAATTGCGTTATCAGGCATTAATTCAGGTAAAAGCTCATTTTCTAATTGTTTCACTTTCTTAAAATGGCTTAACAATTGTTCACCGACTGTGGTTAATTCTATCGGTTGTCTGCGAATAAGCACTGGCTGACCTATATTCTCTTCAAGTAATTTAATACGTTGAGAAATAGCTGATTGAGAAATAAATAACTGTGCTGCTGCTAAGTCAAAACTTTGTGTTTCTATAATAGCAGCCAATGCTGCTAATAACTTATAGTCCATATTAGTTATTCTTATGATAAATAAATTTTATTAATTATATTAATTTAATGAAAAAGTTCAAACTCTTATTTTTTCTAATGACATTAAGCAAATAACTTAAGGAACCTATATGTTCATCTTGGCAGCAATCAAAGGATTTACACTAACATTGAGTATGATAATACCGATAGGAAGTCAAAATTCTATGTTGATCTCTCAAGGCATTAATAAAAACCACCATATTACCACGGCAGGATTATTTATACTTTATGATGCATTGATGATAACTGTTGGTGTTTTAGGTGGCAGTTTAATTTTATCGACCAATGCATTGCTATTTACACTACTCACCTGGGGTGGAATTTTATTTTTACTTAGTTATGGCGCGATGTCTTTTAAGCAAGCGTTTGATGGAATAAAGTCAGACAATAGCAATGTTAAAATAAAAAGATCATTAAAGATTGTTATATTAACAAGTTTAATTGTGACTTTTTTAAATCCACATGCTTATATTGATACTGTGATGGTGATTGGCAGTGTGGGTGGACAATATACCGGCCAAGAAAAGATTTATTTTCTTATTGGTGCGATTACCGGCTCTATCGTTTGGTTTTCTACCTTAGCATTAACAGCCTCAAAACTTTCGGTACAATTAAGTAAACCGAAAGTTAAGAGTGTTATAGATTGTTTAATTGGTGCTGTGATGTGGTTTATTGCTTGGTCATTATTTATGACTTGGACTTTGAAGTAACTCCGTCAAAAAGCTTGTACCATATTCCATTGCTTCTACATCAAAAAGCTCAGCAAGTGTTTGTCCTAAATCAGCAAAACTGGTGCGTTTACCTAAGTCTATTGATGCCATCGACTGTTGATAACTAAGTAAAGGTACAAATTCACGCGTGTGATCACTGCCAGGCCAAGTTGGATCACAACCATGGTCGGCAGTTAAAAATAGAATATCGTCTTTTCCCATATGCTTATAAATTTCAGGTAAACGCTTATCAAAGTTTTCTAATGCTTGGGCATAACCAACAGGATCACGACGATGACCAAAGTCTTGATCGAAATTCACTAAGTTAGTAAAGATCAGACTATTATCTTTTGAAGACTTGATATGCGCTATTGTGGCATCTACTAGCGCATCAATGCCATTTGCTTTTGTTTTTTGTGTTATGCCTTGATGAGCAAAAATATCAGCAATTTTACCAACACTAACTACTTCTCCACCTGCTTGCACAATTTTTTCTAATACTGTGGTTGAGGGTGGTAATACTGAATAATCACGTCTATTACCTGTACGAGCAAAGCTATTACTTTCACCAACGAATGGTCTAGCAATCACGCGGCCAATATTTAAATCACTGTTTGATAATATTTCACGAACTTGTTCACAATATTGATAAAGTTTATCTAAACCAAAATGCTCTTCATGAGCTGCTACTTGGAAAACACTGTCAGCTGAGGTATAGCAGATAGGTAAACCCGTTTGAATATGCATATCACCAAGCTTATTAATAATATCAGTACCTGATGCATGACAATTACCTAATATTCCACTACAGCCCGTTTTGTTATTAATTTCAGCAATTAAATCTGTCGAAAAAGATGACTCATGATCTGAAAAGTAAGTCCAATCAAACAATACAGGCACTCCAGCCATTTCCCAATGACCACTTGGTGTATCCTTACCGGTACTTAATTCAGCCATATAACCAAAAGCACCTTTATTAGGTTTAATATAAAAATCATTAAAATCTATCGACGACTTCGCTAAATCATCTTTATATTCTTGCCAAATTTTATCACTGCTCGCTTGCCGACTTAATTCATGTAAGCCTAATTCACCTAGGTTTGGCAATTGTATAACTTTATTTTTTGCTTTAAAGTAAGCTTTAGCTATGTTGATAAACGTATTAGCATTAACATCACCAAAACTTTCTGCATCATCTGCATAGCCGACCCCAAAACTATCAAGCACTAAAATTATTGCCTTTGCCATTGAATTTACACCTTTTGTTAAAAAAACATGACCAATTAGTCAAGTTGTGTTAATTTAAAGCTTTTATTATAATTAGCCAAGTTTTTTCTAACCTT
This sequence comes from Colwellia sp. C2M11, assembly GCF_018860915.1. Taxonomy (GTDB): domain Bacteria; phylum Pseudomonadota; class Gammaproteobacteria; order Enterobacterales; family Alteromonadaceae; genus Colwellia. Next base: position 15,336 of record NZ_JAHKQD010000007.1, read on the forward strand.
TTTTCTTATTGCCTTGTGATTTACTTAGATTGTTCTAAATTAAGTTTATAATAGCAATAACTTGACCTTTTCTACGGACTTATTAATGATACAACCAAGTAAAACGACTGTAATCGCCATCGCAGGTGCTTCAGCATCAGGAAAGTCCCTTTTTGCTAAAACAATATATCAAGAGTTATTACCTGAATTAGGTCCTGACGGCATTTCTATTTTAAAAGAAGATGCTTATTATCGGGATCAATCAGATTTAACTATGGATGAGAGAGCGCAAACTAACTACGATCATCCTAGAGCCTTTGAACATGAATTACTCAGTGAACATTTAACATCTTTAATAGCGCAGAAAACAATAGACTGCCCTGTTTATTGTTATAAAACGCATACACGTACAACCAATACCTTATCAATAAAACCAACTAAAATCATATTAGTTGAAGGCATTCTACTTTTATCAAACCCTCAGCTTCGAGACTGTTTTGATATAAAAGTGTACATGGATACACCACTTGATATTTGCCTTATTCGACGTATTAAAAGAGATACCGAAGAACGTGAACGTAGTTTAGAGTCTATCACTAATCAATATTTAACCACAGTACGTCCTATGTATTACCAATTTATTGAACCGTCTAAAGCTTGGGCTGATTTGGTAATTACACGCGGTGGTAAAAATAGAATGGCAATTGAAGTATTAAAAGCTAAAATTCGACAGTTATCTTTAAAAAGTACTCAATAGAATTACTCATAGCATTTAACAATAATAATTAACAAGATAACTTGAGGTTACAATGGATCTAACGGTACTACGTAGTTTAATTGGTATTGGTGTGTTGCTCGCCATTGCTGTATTTATTTCTAAGCAAAGAAAATCTATCAATATTCGTACAGTTGTTTGGGCTTTTGCTCTTCAAGTTGGGCTAGGTGCATTTGTACTTTATATTCCATTTGGAAAAGACGTTTTAGCATCAATTTCAGGTGGCGTTCAACAAGTGATAGATAGTGCCAATGTGGGTATTGCCTTTTTATTTGGTGGTTTAGGCACAGATGCTATGTTTTCTAATGGCGTTGGTTTTGTTTTTGCCATTCGTGTGCTACCAGTGATTATCTTTTTCTCGTCATTAATAGCCGTTTTATATTATCTTGGCATAATGCAGTGGGTTGTTAGAATTATTGGTGGTGGCTTACAAAAGTTACTAAAAACCAGTAAACCTGAATCATTGTCAGCTACCGCAAATATTTTTGTTGGTCAAACAGAAGCGCCATTAGTAATACGCCCTTATATAGCGAATATGACACAATCTGAGCTGTTTGCCATAATGGTAGGTGGTTTAGCTTCTGTTGCCGGCTCTGTTTTAGCAGGTTATGCAGGCTTAGGTGTTGACTTAAAATACTTGATCGCCGCTTCTTTTATGGCTGCACCTGGTGGCTTATTAATGGCTAAAATTATTCTTCCAGAAACAGAACATGAAAAAATAGCTAATGAAAGTATCGTTATTGAAGAAAGTGCTGACAAACCGGTAAATGTTATTGATGCAGCAGCATCAGGTGCTGCATCGGGTTTAAAGCTAGCCGTTAACGTTGGCGCAATGCTATTAGCCTTTATTGCTATTATTGCTTTACTCAATACAATTGTTGGCGGAACAGCTAGCTTATTTGGTTTTGAAGGCATTACAATTGAATGGTTATTAGGGTATTTATTTGCGCCTATCGCTTTCATTATTGGTGTTCCAACCTCTGAAATGCTTCAAGCAGGTAGTTTTATTGGGCAGAAAGTCGTAGTAAATGAGTTTTTTGCTTATGTAAACTTTATTGAGATAAAAGACACGTTGAGCGTTCCTACGCAAGCAATTATTACATTTGCCCTGTGTGGATTCGCTAACTTATCGTCTATCGCTATCTTGCTTGGTGGTATTGGCTCTATGGCGCCAAATAGACGACCTGACATAGCAAGACTAGGCATGAAAGCCATGCTAGCAGCAACACTCGCTAATTTAATGAGTGCAGCAATTGCGGGCTTATTTTTATCCCTTTAAGAGTAAAAGCCATTATTGCTAATTCATAAATTATACCTAACTAACGATACATTGTTAGTTAGGTATTGATCCATATAAACTTAATTATCAAATTTTAACTATGACGACTCAAACAAATACCGACACACAAAAAGAAATTGCCAAACAAGCCATTAGTTTAATGGATTTAACCAGTTTAACGGATCAGGAAACACCCGCTGATATTAAAAATTTATGCTTACAGGCTAAGTCTGCAGGAGGTAATACAGCTGCTATTTGTATTTTTCCACGCTTTATTCCTTTAGCTAAAAAATTATTAGCTAATCAGGGTACACCTAATATAAAAATAGCAACGGTGACAAACTTTCCTCACGGTAATGATGATGTAGCAATTGCTGTTGCAGAAACAAAAGCTGCTGTTGCCTATGGCGCTGATGAAGTTGATGTGGTTTTTCCTTACCAAGCATTAATTAATGGTGATACTGAGATAGGCTTAAAGCTAGTAACAGCATGTAAAAAAGCTTGTCCAAACGATGTATTGTTAAAAGTTATCATTGAAACGGGTGAATTAAAAACACCTGAATTGATTAAATTAGCAAGTGAAATATCAATACGTGCTGGTGCTGACTTTATTAAAACCTCTACAGGTAAAGTTAACGTAAATGCGACACCACAAGCTTCTGAAATAATGCTTAGTGTTATTAATGCGACAAATAATGCAAGCACAGATACCGGTTTTAAAGCCGCAGGTGGTGTTAGAGACGTTAACGATGCTCAAGTATACTTAGACATAGCAAGCAACATTTTAGGTGAGCATTGGGTTAGCACAAAGCATTTTAGATTTGGTGCCAGTAGTTTATTAAATAACTTACTCACAACGCTTGAGTTAAACAATCAAGAAGCTAATAGCAACACTAGCACTTCTGCAAGTTACTAAGCATAAGGGCTAGATAATGGCACAACTTTACTTTTATTACTCATCAATGAATGCGGGCAAATCGACGCATTTATTACAATCGTCATACAACTACAATGAACGTGGATTAAAAACCGTTCTTTATACCGCGCAAATTGATGATAGGTATGCAAAAGGAAAAGTCACTTCTCGATTGGGTATTAATTCAGATGCTCATTTATTTGCACAAGAAACTGACCTATTAACAGAAATTACTGCGATTAAAAACGAAACTAAAATCGCCTGCGTATTAATTGATGAAGCACAATTTTTAACCAAAACCCAAGTTAAGCAATTAACTGACATTGTTGATAACTTAAATATTCCGGTATTAGCTTATGGTATTCGTACAGATTTCTTAGGCCAAACGTTCACTGGTAGTGCTGCATTATTGGCTTGGGCAGACAAGTTAGTTGAGTTAAAAACTATCTGCCATTGTGGCCGTAAAGCAAACTTTGTCATTCGATTAAACAGTGATGGCAAAGCTGCTACAGGAGGCGAACAAGTGGAAGTTGGTGGTAATGAACGATATCAAGCGGTATGCCGTGAACACTTTAAAGAATATGTCCCACTAGCTTAAATGAACGACATATCTCAATGATGTTTCACTATCTGCACTGCCAAAAGGGTAACACGTAACCAGTATAAGTTCTTTTATATCAACAACTTCCTTGTTACCCTCATTTTTATAGTTACTTTTATTCAACAGCACCAATTGCTCTGTAGCCAGATCTAAAATAGTAATTTTTTTCACCTTAAATACGCTAGCATTGCCCGTTTTTAACGTTAAAGTTATGCTATCGTTTACGCTCAATTCCTCTAAAATACGAAAGTGAGTATCATTGTGCGCTGAGATCACCATAACATTTGATTGGCCTAGTTCAACGCCAGAATCTGCCCTTTGATTAAGGCCCGGACCAAATGCTAACGCTTGTCCTGAATCATTATTTAACACAATGTGCGACAAGTTAAAACGATCAAAAGTAAGTTTAGCGACGGGATAAAAATCAGCCCATGGCCAGGGCTTATTTTCCTCAATCGTTTTATTTTTTGATTTAGACGCTTCATGATCATCATCAACACTTATCAATTGCTTTTGCCAAGTTGACGCTAATAAGACTTGTGCAAAATGCGCTTTTATCATCATGTAACTTGCCATTGCAAAACTAGCTGACGCTATTATCAAAAGCAGTATGACCAATGACGATATAATTTTATCCCTCTTACGCGTAAAATTTGTCATCATTTATTTGGCGCTTAATTCGTTTGAATGACGAACATAACGCTTATGTAAGCGTAGCGACTTATTTAGTAATTGCATTAGTATGGCGATCGTCATAAATAATAAAGCAAAATATAAATAGCCCGCTATGCCTAAGCTAGTATTCGCCAATGGAATTATTTGTGTTGAGCCTGTTGGCATTAAATTTTTTATCGCTTTTGATTTTAATGGTGCACCTTGTTTTCGTGTTATTTCCTCTTCAATAGCGATAAAGCTCGTATACGGTGAAAGTAAATGATGCTGTAATGCTAAGTTGGTAATTTCAGCCTTAACTATCTCTTTTTGCTCAAGAGAACTTCGACGATGTAGGTCAATTAAATGGTCAATTTTTTCTTTAGCCCACCACTGTGCAACGCCAATATTTAATTGTTTAACATCAAATGAACTTTCAGCTGAATTCAAGTTAACGCCCGCCTCTTTAACGTTAGTGATATCTATTTTTTCTTGCCAAGTCATAGCCGCTAATTGACCCGATACGTTAATATATGCATCTACTTTTGATTTTCCTAAACTATCCTTTTTGTTTGCTTGTTCCTTTAATTCATTTTTCAACCAACGAGCGCTGATCATTAAAGGCTGTCCTGCATATAAATCAGGAATATTTTTTGGAAAGGTCTCTACCGATTTCATTGGCCAACTCAATTCAACTTTTTGCATTAACGGCTTGCTAATTTGATTAAACAATTGCGTCATTTCATGGCTTACTTCATTGATACTTCCAATATAACGATAGGTGCCACGGCCTATTTTTGCTGCTTGTGACATAAAATAACTATTAGGGGCCGAGCCAATACCAATAGTATGTAAACGTGAACTAGCTAACTTACGTTCAATTAAATTAAATAACTCTGTTTCATTACCGACACTACCGTCAGTAATAAATACAATTTGTTTATATGGGTGATCTTTATTTGATGCTGTTAAAGCTTGTTCAATGGCCGGATACATATTAGTACCACCGCCCGCCTCTAGTTGTGATAGCCAATATTTAGCTTGTGCTACATTATCTGCATTCGCAAGCTTACTGACCTTGAATAAACTTTGTGTGCGATCTTCAAAGGCAATGATGTTAAAGGTATCATTTGAGTTTAATAAATCCAATGCTGTAATCAAAGATTGCTTTGCTTGTCTAATTGCCACGCCGCCCATAGAGCCAGACGTATCTATAATATAAATAACATTTTTATCAATCGCTTGTGCATAATCATTACTAGGTGGCATTAACATTAATAAACCATATTGGTATTTATTATTAGTAACATCTGTTTCTGATTGTATAAAGAAAGCAGCTTTCGGTACATTACCCTGTTCGAGCTGCCATTCTAAAACAAAGTCTTGATCGAGCTTGGTGTTTTTATCTGCAAGAGATATTAACAGTTTTTCATTTAATGGCGTTTTTGCTATTTGATGGTACAAACTAGTAACATTCGTTAATGGTAAACCACCATTTAAATCAACTGACAAGGTGACAGTTTGATTTTGGCTAGTATTTTCACCGGTGTTATCTCTTGTTTGAATAGGCGTAATTTCACTGGCATCGGTAACTCTGTCGTTATTCATTGCCCAGCCATGTGAATTGATGCTGGTTGTATTTATTACTTTTAATTCATCACTGGTATTACTCGCGTTTATTAGCTCTTTGCGATTAATTGCGTGTGATGAAGGGATATAACGAGGCGTTAAGGTTAGCGGAATTCTTAATGAAAAGGTCTCATTATTTAATTTTATTGATTGAAAATAGTGTAAATTTATTTTTATCGATTCCCCTGGCGCTATGTTGGCCACTTTTGTGGTAAATAAATTTGGCCGCTGCTGTGACACCAACCCTACTCTTTTACCTGCTGTTTTCGCTTTTGTATAAAGCTTTTGCGCTTGTTGTTTTTCTTTAATCTTCCCTACTATACGCCTTTCACCTATTTCCATGATCATTGAAGAAACAGAGGCATCATCAACCAATGGAAAAACATAAACAGCTTCAACATAGTCATTACTTGCGTTTTTAAAGGTTTGCGTAAAATTTACCTTTGCCAGTAAACCGTTAATGGTTACTTGATAATCACTTTGTTGAATTAATGCTGCAGAGTATTTTTCATTATTTTTAAAATACAAAGTACCTGAGCTAATCGATTGATATGGAATATTGTCCATTGATAATTCATTCGCACTCACTTTTGTCAGCACTAGTAAATAACTAAGGCTCATTATGGCAAGCAAGATAGGAGAAAATACGATACTAAGTAGTGAAATACGTAAAGTATAAGGTATTAAGGTGTAATGGGATGACGTTGAAATGGACCCATTAATAGTTGTGCTTTTTTTCATGATAAAACTCTATAGAAAGTAAAGTTTTATCATGAAGTGAAATTATGTTTTTACAGGGTAGGAATTATGGCTAACTTATGGCAAATTATGATTAATTCACCATAAAGTTTACTTACCCTGTATTTTACTAAAAGTAAATTAATCACAAGCCAAGTTATAACTAATAGAATTATATTAACTTAGCAAAGAATGACCTTCTGGCAATTGCTTAGCAATCCATAAGGCCAACTTATGTTTCATATTAGGTTGATCTTCATTGTCAACTGCAAGTGGTTGAATTAAGTTATCATTCACTAATAAACGATATAGACTTTCTATTTTATCTTTAGATGAATTGGTTGCAGCAAAGCTTTTATATCCTCGATTAACTGCATATTTTTCACCAATAACAAGTGCTTTTTTTAATAATTCAGCTTCATTTTTTAATTTTTTCATTTTACTCGATTCTTAAATAAAAACTTGGCTTAAAGATGCTTCAAATAAAGAAGTAAGTCAATTATCTATTACAATTTATAGCGTATTTAACGAGTATTTCGTTAAGGTCGGTTAAAACTCATACTCTACTGCGACTCGCAAGACATGACCTTTGCTTCGACTGTCCATTCCTGTGATAAAGCCGACTTCCCACTTTAGCTGCTTTTGTGCATTGAAACGTTGTAATCCCATAAATGCGGGGCCAATTCCTAAATAGTCTTCACCTAAGTATAGTTCTATTGCTGGTTGAAATTGTTCAATATAGCGATAACGGTACTTAAGGCGAAACTCAGTCTCAAGTTCACTTTTCAGCGTTTTTCCCCATTCGTAAATTACAAAGGCATTTAACGTCAGGCTAGTACGACCAAACTCTTTTTCAACAATAATACCAGAAGTAACTTCCCAGTTTTTTTGCTCTGTTTCTTTTTCAACCTCAAACAACAATCCCCAATCAGCCCAATATTCTCCTTGCTCTGTTAGCATCCAACGTGCTTCAAGTTCATAAGACACCAAATCAAAGTCATTATTACTATATCGCTCACCAACAAGATAAAACTCTAGCATCAAATTTTCACTTACTGATTGACCATAAGCTAGGCGCTGTGCCAATTTATTGTTGTTGCTTTCTCTATGTGAGAATAAACGCCATTCAACTTCTCTTTCATTCGGTAAGACATAAGGATGGTAAACTTTATCAACGACAACCCCGTCAGCATAAACAATAGAAGAGGTAACTAAAGAAATACTCAAGAATATCAGAGCCCAATAGCGATTGATTAATGACATGCTTATCATGATTTTCTACCATAAAAAGATAATGAAATATAAGGTAACTTGAGCAGCATTACCGGAAGAATTAAAGCCATAATATAGGAAACTAACTGTAAAAGTGATGGTGTTGTTTCATAGCCAAATAAAACAGTTAATAACTGCCCTAATCCTGAATCTTCAGCAATGAACTTGGCACTATCCCAAATAGGCTGGCTACTTGAAAATATATCAACCTGTTGCAAAAACATTATTGCGTGCATTAATTGCCCTAACCCATAAAACAATAAAAAATAACAAGAGCTGTGGTTATATATTTTTTTATCCAGATACCTTAATAAGAAATAGAATAATATCGATATGCTTAAGCAAATCCCGCCACCGAGTGTTATCCCGATCAGCACCGTTTCATCTTGTTGTGCTTGTGTCCAATAAGACACTAAATAAATTATAAAATGGGCGCCATTAAAAACGCTAATAATAAAAAATATCAACATCGCTAAGTATTTTTTAACACTGGTGTAGTCATTTTTATGACTTAAAATAAATAGGCACACAGTTGATAAATACACAATAATAGCGCCGAATGATAAAAACAATTCAGTTCCTTTGCCATCAAGTATTAGAGATAAATTTTCTAAATGACTACTTAAAATAACAGACATAATTACGGTTAAAATAACGCCGATAAAAACTTTCTTAGCATTGACAATATCAAGATAATTTATCGCAAAGTACCTTAATAATAATGAGGTAATAATGAAGACAGGTAGCGCATTATTTAAAAACAAAAGTACGGTATTAATTAGCATCTTGTTTTCCTTTTTCTAGCTTTTGCTGACTACTTTCTACAACAATTACTTTTCCTCGAGCACTGTGAGGATGATATTCACCAAAAAAACTATATTCGCCAACAGGAAGCGGACCAATAAAAATACTTGCTTGTTTATTGGGAAAAATAACTTTTTCACGATTAAGATCGAAGCTGTCAAACTCTTCAATATTTTCGTCATGATTGTCTATAACCAATTTAATTTTTTTATTTGCCGGAATAACGATAACGGCAGGATAAAACAAATGGTTTTTTATCTTGATATGATACTCAGACTTTTGCGCCTGTACATGTAAAGTAAGGAGCAGTAAAAGGCTAACTAAAACAATACGTAAATAACGAATTAATTGAATGTTATCCATGAGTGTCTATTTCTTCATTTGCTGTGGCGGGAAATATTACTTCAACTTTGAGCCCTTTTAATAATGTAGAACGTGATAACTGTATGTTAGCGCCATGTAAATCAGCAATATGTTTTACAATTGCTAAGCCCAAACCACAACCAAAGATGTCTGAATCATGTTGATCTCCGCCAACGCGATAAAAACGATCAAACACACGCTGATATTCTGTTTCATCGATTCCTTGGCCAGAATCTTCAACACAAAGCGCTATCGTTTTATTTCTACCTTGCGTTACGCTAATAAGAATTTCGCCTTCTATCGGTGTGTATTTATTCGCATTAGAAATTAAGTTAGTGGCAAGTAAATGAACTGAAAATTCATGAGCAGATAAGAAGATATCATCACTTTCTAACGTAATTACTTGGTCTTTATGTAAAATATCGTTATACAGCTCTGCTATCACTTGTTTAAGTAGCACGTTGATATTAAAAGCACTGCTTACGTTACTTATTTGAGCAGGGTTAGTTCGATTTAAGTTTAATATTTGATCTATAACATGCCCCATTCTATCTACACTATTATTTAACGCGTGTATGGAGCTAAAATTTTCAATATCAGTAGATGTTAACTGTTGATTTCTATTACTTATTGAACGTTCAGCTAAATCTTGAATCAGGTTATGTGTATCTATCTTTAAAACACTTAATGGTGTTTTTAATTCATGCGCAGCATCAGAGGCAAAGTGTCGTTCACGTTGAAAAGCAGCATCGAGGCGAGCAAACAATTCATTTAATGTTGCTACAATATCAGCCAATTCATTATTATCGACTTCTACATTTAAAGGGCTAAAGTCGTTACTTTTTCTTCTACTAAGCTCAAAACTAAGCTTATGTAATGGTTTCAAACCTTGTGTAATAATAATAAATATTAATAGTGACAATACTGCAATAGCAACTATCATCGGCGTTACGGCTGCTAGAATTAGTGTTTGGGTTAAAGAAAATTGTGCTTTAAGTGGTTGAGCAACAATCACAACCATATTATCATTAGGCGCTAAAAATAGTGATGACAACGCTACAGCACGCCAACGTTGATCTAAAAAATTCACCTCAAAAAATTCAGTTCCTTGGTGGGAGCTTAATGCGATATTAGTAATTAGATGATCGGGTGCATTATTACTTTTTAATATTAATCGTTTGTTTTTCCATACTTGAAAAGCAAAAGCACTTTGCTGGACTACTTGTAACGTTTTATCTCTATTAATATTTGCATTTGGCATACTATTCATTGCAGTTAATGTTTGTGCAAGGCTTAATAGTTGTTGATCAAACCCCGCCTCAGCTTGAGACATACTTTGCTTATAACCTTGAATTGCAGCGATAAATGTTATTAATGTTAATACTGAAAAAAGTGTTAAAACTAAATAACGTCGAATACTCATAATTACCCTTTGGTATTTATTATGTAACCAACACCACGAACATTTTTAATAAACTTTTCCGGTAAGTATTTTCTTAATTTATGAATATGCACTTCTACCGCATTACTGAGTACTTCTTCTCCCCAATGATATAGTTTTGATTCTATTTTCTCACGCGATAAAATTCTACCTGCATTTTCCATTAGCGCTTTTAGTACCATGTATTCTTTCTTAGTAAATGTGATTTCGTGCTCTTTACCTGTAACTTGATCACACACAAATACTTTATGTGCATAGGTATCTAATTTCACCTCATCAATACAAATAAAAGCTGTATTAGCCGTGCCTAATCGTCGTTCAATAACACGTAGACGTGCCATTAACTCTTTAATTTCAAATGGTTTAGTTAAGTAATCATCGGCACCATAATCTAAGCCTTTCACTTTACTTTCAATAGAGTCTCGTGCGGTTAGAATAATAACGGGTAAAGCTGATTTTTTTTCACGTAATTGTTTTAAGATCTCAAGGCCATCTATATCTGGTAATCCTAAATCTAGAATCATCATATCTTGATCATCACAGGCTAACGCGCTTAATGCTAATTTTCCCTGCTGAAGATGATTAACAACAAACCCTTCTGTTTGAAGCGACTTTTGCAGTGCTGTTGCAAGCGGAATGTCATCTTCAACTAACAATATGCGCATATTATCTCCTTGACCAGAATTTTATTTCTTGTTCGGTTAAAAATTGTTCCGCATTACTCCCTTGCAGTAGTGCTAATGTTGCTAATATGCCAGCTTGAATACACTGTGGTGCAACAGCGGTAATTGAACGCGGAGCATTCGCAATAGGCCAACCTGTTTTAGCATTAAGAATATGCCCATAACGAATATTATCTTTTATCAAAAACCGTTTAGCATCCCCACTGGTAGCAAGCGCACCTGACTTGAGTGAAATAATCATATCCGCATTTTGATTAATATGACTATCAACGTCAGGATGCTCGATGGCAACTTGCCATGTTTCATTGTTATAGCGTGGACCAGAAACGGCCAAATCACCACCTAAATTAACTAAAACTGGTTGCTCTGTTAACTGTTTTGCTAAAATAATACTGCGATCAACCGCGTATTCTTTGCCTATGCCACCAAAATCAATTTCCATCCCTCTAGCTAAGGTTATTTGTTGGCGATCAAAGTGTATTTTATGCCAACCAACATAGGGTAAAACAGTATTGATTGATGTTTGCGAGGGAAACTTTGCATAATGCTCATTGCGACCTTGAAAGCGCCAAACCTTTCTTAAAACACCTGAACTGATATCAAACAAGCCATCACTCAATTGATAACATTGATCGGCAAAAACTAACAATTGATAAGTTTCTTCATCAATAGCAATAGGTTTTCCAGCATTGTTATTAATTAATGTACAAAGACTATCTTGATTATAACGGTTATATTTATCTTCAATCCGCCAAACCTCTTTGGTCACTCTATTACCAATTATTAATGCTAATGCTTTGTCTGTTGTTTGTATAATAACTTCACAAGGACTCGCCATAGCATTAAATTGAATACTATAGCTGTCTTTGTTCGTTATGAAGTTAGTGGCTCTGCTCTTAGTCAAAAAATTCTCTATTTAAAACCCCTTGTTCCGACATAAAACAAAGGAAAACCTATATCGTTAGAAAGAGTAAGTTACTTGCGCAATAACCGCATCAACACTCGGATAAAGATCAACACTTTTTAATACGCCAATCTCATCAAAACCTGCATCGGTTGGTCTTTGACTATAATACTCAATTCTAAAAGATAATTCATGGCCATTATTAACCAACATGCCATATTTTAAACCAACAGTATAAGCTGTCATTTCTCCTATGCGGTAATCGGCACTAGCAAAAGCAGGTATTGACTCATTGTCGATTAAAAATGGTTGATAAAAATCAGCGGCACTTTGTTGATAAAACCTAAAATGTGGTTGTAAATAGCTTTCTTTACCAAAGCTATCACCTAAGGGTATTCTAAAACGAGAGTCGATGGTATGAGACTTTATTTTCCAGTCATCCCACATATAGCGATAAGACACATCCAATACTGTTGTATCAAAATGATATAAGGATTGAGCAAATACACTTTGTTTCACGCGAGAATCAGGACGTGATTCATAAATATAATCTTGTGCTTCGCCATTATTATTGACGACAGACAATACTTTAAATGGGTCTGTTAAATAGCCATCTACCGTTGAATAGGAATAATTAAATTGCATCAACATTCTACGGTTAATTACCTGCGTAAAACCAAGTAAAATATCGACAGTCGTTTTATCGTCCTCACTCCCTATTCGTGTAGCTGAAAAATCATCATCCCAACTGTCAGCATTACTATCACCAATAAGCATAGATGAAAAAGCTTGCGGCAACCCGCCTTCTGGTGAGAAAGTATCCTTAAAATAACTAAAACCTGCTGAAAAAGTTGAGTTTTTACGATCAAAATCTACAGCGATATTACCGTTGATACCTAATGACAAGTAATCATATTCTTTAGAAAGGTGTAACCCGCCACTTGCTGTATAGTCAGGTGCTATAGGTTGTGTCCATTGTGCGTTAAGTTGCACACGCGTATCTCTAAACGTATCATCAAGTGGTGTTTCTGCTGGCGCTATTTGATATTGTCCATTACCTGATGGTCGAGTAAATGTTTGCACTGTGGGTTGCGCTACCGCACCATTAGCAGAAGCACCAGTTAAAGTATCGATGGTTAATTTTAGATTTAAAATTTCTTCAGTATCAAATGTTTTTTGTGCATTAAAAATAGCTTCACCGGCACTTACTCTGTCAGCTTCGCTATAGTATAAAATGGCAGTATCAAACTTCCATTCATCTGGCTCTGTCTCAAACGTATTTGATTCAGCATGAGCTAAACTGTTTGTACCAAGCAACGTTGCAGCAGCAATAGTTAACACAGCTTTAATGTTTGGTTTTTCGGTTATATTTTTCATATGTTTTCTTCAGATGTGATTACAGACTATTGATTTTATTTAACGTACATAAAACTCACGATTTTCTATACTAAGTAGTAAAATAATGATGTAAGGTTAGTTACAGCCACATCCACCGCCACCAAAGCCTTTACCACCACTTGATGCCTCTTTACTGAAATAGATATGATCATCAAGCGCAGAGTCAACAGGCGATGCATTTAATAGCATCTCTTTCTTCGCTAATAAATCTCGTTCCCACGGTTCAACACCCAAACCTAAGCTGGAACAGCCTGATGTAACCGTCAGCGTTGAAGCGATTAATACTATATTTTTTATTGTAGACATCATTATTTAACCTCTTTTTCAGTTAAGAATTGTTCAATTTCTTGTTGATATTGTTTAATTTTATTAGTAAAAAATCCGGTGTGTCGTGATTTTATTGTTCCATCTCGGCCAATAAGCATACTGCTCGGCATCCCTTGAATATTAAAATGTTTTGCTAGCTTACCTTTAGGATCATAAATAACAGGAAAACTCGCAGGCATTTCTATTAGAAACTTTTCAGCTAATGCTTTATTCGCGTCTAGGTTGATACTAACGACCGTAAAACCTTGTTGCTTATATTTGTCTTGTATTGTATTCATCCAGGGGAAAGATTTACGACAAGGAACACACCATGATGCCCAAAAATCGATATAAATCACTTTACCTTTATGTTCAAGCAACGTTTGCTCTAACAAAGTTTTACTACTAGCTACGGGGGTTTGGTTGCTTTGTGCATTGGTAGTAAATGTAACAGTTACTAATACAATAAAGCCTATAATGAATTGCACTGGTTTAATTAAGTTTTTCAAGTATCACCTGGTTTAAAGTTTTGATTAATAATTCATTAAACCATAGCTTAAGTCTCTTTTCTTAACGAATACTTAAACAAATTTAATGAACCTAATTTTATTGATATGATTTTTTGATATAGAGCTGCTATTTATCAATTGAATAAATAAATTGGCTAATTTTTTGCTTTTTTGCTGTTTAAATTAGTTTTATTTAATTTTATTTCATTATTTTATACATTTAGGTTGCTTTTTACTGCTGAGCTGTCAAAGTATCAGTTACTAATTAGTGTAACAGCACTAATTACTCACAATTCGATTCAACAATAATTAAAGGAGTAGCGCTTCAATGTGTTCGATCTTTGGTATATTAGATATAAAAACAGGTGCTGATGCACTTCGTCCTCAAGCTTTAGAATATTCTCGCCTATTACGTCACCGTGGACCAGATTGGTCAGGCATTTACAGTAATGACCATGCAATACTCGTGCATGAACGTTTATCAATTGTTGATACTGAACATGGTGCTCAACCGTTATACAACAATGACAAAACTAATGTTTTAGCGGTAAATGGTGAGATTTATAATCATAAAGCTCTGGCAGAAAACCTAACTGTTGATTACGAATTTCAAACAGCCTCTGACTGTGAAGTGATTTTACCTTTATATGAAGAATTCGGTGCTGAATTTGTAGATAAACTACAAGGCATGTTCGCGTTTTGTTTATATAATTCAAAAGACAACAGCTACCTAATTGCACGTGACCATATTGGTATTATTCCTTTATATACAGGTTATGATGCTGAAGGTAACTTCTATGTTGCTTCAGAAATGAAAGCATTAATGCCTATTTGTAAAACAGTATCTGAATTCCCTCCTGGGCATATTTTAGATAGCCGTGTTGGCAAATTACAAAAATATTACAAACGTAACTGGCAAGATTACGCGGCAATTAAAGACAATACGACTAGCAAAACTAAAATTCGTGAAGCATTAGAAGAGTCGGTTAAAAGTCATTTAATGACGGATGTACCATATGGTGTTTTATTGTCTGGTGGTTTAGATTCATCATTAATTTCTGCTATTACACAAAAGTTTGCTGCTCGTAGAATAGAAGACAATGACTTAGCTGAAGCTTGGTGGCCAAAAGTTCACTCATTTGCTTGTGGTTTAGCTGGCTCTCCTGATTTAGTCGCCGCACAAACAGTTGCTGATAGTATTGGTACTACCCATCATAGCGTTATCTTTACCGAGCAAGAAGGTATTGATGCACTTAAAGAAGTTATCTACCATTTAGAAACTTACGATGTAACCACTATTCGTGCTTCTACCCCTATGTATTTAATGGCTCGTAAAATTAAAGCCATGGGTATTAAAATGGTACTTTCTGGTGAAGGTGCTGATGAAATATTTGGTGGTTACCTATATTTCCATAAAGCGCCAAATGCTCAAGAATTCCATGAAGAGTTATTACGTAAACTTGATAGATTACACAAGTTTGACTGTTTACGTGCTAACAAATCAATGTCTGCTTGGGGTATTGAAGCTCGTGTACCATTCTTAGATAAAAACTTTATGGATGTTGCAATGCGCATTAACCCTGCAGATAAAATGTGTGGTAACGGTGTTATGGAAAAAGCTATTTTACGTGAATCTTTTGAAGGTTATTTACCAAAAGAAATCTTATGGCGTCAAAAAGAACAATTTTCTGACGGTGTAGGTTATTCATGGATTGATGGTTTAAGAGCACACGTTGAAACATTAGTAACAGATCAACAACTTGAGAATGCTCATATCAGATTCCCGGTAAATACACCTGATACTAAAGAAGGTTACTACTACCGCACTATTTTTGAAGAAAAATATCCATTAGCAACTGCTGCTGATTGTGTGATTGGTGGTAAATCTGTCGCTTGTAGTACAGAAGAAGCACTAGCTTGGGATGAAAGCTTTAAAAACAATGCTGATCCATCGGGTCGTGCAGTATTGAGTGTTCATAATGAAAGTTATTAATACATAAAAAGTGACCTTAAGACTTTTAGTGGGCCGATCGTTTTTCTTACGTTTACCCACTAAAAGTAATCCCTGCCCATTGTTAACCATTTATTTTTATAGAAAACATAACCATCAAAAAATTATTATTATCAATAATTTTTATCAATAGCTTGTCGACACTTTTCATTAACTGTTAATTAACCAATAACGACTTGATTTCGTCCATCAGCTTTTGCTTGATAAAGTAACGCATCGGCGTTTTTAATATAAAAATCAAGGTTATTATTAGTTTTACTCGTTATTGATGCTCCAACACTAAAAGTGATATCCCAATCGAGAGCAGGATGCTCACTTTTAATATCGATACAATAATTAGCAAAATTTTCATTTAAACGTTTAAAAATATTATCTACCACTGACTTTTTGGTTGTGTGTAAAATAAATAACCATTCTTCACCACCATAACGACCAAATTTATCATGGTCTCTTAATGTTTTTCTGGCAGCATTGGCAAAAGCTATCAGCACTAAATCACCTACATCATGACCTAAAGTATCATTAATCTTTTTAAAGTAATCTAAATCAACAATGGCAATAGTTAACTCGTTATCAAATAAACTGTTTTCGGCCATTACCATAATACCTCGTCTATTTGGGCAACTAGTGAGGTAATCAGTGTTTGCAATCGTATGATATTTTTTACGTTGACTCACTTGTCTATTAATCAAAAATAATGAAACAAGTATCAAAATTACGGCAATAACCGTACTTAAACGCCAAATTATTTTTTGTTGATATTCTTCCTTAGCTTTAAATTCACTCATAGCATTAACTTGGGCTAAGCGAAGTATTTCAGCTTCCTTTTCTTTTACTTCAAATTTAACTTGTAGTGTTCTAATATTATTTTCACTTGTAGCTTCTAGATGTTTTTTCGTGAAGATAAGCTCTTGCTCAATGGCGTCAAAAGCCTCTTCATCTAAGCCCAATTGCCGTTTTAATTTATACCGTTTACTTAAAAAATTAGACTTATAAATACTTCGACTAAACTTATCCAATAAAGCAAAAACTTCATCATTTATCTCATTTGCTTTTTCTATTAAACCTTGTGCAATATAAATATCGCTTACTAAAATCATCGATGCTAAATGCATATCATGTACACCTGCGGCACGAGCAAGTGCAATATTGTCATATATATCTCTCAAAGCTTCATCATAATGCCCTTCAGAAAATTCAATTCTTGAAATGATATATTGAGAAAAAGCAATACCTGTATGCATATTCACTGACTTAAAATACTGCAATGCCTTTTTCAGGTACACTAACGCTCCTTCATTATCGCCCCTATCTTGCAGTATAGTGCCCATACTCCAATAGGCTTTTGAGGTTAAATGCTCATCATTCGTTTTTTCGTAAGCTATAATCGCTTGTTTTGAGAAACTTAACGCTTTGTCATTTTCATCTGAAAAATTATAAGCGTCACTTATTTTACGTAGAAAAAAGCCTTGCGATGAAAAATCATCATAAGTTATTGCTAGTTCTAATCCTTTTACAGATACCTCAAGCGTTTTTTTAAGCTTATCTACAGAAGTATAGTAATAAGACAAGGCACGAAAAATAATAACCTTTTCTTTATCATTGGAAAGTAATACCTGTTCTTCTAATTGCTTAGCTAATGCTTTAGCTGCTGTAGGATCTTCATGTCGAGAAAGGTACTTCAATTTAGCTTCAAGTAATAGTAAATATAAATCCCGCTGCTTCTTAATTCCTTCATTTTCTATATAGGCATTAATATGGTGATTAAGGGTTTCATATTGTTCTTGTCTAAAAAGTAATTCACTATATAAAACAGCTGCTTCAAGGTGTATATCATCCCAAGATTTATTTTTACTCATTTCAAATATAGTTTGGAATTCTTTTTCATTCTTGAGATAATCAAGCTTATTCGCTCTTAGATTGTTGATAAAGCTCTTAGCAGTTTTATAATCGATTGACTGAACTGCTGATTCAATGGGGCTAGTCTTAGCTAACAGTTTGTTATTAAGAAAAATGAAGAGAATAAAAATTAGACACTTTGCAAACACAATATAATAATTATGTGAGTTGTTAATTCTATTTAACATATAATCCTGTATAAATTTTGGTTTTCTTTATGTCGATGCACCTACAAATAAAAACATTGTTGTATAAATATTATTGAATTCAACTACTTTGTATTCCTCATTAATATTTGATCATAATGTATCAGCTCTCTATTGGTTAGGCAATAATAGAGAGCTAATAATAAAAAACACTTATTGAATAAACTTAACGTTTTGTTTTACAAGCCAATTTATAATAGTGATTATTATTAAATTCAAAATTATTAATAACGTTTAATGGTGTTTTTTTCGTATGTGCTTTATATGAACGCGTATTAATTTTATTAATAAACGTAACCATTATTGGATAACGTTTAGACATTTCACTTAGCGAAAAGTTAAATATTTTTTCAAACACACCTTGCCCACGTACGATTTTATCAACACAAACCGGGCCGTATTGATAAGAATTTGTTTTGGTAATAGCTTGTTTATGACAAGTTGAGTCATATAAGTTTTCAATCATAAATTGGAACATTGGCCATTGTGACCAATAATCCCAAGATGCAGCCATAGCATAAGCAACCACTTTATTATTTACACAAGCAATAAAAAGTCCCTTTTCATCTTGAATTAAACTAGTTAAATGCGCTTTAGTGAATGCTGTTGTTATAAAGCCATCGGTCTTGTCTTCCTCACTAATTGAGTCAATTTGATATTTATAATGCAGTGTCAAAATTTCTTCTATATTATCTAGCGTTGCTACTTTTAATTCAATATTCATATTTAAAAAACCTAAGATCACTTACGTGTGATTAATAATTATAAGTTTGTTTTACAGTGATACTATATTGTCTTTCTCACTACAGTACTATTAATGTCCGTTGCTGATACCTTCAACACTAAAAATAATATCTATATTCAAATTTTACTTCATTAAAATGTTTCGCATCATGAATTTTAGAATCTACTTTGTGAAAACCAGCTGATAAACGCAAACTACTCGAGTCACTTATTTGTATATTTTGTTGAAAACTAATTCGGCTACGTTTCGTTTGATCAAATAAAAATTGATAATGCTCTGCTTCTAATAAAAAACTTGTTTTAGGCCAATAATATATAAACCCGGCATGTAAGCCAGGGGCAATATTAGTGTACGCTTCAAGCTTGCGATTAAACTCTAATCGCCCTGTTGCCATTAAAAAAACATAACTGTTGTTAAGTGGTCGGTAACTAACCCCTCTACCAGCGGTACCTTGTGTTACAAGAACTTCCTCTTTACTTGTCCATTGTTGTTCAACAGTTATATTTGCTTGCCAAGACCAAGGCGAAACAAATTCATTACGCTCAGACAAGGAAATAATATTCAGTAATTCCGCTTTATCAAGCTTAATATCATCGTTTTCATATACTCTAAAGCTAACATTCACCATATTTAATGACATACCATCATAGTAACCATCTAACGGATCAATTAAGTCGTGATAACTTCCTCGGTATTTAAATTCTGCAAAATTGTTCTTTTCATCTTGGCCAACACTTACAGAAACCATTGTTGTTTTATGGCCTTGATCTGGGCTGGTTGGCGTCGCTATAACGATATCTAGATCCGTTGGATTTTTATTTAAATACCGTAATAGTTCAAAACTTCGACGAGTAATATCAACATCACGTCCGTTAAAGGTATTTTTATAACGTAAATAACGATAAGTACTATCGACAACAAGTTGCTGATTTTCGGTGGGTAAGTTTGTAAAACGAGTCTCTAATAAAACATTAATATCTTCACTTAACGCTAAAACAAGTTTTCGCTCTTTAGCTGATAACAACGTTAAATGAGCTTCAAGCTCAGTTAAAATCGAAGGTCTGTAGTATTTGTCAGCTATTAAATTCGCATCATCGACTACCCTTATCGTATCTAGAGGCATTGCCGTAACAGGGAAATTGTTAGTTAAATAAAGCCCAGGTCTTGCAACATCAAGTAACTCTAATAACCGGAATGAACAATTTTCATCGAAAAAATAGTACTCAAAGTTAATGCCCTGTAACTCCCATATATGAGAGAGCATTTTATCAATTTCATCTTCAGTTAAGTTCAGCTTATATTCCCACAAGTCTCTATTTTCTAACCGACTGTATTCTTTAATTTTTTCAAAATAAGGGTTGGCAGCAAAACTTCCTGGATAACCTCCAGTAAGACCTTTTGCCGCATAAAGAAAACCATTTTCATTTTCAGGTACTGTTGCACCAAAATTTAATGCATAAGATAAATATGTCGAATTATTATCAACTTCTTCTGTATCAAACCGCAAAAAAGTATGACCATACATTGAAGAAGGACTGTTCAGTTGCGCAGAAGCAAAAACCAGTACAACTGATTTAGTGTTTAAACGATTTCTCCAGTTGAGATACTCAGTACAGTCACCTGAAATAACTTCATTAGATAATTCGGGAATATTGTTAAGTAAAAAAGCGGTTCTAGCTGGGTACCTACATTGAATAGCACTATCAGTTTTTAAGGCATTTAACGTTGCCAATAATTCGTTTTGCGGGTTTTTATAGCCATCAGCTGCGATAAAAAATTTACTATCATCAACATAGCTTTCTATTTGACTACTATTTTTTTCTGTACTTATATGCAGTAATGCTCGCCACTCTGTAGTTTGAGATAATGCTAAAGTATCCACTGAATTATCGGCAGAAACCTTTAATGACAATAAGATGATAAAAGGAACGGTGAGAACACGGAAAATAAGATTCATAAAATTTCAAAATAAAAACACTAAATTAACTAGGATAAGTAATGTAATAAAAAAGGCTACCTTAAGTAGCCTTTTAAAAGATATTTAATAAATACTACACAGTGTATTTAGCTAATATCTCATCATTTTTCATTAATGAAAACATAGAACTAACAACATGTTCAGTAGTTGCATTTTCAGAAGGGAATAATGTATCGAAGTTATTATGAAGAGTAGCTTCAAAATGCGCGCGTTCAGCTTCTGAAACACCTAAAGACACAGCTACTGCTGTTAATGCTTCACCATTACCACGTGCAACATCTTCACTAAACTCGTCCATAATCATGCTAACATCAATCATTTCCTTGCCACCGTACGTTAACGTACCATCAGTAGAACAACCATTAGTACCAAAAGTCATACCAAAAGTATTGTTACCTGTTGAACCGTTAGTTGTCGCTGCAAGTACATGACTTGGCGTACCACTTTGACCAGCAAATAACATGTTACCCCAACCACAAGTTTGGCTACCAGGTGCATCAGCTAAAGCAGATGTAGATACTAACATTGCAGATGCAATCAATAATTTTTTCATAATTAATCCCTATAATTTAGATATTTATCTAATATTCAACTGATATTAGAGTGCGCATTCTAATGTATGTTCTGAACAAATTCACCTTTATTCGTACAAAAATTTAAATTTAGAATAAAAAATTTTATATTAGTACTCTAGCTATCATCATTGGTGTGATATATCAGCTACAAACCATTAACTATGTCTTTAATTAATGGCGGACCTTGATAAATAAAGCCAGTATAAACTTGTACTAAACTTGCACCAGCTGCCAATTTTTCATTGGCATCATTGCTAGAGGCGATACCACCAACACCAATAATAGGAAGTTTATCATTTAAAGCTTCCGCTAAAATACGAATAACGGTAGTACTTTTATCTTTAACTGGTGAGCCACTTAAACCGCCCTGCTCAGTGCCATGCTCAAGTTGTTCAACGCCTTCTCGTGATAAAGTAGTGTTAGTTGCAATAACACCATCAATACCATTGTCCATTAATGATCTCGCTATCGATTTCACTTCATCTTCCGTCAAATCTGGCGCTATTTTAACGGCGAGAGGGATATATTTTCCATATTGATTAGCTAAATTTGCTTGCTCGGCTTTTAATGCTGACAATAATTCATTTAAGGCATCACCATATTGTAACGCTCTTAAACCTGGTGTATTGGGTGAAGATATATTTACCGTGATATATGAGGCAAAATTATACACTTTACGCATACAATGAATGTAATCATCTTTAGCATTTTCTTCTGGAGTGTCTTTATTCTTACCTATATTTATCCCTAAAATACCGTCAAAATTAGCAGCCCGCACTTGTGATACTAAATAATCAACCCCCTTATTATTAAAGCCCATACGATTAATAATGGCATTAGCTTCAGGTAGTCTAAATATTCTCGGTTTATCATTACCTGGCTGTGGTTTTGGTGTGACTGTACCAACTTCAATAAAACCAAAACCCATTGCAGCGAAAGCATTAATACATTCTGCATTTTTATCTAATCCAGCCGCTAAGCCCAATGGATTAGGGAAGTCTATCCCCATAACATGAACCGGTTTTTCATTAATACGTTGTTTATAAAATGAATTTAAAGGAGTTGAACCGGTGCTTTTCAACCCTTTAATTGTCAATTCATGAATAGTTTCCGCATCAAATTTAAATAAAACTTTACGAATAGCAGGATAGAACATAGAACCTAGAACCTCAAAGTAGTTATGCGTAGGAGCAGAAATAAAAAATCCCCGCTGAACTTAAACATTAATAAGTTAGGCGAGGATTTTATCAGTTAACACGCTATTTATACATTGCTTTTAACGCTAATAATTTAACTTTTTGATCTTAACTTTCGTTAGATCTAGATTTAATTTTATTTAACTAACCTTTGACAATTTAAGCTTAATAACATTAATTCACGTAAAGCCACAGAGAACTTAGCAAATTCATGGGTTTGACCTACTTTAAAGTCAGCTAAGATATTTTTCCATCTATCTAATGGCTGAGCATTAGTGTTAACCCATGCTTCGAGCATATTATCTAAATCTTTCGCTGTAGCACTACAATCACATCGTAATACAACCGCCGTTAATGAACGTTGTTGCCAATCTAGCTCTTCTCTAAATGATGCTCTAGCTAGTGCCTGCCAATGATTACCAACAGGTTGGCGTGTGATTTGATCTAAGAACCAATGTAGATCTAATCGAACACCTAGTTTAAAGTATAAACTAGCAACAAGCTCGACGTCTCGCCCATCTTCGTCAGCAATTTCGGCTATGTCTAAGGCTGAAAAAATCGTACTTAATTGAGAAATTCGAATAGCAATTTCTTTAGGTACGTTAGCTTCAACTAAATCATTTTCAACACGTTTTAACTGCTCTAATTCACTTTCAATAATAAAACTATTTAATTTCTTAGACATAATAGCAAAGGTAGGTTTATACAACGCTATTGACTGCTCAATACTTAATGCCTTATTACGATGACGTAAGAACCAACGAGTCGCTCGTCTTACTGTACGTCGATACTGGAATAACATTTCCGTTTGGATTGAAGTAGAAATTTTATTATTTAACACTTCTATTTTTTTCCAAAACTCTTCAAGTTCAAATATGGCGCACGAAATAGTGTAGCTATTCGCTATTTCAGTAACCGTTGCACCCGTTTCTTCTTGCATGCGGTTAACAAAATTAAAGCCCATATCGTTGCCCATTTTATTCGCCAGTTTAGTAGCAATAATTTCAGCACGCAGTGGATGTTGCTGCATTTGTTCTTGGTACTTTTTATGTAACTGCTCTGGAAATGCATTAATTAATAACTGGTCGTAATATGAATTATCAGTGACATCTGGGTGAATAAGGTCTTCTTTTAGCACCATTTTACTATACGCAAGTAATACTGATAATTCAGGACGAGTTAACCCTTTGTCTTTAGAAACTCTGTCTGCAATTTCTTCATCATCAGGAATAAACTCTAAGGCTCGATTAAGTTTACCGGTACGCTCTAATTCATGAATAAAGCGAACTTGCTCTTTTAATTGATTAACACCACGCATAGCGGTAATTGATAATGAGTGTGTTTGACGATAACAATCTTCAATTACTAAGTTGCCAACAGCATCAGTCATATCATAAAGCAACTTATTACGTTGTTTAACAGTTAAATCACCCGACTGAACAAGCGTGTTTAATAAAATTTTAATATTAACTTCATTATCACTACAATCAACACCACCAGCATTATCAACTGCATCAGTATTAATGCGACCACCATTTGAGGCAAACTCAACTCGTCCAAGCTGGGTAAAACCAAGATTTCCACCCTCACCTACAATTTTAGCTTGTAAGTCGCAGCCGTTAATTCGTAGTGCGTCATTTGCTCGATCACCTACTTCTAAATGAGTTTCTTTCGTGCCTTTCACGTAAGTACCGATACCACCATTCCACAATAAATCAACTTTCATTGTTAAAATAGCTTGGATTAAATCTGTAGGCGACATACTTTGTTTTTGTGTGCCTAACATCTTTTTAATTTGTGGTGTTAACTTAATTGATTTCACATGACGACTGAAAATACCGCCACCTTCTGAAATTAATTTTTCATTATAATCTTCCCAGCTACAGCCTGGTAAATTAAATAAACGTTCACGCTCTGGGTAAGAACTCGCTGCATCAGGGTTTGGATCAATAAAGATATGCATATGGTTAAACGCCGCTTGTAAACGAATATGTTTAGACAACAACATGCCGTTACCAAACACATCACCAGCCATGTCACCAATAGCAATACAAGTAAAGTCGGTGCTCTGACAATCGATATCTATTTCTCTAAAGTGACGTTTAACAGATTCCCAAGCGCCACGTGCAGTAATGCCCATTGCTTTATGATCATAGCCAACACTGCCACCTGAAGCGAACGCATCGCCAAGCCAGAAATTGTATTCATCTGAAATACCATTAGCAATATCAGAAAAGGTTGCTGTACCTTTATCGGCAGCAACAACTAAATAAGCATCATCTTCATCAAGACGAACTACATCAACAGGAGGAACAATTTCGCCATCAACAATGTTATCTGTTATATCTAATAAAGCACGAATGAAGGTTCTGTAACATTCTTTGCCTGCTTCAAATATTTCTTGACGCGAACCTGTTGGCAGCTGTTTACAAACAAAACCACCTTTGGCACCAACGGGGACAATTACACTGTTTTTAACTTGTTGTGCTTTCACCAAACCTAATACTTCAGTGCGGAAATCTTCACGTCTATCAGACCAACGTAAACCACCACGAGCAACTTTACCACCACGTAAATGCACACCTTCAACTTGAGGAGAATAAACAAAAATCTCAAATTTAGGTACAGGTTGTGGCATCTCACTGATTTTATCTGGGGTTATTTTAAATGAGATATAAGGTTTTTCGCCTGATACGCTGTCTTTTTGGAAATAGTTTGTACGAATAGTCGCCAAAATCATTTCTGAAAAACGTCTAATAATTCGATCATCATCTAAGTTAGCAACATTATCTAACGATGTCTCAATAGCTGCTAATAATTTTACTTGCGTTTTTTCTTTAGCACTTTCACTTGCATTATTCTTTGGATCAAAACGATGAATAAATAAGTTAATTAATAACTGTGCTATATCAGGGTAACGTGCAAACGCATCTTCAATGTAGCTTTGACTAAAACGTCCACCAATTTGGAATTCATACTTGGCAAAGGCACGTAAAATAGAAACACTTCGTCCTTCTAAGCCTGCGCCTAAAATAAGACGGTTAAAGCCATCATCTTCTAAATCGCCTCGCCATACTTTCGCGAAGGCATCTTGGAACAAAGCACTAACAGTATAAATATCAAATGGACTATCGCCATTAAGTAACATAGAGAAGTCTAATATCCAGAATGTTTCACCTTCAGATGTTTTTATCGCATAAGGGCTCTCACCAATAACGCGTAAACCAAAGTTTTCTAAAATAGGTAATACATCAGAAAGATGGATAGGATCACCCTTATGGAAGAGTTTCAGTTTTACAAAGCGACTATCAGCTTTTTCTTCTAACGGTTGATAAAATAACATTTCTAAATTATCAGAAAGGTTTACGCCTTCTAATTTTTCAATATCAACAATGGCAGAGCCTGGTAATACTTCATCTTTATACGCTTGCGGGAATTTTATGTATTTATTACATAATGCTTTAGCTGCGACTTCCCCTTTATTTTCAGCAAGTGCAGTGGCTAATTTATCATCCCAATTCCGCGCGGCTTCATTTAAATTCTTTTCAATTTCTTTCACGTTAACATCTGCTTTTGTTGATTTCACTTGAACAATGTAGTGCGTTCTTGCTTGCACTGATTCAGAAAAATAAGTAGTAAACTGTACTTCTTCGTCACTGCCGAAGGCTTCTTGTAATAGCAACTGAGTTTCTATGCGTAATTTTGTGGTATATCGTTCACGTGGTACATAAACCATACATGAATAAAAACGATCAAAGGCATCGCGTCTAACAAATAAACCACAATAATCACGCTCTTGCATTTGCAAGATACCTTTAACATTCTTCAGTAGTTCAGCGGTATTACTTTGTAATATTTCATCCCTTGGGAAGGTTTCTAAAATATTAATTAACGTTTTATAAGCATGAGTACCTTGAGCAAATCCTGATAAATCACATACTTGTTGTACTTTGGTTTTAATAAGCGGTAAGTCTAATGCACTATTAGTGTAATAAGATGAACCGAATAAACCAATGAAACGATCTTCGCCAATGACATTACCTTTGTCATCAAAACGTTTTACGCCTATATAATCTAATTGTACGGGTCTATGTACTCTAGAGCGCGAATTTGTTTTTGTTAAGATAAGGTGATTGCTACCTAATGCAACTTCGCGGCCTGATTCACTTAAGGTAGAAATTAATCTATTTTTGGTGACACGGGAGTTTCTCATTAAACCGAGGCTAGACTCAAAGTCACCCTCAAGCTTTATATCCCCTTTTACCGCTGTTACTTCATAGGAACGATATCCCATTAAGGTGAAATTATTACTTGCTACCCAAGTTAGAAACTCAACAGTATCATCCTTGGCCTGTTTTCCACCCGGCAGTTTACCTTTAGATACTTCCGCAATAGTACCTTTTAGTTTTTTCAGCATAGGTTCCCAGTCATCAACCGTTAAGGTGATATCTTCTACAACGCTGAGCAATTCATTTTTTATATTATCAAGTGCCTGTTGATCAGGCTGACGATCAATTTCAATAAAGAAAACTGTTTCTTGTTTAGCCGCTTTATTACTAGTATCAGCACTAGAAGTAACTTGGATAATATTTTTCTTTTTATCTCTAACAACTTTTAGCGGAGAGTTAAGCATCAAGTGTGGTGTTAGGCCTAACCTATTAAGTGCTATTCGGATAGAGTCTACTAAGAAAGGCATATCTTTAATAATCACTTCTATGATTGTATGACTAGACTTCCAACCATTTTTACTTACTGAAGGGTTAAAAACATGTATTACCGGTTTTTTATTTGTGTGTTCATTAAGTGAACTCCATAAACTTAATGTTGCACCATACATATCACTATCGTTACGTTCAGATAAATCAAATGAAGAGATATTGCTATAAAGTAAGGTGGCAAATTGATCGACTAATTCTGCAGATTCTGTAGGGACTTTTTTCTTTATTAATTGTGCTACATTTTTCAGTATCACAGATGGTGAACCATTCACTAACGCCATGCTATTTTCCTTTTCCTATTTTTATACAGAAGTTAAAAAGAAAGCTTGTAATAATTTATTTGTTTTTCTTATATTGCTACTTGCATTATAAGTAGATACTTTTTATCAAAAATAAGTATTCCTTAAAAATATAAGGAAATCTTATTTGAGTATAGTACAGATTTTATGGATTAATTTGCGGTAATGCGAGGATTATTTTGATTTTAATTCTAAATATTTTCTTTTTAAATCAAACGTTTTCTTTAGCTGTGTTTCTTTATGCAAGTATAATAAATAAAAACCACTGAAACTGGCTGTTTCCTGTTTAAATATTCAATTATTTAATAAAAAAATACTGCTTAAATATTGTAAATTTAATTGTCAAATTATAGCTAAAACCACTTATTGCCAAAGATTGATACATTTTATTACTGACTAAAATGATAATAGCCATATTATTTTATTATTTTCTCAAAAATATCCACGATCAGTTATGAAATTATAGTGACCAACTTACTAAATAACACTATTTTGAAACTGTTTAAACAAAAAAACCTTTAACTCAGTTGAATTAAAGGTTTTATTTTTATTTCTTCACTTTATTATTTTTTCTTGTTTGGCCATAAAAACGCAGCTAAAGCAGGTAAGACAATAACCGCTGCTAGCATATTAACTAAAAACATAAAGGTTAAAAGTATGCCCATATCAACTTGGAATTTTAAATCTGAGAAGAACCATGTAGAAACACCAATAGCCAATGTAATGCCGGTAATTAATACTGCACTTCCTCGCTCCTTCAGTGCTGATAGGTATGCATCATGAACATTTGCGCCATTCTTCAACTCATTACTCATGGTTGATAAGATATAAATACCATAATCAACACCAATACCAACACCTAAAGCAATTACAGGTAATGTTGATACAGTTAAGCCAATATCTAATACCGTCATTAACCATTGCGCTAAGGTTGATACAATATAAAGCGGTAACACAACAACAACTGTTGCTCTAATACTTCTAAAACTTAATAAGCATAATATAATGACCGCACCATAGACATAAATCATCATAGGTAACTGTGCTTCAGCTACTGCTTCATTGGTAGCAGCCATAACTCCAATAGGACCTGATGCTAGTTTAAACTGTAATTGATCATTACCTAGCTCTTTTGCTGCCAACTTAACTTCATTCACAACACGTTCTATTGTGTCTGCCTTATGATCTTGTAAAAATAAGATAACAGGCATAACACTACAGTCATTATTTAACAAACCACTTGATGAAGGGACACGAGCAATAGACTGTACTAATGTTTGTTGGTTACGTGGGATCACACGCCAATTAGGATTACCTTCATTATAACCCGCATTAACAACCTTAGAAATTGAGGCCAAACTAACAGCAGACTGGACTCCAGGGACATTTTCCATACGCCATTGAAACCTATCAATAGTATTCATCGTTTCATAATACGTACAAGCATCAGGCGTTGTTTCAATGATAACTGACATATAATCAACACTGATAGCATAGCGTTCGGTAATTAAAAAAGTATCTTGATTATAGCGTGACGACTCATGTAGAGCAGGTGCACCAGCGTGTAATTCACCTATTTTTAAATTTTGTGAATTTAATAAGCCAGCAGCATAAAGCACTACAGTAAAAACTAAGATTACAAACGCTGTTTTCCTTGTTGCGAAAGTAGCCATAAAGCGCCAAATTGAGCTTTCTTCACCAATATTTCCAGCATGGTTAGCTCTATCTTTTGGTGTGATTTTCAAGTATGAGACCAACAAAGGTAATAATATTAAATTGGTAAGAATAATCATCGCTACACCTAATGAAGCAGTGATGGCCAGTTCTCTAATAACACCAATATCAATAGAAAGTAATGTCATAAAGCCAATGGTGTCAGATAACAATGCGATACCACCAGGGATTAATAAAGCCCTAAAGCTAGCTTGAGCAGCTGCTTGACTTGATAGACCTAAGCTCACTTGTCTCACAACAGAGTTAATCATTTGAACGCCATGACTAACACCAATGGCAAAAACTAGAAATGGCACCAAAATAGACATTGGATCTAAACCAAAACCTAAAGTAGACAACATGCCTAATTGCCAAATAACAGCCACTAAGGAACATAAAATAGGGAGAATAGTTAAGCTAATTGAATGGCAGAAAAAGTAGACCATTATCGCAGTAATCGCGATGGCGATAAGAAAGAAAATTACCACTCCTTTCGCACCGTCTGCCACATCACCAACAACTTTAGCAAAACCAATAATATGAACAGTAATATTATCTTTTTCAAATGATTGACGAACGTCTTCTTCAAGTTGCGCAGCTATTTTTAATATATCTAGCTTTTCACCTGTGTCAGGGTTGAAGTCAAGTAGAGACGCTTTGACCATTGCACAACTGTAATCATCGGCAACAATGCTACCTACTATGCCTGCTTTTTCAATGTTACCTTTAACTATCGCTAAACCACGTTCATCTGGTTGAAAGTCTGCCGGTATAACTGGACCACCAGCAAAACCATCTTCTACTACTTCAACAAAGCGAGTACTAGGTGAATATAATGATTTAACTTGAATACGGTCAACACCTGGAATAAAAAACAACTTGTCATGAACGCCTTTCAACGCTTCAAAAAATTCTGGGTTAAAAATATCGCCGTCACTATTACAAACAGATATTAAGATGTTATTAGCACCACCAAAATTCTCCCTATGTTTTAAATAGGTTTTCATATAACTATGGTTAAGCGGAATATTTTTAGTAAATGAGGCACCTAACTGAATTTGCGTAGCTTGAAATAACAAAAAGCCACTAACGAGGACAAACATCATTAATACTAAAATTTTATGACGAAATAGACCAATTTCTAAACGGTTTGCGAGAGAAGTTTTCATAATATTTTGCAATCCAATATTTTTAACTATTATTATGGTTTAAGTTTATAAAGATATTAACTTTACGCCGACATCTGAAACAGCAATTAATTTCCCGTTAAACCACACTCCTGCGATTAACGATTTTCCATCTTTTTGTGCTCTTAACTGATAACTTTGACCTTGATCTTTACTTTCTAATAAAGTGCCATTATTTGCTAAAAGGAAAATGCGATCATCTGCACTTAAAACAATATCATTAATAAGTGCTGTAGTATGTGTTTGAATAGCTTGCCATGTTATTCCATTATCTTTACTTTGAAAAACATGACCGCGTAAACCTGCAACTAAAAAATCACCTTGTTTTGTTTTAGAAATATCAAAAAATGAACCTTGATAAATATCATCAAACGGTTCCCAAGTAACACCAAAGTTATCACTTTTAGCCATTAATCCAATTTCTCCAACCATATAGAGAGTTTGTTTATCAAGAACCAAGCGATTAAAGTGCGGTAAAATAGAAGAGGCTTCATCTAAATAAGCTTCTTCATCTTCATTTTTAATTTCAGCTAAATATTCTGCATCTTCGGGTAAAAGGAATTCAGTATGAAACTCATTATGCCAACTTACTCCACCATCATTTGTTCTAAAAACAAGGCCATAAGCACCAATAGCGATACCTTCAGTTGGCGTTTTAAAAATAATATCAAATAAAGGTTTTTCTAGTTCAGGCATGTATTGCTGAATTTGCCACGTAGCTCCACCATCAACGGTATTTAAAATAGTAGCATCATGACCAACAGCCCAACCAAGTTCGTTATTCACAAAAAACACACTGGTTAGTGTTGTTTGTAATGGCACTTTAGCTTGTTGCCAGTTAACAGCATCTGATGAAAGTAAAATATGTCCATGCTCACCAACAACTACTAATTTATTAGGATTTACCTTCGTTATATCGAGTAATAGTGATTTACTCGCTAAACGGGCTTCAGCGGCAGGAATATTGATAATTGGTTTATTCTGTTTTACCGGTAACTCATCAGCAAAGCTTGTATAAGTTACTGAGTATAAGAGCAAAAACATGGTTAATAACGGGGAAATAAAAGGCATCGTTGAAATTCTCGACATTAAGTATGAAACGGTAGAAAAAATTACTAAAAATATTAAAAATGACAAAAGTAAACGTTAGAACAAAAACGGCTGGCACCTGCCAGCCGTTTTTAAGTAAAAAGCAGCGCTATCTTCTACCTTCTCTTCTTAATGCCGCAGGGGTAAAATCTTTATGCTCTAACTCTGCAGAAAAATCATACATTTTTGCCTCATTATCTAAGCCCATAGCAATATATCGTCTAGATTGAAAATCATGATAAACTTCTAGCGTAGACCATTGTGTTGGTACTTCATAGTAATTAAGACCATGAGCAACAGCTACACGATATAACTCATCTCGGTTATCATAAATATCAGAAATTGCTACTTGCCAACTATCTTCATCTATATAAAACACACGTTTTTTATAGGTATGACGAGTATTTTCTTTCAAATTAGCTTCAACAACCCAAACACGATGTTTTTCATATCGTACTAAATCAGGATTAATATGACCGGGTTTTATAATGTCATTATATTTAACTTTGTCGCTATGTAACCGGTAATCATTATAAGGAATAAGCAGTTCTTGCTTACCTTTTAGTGTCCAGTTATAGCGATTAGGTGCGCCATTGTACATATCAAAGTCATCAGTAAGTCTTAAACCATCTGATGCACTACCTGGTGCGTCATATGCAACATTCGGTGCACGTCTTACTCGGCGTTGTCCCGTATTGTATGTCCATGCTTGACGAGGTGTTTTTATTTGATCCATGGTTTCATGAACCAATAATGCTGTCCCGGCTAAACGTGCTGGCTCTGTAACCTTCTGCTTAAATTTAAATAAAATATTTGTACTTTCAAGATCAGCCGGCGTGCTACCTTTTACGTTGTAAGGTAATAGTAATTGGTCATCAAAACCAATAAAAGTGTAATCACCAGAAGCCGTAGGCGCTGCTTGTCCACCTTGACGTGTTAACCCTTCACCTCGATAACGAACAATATGATTCCAAATAGCTTCTAAGCCATTCTCAGGGATCGGAAATGGAATACCTACCGCTGTATTCTTAATACCATTGCCGCCTTCTACAAGTTCAGCTCTGGTTGAGTTAACTTTTACTGCCTTATATACATGATCAGGAAATGAAGCACTTCGTCTTGTTTGATAAATGTTCATTTTGTACGTTTCAGGATAAGTTTCAAATAACTTCACTTGCCCCGGAGTTAACAAATCTTTGTACTCAGCTACATTACTTGCAGTAATCGTAAATTTAATTTTATCATTTGGGTATGGATCTAAGTGGTGATCACCAACTTTATATCCTTCAGGGGCTTTAGTAATACCACCCGTCCACTCAGGAATTGAGCCATCTTTATTTGCCGCTTTAACTGCGCCCATTGGCGTTAACTCATTTCCTAATTTCTCTGCATCTTCTGCTGAAATTTTGGCTAGCGCACTACCGGAAGTAAATGCAACGGTTAAGGCGAGTATAATTGCACTTTTCTTTAAAGTACGTTTATTTAAGGTATGAGTCTTAAAGTTCTGATTGTTCATAATTGTGACTTCTCCTAAATTGAATAACTTATGCTAAGTGATATGTAGTCACGATCTTCCATTTGGTTAGTCGTGCCAACACCATCGAAGAAGCTGTTATAGTTTATATCTGCTTTCCAGGTGCTTTGGTAATCAAAAGTAAAACCAAGCGCTACAGATTTTCGATCTTCAATAAATAAAAATAATGGGTCAGGCGTTATACCTTTCACATCATGTGAAAAAACGATACGAGGACTTACATTAACCCCAGAAAACACGTTAGCGTAATCAAGCTTACCAACCATTTTATAACCCCAAGCAAAAGCCGTTGGGAATGGGTTAGTCTCTATACCATTTTGTAAACCTAATTCTAATCCTGGTGCTGCAGCTACACCACCATTTCTTGACGTACCCGGACCATTTAAACGTAGTACATCTTCATCAGGCATGTCACTGATATTGATCCCGCCAATTTCAACTAACCCAACAAATTGGCTTGCGCCTAACATTGGACCAAATAAGTGGGTGATGGTCATTTGTGCTTGAACGGTATCCGCTAAAATAAAACCATTGGCTGTAACACCTGAAGCATAAGGCAAACCTGTAGTGTCATCCTTAAGTTGAGATATATTGTTCAAATCATCTCTTAAGCCAGCATTAAACAACTGTTGTGGCATTGCAGCAAAAAGTAATTCAACATCATCAATTTGCAATGGCTCATCTTCACGATAACTAATTTCACCGGCAACCGCAGTATTTCCTAATGTTGTATTAAAACTCATTGCATACATTTTAATATCTTCAGGATAAGCAAGTTTTACTTGTGAAAAAGTACTCAGATCATAAAGATTTTCTGTGGTAATTTGACTTGTGGCTATTTGCGCAAGATCAGCACCAATAGAGGCAGCACCAAAGTCCGCTGTTTGACCTGAGAATAATGGGCGACGGCTATGATAGTTTACATAGTACAAGCTTAATTCTGTTTCATTTAATTCAGGTAAATACCAAGAAAAACGCAAACCATATTGACCTCCATTTTCAGGTCGCCATTCAGCAGTTTCACCTGGAGAACGCAATGTAACCTTACTTGGATAAGCTAAATAAGCTTGTGCAGCTGAAGTGCTGTCTAATGAACCAGCTCTTAATAAATCACCCAGTTGATTTAAACCAGCCATTAATGTATTAACATCAATATCTGGATTACCTGAGAAGCCTAGTTGTACATTATTATTATCGCCCCCATCACCAGCAAAGTCGTTCGTTGAGAAATAACTGCCTGGTGGGGGTAAAATAGTTTTTTCCCATGAGTATTGATAAAAAGCTTCAATATTAAAGTTTTCTGTAATACCCAAAGAGCCCCAAACAGCACCGAATGGAATAAACGCTTCTTTTAACTCTGCTCCAGGCGCTCTTAAACGTGAAATATCTACTGGGTTTATTTCACTAATACCATGACCAATGAGGGTACTTTCCCCCCAACTAATCACTTGCTGCCCGACACGAACAGAGAACGGCATATCGGCAATATCAAAATTACCGTAAACATAAGCATCAAGTATACGCACATCAGCACAAACTTGTTCTTTAGCTTCGCTATCATTACACGGGTCATTAACTTGACCACTAATTTGATTGGTCCAATCTCGATCACTATCCATCATGGCAAAGTCGTAATAATACATACCACGTAGGAAAACACCCATACCGTCATAATGAATATCTAATTCGTGTGTACCTTTAAGTATTTGTGAAAATGATTCACCAGCGTCGTAATTTAAATTACCGTTATCACCATTTGCAGAATAGCCACCCTGACCTTGCCAGATAGTTTCTTTTGTTGGGTTGGCATTAAACACCGCATTATATTGACTAAAATCAAGACCATTATTAGGATTGTTTGCTATAGCAACATTATCATTCCAATTTCGGTTTTCAGTTCGCCAACTACTACCAGCACTGAAAGTAGAATCAAAATTAACTTCTACGTCTCCAAATTCCCATCTTGCAGCTTGGGCATTATTAAGACTTGTGCCTAAAAGTGTCATTGAAAGTGCTGCAGCAATACCAACTGCTATTGGTTTTTTAGAAAACCTGCGAGGGTTATATTTCATATTCTGTTTCTC
This sequence comes from Colwellia sp. C2M11, assembly GCF_018860915.1. Lineage (GTDB taxonomy): Bacteria > Pseudomonadota > Gammaproteobacteria > Enterobacterales > Alteromonadaceae > Colwellia. The sequence goes on from NZ_JAHKQD010000007.1 coordinate 50,818, forward strand.
CCCTGAAGCGAATCAAATAATTTAAAATCTTATCTTTTTAGTTAAACGTAAAAAGTAGATATTTACCAAAACTTAAAATCGTTATTTGTTTTTTTATTTATTAACCACAAATGTGAAGGTTAATACACAATTTGATAGTTAGCCAATAATTGCATCATTTTCATTAGGTAGCAAGTGCAAAAACAATAGTTAAATAGCTGTAATATAATGATTTGCAGATAGTTATATCACATAAACTATCAGACGTTTAAAACATTTGTTTGAAAACAAAAAACATCTGTAAAATATATTACAACTAAGTTAATGAAATAACGGTTGTTTCTAAAGAAATATTCCCTTAAACAAGTCATTTAATGGTCAGACCTCTGTTTAAAGCTATTACTCTATTGGATTTAAAAAATATTTTTTTATGATAACTTTCTTAAAGATAAAAATTTATTATTTTCAGTTTCCAAACAAAAGTGACCGGAAATTCCACTACTTGTTAAATGATTCCGTAAATGCATTGCTGGAAATTGGACCTTAGTTCCTAAATTACTAGTTACTACTATTGATAAAATTTCACCACGGTAATAAGGAAAAAATTCTTCCCTAGATATATTTAATGAAAAATAATACTTCATGCTAATTTCATTCTTTAAAAATATAGACTGATGCATGCATAAATACCACATCAGCCTAGGTTGGATTTACATTGTTAGTGATGCATCTAATTTTTCTTTCAAATCATTAGACAAATGTGGCAGAGTTTGTAATTTCAATAATTGCGCCTTCATTAATTCTTTATGTGGTTGGGCAAAACTATTAAATTGAATTAGCGGTGTTATGAGTCTTGATGCTACTTGTGGGTTAATAGCATTAAGAGCAGCAATATTTTCTGCTAAAAATTCATAGCCTTTGCCTGACACACAATGAAAATAGCGAGGATTATTCATAGCAAAAGCGCCTATTAGTGATCTGGCTCTGTTAGGGTTTTTCAGTGTAAATAACTTGTGTTCAGTTAAGTTACCCAACTGAGTAAAAATATCTTCACTCACAAGACTGGCAGATAATGAAAACCATTTATCCATAACTAAGGATGTATCTTGCCACTTGTCTTCAAAAGCTTGCATTTGTGCGGTAAAGCCATCTAGATTGTATTTGGCACTACAAGTTAATGCGGCAAGTGAATCAGTCATATTGTCTGATTCATTGAATTGTTGCTCAACAAGCGTTGCGTGCTGCTCTAAAGATGCTAAGTAATGTAAACAGATATTTTTTAATGCTTTATTTGCTGTTACTTCTGCTTCAGATAAATTGCTATTTTGTAACAATGTCTGACAATCTCGTAGTTTTTGTAATAAAGGTTGTTCTATTCCCTTTGCAATGAATAAAGAAAGTTTTTGTAAAGCATTAACTAAGTTAATAGGGTTTACTTGCTCAATAATATCTGCTGCTTCATCAAAACTAGGTAGCATAAGCTGCTCAGCAATAAAAGCGGCATCATCGTTTGAGTTTAATAGCTCGGTTAAACATGTTAAAAGCTGGGTTGGAATAACAAATTCAGGCAGTAAAGTTAAAGATTTTATGTACGACATCAATAACTTTTGTCCTGCATCCCATCGACAAAAACTATTCTTTGCTTTTGAAATAATAGTAAATAAATCATCATCATCCTGAGCAAAGTTAACTTTTACTGGCGCACTAAAATCAGCTAGTAACGCAATAGTTGGCTTTGTTTCAAAACCTTTAAAATGCCATGTTTGATCATCTTCAGTTAATTCAACCATATGTTCTTGAACGGCTGTTTCACCATTAACAATAAGTTCAAGTTTAATAGGAATATGTAACGCTTGAGGGGCAACTTGCTTAGTGGTAATAGGCGATTGCTGAGCTAATGTTAAGCTATAAACCCCCGCTTCATCGAAATGCTCACTTACTCTAATTGATGGTGTACCTGACTGACTATACCAAAGCTTAAATTGTGATAAATCTTTATTAGCAGCATCGCTCATAGCATTAATGAAATCATCACAGGTAACTGCCATACCATCAAAGCGTTTAAAATAAAGATCCATACCCAATCTAAACTTATCTTTGCCTAGTAATGTATGCAACATACGAATTACCTCTGCACCTTTTTCATATACAGTTAAGGTGTAGAAATTATTCATTTCTAAAACTTGTTCCGGACGAATAGGATGTGCCATTGGACCAGCGTCTTCAGAAAACTGTTGTGACCGTAATACTCGTACATTTTGAATGCGTGTTACTGCACTTGAATGCATATCTGCGCTAAATTGTTGATCACGAAAAACGGTTAATCCTTCTTTTAGACTCAGTTGGAACCAATCACGACAAGTGACTCTGTTACCTGTCCAGTTATGAAAGTACTCATGTGCTATTACCGCTTCAATATTAAAATAATCGCTGTCTGTTGCACAATCTTTATCAGCTAAGACATATTTACTATTAAAAACATTTAAACCTTTATTTTCCATCGCCCCCATATTGAAGAAATCAACGGCAACAATCATGTAAATATCAAGATCATATTCTAATCCAAAGGTTTGTTCGTCCCATTCCATGGATTTTTTTAACGAGGCCATCGCATGTTCAGCTTTATGTAAATTCCCTTTATCAACGAATATTTCTAACGCTACTTCACGATCAGAGCAAGTCGTAAAGCTATCCGTTAATAAATCAAAGTCTCCTGCCACGAGTGCAAACAAGTAGCAAGGTTTTGGGAAGGGATCATGCCACGTAACAAAGTGTTTGTTATGGTCTAAATCACCTTGTTCAATTTTATTACCATTAGATAATAAATAAGGGTATAGCGACTTATCAGCAATAACTTTTGTCGTAAAAACAGCCATTACATCGGGTCTATCTAAATAATAGCTAATACGACGAAAACCTTCAGCCTCACACTGAGTACAGAAGGCATCACCTGACTTAAATAACCCCTCTAGAGAAGTATTTTCAACAGGGTTAATACGAGTAACAATCGTTAATTTAAAATCATTTTCTAATGTGCTTAAAGATAAACTATTTTCAGATAGCTGGTAATGTTCTGTAGATAATTGCTCATCGTTAATATAAATAGATATTAGGGTTAGTTGCTCACCATTTAAAACCAATGGTTCTTGATGCTCACCTTGACGAAATACTGTCATTTCATTGATAACACGAGTACTTGTATCGTCAAGTTCAACGGTTAAATTCACCGTTTGTAATGTGAAAGGTGATGGGCGGTAGTCCGCTAAAAAGTGTGCAGCAGTTTGAGACATAAATGATCCAAATATCTGATAAAAATAAAGCTACCTTAATAAAAGGTAAGTTAAAAAGTAGTTATACATCTTCCTCGAGTGTTTTAATTTTAAATCCGGTGTAAGCATAAATAACAGCGATAACAGGGTTTATTAAGTTAAAAAAACAATAAAATATGTAGTCATAAGAAGTAAGTGCAAGTGCGCCAAACATAAATGCGCCACAGGTATTCCATGGTATTAATGGTGACGTAATAGTACCAGAGTCTTCCAGTGTTCTACTGAGTACAGTTGGGTGAAGTCCACGACGATGATATTCTTCTTTAAACATTCTACCCGGCATCACAATCGCCATATATTGATCGGCTGTAATTAAGTTAGTGCCAATACACGTTGCCATTGTACTGGTAATTAAACTACCAACTGACTTAGCTGTTTTTAGAATTGTTTTAACAAATTTAGCAAGCATACCAAGACGCTCTAATACCGCCCCAAAACTTAAAGCACACATCACTAACCAAATAGTATTGAGCATACTCGACATACCACCACGACTTAGTAATTTATCAATTTCTGTATTACCCGTGTTTACCACTATTCCATCAAAAAAAGCAGTCCAAATGATAGTAATATAAGCAGTAGAATTAGAGATGCCTTTTTCAGCCATCGATAAAATTAATTCTTGTTGAAAAATTCCAGACCAAATAGCACCAATAATAGCCCCAATTGCAACCGCAGGAAATGCAGGCATTTTTTTGAATGCTAATGCTAATAAAATAAACAACGGGATCAAGTTGAAGACTGATATGTTGTATGTTTCATCTAAGGTTGCAGTTAATTTTTGAATTGTATCCGTACTCTCGATATTTCCAGCTGAATGATTAAATCCAATAATTAAAAACAAAACAAGAGCAATGACAATAGAAGGAATGGTCGTCCACAACATATAACGTATATGATCAAATAACTCACTACCGGCTACAGCAGGGGCTAAGTTAGTTGTTTCTGACAGTGGTGATAATTTATCTCCAAAATAAGCACCTGAGATAACAGCACCGGCAGTAACCGCAGTAGACATTTCAAAGCCATTTGATATACCAATAAAAGCAACACCGACTGTAGCTGCCGTTGTCCAAGAGCTACCTATACTCATAGCAACAATGCCACAAACAAGGCAACAAGCAGCGTAGAACCAGCTTGGATCAATAATTTGTAAACCATAATAAATCATTGTGGGTACTGTACCTGAAAGCAACCAAGTCCCGATGAGTGCTCCAACAGTTAATAAAATTAAAATTGCCCCTAACGAGATTGAGATTCCTTTAACGATCGCTGCCTCAATATCTTCCCATTGATGACCATTTTTTAGCCCAATAAGAATCGCAATTCCCATCGCTAATAATAGCGCTATTTGATTAGGACCAAAGGAAGAGTTATCCGCAAAATATGAAACTGAAGCAGTAAGCATAATCACCAAGGCGATTAAAGGAATAACAGAGTCCAGCATACTGGGTTCTTTCTTCTGTATTGGTGATTGATTTTCTGTTGGTACTTGATTTGACATATTATGAAATAACCTTTTTATGTTCGTTTTTATTATTTATTATTTATGCGCTATATTTTGATTATTTATTCACTTTAAATAAATATAAATACCTTGTTTCTAAGGCAAGAAAGCCGCCCTTAGGGCGGCTTTCTTAATTCGATCTTTTCTAGTTTTTAGCTACTTTACCTAAATTGACAAAGTCAAAGGTAATACGTGCTGTTTCATCAAGAAAGGGATCTAGCTCATCCAATTCATCAGGTAAATCATCCAAGTCTTTAACAGGCTCTTTACCCATTTTAACTAGTCGTTCATTATTTCTAATAAGTCGGTTGTTCTTACGTTCTTCACGTTTATTTTTACGTTTTTCTAAATTCAACGAAATTGTTTTATCATCTTTTTCTGCTTTATACGTTTCGATATCTTCAAGTAAATAGTTGAACTCACTATTGTTCTTAATTCTCTCTTTGTATAAAGAGGTTAAATAAGTGACCTCTTTCGTCACATCATGTAATTTAGAATATTGTGCTCTATCAATTTGATCCCATGGTAGTGCATTTTCTTCTTTACTTTCGCCCCACTCTTCAGGGTTTACTGCCGTAGGAAAAGCAATATCAGGTAAAACGCCTCTGTGCTGTGTGCTACCACCATTAATTCGATAAAATTTTGCGATAGTGTATTGAATACTGCCTAATGGATTTTCATATAAGTCATATACACGGCCTAAACCACGATGCTGTTGTACAGTACCTTTGCCAAAAGTATGTTCGCCGACAATCACGCCACGGCCATAATCTTGTATAGCAGCAGCAAAAATTTCAGAAGCTGATGCGCTATATCTATCAACCATTACAGTAAGTGGTCCATCATAATAGCTAATTCCATCTTTATCACGATGAACATCAACACGGTTAGCACCATTTCTTATTTGAACAACAGGCCCTTTATCAATGAATAATCCTGTTAATAATGTTGCTTCAGGTAAAGAGCCACCACCATTACCACGTAAATCAATAATAATACCTTGTACTTCTTGCTCTTTTAACTTCTCTAATTCTTTTTTTACGTCGCTAGATAAATTGTTATAGAAGCTTGGAATAGTAATTATCCCTAACTTTTCACCTTGTTTATCATGTTCAATTTGAGGAATAACTTTGCCTTTAACTTTGTCAGCTTCAGCATTGTCAATGTCATCACTTTCAACTTTCGCTTTTTCGATGCCACTACCTTTAAAATAAATTTCAGATTTAGCAGCTTTGTTTTCTAATTTGATTTTATCTCTAACAATAGTGACTTCTTTTACTTCTGATATATCATCAGACTCACCAGATAATACTTGTAGCCTAACAGTAGTCCCTTTAGGACCTTTAATTTTTTCAACGACATCATCTAAACGCCAACCGATAACATCTTCAAAATCTTTATCGGCTTGTGCTACGCCAACAATACGATCTTTGGGTTTTAAGGCTTTAGATGAATCGGCTGGGCCACCACTAACGACACTTTGAATAACAGTATAATCTTCTTCTGCACGTAAAACTGCACCAATACCTTCAAGTGATAAATTCATTTCCATTTGAAAACGTTCAGCATTACGAGGAGATAAATATGAAGTATGTGGCTCTACAACACGAGCAAAGCTATTCATTAGGAGTTGAAAAACATCCTCACTTTCACTCTGTTTAATGCGTTTTATTGCATATTTATAACGTTTAGTGAGTACTTTTTGCGTATCTGGCCACTCTTTACCTGTAAGTAACAGGTTTAATACATCAGACTTAACTTTGATTCGCCACAGCTCATCTAATTCAGCAATAGACTTAGGCCAAGCAGCGTCTTCACGATCATAAGCGTAAACATCATCTTTACTAAAATCAAAAGGTGACTTTTGAACTTCCTCATCGCCTGACTTAACAGTAGTTACTTCAGGATTAATTAAGTTTAGCGCATATTGGTAACGCTCTAAACGGCGCTGCATATTTAAATTATAAATATCATAAGCCGCACTTAATTGCCCTCGAGCAAAGACATCATCAAAATCTAAGCTCTGTTTTTGAAGTTTCTCAATATCAGAGGCTAAAAAAACATTTCTAGAATAATCTAGTTGTTTAATATAGCGATCGAAAACATCTTGAGAGAGGGTTTCATCAATTTTTACTTTCTTATAATGGCCTCGCGTAAACCTTGCCGTAATACGCTTCGTTGCGGTTACATGCTGAGATTCAGGCGCAAGTACCGGCAGTGTTAACTCTTTAGCTGTATCATCAAATGCAAAAGCACTATAGCTACTAATTGAAAAACTTACCGATAAAGATACGGCAAGTGCTATACGACAAAATTTTTGCATGCACATTACTCCAAACTATAATTAACCAAACTATGACTAATATTCAAACTAAATAACCAAAATTTGATTACGAATATATATTTTGCATTTGTGTTTTAATGGTCATGCCTGAGTCAAGTTGAACACTAATGTCTTTCCCTGCAATTTCAGTAATAGTTGCATTCATAGGTGAATTACCTAATTGAACTTTTACTTTGTTACCTACTTTTATTGTGGCTGAATCCACTTTTTTCAATGGCGGTAACTCTTTTTTTACATCTTTACGTTTAGTCGATTTAACTGACTTAAATTTAGCTGAATCACGTTTTGTTTCATCAGAAGATTTATCATTACTTTTAGAGGTATTAGCTTTAGGAGCTCTTTTGTCACCTTGAGCTTTTTTATTAGATGCAGGTGTTTTACCAAATTTCTCTTGGCTTTCTTTTAATGTTTTGCTTGCATAATTTGCTTGCTCTTCATCAATTTCAGCAACATCTTTTCCATCAATATCAACACGGAAAGCACCGGTTTTTATCGCTTTAAGATAACGCCAACTACTTGTGTAATGTCTTAATGCTTGACGTAAACGAGTTTTACTAACCGTTTCATCATCACTTAGCTTTTCAGCTAAATCTTGGAATATCCCTACTTTTAAAGGTTTTACTGGGCCCTTAACAGAAAAACATTCTGGAAATTTTTCTGTTAAATAAGTAATGATATCTTTAGTGCTTATACGTTTAATTTCAGTTTCCATAAATACAACTTTTATACAGTTTCAGTTAAATAGTTTAAATTAATAATCTTGTGTTTGTAGGTGCTGGTCTCGATTCTCTAAGATATTACGACACCAATCATAAATATCATCGGATTCTACATCAGGTAATTCATCTTGCCCAATCCAGTTATCCCATATTAAAGCTAATAGCTGCTCTAATACTTCAGTCTCTATATCTTCTTCTGCTAAGTCATAGAATGTATGGTAAATTTCATTAATCTTTTCGACAACAAGTTCTTCTTGGCCGTCCCAGTCACCAACAATTTCTGCTGTAACTAGATAGTCATGTATAACTACAAATTCTTTCATCGTGTTACTTTTTCATCACTGGCTAATAAAGTTTGTTCAAATACCTTTACTATTGCTTCTAAACCTTTTTGGTCTTCTTCGTCAAAACGAGCAAAGCTGGTACTGTCAACGTCCAAAACCGCTATTATATCACCGTTAACCTGAACTGGAATAACAATTTCAGCATTCGTTGTTGCATCGCAAGCAATGTGACCATCAAATTGATGAACATCATTAACACGTTGCGTCATTTTTGTTTGGGCAGCAGTACCACAAACACCGGTTCCAATAGGAATTCGAATACAAGCGACTTTACCTTGAAAAGGGCCTAAAACAAGCTGTTCGTCAATAACACGGTAAAATCCAAGCCAATTAACTTGATCTAACGCATCAAAAAGAAGAGCAGATATATTTGCCATGTTGGCGATAGGGTCTATTTCATCAAAAATTAACGCTTCTGTTTGCGCTAATAACTCCTGATAAAATTCAATTTTATTAACCAATGATATTATCCAAAGATTTAAAGAGGGCTTAAAAGGCATAACATACCTTGAAAGCCACATAAATTAAAGCTTTTATCTAACGGAAACTTTAATTTAGCTAAATTATTAACTAATCTATGGAGTATTTCACCAAAACGCTCGCATTAATCGCTTGATTTCCTACTTGTGAACTATGTTGTTCAAAAGAATCACTCATTTTCATTGAAGCACTATAGACAGGTCTATAATGATTACTACTTGTCTCTTGAACATAAATCAACTTCCCTAACGATTGTTCTGTTTGTTTAGCAATTTGCATAGCTTTTGCTTTTGCTTGGTCAATCGCTATTGATAAAGCCTGTTGATAATATTTATCACTATTCCCAATTGACATACTCAAAGGTGATATTCGATGTACTCCAATTTTTATGATCGAATTTAGAAACTGGTCGTAATCTTTAATATCTGAGAAGTTAATGGTAATGTTTCTGCTTAACTCAAAATACTGAGGTTGCACAGTCGTCACATTATTAGACGAGTTAGTATCAATGGTTAATTTACTTTTTTGATGATTCGGTAACGTTTGTATAACTTCAACGCCCCGTAGATTCACTTCGGTCTCGTCTTTAATTACACGTAAAGAAACTCTGGCTGAATTTATATTCTCTGGTTTAATACCTAAATTTGTTGCAACATCGACCACTTGATTACTTTTATGATCAACAATGGATCTAATTTTATCAGTGAAGTGCCCTTTTTCAATTATCGATACTGATAATGAAAACACGTCAGGTACGGCCAATACACTTCCTTGCCCTCTTACTTCAATCCCTGAGTTTTGTGTATTTGCTAGCACTTGTTGAGGTGACATACACACAAAAGTAACACCCATGACAAAGGCGCTAGTCCAAGGTTTAGTTAACAATTTTAACATTTTTTGTCCCTATGATTGCTAAATATTAATTTATACAATTTAGCCAAAGTTAATTTTGATAGAAAAATCATTTCTTGCTTGTCATGTATTGCGTAAAATGATTTCGTTCTTCATTTGAAGCATTTTGCCACCAATATTTTAACATAGTCAATGCATCAACTTGTATCAAAGTGTTACCCGAGTCCTGTACGACAGTTACTTTATCGTTTAAAGAAGTACTCGATTGAGTAACAGCAACATTTTTTTCTAATGATGAGACTGTCTTTTTCTGCATAGTTTGTTTTGCAACATAGGTATTAACGGCTAAATTAACCTGCTGAGCCATTTTGTAATTTTCTAGTGTTTCTAATGTAATATTAATTCGTTTATTTTTTTCATCTTTTAATATCAATTCTGGCGATTGAGAAAATGATTCAGCTTGCGCTAGGTTTTTGATAGCAACGGTATCAAGATTGAGATTACTTTCTTCTTTAACAGCAAGCTTAACAACAAAATCTTTTGATTTAACCACTCTATTTTCAGCAAAATCCAAATCTTCAAATACATCTTTATAATGCATTATCAGCGCATAATTCCCGGAGTTAAGTTCAAAAGTAGACTTTTTACTGAGTAAGCCATGTTCCACGGCTTTATTATCAATTTCAGTAACAATAAGATTATCTGCTACAGTGAGTGTTGCTGCAGATAAAGTCATTGAAACCATTGATGTGAATAAAACACAACTGATAGTGTTAAGAAGCCTAGCCATAATAAAAGTCCTTAAATCATTAATATAAGTTCTGTTATAAACGGACTAGGCGTGAATGCAAAGCAATATTTTACGTAACTAGGCTAAAGTACTAGGGTTATAATTAAAAGCTATCGCCAGGAATACGTACCCAACCTTCCATAAGTACTCTTGCACTTCGACTCATAATTGCTTTTGTTACCTGCCATTGCCCGTCAATCTCTATTGCTTCAGCGCCAACCTTTAAAGTCCCTGAAGGATGACCAAAAACAACCGATTCACGTTTACCACCACCCGCAGCTAAATTAACGACCGTACCAGGAATAGCACCTGCAGTACCAATAGCAACAGCAGCAGTACCCATCATTGCGTGATGCAGTTTCCCCATCGATAAAGCACGAACGTGTAAATCTATTTCTGTTGCACTCACTTGTTTAGCACTTGAAGTTGTATAATCTTGTGCCTTTGCAACAAAGGCAATCTTTGGGGTATGTTGTCGATCTTTTGCTTCTGCAATATCGTTAATTAATCCCATTTTAATTGCGCCATACGCACGAATAGCTTCAAAACGCGCTAGTGCTACTTCATCATTGTTTATCGCCTCTTGTAATTCAGTACCGGTATAACCAATTTCATCCGCATTTAAAAAAATGGTCGGAATACCAGCTGTAATCAAAGATGCGGTAAATGTACCGACATCTGGAACGTCTAGCTGATCAATGACATTGCCCGTAGGAAACATTGCTTCAGAAGGGTCAACAGGCGCTAGGAATTCAACAGGCACTTCAGCTGCAGGAAAAGTAACACCATCAAGCTCAAAATCACCTGTTTCTTGTACTTCACCATTAGTGATAGGCACTTTAGCAATAATGGTTTTTGAAATGTTTTTTTGCCAAATACGTACTGTACAAACGCCATTTTTTGGCACACGTTCAGGACTAACCAACCCTGACATAATCGCAAAGGAACCAACTGCCGCCGTTAAATTGCCACAATTACCAGACCAATCGACAAATGCTTTATCAATCGCAACTTGTCCAAACAAGTAATCAACATCATGATCAACTTGATCACTTTTTGCCAAAATCACTGTTTTACTAGTTGATGATGTTGCTCCCCCCATACCATCAGTTTGTTTGCCATATGGATCAGGGCTTCCAATAACACGTAACAACATATTATCACGCGCTTGACCTGCAACTTGGCAGCGCTCTGGTAAATCAGTTAAATTAAAAAAGACACCTTTGGACGTGCCACCACGAATATACGTAGCAGGAATTTTCACTTGAGGAACTGAAGACATTATTTTTTTCCTTTGCTATTTAGCTTATTTATTAAAAAATGGCACATGATCGGTGAAGAACAATGTGCCATTTTCATAAAACTCAACATATTGAATCTATTTAAAGTAAAACCTTAGTCTTCAATTTGGTTTTAGCCAAAAGCGACAGTGTTAAATTAATAAACATCCATAAACACTTCCAACCAATATAAAGACTAAAATATCATTTAAACATTTGACTCCAAAAAGTCATTGGCAAATTTCTGTAATACCCCACCTGCGGCATAAACCGATACTTCTTCCGCTGTATCTAAACGACATTTAACTGGTATATTAACAACTTCACCACTACGACGCCTCATCACAACTGTCATAGTTGCGCCAGGCGCTGTTGAGCCCTCAACATCATAGGTTTCAGTACCATCAATACCATAAGTATGACGTGTTTCACCCTGAGTAAATTCTAAAGGTAATACCCCCATACCAACTAAGTTAGTACGATGAATACGCTCAAAACCTTCAGAAACAATAACTTCAACACCCGCTAAACGCACACCTTTCGCAGCCCAATCACGTGAAGAGCCTTGACCATAGTCAGCTCCTGCAATAATAATTAATGGCTGCTTGCGCTCCATATAGGTTTCTATCGCTTCCCACATACGTGATTCAGTACCTTCAGGCTCAATACGGGCTAAAGAGCCTTGTTTTACTTGACCCTTATCATCTTTACACATTTCATTGTAAAGTTTTGGATTAGCAAAAGTTGCACGTTGAGCCGTTAAATGATCGCCTCGATGCGTTGCGTATGAGTTAAAGTCTGCTTCAGGTAAGCCCATTTTATGTAAATACGCACCTGCGGCACTGTTTAACTGGATAGCATTTGATGGTGATAAATGATCCGTTGTGATGTTATCGCCAAGCACAGCTAGTGGTACCATACCTTTCATCGTACGCTTACCTGCTAATGCTCCTTCCCAATAAGGAGGGCGACGAATATAAGTACTGGTTTCATCCCACGCATATAATGGACTTTCGGCAGGTTCAAACGCACCCAAATCAAACATAGGCGTGTAAATTTTCTTAAATTGCTCAGGTTTAACACAAGAAGCCACAATTGAATCAATTTCTTCATCTGATGGCCAGATATCTTTCAAAGTAATATCATTACCATTTTGATCTTGACCTAATACATCTCTTTCAATATCAAAACGAATTGTACCCGCAATGGCATAAGCAACTACTAATGGCGGTGATGCTAAAAAGGCTTGTTTAGCGTATGGATGAATACGGCCATCAAAGTTGCGATTACCTGATAATACAGCTGTTGCATATAAATCACGGTCAATAATTTCTTGTTGTATTTGAGGATCTAAGGCCCCTGACATACCATTACAGGTAGTACAAGCGTAACCAACAATACCAAAACCTAATTTTTCCATTTCAGCAAGTAGTCCTGCTTCTTCTAAATAAAGCTTGGCAACTTTTGAACCTGGTGCAAATGACGATTTAACCCAAGGCTTACGTATTAAACCTAGTTCATTGGCACGTTTAGCGATCAAACCTGCAGCAACAACGTTGCGTGGATTAGAGGTATTTGTGCATGAAGTAATAGCCGCAATAATTACTGCCCCATCGGGCATTTCACCATTAGCTTCTTGTGCTTTACAAGCATCTAAGTTTTTAGCTATATCTTTCGACACTAAATCAGCCGTAGCTAAACGACGATGTGGATTAGAAGGTCCAGCTAAGTTGCGTGTGACTGTAGATAAATCAAATTCGATAACACGTGGATATTCGGCCTCAACTAAATCATCAGCCCATAAACCAGTATGTTTAGCGTAATTTTCAACTAATGCGACTTGCGCTGGTTCTCGACCAGTCATTTTTAAGTAATCAATGGTTTGTTCATCAATATAGAACATACCAGCTGATGCACCATATTCTGGTGTCATATTTGATATTGTTGCACGGTCACCAATAGTTAATAATTTAGTTCCCTCACCAAAAAACTCTAAGTAGCTAGAAACAACTTTCTGATTACGTAAAAATTCGGTAATTGCCAACACCATATCAGTCGCAGTAATACCCGGATGACGTTTACCTGTTAACTTAACCCCAATAATATCGGGTAGGCGCATCATCGATGGACGACCAAGCATAACAGTTTCAGCTTCTAAACCACCAACACCTATAGCAATAACACCTAAGGCATCAATATGTGGCGTATGTGAATCAGTACCAACACAAGTATCAGGGAAAGCAACGCCGTCACGTGATTGAATCACTGGTGACATTTTCTCTAAGTTAATTTGGTGCATAATACCGTTACCGGCAGGAATAACATCAACGTTTTTAAACGCTGTCTTAGTCCACTCAATGAAATGAAAACGTTGTTCATTACGACGATCTTCAATTAACCGGTTTTTGTTAAAGGCTTCTGGATCAAAACCGGGTGATTCTACGGCAAGCGAGTGATCAACAATTAACTGTGTTGGTACAACTGGGTTTACCTTGGCAGGATCACCACCTTGCTCAGCAATAGCATCACGAAGACCTGCTAAGTCAACCAAAGCTGTTTGTCCTAGAATATCATGACACACTACTCGAGCAGGATACCAAGGAAAATCTAGATCTTGTTTACCTTCAATAATTTGTTTTAATGAATCGGTTAATGCTTCAGGATCACACCGACGTACTAGTTGTTCAGCTAATACACGCGAGGTGTAAGGTAATTTAGCATAAGCGCCTGGTTTAATATTGTCGACAGCTTCACGAGTATCGAAAAAATCTATATTCTCACCAGGTAACGGTTTGCGGTAATCATAATTCATAACGTAGTCCACACAATGTTTAAATAAAGGCATCAACTTCAAGAGGTAATACCTTTTCATTATTTATTTTATAACTCTCTACTATTCTCTTAGGCTCAATAGATAACAAAATGCATAATTGACTTACGTATATTTATTAATTGAACTAAAGAACAGAACACATTTAATTATCGTTGTGCAATTGGCACAACAGCACGTGGTTCAGAGCCAGTATAATCAGCGCTAGGACGAATTATACGGTTGTTCGAGCGCTGCTCCATAACATGCGCAGCCCAACCAGTTAAACGTGAACAGACAAAAATTGGTGTAAAGAGTTTTGTTGGAATCCCCATATAGTTATAAGTTGATGCGTGGAAAAAATCAGCATTACAAAACAGCTTTTTGGTGTCCCACATGAATTCTTCACAAGCGACAGAAATATCGTATAACGATGTATCTCCGTTTTCAGCCGCTAATTTTTCAGACCATGCTTTGATCACTGTATTACGAGGATCTGAGGTACGGTAAATTGCATGCCCAAAACCCATAATCTTTTCTTTACGTTCTAGCATACCCGCCATTTGTTCTTTGGCATCAGCTGGTGACTTAAATTTTTCAATCATGTCCATTGCCGCTTCGTTTGCACCACCGTGCAGTGGACCACGCAACGTACCAATTGCACCAGTAACACATGAAAACATATCTGATAAAGTTGACGCACAAACACGTGCGGTAAATGTTGACGCATTAAACTCATGCTCGGCATATAATATTAATGAAACGTCCATTACACGTTTATGCTGCTCGGATGGCTCCTCTTGGTTTAATAAACGTAAGAAATGCCCCCCTAATGACTCTTCATCAGTCATACAGTCAATTTCAATACCGTCATGTGAGAACTTATACCAATAGCACATGATTGCAGGGAAAGCCGCTAATAAGCGATTTGCGGCCGTTTTTTGTTCAGAAAAGTCATTTTCAGGTTCAATGTTACCTAAAATAGAACACCCTGTACGCATAACATCCATAGGGTGAGTTTCTTTAGGAATCAGTTTTAATACTTCTTTCACTGCAACAGGTAAATCCCGCAATGCCTTTAATTCTGACTTATAAGTATCTAATTGTGTTTGGTTTGGTAACTCACCATTAAAAAGTAAATAAGCTACTTCTTCAAACGTTGAATTTTCAGCGAGATCAGCCACATCATAACCACAATATGTTAATCCACTACCTGATTTACCTACAGTACAAAGTTTAGTTTCGCCTGCGCTTTGTCCTCTAAGACCTGCACCACTTAATTTTTTTTCAGTCATCATCTCATCCTCAATTGTTTATGCGTCAATCAGACTTAGTAGCTGATTATTTGATAGTCATTGCTTTTATTTATTATTATTATTTGTTTTTACCTTCGGAGAAAAGTGCATCTAACTTTTGCTCATAGTCGTGATAACCAAGGTAATCATATAAATCCATACGTGTTTGCATGTTATCTATTTCAGCTTTTTGATCACCATCAGCTAATAAGGTTTTATAAACTGATTCAGCGGCTTTGTTCATGGCACGAAATGCTGATAATGGGTAAAGCACCATGCCACAACCCCATTCACCTAACTGTTCTTTGTTCCATAACTCCGTTTCACCAAACTCGGTAATGTTGGCGAGTACGGGTACATTTAGCGCTTCAGTAAAAGCACGATAATGTTCTTCTGTTTTCACTGCTTCAGCAAAAATACCATCCGCCCCTGCTGCCACATAAGCCTTTGCACGTTCAAGTGCCGCTTCAATGCCTTCTTGTGCAAACGCATCAGTACGCGCCATAATAAAAAAATCAGGATCAACACGCGCATCGACTGCTGCGCGAATACGATCAACCATTTCTTCAGTGGAAACAATTTCTTTATTTGGGCGATGGCCACAACGTTTTTGCGCAACTTGATCTTCTATATGCACTGCGGCAGCACCAGCTTTTTCCATATCACGTATAGTTTTGGCAATATTAAATGCTCCCCCCCACCCCGTATCTATATCAACTAATAACGGTAAAGAAGATGCACTAGTAATACGTGCTACATCAGCAACGACATCATTTAAAGAAGTCATTCCTAAATCAGGTAAACCATAGGAAGCATTAGCGACACCACCTCCTGATAAGTAAATAGCTTGATGGCCTAATTGCTCAGCCATCATTGCGCAATACGCATTGATAGTACCAACAACTTGAAGTGGTTTATTATTCATTAATGCTTGGCGAAATTTAGCGCCAGCAGACTTTGGTTTATCGAGTGAATGCTTAGTCATAATATTTCCTCTACTTATTTTCGTTAACTTCTAACAACGCTTGTTGCATTATTTTATTTTCAATATTTTTTCTTGATGCAGCAATGTGACGGCGCATTAACATTTCAGCTAACTCACCATCTCTATCGCTAATCGCTTGAATAATTTGATAATGTTCATTAAATGCACGGCTAGCTCTCGGGCTATTCATACCAAATTGACATCGATACATTCGAACTAAGTGATATAATTGTCCACAAATTAGATCAATTAATTGTTTATTATGACTGCCTAAAATCACTTTATAATGAAAGTCGAGGTCACCCTCTTCTTGATAATAAGCAACACCATCTTTCAACTCTTGCGTTTGACTATGCGCTTTAAGCATTTCTTTCATCTCGTCAATTTCTTGATCAGACATATTTGATGCAGCTTGGCGACAAGCCATTCCTTCAAGCGCTTCTCTGGTAATATAAAGTTCTAGTAACCCTTCAATAGTACAGCTAACTACTCTAGAGCCTACATTCGCTTTACGTTCGATTAAATGGCACTTTTCTAAACGATTTAACGCTTCACGTAAGGTCGAACGGCTTATTTGGTATCGTTTGGCTAATTCAGGTTCACTTATTTTACTACCAGCTGGAATCTCACCTTCAACAATAGCGTATTGCATCTGTTCAAATACTTTATCTGCTGTTGTTATTGCGGTAGTCTTTGTAGGGTTTATTAAATGCATATAAATTAAGTCTTAGTTATATTTTAAGATTGTCGACAAATTGAAGGTTGAATAAGCATAATAGCTGATTAGGAATAAATTACAAGTAAACAAATTAACAATTGTCGACAATTTTGTTTTGTTTAAAATTTTTAAACGCAAAAAAGCCCACGCAATACTTAACTATTGCGTGGGCTTTCTATACTTTCTTCACTTTTTGTACACTTTATTTAAAAGTAAATAAAGTGGCATCCCTAAGGGGATTCGAACCCCTGTTACCGCCGTGAAAGGGCGGTGTCCTAGGCCTCTAGACGATAGGGACACTGAATTAACAATTATATTTAATTATTAATAAAACTATCTACCAGATCACTCTGGTGATTTAATTTTCAACACCATCAAATGATGTAAAAATTAAAACTCTAAACTCTTATTTATTTTTCCTTTAAAGATTGCTCTTTTCGAAAAATTCAGTATAAGAAAACTGATTCACTTTTTATATGCACTTCCTTATTAAAAGAGAAAGTGGCATCCCTAAGGGGATTCGAACCCCTGTTACCGCCGTGAAAGGGCGGTGTCCTAGGCCTCTAGACGATAGGGACACTAAAACTGGTAAATCACCAATTCTGAACAGTGCTTATTATTTTATAAGTATAAGCAAACTTAATATTCTAACACTCTATTTATATAAATAGACTATTAAAGAATAGTGGCATCCCTAAGGGGATTCGAACCCCTGTTACCGCCGTGAAAGGGCGGTGTCCTAGGCCTCTAGACGATAGGGACACTAAAACTTGAAAACAAGTTAAAACTATCTATTTTTTGTTGAATATAAAACATCAACAAAAAACCTAAATATTGGTGGAGCTATGCGGGATCGAACCGCAGACCTCTTCGCTGCCAGCGAAGCGCTCTCCCAGCTGAGCTATAGCCCCGCTTGCTTAAACAATTCTAATAAAAGAAATAATTCAAACAGTTACATTTAATACCTGGCCTAATAGCTATTAAGTGCATTTACTTCCTCACTATAAATACTAAGAAAGTACATTCTCTTTCGCCATCAATTTCGTTAATTGAAGTCTTCCTGAAAACGAGGCGCATTCTAAGCAGCGACCTCGAAAGTGTCAACACTTTTTTTTAAAAAACATCGAAAATATTGCAAAATAGTGTTTGAGTGACTAGATAAAGAACAAGTTGATTGTTTTTTGCCTAACTAGTTGTTTGACTGTGTAATTTGCGTTCAAAGAAGTTGTTAAACTTGATGACTCATTTATTAACTAAATATTATCAACATATCCTTCTACTTTCTTTTTTTAGCGATTACAGGTATTGTTCACACACAAAACATATCAATTAATCCCCCAATAGAGTTTTAAATTATAGAATGCAGTTAAATCAATTAAATATTGTTGCTATTGGTGGTGGCCATGGTTTAGGAAGAGTTTTATCTACACTTTCATTTATGGGCGATAAACTAACAGGTATAGTAACAACAACCGATAATGGCGGTTCAACAGGTAAATTAAGAAAACGCAGTAGTTCTATTGCTTGGGGTGACTTAAGAAATTGTTTAACTGAACTGGTTGATAATGATTCTATCGGTAGTCAACTTTTTAATTTTCGTTTTGATGGTGCTGATGAGTTGGGTGGTCATAATTTAGGTAATCTTATTTTATATGGTTTGGGACAAGTACAATCTCGACCTTTAGACTCAATTAAACTTGTTAGACGAATGTTAAGAGTACGTACACAAGTATTACCTATGTCTGAGACACCAACCGACTTAATGGCGTTTTATCCAGAAGGACGTTGCCGCGTTGGAGAGCTTTCTGTTGATGAAATGCCGATTATGCCCAAAAACTTAATGCTAGCGCCTTTAGTGAAGTCTATAAAGCCTTGTATTGATGCTATCAACAATGCTGATCTTATTATTTTAGGCCCAGGTAGTTTTTTAACAAGTATCGTACCGCCATTATTAATAAGGGATATTAGTAACGCTATCAATAATAGGAAAGGTCACTGTGTATTTATTGATAACGTAGTACTAGAAAATAGCCCCGCAGCTAAGTTAACGATAGATGAGCGCTTAACTTGGATCCAAGATAATATTGGCTGTTTACCTATTGACAGTGTTATTTGCCAAGACCCACATGTTACGTCAGAAAAAGTGAATATTATTTGTCGTGATTTAGCGCATAATAAAGTTCCTCATCATCATGATAAAAAGAAACTCATTAGCGCACTGGAAGATTGTTTAGCGAGTGTTGATTACAAAAAAAGAGTCGGTTGAGACCTCCACCCTATTCTTCTTTGTTGCTAGATTGTTTGTCTTCACTAATTCTACTTGCAACCGCTCCCTTTTGATCTCTGTACTTCGCATCAGTTCTTTTATTGTATGGGCGCAATGCACTTGATGACATAGTTTCAAAGTTAAGTGCAGCTATTTTCATTTTTGGGCGAAGCGCCAATGGTAGCTTTCCTGAATTGTAAAATTCTAAAACAATTTGTCCTGACCAACCAGGATCAATTCTATGGGCGGTAACGTGCACCATTAAACCAAGTCTAGCCAGTGAAGAGCGTCCATCTAACCAACCCACTATATTATCAGGTAAAGTAACCGACTCATAAGTAACGGCTAATGCCAGCTCTCCTGGGTGTAGAAAAAAAGCATCACCATCGGCAATATTAATTTCCTCACTCATCACTGAGTTCATGGCGGCTTGCATTTCAACCTTTGGACCACTTAAATCAATATACGGTGCTGCATGGGCTTGAAAAACACGAAATTCATTACCTAAGCGAATATCAACACTTACCCCTGAAATCATTGAACTATCGGGCTTTGGTAAAATAATTATTTCTTCATCTGCTAAGTATTGTTCTATATCTTTATCGCTTAATCTCATAATGATTGTTCTTGTATTATTAATTTATATTATTGATGTGCATTACGTTATGTATATTAACGTTCGATTAGTCTGTATATATAACAGTTGTCGTTAGTGGGCTAGCATTATCAAATTGTAGAAAAAGTTGCCCCGTAATATTACGTGCTATTCTACGGTACAAAGATGCTATATCACCAGTGCTATTTTCGATGATGTCTGATTCACCAAAATCAGCATCTTGGCGAATATTAATATCAAGCGGTAATTGACCAAGTAATTGTGTTTGTTTTGATTTTGCCATTTTCTCGCCCCCAGCTTCTCCAAAAACATGGCTTTTATGCCCACAGTTTTCACATAAGTGATAACTCATATTTTCAATAATACCTAAAACAGGCACTTGCACCTTATCAAACATAGCAATTCCTTTTTCAGCATCAATCAAGGCAATGTCTTGTGGCGTTGTAACAATAACGGCAGCGGCTACGGGTACTTTTTGCGCCAAAGTTAATTGAATATCCCCTGTACCCGGTGGCATATCAATGAGTAAGTAATCCAATTCAGGCCACGCCGTTTCATTTAGTAATTGATTAAACGCACCACTCGCCATTGGACCTCGCCAAACCGTAGCATCTCCTTCATCAACAAGAAATCCTATCGACATAGCATGTAAACCATGAGCCTCTAACGGAATCATAAATTTGCCATCTTTAGATCCAGGTTTAGCATTTTTCAGCCCTAATAATGTTGGAATAGAGGGACCATAGATATCTGCATCTAAAATGCCAACCTTAGCCCCTTCAGCAATTAGTGCGTAAGCAAGATTTACTGCGGTAGTTGACTTACCTACCCCACCTTTACCTGAAGCAATAGCAATAATGTTTTTAATCTTACCGCCATTAAGAGCAGAAGAACGTACCGTATTGACATTAAGTGTTATTTCAAAATCAACTTGCTGAGCAAAAGAAGTTGATAAGGTAGTGGCAAGTGTATCTAATTCTCCTTGGCAAGGAAAAGGCAGAGTTAACTCAACCAGTATTCTGTTCGATTTTTCTGTATGTATTTTAAAATCACGACAAACAGCAAGCACACCTTGAGGAAAGTTTAGTGATTGATAGCTTGTTAATGCTTCTTCTATCACTTGAATTTTTTCTGCCGTTGTTAAATCAATGGTAGGTAAAGCACTTTTAGAATCGTTTTGAAGTCGCGGTCTAGTGGATGATTTTTTATTTTCACTTTTATTATTGAAGAATTTACCGAACATATTGTCACATTAATTATTTGAGTATAAACGTTAAATTCTGTACTATTGCAGCCATTATTACCATCAAAAAACACTATTTATTCATGTCTATAGCTACTTCTTCGCAAACATTACCAAAAAAACGCAAAATATTAGTTACTTGCGCATTACCTTACGCCAATGGATCAATTCATTTGGGACATTTACTTGAGCATATTCAAACAGATATTTGGGTACGATTCCAACGAATGCGCGGACATGAAACTTATTTTGTTTGTGCTGATGATGCTCACGGCACACCAATTATGCTTAAAGCACAAGAATTAGGCATAACACCTGAAGAAATGATTAATGCAGTTCGTGATGAACATATGGCTGATTTTGCTGATTTCCACATTAGTTTTGATAATTATCACACAACGCATTGTGAAGAAAACCAAGCTTTATCGAGTGATATTTATAATAAATTACATGCTAAAGGTCATATTAAGACACGTACTATTTCGCAGCTTTATGATCCTGAAAAGGGTATGTTTTTACCTGATCGTTTTGTAAAAGGCACCTGCCCTAAGTGTAAATCAGAAGATGAAAATGGCGACAGCTGTGACAAATGTGGCGCAACTTATTCACCAACTGAAGTCATTAACCCGCGCTCAGTTGTTTCTGGTGCCACACCGGTACTAAAAGATTCGGAGCACTACTTCTTCGATTTACCAGCCTTTGAAGGTATGTTAAAAGAATGGATTCGCAGTGGCGCATTACAAGAAGAGATGGCTAACAAGCTTTCAGAATGGTTTGAGCAAGGTTTAAAGCAATGGGATATTAGCCGTGATGCTCCCTACTTTGGTTTTGAAATTCCAAATGCTCCTGGTAAATTTTTCTATGTTTGGTTAGATGCACCAATCGGCTACATGGGAAGTTTTAAAAATCTATGTAATAAGAATTCAAACATTGATTTCGACAGTTTTTGGGCCGAAAATTCTGACGCTGAGCTATACCACTTTATTGGTAAAGATATAATCTATTTCCACAGTTTATTTTGGCCATCAGTACTCGAAGGTGCTGGCTATCGTAAGCCAACAAGCGTATTCGCCCATGGTTTTGTGACAGTAAATGGCGAGAAAATGTCTAAATCTAAAGGCACCTTTATTAAAGGTCGTACTTATTTAGATCATTTAAATCCTGAATATTTACGTTACTACTACGCAGCGAAATTAACGAATCGCATCGATGATTTAGATTTAAATCTAGAAGACTTTGCTCAACGTGTTAATTCTGATTTAGTGGGTAAAGTCGTTAATATCGCTTCACGTTGTGCTAGTTTTATAACCAAACGTTTTGATGGGATGTTATCAACAAATATTGATAACCAAGCACTTGCTGACGAAGTTATGAATGCTGGTGATAGCATTGCCGCACATTATGAAAGCCGTGATTTTGGTCGTGGTATGCGTGAAATTATGGCACTTGCTGATAAAGTTAATGAGTACATTGCGGTAAAAGAACCTTGGCAGCTTGTGAAAGACGAAACTAAACAGCAAGAAGTACAAGATATTTGCTCTTTAGGTATCAACATGTTCCGTACCTTAATGATTTATTTAAAACCTGTCTTACCAGTACTTGCCGATAGCACTGCTGCATTTTTAAATGATGAATTAATTTGGGATGGTCATAAAAAACTATTAACTGATCATAAAATCAATAAGTTTAAAGCACTGTTACAACGTGTAGATATGGATAAAGTTAATGCAGTCACAGAAGCTTCGAAAGAAAATTTAGCGGCTATAAGCACGGACGCTAAAAAAGAAAAAACAAATAATAAGAAAAAGAAACAAGAAAAAATTGTCGATAATTCTGCTGCACTTGCTAATCCATTAGCTGCAGATCCTATTAGTGAAGAGATTCAGTTCGATGATTTTGCTAAAATTGATTTAAGAATTGTTAAAATAATTAATGCTGAGCATGTTGAAAAAGCCAATAAACTACTTAAATTAACATTAGCACTTGATAATGATGGCACAGAAACTCGTCAAGTATTCGCTGGTATAAAATCGGCTTATCAACCTGAAGATTTAATTGGCAAGCAGACGGTTATGGTAGCCAATTTAGCGCCTCGCAAGATGCGCTTTGGCATGTCTGAAGGTATGGTGTTAGCTGCAGGCCCAGGCGGCGAAGACTTGTGGATATTAAACCCTGATGATGGCGCACAACCAGGTATGCGAGTTAAATAAAATAACTTACTGTTATCACTACCAACTTCATTTTATATGAAGCGCTCGTAAAAAAGGTATGGCATAACGCGATACCTTTTTTTTGTCAAGCTAAACTAATTAAACCTATAAAAACATGAGTATTATTATGGTAAAAAAACTAACAAGTTTGCTAAGCAACACACCGGCTTCCTTGCTAATTTTAATCGCTATGTTTATCGGTTTAGTTGTTGGTGCAACCACATCAACCGTTTATTCGGGGGTAAATGAAATAGCAGACGCCTTTGTTATGCTATTACAAATGACAGCGCTTCCTTATATTGCGTTATCATTAATTATTGGTATAGGTAGCCTCTCAGAGCATAGAATAAGCGGTACGATTAAAAAAAGTTTAGTTATTCTTATCTCATTAACCGCAACCGTATTGCTTTTTATTTTAATTACGCCCATTGCCTTTCCAGACTGGGAAAGTGCTGATTTTTATAGCTTAAGTACAATAAAAACAGTACAAGATCTCGATATTATTAAGCTCTTTATTCCCACTAATCCTTTTTATTCTTTTGCTAACGGTTTAATTCCAAGCGTTGTTATGTTTAGTATTCTGGTTGGCATCGGCTTAATGAAGGTAAAAGCTAAAAAGCAAACCTTATTAGCTTTAATAGGTTTAAACAAAGCCATTATTAATGTTAGCTCTATGGTGATTAAATTAGCGCCATTAGCCATTTTTTGTATTGCATTACGTGCTGCAGCAACAATTGATAGTTCACAAATAGATGGGTTACTTGTTTATATAGTTTCCGCCAGTGTTTTAGTGCTGCTTTTAGCCTTTTTGATAATACCTGCAATTATTGCCACTATTACACCTTTGGGTTATAGGGAAATACTAAAGGCCTCACGTGAAGCAATGATCACTGCCTTTGCAACCGGAAGCTTTTTTATTGTTATTCCATTAATTGTCGAAAAAACAAAACAGTTAATTGAAAAAATGCCGGTAGATAATGCCCATTTACGCACTGATGCTATTATTGCGCCTAGCATCATTGTGCCTATTGGCTTTAGCTTACCAATAGGCGGTAAACTTTTAGCTTTATTATTCGTTTTATTCGCTGCCTGGTTTTCTGGCTCAGAAGTCAGTGCAAGCCATTACCTTTATTTACTTACTGCTGGTTTACCCCAATTATTTAGTTCAAGCTCAGTGGCTATGCCAAATTTATTAGAAATATTCAATGTACCTAGCTCAATGTATGAATTATTTTTAGTCGCTGAAAACTTAATTGTCGGTCGCCTTAGCGCTTTGCTTTCTGTGGTATTCTCGTCAAGCTTAGCAATATTAATTGCGACAAGTATGTTAAAACAACTTACATTTAAATGGTCTAAGTTTAACAAATACTTAATCCTTCTTCCGGTATTATCTGTTATTGCCTTTATCGCATTAAGGTTTACTTTTGACAGCATTAGTTATCAATACCAAGGGTATACAAAGTTTATTGAACGTGACTTTATTATGTATAACTCCCAAAGTAAGGTGTTAGAGGCACCAACTAATATCAAGGCTAACTCTCAACCCAATGTTGATGTGTTAACACGTATAAGTAAGCGAGGCTTTATCCGTGTTGGTTATTTTAGAGATGACTTACCTTATGCTTTTCATAATAATGAGGGAAAACTTGTCGGTTTTGACATTGAAGTGCTTAACCTACTCGCAGATGATTTAGAGGTAGATATTGAATTTGTGCGAATTTTCCATAATGAAGCACAAAAACTACTCTCTTCAGGTTATTTGGATATGACAACCGGCATTCCTTTAATTCCTAACAATATGAAGAAATTCACATTAACTGTGCCATATAGTACTCAATCTCTTGCTTTTATCGTTCACGATGGCAGGCGGAGTGAATTTACCACTTGGGAAAAAATTATTAATAATGAACAACTAATTATTGGTATCCCTGAATTATACTACAGCGAAAACTTAGTGAATCGTCATTTTGAACACGGCACAATTTGGGAAATATCTACACCAAGGTTATATTTTAAAAAAGAATACGAACATATTGACGCCATGCTTATTGGGGCTCCAACGGCTTCAGCTTGGACTTTATTACACCCAGAATATACAGTAGTAACGCCAAAACCAGCGCAAGCTCCCTTATCAATGGCTTTTGCTATTAATAACAAAGATACCGCTTTTGAATTATTTATGCGTAACTGGATACACATGAAAAAGCAAAACAACAATATTGATCAATTATTTCAATATTGGATTGCCGGAAAAGAAGAATTTAAATAGTACATAACAATAGAGCCTAACCAAGATGAAATTGAACACAAAATTAAATATGAACAGAACATTAAAGCTATGTGTTAGCCCTTTACTGCTTTTATTAGCCAGTTGTAGTAGTAGCTTTGTCTCAACCAATCTCGATAAAGATAACTTTAGTGATTATTTCTCTGCCAGTCACGTTAAAATTTATCAAAGCGAAAAAGACATTAACGCTCGTTATCAATTAGTGGGGATTGTTGAGGGTCAAGATTGCCAAATTAAGCCTCATCACGCAGAGCCTGATGAGATTAATGCACGAACTGAAGCAAGAAGGTTGGCATTTGATCAAGGAGCTAATGGTATCGTTTTTTCACAATGTGCCTTATTAGCCCACGAACGGTTAGCCCAACTAAATGACAGTGCTGATGCGCAACAATGCCATGCCATTGTTATCTGTTATGCAAAAGCTTATGCCATTGAAGTAACCAAGTGACATGATTGAAACAAACTTAACGAGTGCTCCTAGCATTAACATAAAGCCCATTGGTATTGTTAATTCTCCTTATAAAGAGAAGTTTGCGATACCTCGTCAACCTGGGTTAGTGGATGCGGCCAAAGGCACTATCGCATTACTTAATGATGTCAATACACTTGATAGTGTTAGAGGACTAGAGCAGTTTAGCCATATTTGGCTATTATTTGTCTTTCATGGCACACAAGCGCAAGGCTGGAAGCCATTGGTGAAACCACCTCGCCTTGGTGGTAATAAAAAGCTAGGAGTACTTGCAACACGTTCAACCTTTAGACCCAACCCTATTGGGATGTCCGTGGTTAAACTCGATAGCATTGAAACCGTAGAACAAAATATTATTTTACATATATCGGGGATGGATTTATTAGATCAAACACCTATTGTAGACATAAAGCCTTATATTAGCTATTCAGACGCCTTACCCAATGCATGTGCTGGCTTTGCTCAACATCAACCTAATAGTAAGCTAAACATTACCTTTTCAGAAAATTCACGGCAAATTTTAACCAGATTAACACAGCGATTACCTGAGTTATCCTTACTTATCGAACAAGTATTAGCGCAAGATCCTCGCCCTGCTTACAAACAAAATAAGCTTGATGAAAAGGTTTATGGCATGCATTTATATAACCTAAATATTCAATGGCGGATGCTAAATGTAGAGACAATAGAAGTTATTCAAATTACTGAACTACCGTAAGATTTAGCTTTATCGCAACTAAATTTCGAACAAAGCTATTCTCCTGTGTGTTCACTTATTTTTTATTTTTCTTATTTATTACAAGCCGCTATAGGGTGAACAACTGCTTTGGTAATTTTACCATATTGGTATTTAACAATAGGTTGGTTTATATAACCAGTAAATTTTCTTGGCTTCCATTGAGGTAAAAAAGCATAGTCTGTTGTTAAATTAACAATTAACCCTGTCGATTTTTGACATTTTATTTTGTTCTGGCTCTTAATGTTACTCGGGCTACTCGACGCTTCATTAGCTAAAAGATCATTAGAGAAGTTTTTCTCACGACTCCCTGCGACAACACAAATCCTATTCTCAGCAGCTAGAGACAGAATATTATACTCGACCTCGCTGGGCTCTTGAATATCAAAGGGTAGCAACAATAAATGAATGCCACTCAACGCGGCAACTTTTACTATTTCAGGTAGGTTAGCATCATCGGCTGTTAACATTGCAACAGTAATATTACCTTGCTCTAGTGGCAACGCTATTATAGTTAATTTATCGCCTAATGATGTCCACTGATACCTATTACAAAAGTGTAATTGCTGTTGTGTTGCCAATAAACCTTGTTGATTTATTAGAACCGCCTGATGTATTCCTTCAATAACTAAACTGGTACACACATACTGAAAAGGTCTCAACACTGCACTAATTTTAGTTATGAGCTGTAGGCTCAAACTCGCAATTGTTTTACGTTTTTCAACATCATTTGTTATTGCTTTATCAGCGATAAAAAACAACTCTGGTAATTGAATAATATCGCTAAGATTATTTTCAATATAATGGCAAACATCTTCAATTGCTTCTTCATTAGATTTATAGGTAGCATATATAGCGACATTAGCTGTTTTTGCTATATTTTTATCTACCAAAGCATGCTTATGTAATGCAGATTGATTAATATTTTCTCTTAATGCCTGATATAACTCAGGCCGTAATTGTTTAAGCACTTTAGAGCCATCAGGACGAACTTTATTATGCAGTCCAACTTTTTTACCTGTACCTATTAAATCGATATCAGCAAAAATATAGCCCTCTTTATTATGCTTTATTTGTGCTAGTACTGAACCACTAGGACAAATAATTTGGCTATTCCCTACTCCCGAATTACTCGACTGAGCCGTTTGCGTTGTAAAATCATTAGCTTTGCTTTGAGCAATAAAATCTTGTGATGATTCTTGATGACTTACTTGGTGACGTACCGGATAAATTAATGCACCGATTTTATTAGCTGTCGCGATAAACACGTTATTTTCATAAGCACGAGCAGGATCATATAAACAACTTTGATCAAGCGCAAAGGTGTTAACAGAATTACACAATAACTGCGCGCCACCTAACGCTAATTTTCTCGATTTTTCAAAAGTGATATCATCGTTACCATTTAATAGGCCTAATTTTCCATATGGCGTTGTGGCTACATCTGCAGTTTCGCTTGTACAAATATAAAAGTCATGCTCATGCCCTATCAACGAGTGTTTATCTTTTTGTTGAATAAGCTCTCCTAATGGTGAAAATAAACAAGACGTTACCGTAATATTTGATTTAATAGCGCCATCTTGATGATCACGTGAAGGGTCTCTTCGTAAAGTAACATTAATAACAATATAACAATGATGTTTTATTGCTTGATCAGCAATACATTGTAAGAAACTACCATTGATTTCTAGCGCTGCATTCCATGCTTGATTATGATCACTACACTCACTCAACGTATTACTATATTCAGGAAGAACAATTAGCATGGGTTTACACACCGCAGCGTCATTTATTATACGGATACAAGTTGCTAAATTTTCTTGTGTGCTTGAAGTGGTGGCAAACTGAGTAACGGCTACACGCATAGTTTATACTTTTCCATAGAGCGAATGATTATTTATTTTAAAAATGTGAATTGTATAACAGAACACATTGCACATGATGGGCGTGATAGTACAACACAAAGCACATCAAAAACTATTGCTAAGCTTACATTTGCTAATTTTTAACTATATATGTTACTGCTAGCTATAGTTTTATATGCGTAAACACATCAAGTGTCAGAAAATTTTACACTATATAAAGCGCTTTATGCTCTTGTTAATAAAAACATCCAAAACAAAAGTAAATTACTGATATTTAATAACTAATAACTTAATTGTTAACTAGGCGTAAAAGTTGCATTAATATGTAAATTGTTGGTGTTACTAATGTAAAAGGTGATATTCAACATATAAATTAATAAAAATAAAATAAATTAGGAAGTAACATGTTAAATAAACTTTTTTTAAAAACATTATTCACATTATCATTAGTATTCGCCGTAAGTAACACAGCCAATGCGACGTTAATCACCCAAGATATTTGGCTTGATTCAGGCATTACTACTGAAATTGATTATCAATATATTGGCTTTATTACTATAGATACTGAAATAGCAATTGTTGATGATGTTTTCAATGATGGCTCACTGATATTAGGCACTGTTAGCGCTTGGGTTGATTTTGAATTATTTGGTTTTAATTTTTGGACTGAAGCAGAGGCCATAGCCGCCCCTGGTGCTTTTCCAATGTTTGGTTTCTTTGAAGCCGTATTTGATGTAAATAATTTAGCAGCAGGTATTGAATTATTACAATTTGATGTTACTGAAAATGCAATTAATCAAATTGCTTTCAATGGTTTCATTGATACATTTGTACCTACTGGCTTTCTTGATATTTTCGAT
Organism: Colwellia sp. C2M11; assembly: GCF_018860915.1. Classification (GTDB taxonomy): domain Bacteria; phylum Pseudomonadota; class Gammaproteobacteria; order Enterobacterales; family Alteromonadaceae; genus Colwellia. The sequence goes on from NZ_JAHKQD010000007.1 coordinate 80,801, forward strand.
CCAACTGGTGCCTTGTACGACTTTGGTGATTTAGCTTTTGGTGAAGCGAGACTTACCGCTGTACCTGAGCCTACCAGTTTACTACTATTTTTAGCCGCTGCAATCGGCTTAACTACACGTAAAAAAGTAAAATAATACGATTAATACACGGTTTAACAATACAAGAGTTATTGCATCGTACAACAAATGATAGTTTTTAATATAAGGCTAAGAGTTAACACTCTTAGCCTTTTTTTATGCCATCAGCTTCGTTATTCGCTATGCTATCAACCTCAACTAGACAGTATTGAAAGCAGTTTAACCATTTAATTCAATATCTAGTCTAAACTACATTAGTAAACCTAGCCCACACAACATTAAATACGGCCATATTATCAATAGACTCCTCATTAGTGCAGTATAGGTAATGAAGTTCCCAACGATAAATTATCAAACTATACCTAAATATAGCTTTATCGCTAATATTTAACCGTAAATACCATATAGGAAACTTATTATTTTTCGTTACTTGTATAGTAAGAAAATGTATACAAGATTATTATTAAATATTTTTTTAAACATAAAAAAACCTCATTGAATTACGCCAATGAGGTTTTTATTTATTTTACTATTTAAACAAATAAACAGTATTGATATTTATTTATAAAGCGAGTGATTAGTTTCCTAATTCAAGTACAGTAGTACCTTCAGCTTCACCGTCAGCATTATAATAAGTAATCGCACCCATATAAATAACTCCTGCATCTAAACGAGAAGTAGAAATGGTTGTATAATTATAACGTCCTTCTATCGCTCTGCGACTTGATGTTATACGTGTAGTGCTTTCAGCTTGATCAGCTACCCAGCCTAACATTGTATAGTTTGTTTCAGCTGCGCCTTTTAAGTCTTTACCATGAACAAAAGCAATATATAAATCGCCGTTGTCACCATTATTTGCTGGAGCAGGATTTGTTAAAATAATGTCTTCATCTGAATCTTCTGAAACAGCACTTTCAACGGCACTACAGCTCCATGCTACACAGTGATAGAAGTAAATATCTAAATTAGCGTCAGCTGCATCAACTAAACCACCACGTAAACTAAAACGTGCCACTTTTGTACCTTCTGGAACAAGAAAGCCATGAAAACCTAATCCAGGTTCATTAAAATCATAAGAACCGTTTGAATCTTGAGAGACTGTACCATTTGCACCAAATGGCGCAACTAAACCAGCATAGTCAATAGATATAGCCCCTGAATAGTTTGTTTTTACAGGGAAACTATAACGTCCTCGCTGCAATTGAGCAGAAACAATAGCAGGCACTTCAATATTAGTATCTGCAACCGCTTTTATCGCAATCGGACTACGGACACTATGACCAGCATTATCAGTCCAAGTGATTGCACCAAATTTCCAAACATCATTCTCACTTAATGCTGTTTTTGCAAATGTTAATGCATAACTTGCCTTACCACCTACTTCAACATCCAATGTGTTACTCGGGTTAACAGCACCGTTAGCATCAAATGTTTGTAACTGCACATCAATTCCTTCAGGCGCTTCAATTGTTGCTGTATAACTTGATGCACTATTTGCAGCATTTGAAACAGTTCTAGTAACCGTTTCTGGTGCTTGTAACTCTGCAACCCCAATTGAAGGTAAATTTAATTGACTAGGATCAAGACTGAATCCAGCTGCAGTTAATGCATCACACTCAATGCCCATGCTCGCAACAAAAGTTTCATTACCTATGCCACATAAAAAAGCAAGGTAGTCAGCAGTATTCGCATCATACAGTAACCCTGGCGTTAACGAGGCAACAGGGTCAACATGACCAGCACCAAAATTAAAAGGATCTGCAGGTGTGATACCATCAGGTTTCATAACATCTTGATAAGCATTGGTCATCATCGCTGATTTTATTTGTGCTGGCGACCAAGTGCTATTTGACTCTGTAAATAATGCCGCGATTCCCGCGATATGAGGAGAAGACATTGAAGTACCTTGTAAGTACCTAAATGAATCACCTGCAGCACTACTGACAGGGTTTTCACTATAAGCCGCTAATATTTTAACACCTGGCGCTGTAATGTCAGGTTTAATAATATCGTAACTTGCTGTGTTTGGCCCAAGAGAAGAGAAGTCTCCCATTATATTACCAATCACTGGTGTTGGAGAGAATATTTCTGGTGACATTGTCACCTCAAGCACTTCCCCGCCAGTAATCGCTGCATTGAGTGATTCTCCATTACTTTTACTAATCATAAAACCTGGAATTTCAAAAGTACCATCACCCCCCATAACGATAGGCGTATCATCTGTGCTATAAACAATAACAGCGGTCGCACCAGCAAGTTGAGCACGTTCAACTTTTTCGGTAAACGCACAAGAACCACGACTAATTAACGCAATTTTACCTGCGATTTCGGCAGAGTTATCAAGCGCTGTAGCTAAACCACTATCAAAACAGGCTAATAAAGGCTCTGCAACCACTACATTACCAATAATAGCACCAGTTTCGCCTAATGGTTTAGTGATAGCCCCTTCAGCCGCCACGATAATCTCTTCTGGATCACGTGATGAAATTTTTATACCTTGTGTTATAGCAGTACCATCATAAGTTGAAGCCGCAACACTAGTTATCCAAGGAGCTGGTGTGCCAACAGTTTCAGGTCCATCTTGACCACTATTACCTGCAGAAACCGCAACAAAAACACCTGCATCTACTGCGCGTAGCATTGCCGCTGTGGGTGGTACTGTTAAATCAGTTAAACTACCGCCAATTGAATAATTCAAAACATTGACACCATCAGCAACGGCTTGATCTATCGCCGCCATGGTATCACCGTAAAAACAACCGGCTTCATCATCCCCTGTAATAGGATCTTTGTACGCGTCATTCCAACATACTTTATAAGCAGCAATACGCGCCCTAGGAGCCATACCAGAAACCGTACCTGTGCTAGCTTCATAGCCATTAATATTAATGGAACTCGCAACACCTTCATTACCTGCGGCAGTACCAGCAGTATGACTACCATGACCAGCCGCATCTCTTGGAGACTCAACTTCACCTAATTCATATTGAATGTCATAAACAGCTTCAAAAGAGTCTTTGAAGTATCGAGCACCAATAAGTTTATTATTACAATTAAAGGTTTCATCTAAACCTGAATCACAAGCACCTAACCAACCAAGTGTTGAAGGGTCGCTATAGCTGCCATCATCAGAAAAACTCGGGTTTTCTGGCCAAATACCGGTATCAATAATTCCAACAACAACATCTTCACCTTTAATACCGAGTGAATGTTGACCGCTGCCTGAGGTTAGCCCCAAAAATTCAGGTGTATTTGCAGTGGAAACACGTTGAACTTTATCTTCCCAAACACCAACAACGTCTGGATGAGATTCTAATGCTGCTTTTTGTGTCGGTGACAATATGGCACTAAAACCATTAAAGGTATGCTTAAATGAATAGTTGATATCAATGGCACCTATTTCATTAGCAATAGCTTTTTGCTTTGACTCTAATGCTAATTGATAAGCAACCATTGCAGGTGTATTCGCGTTGTAGTTGTTGCCAGCAACAGCTACTTGCTGGTTACTAGGTAGTAGCTCACCAATATTTCGAGCTTGTTCAACACCTGTTTGCCCTTTAATTTGTACAATATAGCTTTTACTTTCTGTAGCCTGCGTTAAATTTTCACCCGCAAGAACTAATCGACTGCTATCTACTATCACTTCATTAGCATTCGCGGACGTTGCTAAAATGAGTGTAATGACACTTCCTATCATGGATCGTTTAAGTTGCATTTATTACTCCAATTATTATTATTTATTCGCTAAACATAGATATTATTATCTTTACCTTACATACCAGTATGTAAAAAATATACTTTCTTCCATACCAAGGTAATTAGCGATAATAAAATGAAGCAATAACAATGCCTTTGTTGCAAAATTATGAAATTCATTACAACAAGGTAATAAAAATGTTACAAAAGTATACAAACGTAAAACAAGTGTAAAAAAACTTTACACTTATATCTTATATTAAACGAATATAAAACAAACGATAGCGTTTTTAATGACAACAAAAGAATAAAAAACAAAATTAAGAACAACAAAATTAAATTAAACAAAATAAAGTTCTAAGTAATGTTTTTGTTTCTTTATGATTTATGTAAAATAACCTGACAAAGTGTTTATACTGCTTAAATTATAGACACAAATACTTACATAATTTTCAGACAAAGAGTAAGTATTTCACTAATTTATCAGTTCTTTATTGTCCTAATGGTGTAAATAATTAATTACTGTTAATTTAACGAGTAATAATTAAGTGTGGCTTTAGGTTTACAATGACATTTTTCAGCAATAATAAATATACGATCTGTGGAATAGCGGCAATATTACTTTGGAGTTGTCTCGTTGCACTTATAAGGGACGTTTCAGAAATATTTAGTCCCATTGGTGGTGCAGCAATGATATATTCGATCAGCGTTATATTTTTAATGCTAATAATGGGATTACCAAAATTAAAGGATTTCCCACCTCGTTACCTTATTCTTGGCGCTATATTATTTGTATCTTATGAAGTTTGCCTTGCCTTATCTTTGGGAATGGCGAATACCAGACATCAAGCAATGGAAATGGCTGTTATTAATTATTTATGGCCTGCTATCACCATATTATTAACGGTGTTTTCAGGCCGTAAAAAAGTAAGTCTCTGGGTTTATCCCAGTGTGTTAATTGCTTTTGTTGGTGTCGCATGGTGTATAACTGGCGATAATGATGTTTCAGTTGCTGTTTTAATGAATAATTTTTCTGATAACCCAATAACGTATTTAATGGCATTTTCAGCGGCATTTATCTGGGCTGTTTACTGCATAATCACCCAAAAACTGAGTAATGGTAAAAATGCGATCACCTTATTTTTTACTGCAACTGCGATTATATTGTGGATTCAATATGCCTTGAGTGACGAGCCGCCATTAACATTCTCAATGAGCTCTACTGTCATTCTGTTAATTGCTGGCATTGTTATTGGTAGCGGGTATGCTTTGTGGAATAAAGCGATTATAGGCGGTAATTTGATGCTACTCGGTACCATATCTTATTTTACACCGGTTTTTTCTACTATTATTTCTGCTTTTTATTTATCTATTACCCTCAGCCAATCATTCTGGCAAGGTGTATTTTTAGTCACTCTCGGCTCACTAATTTGTTATTTTGTTACCAGAGAAAAAAGCCCAAAGTGTAAAGATATCGTACTTACATAACAGGCATAGCAAGATCAAATTTTTTAACTGAGCAAATATAAATATTTACTCAGTTAATGCTTGGTTTATAATTTATATATTTTTTACTAGATTTTAATCAAACAAACCTAAACGTCACTCATTCTGTCTAGTAGCTTTACATGGCTGCACGAAAAATGTTACAAATTTCTTCGTGGCTTGCTTGTCTGGGGTTAGTTAGGCTACACACATCTTTTAACGCGTTTTCAGCTAATAAATTTATATCACCGTCTTTCGCACCAAGCTCTATTAAACCAGCTGGGATTCCTACTTTTTGGCTTAATGTTTCAATAGCACTAATGGCAGCGTTTGCGCCTTCCTCTGCAGACATATTAAAAACATTTACCCCCATACTATTCGCAATATCTTTCAAACGTTCAGGGCATACTTTTGCATTGTAGCGTTGTACATGTGGTAATAAAACGGCGTTACAAACGCCATGAGGCAAATCATAAAAACCACCTAATTGGTGAGCCATCGCATGAACATAGCCTAATGAAGCGTTATTAAATGCCATACCTGCCATAAACTGAGCGTAAGCCATTTGTTCTCTTGCTTCAATATTTTCGCCATTTGCCACTGCTGTTGGTAAATTTGCTTGAATAAGCTCAATTGCTTTAAGAGCAACAGCATCAGTAATGGGTGTTGCGCCTGTAGAAACATATGCTTCAATAGCATGTGTTAAAGCATCCATACCTGTTGCAGCGGTTAATGATGCTGGCATACCAACCATAAGAGAAGGATCATTGACCGATAACATTGGCGTGGAATGTTTATCAACAATTGCCATTTTTACATGACGTTTTTCGTCAGTGATAATAACAAAACGAGTCATTTCTGATGCTGTCCCCGCAGTAGTATTAATCGCAACTAAAGGTAACTGAGGCTTTTTAGATACATCTATGCCTTCATAATCTGCAATTTGGCCACCATTACTCGCAACTAAAGCAATACCTTTAGCACAATCATGTGGTGAACCACCACCTAACGAAACGACAAAATCGCAATCATTTTGCTTAAGCATAGCTAATCCAGCATTAACATTACTGACAGTTGGGTTAGGATGTACTTGATCAAAAACAACACTCGATATCTGTTCTTTATCGAGTAAATCAGTAAATTTTTTTACTATACCTATTTTGCTTAATACACTATCACTAACAATTAAACCCTGCTTAAATCCTTGATCTTTTATATAATTAATCGCCTCGACTAAGCAGCCACTACCCATAACATTTAACGCTGGCATATAAAATGATGTACTCATGAAATTCTCCTTTAGTGAACCTGATAAAACCAATAGTTATTTGTACCATAAAAAGAACATGAATTAATTGATCTAAAATATATCTTTATCATTCACTACCGTTATGCCTAAAAGTCCGATATCTTTTGTTGTTTATCATCCAATAAACAACAAAAGCTCCAACACTTATAGAAAAATTTAAAGCTTAGTTTGTAAAATATATATAGACTTACCCATTAGTTTTTTAATTATCAATACAAGATTACTCAACCAGAGATCAGGTTAATTATATAGGAGCACTTAGTGCCAAAAATTTCACTTAAATCAAACAAAAACATTACCGCGCCAATAGCTAAAAAAATTCCACATAAAATGGAAATTCATAATCATCAACGGATCGATAATTATTATTGGATGCGAGATGATCAACGCAGCGATGAAAGTATTTTGGCGCACCTTGCAAGTGAAAATAATTATGCTGATGCTATGCTGTCAGAGCAAGAACCATTACAAGAGCTACTTTTTGAAGAGCTCAAAGCTCGCGTAGTAAAAGACGATAATACTGTGCCTGCAAAAGATGGAAAATATTGGTATCACAGCGAAATTCATGGTGAACAAGAATTTTCAAATCATTATCGTTCAACAAGCTTTTCAGGTGATAACAAACATCTACTATTAGATGTAAATGAAAGAGCTAAAGGTCATGAGTTTTATGATTTAGGTGATATGTCTATCAGCCCTAATGATCAACTATTATCGGTATCTGAAGACACCGACAGCCGTCGTATTTATACCATCCACTTTAAAGATTTAACTAAGCCTACAGACTTTCCAAACCCATATTTATCAGATGTCCTTGTCGAAACTGAAGGACAAATTGTTTGGGCTAATGATAATCAAACCGTTTTCTATGTAAAAAAAGATCTAGAGACCTTATTGGGTACACAGGTTTTCCGTCATAAGCTAGGTACACCTCAATCTGATGATGTTCTTGTGTATGAAGAAAAAGATCATAGCTTTTATATGAGTTTAGATAAAAGTAGAGACGATTCTCAACTTTACATTTGTTTACACGCCACGGAGTCTACTCACTATCTATTTCTTAATGCAAATGAGCCAAATGGTGAGTTTATCGAATTGCTGCCTTATCAAGAGCAACATGAATATCATGCGGATAAAATGGGAGAATATTTTTATATTGTCAGTAACTACCAAGCTAAAAACTTTAAGCTAATGAAAGTTGCGGTTGATAAAATTAGTGATATAAATCACTGGCAAGAAGTGATTCCTCATCGAGAAAATGTGTTATTAGAGGGTGTTGAATTATTTCATAACTTTATCGTAACCACTGAGCGAGAAAATGGTCAGATTAGATTTATCGTTCACACAATTAATGGTACTAATGCTGGTAATCAGTATCCATTATCATTTGATGATCCTTGCTACTTTGCTTGCTTGGGTGATAACCCAGAGCCAAACAGTGCAATCGCACGGTTATATTATTCTAGTTTGACCACACCTGGCTCTTTGTATGAATTTAACTTAGCAACTGGTGAACGAAAACGGTTAAAACAACAGAAGGTTTTAGGTGATTTTAATAAAGACCATTATCAATCAGAGCGTTTATTTATTACGGCTCGTGATGGCGTAAAAATACCAGTATCAATTGTTTATCGCACGGATATGTTCAAAAAAGATGGTACTAACCCACTCCTTCAATACGGTTATGGTGCTTATGGTATCACTATAGATCCTAATTTTTCTAGCCAAACCTTAAGCTTGTTAGACCGAGGCTTTGTCTATGTTATCGCCCATATTCGTGGCTCTGAAATGTTAGGTAGACAATGGTATGAAACAGGTAAAATGGCACATAAGCAAAATACTTTTAATGATTTTATTGATGTTACTAAAGCATTAGTAACTCAAGGATATGGTGCTAAAGATAAAATATTTGCTTCAGGTGGAAGCGCAGGCGGTTTATTAATGGGAGCCATAGTAAACCAAGCCCCTGAGCTATATTTAGGTATTGGCGCGCATGTACCATTTCTAGATGTATTAACTACCATGCTTGATGAAACGATCCCACTAACCACCAATGAATATGACGAATGGGGTAATCCAAACGAAGAGCAAGCATACAAAAATATTTTAGCTTATTCGCCTATTGATAACATTAAGGCACAACATTACCCTAATATACTGGTAACGACAGGCTTACATGACTCTCAAGTTCAGTACTTTGAACCAATGAAATGGGTGGCAAAAATGAGAGAACTGAAAACAGACGACAATATATTATTGTTTAAAACAGATATGGATGCAGGCCATGGCGGTGCTTCTGGACGCTTTAAGCGCTTAAAAGAAGTTGCTTTAGAAATGAGTTTCTTTATTTCGCTATTACCAGAATAGAACAAAATAATAAGTTGAACGTTAAAAATGTCTAAATTACAGCAACTAACAATGGTGGTTAACTCATATGTTGTTGCTGGCGTTTTAACGCTTTGTTTTTAATTATGGGGTCAACTTGTGTTAATTTATCTTGTGGAGTGGCATAAAGGTTAAGCCCACTAAAAAGGCTTTTTAATTTAGCTGCATCATAGTCTTGCTCAATTTTTTTAATGACTAATTGATGTTTTTCTGGATATAACGCTTCGACTGATTGTGAAATCAATTCAAATAATTTTTTCAAATTAATCTTATGTATTTGCCCTGTTTTATTAAAAATCCATTCGGTAATCGCCATAAAATCATCAAAAGGCTCATCAGTCAATATATGCGGTAATGAGTACTTAAAACGTCCTGAATTACCTATCATGTCCCAATATCGAGCAAAGCGGTTAATACGTTGCATGGTAGAAAAGCTTACTCTATCAGTACTTAATATATTAAATGGCGGTAAAGGATTAAACCTCAAATCAAAAGCTTCTGTATGTCTAATAATCGGGCTACCTTTTAAGCGTTTTAAAATACCCATTTGAATTTCGTGCGGACGACAATGATAAAGCTGATTAAAACTATCTTTGAAAGTGTCGAAGGTTTCGCCTGGTAAACCAAAAATCAGATCAGCATGAATGTGCGCATGAGTATTATCTTTTAGCCAAATTAAATTATCTTTCGACTTTGCATTATTTTGTTTACGGCTAATATTCTTTTGAACTTCGGTATTAAAGGTTTGTATGCCAATTTCAAATTGTAAACTGCCTTCAGGAAACTGTGCTAATAATTCTTTTAACTTTCGAGGAAGGTGATCAGGTACCACTTCAAAATGTAGATAAAGATCGTCAGTCATGCGGTCTAAGAAAAACTGCATAATATGCATTGTGGTATTAATATTTAAATTAAAGGTTCTATCAATGAATTTAAAATTACGCGCACCTCGTAGATAAAGAATGTCCATTTGCTCAAGAAATACCGTTATTTCAAAAGGTACTGATGTTTTATCTAAAGATGATAAACAAAACTCGCATTTAAATGGACAGCCCCGTGACGCTTCAACATAAAGTAAACGATGGGTCAAATCTTCATCGGTATAATACTCATACGGTAGCGCTAATTCTTTTAACTCAACCGGTTTCGAGTGAACTATTTTTTTATTTGGTGGCGTATTGTTGATTATATCTTTACAAAGCTGATAAAAACTTAAATCGGCAGGCCCTGTTAATACATAATCTGCACACTGAACTATTGCTTGTTGTTCAGTTTCATAACTAACTTCTGGACCACCTAAAATAATTTTTATTTCAGGTGCAATCACTTTTAATAAATTAACAACATCGGTTGTTTCCACTATGTTCCAAATATAGACACCAAAACCGACTATATCAGGCTTTGTCTCCAAAATTTGTTCGACAATATCAATGGGACGAGTTTGAATAATAAACTCTTTTATTTCACAATATTGCTGTAGTTCTTGTAAATTGGCATAAAGATAACGTAGCCCAAAACTTGTGTGAAAATAACGTGCGTTAAGTGTTGCTAATACAATTTTAGGTGAAGATTTAGCTATTCTATCATTTATTTCTAAAGAGGCTTGGTGAGTATTTTGAATAGACTCTATTGGCACAGGCGATGTTAATAGTTCACTATTATCATCAGTTAAATGAATTTGCGTAACCTTGAGTTCAGGGTGATGCTTTTGCTCTGCCATTCTATGTGTTAACTGCTTTTATTAATATGACTGCAATTATACGTTGATTGCTCACATTATTCAGTAATCTTATTTTCACATCAACAATGTCACTGAATAGTGTTAGATATCTTTGCTAGCCATATTCATTCAATATGAGTATTTATATTTCATCATGATGATTTATCGTCACCATCTTGGTAATGTTTAAAAGCATTTCGGCCTGCACGTTTTACTTGATACAGCGCTATGTCGGCTTTTCTCAGTAAATCTTCAATAGAATCATCACCTGCAGGATCAGAAATAGCAATACCAATACTCAACGATACTTGTCGCTTCAGAATACCATTGGAAAATACATCACTAATCGCTTCAAAAATATTATTAGCTATTAAAGTAGCATCTTCTGAAGATTTAATTTCTGATAAGATTAAGACAAACTCATCTCCTCCTTGACGGGCTAGCGTATCAGTCCCTCGCAGACACGACTTTAATTTACTTGATAACCATATAAGTAAATCATCGCCAACATCATGACCATATTCGTCATTAACGAGTTTAAAATGGTCAACATCAATATACATAAGCGCAAATGGTCGCTTATATCGACGGCTTAATTCATAAGTACGCGCTAGTCTATCTTTTAAGAATCGACGGTTAGGTAACCCTGTTAATTCATCATGACTTGCTTGATGTAATACTTGTTTTTGAAGTTCCTTACGAACAGTAATATTTTCAATTTGAGAAACGAAATGAACTGGTTTCCCTTTAATATCAACTACCATAGATACACTAAGAAACGCCCAAACAATAGAGCCATCTTTGCAGAAATACCGTTTTTCCATTTGATAGCTTTTTATTTCTCCCGCAACAAGTGCCGTTAGATGTTCAAGATCTAAATTAAGATCTTCTGGGTGAGTAATATCTTGAAAAGTTAACTTAAGGAGTTCTTCCTCACTGTATTGCAACATATTGAGCAAAGACGGATTCACTTCAATCCATTCACCATTTAGCCCTACAAGTGCAATCCCCATTGCTGCTGTTTCAAATGCACCTCGAAAGCGTAGATCACTTTCGGTAAGTGCTAGTTCTAATTTTTTCTGTTCAGTAATATCGGTATGAGTTCCTATACTACGGGCAACACGCCCATCGTCAGTCCAACTAACCGCGTCTCCTCGACAAAGAATCCATATCCACTTACCATCTTTCGCTTGAAGCCTTTGCTCTAGATTATAAATATTCGTTTTACCACTAACAAAATTTGCAATTGCTACTTCAGCACGTTCCCAATCTTCCGGATGAAGTAAGCGTTTCCATTCTGAAAATTCATTTTTAATTTCATCGTCAGCATAGCCAAGCATAGACTTCCATTTAGTATCGAAAGTGACACTATTAGTAAGGTTGTCCCAATCCCAAACACCATGTTCGGCACCAGACAATGCCGACTTCCATCGAAACTCTGTTTCTGAAAGTTCTTTATTCATAGATTCTGCTTTTGCTTCAGCACGATTTTTACTGGTAGATAAAGACCAAACAACTAATGTTAGTAATAATGAAAATAAGCTACCTATCAATAAAACAATGATTCCTTCAGTATTAACATGAGACTGAACAAAGTTCTTATCTGCTGAAAACACAACAGTCCATATTCGCTGAGCAATAACTAGTTGCTCCGTTTGCTGAAACGCCATCTCCTCAAATTCTTGCGCATTTTTCATTGAAGAATATAGTTGCGTCTTTTTATTTATGACCGTGCCATCATATATATTTAAATTAATCTTTAGTTTATCGGATAAAATCCCTTCCATCAGTATGTCCATACTAAACGGAGCATAAACCCACCCATATAAATTTTCGGGGATTACGCCAACCTGCTCGTCATTATCCTGGTAAACAGGTAGGTATAACAAGACTCCTGAGATAGGACCACGATCGACGTCTTGTACCAAACTTACTTTACCCGAAAGCGCTAGCTTATTTGTAGCTCTAGACTTATCCATTGCTGCACGTCTGACTTTTTCTGAATACATATCAAAGCCAAAAGCATTCAAATTATTTCCGCTAAATGGCTCAAGATATATTATAGAAGTATATTGTTCTCGCTCCCCTTTAGGCAACATCACATAATTTGGAAATCCTTCCGCACGAATGCTCGCTATATGCTCTGCACGTTGACTGGGTGCAATAGAAAGGGAAAATCCAACCCCTAAAATACCGGGATAGGTATGTTCTAGTGCAAGTTCTTCAGTGTAAGCTTTAAATTCAGTACGATTAACGTTATCTGAGGCAACAAACAATCCTTTTATCCCTCGCAGTACTTGCTGATATGTTTCCATCTGTTTTTGTATGTTCAAGAGACTCTTATCAGTCTCTTGTTCAAAACGTAATTGGTCTTCCATAAACACTACATCAACCGCGTTACGCCATTCTATTATTGTTAATGAAAGCCCTAAAGTAAGTACAGCAATACTTAATACTGTTGTGCGGGTTAAACGACCTATATTTTTAGAAAAAGTTTTTGTTTTATTCATCATTACTTTTTTGTGCCTAAATACTGATTGCATTCAATGACTGATTCATCTGGATAAACTCAATCATTGTGTATCGCAAAATCAAAAATGCTATTTAACAAAAATTAATTTGATGAATAATTTTGCGCTAATTTTTTGAATTCTAAGCCATGATTAAATATATTAACAGTGCTCCGCTCGCTTATATTCACTCATCCGATGTTCTAAATAATTAAATACAACTCGATATAACAGTAGACCCTATTCAAATAATTAGCACGATAAAACTTAAATTTATAAAAAATTTAAACTGAGTTGAATTAACGTTACACATATATGAACTTATTTTATTCAATAAAATTTCAAGTAAAATAATTCACTGAAGATTAAAGTTTTATTTCAAAATTGTACTCATTAAATTAATAAATAATGTACCTTTAATCATTTAAAACCTATTGTGTACTTATATTATGTACTTATCTCGCAAATATCAGCAAAGGCCTAATTATGTTAAAAACCATTATGTTATTTATTTTTAGTACATTTTTAGCAACTCTGCTTGTTTCTATTGTGTCTACTCAAATAATATTAGCTGAGGTGCAATCATTTGGACTTAGTATTTCTACAGAAATACGGGTCAATGCTACCATTGAAGATCTACTTGGATTAGCGCCAGCTTTGTACCTATTGATTTCTATTGGTTTTTTAGTTGGTTTTATTATTGCTAAATATGCTTATCAATTGATTGGAGGTAACAGAATTCTTTGGTATGTTGGCGTGGGAATCACTTCTTTTCCTATAACAATTCATCTCATTCAATACGTTATGGGATTAACGCCAATCGCTTCGGCACGAACTCCTCTAGGACTCTTTTTAACGACTTGCTGCTGTATCATTTCTGCATGGCTATTTGCCTTTTTAACATCACATTCTGCTGCTCAACCTAGTTACTTGGGAAATAATAATGAACAATAATACCCTGACAATAAAAAAACTCTGCATGAGCTTCTGTATGTTGATTACCAGTACTATTAGTTGTGCGGAAACACAAAACAAAGAATACAAGGTATCTACGATAGTCGAAAACTTGAAATATCCTTGGTCGATCGCCTTTTTGCCTAATAATGATATGTTAGTGACTGAACGTATAGGCGTCTTAAGAGTAATTAGAGAAGGTAAGCTACTTGAAAAATCCGTTTCTGGCTTACCTAATATTTATGTCGATGGCCCTGCAGGTTTATTCGATATTTTGTTAGATCCAGACTTTGAAAAAAATAAAAAACTTTATATCTCGTACAGTGCTGGCACAAAAAGCAACAATTTTGTTTCTGTAATGAGTGCTACATTACAAGGACTGTCATTACAACATCAGAAAGTGATATTTACAGGTTCAAGTAGAAATACGCCACATCATCATGGCGCAAGAATGACCTTTTTACCTGATGGTACGCTACTAATTACAGCAGGTGACGGCTTTAATTTCCGTGAACAAGCACAATCCCTACAAAGCATGTTAGGAAAAGTACTGAGAATTAATACTGATGGCAGCATTCCTAAAGATAATCCATTTGTTCATCAAAATAATGTAAGGCCTGAAATATACAGTTATGGTCATCGAAATCCACAAGCTATTTTAGTCAGTAAAACGGGAGAAGTTTGGCTCCATGAACATGGCCCACAAGGGGGTGATGAATTAAACTTACTTAAATCAGGTCATAATTACGGCTGGCCTGCTATTAGTTATGGCATCGACTATTCAGGGGCGTTAATTTCACCTTTTACCGAAGCAAAAGGCATGGAGCAACCGGTTACCTATTGGATACCTTCAATTGCGCCTGCTGGAATGACCGAATATCAAGGTGATATTTTTCCACAGTGGCAAGGAAACTTATTTATTGCCGCTCTCGCAGGAAAAAGTGTGCGACGTTTAAGCCTAGATGATAATAAAGTGATTGCAGAAGAAACGCTGTTAGCTGAGCGCCAACAGCGAATAAGAGATATAAGAACAAGCCCCGATGGCTACTTGTATATTTTAACAGACAGCGAACAAGGACAATTATTAAAGCTATCTCCTAACCTATAAAAATTAAGCTAAAGCCACTAATAACATAATTTCAATCAATTAAATTTTTACCAGATTTTAGAGCTCAACAATAGTTCAGCTCTACCTTTTACTGATAAATAGTGCTTCCTTTAAAAGCCTTCTAATACTATTTTACCGATTGATTTTCCTGACTCAAGCTCTTGATGAGCTGCTCTTAAGTTTTTCGCAGTATCACAGCCGCAGCAGAAAGTTTAGATATGCGAACAGCGACAGCAAGTGCTGCAATTAAACGAGTTGAACGTGCGTTAGGGGTTGAGCTATTTATCAGAACTACCCGGCACTTAAGGCTTTCAATTGCTGGTGAAAAATACATTCCAAACTGTGAACAAGCATTACAAATGCTTAATTTGGCAAAACAAAGTGTAAAAGACGATTTAGACGTTATTGATGGTGAACTACGAATTTCAGTCCCCTCTGATTTAGGTCGAAACTTAATTTTACCATGGATTGATGAGTTTATGCAGACACATACAGGCATTAGTGTGAAGTTACATATCAGCGATAGTAATATTGACTTCTACCGTGATCCTGTTGATATCGCTTTACGTTATGGAACACCCAATGATGTAAGTCTCTATGGTTTTAAAATTTGTAAAGTACCCTGCGTGATTTGTGCAACAACCGAATACTTAGAAAATAATGGATTACCAACACACCCTAATGATTTAGCTAACCATAATGGCCTTTTGTATCAACTTCATGACATTATTCATGATGTTTGGGAATTTACTCACCAAGAAAAGTTAATGAAAGTAAAAATGCCAAGTAATCGTGCTTCAAATGATGCCGAACTGGTAAGACGTTGGTGTGTAAATGGTAAAGGTATAGCCACTAAGTCTAGCTTAGATATGTCACATGACTTACTGAATGATAATATTGTATCGATATTAAAGGACTTTGCGCCTAAGCCGACAGAGCTATGGCTAATTTGTCCAAGCAGACAAACAATTACCCCCCGCAGTAAGACTGCTTAGAGAACATTTAAAAATTAAATGCCGTGATGTTTTTACACAACTAATTAACAAAGGCGTGTTAACTCAAGCAAATGTCAGTTATTAAACTACAAACCTAGCTGATATTGCACATAGACTATTTTAACTTGAAATTAGTTTATGATACTTTTAATCAATTGAAACATTTCACAATATTATTGAAGACAACACAGCTTGAATATATTTAAAAAACTGGCAATGTTTAGATCACTGCCAGTACAATTTATCGTATATGATAAATTTTTTTATAAAATTGCTTAGATTTTAAATTGCGTAACATGATTATTAAGCTGTACAGCAAATTGAGCAAGCTCTTCCGTAGCAATTTTAATTTCTTCAGCGCCAATACCTGTCTGATGTGATAAATCTTTTATTTCAACAACTTGTTTACCCACTTCAGCTGCAACACAACTTTGTTCTTCTGCTGCACTGGCAATTTGTGAATTCATATCAATAATTTGATAAACAGCATTTTTTATTTCAGCTAGAGCCTGCTGCACATCCATTGTTTGCGATACAATAGTGCCTGCTTGACGACGGCCAATTTTCATTGACTCTACAGAAGCCTTTGCACTTTCTTGTACTTTACTTATTTTTTCTTCAATTTCAGCAGCCGATTTTTGCGTATTAGACGCTAAGGTACGTACTTCATCAGCAACTACTGAAAATCCTCGGCCAAACTCACCTGCTCGAGCAGCTTCAATAGCAGCATTAAGCGCCAGTAAATTGGTTTGATCTGAAATACCTTTTATCACAGCAAGTATTTCAGTAATCTCTTCTGTGTTATCAGCAAGCTCAGAGATAATGATAGATGTGTTATCCAGATCACTTTCTAATCCTTTAACACCTATCGAAGATTGTTCAGCTTTCAAAGTGCCTTCATCAACAAGTAAACGAGCAGCTTCCGTTGCTTCAGCAGCAACATTTGTATTATTAGCAACATCTTCTGCGGTAGCATGCATTTGGCTGATCGCTGTTGCAATTTGTTCTGTTGCTTGACCTTGATCTGAAATATTATTTTTGGTTTGAACTGAAATTGACGCTAACTCTTCAGACGCGGTTGCCTGAGAATCTGCAGAATCTGATATTTGTTTCATCATGGCCTTAAGTTTACCAACCATGAGTTGCATTGCTGAATAAATACCAGTTTCTTTTCCTGTATGTTCAAACTGCATACTCAAATCGCCATCAGCAATTTTACGTGTGAGTATTTCTATATCTCTTGGTTCACCACCAATAGGCTTTAAAATTGATAATGTAATCTTCCAACTTAGTAATATCGCCAAAATTACAGCTACTGTCACCAATATAATTAAATTTGTAATTGCTGATTTACCTTGTGCTAAAGAATTCAT
The DNA here is from genome assembly GCF_018860915.1 of Colwellia sp. C2M11. Taxonomy (GTDB): domain Bacteria; phylum Pseudomonadota; class Gammaproteobacteria; order Enterobacterales; family Alteromonadaceae; genus Colwellia. The sequence goes on from NZ_JAHKQD010000007.1 coordinate 98,414, forward strand.
GGTAAATTCATCAGCTTTATTTGTCGCAAAATCCTCAAGCTTTAACAGACGGTTATTTAAATCACGAATATGCGCCTCACCTTCATTTTCTGTAATTTGTCTCGCTTCTGCTCTTTTACCCTCTTTCATCAAAACAATTACTTCACTTCGGATTGGTTTCCAGTTCATAAAGTTTTCTTGTAGTGCTTTAATTTCTGACTGATCACCTAGAAAACGTTCATTCAAGACCGCAAAATACTGTAGTGCTTCTTTTTCAATATGCGCCACATCCGCAACCGCTTGATTAATTTGTTCTAATGAATTTGCCAACGCAACATCTTTCATAGAACGATGCATGCCGGTAATAGAGCCTTCTACTTTTGCAATGGCGACACTAACCGCGAAAGGATGTTTATAGAGAAGTTCAGTGTAACTAGATAGCGATCGCATTTGCTTAACAGCTAAGCCGGTCATAATTAATAAAATAACAATTACAATAGAAAAAGCAGCGGCCAAACGTTTTCCTAGTGACAAATTATCAAACATAGAAAATCCTTCTGTTTATAAATTAAATAAAAAAATCGATTTGAAAAATTCAGATGCTAAGTATCTTGTTAATCAGGTTCTCATGCCTTGATCACTATTCAAATCAACTATATTTTTATATAGAAGTTTATGAAGGTTTGATTTTGACAGTGATGATATAGTGACTATGTACCTATAATTAACAACCACATACACTTAATTTTTTGATTAGTGGATTTTCATCTTGACATAAACAACAGCTCGAATAACAATAATTATTTGAGGTGCATGCTTGCATAGATAGAAATAAAATATAATCAAGGTGCAGGTTTTTAATATCCCCTGCACTTAATTTAGTCCTAGAAAATCCCAGGAAAAATATTTATCAAGCTTAGCTAACTTTATAGATTAACCTTTAAGCGAACCAGTACCATTCGGCGTTACAATTGATTCACATGTGCCTTTAGGTGAATATGTCCATGCATTCGCTTGAAAATCTGACGTTGAAGTACCTTCACAACTAGTACCTGCGCCCGCTTTACAATCATTTTCACCCGCTAAAGCAATACCAAAGCATTTATCTTTACGGCCACGAACTTTATCACCAGCTAACCATTTAGTAAGTTGCTCTTGTACTTTTGGTGATGCACCATCTGCAATTTTTAATTGGCTATTTGGACCTGCCGTTGCACCTGTACTTAATACTGCTACTGATGCGCCCACTAATAAAGCTTTAGTTAAATTTACTTTTTTCATTTTTATACTCCAAATTAAAATATTTTTGTTTTTTAAGATTATTTATAAACCAATACAATAGCGACAAGCATATCGCCGTTTTATCAATTAAATAGACCTATACTATTTATAAAAAATTTCAGATAGATAGCCATAAATACAGAATTAATAAAAAAATAGTACAATTTATTCCCATTAATTCCATTTAAAGCATTTTATAATATAACTACCACCCCAAATCCCTAATAACATTCCTGCGACAGCACCGAACCCCGAAGGAGAAAGTGTAGGTAGTGCGAGTAATAACTGCACACTATTACCTCCCATGGCTATTGAAGCCCCAACTCCCATGAGTGTTCCAGCAAATAAATGTTTCGCCAAATAGCTAACATTAGCAGGAATAAAATTAAATCTTTTTGTCCGCCATGCTGCCAAAAACATACCTAAAAGCATAGCAATAAAAAATAGATACTGCTCTATTAATGGCCAATTATTATTTTGACCATTAATCAAGGCTAAACTTATTTGTTGCAATAAAACACTTGGTGGCCATTGAGGTTGGTAAAGAAAAATAAACCCCGAAAGTAGCCCTATCCCCATCATACCAAACCAAAGCTTTTTTCTTTTTTTATCACCAACTAAACCCCATATAGTAATAGCTATTGTAATGAGAATAAGTGGAATATAACTAATCTCACCAGGCAAAGAGCTACGTACTACCTCTATTTTTGGCGGCCAACAAGCGAGTAGCACCCAGCCAACGAACCACCCTAAAATAGTGGCAAACATTCTAGAGTCACCACGTGCTAATCGACTTAATGTAGATACCCCACAACTTTTGTTTAACGCAGCGCCTAAACCAAATATAAAGCCGCCTAGCACAAACCAGCCACTTAAAGCGTGAGTCCAAAAAGTAAATTTGATATCAAAAAACTGAGAAAAATAAGCGCCAACCCAAGCTAAAACGCCACTAAAAATAATGGCTAATAAAAATTCTTTATTACCTGCTTGCCATTCATTTACTCCTCGAACCATGCATAAGCCTGTTGTTTGAGCTAAATACCCTAAAAAACAAACGCATATAAAAACGCTAATAAACAACATATTTTATCCTGCGATTAAATAAACAATAATAGAAGTGATAAATTTTTAAACCTGCCTGACACTTACACATATAATTATAAATTTATATTGGTTATATACTTACAAAAGAGGCATTTAGCCTCATTTGAATAATTAACGATTGACATATTTACCAAGAAGCTGCATTTGCTTGTGCCATATCATAACGCCAGCTTTCAGGCATACTAACGTCTTCTAATAAGCTATTCGCTTTAATGGTAGGATAAAGCTGCTCATAACTTTTAATATTTATTCCTTCAACTCTACGGTTTAAGTGTTTAGGCTCAAGTTCATCGACACCGTTCAAACCAGCAGCCCCAACTAACTCAACTAAATTTTTAACCGTTTCACGTTGAAAGTTAGCAACACGTTGCGCTTTATTGGTCACAATAATTGCTTTATTTCGAGATGGATTTTGCGTTGCTATTCCTGTTGGACAATTATCTGTATTACAAGTACGTGCTTGAATACAACCTAAAGATAGCATCATGCCACGAGCAGAGTTCACTGTATCTGCACCTAAAGCCATTGCTCTTAATATATGAAATGCTGAAAACATTTTACCTGACGCAATAATACGCATTTTGTCTCTAAGGCCAAACCCTATCAACGCATTATTTACAAAGATCAATGCATCCTTTATCGGTGTACCTACCGAATTTGTCATTTCAGTTGGTGCTGCACCAGTACCGCCTTCACCACCATCAACGGTAATAAAATCAGGGGTAATACCCGTTGCTATCATCGCTTTACAAATAGCTAAAAATTCGTCACGTCGGCCTATACACAATTTAAATCCTATCGGTTTTCCATCCGATAACTCTCTTAACGTTTTAACAAAAAGCAATAACTCTGTTGGTGTTGAAAAAGCGCTATGTGCTGGCGGTGAAACAACATCAAATCCCATAGGAACATGACGAATGGCCGCTATTTCTTCAGTTAACTTAGCCGCAGGTAAAATACCACCATGGCCTGGTTTTGCCCCCTGAGAAAGTTTAATTTCTATCATTTTTACAACATCTTTAGTGGCATTTCTTCTGAATGTTTCAGGATTAAAATTGCCTGCTTCATTACGACAACCAAAATATCCGGTACCAATTTGCCAAACAATATCTCCACCATGTTCTAAATGATAAGGACTCATACTTCCTTCGCCGGTATTATGTGAAAAACCGCCAATTTTAGCGCCCCGGTTGAGTGACATAATGGCATTTTTACTTAATGCACCGTAACTCATCGCAGAAATATTAAGCACAGAAGACATATAGGGTTTGGAGCAATCAGGACCACCAAACTTAACACGAGGGTCAAAATTAGTAAGATGTTTAGGTTGCATTGAATGATTTACCCACTCATAACCCGCACGATTAACATCAAAAATAGTACCGAATGGTCTTGTATCCCTATCACCTTTAGCGCGTTGATAAACTAACGATCTAAATTCTCGAGAAATAGGTGTTCCACTCGTATCAGACTCAACAAAATATTGTTGAATTTCTGGCCTAACAGATTCTAGTAAATATCTAAACCGCCCAAATACCGGATATAAGCGACGAATAGATTGTTTTGTTTGTAATATGTCGTATAAACCAATTAAGTTTATCGGGCCTAAAATAACCAAGGCCCACAACCAATTGGTAGAGATCATAGATAGACCAATTAATAATATAATTGATGTAAACATGAATGCGATGAACATTTGACGCATAGTCATGGAGTAAGGTTCCTCTTTTATAAATTTTATGTAATTATTTATTTCACGGTTATAAGACAAGCCGTTAGATAATAAAATTTCACAATAAAAGAGTATTGCTAAGTAGTATTACTTCATTAGCGATGCAAATAAAAAATACTACTTATAATTCAATAATATAAAAACATAGCAAAACTAACTAAATATTTATATTTATCCCCCTAGATGTCACTAAAGAAAACTATTATTGATTTTGATTGTTAAGTTTTTTTTGTGCTTTTGACTTAATTTTTAACAATTTAATTTTGGCGCCATACCAATCAGCCATTGGCGCTGCTGCAATACCGTGTATCAAAGTGCTTATCCACACAGCATTAATCGCTACTATTAATATTGAATGCCCATACTCTCCAATAATATCTTTAGAAATAATTAGCGCAAATAGTGCAGTTGCCAGCCCTCTCGGACCAAAAAACCCCATAAATACCCGCGTTAATGTTTTGGCTTTTGTACCAAGCAATGATAAGTAAATAGCTAGAGGACGAACAATAAATATACTGACCAAAATATAACCTACAACCGGCAATGTTAAGTGCTCTATAGCAGATGGAAGCAGTCCTAAGCCAATAATAACAAACGATGTCCATATTAATATTTGCCCTTCACTTTCAGTAAATTGATAAATGAAGCGACAATGCCCTTTTACAATATGACCAAAAACTAAACCAGCAACAAAAGAAGCAATAAAACCATTACCGCCCAGTAAACTAGCCATTACGTATGATATACCAGTCAGAGCTAAAACACCGATCCCTTCATACACACTTGAGGTTATTTGTTTTGCTTCTGAATATAAAAATAAACGACCACTTAACCAACCCATTAATAAACCAACAAAGATACCGACAAATATTTGATTAAAGCCAAACATTAACCAAGATGTCCCATTTGCTTCAGAGCCAATTTCCATAGCAACTATGCTGGCAAAAAATAGAATAATGGGTAATGCGAGTCCATCATTTAAGCCACTTTCAACTGATAAGCTTTGTCGCTCATTTGTAGGCACACTTTCATTACTAATAACCGCTTGCCCTAAAGCAGCATCAGTAGGTGCTAAAATAGCAGCAATTAAGGCTAACATTGGCCAAGGCCACTCTGGAAAAAATAAGTAAGCAAAGCCGGTACCAATCAAAATGCTCAATGGAAGACCTAGCAATAACATCCTCAAAGGCCAAGTATTCTGCCTTTTTAATCTACGTAAGTTAATTTGTGAAGCATCTAAGAAGAGTAATACTACAAGCGATATTTCAGCGATCAAATACACAGTTTCATGCGCATCTTCTACATGAATCAAGCCTAGTTGAGACACGATAAATCCCATACCCAAAAATACCATTGGTGCGGTGATAATAGTTGTCGATAATTTTTTTGCCAGCATAGCGTAAGTGCTAACGGCAAAAAGAAGAATGAGTAATCCGATTTCCATTGGAAGTTCCTATTGAGTGAACGAGGGCTTTGATAACCCCGCGAATAATAGACATTATTAAAAAGTCAACCTAAGTGAATGGCTTTATTAATTATTGTGTTTAATCATTAACTTTTATTTAAAAAATAACCGGCTCATGGCCGGTTATTTTTGCTACTTAGTTTACATACGTTAATTTAATCATTAATACGTTGTGGTACGTTTAGCATCTAAGCCAAGAAACTTATCGACAGATAAGAAACCTGGGCCACGTGCAAAAACGACTAATAATGAAGCTGCCCACCAAGAAGCAGGATTAATCCAATGATCTAAGGTTGGAAAAACCGCAAGCTGAATAAACATTGTCATACCAATAAGGCCTAATGCTGCAAAACGAGAAAATAAACCGATAATTAATAATATTGGTAGCACAACCTCAACCACACCTGCCACAACAGCAAGTAATTCAATTATTGTTACGGTAAGTGAGCCATCTACATAGTCTAATGTTTGAGGATCACAAAGAAGTAATGCGCCATCCCTTATTGGATCTGGACAAAAAAATTCATATTTAAATAGGTCATATTTATCAACATTAAATTGTAAAAAACCATCCCATTTACTTAATCCTGAATCGAGAAATACTTTTGCAACCATAAAACGAATAGATAATAACGCTAAAGGCTCTAGAAACCTTGATAACTGTTCACCCATTTGTACGTACAATAACTGTAGTTTTTTTACCATGCTCATGTTTTTTTCCTTATCTTACTTATTATTTATATTTTTTAATTACTGTTAATTTCTAATAACTCATTTTGTAAGCAAGCAGTAAAAGCATCACTTACTTCAAAGTTTTCATCTAGCGTAATAGCGGCATCAAAAGCCTCCCCCAAAGTTCTACCTTTACCTTGTAGAGCTTGCATAAGTGCAACCTCAGCAATAGACAGTAAACGGGCTTGTACTCCACCTTGTAAACGCCATAACATTACAAAAACATCTATTGATGATCTGTCTGTAATAGCATCATTATTATTTTTTTTTAGTGATATCCATTCAGAAAAAGCATCCTTTTTTACATGTACCAACAACACACTCGGATTAAGCTTTACATTAAGTTCAGTAAACTCAATTTCTTGCTCAATTAAATCGGTAACATACTCTATGGTTAATGTTTCATTAGAATCAGCACTCATTAAACTCATTAGCCATGCGTAGTCTAAATACGCAATATCAGCTAAGTTAACGTATAAGTCGGCAGAAAAGTTCTGTGCTACAGTCAACCCAACCTTATCACTACTTTCAAATTCAAACTCTTTAAGCAGGTCGATAATAAAGTCAGGGAAATTTTTTCCGTATCCAACTAAGGTACCTTGCTCTGGTGGAAAATGGTCAACATAAAGTCGCGCCATTTTTCTAAAATCATCATTGCCCAATTTTTTTTCACACATAGGAAAATTAGCAGCTAAGGCATCAACACAACCTTTATAAAACCCATTACGATAAACAGCCATTCGTTCAAGGTGCGCTGAATTTTCACAAAAAGGTGCCATAACACTGAGATCACCATGACGTAAATAACGCGAAAAAGCATCGATATATTGATTGCTATTCATTACTGAGCACCTCATTACCAGCTGCATTGACGTTTCTTAGTACCTTGTCTTGCTCTAAATAGTTTTGAGCTATTTGGCGTTCCTTCATAAGCTCTGTAAATGATGGAATATTCGCATCTCGTTCAACCAATACAGGCGTATGACCAAATAACCCTAACGCTTGTTCCAACAACTTCCACACCGGTGGTGCTACTGCTGCTGCATGACTGTCAATTAATAATGATTGACCCAGGGTAGGATCGGGATCGTGCCCTGCAATATGAATTTCACCAACAAGCTCTGCTGGTATCTGTTTTAGATAGTTTAATGCATCAATACCTGTATTTTTACTGCTGATATATAAATTATTAATATCAATAAGCAAGCCACAACCTGATCGCCTAGCAGCCTCAACTAAAAATTGAGGTTCATCCATATCACTTATAAAATCTAAATAGTTACTTGGATTTTCAATTAAAATAGACCGACCAATACCTGACTGATAACAATCAACACCATCAATTAATGATTGCAGTGCATCTTGTGTTCGAGGCAAAGGCATTAAATCGGCAAAATACTTACCATCTGACTTAGACCATACTGCATGCTCTGATACTAAAATAGGTTGAAATTCATTAATCAATGCTTTTACTTGCTTAGTATGGGCAGCCATGGCTTTATGATCAGAGCCTAGCGAACCACCAACCCCATGAAAACTGATGTTATGGTTTTCACGAACTGCTCGTAAATAGTTTAAGCGTGGGCCACCTGCAACAAAATAATTTTCGGTATGTACCTCAAACCAAAGATTATGATTTACTGATGGTGCTTGCACAGGTAGCGATAAAATATCATCAAGATGTTCAGGTTTTAGACTTAAGCCTGCACCTAATTTATCCCCAGCAATAGTATGCTGAGGAAAATTTTCTTGGGAATAATATAAATTATTAGCCTTCAAGTGAGCCTGTTCCATTCGGCGTTACAATTGATTCACATGTTCCCTTAGGTGAATATGTCCAGGCATTCGCCTGGAAGTCTGACGTTGAAGTACCTTCACAACTAGTACCCGCGCCCGCTTTACAATCATTTTCACCCGCTAAAGCAATACCAAAGCATTTATCTTTACGGCCACGAACTTTATCACCAGCTAACCATTTAGTAAGTTGCTCTTGTACTTTTGGTGATGCACCATCTGCAATTTTTAATTGGCTATTTGGACCTGCCATTGCACCTGTACTTAATACTGCTACTGATGCGCCCACTAATAAAGCTTTAGTTAAATTTACTTTTTTCATTTGTATACTCCTGATTTAATTTATTTTTCTTGCTTAATCGAGAGCTATTAATAAAAAGTTAATAACCGTTACCTTCTAAAAGCAAGTACCTTAAGGATAAGTCATATCCCTGTATTAGCAATTTAAGAGACCTCAACTTGTAACAAATAATTTCAAAAAATTTTTATTAATTGTAATAACACTAAAAAAAACCTGTGCAGGTATTTATTAAATTATCTAAAGCCAACGAAAAACGGGGTCTATAATGAATCAGCCTTATTAGCTGCCTTTATCTATAACAATTATTAACTATCACTATTTACTATTACCGTTTTGTGAAAATTATTCATTAATACCCTTCTTGTTCATTATTAATTTTTCTACAAATGCTTCAAAGGCGAGTATTTATTTCGCACACTTTACTGGTTAAATTAAAAGCAACACTAGGTTAAATTTCAACACATAGAAAGTTATTCACATATTTTGAATAAATAATTACGGTTTTTCGTTTCTTTTTATACTCATATATTGCTAGGATAGCGCCAACACAGTGTAACTAACACAATTATAAAAAATATAATAAAAAAACCAATAGGGGCATGATTATGCAAAATTACCGTATAAACACATTAGCACTAGCGATAACATTAGCTATTAGTGCACCAAGTATTGTAAATGCACAAGAGTCACAAGCGCTTAGTGCTGAAAACCTTGAACGCATTTCTGTATTAGGTTCACGCGTATCTAACCGTACTTCTACAGAATCTTCTTCTCCTATCGATTTAATTGACGCAGATGATTTAAACAAAGGCGGTTTTACTGAACTTGGACAAAGTTTACAAGCAACAGCACCATCATTTAACTTTTCTCGTACACAAGTTTCAGATGGCTCTGATTTATTCAGACCAGCAACATTGCGAGGCTTACAACCTGATCAAACCTTAGTCTTAATTAACGGCAAACGTCGTCATAACCAGTCTATTTTTGGGCTTAATGGTACAGTGGGCGCAGGTGCTGCTGGTACTGATATGAACGCCATTCCACTGACTGCATTAAAAGGTGTTGAAGTATTACGAGATGGCGCTGCAGCACAATATGGCTCAGACGCTATCGCGGGAGTTATTAACTTATCACTTAATAACTCCACTGGCGTTACCACTGGTTATGTTCAATATGGCGGTACAAGTGAAGGCGATGGAGATACCCTTTCTACCGGTTTAAACCGTGGTTTTGAGCTGGGCGATAATGGCGGATTTATTAACTTATCACTTGAATACCGTGATGCTGATGGTACTAATCGTGCTGAGCGCGATACTGGTGGTTCGCTTGACGTAGAGCCTGGAACTTTATCTGACGAAGTACGTTGGGGCCAAGGTAATTCAGCGAGCGAGTTCACTTCATTCTTTTATAATATGGCAATTCCTTTTGGCGATAACGAGCTATATTCATTTGGTGGCTACTCTGAGCGTACCGCGTTAGGTAATGGTTTTTACCGTAACTTTAACGAAGCATCTAAAAACGTAACACAAGTATACAGCGATGGTTTTTTACCACGCATTTATAATGAAGCAGAAGATACCTCGATTGCGGTAGGTTTAAAAGGTGATATTAACCCTGACTGGACTTACGATGTTTCAGCAGTATATGGCGAGAACCAATATGATTTTTCTTCTCGTAATACGTTAAATGCCTCTTACGCTGCCGAGTATTTATTTAATAACCCAGAAGCCAGCGATACTGAAATTGCCGCGAATTCAGGTCCATCTGGCGGTTATTCTGGTGGTTTCAGATTCGATCAAACAACGGTTAATCTTGATATTAACGGTATCGTGGATATTGGTCGTAGTGAACCGCTTTATGTATCAGTAGGCGCTGAATATCGTAAAGAAAACTACGAAATAGTTGCAGGTGAAGAAGCCTCTTATGCGTGTGGTTTAGCCAATATGGATACCTCATATCCTTCGGTTAACGACCCTGAGCAATTCGCTGAATGTGGTTTTCAGGCTTATAACGGCTTGCGTCCAGAGGCAACCAACGACAGTGACCGTAACAGTTACGCATTCTATGCAAACGTTGAAACTATGATTAACGATGCTTGGAACGTTAGCGGTGCACTTCGTTATGAAGATTTCTCTGATGCGGGTGATGACATCATTGGTAAGTTAGCCACTCGTTATGAATTTAACGATGATTTTGCGGTACGTGCAGCGGTATCAACTGGCTTTAGAGCCCCTTCTCTTCAACAAAGTGGCTACACAGCGTTCACAACGAACTTAGACTCAGACGGAACATTAACGCAATCATTCACAGCAACAACAGGCTCAGCATTCCCAAGTGCATTAGGCGTTGATAGTTTAGAGCTTGAAACATCTAAAAACTTAAGTGCTGGTTTTGTTTATGATGTAAGTAGCGAATTATCATTAACCGTAGATTTTTACCGTGTAGAGATTAAAGACCGTATCAACTTAGGTAGTTTACTATCTGCTGATGATGTTGCCTTTAGTGCTGACGCTGTAGCTGCGCTTCAAGCAACAGGTGCTGTACAAGCTAACTACTTCTCAAATTCAGTAGATTCAACAACACAAGGTGTTGATATTATTGCGTCATATCGTACCGAGCTTGATGGTGCCAACGTAGCAGTAACATTTGCAGGTAATATCAACGATACAACCATTGATAATGTGAATGCTTCTGAAGGTATTCCTGAAACTGTTGCCTTAGATGACCTACAACGTAGCTTCTTAACTGACGGGCAACCGGGCGAGCGTGCAACACTAACCTTCGATTACGGACGTGACGCCTACATAGCAACACTACGCTTTAATTATTTTGGTGAAACTGATGTTAAATATTTCGGTAATGACCATATTTCATTACCTGGTGAGCTTTCACCAACAGGATCGTTTAAACCAACCAGTATCGTAGAATCTGCTGTGCTAGTTGACTTAAATGTTAGCTACAAAATTAACGAAATGTTTTCACTTTCTGTAGGTGCTGATAATCTATTTGACGAAACACCAGACGAATTAGGTGAAGACGAAGTACTTAACTTTATCACCAATGGTGCTTTTAAATACCCTGTACGTGCATTGCCTTACGGCTTTGACGGCAGAACGTATTATGCTAAATTAAGCTTTAGTTTTTAATGGCTAACATCACTCATTAAGTCAATAAGGCTCTCTGAAAAACGCAGTTAATTACTGCGTTTTTTTATGCTATTTTTTTGTCCTTTAGTGACAATATTTATTTTGCTAAAACAGACTAAATTACAATAATAATACTTGCATGCTTGTAAATTGAGCATACAATCGCCATCTTAATAGTAAGCTGATTTGAAGCAGTAAATTATTAAAAACATTTTAATCTCTTAACAACGTATAAGTAACATATAGGACTGACATGACTAAAAAATCTAAAGCAAAAAACACGGTTAATTCAACCGTAGATACTGGCAGAGGTGTTATCAAACACAATGCACTAGCAGCGATGGTAACGTCTAAATTATTTAGACCGCAAGTAGTAAAAGCGAAGAAAGGCAAAGGTTCATTTAAGCGTAACAGTAAACATTCAGGACAAGAGTCCTATTTAATCGCCGCTTAAATAGTTGTGATCAAATAGGGCTTTTTCAAAGCCAGTAAACAAGTTCAGAATAAACCAACAATAATCCCTCATTAAGATATGCCTTTGACTTTAATTGGCTTATGTAGCTATTGTGCCATGAAAATTTAGATATAACGCTTTTAACTTGGGAGGAATAAGTGGCCAACCAATTTCTTTCGTTACCCTACTCGCCTGCCAAAATAAGTGTTCAACATAATACACATCAATAAATTCGAATTCTTTAGGATGAACATCAATTAACTTTTGTTCCATATAAGATAAATATCTTTGTGCTAATTCAATATTCCCGTTAGCAAATGCGATACAGGTAGCATCAGCAAAGGCTTCCATTTTTGATGTAGTCATAGATTCGTCTTGATCATCCATCAATAGTTTTATTTCAGGAAATGTACAACAGATTTCATTAAGAAAACTTTGTACCACGTCATCATCATTCATTACTAATACCATTACTGAAAACTTTAGAGCGCTTTACCTATAGATGAACCTATAATAACGCCAAAAGCCATAATAAAAACCAACCCAATAAATGATGCTAGTACAATTAAGCCAGTTTTCTGATTTTTTGGTACCGATAGCCACCAGTTTTTCAATTCATTAATCATATTGTTTCCTTATAATATCGAAACGTGAAATTATTAATCCCAAAAATATCACTTAGAGACAAGCAATAGTAGGTTACAATCAAAGACTATTGCATATAAAACTTCACATACACTAGCCGAAACTTAAAATGTTGGTGATGGAATATCAAAGGCTACATTTGCTACATATTTCCTCATAAAATACTATACTTAATTATAGAAACCAATAACACATAACAATTTTATCGTGCACGAGTTTCGTACTTTAAGCATTAAGTTCTTTTTAACAAATAACTTAATGCTTTGCCACTTATAGAACCTCTAATACTCCATACTGTTCAGAGAATGAAAATACCGATCCTATTTATCTGAATATGAGCAAAGCCCTAGATACTGTACAAATAAAAAGGCCTCATAATAAAGGGCACTTAAAGCATGTGATAAATTTAAAAATGCCAATAACCTTGTAACCTTCTTGAAAATGAGGGCATCTAAATAATATGTTAGATAATTAGAATCACTCGATTAGGTACGATTTATATACCTAGAGTGGTGCTAAAGCGGTAAGAATAGCGGTGATATATGTGTAGTACGCCAAGACCAAAAACAAGGGTAAAAGGTAAAGCCGGTAGTTCGGATAGTGTGTTATCGAATTTAAGTGTTGAGTCTAGAAGCCTGTTCGCTGAGCGGGCTAATATTGCTCAAGAACGACGTTATCAAATGGCAATGAAACAAAGAAATGATCAACGTCAACATGATGCTTCGATAAAAAAAGTTACAAAAGCGGTAAATAGCGATGTTAATAATTCTCAAAACAGCTTAAGCTATTGGTTACTAAAGGCAAACTTAAAAGACCTTTTTATTATGTTATTCTTCGGTACGTCAAGACGAACATAGTTTATATACTATTAACCACTTATAAAATTTAATTACGTTACCCATTATACCCCGTTATGACAGATACAGATAAAACACGTTCAGACTTACGAATAGCATCAATGGCACCTAATTCCTTCGCTGGGTCAGTGCTTAAGTTATTTGCTCCCTTGCTTGATAAATTGTTAGGTATTAGACGCTTACGTAGTATTTACGAATCCTCTGATTTACCCGGTTTAGATAAACAAGCATTCTCTGAAAAGTTATTGAAATTGTTAGGCGTTCAGGTGTTGGGTGGCGAAGATATAATCGCTAAAATCCCAAAGACAGGTCGATGTATTGTGGTATGTAATCATCCTTACGGTATGATTGAGGGTGTTATTATTGCCCATTTACTCACTGCCTTTCGTGCTGACACCAAAATAATGGCCAATGTTGGTTTACAAATATTTAAAGAAATTAAAGACTATTTTATCTTTGCTAATCCGTTAGTACCTAAAGCACCCATTAATACTTCTGCGATAAAACAGTGTTTTAGTCATATTAATCAAGATGGATTATTAGTTATATTTCCTGCAGGTCGCGTGTCTTTTTTTAACTCGGATAAAAAAATAATAACGGACGGTGATTGGAACCGACTTGCGGTTAAAATTGCGAATAAAACTAATAGCCCTATTTTACCTGTTTTTATTTCAGGTACTAATAGCGCTTTATTCTACCGCATGGGACGCATTTATTATCGTTTTCGTTTATTAATGCTAATTCGTGAAATGCTTAAATTACAGCAACACCGCATAACCCTAACAACAAAAAACTTAATTGAGCCTAAGCAGCTAAAAAAACTTGGTAGTATTGAAAAAATGAATGATTTTATACGATTACAGTGTTATTTAAATGACGAAGATTATCTCAGCCAATGGCCTGAAGACGATGAACAAGGATCTTTTAAAGACGTTATTCCTCAGGCTGACAGTGAATTAATAAAAGCGGAATTATCTCGCTTACCGGCTAAGCAACACTTGTTAGATTTTAAATCATATTCTGTCTACTACGGTTATCAACATCAAATACCCACTTGTGTTCAAGAAATTACGCGTTTACGAGAAATTACGTTTCGGACACTAAACGAAGGCAGTGGCGAGTCTTGTGATACCGATAAATTTGATGCTACTTATATGCACTTATTTGTTTTTGAAAATAACAATGAAGAAATTATAGGTGCTTACCGCGTTGGTCAAACAGATCTTTTACAAAAAGACGGGGATATTTCACAGCTCTACCTTTCACAAATGTTTGATTTTCAACCTGAGTTTATTAATCAGCAGCAACCTTGTTTAGAGATGGGGCGCTCTTTTATTATAGAAGCGTATCAAAATAGCTTATATGGCTTATTATTATTGTGGAAAGGTATTGGCGCATTTGTTTGTCAGAACCCGCGTTATAGAACGTTATATGGCACGGTATCGTTAAGTAAATTATATGACCCACGTTCAGTCGCTTTAATTAATGATATTATGGTAAGAGACGCTCATGGCGTTCAGCCTAAAGCCGCGTTTGTTGGCAAGCTTCATCCGGAAGTAAAAGATTTTGCGAATCAGGAATCGGTGGGTATTTCGCAACTATCGTCGCTAGTTAAAGCGATTGAAGAAGACGGTAAAGATATTCCTATATTATTGAAAAAGTACCATAAACTTGGCGCTAAATTTCATTGTACGGGCATTGATTTAAACTTCAATCAAACCCCCGGCTTACTACTTAGTGTTGACTTTCCTCGATCACCTGACAAACTATTAAAGATTTATCTTGGTGACGGTAAAGATGAGTACGTACAATATAGCGACGTTGATTAATTTGAATATATGAATGCAGTTTAGTGGGTGATCATGAACTTAGTTTTACCAAAATAGTGGATTTAAACAAAGTTCAGTACGCCCTATTCTTTCAAAAAAAGTTTAGCGGTTAGCATTATCCTTATCACCACATTGCACAAATAACGAAAGTTTATCTTGCTCTCATATAACTTACCGTGGCGGGAGCTAAACCAAATGTTTGAGGCAGCGCTTTTGTTTGGGCAAACGATATTTGAGCAATCATAGCGTAATGATGAACAGCATGACTACCAACAAACACTAATTCTCGGGCGATTGAGGTTTGTACTGTTTGTACATTTTTACTGGTCATCGATACTTCAGTTTTTAGTGGCAACAACGTGTTTAATTGCCTTTCACTAAGGCTTTTAATCCAATCAGATATTTCATTTAACTTATCGATTGCAAGTGTTGGATGTAGTTCGACAGAACTACCACGTCCTCTCTTATCATAATCAATTTCGTTGTTATGTAAACCTGACATCAGAGCAAGGTAATGATCAATGATATGTCGAATATGGGAGCCAGCTGAACTGATAAAGTTAGGAGATATGATAGCGGTGTAATCCTCTTGGGATACTTGATTGAGGTATGACTGAGCTTGTTCAATAATTTCTAACTGGCTTTTTATCATTTTTCTTTATTTCCAATGTTTAAATTAACTAATACTATTTTTTCGTTCGACTTTTTAATATCGCTTTAATAAGTTCTTCAGGTACTTTTTTAGCTGGCTCGGCATTAGTAAACTCAGCTTGAGAAATACGAATGGTATTTTCGTATTTACGGACATAATTTTTACACTCTTTACACATACTTAGATGCAGTTTAAATTTTAAGCACTCTATATAGGATAATTGATTTTCATGAAAATCATATAAAAAACTGTCAATTTCTTTGCAAGTGAGCATACCTGGAACATATTTAGACATTAACCGTCTGATCGTTAACATGCCAATTCACCTTCCAATTATCTTCAAAGTTGCCTTTATCTTTTTCCGCTAAAATAGCCTTCAACAGCAGCCTTGCTCTATGAAGTTGCGTTTTTACTGATGCTTCAGATATACCTAATATATTCGCAGTTTCTTTCGTACTTACTTCTTGGATGTCTCGAAGCAAGATAACGTTACAATATTTATCAGGAAGTTGGTAAATAAGTTCATTAAGCGACAGTTTTAGTTCATTTTGTTCAAATAACTGCTCAACATTATGCCCTATTCCTCCCATTACCCCTTGTTCTTGCCCTTGCACAGAATTAGCACTAAAAACAGTACGCTCACCGTATTTATTGTAATACTGAGTAAAGCTTTCTAGGGATAAAGTGTTTTGTCTTTTTCTCTGTCTTATCAACATTAATGCTTCATTGACTGTAATACGGTGCAACCAAGTTATTAAGCTTGAATCTTTTTTAAAAGCAGCAATATTTTTGAATACTTGAATAAAAGCTTTTTGCAACGTTTCTTGTGCATCGTCATCTGAAGTAAAAAAACGGCAAGCAACAGCATACATTCTTTCGCTGTACTGTCGTACCAAGATTTCATAAGCAAAATCATCGTTGTTAATTAACTTATCAATAAGTTCATTTTCTTTCGCTTGCTCAACAATCGCAGAGGTGTGTACTTTCAACAATGTATAACCTTTAAATTAGTGAGCGTAAAAATAGTTATTTAAATAGAACGATTAAAGCAGAGTTTTATTTCATATAGATGAAAATTAATAAAAAACACAAATAAATGTTCATTAAAAAGACGATTTTAACTTAGGTTTAACTTGTTTAACCTTATTGGGGCGGGCTATTTTCTGCTAATAGCGGCAAGCTCTTCTTGGGTTTGAGGCCAAATAGAAAGCGTAATGAATTAAATGGTTTAATGATAAAGAGACAAATTGCACTGGTAATAATAAATGATAAAACGAATAGCAGTATGATTTTAACCACTATTGGTGCTTCCAACCCAATGACATAATAACCAACAACCACGATAACTGTTTGATGAAAGATGTAAAAAGGATAAATTAATTCATTACTAAGGCGTAACCATTGAGGAGTTTTGCATAAATAAAACTGTCCATAACCTAAAATAGTTAACAGTGCCGACCATGCCACCAAACAACAAACTAACCACCAAATAGACCAACGTGCATCTAAGGATAAATACTCACTAAGATCGGGTGAATAGTAATACGCATAAAAAATAATGGTAGCGATCAGTAATATCATTAAGTTATAAAGTCGCTGTTCGCCTATCGCTTGCCAAACATCTTTACTTTGAATGAAGACCATACCCGCGATAAAAAAGAAGAAGTAATAGGTGGACGATGATAAATTTTCAATTTTATTATCGTCGCTGGTAAAAGTTAAAGAAAAGTATATTTTTATCCCAATAAGTAAACAAACAAGTAAAAACAAACCGGCTTTATATGTACTCAGTTTTACGACATTATTGATAATTAGCGCCCCAAATTTAGTGCTTAAAAGTTTATTAATGGGAATGGCAAGCAAAGCAAAAACAATGAGATATTCGATAAACCAAAGGTGGTTAGATTCAAATTTAAGCACAAGTTTAGGAAATTCCTGCCAGTAGGATTGCAGCTCTGTAATATTTTCAATGTAAGTCTGTGGAGGTACCACTAATATTACCCCTACTAGCAAAGGGATAAAAAGCCTTGTTATCTTGTTTAAGGCAAACGCTTTAGCACTTATTTTTGATAATAAAATTACACTACCTACACCAGAAATAAAAAATAAGATCGGTAATCTAAATTGCTCAAAATAAACCATTACATCATCAAGTACTTTGCTTGAGTCATTATTCATAATGTGCCAATTATCACCATTAAAAGGCATACATACATGATGAAGGAATACGGCAAAAATCAGTATAACTCGTAACCAATCTAATTCTGATAACCTTACGGTGTTGTTAAATGTCATTGTGAACCTTTCAACTTAAAGCGTGTTAACGGGTATAGTATTTGGTCTAGTAATTATTGATGAAAACAACAACATCATTAATGACGCAAGTTAAACATAAACAATAATTGGCTAAATTTTCGAGTGAATCAAAAGAATCAGTAACACTTTTTAGTTAACTATCTGCTAGTTATTAAAACACCATAGCATGATCAACTAAAAACCGACCATTTTGGTGCGTTAATACTATTTCAGCCACATACTCGCCTTCAACTTTAGAGCAAAACTGTTTCCAGATAATAGCTGCTGAATCAGGACGTTTAAGCACAGCAATAAGCTCTCGCTTTCCCCAGGTACCTTTTTCAGATTGATATTTTTCACATACCCAAGCTAGGTGCTCTTTGGTAACAATTGCTTTCGCTCTATCAGTAAAGTCTTGAACATGTTTTGCATGATTAATATCTGTCGATGCTTGCATCAAGTTATCCATAATAGGAGTCGCTATCGCTAATATTTCTTGATCCGACATTTTCATAAAATTCATTCAAGCTCCTTAGTACGATTAATCACTATTTTTTTAATACGTCTTTTAATTATCTTTTGTTCACAATAAAGTTCGACAAAACCACCAACACCAAATGAAGCAATAACTAACAACCAATACAAAACCCTATCAAATGAGTGAATATCAGAAATATAAAGATATAAGTTAAATGGAATAACAAAGAACAAAATACCTAAGACATAAATAAATGTCCTAAAAAATTCGGTACTAGTCTTAGCTTCTTCAATATATGAGTTAATAATTTGATCTGATGTATCTTTTAATTCAGGATATACCTTTCGTATCCAACGTAAATAATTCATTATTCCCTGCTTGACTTTATACTTAACTTCTTGTTGAAGATGAAAAGTCATTAACTACAATTAGCCTAAAAAAATAGCTAAAAAAAGCATTGCTACTTTTATCGTTTTAAAAATGGCAATGCTATTAAATTTATTCAATGTTTAGTGCTTAGCTCAAAGTTTACCGTTTATAGTAAACCTTTAGTGCTAATTATTGTCTATCGTCAATGGTATAGCCATGTGGAATATTAAATTGACTATCATGAATTTGTTTTTCAGAGACTGATGTTACTTCATAAATATATCGAACACGGGCATCTTTTTTCCATTCATCAACAACACCATCAACAATTTTATCCGCTTCATCTTTTATAATATTACCCAAAAAGCTGCTTGCAGCGTTGCCTAGGCCTTGAGAGAAATCCAGTGGTTTGTCTGCACGTTTTTTCTTTGCTACAGGGCACGCTTCACTTTTTTGAAACCACTCCATTTTGACAGATAGCGGATAACCTTCAATGGTTGATAACTTTTGAGTTATGCTATTAAACTGCATCTTGTCTGTTTTTTCTACATCACCACTAAATGCGCTAATAGCTTTATAACCATCTTTACCTAGTAACCGTACTAAAGCATTATTATCACCAACAGTATCAAGGTAATTATCAGTCGCTTTTTCATGCACTTTCCAAGCATGGGTCATTTCTGCTGTCGGGGTTGTCGTCCAAAATACAAATTGTAATAGGTTAAGATCAACTTTACCTGCAGAATCTTTAAACTCTGTGACCCAAGTAGCCGTATATTCTTGAGCGGGCAAACCGCCTATTTGACGCGTACTGTTTGTTGCAACAACAGTAAAATCATTTTTATCTAATGTTACAGCACAACCACGTTCTTCATAAGTTTCATATTCTTCTTCCTCTTCTGAAGACGCTTGGGTTTTCGCCATAAAATTTTCAAAAAGATCAGTACAGCCACTTAACTTACATTCTCGATAAGTTTCTCTATCATTATCAACTTCCCAAAGTAAATTTTCAGTCATGCGGAAAATATTGGTAGTATCGTAATTAGCCCATCCCATATAAAAGCTGTCAAATTCAGCTTTTTGGTGTATTGCTCGCATATCTTCTCGTGTATATACGGTTTGTTTACCCGCGTGATCTGGTAGATATAAACCATTAATACTAAATTTTGCTGTAATCACAGAAGTAGGATTTTTTGGTGTGTTATCAACCGGCGGCGCAGCACATGAAGCCAAAACACTTGCTACAGCTAGTGCAATAATCTTACGATTAAAAATCATTTTTTTTCCTTAATATGAATGAGTTAATAACATTTTCACATAAATTCCTGATTTTGATAAGCATTAAATTATATTTATTATCAGTTCATCAACGAACATATGGCACAGATAATAGTGAGCATAAACAGGCATAAAAACGACGTTTTAGCAGGATAAGTGTATAACTTATCGCAATAATAAGGATAAAACGAAGAATCAATGATATTGGCTATGACTCGACGTTGCTACTCATTATAAATATAAAAAAACAATGCTAATACGATGTATTATTTAAACCTACACTACTGCTCCACTACATTTTATTTGCTAAACGCTCAATCACAACTTTATGTTGAGGAAATTTACTGAGTAATTCTTCTCGACTTACTTCTATCATATCTTCTTGCTCCCAACCTGGTGCTACAGCTTCGCTTACTAAACCATATGAACCAGAAGTTAACTCGGCAGCTTTATAAGTGCCACCAGGAACGGCAAGTTGTAATTGCTGACCATTGACTATATCTGGGCCAACCACCACTTTTTTGTAACGCCCATCAGGGTAAATCATATGATAAGTAATTGGCGCTCCCATATGATAAAACTCAATACCATCCGAATACTTGGTATGAAAGTGATCAATATGATTATCTTCAGTCAACATATAAAATATTGCCGACATCGTTGTTCTTTCACCACGCACAGTACTGACTTTATCTCTATGATTGGCCTTAAATGTCTGACGAAAATACCCTCCTTCAAAATGATGTTCTAATAATAACTGTTCAATTACTTGCTCTTTAGTTAAGTTCGGGACGGCATTATTCATAATCGTTTAATTACCTTTAGTGGTGTTTTAGCTAGTATTCAATCACGGTATAAAATTAATTTAATAAACCTTGGCTCTTGAGCCAATCCATCACTTTAATAGATCCAAGTGAACAAAGATGTTTATCCTGATAGTCAAGAAAATCAATTTCTTCTATTTCAGCAGCTGGAGCAAGTTCCCCGTAAAAGTCGGCAAAATAACACGTTAGTTTCACAACAGTATCGGTATTTTTACCATCGGCATGTGCTTTAAAAGTTTTTGCATATTGAATCGAATCTGGCATTAAATCTACCGATATTTCTTCTTTAACTTCCCGTATCAGTGCTTGCTCATCAGACTCCCCTGCTTCTCGTTTACCACCTGGAATATAAAACAGCAGTTTATCTTTTGAGCGAGCACTTAGTAGTTTGCCGTCTTGAATGTGTAACCAAGCAAGCTTATCAATTTCTTTTTTCACAAGTATTCCTATTAATCTTAATTACGCTAACCATCTTAACTATTTGATTTGACTTTAAAGCAATATAATTACGACATTTCAGAATGAAATTGTAAATTATTTGTGCTTTGCAATAATTTATTAGACTTCTAGCTCATTCGACAAATGCATTCGTTTCTTACCTTTAAAGTCGTGATATAACTTTTCATGTGCAACTTTCGAAAAGGTATCGGTTCGATCAGCGTATTGTGAAATCCAATTCACTAACATTGCCAAATTAGCATCTTGAGCAGCCTTACTTTCATATTTATGTGGTTCCCAAGGGCGAGCTTTAGCATTTTTTATGCAAGCAGAAACAGGTAAGTTTAGAAAAATAATTTCGTCTGCTTGCTCAATGACAACTGCTAATAAATCGGCATAACAACCTTCAACTACCCAGTTATTGTGGGTTAATAAAAAGTTATTCAGCAATATACTAGACTCGGCAATAGGCAATCGCTCTGGTGGAGTAATCGGTTTCCAAGCAATAGTGTCTAAATCTAAATGAGCAAGATCGTCGTGTAACGCTAACTGTTTTGCGAGCGTTGACTTCCCCGATCCTGAATTACCAAAAATAACAACTTTACTCAATATTATTCCTTAGCGCCTAAACACTGTTAAATGATTTACTCTGTTTTGTTTGCAATATTACATTTAATTTATTTGGGCTTCTCTTCATTAATTAACATGTTAATAAATTTTGTAAAACGCCTTGATCTAGTTTCGGCTTTTTTCGCACTTATTAAACCATGAGCTATAACATAGCGACTTGATTTAGTTAGTTTTTCAAAAAAAGTTTTTGCGCTTGGCTTACTCTCTAGTGCAACTAAAAAATCGGTGGGAACTTCTATTTCACTGACAACATAAGCATTTTCCCAACGACCATCCGCTTTTGCCGCGCGAATATGCACAAGACCAGGCTCCATCATTAAGTTTTCACGTATCAAACGTTCAGCATGCTCGGTATTCCTCTTAGACCAGTTACTTCGTACAGTTCTTGGCGTAATACGTTGCAGATAAGCTTGCGCATCAATTGATTTTTTAACACCATCAATCCATCCCCAGCAAAGCGCCTCGATCACGATATCATTCCAAGTGACACTCGCAATACCCGTATTTTTCTTGTATATTTTAACCCAAAGCTCACTTTCAGACGCGTGATTAGCCTTTAGCCATTGGCTTAAATCTTTTGGTGTTGGGAATATTTTTATTTTTAGCGGATCAGGCTCTGGCATTTCGTAATAACCTCTTTTGGGTCTCGCCTTATGTAGTGACTAACGTAACTCGTTGTAATAATAAATAGCAACATCACTAGCGGCTGTTTGTTTAAAAAACAAGTTTATGAAGTTAATAATTTAATGAATGTATCGCTTCAGAAACGGTTAAAAAATTAATTTTCGTAAGACAAACAGAAACCTTATTAAATTCATGCGCACGTACTAATTTTACAACTTCGTCTATTGACAGCCTAATGTCGTTGGCAATTAAATCAAGCATCCCTGAAATAGACTTAATCAGATAGCAGTTACCTGATGCATCGATTACATAATCATCGTCAGTAAAAATAAGTTCACTACACTCTAAGTTAAATTTTTGAAATGAATCTAAGTAAATAAGTTCATCATCACCATCAAGTTTCAACATACATGGCCACGAAATCATAACAATTACCTTAATGTATTTTACAGCCCAAACAGGCTAAATTAGTGATTAAAATGTAAAAGCTGATAAAACCGGCTATCACGATGTTAAATTTTATTATCTACTTAACCTGAACTCGGTTTAAGATGTTTTTAATCCATTGAAATAATTATTAATAAAATTTAACTTATACTCTAGCTTGATAGTTTTTCTTTCTTCAAGGAAAATTTCGCGTCAATAGCTAGTCTATTGCTAGTAAAGGTAGCGATTAGAGAAGAATATATTAAGCCGAGCTCAGGTTACTTACTATTCAATTGCCCATTTAACTGCTTTTTGTGCATGAATAGCGGTGGTATCTAGCAAGGTAACATTTGTATCGCTTTGATCAATTAGCATGCCAATTTCAGTACATCCAAGAATTACCGCCTCGGCGCCTTGATTAGCTAAAGAATTAATAATTCTGAGGTATTCATCTTTAGAAGATGGAATGGTATTTCCAAGGCAAAGCTCTTTATAAATAACATGATGAATAATTTTTCTATCTGTTTCATCAGGAACTAGCACCGTTAAACCATAATTATTTCGTAGACGCCCTTTGTAGAAATCTTGCTCCATAGTAAAAGCCGTGCCTAATAGGCCAACCGTTTTAATTCCTCTTTTAACCAAAACTTCAGCAGTAGCATCAGCTATATGTAATAAAGGGATATTAATCGCTTCTTCTATTTGAGGAGCAACTTTATGCATGGTATTTGTACAAATAAGTAAACAATCAGCTCCAGCACGTTGAACATTAATGGCAGCTTGAGAGAGTATTTTTGCAGTACCATCCCAATCACCAGTGTGTTGTAACTTCTCAATGGTATCAAAATCAACACTATACATGGCAATTCTTGCAGAATGCAGGCCTCCTAAAGCTGCTTTAATGCCTTCATTAATCTTTCGATAATATCCAACTGAGCTTTCCCAGCTCATACCACCTAAAAGACCAATTGTTTTCATACTACCTCTCAAAATACGTTAACAATATAACGAGTCTATACCGTTTATCGCTAAGCTAAACATTAACGTGACATGTCAGATTCAATTTTTAAATACTTACCTTTACCGAAAGTAATGTAATACAAGGGTAATAAAAGCAATGTTATTATATTACTCGCAAAGGAATTTTTAATAACAATACCATTTTCAGTTATAGCGTGTACCGGAAAAGTTTGACTTGAACACCAATCAATTCTTGCCTGAAGGTTTTTAGTATCATCGGGAATTTCAATCGATTGTACAGACCCTCTTGTAATTGTTGCTACCTCTACACCATCTGCAAATAACTTATAGTCTCGCGCCATATCTGCGAGCTGCTTTGGTCTAAAAACTTGGATAATCATTTGTGCTCCATATTGGCTATATACTCCATAAAATAGCAAGGATAATTAGTTATAATAAACAACGACTAAGCAAGAGCTAACGCTTAATACATTTTACATAATTTGTTAAGCCGCTTTTTCTTCATCTCGAAGCGTTAATACTTCAAAACCAGTCTCTGTCACTAAAATAGTATGTTCCCATTGTGCAGATAGTTTCTTATCTTTAGTCACTACGGTCCAGCCATCATTTTTAATTTTTATTTTTTGCGAACCCTGATTAATCATTGGCTCTATAGTAAATGTCATTCCCGCTTCAAGCACTAAGCCTGTATGTGGTTTCCCATAGTGAAGTACTTGAGGATCTTCGTGCATTTCTTTACCGATTCCATGTCCGCAATATTCTCGAACGACACTATAACCAGAAGCTTCGGCATGTTTTTGTATCGCATGACCAACATCACCCAATGTTGCTTTTGGTTTTACTACTTGAATACCTTTCCACATAGCTTCATACGTTGTTTTAACTAAACGTTTAGCTTCAGGACTAGCGGTGCTAAGTACATACATTTTGCTTGAATCACTGATATAACCATTTTTCTCTAAGGTAATATCAATATTTACAATATCTTTGCTTTTTAATTGAGAGATATTATTAGGTACACCATGACAGACAACATCATTTACCGATGAGTTAAGTGAATATTGATAACCATACTGCCCTTTACTCGCAGGGCGAGCATGTAATACATTAACAATATAACTTTCGACTTTAGCGTCAATCTCTAATGTTGTTATCCCTTCACAGATAAAATCATCAAGCATTTTAAATACTTGAACTAAAAGTCTACCTGACTCTCTCATAAACTCAATTTCTGCATCAGTTTTTAACATTGATTTATTCATGTAAAAGCTCCGCAATAGTAAGTTTTTCTTTCAATAATTGCTTTTTAATGATTTCGTGATAAGTAAGTGTTGGGTTTAACTCAGCTAGCATACCTAGTTTTATCCAGAATTCTGCTTGTGAATTGATAGACCTAGACATGACATTGCTCGACTTTCTAATTTCTTCATGCAATTCGTCTGATATTTTTACGATTCCCATTATACGTTCCATATATGAATTATATATAAATCATATATTCATAAAAATAAAATGTCAACGTAGTAAATTTACTCTTCACTAACTGAAAAGTGATTACTAACCCTAATATGAGCATTAGCATTTTTCACAGCCAACTATCATTTTAATTTAGCACTTTAATTTAATATTTTTATTATAAATTTAATTATATTTCAGCTGAAAAATAAGCCATGATCTCATCGGTAGTCATCTCTTTGGTTGCATTTGAAAAGCAATAATAGTTAGGTCGCATATCACTAAAATATTGCATATCCATTTCTAACCCTTTTAAGTTATGAAACATCCCTACCGGCATATTATATTCACCTGTAGCTTTAAATTTATAAAACAGATGAGTGCCACATTCATTACAAAAACCTCGCGATGCCCAAGATGATGACTCATACATTTTAATTTTATCTTCACCTTCAATTTTTACGTTAGTTCCGCACTTAACCGCAAAGAATGGCCCTCCCCCCCAAGTTCTACATGATTGGCAGTGGCAAACTGTAAACTTAGGATCAACCTCTTTCACAGTGATTGTGACAGCACCACAAAGACAATTTGTTTTTGCATTAGACATATTGGTAACACCTTAATAAATAGATAAAGCTGAGTATTTTATTTGCATTGTTTATATTTAAATTATTTATCACTTTACCAGATAATCTGGTCGTATTCTTGACATCATATGTACGTCTAAATATTTGCCTGATTTAAAGGCACTTAATTTTTTAGTGCCTTCTATTTCAAACCCAACATGTTTATAAAGTGATATCGCAGCTAAATTATCAGCGTGTACTTCTAACTCTAAGCGCACTAAGTTCAACCAATTATCAGCTTGATTTATAGCCTCAAGCATTAGCATTTTACCAACGCCTTTACCATGAAAATCAGGATGAACAGCTATAGCTATACTTGCCCCATGCTTTTCTCGAATTTTATTTTTCAAGAAAATAGTTATATGCCCAACAACCCGAGATTGACTCTCGACAACTAAAGTATAATTATCTGGACTATTAAATAAATTTTCCACTATCTCTGCATTAAGAAAAGGCAGCTGAGAAGTATTCTCTAAAAGTGATGGGAAATTATATATTTCAAATAAATCGTTGTTATCTGAGCTTGCTAACCGTCTAATTTTCATTTCCAAAATCGATTCCTACGCAAATTTACAATTTGCACATACCATAACAATAAAAAACTGAAAATTCTTTACTAATATGTTGACAAAAAATACAGCTAATATCTTCCATATACTAATTTAACTTATTACATAAAAGCCTTAGTAACGCCTTGCTTGGATAATATTCCTACACTTTGGAAACATACTACATCCCCAAAATTCATTACCTGAGTGCTTACCTTTAGTCGCCTTACGTAAAACCATTTCAGCACCACATTTTGAGCAAAGTTTGCTATGAGTCTTAGCTTGGATAATTTCTTTGACATGTTTAACATGTTGTCGGTTAGTTTTAAAACTATACTCTAACCTGCCACTTTCAATCTGTTCGATAATACTTTGTGTTTCTTCTGTATTGAAAACAATGTCAGTTTTACTTTTAATATATCTGATACCACCGCGCGCAAACCTTACATTGTCAGGCATTTTCGATTTAAAGGTACTATCACCAATAAAGATGATAACTGAGAATATAGGAGTGTTTCCACTATTGTTATCAGTAAATAAGCAAGATTCTAATGTTTTAACGTGTTTATAGTTTTGGTGAAGTCGATTCTGAAATTTTGATTTGTGCCGATAGATTTGTTGCGTCCATTGCTTTTGGTTTTCACCTCCAAATATCCATCCTTTCATATTTTTGGTTTCAACCACAAAAATACCGTATTGGGATACAATAATGTGATCTATCTGAGTTGTTCCCTGTTCTATATTATTAATAAATGTTGGTAATGTTACGTTTTTAATAAGGTGATACATATTTTTGTCTAAGAATAGCTTAATCAGTAAGTTAACTTGCCACTCACCAAGTAAACCTTTGAACCAAGAAGATTTTATGATAGAAATAATTATGAGGCTCGGTATTAAATACCAAGCAGCACTTAACATCATATTGATAAAAATTGATAAATCCATCTAGACTAACTTATGTTTACGTATGTCCCTTACCCAAGTAACAGAGCCATTCGTACGCTTCATTTCAAATAAATCGATTGCAGCAAACAAATCACTCAATTTTTTGAAACCATAATTACGTTGATCGAAGGAAGCATGATTTGATATGTGTTTTCCAATAGGCCCTAGTTGTGCCCAACCTGCATCATCTTCAGACGCTTCAACCGCTTGGCGAAGCATATTTATTAATTTAGTATCACACTTAATACTTGGTTCACTTTTACTTACCGGCTTTTCCTCTTGCTTCATTTCATCTAAATAAAGAAATTTAGAACAACTATTAACAAAAGCACTTGGAGCTTTTCTTTCGCCAAACCCAATAACAAATTTACCATCGGCTAATGCACGAGTGACGAGTGGTGTAAAATCACAATCAGAAGAAACGAGACAAATTGAATCTACATCTTTAGTGTAAAGAATATCCATCGCATCAATGACGAGTGCAATGTCGGTGGCATTTTTACCTTTGGTTAGATCAAATTGTTGAATAGGTTGAATGGCATATTCATGAAGAACATCTTCCCAAGGTTTAATACAGTGACTTTTCCAGTTTCCATAAGCCTTACGAATGTTAACAACACCATAACGTGCAAGTTCAGACAAAATAACATCAATCTTTGCAGCAGGCGCATTATCAGCATCAATAAATAATGCGATTTTTTCCTTGTCCTTCAAAATTTGATTCCTTTCAAGTTCTGTATAATCTATTTATGCCATACCCTCATAAAATTTCAACTCATTTCACTATTTGAACATAAGGGCTAAATATTTAATTAACTATCCTTATTAATTTTTAGTTATTTGTACTAATAATACGATTTTTTCCCTGCTGTTTAGCTTGATAAAGATTCTTATCAGCTAAATCTAATAACTCATTCGCAGAGCTATCTTTATTGGGGATAGCACTAGCCACTCCAATACTCATGGTGACATAATCTGACACCGTAGATTTTATATGGGGAATTTTTTCCGATTCTAATCTTTGCATAAACAGATTTAATTCATCAACACATTGAACTGCCAGCGTTTCGGGTAATAT
This sequence comes from Colwellia sp. C2M11, assembly GCF_018860915.1. GTDB lineage: Bacteria > Pseudomonadota > Gammaproteobacteria > Enterobacterales > Alteromonadaceae > Colwellia. The sequence goes on from NZ_JAHKQD010000007.1 coordinate 127,380, forward strand.
CATGGCAAATTCTTCACCACCTATTCGAGCAGCCAAGTCTGCAGGACGGCTAAAACACTTTCCCCACAGAACTGCTATCGCTCTAAGACAATGATCACCTTTTTGGTGACCATACTGATCGTTATATTGCTTGAAAAAGTCTAAATCACCAATCACCAATGTTAGAGGTTTTTTACTACGTTCACACCGCTTCCATTCAATATTTAAGGCGTCATCAAATTTTCTTCTATTGGCTAATGATGTCAATGAATCCTGATTAGACAATTCTAATAACTCTAAATTCTTTTGGCGTAATTGTTGATCCTGCATTTCGTAACGATGAAGTTCTTCAAGTAATTTTTTTCTTGGTGCGGTCATCAAATCTTTAAGCTGTATGGGGGATTTTAGAAATCGCACTAAATGTCGTTTAAATACCCAATAAAAAATCAACATAGGAAAACTATAGCTTAAAGCTAGTATCAATTTACCGGTTATATTATCCATGATGATATTGCTTAGGTTTTCATCCAAACCAATCGCAATCAGAGGAAATAGCAAACCATCAATACATAAAATAACGATAAATGCAGCAGTATAAATAAAGGCAAGAAAAGAAATATTAAAGATAACTTTACGAATTTGAATAAACAAAAACAGTAAGATTAATAACTCTAAAATTATTAATCCTCCACCTATTAACAGCATTGAAAAAGAAGTCTGAAATATATCTATCGAAATATTAAGATGATTAATAACCACATCTGAATCAAGCAACAAACTGTAAAGTTTAAAACTAAGATAAGTAAGCGTATTCACCAGTAAAACTAGCTTCATTACATTATTGATAACGCTGACGTTACGTTCAATTATTATCAGCATGGTAATACTCATCATGAAAGCACCAAAAGCGATAGTTCCGCCTGAAATAACGATGTTTTCGCTTAACTTAAATGAATAAATACTACCGAGCACGCCACCTAAAACTAATACAGTACTGATATATACATAAAATAAGATCGTGCGTGATTTAGGTTTTACAGTGGTTAATAACAGAGGGAAAATTGAATATATAGCAACGTTAAGTATAAAAGCACTTAGAACATTCATGGTCTGTTTCTTATTATTAGTTATTGTTTTTATGATGGTTTGAAATAGACATCACAACTGTAGAACATTGTATAGCTTAAATAAGGCTATTATATAAAGTTTCATTAGGAAATAATCCCAATTTACTTCAAATTGAACAAGTTACTCTTTGTAATCCAATCAACAAACTTTAAAAAGTTTATAGGATTGTAAAGGGTCGCTACATACAAGTTATTTATTAACCTTAGTTGAGAAGTCTGTGTTGTTCAAATTTGAGCGACTTACCTTATTGATTTTGTAATTTTGTGAATTACACTCATTAATCGGCATAACCACTGCCAATGGCACTAAACGGTAATTCTAGTTCAAGATCGGGTACTTGAAGCGCCACCCAAGCGACAAAGGTATTACTATTTGGGCCTGGAATAACACGATATTCATTTGCCCAAGGGTAACCCGCTATGGCTGCTTTAATTTGGGGAATAAGCTCAGCGGCCTTCTCCCCTTTAATCGAAAGCAATAATTGAGGTTTGGATCCGAACCAATATCTATCTGGTGTCTCCGTTTCGTATTCTCTTATAGCAGATAAGCCACGTTCTACTTGCCAACCTATAACTTCATAAACATTATACTTAGTTGCTTTCTCTTCTTTGATTGCAATCCAAGGGTGAACAGCAAACCAACCACGCCAGCTATACGCATCGGCAGCATAAAATTCAATAATAGCTCTGCTATCTTCACTAGGAAGAGTAGCAATACCCGCAGGCTCTCGGCTCGCTGTACGCCAATCAGTGTTTGAACAAGCACTAATAAACAATACAACGCAAGCAATAATCAAAGTTCTCATATATCCTACTTGTCTTATACATTCTATTTCACTGAAACCCTTGATAAAAAATTAAATTAAAATTAACGAGGACACTATCGAATTAACGAGGACACTCGCTTATAAAGCAATAAAGTATATTAAAATAAAATAGGTGAAATAGCGATTCAAAATAAATGCAATAATTATTTATCAGCCCTGATAAGAATCATTTGACGAAATTATCAAATAAATAAGAGAAATACCGATTTTTAGACGTGCGAAAGTTTAACCGTGATATAGGTAGGTGGTTATTATGGTTAGGGTTATTGTTAAATGGTTACGCTAGAAGTTTATCACAACAATTAACATTGGTTCGTCGCTTCAATCCACTGTGCTCGCAATAATCTGTTAATACATCACTGTGACCTACCGCGCCATGAAATAATCGTCTAAAGTCTTTGGTTAACGTTAGCCAATTATCAGGACTGATGTTCAAGCGGTTAAGTAAAGCAGGTTGAGTTGCTTCAATATAGCCGGCTTTATCTTCACGGAAACAGCAACCTGTCATTTCAATTAATTCAAGGTAATCTTTTAGCTCAAATGGTAAACCTTTAGGCATGCTTTTGCGTGGATTACCCACAAAAGGCAGTAGCGTTTTGGGCTGTTTAGCCTTTTTGGCTGATATAGCTCGTTGCTTTACGCTGGTATATCCTGAGCTTTCTGGGGTTTTCGCTATATTCGCTCTTACTGGGTTTAAATCAACATATGCCATACACGCAGCAAGGGCTGCTTCATCTAGTAAGGCTTGGGATTTAAAGCGCCCTTCCCAGAAATGACCAGTGCAATTGTCTTCTTGATTCGCTTGTGTCGCGATACTTTGGTTGAGTAGACGCATAAACCAGCTGATGTC
>NZ_JAHKQD010000025.1 GCF_018860915.1 Colwellia sp. C2M11
TATTCTACAAGCTCGTTAGCTGCCAGTTGTAGTCTGGCATTTTTGTCAAATAAAGGAATATAAATGTTAGAAGCAAAAGTTAAATTTTTTGATATTAAAAAGTGCGGCTACTTTTTACGAGGTAATTCACAACCGACATTAAGCTCAATGGATGACACGTTAATGCAACTTAACGCTTGGGCAAAAGATGGGCGTGAATTTGTAAATACTACCTGTTATGAAGCAGATCCTGATAATGATTTACGAAATACATACTTTTGTGATTTACAGACAAATGATCTCAATGGCGATAGCTTATTAATCTTATGGAATGAAGTCGCAAACGATAATGGCATCGTTTATGGTATGTCTCCTATGGAAAGACCTGGTCAAACAGATATGCTCACGACTGGGTTTGGTAGTACCCCAGCAATTCCCGGATTTCCAAGTTACTTTTGGTTCATCCCTAGCCAAAACGTTTTTGCTACGGTTAGATTTACACATTCAATGCAAGGTAAAAGTAATTTAGATCATTACCTCAATGGTTTTTTGGCAAACAAATCAAGTTATCGTGTAGAAAATAATGAGGGTACTGTTATTGGTTATTCTGCTGATGGGCAGCCAAATAACAACTCTAGTCGTTTACATTCAAAATTCTATGCTGTAGGGAGAAAGCAGGAAGAGCTAGAAGCAGAATTATTAACTAACTTACACAAAATCAGAAGAATAATTAGAAGAGAAACATTATCTTATACTGTTGAAGATGACCGACGAACTTTAGAAAGAGTTTTTTCGGGTTTACTCGGGAATACGCCTACTTTTCAGCAGGCTCGCTCAATTACCCATGAATTACAGTTTGAGCCTAACGAACAACAATTAAGACAAATTTTGTCGAACTTTTCAGAGTTAAATACAAATAGCTCAATTAGGAATGCTGGGTTTATTTACAATGATGGGAAAAGAATAATGTTAAATGGGGCAAGTGTCTCATTTTCAGCAGAAATTAATGTCAACCGTGAAGAAAACCAAATAATTTCACCTCGAAGGCTATTGCAAGCCTTAACACAACAAAGAAGCGATTTATTAAGGCCTCTTGAGCAAAGTGTTTTTGAAGTTGAAGAGGCGGTATCCTAATGATTAAGTACTTAATTCTGGCTATTATCACTGGAATAGTTACTTATTTTCTTAGAGAAACTGTCGTTGAACTAAACTACGGAGCATATAAAGATACGTTAGGTGCTTTACTGAACATATCTTCAATAATTTTTGCAATTATTGGTGCATGGATTGCCATAATCTATCCTAGAGCTATTGGTCGCGTTTTTAAAGATTCGAAAATACCAAGTACCACGATTAAAGAAGCTGATACTGATGCTAACTACCTTAGCGAATTAGTTGAAATCGTGATGGTGTCTGCAATTGTATTAATGGTCGTTTTATCAATTCAATTTGTGGTTCCTATTGCTAAAGTATTTTTGAATGGTGAATGGAAAAACTATGCAAAATTTCTTTCTTTTTTTGTGATTAGTATGCTCACACTTTCGCAGTTGTATGCAGTTTTTAGGGTGATACTGGCAAACTATTTCTTTCTAAACGAATTAAGGTCAAAAAATACAGACGGTAAAATTGATAGCTTACATAAGTAAACGAGATTTCAATTAGCTATAACAATATAAGAGACACTCATTCACAATTGAAAAATCAAAACCTCTTTACTATGGTTAAATAATCACCATGGAAGGAGGTTTTTTATTATGGCTACCGCACGTAAGAAACAAATCAGTTTAGCAGATACCCCTTATTACCACTGTATTTCCCGCTGTGTACGCCGCGCATTTTTATGTGGCGAAGATAGATACACAGGCCAAAGTTATGAACATCGTCGTGCTTGGGTTGAGCAAAAGTTATTAGCGTTAACTCAAGTATTTGCTATTGATGTTTGTGCTTATGCCATCATGAACAACCACTACCATGCAGTATTGTTTGTTGATGAAGCTAAAGCTAAAAGCTGGTCAACAAAAGAAGTTCTTGAGCGTTGGCATCAACTTTATAAAGGCACTTTACTTACTCAGCAATATTGTCGCGGTGATAAGCTTGAAGGTGCATTATTATCAGTAGTTGAAGCAAGTGCAGAAGTGTATCGAAAACGCTTAATGAAAATCAGTTGGTTTATTGGTAACTTAAACGAAAAAATCGCCAGAGAAGCTAACGCTGAAGATAACTGCACTGGCAGATTTTGGGAAGGCCGTTATAAATCTCAAGCGTTATTAGATGAAGCGGCACTCGCGGCTTGTATGGCTTATGTTGATTTAAACCCTATTCGTGCCAATATCGCTAAAACACCAGAGCAATCAGATTTCACCAGTGCCCAACAGCGTATTAAAGCCGCAATACACAACAAGCAACCTGCAAAGCTTTTACCTTTTGTGAGTAATCCAAGAAATAATATGCCAACGGGTTTACCGTTTGAATTATTAGATTACTTACAGTTGGTTGAATTAACCGGTAAATGTATCAGGGAAGATAAACCCGGATATATCGAGCAAAACCTACCGAATATCTTAACTCGTTTAGGTATTAGTGCTGAAAACTGGCTGGTGTTAACTAAACAATTCACCAAACAGTTTCATGGCGCTGTGGGGCACGAGCAAGTATTAAGTGACTTTTACGGGCACCAACAAGCTAAACGCCGAAGTAATATCAGCTGTTGCCAGAAACTACTCGCTTAACCTTAAGCAAAGCTAAAAATACTACCGTGTCAGCTTCTGCTGAGCTTAGTCATGTCTGCAATATAATAAAACACTTAAAAAGTTACCTAAAAACAATAATTATCAAGCTTTTGGCCGCTAAAAACTAAACAGGTGTTATTGATACAATGTTCTTTACGGTATATTGTTTAGCTTACATTTTAGATGAGTGTCATCTTTATTTTGTTTCTAAACCGTTGAGG
>NZ_JAHKQD010000034.1 GCF_018860915.1 Colwellia sp. C2M11
AATTTATAGGTAGAAAAAATTGCCAAATACAAGGCATTTATTTCAATAACGAGTTGTTCTAATTATTAAATAAATAACGATGTAGTTGGTGATTTTAGCAAGTAGAAATGATCACATAGTTAGTGAGATTGGTATAATATAATAAATCAACCATTTGAAATGACTTAAAACATTAGCTGCTTCTTAATTAGTTTTTAGTACTGCTTTTAATATAGGCTTTTCAAGAGTCTCTTAAATTGATGCTAGCTATTTTTGCTATTCAATTCTTGTAACTGTTCAGGTGTATCTAAATCAATAAATGCTAATGGCATTTTCTTTATATTGACGTATTCTCTATTTTTTTTAAGAACCTTCTTAGCTCCTTCATCGCCAGATAAAACGATAAGCTCCTTAAAGAAAGACCGTGGAAAAATAACGGGTGGACTCAAGTGGTCCCCATCACCCGCGATATGAATTTTTTCGGGTTTTTTTCGCCATTCATTTATTAAGCTTGTTAAATCATTAACCGTCAATTGCCATTGATCCACCAGAAAGATAAGTACCGCATCTATATCATTATCTAGTTCACTTACGCCTTTAGCGATAGAGCTTGATAGACCTTTTGACCAGTTATTATTCTTAATTAACGTTAAGTTTTCTGCAGAAGCTAAACTAGCCAAATCTGCTATTAATTTTTCACTTTGACAACCCAAGACACAAAAAGCTTTCGTGTTATCCGTTAAGCAAATACTATTCATCATAGATACTTGCCTACACAATAAGCTTTGCGGTAATTGATCTTTCTCAGCGATTAATACTAATTGCTTGGGTTGTCCAAGACGTGATGAACTTCCAGCAGCCATCAATAATAAAGCAATTTTTTTATGCTTAAGTTCAGAAACCATTAACAACTTTAAATATAAAATTAATAAAAACGTAGTACTATTATACAATAGCACCGGATAGTAGATATCACTCAAAAAATAGAAAAACGAGTCAAATTATTTAATATCTATTTTACTAAATGTATTCGGCTATCAGTTTTACTAATTTTGGGCTCTTTGGGTGAGGTAATCGACACATCTTTAGTAATAGATTCACCATTTTGATACCTATGATATGAGCAATGTTTTAAACCTATTTGATAACAAAAATCATTAAAACTTTGCAGATCTTCGCGAGTAATACATTCCCCTTCTTGGGTTAATAAGCCATCTATATACATAGAATCACCATTAATATTACAATTAGCAATAGCTGAATACGGCTTACCATATTCATCAACTTTTAATGCTCTGACCATTTTTACTTCGAAAATCCAATCACCAATTTTTACATGTTTTGACATTGACTCTGTCACTTGAAACTCCGAAAATAAAGTACATATAATAAGCGATTAATTATACATTTGATTAACATTAAAATCTAAATAAAACATTATTTTTATATTTTATTAAAAACAGTAACTTAAGCTTTACTTTTATTTACAATTTAATAAAAGCAACAAAAGCTTCGCTAGTTTGTTTTAATCAGTTATTCTTTCTATCATTATTTCTTATCAATATTTTGACTTCTATTTACTATGTTAAAAAGAATTATTGTTTCTTTATTACTTATCAGCTCCCTTATTATCGCTTTTACCGCAACTTGGATATATAGCCAAATAGACAGTGCGTTACCTATTTTAGATGGTAAAAAAACAGTTTTTGGGCTCACAAAAAGTGCAACAATAGAGCGTGATGATCAAGGAATAGTAACGATAAAAGCCAGTAATCGACTTGACGTTGCAGTAGCAACAGGATTCGTTCATGCACAAGAGCGCTTTTTTCAAATGGATTTATTAAGACGTAACTCAGCAGGTGAATTATCAAGTTTATTTGGCTCTGTTGCACTTGAGCATGATAAGTCTATTCGTATTCATCGCTTTAGAGAGAGAGCAACTGACATAGTTAATCAATTACCCACAGAGCAGAAAGAATTATTAAAAGCTTATACCCGCGGCGTAAACCAAGGCTTAAAATACGTAAGTTCACACCCATTTGAATACCTTTTACTTCAACAAGAGCCAACCCAATGGAGCGAAGAGGATTCAATTTTAACAATTTTTAGTATGTATATTGATCTGCAATATACCGATGGACAACGTGAACGTACTTTAGGTCTTATGAAAGCAATTTTATCTGCCGATGTTTATGCATTTTTAAATCCTCTTGGCAATGTTTGGGATGCAGCTATTGATAATAGCCAATATCAACCATCATCAATGCCCAAAAACGCTTGGCCGTCAGCATCAAGTGCTAATTTAATCACTATCGAGAAAAGTCATAATACTGCTATTAATGATGTGTCCAAAAAATATCAAGCTGATGAATTTCCTGGTTCGAATAACTGGGGTGTTTCGGGTGAAATAAGCAATACTGGTAGTGCAATTATTGCTAATGATATGCACTTAGGAATACGTGTACCTAATACTTGGTTTAGAGCAAGTTTTGAATATCCGAGCACAGCGAATAAAAAAGTAAAAATTACCGGAGCAACATTACCTGGTACACCTAACATAACTGTAGGTAGTAATGGCCAGATTGCGTGGGGGTTTACTAATAGCTATGGTGATTATAGTGATGTAATTAAAATAAAAAGTGTTAATAACGACACTCAATATATGACCAAAAATGGTGCTAAAGACTTCAGTTTTCATAAACAAATAATTGCCATTAAAGATGAACAACCTGTTGAAATTACCATTAAAGAAACTATCTGGGGACCTATTATAGGTAAAAATAGCCAAGGTGAATTACTTGCCTATCGTTGGGTTGCTCACGACAAAGAAGCCGTGAACTTTATAGCAACCGAATTAGAACTTGCGACCAGTGTAAAAGAAGCATTTTCTATTGCCGCACATAGTGGTATTCCATCACAAAACATGATGGTAGGTGATAAATCAGGTAACCTTGGCTGGACAATTATGGGCCCTATCCCAAAGAAATTTGGTAACACCGGCGAAACCCCCACCTATTGGCATAATGGTGATAATGGCTGGACGGGCTATTTATCTCCTGCGAATTACCCTCAAATTTTAAATCCAAAAGACAATCGATTATGGACGGCTAATTCTCGTGTTGTTGGTGGTGAAATGTTAGAAAAAATAGGTAATGGTGGTTATGCATTAGGAGCACGTTCTAAACAAATTCGTGAAAACTTATTTGCCCTTAACACATTTAATGAAGAGTCTTTATTAGCAATAGCTTTAGATGATCGCGCTACATTTTTACAACCTTGGGTAAACTTTCTCTTGAGCAAAGTACTTAATGACGACGCTTTAACCGATGAAGTTATCAACAAACACAGACAATTTCAACAAGTTAAAGACTTACTTTCAGAAGATAAAGCATTAAGCGCAAGCATAGATTCAGTAAGTTATCGATTAGTGAGAAACTTTCGAATCAATGTTCGTGATTTAGTTTTTAGTGAATTTAATAGTACGCTCAAAAATGTCGATGATATCTATAGCTTTCGCAGCATTAGCGCTCAAATTGAAGTGCCTTTATGGCAACTAGTTAATCAACAACCTGATAACTTTTTAATGCGACCTTTAAATAGCTGGCAAGCAGTGTTTAACCAAGCACTACAACAAACAATTGATGATATGACTTATCTCGATGAAAACAACAAACAAGCGCTAACCAAAGCGACTTGGGGGCAACAAAACACAAGCGAAATACACCACCCCCTTAGTCAATCAATCCCTTTTATTGGCCGATGGTTAGACATGCCAGCTAAAGCACTGTCAGGCGACAGCTATATGCCAAAAGTGCAAGGTAAACGCTTTGGTGCATCAGAGCGTATGGTTGTTTCACCTGGGCATGAAGAAACGGGTATTTTTCATATGCCAACAAGCCAATCTGGTCATCCATGGAGTCCTTACTACGGTAAAGGACATACAGATTGGGAACAGGGGGTTGCCTCCCCTTTCCTACCAGGTGAAACTAAATATAAACTGACACTACTGAGTTATTAATCATTATTCTTAACTATAAAAACATAAGCGATAAAACATTAACTTTAAAAATACTAACGATACAAAGGAAAAAAATGACGACATTAATTTGGTGCCTCTTTATTGCAGGGCTACTCCCATTAGTTGCTAAAGCCCCCGTAGTTTTCGCAATGAACAAACTTGGTGGTTACGACAACAATCACCCAAGAGAACAACAAAGCAAACTTACCGGGTTTGGCGCCCGCGCTTTGGCTGCACATCAAAATGCGTTTGAATCATTTATTATTTTTGCGCCCGCCGTTTTATTAGCTATTGCGACCCACCATATAGGCGCCAATATTACATTACTAGCTATCATTCATGTTTGCGCGCGCATCGCCTATCATATTTTTTATTTAATGGATATTGATAAGCTCCGCAGTGTAGTGTGGTTTATTTCAACCGTAAGTAGCTTTAGTATTATAGTTTTATGTATCCCATAAAGTGCAATTACAACAAAAAATGGTCTAAATAAACTATTGACATAAATCACTCAAGCTCGCTAGAGTAGTCGCTCTAGCGAAGCAATGATCTAAAACCTTCATTTGGAAGGTTTTTTCATAAACAGAACAGCATAAATTAGCAAAATAGGAAATAAAAGTGAGCGAAAAATTAGATTTAAACGAAATACGTAAAGAAATTACAAGCTTAGACAATGAACTATTAACCTTATTTGCTAAACGTCGCGCACTCACACTTAATGTTGCTAAAAGTAAAGTGCAACAAATTCGTCCTATTCGTGATCAACAGCGCGAACAAGAGTTATTAATTCGCTTAATAAAACAAGGTAAAGAATTAGGCTTAGACGCCCATTATGTTACCAGTGTTTTTCAAACAATTATTGAAGATTCAGTATTAAATCAACAAGCTTACTTACAAAATTTAACCAATCCGAATATACAAACACCTACCGTAAGTGTTGCCTTCTTAGGCGATAAAGGATCATACAGTTATTTAGCAAGTCATCGTTACTTTTCAAGACGCGCTGAAAAAATTATAGAGTCTGGTTGCCAAAATTTTAGTGACATTTTACAACAAGTTGAATCAGGGCAAGTAGACTACGGTATGTTACCAATCGAAAATACTAGCTCTGGCAGTATTAATCAGGTTTATGACTTACTTCAACATACCAATTTATTTATTGTTGGCGAGATAACTCAACCCATTGAACATTGTTTGCTAACCGCGGTTAATACCTCTTTAGACAAAATAAAAACAATTTATGCACACGGTCAACCTTTTGCTCAATGTAGTAACTTTTTAGATAAACAAAACAATATTCGTATTGAATATTGTGATAGTACCGCAGATGCTATGGTTAAAGTTTCAGAATTACAAGATGAAACAATAGCGGTTATTGGTAGTGAAGAAGGTGGACAACTATATAAATTACAAGCCTTAGAAAAATCAATCGCTAATCAAAACGAAAACCACTCACGCTTTATTCTTGTCGCAAGAAAAGCAGTGGATGTTGCAGAGCAAATTCCAGCAAAAACCGCAATTATCTTAGCAACTGGTCAAAAAGCAGGTGCTTTAGTTGAATGTTTGTTAGTACTGAAGGAAAAAGGCATTAACATGTGTAAGCTTGAATCTCGCCCTATCCAAGGCCGTCCATGGGAAGAAATGTTTTATATTGATGTAGAAGCCAACTTGAAGAGCTTTGCTTTACAAGAAGCGATCAGTGAAATTACGGCTCATACAAATTTCATTAAAGTATTAGGTTGCTACCCCATTGAACATATAAGCCCAACCAGTGTTCCAAGCAACAAAATTTAAAGCACAAAAACAATAATGTAGTCTTGCCTATAAATAGACTACATTATTGTCTTCTGTTACTACTTACAAACGCACTTACGACATAAAACACAACAATACAAAACTCAGCAGAGTAAGATGAAGAAAAGTTTAAATTTATCTTCAAACTAATCCTGCTAACTATAGCTAATCCTCCAAATCATTGTAGTCGCTAAATTTGCCTTCGCTTGTTGAACTGTTATTAACATAATAACAAGTCTGTATTTAACCTGAACTCGCTTTAAGATGTTTTTAATTTATTGGCATGATTAATAATATAACTATATTTTATACTCTAACTTGATCGTTTTTCTTAATTCAAGGCAAATTTCGCGTCAATAGCTAGTCTATTGCAAGTAAATTTAACGAGGAAGTAAGGAAAAATAACTGTTAGAGAAAGATTTATTAAACCGAGCTCAGGTTATTTACTATTGTAATTAAACGCGACTAGCCTAATATGATTAAAAGCCTAACCGCGTAAATTCCATTATCCTTTCGTATCTACCCCTGCATTAGTTGTTAATGCTTTTTGCTTTTCTGCTATTTGATTCGCAATTGCTAACGGTGAGCCGGTATTTCTACAAAGCCAGTAATAAGCTCCAGGTACAATAAACAAAGTAAACACACTCGCCAATGAAACACCAGCAAAAATAACAACACCAATAACCATTCTGCTTTCAGCGCCTGGCCCTGATGCAAAAACTAACGGTACTGCACTCGTCACCGTGGTAAACGTTGTCATCACAATAGGCCTTAATCGTTGCTGTGCGGCGCTAATTAATGCTTCCTCGAACATAATACCTTTATCGCGAAGTTGGTTGGCAAACTCAACAATTAATATGCCATTTTTGGCCGATAAGCCAATTAACATCACAATGCCAATTTGACTGTATATATTCAAACTCATCCCCATCAGCTCAAGGCCTGTAAGCGCGCCTACTAAACCTAAAGGAACAGTCAAGAGAATAACCAATGGATGAACAAAACTTTCAAATTGCGCGGCTAAGACTAAAAAGGTAATTAATAACGCTAATAAAAACACCAATAAAATAGAACTACCAGACTCTTTTAATAATAACGATTGCCCTTTGTAATCTATTTGTGTTTCCTCAGGTAGATGCTGTTCGGCAACATTTTCTAAGAATTTTAAAGCGTCCCCCAAAGCGTAGCCATCAGCTAAGTTTGCTGTAATTGTAATGCTACGTAATCGATTATAACGGTTCAATTGAGATGATGTAGCATCTTCAGTAATACTAATTAAGTTTGACAGCGGTATTAATTCGTTTGAACTTGATGAGCGAACATAAATATTGTCTATATCCGTAGGACTTCTATATTGCATTTCATCCCCTTCAACGATCACGTCATACTCTTCACCGCGATCAACAAACGTAGTAACTCGGCGCTGACCTAACATAGTCTCTAATGTTTGTGCTATATCCCCAACAGATACGCCTAAATCATAAGCTCTATCACGGTTTATCTTCACCATGAGTTGTGGGTATGTTTCTTTATAATCACTATCAACAGATGACAGATTAGGATTTTTTTGCGCTTCAGCAATAACGATATCACGCCATTTTGCTAACTCACTGTAAGTATTACCTTGTAATACAAAGGCAACAGGCGAACTACCACCACCACCGCCAATACCACGACGCATAATAGCAAAAGCTCTTACATCGGTAACATCTTGTAATTCTTTGCTTATTTTTCCAATGAATTCAAAAGTATCAAAACTTCGCTCGCCCCAATCAGGCATACCTACAACCGCTGTACCACCTTTACCGCCAAAGCCTGGCACTCGTACAATAACCCGATCAAGCTCACTGCGCTCTTGATATGCAAGAAGTTTATCTTCTATCACTTGCATATTTTTTACATTATTCTCGTAGCTTGCTCCCTCTGCACTCTGCATAACAATAAAAAGGTTACCACGATCTTCTTTTGGTGTGTATTCTGCTGGGAGCTGTATAAATAATAAATACACAGCGACAAGTGATACCGCAATAATGCTAATAATCAGAAATGGTTGATGAATACTCTTTGATAAAGCTCGCCCATAAGCAGCCTCGAAACGGGCAAAATTTCTATCTAGAAACTGTCCAAAAGACGAACTGCGTTTTCGATATTTTAACATTTTTGAACACATCATCGGCGTCAGTGACAAAGCCGTAATACTTGAAAAAATAACAGCCGCCGCAATTGCAATGGCAAACTCGGTAAATAATCGACCGACATTACCCGACAAAAAGACTAAAGGTACAAATACGGCAACCAAAACCAAGGTAGTTGCAATAACCGCAAAAGCAACTTCTCGTCCACCGTCATAAGCCGCCATTAAAGGTGTTTGTCCATTTTCGATACGGCGATAAATATTCTCTAAAACAACAATGGCATCATCAACCACTAAACCAATCGCTAAAACAAGTGCTAATAGGGTTAGTAAGTTAATAGAAAAACCAAACCAAGAAAGTGTCATCATTGAGCCAATTAAGGCCACGGGTACGGTAACGGCAGGGATTATTGTTGCTCTGACATTCCCCAAAAACAAGAAAATAACCAAAACAACCATCAACATAGCAATAATTAACGTACTGTAAACCTCATCAATTGAGCCTTCTATAAAGACAGACGAGTCATAACTGTTAATAATTGTAGTACCAATAGGTAATGAACTACGTACCGCAATCATTTCCTTACGCGCTTCTTTTACCACTTCTAAGGTATTGGCTTTAGACTGTTTTACAATACCCAGCCCAACCATGTTCTTACCATTTCCACGGAACAAATTCTCATCATCTTGAGCGTCAACACTTACATGGGCAATATCGCCTAAACGCACCAAAGAATTATCATCAGCTCGAGCAACCGCCATATTAGAAAAGTCTTCTGCTGTCAAATAACTACGCTGAACTCTTATTGAAAAATCTCGTTCAATAGACTCAACACGCCCTGCCGGCAATTCAATATTTTCACTACGTAAGGTTGACTCAATATCTTGTACAGTTACGTTTCGAGCAGCCATAGCTGAACGATTTAATAGTATTTTCATCGCATAGGTACGTCCCCCACCTACACGAACTCGAGCAACACCATCTACAACAGCAAAACGATCAACAATATATCTATTTGCATAATCGGTTAACTCTAACGTGGTCATATTTTCACTTTGCAAGGCAAACCAAACAATAACGTCTTCATCATCATTCGCTTTAGAAACCTCAGGAGGATCGGCTTGTTCAGGGATATTATTTAAAGCACGTGATATCCGATCACGAACATCATTAGTCGCGGCGTCAATATCACGATCTAAGTTAAACTCAATCGTAATATTTGATCGCCCTACTCGCGAGTTTGATGTAATAGTTTTAACACCTTCAACACCACTGATTCTATCTTCAAGCACTTGCGTTATTTTTGTTTCAACAATCGCTGCTGAAGCGCCAGGATAATTAGTATTAATACTGACTACCGGTGGATCAATATCCGGGTATTCTCTTAAAGGTAATAGTAAAAAAGCGACAATACCAAAAGTCACAATAAGTAAATTAATTACTGTTGCAAAAACAGGCCTTTTAACAGAGAGATCAGATAAAATCATTTAACTTCTCCCTCTACGATTGGGCTTTCCAGCTGATTAATTATTTTTACTTTAGTGCCATCACGTAACTTTAATGCACCTTCAATAACAATTAGCTCTTGTTGTGTAACGCCGTCTACTATTTCAACAACTCCGGGTAATCGGCGGCCAATAGTGACACTTTTACGCATAGCAATTTTATCTTGCTCACTTTCTTCAATGACAAAAACATAATGCTTATCTTCTATCGGAATAATAGAGCTCTCAGGTAATTGCAATAATGTTTCAACTTGTCTTACTAATTCAATATTAAGTAACATACCCGGGCGTAACGCTAAATTTTCATTAGGAATTACCGCTCTTACTTTTAAAGAGCGTGTTATTGGGTTGATACGAGTATCAATTGAACTGATTTTTCCAATAAACTCTTGTCCTTTATAAGCAGAACTAAGTGCGGTTATTGATTGTCCTAATTTAATCGTAGGAAGAAACCGTTCCGGCAAATCAAAATCAACCTTGATTACAGATAAATCATCAAGGCTTGTAATCACACTACCCGCATCAATATAGCTTCCAACACTGACATCTCTAAAACCTAGAATTCCGTCAAAAGGTGCTTTTATAATTGAATCATTTACTCGCGTACGGGCACTTCGAAGTTGTGCAGCAATGGCTTTGGTCTTGGCTTCTTGTTGGTCAACTATTGATTTAGAGGTAGCTTTTGAACTTAATAAGTCTTGAAAACGTTTTAATTGCGCAACTGATTCAGATAAATTCGCTTCTAACTCACTTACTTTTGCTAATTCTTCCTGATTATTTAAACGAACAAGTACATCACCTTTTTTTACTAATTCGCCATCATTAAAAGAAATTTTTTCGACTAAATCTGCATACTTAGTTGTAATAAATACTTTTTCATTTGCCCTAGTCGTCCCTATAGCTTCAATACTATCCCTAAATTCGTTCAGCTTTGCGGTGGTCACTTTCACTGAAACAATACGTTGATATTCTGCTTGTGCTTGTTCTTCGTCAGGCCATTGGATATAAACTACAATACTGATAAGTAACAATAGAATAATAAATAAAGGTAAACGGTTCATGATAGAGCTGTTATTAGACATAAATGAAAGTCTCAATTTTTTAATAATTAGTATAGGAAAACTTTTATAGTATAAACTAATGCAATAAACATGACATTTACCTGACCTACTATTTACCTTAGAATATCAACCATTAACCGCAAACGAGATACAACTTTGAATAAACTCGCTGTACTAGCCTTTTCCATACTCTTACTTTTAAGCACCATACTCTGGTATTTAGCTAACGGATCCCTCAATGAATACTTAAAAAGTCAAATCGAGTTACAAGGACACTACTACAGCGGACAAGAAGCATCGTTATTACGCGCTGAATTTTCTGATAATACCAATAGCGCTCAACTTAATCAGCTTACCTTGGCAAACTTAACTAGCTATCAAGCTAAAAATGTACTCAGTGTTGATCAAGTATTTATTGAATTATCTGCACAGCAAAACAGCAGTTTACTGACCAAAATAGATAAAATAACACTAAACAAACTCATCATAAATATTGAAGAAAATAAAGAGGGTGTCAGTAATATTGAGCAGCTTATTCAAATAATCAGTTTAACACTTGCTAAAGATTACCCACAAAGTTATCCGGCTATCAGTGCCAAAATATATGCACAAGAACACCCAGAACTTGATGCTGAGCAATATGCTAAAAATCACCCTGAAGTTGGCGTGATTACTGAACATACTAAAGCAAAAAAAAGTAGAGGAAAAGCTAAACCTAAAATGATGATAGCGGCGTTCAACATTAAAGAGCTAGAACTCAATATAACAAAAAAAGGCATTACCCAATTGGTACTAAAACAGAATATAACAGTGAACAACATAGGAGGCACTGAGGGAATAGAAATGAATCAAATTGGGGGTGAAATATTGTTAAACCTATTAAAGTTAGCACAAAACTAACCTAATGATATAAAGCACTCATTGATTGCAATGAACTTGAATTTTACAAAAGGCCGATTAAGCTTATACAGTAGCAGTGTATAAAACATTTATATAACTACAATAAATAAGGTCGGCCAATTATGCCAATAGGGATATTTTCTTCTTGCAAAGTAATAGTGTTAAGCACATTTATTTTTCTTCAATTAGGCATAAATAGTTCTCATGCAACTGAATTTGAAATAAGCTCAATGATTGGGCATAACTTTAGTCCAGATCTTAGCAGTAGTTCAACAGATACCTTAGTAACCAGTAACGAAAATAATGTTGCTTTAGCTTTTGCATGGCAAGACTCTACAACAGGCCAAGGTCAAATTTTACTTAACTATGTATCTCGTGATTTTACCGACGAGATTAACCAATCAACTCACTCTTTCAAGACCCTCTATGCTCACTTTAGTGGTGTAGGTTTCTTTAAGGAAAGAAATTATATAACCACCGTTGGCTTAGGTATTGGCGCAACTTACTTTCATAGCGACTTTGATGATGTAATTTCACCGTCAATCACTGCCACTATTGGTACTCGATATTCACTATCTGAAACGTTAATACTCATTACTGAGCTACGCGGTTATGCTACGCTAACTGACGATAACGATACCTTGTTTTGTCAAAACGATAACTGCGTAGCACATTTTGATGATGCAATATGGTTTGATACCCAAATTTCAATAGGAATTGCCTACCGTTTTTAACTTACTGATTAGCCGACTAAGTTAATCCTTCTTTAGAAGTAATTTAAAAATATAGAGCTCGCCTTAATAAAAAATTAAGCGTTACGCTTTTAAAATTACATTTTCTTTATTTAGATCAAGATAAAAAATAACAAAACTGGTATGTTAGGTAAAATTTAACCTTATTTTTAGTGAGGAAATGTGACGTCAACAAGCCAGCAATTAATTTCTGTTACTGATCGCAATGGTGCATTTACTTATGTTAATGAACATTATTGTCATTTGACCGGTTATGACTCTTCAGAGTTACAGACAAAAAACATCAAACAATTAACGCATACAGAGATGCCAAGTATCGTTATTGATGAATTATCTGACACTTTATCAAAAGGCTTTTCTTGGCATGGGGTCATGCGGATAAAGACCAAACAAAATGAAGATGTTTGGCTTGATACTTTCACAACACCACAATATGAAAAAGGCCAAGTAGTGGGCTATCAATCGATCAGTAAAATTGCTGATGCAAGCTTACAAAAGAATGCCCATTCAATTTATAATGCATTAAATAGAAAAAACAAATGGGCTATTTTTGAGTTAACCAAAAACCACAAGTTTTTATTTTTAGTGCTACTTTCAATAATAAGTCAAATATTTATTTATTTTTACATTGGATTAACAACCTCCATTATTGCGGCCTTTAGCGCAATAGCCCCTATTCTGGTTTTTTGGTCAGATATTATTCCTACCGCCCAAAGAGCACAAAAAATGCAAAATGTATTCGACTCTATTTCTCGAAAAATTTATTTTGGTAAAGGGACAGCCAGTATATTTGATTTTAATTTTTCGATGCTAAAAACTAAAATCAAAGCCATTTTAGATCGGACAATAGATGCAGCCACACCAATAAGAACCGTTATGGCTAAAGTATCTGAAGGCCTTGATGAAAGTAGAGAAACCTTAGCAGAACAAAAAAGAGGCATTGAAGAGCTCAATACCTCAATGGCACAAATGCAATCATCAACCACAGAGATTGCACATAACACAACAATTGCAGCCGGTGATTTAGAAAGTACCTTTTCACAGTGTGAACAAGCACAACAAGATATTTACCAAACCACAAATAAAATACAAAACTTAGCAAAATCAGTTGAAAGTGCATCAAGCTCTGCAAATAGCTTAACGCAATCAGCAAACGGCGTTGGCGAACTAATGGAAGATATTCAATCCATTGCTGATCAAACTAACCTACTTGCTTTGAATGCAGCAATTGAAGCGGCTCGAGCAGGTGAACATGGACGAGGCTTTGCTGTTGTTGCCGATGAAGTAAGAAACTTATCCTCACGCACTCAAGACTCCGCAAAAGAAATTCATCAACGTTTAACGGTTATGCTTAATACCATACAAGAGTGGGTTGAGCTAATGAATCAAAATAAAGAAGAAGCTAACTTTTGTGTTGAAAGTGCACATGCATCGCATAGTACAATAGATTTAGTTGTTGATAGAATGCAAAATATTAGTCATGCAGCAACACAAATAGCAATAGCAGCAGAAGAGCAAAGTGCCGTATCATCTCAGATAACAAACAACCTAGACGATATTAGTCAAACAACTGAAAAAACTTTGTCAGAGACAGATAATGTTGCCCTACAAATGCAGCTACTAGCTAAAAGTGTTGAGGGAATTACCGATGTGGCAAACACTTTTATTCCTAAACAATAAGATTAAGAGGGAAAGCTACAATTTATCCTAGCTTTCCCTTAGCCTTTAACGATAGTTTTTCATAATTAAAGGCTAATATTTTTTCAGTTCATTAGCTTTTAGTAACATTGCCTTACTTTCAGCTAGAAAGTCATCGGCATAATCACCAAACCAATGCGAAACCTGTTTAAACATACTAACAAAGGCCTCTTTATCGCCTACTTCCACTTCTTCTAATAATTCTAAAAAGCGATAAGCAAAGCGTTTCATCATCGTAATATTATCAGGATTAGAAAAAATAATATCTGAATACAAAATAGGATCTTGAGCAAATAGGCGACCCACCATAATAAGCTCTAAACGATAAATAGGAGAGCTCATATTAACTAAATTCTCAATATCAGCCCCTTCCGACATTAAATGGTAACCATAAGCTATCGTAGAAAAATGGCGCATCACTTGTACCATTGACATAGCTTGATCATGCTCATGCGCTGACACTTGATAGGTTTTAGCTCCCCACACTCTAAATTGTTGTAACAGCCATTCATACTTAGCTTTATCGCGGCCATCACAAACAATAATAGTTTGCTTAATTAGTCCCGTTACATCTGGACCAAACATAGGATGCAAGCCAACAACAGGTCCTTGATGCGCTTTCATCATTTCAAATAAAGGCGTTTCTTTGATACTAGTAAAATCAGCTAAAATACAGTCATCGGGTAAATTATTTAGCTCATGAATAACCATTGACGTTAACCGAATAGGCACAGCAACAATAACCACACTAGCATCAGCTAAAATTTCTTTACTTTGCGGCCAATCGTCTTGTTCAATAACAGCAACTTGATAATTGGAACGTTGAAACAAATCAACAAAAACACGACCTAACTGCCCTTTACCACCAACAATAACCACTTTATTACAATCAGGGTTAATACACTGGTAACCACTCGCATCTTGACTTTTATATGAATCACGCATTAATCGACGTAAAACATCTTCGATTAAGTCGCCGCTTAATCCTGCATTTTCCGCTTGTTCTCGGCGTTGCTGAATTAATGCAGCTTCTCTATCAGGTGCAAAAATAGGCATGCCTTCCGCACTTTTTAACTCACCTACCTTTGTCGTAACCGCAAGGCGTTTCACTAATAAATTTACTAATTTACTATCAATGTCATCAATCTCATCGCGCAATGCTTTAAGATTGTCATCAAAATTACTCATAGTTTCTCTTACAGCTCATTTAATAAACAACAAGTGTTTAATAAGCCCGATGCTGAATTTATGATAAATTCAGCATCCCACTGTTGTTTAAACACGTTTCTTAAGTGCCTCATGAAGCATAGCATCGGCTTCAACCAATAAGGCCTTAGTAGTTTCTAAGTCAATACAAGCATCTGTAACCGATACACCGTATTCCATATCGGCAATAGCTAAGTCACTGCTTTGGTTACCTGCTTTTATATTACTTTCAAGCATTATACCAATAATTGATTTATTTCCTTCAACAATTTGGTTGAAAACATTGGTCGCAACCAGTGGTTGACGACGGTAATCTTTATTTGAATTACCATGACTACAATCAACAACAATACCTGATTTTAAATTATGCTTAGCTAGAATGTCTTCACATTCTTTAATATTCACACTGTCGTAATTAGGCTGTTTACCGCCACGTAAAATAACATGACCATCTGGATTACCAGACGTTTTAATTAACGCCACCTGCCCTTGTGGATTAATTCCCATAAAGCGATGTGAAGAAGCCGCAGACTGTAATGCATTAATGGCAACATCTAAACTACCATTGGTACCATTTTTAAAACCGATAGGCATTGATAAACCGCTTGCCATTTCCCTATGCGTTTGTGATTCAGTAGTACGCGCACCAATAGCTGACCAACTGAATAGTTCGGCTAAATATTGTGGACTAATAGGATCAAGCGCTTCAGTAGCTAAAGGTAACCCTAACTCTGTTAAGTAAATTAATAACTCACGAGCTTTTCTCAGGCCTGATTCTACATCGAAAGAGCCATCCATATGAGGATCATTAATTAACCCTTTCCAACCAACAGTAGTACGTGGCTTCTCAAAGTAAACGCGCATAACAATATACAAAGAATCTTGATACTTATCATGAAGCTTCTTTAACTCACGTGCATATTCTTTAGCACCTTCAACATCATGCACTGAGCATGGGCCACTGATCACAAGAAAACGCGAGTCGCGTTTATGCGTAATATCCGCAATTATTTTACGAGCTGATTTTACAAAAGCTCTACCGGGATCTTTTAAAGGTAACTCATTTCTAAGTTGCTCGGGTGTTATTAATACATGCTCTTCATTAACATGAATATCATTTAAAGTGCTTTTGTGAGCCTTATTATCAGCAGTTAAAGTTGCCATAGTTCTTTCCTAAAATTAATAATCGATAATTGAAATACACAAAATAAAACAAGATTTACTGAAAATATTGAAAAGATAAAATTGTAATTTTAGAGGCTTACAGCTTAATCAAAAATAAAAACATAAAATCGTAAAGATTTAATTACGTGCTTTGTAATGTTATTTTTACACATAATTTTCCTATAGTACAGCGTAAATTTTAAAAAACTAACGGACTATTCTTGCCTTCATATAACTGTAATATTTACGTCACGTAATTGTCATATTCAATTTCTACACTGTGGTTATATTAATAAAGCTCTATTAGACAACTTTATCACGCTAAAAATTTAACAAGTGGGAATATAATGACTAAAATAATGAAGAGTAAATTAACAAAAACAGTATTGACTTTATCTTTAACTGCCGCTGCTTTAATAAGCAATATTACCAATGCACAAAACAGTAGTCGCGATACCATTACTGCCGTTGGCTCTTCAACGGTTTATCCGTTTTCAACTGTAGTTGCAGAGCGTTTTGGTAAAAATACCGAGTTTAAAACACCAAAAATTGAATCTACCGGCACTGGCGGGGGCATGAAATTATTCTGCTCTAGTAATGCTATTAACACGCCTGACTTATCAAATGCTTCGCGTCGTATGCAAAAAAGTGAATTTGATATGTGTACTAAAAACGGTGTAACAAGTATCACTGAAGTACTGATTGGTTATGACGGTATTGTGGTTGCTAATTCAAATACCGCTAAGTTAATGAACATCTCCCTGAAAGAAATTTTTCTAGCACTCGCTAAAGAAGTACCGGCAAAAGATGGTAGCGAAAAGCTTGTCACTAACCCATATAAGTTATGGAGTGACATTAATCCTGCGCTACCAGCAAACAAAATTGAAGTGTTAGGCCCTCCACCAACATCGGGAACACGTGATGCCTTCGCTGAATTAGTTTTAGAAGGCGGCTGTAATCAGTTTAGTTGGATTAAAGCAATGAAAAAGCAAGACAAATCTAAATATAAAGAAATTTGTCATAGCGTACGTGAAGATCATACTTACATTGAAGCTGGCGAAAATGACAACTTAATAGTACAGAAACTAACCGCTAACCCTAAAGCTTTTGGTATTTTTGGTTTTAGCTTTTTAGACCAAAATAGCGATACATTACAAGGCGCAGTAATTAATGGCCAAGGACCTTCGTTCGAAGCAATATCAGACGGTTCATACGCCGTTTCTCGTCCATTATATTTCTATGTGAAAAATGCTCATGTGGGTAAAGTTCCCGGTATTTTAGAGTTTTTAACCGAATATACCAGTGAAACTGCAATGGGTGAAGAAGGCTATTTAACTGATAAAGGGTTAATTCCATTAGGTGAAGAAAAATTAACGAGCATTCGTAAAAACGTCTTATCACTAACTCCTTTAGTATTAACTGAGTAGTATTAACTGAGTAGTATTAACTAAGAAATGTTAACTGAACAGTTACAACTAAATAATCTTAACTAAACTCAATCACTAATAATCATCACCACGCTTTTAGGCGAGAAAGCACTTCTCGCCTAAACTTTATCAGCAATATATGTATTGTTTTTTTAATTGAAAAATTGGCCTTGATATATGAATTCATCTTTACTTTTTATTACCTTACTTTGCTTAACATTTTTCAGTTACTGGTTTGGAGTAAAGCGCTCATTAAAAGTTGCGGGTGGCGCAGAGCATAAAAAAAATCTAACCTGCTTACCACAGCAATTTGGCTTATTAACGGCAATGGTTTGTGGTTTACCGGCGTTGATCACATTGTTAATCTTTAACAGCGTTGAAAACACCATTATTGAGCAGATTCTTGCAACGACATTGCCTGCCAATATTCAAGCCCTTTCAACTATTGATCTTGGCCTTTACCTCAATAATATTCGCTCAATAGCTTCATCAGAAACAATAACAAACTTAATCAAGAGTATAGAAAATCAGAGCCTGAATAATGCTAATTTAGCGACACTTGAACAGCTCAAAGCGGCATTAACATTAAAAGAGTTACACCAACAAGTAACTTGGTTAAAAACCAGCTTAGTACTCGTTGTCGCGATTACTAGCGTTATCGTGCTCGTTAGACAATTTAGTATTACGTTTAAAGCTCGCCAAAAAGCTGAAGCAATCATACGTACGTTACTAGTTGCATCATCAGGCATTGCAATTTTAACAACGCTTGGCATCGTTATTTCCGTGCTATTTGAATCTATTCAATTTTTCAGAAGTGTGCCACCGACTGAATTTATGTTTGGTACTCAGTGGAGTCCACAAACGGCCATGCGGGTTGATCAAATAGGTGGTTCAGGTAGTTTTGGCGCAGTACCTCTTTTTGCAGGAACCCTACTAATCACCTTTATTGCCATGTTATTAGCTGTACCAGTAGGGTTAATGATTGCCATTTACTTATCTCAATACGCTAATACTAAACTACGCCGTGTTGCTAAACCTATGCTAGAAGTATTAGCTGGTATACCAACTGTCGTTTATGGTTTTTTTGCCGCCTTAACCGTTGCTCCTGTGATCAGAAACTTGGGAGAATCCTTTGGATTAAGCGTAGCATCTGAAAGCGCTTTAGCTGCTGGATTAGTAATGGGAACCATGATTATTCCTTTTGTCTCATCCTTGTCAGAAGATGCAATAAGTGCTGTACCTGAATCATTAAAAGAAGCGTCATTAGGCATGGGGGCAACCAAAAGCGAAACCGTTATTAAAGTACTATTGCCAGCAGCCCTACCAGGGATTGTGGGTGCAATATTGTTAGCAATTTCTCGTGCAATAGGCGAAACCATGATTGTTGTTATGGCCGCAGGAATGGCCGCAAACCTAACAGCAAACCCACTCGACTCAGTTACTACAGTCACAGTACAAATCGTTACCTTGCTAACAGGCGATCAAGAGTTTGATAGTCCAAAAACATTGGCTGCTTTCGCGCTTGGCTTAATGTTGTTTATCACGACACTTGGGTTAAATATTTTAGCACTGAAAGTTGTTAGAAAATATAGAGAGCAATATGACTAATTCAATAAAAAGCTCGACGGATAATACACAAATGAACGATTCAATTCAGCAGAAAAGCACCGTAACTATTACAGAGAAAGTAACAAAAAGCTTAAAAAAACGTCATAGAAAAGAAAAACGTTTCAAAATAGTAGGTTTACTTGCCGTACTTTTTGGTTTTATGTTGGTACTAACTTTAATCACAGATATTACAGCAAAAGCTATACCTGCATTTCATCAACACTGGGTAAAAATTGATGTTGATTATAAAAGCGCTTGGTTGAATATCGATGATACAGCCGCAGCAACACAGCTAACAAATCAAATGCAGACCGCAAATTATCGAAAAGTATTGAGAAACTCTATCTATCAAATGTTCTCAACAGGAGCAGAAAAAAAGCTAACGCGCCAAGATAAACGCCAGCTGACCAAGCTATTTTCAACCAATGCTGAATTCACGATTAAAGATAAATTAATTGCAAAGCCTAACTACATCAATAAAAAAATTGAACTGTGGGTGAAACTTGATGATGACGTAGATAGCTATCTAAAAGAAGATTTTCCGCTAGGCGAAGCGGGCCTTCGAGTATCGAAAAAACAAGCAGAGTGGATTGCAAAATTAAGTACTGAACAACGTATTGATAGTCGCTTTAATCTTAGTTTTTTCACTGCTAGTGACTCACGTGAACCTGAACTTGCAGGTATTAAGGGTGCATTAACAGGAACATTATTAACGATGTTTGTCACCTTGTTACTTTCATTTCCATTAGGCGTTGCAGGTGCAATATACCTTGAAGAGTTCGCACCTAAAAATCGCTGGACGGATATCATTGAGATAAACATTAATAACTTAGCTGCAGTACCATCAATTGTTTTCGGCTTACTCGGCTTAGCCGTCATTATTAATATATTTGAACTACCACGCTCTGCCCCATTAGTTGGTGGCATAGTATTAACCTTAATGACATTACCAACCATTATTATCGCCAGTCGTGCTGCAATAAAGGCTGTGCCACCATCTTTAAGAGAAGCAGCATTAGGATTAGGCGCTTCAAAAATGCAAGTTACCTTCTCCCATGTATTACCACAAGCGATGCCAGGCATAATCACAGGTGGCATTATTGGTATTGCACAAGCCTTAGGAGAAACAGCACCATTGCTGATGATTGGCATGGTTGCTTTTATTGTTGATGTTCCAACAAGTATTCTCGATTCTGCCACAGTATTACCTGTACAAATATTTTTATGGGCCGACAGCCCTGAAAGAGCATTTTTAGCAAAAACATCCGCGGCAATTTTAGTGTTACTCACACTACTATTAGTGATTAATATCACTGCAACAGTATTGCGCTCTAAGTTTGAAAAAAAATGATTTTTTTAAAAGAAACCGTTTAAGAAGAAACAAATGAATAATTTGAATATAAAAGAAAATGACTTATCAGAATTAGCGCTAACAGAAACTGTTGGGAATATTTATGCCGATAATGCAAAAATGTCAATTCGCAATGCCGATGTTTATTACGGTGAAAAACAAGCGATACACAATATCAGTTTAGATTTAGCGCAACATCAAGTTACAGCACTTATTGGACCTTCAGGTTGTGGTAAGTCTACTTTTTTACGCTGTTTAAATCGTATGAATGACACCATTGATATTTGCCGAGTCACAGGACAATTAATGTTAGATAATGATGACATTTATGCGAAAGATTTAGATCCTGTCTTATTACGAGCTCGTGTGGGTATGGTTTTTCAAAAACCAAACCCTTTCCCAAAATCTATTTACGACAATGTTGCTTATGGCGCCCGCATTCACGGACTTACCAATAATAAAACAGAATTAGACGAGATTGTTGAAACAAGTTTACAAAAAGCCGGTTTGTTTAATGAAGTTAAAGATCGATTAAAAGAGCCTGGTACTGGCTTATCTGGTGGTCAACAACAACGCTTGTGTATCGCTAGAACTATCGCCGTGAGCCCAGAAGTCATTTTGATGGACGAACCAGCATCAGCACTTGATCCAATTGCTACCGCCATTATTGAAGAATTAATCGATGAGCTTAAAGAAAAGTACACTATCGCCATTGTAACCCATTCAATGCAGCAAGCAGCTCGTGTTTCACAGCACACCGCTTACTTTCATATGGGTAAGTTAGTTGAAATGGGAAAAACTGAAGATATTTTCACACGCCCTGAGCATAAACTAACTGAAAACTATATTACTGGCCGCTTCGGTTAATGGGAGAATAAAATGACAACACAAGACAATACCAATACACCAAGTGGTTTTACGACAAAATTAAATTTAGACAAGCACATTTCACGTCGTTTTAATCAAGAACTAGAGCAAGTAAGAAGCTTAGTTATGGACATGGGAGCCTTAGTTGAACAACAAGTAAACGACGGATTAAGTGCTGTATTAAATGCTGATGAAAAACTCGCAGAAAAAGTAATAAAACGTGATAAAAAAGTGAATACCATGGAGCTAGAAATTGATGAATATTGCACTCAAATATTAGCTCGTCGACAACCAGCAGCAAGTGACTTACGCTTACTTGTCAGTGTCATCAAAAGTATTACTGATCTCGAACGTATGGGCGATGAAGCAGTAAAATTTGGTAAAAATGCCATTAAGTTAGCAAAAGGTAATTTTGCAGAACAAGAAAGTTCAAGACCGCTTGTTGAGTTAAAACACTTAGGAAAACATGTTAGTGATACGTTAAACAAGGCACTAACTGCTTACGCACAAATGGATGTCGCCGCTGCCTTAGACATCATAAAAAATGATAATATCGTCGATGAAGAATTTGATAACATTTCACGCTTATTAGTCACTAAAATGATGGAAAACCCACGAGAAATAAAAAATGCACTCAGAGTTACTTGGTGCGCTAGAGCACTAGAGCGTATTGGCGATCACACTACTAATCTATGTGAATATATTGTTTATTTAGTTGAAGGCAAAGATGTTCGGCACGCTACAATGGAACAAATTAGAGCATCAATCGACAACTAACAATAGCCTAGTAGCTTAAACATTAACTTACGGTGCTATGCGGTGTTAATAAAACAAAAAATAGGTGCTTCGGCTGACTCAATGAGCAACTCTTCTTTCACTCAGCCGACATCATTTACTTAATAAATGCTTTTTAAAAAGAAGTATCACTGTTAATAGCCTTAATTTAATAACACCTATCAATGAAAGATGCTTCAATTCACTCAGAAAACTTTGTACACTCACGACACAAAGAATATCCTTACTAAAGATATAGTCTATGCAAACAATAATTCCACCTGAATCGTGTCCTTTTTGTCAGGGAAATAATACTTGTATGGTTAATGATATAAAATCTTGTTGGTGCAACAACACTCCTGTCCCTGCTGAATTAATTGCTTTAGTGCCAATACCATTACAACGTAAAGCATGTATTTGTGTTACTTGTATTTCTCTATTTAATGAAAGCCCGACACTCTTTATAAAAAAACACCTAAACAGAGCAGCCACCTAAGTGTACATTTAGATGAAGACGCTGATAGCAAAAATTAAACAATGTCAATTATGTGAAAATATTTTACCCTGTGAGCCCAATCCTGTATTTCAAGTAAACGAGCAAAGTAAAATTCTTATTTTAGGCCAAGCGCCAGGAATAAAAGCTCATCAGACATCCATACCTTTTAATGATAAAAGTGGTGATAGATTAAGAGCTTGGCTAGGTGTAAGTAAATCCCAGTTTTATAATGACGAACTATTCGCTATTTTGCCGATGAGTTTTTGTTATCCCGGTAAAGGTAAGTCTGGCGATCTGCCACCGTTGCCCCTTTGTGCAGATACATGGCGTAATGCACTGTTAGCAAAGCTAACAAAAGTAGAATTAACAATAATATTAGGGAAATATGCTATCGCATGGCATTTGCATACCAAAGCCCCTATTACACAGCTAGCACAGCAATGGCAAACGCTATTAAACTCAAAACAAATTGTGCTCCCACACCCTAGTCCTCGAAATAATATTTGGTTAAAGAAAAATAGCTGGTTTGAAGATGAGGTTATTCCTAAACTTCAAAGTAAAATACAATCGCTAATTTAAAATACACTTTACACATTCCCTGAAACGGTCTGTATTGAAATGAAAGGCAATTCATCGTATCTTAATATTAGTTACCTATACTTTTTATATTAATTATATTGGATACGTAAAAATAATGGACAAACTTAAAGGCACATCGTTACTCTTAATTATTATGTTAACAAGCCTTCTATCAGGTTGTAATGCAAATAAAGAACCCAAAATGTCCGAGAAGCAAGTCGCCACTTCTTTTTTTAATGCCATTTATAATGAAAAAGACATCGATAAAGCTATCGCTTTAAGCTCTGCCGATTTTAAAAAAGAAATAGAAAAATACCACACCGCCAGCAATGTTGCGCGTCGTTTATTCAACATGAGCTTTGACTCTGTTTCATTACATACCTCAGCCAAGAAAAAGCAAATACTTGATAATTACAATATTCAGGTAACTATGATGATACAGTTCACCGGTAAACGTGATGGCAATAGCTATAAAGACTATAAAAAAATTCTATTGATTAAAAATAAGGATCAATGGTTAGTCGATAAACTGGTGGAAGATTAATATGTTGTCAATTTGAGCTTATCTTAAGAATAAGATACAGAGCAGAATTGAGCCCAATTTAAAAAGAAGAGCATTTCAGTGCTCTTCTTTTTTTAAACATTATTTGTGATTACTATTATTTGCAAAACTATCACTATATCAGCCTTAATAGGTTAATTAATGGTTTAGTTTTTAACGTTAATTACTTATATTTCAATAATTAAAATGAATAATAATTATCACCAAAATCTAGCTCTCTTTTTTCACGTCGCTCATCTTTATAAGCTTCTATTTCGCGCCATTTACGTTTATTTTGTTTCTTACTTTTCTTTTTTTCAAATTCAGTCTCTTCTTCAAAGTCACTAAAATCTAATTCTTGCCATTGTTCATCTTGCATAATAAATACTCGTAAAGTTAATGTTTATTGCAATATAAATAGCTAATATGACAATTTGTTTACAAAAAAATTAAAGTAAAATGATAGCCATTAGTTTATTTTAATAAACTCAAAAAACAACTGATTTAGCACTTACTTTACTTTAGTTAACAAGTTGACAATAATGTAGATTCACAATATCAATGTACCGCTAACATAACACCATAAGAGTTTATTTATGACTACCAACAACGATAACAACAAAGAAAACGCCACTATTCCACAAGAAGCATTTGATTGGTATGACGAATATGCTCATGGCATTATTGATAGAAGAACATTTATGAAGCGCCTTGCCGGCTTAGCTGTTGTTGGCATGAGTACTAACATACTCGCTTCGGCATTATTACCAAACTATGCACAAGCCGAACAAGTTTCATTTAATGATAAAGACATCACGGCAAGCTATGAAACATTTGAATCACCTTTAGGGCTTGGTAGCGTTCAAGGCTACTTTGTAAAACCAGCTAATTTATCAGGCCCCGCCCCCGCTGTTTTGGTAGTACACGAAAATAGAGGGTTAAATCCTTATATTAAAGATGTAGCTCGACGTGTTGCTAAAGCAGGTTTTATAGCATTTGCCCCCGATATATTACATACATTGGGCGGTTATCCAGGTAATGATGATGAAGGTAGAACAATGCAACGTACGTTAGATCGTGCAAAAGTTGAACAAGATTTTATTGCCTCCGCTAAATACCTTAAAAACCATCAATTATCTAATGGTAAACTTGGCGGTGTAGGCTTTTGTTTTGGTGGTTATATTATTAACATGCTTGCTGCAAGAGCACCTGATGTAATCAACGCCGGCGTACCTTTTTATGGCACCCCTGCGGCTAAAGAGTTGCGAAAAAACATTACAGCACCGTTAATGATTCAACTCGCCGAGCTGGATAAACGTGTCAATGCCACGTGGGATGAATACGAGCAAGACTTAAAAGCAAGTAACGTTGATTATGTAATGCACATGTACAAAAACGCCAACCATGGCTTTCATAATGATTCAACCAGTCGTTACCTACAAAAAAGCGCTGACTTGGCTTGGGAAAGAACAATCACTTTCTTTAATAAACATTTATCTACAGCGCAGTAGTTAACAGAACCATAATATTGATAGGTTTATATTGTAATCTATTCAAAACAAAGTGATGGTTGAGTCATGCTAGCCAGCTCATTAGCTGAGTTTATTTAGATGCTCAACCATGATGTTCTTTCATGGGAAATAAACTGCCGATTTGGCGGCAAAAATTGTTTATTTATCTCTTTTTCTTCTAAACCATTCCTTCATCAAACAGCCTACTTATTATTTATAATAAATAAGAAAGCACTATGTAGCTTGAACTAGACTTAATAAATGCTTTCCTCGCAGTTATTATTACTAACCTCGTCATAATGGCTCATATATTGCTCTAACGTTAAATAGTAAAAAATAATAGCACCACAATAACGAAGCAATGGATATTCATTATGATGATTTTTCAAAATTATGCTCAAGCAATCTCAAATGCAAAAGCTAATAATGAGTCACAGGTAAATTTTAATAAACCTATAACCGCCGTAGAAGCAATTCCCAGTGAAAAAGATACAGTCACACTTTCAGACAAAGCTCTAGCGATGATGAACGGTAAAACATATACCGAGGAAGCACCCACTTATATTCGTCCGGTAACGGCAAGAACATTACTTGCAAGCAATAACGAGCAAAACACTATAGGTAATACGACGACTAGTGATCAGCAAGTACCTGACTCTCGCTTTGCAGAGATAATGCAAAAAATATTAGATAAACGATTAGGGATTGATAGTGAAAAATTAGAAGAAATAGAAGTTATGATGGAGCAAGTAGCTAATGATGACAGTTTGAGCCCAGAAGCAAAACAAGAAGCCCTAGACAAGCTGACCGAGATGAGAGAACAAGTTTTTAAAGAAAGTATAGGTATGCAAGAAAATATACAACAAGCTGACTAATCCAGTAAATATAGACCATCCTACTTAACAAATGCCGTCACTATATGAGTGTGAACATAACGTTTACTCATAAAAACATCTCCATAACATTGGCTATTATCCCTTTATTCCCCCAGGAATATACTATAGGTTGCTTATAAAATTATCAGTAACCTATAAATCATAACTTAAGATCTAATCGTCATGCTACATTTGATATACAG
Organism: Colwellia sp. C2M11; assembly: GCF_018860915.1. Taxonomy (GTDB): domain Bacteria; phylum Pseudomonadota; class Gammaproteobacteria; order Enterobacterales; family Alteromonadaceae; genus Colwellia. The sequence goes on from NZ_JAHKQD010000034.1 coordinate 26,445, forward strand.
CTTTAGGTAAACAGCTCTTTCCTATCAATAGTGCCATATTAATACCAATCTCACTAACTATGCGATCATTGCTACTTGTTAAAATCATCAACTACATCGTTATTTAATAATTTTAACAACTAGTTATTAAAATAAATTCCTTCTATTTGGCAATTTTTTCTCCGTATAAAATTGTTCACCTAATTAATGAGACTGGTATAAGCAATGCGTGCTACATACATAAATTGTATATCCCTCATCATCGTGAAATAAATCATCATCAAAAAAACTCGGCTACAAAAACGATTACTAAAACCTATCACCACAAAGTAAAAAGTAAAAAATAAACCTAAAAATGTAATAAAAAAACAACAAAGCTGACATAAAAATGCAATAAATTGAAAATAACGGTCATATTTAACGTATTTTTATTTCTTTTTCGTAATTTAATTACAAAAATGTATTTACATTCGATAAATTATTAGTATAATTACTCTAGTTCTTGAGGTAACACTCATTTAAATTATTTTCTTACGTGATACAGAGGTCTACATGAAAAAATTATTGATAGCATTAGCGTTAGTATTAACTGCAACAACAGCAACAGCGTCAAATACAAATGTGAAATTTGTAACAACTGATAACTCAACAGAAACTAATTTATGTTTATCAGCAGCAAAATACGGCTGGAAATCAGCATTAAGAAAATCACACAAAAAATTAAATTATGACATTATATGTAATGGTCAAAGCATAAAATCATTCTCTAAAAACTATAACGTTGAGCCAAAGAAAATAAATGACGACGTAACTACACAGTTTTTAGTTATACCTGCTAATGATAATTCAGCATCAAAAGTTTGTGCTCAAGCAGTAAGATCAGGCATCGATTCTGTTAAAAACACAGTAGACTTCAATGTTAAAGACGTTACCTGTAATGGCAAAAGCATTAGTAAGTTTGTAAAAGAATACAAGAACACATAGTTAAATAATTTTTAGACTTTTTTTATTCCCCGACAAAAAAGTTGCTTTAGCCACGTTATATTACGTGGCTTTTTTTTGCCTAAAAATTACAGCAAATTAATTACGATTTCCCCACTCAGTAAGAATTTACAACCCCCACCAGCTTTAAGCTCCTTCATTACCTTGCCACATCCTTGTAATTTAAAAGAAGATCCAAAGAAAGGTTAATGTTACTCTGATCTTATTAATGATTGTATACAATGAGGACTTCACTATGACCATTGGCGTTGGCGGCTCTACCCCAGAAATAGAACTGAATAAATTAACAGATATGACAGCAGATATTGTTGCTATTACTGAGCGTGAATTTAACGAACGTATTTCACAAGCACAAACCTATATGCTCGAACAAAACATTGATGCTATGTACTTAGATGCTGGCACAAACTTAACCTATTTTACAGGCTTAAAATGGTATAAAAGTGAACGCTTAGTTGGCGCTATTTTGCCTGCAAAAGGCGAATTAACGTTTATAGCACCACACTTTGAACAAGGCTCTTTGCTCGATCATATGATCATACAAGGTCAATTTAATGGTTGGCATGAACATGAAAGCCCGTATGCTTTATTTGCCCAAACATTAATAGGAATGAACATCCGTTCAGGTAATGTCGCAATAGATGAATCGGCACCTTTTTTTGTTTTTGATGGTTTTCGAAAAGCTGCTCCGCATATTAACTATACCAACGCATCAGATATTACCGCCCTGTGCCGACAAATAAAATCGAGCGCTGAAATAGCTTTAATGCAACGCGCTAAAGACATGACAATTGCTGTACATAAGGCCGCTGCACGTATATTAACCCCCGGCATCAGTACTGTTGAAGTTACAGAATTTATTAATGAAGCCCATAAACGGGTTGGTGCAAGCGGTTCATCGTTTTGTATTGTGCTTTTTGGCTTAGCGACATCATTCCCACATGGTGTAAAAGAACCACAAATCTTAAAAGAGAACGATTGGGTATTAATTGATACTGGCTGTTTAGTACAAGGCTATAACTCGGATATTACAAGAACTTATGCTTACGGTGAAGCAACACCTGAGCAACGTAACGCTTGGCAAGTTGAAAAAGAAGCCCAAATTAATGCCTTTAATGAAGCTAAACTCAATGCACCATGTGGTAATGTTGATGATGGCGCACGTGCCGTATTAGAAAAACACGGTTATGGACCCGATTATCAATTACCAGGCTTACCACACCGAACCGGTCATGGCTGTGGTCTTGATATTCATGAATGGCCATATTTAGTTAAAGGGACTGAAACTAAGCTACAAACAGGTATGGTATTTAGTAATGAGCCAATGTTAGTTATACCCGATAAATTTGGTATTCGTTTAGAAGATCATTTTTACATGGATGAACAAGGCCCTGTATGGTTTACCACACCGTCGCACTCAATCGATGATCCCTTTGGATTAGAAGTCTAATTTTTCTTACATAGTAGATAACTGTGACTTACGAAATGACGGCGTTGAATATAATTTTAATCGACTTCCATTTATCGATCGTCATCCTCGTGGTTTCTTAATCGAGGATTCATTGTCTAAGAACGAGATTCCCGATCAGACACTTCGGGAATGACGACTTCGAATGCCAATACACAGCAATTACCTAACCTATCAACACGCGCCAAGTCTGCTTGAATCAAGTGCCTTAATGAAAGGTAATATTCACGTATGTTCATCATGGTGGGGTATGCTTAATTATTGTTTGGCATTTAGTTCTCTGTTCGCGTCGCGGTGGCGACAACACCCAAGGGGCGACGTACCGCCGCGCCTCCCCTTGGAACCCCTGCGGCGCCCAGCTCAGCAGAACATTAAATAACAAACGAGCCTAGTCCACGATACCTGCCGATTTATCGTCCATGAACAACGGCAGCCCTCGACGTCCTGCCTCGGGTCGAGGCCTACCATTGCTCGTTTATCATTTCATTGCTGAGATGGGTATTTAAGCACTTGGCTAATTTACTATCAAACAAACTGACTTGAGTTTTTTGAACAAACCAAAAATACAAAACCAATATTGTGAACCCTACTCTACCAAAAAACACCAAGTCTGCTTTAATCAAATGCCGTAATGAAAGGTAATATTCACGTATGTTCATCATGGTGGATTATGCTTAATTATTGCTTGGCGTTTAGTTCACTGATCGCGTCGCGGTGACGACAGCACCCATGTAACGTCATGGCTCAGCTTGACTGACAATTTTCAAAATAACTATTCATTCACTGAGATGGGTATTTAAGCACTTGGCATAGCAAGTCGATATAAAGCACATAGCCTTTTTGAACATCCAAAAATACAAAACCAATATTGTGAACCCTACTCTACCAAAAACACCAAGTCTGCTTTAATCAAGTGCCGTAATGAAAGGTAATATTCATGTATGTTCATCATGGATGAT
>NZ_JAHKQD010000019.1 GCF_018860915.1 Colwellia sp. C2M11
AACATAGGTATTATGTTATATCCCATTATTAGGCGAATAAATTCGCCCCTACGGTGATGATAATCAATTCTTGCGTAGGACGTTTTCTGTATTTGGCGAATAAATTCGCCCCTACGATGGTGATAATCAATTATTTCGTAGGACGTTTTTGTAGGGGCGACTTCAGTCGCCTGTTCACAATACACCTCAATAACATAGGTATTATGTTATACCTACATTATTAGGCGAATAAATTCGCCCCTACGATGATGATAACCAATTCTTGCATTGGGTGTTTTGTAGTAGGGGCGACTTCAGTCGCCTGTTCACAATACACCTCAATAACATCGGTATTATATCCCCATTATTTAAAGAATCATTGTCTTTATAAAATAATAAGCCTGGGATAAATGACTAGTTTAACCATTAAGCTTATCAAGAAGTCCGCCAAGCTTTTCTTTAGCTTTCTCTTTTATTTTATCTTTAGCTTCTTCTTTTAATATATCCGCTTGCTCTGCCTTAGCTTGCTGCCAAATAGATGATAACGCTTGTTTTACCAATTCAGCACCTAACTGACTGGCTGGCATACCAGATTCACCGCCAATATTACTTAACTGAATATCAGCTAATATTGCTTGGTGTGATTTATTACCAAGTTTTGTCAAATCAACCGTTAAAGAAACTCCCGCTAAGACAAATTTATTTACTCGAATTATTGGTTCAGCTTGCTCTGATTCTGACTCTACTGCAGTATTATCACTTGCAGTATTTTTCTTAATAGCCGCTAATAAATCTTTAATATTAGCATTACCATTTTCGGTAAACTCTACAACGGCTTCAGGCTTATCAATAATAATTTGATCAATAACAATAAGATCTGTCCCTAAACTTTTCAGGTTAATGTCTAAGGTTATCTCATTTAAAGAAAAAACTGAGGGAGCACTATAACTTGACGGATTAGCTAACACTAAGCCATTAATGGTACCAGCCCCTTTTAATAACTTCATGTCAACTCGATTAACGGTTACTGATTGTTCCGTCACGTCTGAGCCTACCTGCTCAATTTTTGTTTTAATTAACGCATTAATCGCATCACCGCTTAAAAAGATAAAAGCGCCACCCGCAATTAACACCAAAACACCTACCAATAAAATCAATTTTTTCATAACTTAAACACTCTTACATAATAATAATTAAACAAATGATAACTTATGAGATAAAGAACATTCAATCAATCTCTGTCTAACCAAGATTAAATAAATTCAGTATAAGTCATAGCTAAAGTAGAGCAAGCAGCTTAATTATCATATTTTAAACAATTGGACAGTTAAGCCATATTTTCAATATTTATACTTCTCTATACTGACTACATCAATCAACGCCAACGAGATAATAACGCTATGTCTAAATTTATAAATAAAATAGTATTAACACTTTCTTTTACTTGTTTAACTTCACTTGCAAATGCGTCATTAATTACTAATGGTAGTTTTGAGCAAACAACTTATGATGATAACTCTGTCGTGTCGGGCACTATTTTCAATACCGATTTACAAACATACGATAGCGCTAATGGCATATGGGATGTCTTTTCTAGTTTACCAGGATGGACCACTTCCGGTGGCAGTGGCATAGAGTTACAAAAAGGTATCATTAGCCAATCACAAGATGGTTCAAATCACGTAGAGCTAGATTCACATGCAGGTACCTCTAATTCAGTTATGACCCAAACCATCAATGCATTAACAGTAGGTCAAAATTATCTATTAGAATTTTATTACAAGCCTAGAACCAATATTCTTAATGACAATGGTATTAATGTGTTTTGGTATGACGCCGCTAAAGACTTTAGTATAGATATTGATGCTGTTTTAGTTGCCGACAGTACGGTAAGTTTAACACCTGATTGGGCCCTACAATCTATATTGTTTACAGCAGAAGCTGAGTCAATGAATTTAAGTTTTGGCTCTTCTGGTATACAAAATACATTAGGTGGTTTAATCGACAATGTATCTTTAAAACAATCAACAGCTGTGCCTGAGCCATCTATGATCGCTCTTTTTTTAACAGCACTTGCTTTCTTAGTAGTACGTAAACAAAAAGCAAGTTAAAACGCGAATTTTATGACTTTCTCAGTGAATAGCACCCCCTTCTGTCTATTGACTGAGGAAGCTCATAATCTTAAATAAACACACTATAAAGAACAATCAAATACTTGTTCTTTAATATCAGCAAAACCTTTAATATTTAATAGTTCCGCCTTGTCTGACAGCTCACTAAAGTCTTCATGGCCAGTTGCAGAAAAATACAAACACGACAACATAAATAATACCAATTCATCTTGCTCACTTCGCTTTCCATTTACCTGACTAATTTTTTCTATATGGTTTAGTTGTTTAACTAAACTGACATCAATATGCCACATTGACAACATTAATGATGATGACGAGTAAATACTAATCTGCATTAACTCCCTAAGATGACAGTTAAGCGACTGTAGATCAGAAATACCACGCAAGGAATACAGCATCAATTCATGTTTATAGGCACTTTTATGCGCAAGTAAAAATACGCCTAGCAGGGCAAACGTTAATACTTGCTCTGTTAAAGGGATATCAAATTCAACTGCTGAGCTTAACGACTTACGAATAAGTTGAAAAAACTTAGGCGCAATTAAAAATATTTCGCTGTATTGCTCAATAATAATAGGATCTACATTATCTTGTAACGCGTCCTTCACCGCATAAATAATGGCAACATTAATAACCGTATTAATACCTAAATTTCGACTAATAGCTTCAGAAAGGTTATTAGGTGTTTTTCCGTATATCGCTTTACTGGCAAGGCCCATAATACGAGCAGAAAAAATAGCATCTTTACTAACAATTTCTACCGTTTTTTGAACGTCCAGCTCATCACTTTCTTTTGCATCCAGCAACTCCTTACAACTACTTGACATTGGAGGGATATCTTCCGCAATCTCTATCAGTTTTTTATGACAACTACAGTCATTATCAACTAACGATACTACTCGAAATTGCGATGGCGTTACGCCAAATTTTTGCCGAAAAGCACGCTCAAAAGTAGCTCGTTCGGAATAACCCAACTTAATAGCTAAATCATCAATCTTAATTTTTTTCGTTAACAAAGTGCTTACGCAAAGTTCATTCAAAAACTTACTCTGGATAAGTTTATAGCTCGTCTCTTCTTGGGCAAGTTTACGGCGAAAAGAAGTCATACTCATTGCCAGTAATGAAGAACATTGTTCTAATGTTAGCGAGGCTGGTACTTCACTCTCATCTAATAAAGTATTAACAGCTTCTGTTAAGGGGAGCGAGTGTTCTAATTCATTCATCTCGTACGGCATCTATAATTTAACGATAAATGGTGTGTAATACACTCTACGTTGGATAGTCATAAAAAGCAAAAACCCAGTGTTTAAATAAAACACTGGGTTAAATGATACTAGTAATGCACATAGATTAATTAAGTCTAGTTATTAATCAACTCTAGTAATTAATAAGTTATAGCAATTAATAAATTATGGCAGTTATAGTTTAATGATGATTACACTTGCAACATAAGATGCTGATGTATACGTATCATAATATCGTCGCTTTCTTTTTTCCAATTAACTTCATCAGCAAAAGCTTTCACTGCGCTAATTGTTTGGTTCACAAACTTACCATAGTTATTATGCGTTTCATCACTTTTATCGGCAATGAAAACAATACGCAAGGTATCAACTAATTTATCTGCGTCCCAGTGTATACAGAAACGAGTTTCTGAATTATTGGGGTTAATACCAATAGAAATTAACTCACCTCTAATTTCTGCGACTTCACTTTCATCGTAACGTACAAAAGGAGAAACACCGTTAGCAATAAGTGCCGCTTGATTAATTTTGTTGCTATTACATGAGTTTTTAAAAGCTTGTTCAATTTTTTGATAAAGCTCAGTGAAAGGCGAGTCAGACAAATAATCAATATCTGTTCCTTTCAATAAACGACGTGCCATAGGTATACTAGCAATCGCATAAGTAATGGAGGTATGGTTGCTATCAATATTTTGATTTTGACTTTCATAGCGTTCTGCTATTTCTCTGAAGGTATGGCTAAGGGTATTACTAGCGCCTTTTTCTTTTGCAAACACGTCAAAGGTTAAATGCTGATGATCGCGTAATTTAATTTCATTTTCGGGTAAGCCAAGGGTAGTAGAAATTTCTTTCACCGCCTGATAAACAGTATTATGAAATTTACCTGCATTACTTCTTAGTTCTTCACCTGTTGCTAAAAATAATACTTTTATCTTTCTTACACGCACTGCACCGTCGTAATAACCTTTAAAAGTGCTGTTATGCTGCGGACAATAAAAGAAATATGATTGCTGCTCGGTATGCAATACTCTCTGCTCACCACTATATCTTACGCGTACTAAGCGATTGTTTGCGACAAAGTTAACATGTGATAAATCATATTTTTCAACAACACCAAAAATTTTATGAGATAACGTTTGGTAAAAACGTTGATAGGGTTTCGCTAACGTTTCATCAATTGTGCCGCTAATTTTCTCAATTAAGCTATCTGTCAGCGGTATTTCAGCTAAGATATATTGATTATCACGTGAATCATTTGGTAAATAAACGCGCTCGCCGGCACGATGTTTTTTTAAAATAGATGAAGCTCTTCTCATTTTTCCTCCCCAACACACTAATAATAGTAAAGCACATCAAAAATCTAACGTTTTCTTGTGCTTTCCTTCCTTTACTTGTTTATTTTTCTGTCATTATCATACAATAAAAAATAATACTAATGTTACTTTTGTTGTTAAATTACTCCAAAAATATAAATAATATCGGCAGGTATAGTAAGACGTATCATTGATAATACGTCTTGATATGTTCAGTCTGATGTTCTATTGATTGCTTTATACTAATGATTACTACAAATTACTCATCAACTTCATTTGCTTCAGCTATCCGTTGTATACGATCTTGCTCTTCAAGAAACGCCGCTTTTATTTCTTCAATTACGTTATCGACATCAGCAGACACTTCACTTTCTTGAAAGAGTCCCGTTAGCTGAGTCTCAAATGTTAATTCACCGCTTTCGTATAAAGCCCACATTTCTTGTGCGTATTTGCTTAATAATAACTCAGGAGCAAATTGACCATAATAATTAGTCATGTTTTCTACATCACGTATTAACATTGCTTTAGCATTATTATTTGCCGACGCATCTACCGCTTGTGGTAAATCAATAATCACCGGACCATATTCATCAACTAAGACATTAAACTCTGATAAATCACCATGAACAATACCAGCACATAACATGCGTAAAACATAAATCATCACTAATTGATGGTCTTCTATCGCTTGCTCTTTTGACATAACCACATCATTTAATCGTGGTGCTACATCACCCGCTTCATCAGTGATAAGCTCCATCAACAAAACCCCATCAAAACAACCGAAAGGGTGTGGCACCCTAACACCAGCTTCTGCCAATGTGTAGAGTGCATCAACTTCAGCATTTTGCCATGCTTCTTCTTGTTGGTTACGACCGTACTTAGAGCCTTTTTCCATAGCTCTAGCACGTCTACTGTTCCGACTTTTCCTGCCTTCTTGGTATTGAGCTGCTTTTTTAAAACTACGTTTATTAGCTTCTTTATAAACTTTAGCACAGCGAATTTCATCGCCACAACGCACCATGAAAACAGTCGCTTCTTTACCACTCATTAACTGATTAATAACTTCGTCTACTAAGCCATCATCAACAAGTGGCTGAATACGCTTGGGAGTTTTCAAAACCTTAAGCAACCTTTTGATTATTTAACTGGTTAGCAAGATACTCGTCTAAAGAACCTTCAAAACTAACTAATTTTTTATCTTTAATATCGATAATACGTGTTGCCAAACTTGAAACAAATTCACGGTCATGGCTAACAAAAATTAACGTACCTTCAAAATCTTTTAACGCATTATTTAATGCATCAATCGCTTCAATGTCCATATGGTTAGTAGGCTCATCCATAATCAGTACATTAATATCAGCCATCATCAATTTACCAAATAACAAACGATTTTTTTCACCACCAGAACAGTTACGTGCTTTTTTATTTGCGTCATCATCAGTAAATAACATGCGACCTAACATACCACGTACACTTAAATCGTTATGACAAGGCCTACGCCACTGCGACATCCAATCCATTAATGTTAAGTCATTATCAAAAAATGAGCTACTATCTTGCGGGCAATAACCTACAGAAGCATTTTCAGACCATTTAACAACGCCTTCTTTTTGCGCTAACTCCCCCATTAAACAGCGCAATAACGTAGTTTTTCCTACGCCGTTTTCACCAATAATAGCTAATTTAGCACCGGCTTCTAATAATAAATTACCGTTGCTAAATAAATTTTCACCTTCAAAACCATGAGCTAACTCTTCAAGTTCTAACGCTTGACGGTGCATTTTTTTACCTGGAGCAAAAGCTATTTTAGGCGTTATACGACTTGATGACTTAACATCATCTAACTTTATTTTATCCATCTTCTTAGCACGAGAACTTGCTTGCTTCGCTTTTGACGCGTTAGCACCAAAACGGTTAACAAAGTCTTGTAATTCAGCTATTTCAGCTGCTTTTTTATCATTACCTGATAATAACTGTTCACGTAATAAGCTAGACTGCTCTAAGAAGAATTCATAATTACCTGGATAAATACGTAATTCACCATAATCAATATCAGCCATGTGCGTGCATACTGAATTAAGAAAGTGACGATCATGTGAAATAATAATCATAGTACATTTACGTTTGTTTAATTCACCTTCTAACCAGCTAATGGTATGAATATCCAAGTTGTTGGTTGGCTCATCAAGTAACAAAATATCAGGGTTTGCGAACAATGCTTGAGCAAGTAATACACGTAACTTCCAACCTGGCGCAACTTGTTGCATCGAGCCAAAATGGAAAGACTCTTCAATTCCAGCTTCTAATAAAATTTCACCCGCACGACTTTCAGCAGTGTAACCATCCATTTCGGCAAATTCACTCTCTAATTCGCCAGCGCGCATACCGTCTGCTTCGCTCATTTCAGCTTGTGCGTAAATAGCATCTCTTTCTTGTTTTACTTTCCATAAAGGAGCGTCACCCATGATTACAGTATCAATCACGTTGTTTTCTTCAAAAGCAAACTGATCTTGTCCCAAAGTGCTTACTTTGTGGCCAGTGCTCACAGACACATTACCAGAGCTTGGCGTTAACTCACCACTTAATATTTTCATAAAAGTAGATTTTCCGCAGCCATTTGCACCAATTAAACCGTAGCGGTTACCATTGCCAAATTTAGCCGATATGTTTTCAAATAAAGGCTCTGCGCCAAATTGCATTGTAATGTTAGATGTAGTGATCAAAAGAAGTTCCTAGGTAGTGCCAACAGAGATAGAATGCCGATTAAAATAACAAGCAGAGTCCAAATAATAAGGTCGCGTATTATACAGCAATATCCTTGCAGTCTATACACTATATTGAATTTAATTGGTTGTTTTTTCGCCTTCGCACTCAAAAATGACTTTATTTTCATTTTTATTGTTAAATCAAAAGCGAATCCCCTATTAAGCAAGCACGTTATTAATCGTTGCTAAAGTGGCGTGATAGTCTTGATAATTAATAGGAACCTGATATCGCGCACCACCATATTCAAGTACAAGCGAAGGAAAACCTTGATTGGTTAATGTTCTCGCAAACTGAATTTGATTGAGTAAAGTTTGCTGAGTTTCTTCTGATTGGAAATCTCGCGTAAAACGCGATAAATCAAAGGAAATTATTGACGATTTACCGTCTCTAGTGCCTCCTTTTGTGGGTAACTCTTGTAAAGATAACTCCCTTGCTAAATCTATTAAAATATCACTATCTGAAGGATTTAAAGCTCGTAAATAATACCCTTTTTGGATCGCTTCAATCATTTGCAATTGATAGCCTTGATTATGCGCAGCAATAACCGCTCGACAAGCATTATATGTAGAGCGACGCGGCGTATTATTGCGCCAAAAATCAAAATTAAACTCAGTGCCCAATTTTTTTTCAATGGTGTGCCAATGCGCTTCAATCATCTTTTGCTGCTCAGCAGGCATTGGCGTGTTAGAGTCTGGCGCTAAGCCGCCAACAACATATTCTACTTGAATGGATTCAGGTAAATTAAGCTTCAAAGCGTTCCAAACTGGACGATATCCCCAACACCAACTACACATTGGATCGTGAATATAATATAAGATAGTGTTCATTGTTGTGCTCATAACAGCTTAATACCAAATTGATTGTGTGATTATTCACTTACAGCAAAAGCGTTATAACTAGGGTTAGTGCTGTAAGTGAAAATAGATAATTAACCAAATAACTTGTTTAGTTTATCTTTAACTTTATCTTTAACTTTGTCTTTTACCTTCTCTTTTGCTTCTGAACTAATATCAGGGCGTACTTTCACATCATGAAATGGGCCAGAAATTTTAATCGGGATTTTAATACCTGAACTTGAGTCTTGTGCCGCTTGTCCTTGAACAGAGGCCACCATTTCAGTAATAACTTGCATGCTAACTTTGGTGTTTGGTAAATCAATATCACCCGTACCTGACACGCGAATAAAAGGATTGTTTAAGGATAAACTCTCGGTCTTAGCTATCCCGTCAGTTAATATAAAATCTCCTTGTAACGCCGCAAAATCAGTTTTTTCTGCATTACTAAAATCGCTATCTAAACTGACCGCGGCTAAGTTACCCGACATAATATTTGTCGCACTTTTAGCAATCGCGGCTAAGTTAACACCTTTCACCGCACCGTCAATAAAACTAAAATTAAGTTCACCATTAAGCTGGTTAATAAAATCTCGCTGGCTAACGCCTTTAGTAGATAAATTCCAAGCTAATTGCCCTTTACCTAATAACTTATCAAAACCAATTGCATCGGTAAGTAATGGCTCTGCATTGATATTTGCTAATTCGAATTTAGTGGAGATTTGATAAGGTTTTTTATTCGCTAAAACTTCTATCACACCTGAGCCTTGTCCTTGATATCCTTGAAAGTCTATTAGGTTAATGGTCGCTTTTGCGTTATGTGTTTTAACCGATAACTTATTCTCACCTAACTTGATATCTTGTACAAAAAGTTGACGCGATTGAATCGTTATATCGCTATTAATTAAACCTAAGGCAGATAAGTCAATCTCACTGTCATCCCACACTAAGGGTTCACTCTTAACTTCGGCTGTATCATTAGTAGTCGTCGCTTGTTCAGCTAAGGCGCTTTCAGGCAAGTATGGGTTAAGGTCTAATATACCTAAATCAATAGCCCCATTAACTGTTAAGGGCTCAGATAATGTTATATCAACCAATCCGGTAAAAGCTAATTTATCAAGCTCAACCGCGATATCATTTAGCGTGAGCTTATTACTAGCAAAATGCATACTGGTCGCTAAAGAGAATTGATTAAATGCCTCTTCTTTAGCTGCCAATGGCATACCTTGCCACTGTAATAAGGCTTTAACTGAATCACCTGCAATTGATAGTTTTCCGCTAATATCCTGACCTTGTGCTTTTATTTCACCTTCATAGTTCACATTGGCAAGCTCAGATAATAACGCCAGTTTAATGGTAAATGGTTGGTTATTAATCGCTTTAGCAGGTGTGGTTATACTTGATTCAAGTTCAAATACTTTATCCATATAGCGAACACTACCTGATAAATTAAGCGGTTGCCTTAAAGAAGGTAATAATACCGCCAGATCTAGCTGTTCAATTGTTTGTGTTGTATTATTTTGATGATCTACCATAGTGAGCTTACCACCTTGAACTTCAACTTGCCCAAGGCTAATATCAAAATTGTCAGGCAATGCAACGTCTGTAGTCTGCTCTTTGCTTACACTTGGTTCACTCGCATTATTATCAGCAATATCAAATTGCCAATTAGCTTTTCCTTTCGCTGATGTTTCTAACAAAATATTAGGATTAACAATAACAAACTTATCTACATTTAGTTCCCCAGAGAATATTGATAACCAAGGTATATGAATATTTAACTGGTCAAGTGTTGCCATATCAGGCCTTGATCCCTCAGGAGCATTAGCAAAACGTACATCATTAAGCACCAAAGATAATGACGGGAAGAAACTTAATGATTTTTCTCCATCTACTGACAAAGTACGACCCGTTGATTCTTCTACTTTTATACTCATTTGTTTAACAATATCTTCTGTCGATATTAGTTGTGTCGCAGCTACAACTAATAAAACCATAATAGCTATAATGATGGTTATTATTTTTATAAATATTCGCATAATTTATATAATTCTCGCTGAGTTAGAAATAAATTTAATCAAATTGCTACTACTATAGTAAACATGTGTATGGAAGTCAGCGATTAAAATGAAATAAAGTATTACGATTAATTTAAGCATTAATTATTAAATAGTTATCTTCTGAATCTAGTAAGCTTCTTAACAATGTATTGTAAAAACGATTACCAGTGGATAGGATCTACTTGATAATACTGCTTTAATTGTTGGTATAGTTTTGGATGCTCAGCATGGAACTGTTGCGCTTTTTCAAAAAACACTTCACTGGCCACAGCAAAAAATTCTGCGGGATTTGTTGCGCCATAATAATCAAAAAGTGAAGGCGTACCAGTGGCTACATTGCTTTTCAATTGCTCAAATTGTGCCGAAAAAACATCAGACCAACACTGGTAATTTTGACCTTTTTCTAGAATAGGAGCACCATTCGCACGGCCATTTTCTTGATCTAATTGATGTGCAAATTCATGAATCACAACGTTATGACCATCATCAGGTACTTTGGCACCATCAAGAGTATCTTGCCAAGATAGAACAACTTTACCGTAGTCCCATGACTCACCCGCTAACACTGTTTTTTGCGTAAATTGTACGCCACTCGCATCTTTACTTTGTTGATTTTTAACAAAAGCACGAGGGTAAACAAGTATTGTTTGTAGTTTAGGATAAAAATTAGTTTTTCTATTAAGTAACAATAAACAAGCTTGAGCTGCAACCGTTACTCTGATCTCATCTGTTATTTGAATGCCATTACAGCCAATAAAGTTTTTTTCAGCTAAAAACACCTGAATATGTTGCTTAAGTTGTAACTGCAAGTCAGCAGGCATCTGTCTGAAATAAGGCATTCTTTTCTGGATGACTTTTCGCCACTCTTTTTTAAATGGCATGCTAGCTATTCTACTACGTTGATAATTGCGCCAATAAGGTTTACCAACTGAGTAACCTATAAGCAAGACACCAATAAAGATTGGTAATAAATAAGACAGCATAATAAAAAGTCAATGAATGGTTTTATTATGAGATTGGTACAAAAGAGCTAAATATCAAGCAGACCAGTCATTAATTAAGTTTAATAATAAAGCTGCCCCTTAGTTTCAAGTTTGAAGTGCAACAATAATAAGGACTAATAAGTCGACAGTCATTCAGTGAGCAAAATCCCACATTCAAAAGCACTTGTTGTTATAGAATCGATTCTTTATAGTAGCTCACTTGTATGAATTAAAAGGAATAAATTATGTTTATAAAATTAGGAAAATCATTACTAAAAGCGACGTTTACACTAGTATTAGTACAGCAAAGCGCTCTTGCCAATGTAACAGAAGCACCGCTTGTTTCAATCAAGTCTCATGATGACTATTTCACTAATATTAGCCAATATTGTGGACAAGCGTTTGAAGGAAAAGTGACTGAAGATAACTCAAACAGCGATAGTTTTGCCAATAAAAAACTCATTATGCATGTACGAAAATGTACTGATTCTCAGCTTCAAATACCATTTCATGTTGGCGACGACGCTTCAAGAACTTGGATTATCACGAAAACAGGTTCGGGTTTATCGTTAAAGCACGATCATCGTCACAAAGATGGCACTAATGATGTTTCAACCATGTATGGTGGTCATACAATAGACGCTGGTTGGGCTGAAGTGCAATCATTCCCTGCTGACCAATACTCTAAAGAGCTTTTTGTAAAGCAAGGTATTCCTCAATCAGTAGGTAATACATGGCAAATGTTTATTTATCCAAGCCAGTTTACGTATAGATTGATCAGGGATGGCAGAGAGTTTAGAGTCGATTTTGATTTAACTAAACCGGTCACTCCGCCTGCTGCACCTTGGGGCTATAAAGATTAATAATAGTTATAAAAAAACGGGGCTAAAATAAAATTATTTTAGCCCCGTTTCTTCACTGCAATCAATTATCGCCTGAGTTAGTTAAGCAAATCTGTAATGAACGCTTGATAAGCATTAGGCTCAACAATAGCACCATGATGCTGAATCACAAATGCAGCCGACTTAGAAGCAAGCTCTATCGCTTCACTAAGGCTTAAACCATTAGCTCTTGCACCAAGGTAAACACCATTAAATGAATCACCAGCAGACGTTGTATCAACTACGTTATCAACAGGGGTGATAAAGAACTCATAAGCAAGATCGCCTAAATAACAAATAATCCCCATTTCACCATTTTTGATGATTAACTCATCAAACTGATACGGTTTACAAAAATCATAAACCTCTTGCGATGTTGTCATACCATAAAGTTGCTCAAAATCGTCAACTCCTGGCAATAAAACATCTGCTGCACTAAAAGCTAATTCAAATTGCTCTTTCGCTTGTCCAGGTGTATCCCACATTCTAGCTCGATAATTTGGATCAAAAACAATCTTAACATCGGCAGATTTTAATTTTTCTATCATAGACCAAAAATCAGCACGTGCTTCAGGTTCAACAACCGCTAAAGAAATACCTGAAAAGAAGAACATATCCCCTTCTGATAACTGGCTTATTGCTTGATCATCGATATGCTGCATAACCTGGCGAGCCGCAGAATCATTGCGCCAATAGGTAAAGCTGCGTTCACCTTTATCATCAAGTTGAATTGAATATAAGCCTGGTATTTTAGTTTCTGATTGAAAAACTAAATCCGTTCCAATTTGCTCATCTTCAAAATATTGAACCATTTTTTGGCTAAAATTATCTTTTCCAACAGCGGTTACCAAGTTTACTTTTATATCACTAAAAGTACGCTTTAAATAAACTGCTGTATTAAAAACATCACCGGCAAATGACTGTTTAATGGTACTTGATGACTTTTCTTGCGAAGCTGTCATCAGCTCAATCATACACTCACCGAATAAAAAAATGTTTTTCATTTATAAAGCCTTATTCTTATTTAAACTAAATTTATACTGATTCTCTTATTGGAATCAGTATAAATTAATTACTTAATAACTCAATTACTTATTGCTTTTAAGCGGTTCAATTTTGGGGATAAGAATCCAAACAGCAGCAATGGCAATAATCGCTAACGATGCACCAATAACAAATGCTGGGGTATAATTACCATCAGCCGTTAAAATAGGTACAAGAGCGGTTAATCCTAAAGCGCCTAACTTAGCTGCCATACCAGAGAAACCAGAAAGCGTACCAACGGCTTTTTTACCAAATAAGTCACTAGGCAGTGTTTGCACATTACCAATAGTTGTTTGGAAACCAAATAAAATTACAGCCATAATAATAACAGCCATCGTTGGTCCACCAGGATTAGCCATTGCTAACAATGCTGGTAACATAATTAGACAACCTAAAGTGATCGTCAATTTACGTGTCTTATCTGTAGTCCAGCCAGCCTTGATACGATTTTGCGCAAGAAGACCACCAAACCAAGCACCAAACATAGCACCAACGTACGGCACCCAACCATAGATACCAATAGATTTAACGTCCATGCCATAAACTTCATTCAAGTAAATAGGAATCCAAAAAACGAATAACCACCAAATAGGATCGATTGCTGCAGAAGCGATGATCACGCCCCAGCTTTCTTTACGAGAAAGTAATTCAGCTGTTGATGGGTTGTATTCGTTTTCATCACATATACCTTCAGAATCAACAGTTTTTTGACCTGTTAGAATATACTCGCGTTCTTCGTCAGTGATCCAAGGATGATTTTTTGGTGGCGCTTTCACTAATATTATCCAAGGAATAAGCCACAATAGACCGACTAAACCAATAACAACAAAAACCATCTGCCAACTAAAAAATACGGTTAAATAAGCAATTAAAGGAATAGCAATAATACCACCAATAGCGGCACCTGAATTAAAAATTCCCTGCGCTAAGGCACGTTCTTTAGTAGGAAACCAATCAGCATTACTTTTAGCTGCCCCTGGCCAGTTTCCTGCTTCAGCGACACCTAATATTGCACGGAAGATACTAAAACTAAGTACCCCTTGTGCCATAGCATGCGCGGCTGTTGCCAAAGACCAAATACCAATAGACAAGACAAAACCTAATCTTGTTCCTACCCAGTCAAATATTTTGCCAAAGATCGCTTGACCAAAAGCGTAAGATAAAATGAAAACAATAGAGATGTTTGCATAAATTTGTTTACGCTCTAAAGCCGACTCATCAGGAAATAATTCCTCAACAATATCAGGCCATAACACACTAAGTGCTGAGCGATCGATATAATTAATTACTGTGGCTAGGGCAATTAAAGTAATTACCCACCAACGTAGGTTTTTTAATTTCATACCTATTTCCCTACCGGTTTGCTGTTGGCTTTTTCAATATCTAAATTATCAAATGTGCCTTCAGGTAAAAAATCTTCACGTGGCGGACTGAATGTATCAATCAAAATACCACCTGTAGGAGACGTTGCACCGTGATCATCGTAAGGTGCCATGAAACAACTATCACCCGCTTTTAATATCTTAGTTACACCATTAATATTAAAGTGAAATTCACCTTCAACAATATAAGTAACTTGTGAATGTCTATGAGCATGGTTGTAACCAATTGCGCCTTCAGCGAACCAAATTTTAACGGCCATTAATTCATGGTTATAACCTAACATTTGACGCTTTAGTCCACCGCCAATGTCTTCAATTTCTGCTTCATTACCAAATGTAAAAACTTCACCTTTGCTCATTTTTTTCCCCTACTATTTAATTTTTAATAATTCAAAACGGCCATTAAACTCATATTTTTTGCCGTTATATGTAAATGCATTTTTATGGTCTTTCTTTACTGTTTCAGCTGAATTGAACGCTAATAAGTAATGTCTGTTACCTGAAAAACCAATTTCAACAACATCAATATTGTTGTCTTTTTTATGTGATAATCTTTGAAGCTGACTTACCGCACCTATAGTGAACTCTTTCGATGGGTTATATTCTCCATGAGGCTCTAATACATTAACAAAAGTATGGTTGTTCGCTTTAACCTTACGGTTAATAAACGCATTTTCATTACGTAAATTAAAGAATGGGTCGTTCGCACCAATTTGAGTAAACATAAATGATGCATCACCATCCATAATAGATGAATTTGTATAGAATCGCCCATTATCATTTAACCAAGTAATTTGAGCTAGACCAGCTTTAGGTTGTGCTTGAGCTTTTAACCATAAGTGTTGATAGCCATTTTCTTTACCTAATGCAGGCAAACTGGTTAACTGAGTATTTAGATCAAAGTTAGTACTAATTAAATGACCTTTGTAATGTAAAGGTAGGTCGTACTGATGTTTATTCTTTGAGTTTACATCAAATATATCTACAACCAGTGATAAATCTTGAGCTTTATCACTCGGAATATTTATCAAAGCGATAGTACGTTTTAACGAGACGCCTTCATAAGCACTATCAATCAATGCTGAGCTAATAGTTACGTTATCATTCTTAGCAAAGAACACTAGTTCAGGGTGATTAGCATTACCCACTTCTGTCACACCATTGAAGTGTGATTTTTCATCAACAACAACAGTATTATGAGCAATAGTTTGTTTAGCCCAAGTTAGGTTTTCAGGTAAGTAACGACCACCATATTTAGCTTCAACGTTTAAGAAACGAGCTGCACCATAGTCTGAAACAATCTCTTCACCTCTATCGTAAAACTGCCAAGTTAACTTATCAAAATGACCGTGACCTAACCCTTGCGCAGCAGGCTTAAATAAAACAGCTTGTTCGCCACCGACATTTTGACGCATAATAACTAACGCACCATCATTACCGTCATTACCATCACCGAAGGCAACTGAATTAAATTTATATGGTTTTTCTAATTTATTATCAAGCGCTTGAGCAACTTTCAAACCGTCACCGGTTAATAAAATTTGATCTTGTTGTTTAGCAATATCAAGTAAACTTGCATCACCTGTTAAACCGTAAGCAACCGCAACACCATTCACTAACTCAATAGTGTCTATGCCTTTACTTTTAATTGCGTCATTAATAGGAAAAAACAATTTGTTATAACTTAGCTGTATCGTTGTATCAATTGCTTTTAATACGATTCCGTCTCGGTATTCAAATATTTTACGTTCAGGTTGATTGGTTTGTATTACTTTCGCAAAAGTAACAAACGGCATTAAGGCATAACGTTGATAATAAGGACCTTCATTGTAATAACCTTGTGGTGAGAACAACTCATCTAACTGCCTTAAAAAACCACCTGTTCCTGATTTATCTAAACCATAAAGCGCTTGTTCAACCCATTCTGGCTCGTCTAAAACATAACCTGTCATACCCACGGCCGTTGTAGTCCATGTACCGTGATTATGTACTTTGTTAAATGTTTCAGGTGAATCTACCGAAAGAAACTTTACGATAGGACGAAATAGTCCAGCTTCAATTTTTGCTTTTTCATCTGTTGATAACGTAGCCAAAATCAAATCGTAAGCTTGGCTGGTATAAACCAACCAAACAGCTTCATTTAAACTTTGCCAAAACAATTTACCTGGGTTTTGTTTACCTATTTTTCTTTTTGGATGTGGTGGTAACGTAGGGTATAGCTGTGCATAACCAAGTAACATATCACGCACATAATTAGCGTATTTTTTATCTTCTGTTAATTGATACATCACACCAGCATCATACATTAACTTGTAGTTTGTTTTATGACGCTCGTGGGTATAACCACCACCACCATCTTTTGGTAACGGTATCGTTATCTCTTGCTTTATTTGTTCATCCACAGAAGATTTTTTAGCGGTAAAAGTGCGCTTAAACTGCCCTTCTTGAGTAATAGCTGTACGCATTTTTTCAACATCAGCTGTAGTTATCACTAAGTTAGGACTTGTTTTGGCAATAGCTAACGAGTTAACACTAACACTTGCTAACACAACCAATGCTACTATCCAACTCTTCGACACAGACACTACTGGTCTTACATTTAATACTTTAGAAAATATAGACATAGGTTTCTCTTATTATAATTGCTTGTTATTAACTAACACTGCAGTATGTGGGCCTTTAGCGTGTAACTCTTGTACGCTAGGTGAAGTCGTGTTGTTAAACGTATTGGTTTTAATCAACGTTTTAGGTTCGCCAACAGTATGTTCAATAATAATAGGCGCTGAGTTTTTAAAAGTATTAGTGTCGATATTTACAACTTGTACGCCATGTAAATAAAGACTTGCAGCAGACTTATTACGTTTTCCTTTACCACTATTTTCTATCTTGTTGTTTGTCATTTCTAGGTGAGGACCAAATGTACTTTCATCAGTACCGCCACGATATAAGTTAACTAAAGCCCCATCGACATTTTTAAAGGTGTTATTCTTTAAAATGGCATACTCAGTGTTATAAATACCTAGGTCTTCAATTTCTTTATTTAAGCGAAGAATATCACCAGTAACCTGTGTAAAGTTATTATCGGTTAACTCAATATAGTCTGCAAAAGCACCTTTACCTGAATCAAAGAAATGAAATGAATGGTTAGTATCAAGTGCACTAATATTACTATTACGTAAAACAAAACGGTAATTATCAACCATACCCCATTTCTGCGTACGAATTAACGTATTACCTGCAGCATCAGGGCTATTCATGCCACTAATATTTAAGCCATCGAGTGTTAAACTACCGCCATTAGAAATTTGAAATAACGTTGAGCGCTGGAAAGTTATTGTTACTTTACCTTTATTTTTTGCTTTAATCGTTAACGTTTTATTTACGTCGATCATTTTTCTTACATCATACTGACCATCGGCCAATACAAGTACATCACCTTCATTGGCAACTAATACGGCATTAAATAAAGCATCAGCTTCATCTTTAACTTGTACGATTTTTCCTGAATCAAAAGCTACTAATGCTTCATTTTTAGCATACCAGCTAGGACCTGTTGCCGACTTTAACGTTGGTGTTAGAGACTTTTTAGCTCCTTTAGCCGCAAGTGCTTTATTGACAGGGTAAAGTAAACCGTTGTCAGCACGTGCTAGCGCGATTTTTTCTTGTTTAACGCCTGATGCAATTTTTTCATCCACTAGGGTATTAGCAATATTCCCTTTAAAAGCAATACCACTTACATCATCAAATAACGTAAAAGGTTGTTGACCATTCTCATTGAAAATTAAGTTATTTTGCATTGTAGAGTTAATTGGTACTGCCGTTCTTTCTGCATCACTACCTGCTGCTAATTGCAAATGATCAACATTAATAAAACTGTTATTTTCTACTAGTGCATTATTCACTTGATGGTATCGATTAATCTTAGAGTTAGGAACACCATTCATTACCGTAAAACCACTACCAAAGCGATAACCAGTTAAGCCTTCAAGGTAATTATTTCTAACAATTTGATTTTTATTAATGACACGAATACCGCCAGTATGATCAACACCATTACCAAAAAACACGTTTTCTTCAATTAAGTTACCATCACCATGACGTAGCGTTAATGTCCCTCTTGATTCAAAAAACACGTTATTACGAATCGTGTTTTGTGCTGATTTAATTGAGATAATTTCTACTTCACCATCACAGCGGTCAAAATAGTTATTTTCAACGACAGTAAATGAATTGGATAACGAATAATGGCTTGTACCGATACGTAATGTTTCACCACCATTAGAGCCAAAGATAGGGCGAGGGCCAAAGTAATTGTGATCAATTTTATGATGGTTTTCTTGGCTTTCTTCGCTATCAAGACGTACAGCGACTGTTACACCTTTATTTTGTTTTCCTTCAAGGTGACTATGATCAAAACGATTGTGCTTACCGTACAAAGCTACCCAATAATCTGATTCACTTTTATCCGGATTGTTATAGTGGTCAATAACCACTTCACTTACACGTGAATGGTAGGCCAAGTTATCTTTAGTACTTCTAAATGCGATAACTGAGTTGCTTGGTGTATAACCATCTTTAAACACCAAACCTTTAACAACTAAATGCTTTCCCGCTAATCTCAAATTAGATTGACCAGTAAGAAAAACTTTACCTTTGGTTTCTGCTTTGAGCGTGATCGGTTCTTCTTTCGTTCCTTCACCTTCAAATAGAATTTCAAAATTATTCCAAGTACCATTAGACAAAATTATTTCATCACCTGGTGATAACTTATCAAGCGCACTTTTATATTCAACTTGCGATTTAACAACCCATGATTTCGCCATAATTTGTTGACAAAAAACAGTGCTTAAGATCACTAAAGTTGAAAAAATAACACGTGGGAAATGTTTAGACTTGTTCATAACTACCTCAAAAACTAGAGCTTAAAATGTAGAGTTCTCAATTACCTAACGCAAAGAGAACTCCATTTTTACTAGATATATTTATAGATTAGGCTTAAAAGCTTGCTTTTACGCCAAAGAAGAATTTACGACCAGAATAAGAATAATCAGAGACTGTTCCTGTTCCACGAGTCATAACTTGTGCTTCTTCTAACAAGTTTAGTGCTTTTAATGATACTGAGACATTGCTACTAATTTTATACTTAATAGCCGCATCTAAATAATCACTATCCTCGACCCAACGGTGACTTTTGTGAGGGAAAGGTAAATTATTTGGTTGGAAATAGCGTGAACGATATTTATACATTAAACGCATAGATAAGTTATCACCTTCCCAGTAGATTGAGCCTGATGCAACATTTTTAGAGAACCCCATAATGTTTGCATCTGGGCTAATTCCCCAGTTTGCCGGCTCTTCCGTTCTAAAGTCAGAAATGGCATGGTTCCACGCACCTTTTATACCAATACCACTAAGAACACCTGGTAATTCAGAGAAATGCTTTTGGAAGGTTAATTCAAAGCCTTTAATTGTCGATTCATCATCTGAGACTTGGTTTACGCTATAAGGGATCGACTGTGAATATTCTACTTCATTCGTTGTACCATCAGCACTTACAGTTGTTACTGTTGGTACACGGTTTTCTATCACTAAATTAGTGCCACCAGTAAAGTTCTTCCAGTAACCGGCTAAAGTAACAGCCATATCAAGACTTGGGTACCACTCTAACGATAAATCAAAGTTATTCGCGGTAAATGGTTTCATCATGTTACCTTGAGCTGTCGCACTAACTACTTGCTCGTCATAACCACCACATTGAGCACTCTCACTCGTATCTGCAGAGTTACAATCAGTAATTGTTTGACCTGCTGACATAGCATTCAAAGCAAAACGTGACATTGAACGATACGCTGCTGTTCTTAGTAACCACTCATCATTTAAATGAAAAGTAAGGTTTAAACTTGGTAACCACTCATCATATGAATCATCTAAAAACAACTGAGCCGTTTCGAAAGAATAGCTCCATTGCTCAACACCATCTTCATTAAATGTTTGCGTTAGAATTGGTTTTTCGCCCCAAGATTTAGAATCAGTATCTGTACGTACATAACGTACACCTACATTACCAGTTACCGGTAATCCTGCAAATTCAGTGTCTAAATTTGCCATCATGTATACAGCAGCGGTTTTTTCTGTAACATCAACTAACTGACCATCAATTTGATTCGGGTTTTCACCGATATCATAAAAGCCAACATCAGGATTATTGCCTTCAGGGGTATTAAAACCTACTTGCCCTAAATACGCACCGATTATACATTGAGAATCAAAAGTTAAGAAGTTACCTGCATCGGCAGCGCCACCTTCAGAGCCAAAGAAACCTTCAAGACTATGACCATTATCACCACAAGCTTGTGCTCTAGCAGTTGCTTCAGCATGCTCTTCAGGATATAAACTATCAAAGTCGTTATTAGCGCCATCTCTATCTACATGATCATCTGAATTCCAGTTATCATCAATAGGACGACGTTCTCCGGTATCGACTTCTAACGCGGTAGCTATTTCTGAATAATCATATAAATGCTCACTTGAATAACGAACGCCCATTTCTATAGATGAAATAACTTTGTAATCATCAAAAGAATATTGAGTATCGAACTTCACAGCCCAAATATCATCTTCACGCTCATCATTTTCACGGCCATACTCTAAATAAGCACCACCATCAGAGCCAACAAAGCTCGCCATATCACTGACGTCAAATGCAGCACCAGCATAATCGGTATTACGAACTAACTCACCACCTTCAGCTTTATAGAAGAAATTAGCATTTTCAATTTGCTCATTATCACCAAGATATAATTTAGGTACAGTGCCTCTTGAATCTAATGAATAAGCTGTTGTTGATTCATGACGGAACTTGGCACGTTGGCGTAAGCGGTAACGGTAAGATTTTGAATAAGAAGCATCAAACGATAATACTAAGTTGTCATTTGGTGTGAAATCAATATTAAGACCGTAACCATCGTATTTATCCACTTGATTACGATTTTCACCTTGTAGCGTTAACTTACCTTCGCCTTCTTCATAAAGTAAAGTGCCGTTATCGCCAATAATTAAGGTATCAACATTTAAATTTTTGCCACGCTCCTGGGCTAACTCCATACGATCTTCAGTATACTCTAAATGCGAGTATGCATAATCGAAGTTAATATCCCATTTATCATTAGGAACCCACTGAAAAGTACCAACGATATTACGACGTTCATCTTTATCAGTACCTGTACGCCAATATGAATCATCTGGAATAAAAAAGATTGAATCTGGATCAAATTTAGCTAAGTGATCTGCACCATTAACACCAAATCTTTCAGGATCAGCATTTGGACCTAAAGTTACCAAATCAGCTGAACGACCAGGACTTACCATAGAGTCATTATCAGGCAAGTTATTGTTACTGCTATTTAAGTCACGATCACCACAACGCTCATTATCACCATTATTAGTGGTAAGCGGTGAACCATCTGCAGCCCTAAAGCTACAAGCAGCTAATGTTGAGCTTGTACCATAATTTTCTTCTGGGTTAGCAGAGTTACTTTCGACATAACCTAAACTAAAACCCATTGCTCCAAAAGAATCAGTTTCAAAGCTATGTACTGTTGAAATAGTGAACTTATTACCCCACGCTGACTGATTATCAGCCGCAGTATAATAGTCATTGTAATCAGCTTGTGCTTCTACCGTGGTTTTACTTTTTCCGTAATCGACTGCACGAAGAGAGCCAACATCGATAGTACCTGAAGTACCACCTTCAACTAAATTCGCTTGTTGCGATTTATAAATGGTAACTTTATCAACTAAATTAGACGGGAATTTTTTAAAATTAACAGCACGGCCAGCACCAGCATTAGTGATAGTACGACCATTGAAGGTTGAGTAGCCCCAATAAGAGCCTAAGCCACGAATTGAAATTTCATTTTGGCTACCTTTTAAACGGTGACCTGAAGCGCCTGATACATTTTCAATTACATCAGATAAAGAAAGACCAGGTAAATCACCAAAATCTGCGGCAGCAATAGCATCTACAATTGCCGAATTATGCTTTTTTTCACTAAGTGAACGCGTCATAGTTCCACGCATTCCTGTGACTTCAATCACCTCAATGTTAGCAGATTTCTTTGTGGCTTCAGCTGCGCTAGTAGCTTTATTTTGTTCTATTGCCTGAGCTTCTTCAGAAAAAGCTGGTGCACTAAGTAATGTCAGAAAAGCAGATGTAAGTAATGCGGCTTTCCCTCTGTTATTTACTATATTACTAGCTTTAAGAGCCGAGCTGATTTTATTTAATTCCACCTTTAATCTCCCCTAATGGCTTATTTGTTTCATGTGTTTTATTTTATAAGTTTTTGCTACTATTTTTTCTGATTATATTAGTTTGCAATCAATTTAAATATAACCAATTAACACCCTTTGTGTCAACCAGTTTACTTTACCAACTTAACTTACCAATTCAATTACAAATATTAAAGCATGTAATACCAATACTATTAGTAACTTTCTCGCTTTTTTATACCAAAAATAACAAATACTGTTAAATAATTACCGATTTGCTTTTGCCAAAAGCCATATAAATCGCTATCATAACGGGACAGATAACTCTTATGAGTCATTATAATTTTTGTTAAGGAATCATTATGAGCAATCGCAGGCTGTTTTGGCGTATTGTCGAAAACATAGAAAAATCTATAGACTCGGGCACTTATTCTGCCGGAAGTCGTTTACCGCCAGAACGAGAACTCGCTCAAACTTTTGATGTTAGTAGACCAACTATCAGAGAAGCTATTATTGCGTTAGAAGTAAGAGGCCGTATTGAAGTAAAAACAGGATCCGGTGTTTATGTACTTGAGTCTGATAATATTGCTGGTGCTGCTGAAAAAGTAAATGCATTTGAGGTAACTCAAGCCCGTGCACTTATTGAAGGTGAAGTTGCTGCTATTGCCGCAACGACGATAACAGAACCTGAATTAAAACAGCTATATAAAACACTCGTTGATATGGAAAACGAGAAAAACATTGCTGCTGCTGATGAAGAATTTCACAGCATTATAGCGAAGAGTACTCGTAATGCTGCCATGATTTTATCAGTTAAAAATTTATGGGATCTACGCTCTTCTACACCTGCTATTATTGATGATTATAATAGTGTTTGTAGTCGCGATAATGAACAGACACTAGCTGAACATAAAGCTATTTATCATGCATTAGAATCAGGTAACTCAACAGAAGCACGCCAAGCAATGCATGGGCATTTCAACCGTCTTATTAATACACTATTTGATGCAGCTGAAACTAAAGCATTAGAAGAAATAAAGCGCAAAAACAGTGAGCAACGTGGCCTCTATTCGATACCTAACGCTGCCAGTATCTAAAGTATAATTTATCAGTTCTGCCGGTAATTACCTATGCCGGCAACTCTTTTCTCTCTTTATTTACCTTTGAAGTTTTAAACACGTCATTCCGTTGGTCACTTAATACGGAATCCCATGCGTGTGGTTGAATAGTACGTAGGATAGCGAATCCATACACTACGAAGCATAACGCTTGAGATCCTGAATCAAGTTCAGAATGACGACTGAAGTCGCCCCTACATACGCCCTACATTCATCCTACATATGCCCTACATTCATCCTACATACGCCCTAACAAAAAACATTGTTAGACGAAGGTGATCGACATCACCGTAGGGGCGAATTTATTCGCCTCTACATACGCCCTACATACGCCCTAAAAAAACATTGTTAGGCGAAGGTGTTCGACATCACCGTAGGGGCGAATTTATTCGCCTAATAAGAACAGGCGACTGAAGTCGCCCCTACATTCACCCTACATACGCCCTACATTCATCCTACATACGCCCTACATTCATCCTACATACGCCCTAAAAAAATATTGTTAGACGAAGGTGATCGACCTCACCGTAGGGGCGAATTTATTCGCCTAATGAGAACAGGCGACTGAAGTCGCCCCTACACACGCCCTAACAAAAAATATTGTTAGACGAAGGTGTTCGACATCACTGTAGGGGCGAATTTATTCGCCTAATAATAATAACAGGCGACTGAAGTCGCCCCTACATACGCCCTAAAAAAACATTGTTAGGCGAAGGTGACCGACATCACCGTAGGGGCGAATTTATTCGCCTAATAAGAACAGGCGACATTCGTCGTCACTCCGTTGCCCTTCCCCTGTCATTCCGTTGGTCACTTAATACGGAATCTTCCTCGTAAAGCAGCATAAAACTTGAGATCCTGAATCAAGTTCAGGATGACGGTGATCATTCAGAATGGCTTATTATTAAGGATAACTAAATATTGAGGATAACTAAAAATATTTAAAAAGTAGGTTGTTTTAGACAAAAAAAAGCCTCTCAGATGAGAGGCTAAAAGATAGTAATACAAGCTACTATCCCATCAAAATTACTTTGCTAAATATCGCTAATTACTTCTCTAATTTAGAAAAGTAATCAAAAATTACTGGCACATCATTTTGACCAAGGCCTGCATCAACAGCTGCCTGTAGGTTTGCAGAAGTACCTTGAGCGATTAAAGACTCACTACCAAGATCAGCAACCATTTGATTAAAGTAACCAAGATCTTTATTTGCGTTTGCAACAGAGAAACCTAATTTCTCTTCACCATCTACTGCATAAAACTTACAGAACTGCATGAATGGCGAGTTAGATGGACCTGCAGACATAATGTCAAACAATTGTTGACCGTCAACACCAGCAAGTTTTGCTATAGCAAAAGCTTGTGACATCGCTGTAACAGTTGTCATACCCATAAAGTTATTAATTAACTTAGTTGTATGACCAGCACCTAATTTACCAAGATGGAATACATTCTCACCTTGCTCTTCTAGTAAAGGTTTAACTTTATTAAAAGTATCAATATCACCAGCTGCCATGATGTTTAACAAACCATCTTTAGCGTGTGCAGGAGTACGACCTAAAGGAGCGTCGATCATACCAATGCCTTTTTCAGCAAGGGCTGCACCAATTTTAATTGTTGATGCTGGGATAGAAGTACCGAAGTCAATCAAAGTTGAACCTTCTTTCATACCAGCTAAAACACCATCTTCACCATATACAATTTTTTCAACAACAGCTGAAGTTGTAAGACAAAATTCAACTACATCACTAGCAGCAGCTAATTCTTTAGCAGAAGTAAATTGCGTAGCATTACCACGAGCAAGTACCGCATCAACAGCAGCTTGGTTAAGATCCATAACGTTTACTTGAAAACCACGTTTTTGTAAGTTTTCAACCATGTTGCCGCCCATAAGGCCAAGGCCGATGAAACCTATAGTAGGTTTTGTCATATCTAACTCCTAAAAATATTTTTATGTTTATCTGAGTGTGAAACTCTTCACCTAAACTCAGATTACTATTTAATCTAAAACCAAATAACAACTTTGATTAGAATCTATTGTGCAAACCAAAAGTGGTATATCTGCATAACTTTGAGTCACTGAAAAGATTAATACTGTGACTATTTAATACCAACTAACTGGTTAGTTAATATGCCTAACAATCAGGAACAATTTAATACTAACCAATGGCATTCAGCATGTCAACCAATTTACAATAATTGGTAATAACACAAGAAGGTTTATTTAATGAGGTTCGGATGAAATATATAGTCATTTTCTCAATAAAAAACGCAGTATCTAACCTAAATCAAATACTGCGTTATTGTTAATATTTAATGATTAATAATCTACTTCTTCATTATTACGCTTTCATTAAAACTTACCAAAAATGGTTATATTGTAAATATAATTTACATGTTATATATAACCAAAACTAACATACTTTAATAAAACCTAAACTAGTTTGTAAAAGCTAATTTAGGTCTAAAATAAATTAGAAACGGTAGCTAGCACCAAAAGTAATACGACGGTCAGTGATACCTTGAGCACATAATAAAGCACCTTCATTAACACAAGATTGAGTAATATCAGATTCAGTTAAATTAACGGCTTCAACACCTAGGTTCAATTGGTCATTTACGTCATAGCTTATGCTCGCATTAAGTTGTCCTCTGTCATGTGTAACAACAGGGAAACCTAGTGTCGAGTTTAAGCTTGCACCAGCTGCTGTATCTTCAGTTCTATACGCTTCACGCCATGTGTAACGTAGTCTTGCTGAAAGACCATATTTTTCATAATAAACCGTAAAGTTATAAGCATTTTCAGAGAAATCAGGCAGTCCCTGAGCAGACGAATAGGTTACAAATTCTTGATCATCATAAATACCATTGATTGCATTAAAGATATCTGTACCACGGGTTGCTGAAGTAAATTTTGCAGAGCCACCGCTATAATCTTGGATTGTATAGTTAGCTACAACACCAAACCCTGAAGCCCAACCTAAATCATCTTCAAAACTTGATAGATCATATTGGAAGGCCAATTCAATGCCTGATTGTGTAACAGTCGCTGAATCATTAAATTTAGATTGGCGATCCACACATAAACCTTCAGTATCTGGGTCACCTAAAACATTAGGTTGAACTGACGGATTCCAGATACCACCACCTGAACATGCAGGGTTTGTATCGCGTAAACCATTACCATCAAGTGCTGCACTATCCAAAGCGGTAACAAATAAGTTAGTACGATCTTTCTTAAAGTAACCGATACTTACTACAGCCGCTTCAGCAAAATACCATTCTGCTGAAATATCAAATGAAGTCACTTCCTCTGGCTCTAAGCCCGCATTACCTAATTCTAATGCTTGGTTTTCATTAGTACCAAATGAAACGGACGTATTTAAGTCACCAAAGTTAGGACGTAAAATATCTTTACCCCAACCTAAACGCACAACAACATCGTCAGTTACGTCTGCAACTAAATTTAAACGAGGCAGAGTATAGCTGTAATCAGCCGTTGTTGTTACTGGTGTTACAACATTATTACTTACCGTGTTACCTGTTGAAGCAATATCGGTTGATACATGACGTACACCAAAATTACCGCGAATCATTTCATATTCAAAGTTTGCTTGTGCATATAATGCATGAGACTCTTCTTCAATATCAAAAGCAGCAGTATCACTAGGTGTTAAATCAGGTAAGCTCGGTGAACCACCAGTTACCGCAGCATTTTCTAGCATCGCCTGCTCTAATATTTCAATAACACCATCTGGATCATTAAATGCACGATCTGGATCGATAATTAAGAAATTACGCAGTGCTAACTCACGACCATCAGCATCACCAAAGTGACTTGGCCCCGGAACAAGTAGCTCTTGGAATAATGCACCATTTGGGCTATCAATCATTTTGCTAAAGCCACCAATTCGATCTGAAATGGTCACTGCACTGTGTTTAGTTTTGTTATAACGATAACCAAAATCAACAGAAGTGACGATGTTATCATCAATGTAATAAGTTGAATCTACACGAAATGCTGTATCAGAGTTTTCGTTAGTATTTTGCGAGATATCAACCTGATCCAAAACAACATTGTTGTAATCAAGCAAGTCATCAACACTTGGCGCGAATGGCGAGTCGAAATCAATACCAAAGGCTAAAGAATTACCGGTAAGGTCATAAGCAAACGGTACAGCATTATCATTATCAGTATCACTGGTAATATTACCATCAGCGTCTAAATCAGAAAGCGGAGTATTAGGGTTAATAAAGTTTAATTGCGAATTTAATGATGGTGTCGATGTTTCTGAACTGGCATATGAAACCTCTGCACTGATAAATAAATTATCATCTTGCCATTCACCACCAATTCTAAATACTTCAGTATCTGTTACACGCGCACCAGTATCGCTGTTAAAACGCAGGTTTGGATCAGAATCATGTACATTTAAAAATGGCTGAATTGTACCTGTAGTCGCTGCTTGAATGCTGCCTAAATTAACACCATCAAGTGAGCCAAAGTTTACTGTTTCAAAGGTATCAGGTAAGTTATAGTTAAGTACACTACCTACACCTGAAGCTTGAACACGCGTACTTTCTTGACGACGCTCTTGACTCGTAATAATGGCATCAACAAAAAACTTCATATTATCATTTGGTGCATATTCAAATGTCGTTGCTAAATTTGTTGTTTCATATTCAAAATTTTCTAATTCTTGGTTCAAAAATTGAATACCAAGAAAATCAAAGTTTTGCGCTACAGGTCTATCGGTCGCTACATTTTCTAGTTGACGATCATCGCCAAAGCCTCTATAAACATCAGCACTAGCATTTTCTACAAGACCACCATCGCGATCAACACGAGGACGAAATGAAGTTGCTTCTTGTTTTGTAAAACTACCACTGACAACAAAACCAACTTTACCACCAGAGTCAAGCTGCCAATTATCACCATAAGCGCCCGATATTCTTGGTTGAACACCATCGGTAGTAAGACTACTATCTTCACCTTGTACACGAAGTGAGCCTAACGTTTCGGTTAATTCAAGCGGACGAATAGTACGTAAGTTAATTGTACCACCAATAGAGCCTTCAGTAGTTTTAGCTTCTGGTGCTTTAGTGATTTCAACCCCAGCGATAATAGCTGCAGAAAGATCTTCAAAGTTCATGCCGTTACGTCCAGCACCTGAACCTACAGTAGAAGCTCCGTTTATTTCAACTCGGTTAGCGTTGCTACCACGAATTTGCACACCAGTACCAATACCGGCTGTTCTGGTGATTTGAATCCCGGTAACATTTTCAAGTACCTCAGCTAAGTTTTGATCTGGCAACTTACCAATATCTGTTGCCATAATAACTTCAGTTAAGTTATCTGTATCACGTTTTTGCGCAAGCGCACTAGTAAGTGAACCACGCATCCCCGTAACAGAGATAACTTCAATTTCTGCTTCTTTTTGTACGCCATTAGCTGGCTCATCAGCTGCAACTGCAGCAAATGGTAATGCCAAGCCTAAACAAGCAACAGATAAGTTATTGCGAATGCTTTTACCGGTAAACAATTGTTGAACTGTAGCAGCTAACTTTGTTTTTCTAGTAGTTATTATGTTTTTCATATTCCCCGCCTTCATATTATTGGTTTAATAATTGTTCAAATTTTATTGGGCTTTTATTTATTGAACTTTTATAATTTTAATTAGACAACAACTTAAACTAACCAATAACCAAAATATTGTCAACAATCTATTATTACCAATATTCTGTATATTCAATATAAACACTGCTTATTGGTAATGCAGCAATCATAACCAATTGAAATAAAACAAATAAAAAAAATTAATTTTTATTCATCAATTTATTTATTAGAGTAATTGCACTTATATACGAAGAATTTAATAGTGTAGAGTGAAGCTATTACCTTTGTAATAAAAATAAAAATTTCCCTTTGTAATCAGTAATATAAATTAAAAAACATGGTTTTAACCTTGTTTTTATAAGACAATCAATAACTTAAAAAACAAATAGAAAATAGTAACAATAGTATTGTAAATTACAAGGTGGTTATACCAATTGGTATGAACACTTAAAGAGGGAATATACTCATATTAATGGTAAGTATAAGATTATTTATTGGGCTTGCTAGATGAGAGTACAAGTTATAATAAAAGAAGAAAATAAGGCACAGATAAGTGTAGTAAAATAGACCTAATAGAGAAAATAAAGGTTGCTGATAGATAGTAGATGATTAATTTATCCTCTATTTATTCAACAACCTTATATAAATTAATTTTTTTGAGCGTTTTTCTTTTTAAACCACGTATACCCTTTGTATACCACTAGCGCAAAAACAACCCAAAAAGTAATATGATAAAAAGTGTGCAGTGAACCATCACCTAATGCGTGGTCTGTATGTGCAAATGCTTGTGCGGTAAATAAGCTTAAAAAACTAATAAATACTGTTAAAACGTTCATAATAAATCCTTAAAGTAATGAGAATAAGTAAAAATAAATAACTGATAGCTTAACTTTAAGCTATCAGTTAGGGTTATCAAAAAACTAACTGTGTAAAAATCAGATCATCAAAAATTAAATTTTCAACATACCTTCTTTTTCAATAAATTCGATTATCTCGGTTAAACCTTGCTTGGTTTTCATATTAGAAAAAATAAACTTCTTATCGCCGCGCATTTTCTTAGTATCTCGGTCCATCACTTCAAGTGAAGCACCAACTAACTCAGCAACATCGATTTTATTAATAATCAATAAGTCCGATTTAGTAATACCAGGACCACCTTTACGAGGTATTTTATCGCCTGCAGAGACATCAATAACATAAATAGTTAAGTCAGATAACTCAGGACTAAAAGTAGCACTTAAGTTGTCACCACCACTTTCAATTAACACAAAGTCTAAATTTGAATGTAATGCTTGTAGCTCATCAATAGCGGCTAAGTTCATTGATGCATCTTCACGAATAGCAGTATGAGGACAACCACCGGTTTCTACCCCCATTATTCTATCTGCTGCTAGCGCATCATTTTTAGTTAAAAACTCAGCATCTTCACGGGTATAAATATCGTTAGTTACAACCGCCATATTATATTTGTCACGTAAGGCTAAACATAACTCGCGTAATAAAGCGGTTTTTCCTGAGCCAACAGGACCACCAACACCAATACGTAAAACTTGTTTTTTCATTCTATATTCTCTTAATGTCTTTTTAAATAAATTGTATTGTTAACCATGATTGCACTTCCAACATCGTAAACTTTAAACAATGTGTTCAAATAATAAGTGTTAATTACAAACAATTACTACGAGCGAAACAGTCGTGAATATTGCGTTTCATGCCAAGCACTTGCCATCGCTAAGTGCGGTAAACTAGTACCTATATCTTCATCGGTTACCTTGTTCGACTTTTCAATAATGGTCTGTGTATTTTCAGTTAACTCAAAGAGTAAATTTTGAGCTTGGGTTTGGCCAAGTGGCACTAACTTGGTAGCAGCCGCAACTTGGTTATCAATGTATGTCCAACAGTAACCACTTTGTGCTGAAATTAAATCCAGCTTAAAAACATACGCACAAAGTGCAAAAGCGCTAACAAAGCTAATTTCTTGTATATCCATTATTACTTGGTAAGGCGTTGTATCAATACTATCAAGTTGCTTAATTAGTCGAATTAACGCTTTACCCATCGCTAAATCAGCCAATAACAACTCATGACTTTCTCGACATGCAATTAACTGTGTGTTCCAAGTACTAAAACCAACTAAATCGTCATTGCTTAAGGTGATAAATAATCGTTTTAAAACGGCTAAATCAGTTTGTGCAATAGACTCTGCTAAATTGATGTTTATCCAACTAGCGGTTGTTTCAGGTGACACTAACCAGCCCATTTCCACTGCATACTCTAGCCCTTGAGAAAACGAAAAACCTCCCACTGGCAGATTAGCACTGCATAGCTGTAAAAGCCTATTCAGTTGAATTGGGTCAGCTTGTGGCTTGCCAAATAACTCAGCGTCTAAAGCTTTAGTGTACGTACTAGTGTGCATGAGAATGTGAGTGCCCATGACTGCCTTTGCTATAAGCACCATTTTCAGGTTCAAAAATAGTTGGCGTATGATCAATGGTTAAACCGTACTTTTCCGCAAGCTCTTCTAATACATAATCAGGTTTAAAGCGCACCCATAATTCACCAATTTGCAATGACGTATGACGATTACCTAAGTGATAGCACACTTTACAAAATGTTAACCAATCGGTTGCTGTTGCGGTTGCTACAGGTTCATTCGCGCCTTTAACTTCTATAAATAAACCACATTCAGTTTTTAATACTTCACCCACTAACAAGGGGTGACCACGTTCCATAAAAATACCAATATCTAAACCATTATCCGTTTTGCCTTTAATACGGGCTTTTTTTCGCGTGTCTTGATCTAATGTAATTGAATCGGCTATTTCACTATGAGTATGATCTAAACGTTCATATGCTTGTAACATGTATTTTCCTAACCTTGCTAATATTCTTTAATAACTAACGATTAATGCTAATGCTTTGTTCAATGAAGAACAATTAAAACAAGCAGTATAATTGTGCGAGAGGCAATGAAGTTGCTGGCTCACAGGTCAATAGCTCACCATTAGCGCGCACTTCATAAGTCTGTGCATCTACTTCAATTTTTGGTTGCCAATCATTATGAATCATATCGTCTTTACCAATATTTCTTGTGTTTTTACAAACACCAACTAAGCGTGTCATACCTATTTTTTCAGGTACACCAGCATCAATTGAAGCTTTAGACATAAAAGTCATTGATGTTTGCGCTGCCGCACTCCCGTGCGCGCCAAACATAGGACGATAATAAACCGGTTGTGGCGTAGGAATCGATGCATTGGCATCCCCCATCGGCGCTGCCGCAATCATGCCAGACTTTAAAATAGTCGCCGGTTTAATCCCAAAAAATGCCGGCTTCCATAATACCAAATCAGCTAATTTACCTACTTCAATTGAGCCAACTTCATGGCTGATACCGTGGCTAATCGCTGGATTGATGGTATATTTTGAAATATAACGCTTGGCACGAAAATTATCATTGCGTTCAGTATCAGGCGCTAAAGGTCCACGCTGCTGCTTCATTTTATGGGCAGTTTGCCAAGTACGCGTGATCATTTCACCAACACGGCCCATTGCTTGAGAATCAGACGAAATCATACTGATAGCACCTAAATCATGCATAATATCTTCAGCGGCAATACTTTCTTTACGGATACGTGAATCTGCAAAGGCAATATCTTCTGGAATTGATGGATTTAAATGGTGACAAACCATTAACATATCCAAATGCTCATCAATAGTATTAACCGTATAAGGTCTTGTTGGGTTAGTTGACGAAGGTAATACATTCGATTCACCACATGCACGGATAATATCAGGTGAATGTCCACCACCAGCGCCTTCCGTATGATAAGTATGAATAGTACGACCTTTAAATGCTGCCAAAGTATCTTCAACAAAACCCGACTCATTTAAAGTATCGGTATGGATAGCAATTTGCACATCATAACGTTCAGCTACCGATAAACAGTTATCAATTGCTGCAGGTGTTGTACCCCAATCTTCATGAAGTTTTAAACCACAAACGCCCGCCTCAATTTGCTCTTCAAGGGCAATAGGTAAACTCGCATTACCTTTACCGAGAAAACCAAAGTTCATCGGGAGATCATTAGTGGCTTGTAGCATTTTATGAATATACCAAGGGCCTGGCGTACAAGTAGTCGCTTTAGTACCTGTTGCAGGGCCTGTTCCGCCACCAATCATGGTAGTAACGCCAGACATTAAGGCTTCATCGACTTGCTGCGGGCAAATAAAGTGAATATGTGCATCAATTCCACCCGCAGTAAGTATTTGTCCTTCACCGGCAATAACTTCGGTGCCTGGGCCTACTTCAATATCAATATTGTCTTGAATATCAGGGTTACCCGCTTTACCGATAATAGCAACACGGCCATCTTTAATACCAACATCGGCCTTAACGATGCCCCAATGATCAAGAATCAGGGCATTGGTAATAACCAAATCTACCGTGTCAGCACAGGATGCTTGGCTTTGTCCCATTCCATCACGAATAACTTTACCACCTCCAAAGGTGATTTCTTCGCCGTATTCCGTAAAATCTTTTTCTACTTCTATCCATAAGTCGGTATCTGCCAAACGAACTCGATCACCAGTGGTCGGTCCGAACATATGTGCATAGGAATGTTTATCAATAGTCGCCATATTATACTTCTCCCTCTAAGCTGCCTTGAATGTCACCACGAAAGCCGAATACGCGGCGTTTGCCACGATAAGCGATTAAAGTCACTTCACGTTCTTGACCGGGTTCAAAGCGAACAGCCGTACTTGAGGTAATATCTAAACGATAACCTCGCGTTAATTCTCGGTCGAATTTAAGTGCACTGTTCACTTCATAAAAATGATAATGTGAGCCAACTTGAATCGGGCGATCACCCGAATTGGCAACGGTTATTTTTAATTGTTCACGGCCGACATTGAGCTCGCGGTTACCACTGTCAGTTTTTATTTCACCAGGGATCATAATGGCTTCTCTCATGATTAACGTTTAACTAAAATCAACTAAATAAATCAATTTTATCAATCGATTAAATAATTGGGTTGTGAACGGTAACAAGCTTAGTTCCATCAGGGAATGTTGCTTCAACTTGTACATCGGTAATTAACTCGGCAACACCTTCCATCACTTGGTCACGCGTTAATAATGTACGACCATAATCCATCATTTCAGCAACGGTTTTACCATCACGGGCACCTTCAACAATTTCCATGGAAATATAAGCCATCGCCTCAGGGTAATTTAATTTTACGCCACGCTTTAAACGTCGCTCAGCTAATAGTGCCGCAGTGAAGAGCAATAACTTGTCTTTTTCTCTTGGT
Organism: Colwellia sp. C2M11; assembly: GCF_018860915.1. Taxonomy (GTDB): domain Bacteria; phylum Pseudomonadota; class Gammaproteobacteria; order Enterobacterales; family Alteromonadaceae; genus Colwellia. Next base: position 34,943 of record NZ_JAHKQD010000019.1, read on the forward strand.
AATAAATCCATACGTTTCTCTGCTTTATGTTAAATTGATAACTATTTATTTAGCGATAATATTATAAATTAAGTATGCCAAACACGTGGGATATTAGCCTCTTTACTAAGGTATAGCGGTCTTATCTTTTGCCATAACTGAATAAAAAGTGCCTTGCACTCTTCCGCATGCTGCCCCAAATAACGTATCACTAATAATTTTCGTATTTGGCTAATACTAATTTTGTGCTCTGCGCCCGCTTCAAGCATACATTCACGTAATTGTTCTACAAGAATTTTATTATCAGCAACACTGAGCAGCTCATCAGGCGCGTAAGCCATAAAGGTCGCAAAGACACTGTGGTTATTTAAACCTGCCACATGCTGATGTATATCATTGTCAGGCTTAATCGCTATTCTATCGTGATACATTAATGTACCTTCACAATACACACGATTTAATTGTGTGTAACTACCTTGTTTAAATAAGTGACCAGCACTAGGCAAACCTAAACAAGTAATATCCCAACCTAAATAAGCGCTATCTTTTGCTAAATGTACATCAACGGTATTAAAGCCATCGGCACCTTCATAAACAATAGTTTCTAATGGAAAGTTTTCACATTTAGCCTGAGTAGCAAGTCTTAGCTCACAATACTGTACTTGTTTAGAGTCGCCAATAGAAAGATCTTCACGAGCACGATAAAAACGATTAGCCCCCGGAGTGGTCACTAAACTATGGGCTTGCTCATTAACTTGAATCTTAATTCGCAGTTCATCCCCAGACACAATGCCCGCTGGTGGATGCAATAAATAGATATGCGCACAATCCCGCCCTTCTGGGTAAAACGCTTTTTGTACGGTTAACGGGCCTTGTCGCTTAGTACGCGTAAGCTGACTACCATTAGCTGTTAAGCTGAATTCTAGAAATAAATTAGCAAGCCATGCATTTTTAGGGACATGAGCGATAGTCGCTACATTATTGATGACATTCTTTTCTGCGCTTGGAGCTAAGGTATTAGATTTATCTTCAATGTTTTCTGTCATTTTTATTGTGGCTACTTTTCAACGTACTTTATAGGCGTTTTCTATTTTATGACTAAAAACGCCCAGAAGTATAGTGTATTACTCGATAAAACAGTGACTTGATTAACGCTTTACAATTAAACGGCTAAATATTTACCAACTAGCTCATCGGTTAATTCAGGCATTGGGCCTGTTGCAATAACATGACCTTTCTCCATTAGTACAAACTCTTCACCCACCGCGCGAGCAAAAGGCAGTTTTTGCTCGACTAAAACAATGGTAATACCATGCTCTTTATTTAATTTTAATAGCACATCACGAATTAATTGCACTATATTAGGCTGAATACCTTCATTCGGCTCATCCAGAATTAAAATATCAGGATTTAAAACTAATGCTCTGGCAATCGCAAGTTGCTGCTGCTGTCCCCCCGACAAATCACCACCACGGCGATGTAGCATTTCTTTTAATACCGGAAACAACTCATAAATATGCTCAGGGATTATCTTGCTTTTTTGGCGCTTACAATTAAGGCTTATTTTTAAATTTTCTTCAACGGTTAACAACGGAAAAATATGACGCCCTTGTGGTACATAGCCAACACCTATTTCTGGACGCGATTCCACTGAGCTTTTCGCCATATCTTTGTCATTGATAACAAGGCTACCTGCACTAATCGGCAACATACCCATAATAACTTGTAACAAGGTCGTTTTACCTACCCCATTGCGCCCCATAATACAGGTACGAGAGCCCTTCTTAATGTTAAGGTTTAAGTCCCATAATATTTGTGTGCCGCCGTATTTTTGATCTACTGAGGTTAACTCAATCATTATGCTTGTGCTCCTACTTCCTGCTCAGCCACATTATTTGCAGCGGTATTATCTTGTCCATCATCTTCACCTAAGTAAACTTTGATAACTTCTGGATTAGCCTGTACTTCTGACATTGTTCCTTCAGCAAGCACTGAGCCTTGATGTAAAACCGTTACTTTTTTAGCAATAGAGCGAACAAAGGCCATATCATGCTCAACCACAATAACTGAATGCTTACCAGCCAACGAAGTCAATAATTCCGCTGTACGTTCAGTTTCTTGTCCTGTCATACCGGCAACGGGTTCATCCACCAATAATACACGTGGCTCAGCTGCCAACAACATGCCTATTTCTAACCATTGTTTTTGACCGTGTGATAAACGACCCGCAGGATAATAAGCCTCTTTAACTAAACCAATGGTTTGTAGAATCTCCCCAATTCTATCTTTTTGTTCGCCGCTTAATTTATGAAATAAAGAAGTCCAAATACCTTTATCACCCGCTAAACTTAGTTCAATATTTTCAAATACAGTTAACGCTTCAAACACCGTTGGCTTTTGGAATTTACGTCCAATACCTGCCCTAGCAATTTCAGACTCATCTAATTGCAGTAAATCAATTTGCTGACCAAAATTCACCTTGCCTTTGTCAGGGCGAATTTTGCCGGTAATAACATCCATCAAGGTTGTTTTACCTGCACCATTAGCACCAATTAAACAGCGTAATTCACCGTCGTTAATATATAAATTCAAATCATTTAACGCTTTAAAGCCTTCAAAACTTACGCTGACATCTTCCACATATAAAATAACGCCGTGTCGCGTATCTGGCTTAATGTTTTCTGTTGCGGTAAGCGGACTACCTGATTTATCAACAATCATTATTTAGCCTCCACTTCTGTTGTTTTTGTCTTATTTTGATCATTTACTTCTTTTACTGCTAACGTTTCTGACTCAGCACTTTTAAACATAGATAATTTATCAAAAAGGTTTGGTAGTAAACCGGCAATCCCTTTAGGTAACAATAACGTGACTAAGACAAAAAGCCCGCCTAATGCAAATAACCATGCTTCTGGCATAATCGCCGTAAAGCGTGTTTTTGCATAACTAACCACAATCGCGCCGATAATTGCGCCGTATAAAGTACAACGCCCGCCAATCGCCACCCAGATAACCATTTCTATTGAGTTAAGCGGTGAGAATTCGCCCGGATTAATAATACCAACTTGTGGTACATATAAGGCGCCAGCGACACCCGCCAACATGGCTGAAACAACAAATATCCATACTTTATAATGTTCAGGTTTATAGCCAACAAAACGAACGCGACTTTCAGCATCACGAGTCGCCGTAACCACACGGCCCATTTTAGAGTTAACAATAAAATTACTGATCCAATAACCAATGCCTAAAGCGACAGCGGTGATCACAAATAAACTGAGCTTGGTGTGTGGATCTTGTAAGGAGAAACCCGCTATTTCTTTAAAATCAGTTAAGCCATTATTACCGCCAAACCCCATTTCATTGCGAAAGAAAGCTAGCATTAAGGCATAAGTCATCGCTTGCGTCATAATAGATAAGTAAACACCACTTACCCGTGAGCGAAATGCCATTGAACCAAAGATATAAGCGAGTAAACCAGGACCAATAAAGACCATGGCGATCATCCACACAATACTGCTAGAGCCAGCCCAAAACCAAGGAAGTTCGGTCCAGCTTAAAAATACCATAAAGTCGGGTAAATCAGGATTTCCATAGACACCTCGGTCGCCAATTTGACGCATAAGGTACATCCCCATGGCATAACCACCTAAAGTGAAGAATGCACCATGTCCCAAACTTAATATGCCGCAATATCCCCAAACAAGGTCAACTGCTAACGCTAGTAAGGCATAGCATAAATACTTACCAAATAAGCTGACGGTGTAATCACTGACATGGAAAAAAGATCCTTCTGCAAAAAATAAATTACATATTGTGACGTAGAGTGTGGCAATAAATAAAGTGCCAACAACAACATGTAAATGGCTTAAGGTTTTGAATATTTTTTGCATTGAAAATGGTTCTTTTGCGTAATTTTCAGTTAATGCGTTCGCTGAGTTAGTTGAGTTAGTCATTAGTCTGCCGCCCTCCCTTTTTGAGGAAATAATCCTTTAGGTCGTTTTTGTATAAACAACACTAAACCAACTAGCACAATAATATTGGCTAATACTGAACCAACTACCGGCTCTAAGAACTTATTAATTGATCCCAAAGACATCGCTGCAACTAAAGTGCCCCACAAGTTACCTACGCCACCAAAGACAACAACCAAGAATGAGTCAATAATATAAGCCTGACCTAAGTTAGGGCCTACGTTGGTTAACTGACTTAATACTACGCCAGCGACACCTGCTATACCTGAGCCTAAACCAAAGGTGATCGCATCAACCCTATCACTTTTAATACTTAATGCTCTGGCCATATCTCGGTTTTGTGAAACCGCTCGAACATGTAAACCTAATGACGATTTTTTCAAAATAAGTAGTAAGGTAAAAAACACCATTAATGAAAAAATAATGATATATAAACGGTTATACGTTAATGAAAAAACGGGATTGATCACCCAAGATCCTGTCATCCATTCAGGCGCTTGTACTTGGCGGTTAAGAGGAGAAAAAATCGTTCGAACTAATTGTTGTAAAATTAATGAAATACCAAAGGTTGCTAACAAGGTTTCTAGTGGACGCCCTTTCAAATAACGAATAACGCCACGTTCGATAATAATACCGACAAAACCTGACACTAAAAATGCAGCCGGCACTGCCATTAATAACGAATATTCAATTAAGTTAGGAAAAGCTAGTTGAATAACATAAGTAGTATAAGCGCCTAGCATCATCATTTCGCCATGAGCCATATTAATAACGCCCATAACCCCAAAGGTGATGGTTAAACCAATAGCTGCAAGTAATAAAACAGAGCCTAAACTTAAACCAAAGAAAATATTTTCAATAATGCCGAAAAAGCTGCGTTTATCTTCAATACTACTAATGACTTTCGTTAAACTTGCAGCTAACGCTTTTTGCTCTGGGGTTTTATTGTTAGTAGGCAACGCTGCTAACATCTTAACCATAGTATTATTTACTGATGGCTCTAAGGTATCTTCAAGCTGAGTAATAGCAGCCATGACCTCGTGATGAGTACCTGTTTTTAATTGATTCAGCAATAAAGTAACATGCATTAATTCACGAACCTCATCATCTGTTTCGGTCGTAATTAACGATTGTATAGCCGCAAGGCCAGATTTTGATGAATTATCAAGTAACTGCTTAACCGCTTGCTCACGCACCGCTTTATTTGGATCTGTTAAATCTATTTTAGCAATAAAACTACGAATATCACCACGTAATCTATTGTTAGTTTTAACCTTTCTAAGTTTAGACTTTTTAACGGGCGCTAACGCTTCTGCTGTTAAAATATTCGTAATGCTGTAAAGAGACTCTTCTTTTAATGCAAGTACAACCGTTTTATCCGTTTTTAGATAATAAAGATCTCCTTCCATCATCGCTTTTAATACACCGCGAGTTTTATCGTTACGCGTTTCTGCTATTTTTTCCAACAAAGGTGACATTTTGTTGAGTTTGGTTGTGGGTAATTGATTCACTAATTGTGACAACGTTGAGTCTGTATGAGTACTTTCAACCGTACTCATATCTTGTGTATTGGCAAGTGCTTGCCAAGATATAATACAACTAAGTAATACAGAGAATAGTCGCTTCATTGCGTATTCCTTCTTAATTTTAAAAACAGACAATTTATACTTATACTCAAAGAATTCTGTCACTAACCTGCGCTTGGTTTAGGTTAAAAGTGCTTTGAGTATAAAATGTGCCAGCGGCTTATCGCTCTTAATAGAATAAAAAAACCCAGCTACCAAAAGAGGAGGTAGCTGAGTAAGGTTCAACGGAGCTTAGAAACTTTGTCCTGAACATTTAGCGGTTGTTACATCAAAATTCCCGCATTTTACTGGCGCTGTCCAATCTGAAATCAAGTTTTTTGAACTTGGTAAAAAGTCTGACCATGCATCACCAATAACAGTACCCGGTGTTTCTGAAACCACTTCAAACTGACCATCTTCTTGAATTTCGCCAATAAGTACCGGCTTAGATAAATGATGGTTCGCATTCATTACCGCAATACCACCTGTTAAATTAGGTACAGCAATACCAATAAGACCTTGTTCAACAGCATCAACATCTGTAGTACCAACTTTTTCTACTGCTTTTGCCCACATTTTAAAACCGATGTAAGTCGCTTCCATTGGGTCATTAGTGACACGTTTGTCATCACCAATATATTTTTTCCAGTTAGCAATAAATTCTTCATTTTCATCAGTTTCAACACTTTGGAAGTAATTCCAAGCAGCTAAGTGACCAACAAGTGGTTTAGCATCAAAACCAGAAAGCTCTTCTTCACCAACAGAGAAAGCAACAACAGGAATATCTTCCGCAGAAATACCTTGGTTACCTAGCTCTTTATAGAAAGGAATATTTGCATCACCATTAATCGTTGAAACAACCGCTGTTTTTTTACCTTCAGAGCCAAACTTTTTAATATCTGACACAATACCTTGCCAATCAGAATGACCAAATGGTGTATAGCTGATCATAATATCTTCGTCTTTAACCCCTTTAGACTTTAAATATGCTGCTAAAATTTTATTTGTTGTACGTGGGTAAACATAATCAGTACCTGCTAACACCCAACGTGTCGCACCAATTTCATCCATTAAATACTCAACTGCAGGAATCGCTTGTTGATTCGGCGCAGCACCGGTATAGAAAACATTTTTAGATGATTCTTCACCTTCATATTGCACTGGGTAAAATAACAAACCGTTTAACTCTTCAAGTACTGGTAATGCCGACTTACGAGAAACTGACGTCCAACAACCAAAAATAACATCAACTTTGTCTTTCGCTAATAATTCACGTGATTTCTCCGCAAACAATGGCCAGTTAGAAGCAGGATCAACCACAACAGCTTCTAGTTTTTTACCTAATAAACCGCCGGCTTTGTTTTGCTCTTCAATCATCATTAAAACGGTATCTTTTAATGTTGTTTCAGAAATAGCCATAGTGCCTGAAAGTGAATGTAATACACCCACTTTGATGGTATCTGCAGCCATAGTCACTTGCGCAACTAAACTACTCGCTATAATTGAACTGGCTAAAATCAGCTTTTTAAATTTCATCTTGTTATCCTTTATTTTTGTTTTTCATTTCGAATAAGGCGTACTAAAAATATCGGTACGCATTAACGTGGAAAGTTTTCTAAAGAGCGATTACTTCGCTCTTTGTCTTAAGCATTTACTAAAAAGTAATCAGTGCTTCAACAGCGAATGAGTTCACATCAACATCGTTCACTTCATCCATACGGTATTCAAACACCATTAATAAGTTGTCATTTACTACGTAGCTTGGTGAAATAGTGATACCTGTTGCGTCTTCAAACATTGCGCCACTCTCGTCTTCAATTTCCCAGTCGTTGTAACGCAGTGTTAAGCCAACTTTCTCAGTTATGGCATAGTTAGCCATCACTAAATAACCACTTGCGTCACTGCCTTCAAATGCACTGTCTTCAGCAGTGTTATATTCCACAGCCAAAGTTAATGCGTCTTTTGAATAGCTGGCCCAGGTGTTAATTAATTCAACATCGCCATCTTTTGAATAAAAACCTTTAATGGTAATTTCATCTGTTGGCATTAACGCCAGCATAGTTTCAATACCTGGATGTTCTGAATCTGTTGATTGTGGACCAGCCAAATCATTTACAACCGACACAGCTACAGCAAATTTATCGCCACTATAAAGCCCTGAAACGCCTTGTTGATAATAACCATAAAAGTATTTGGCATAGCCAGTACCAGAATATTGAAATAATCCAGTAGGCTCTTCTGTTTCCCAACCTGAGTAACTTAAAAAACGACCGGCTTTAACACTAAAGTTATCGGTTAACGCGTACGTAATAAAGGCCTGCTCAAGATCGACACCTTCATCAGCATTTTGATATTCAATATCAACATTAGCGGTTAACTTGTTGCCAAAATCATAACCAACATTAATTTCTACTTGATCAAGGCCAGCATCATGCGTTGACTCGCCACCATCTGTATCAGTAGCGTAATAAGACATATCAATGAAACCACTGATGCTTAATGGATCTTTTTTCTCTTCTGCTTGCACTGATGTCGCGCCAAGTGAAAGTAGTAATATCGCAGCTACGGGTGTTAATTTAGTAAATAATTTCATGCTAAGTTTCCATGTTAAAAAATGAATAAACGTGTTTTGGTTATCTTTTTAGTTGATAACTCTCAACTCATGTATATCTTGAACTGGGTTTAGTATGTCGGTTATCGTCAAGGACTAATATTCGCAAAAGCGCGCAAAGGACTACGCATAACTACGCATATTTTTTTTAGTGCATTTATGTATGATGGCGCTCGCGTGTAAAACTGTAGATACGATTTTTTACGTTGATCTGTTAACCTTAAAGCTTATTTTTCACTATTTTCCTTGAGCTGCTTTAATTGGGCATAGCAAAATAAAAACGGTTTTATGTAAACCAACCATATGAGTAAGTTATTTTTATATGCAGTCGAATCAAAAAATATTACCAACGCGAAGAATCTACAATAAGCTTGTTGCTAACGAGATGATGGAAGATTTTGCTTTGCGCTTTACCGCAAGGCGAGCAAGACGATGGTCACTCAGTAGAATTGCTATCACCGCACTTGGTATTGTTTCTTTTCTGGTTTTAGAAGCTATTGGAGGCGCGATCACACTGAACTATGGTTTTACCAACTCTGTATGGGCTATTCTAGCGGTCGTATTGGTTATTTTCTTTACCGGTTTACCGATCAGCTATTATGCCGCTAAATATGGTGTCGATATTGACTTACTCAGTCGAGGTGCGGGGTTTGGTTATATTGGTTCAACCATCGCTTCCTTAATTTATGCGTCCTTTACGTTTATATTTTTTGCTCTCGAAGCCGCCGTAATGGCAATGGCACTAAAAATTTCACTTGGCATTCCCCTCAGTATTGGCTATATCATCAGTGCAGTAGTGGTCATTCCATTAGTCACACATGGCATTGCCTATATCAGTCGCTTTCAAGTATGGACTCAGCCATTATGGGTTGTTCTGCAATGCTTGCCTTTGTATTTTGTCTTCAGCCATGAAGATAGCCAACTGCAAGGCTGGTTTAACTTTAACGGGCTAGCGGGAGAGCAAGGCGGATCTTTTGATATTTTACTTTTTGGTGCCGCCTCAGCAGTATTACTTGCCTTAGTTGCGCAAATTGGTGAACAAGTCGATTTTTTACGTTTTTTGCCTGAAAAACCTAAAAAGAATGCTTGGCGCTGGTGGTGCGCACTTATTGCCGCGGGGCCTGGCTGGATTATATTTGGTGCCTTAAAATTATTACTTGGTTCATTTTTGGCTTATCTTGCTTTACAACAAGGTATTCCCGCTGATGTGGCTAGTAACCCTGCTCACATGTATCAACTAGCCTTTGGTTATGTTTTTGATAATGTAGATTTAGTTATTCTGTTTTCTTGTTCTTTTGTCATCATTTCACAATTAAAAATTAATGTCGCTAATGCTTATGCCGGCTCCTTAGCTTGGTCTAATTTTTTCTCCCGTGTTACACATAACCACCCTGGTCGTGTTGTATGGATGGTTTTTAATGTTGCTATTGCCTTATTACTGATGGAGTTAGGCATTTACCAAACCATTGAAAGTATGCTGTCAGTGTATTCAGTATTAGTCTTGGCTTGGCTCAATTCTGTGGTAGCAGACTTAGTTATTAATAAACCTTTAGGCATAAGCCCCAAACATATCGAATTTAAACGCTCACATTTATACGACATTAATCCTGTTGGCGTTGGTTCAATGTTAATAGCGTCGGTAGTTGGTTTTACTGCACATTTTGGCTGGTATGGTGAAACAGTAAAAGCACTCGCTTCGTTTATTGCTTGTGGCTTACCCTTTATCACAGTGCCATTGATAGGCTGGTTAACTAAAGGTAAGTTCTATTTAATTGATGAGAACAGAGACGAAATAACCAGTATTACCCAATGCCATATTTGTGAAAATAGTTTTGATCAAGAAGACATGACCTTTTGTCCTGCCTACGGCAAAGCCATTTGTTCTTTATGTTGCTCTTTAGATGTACGCTGTGGCGACCAATGCCGCACAGAAGCAACATTATCTAAACAGTCTTATCGTTTATTTAAGCGTTTTTTTAGTGATGCCTTATTAAGTAAACTGTCGACTCCATTAGTACACTTTATTGCCGTCACCATTGCCCTGAGTTGTATTGGCGCAGCTATTATTTTTCTTATTTATGTCCAACTGCCAATGGAAAATAATGAAATTAGAGCTGTTTTTGCCAATACCCTGATTAAAATATTTTTTGTGCTCGTTATTATTATCGGCGTAGTCAGTTGGCTATTTATATTAGCCCGTAGCAGTAATGTTTTAGCGATGCGAGAATTACGCTCGCAAACCAAAGCATTAGCTGACGAATCGAACGCCCATGAAAAAACAGCATTAGCACTGCAAGACGCCAAAGAAATAGCTGAAGCCGCCAACAATGCTAAAAGTCGTTATCTTGCTGGCTTAAGCCATGAATTAAGAACGCCATTAAATGTATTATTAGGTTATGCACAATTATTAAGTCAAGATCAAGAGCTTCCTGCAAGGCAGCGTGAAACATTAGCGATTGTAAAGCGTAATGGGGAGCATTTAGCGGATTTAATTGAAGGATTATTAGAGATATCTAAAATTGAAGCGGGTCGAGTCACTCTGCAACGAGATGAATTTAACTTGAAGGCTATTTTGCAACAATTAGTTGATATGTTTCAAATGCAAGCAAACCAAAAAGGCATCAAATTTCATTACATTACCCAAGAGTCTGTACCTGATTATGTTGCAGCAGATAAACAACGTTTTCGCCAAATTCTGATTAATTTAATTTCTAATGCCATTAAGTATACCGCCCAAGGTTCAATAATATTTGAAGTGAGTTATCGTAGCCAAGTAGCCAGTTTTAGTATCACTGACACCGGCGTAGGTATCTCTCAAGAGAACCAAGAGTTGATATTCAAGCCGTTTGAGCAGGTACGAAATTCTCATTCACAAGCCGTTGGCGGTACAGGATTAGGCTTAACCATTTCCCGCTCACTTGCGGAGTTAATGGGCGGGGAAATAACCTTAGCGAGCACTTTAGGTCAAGGCTCAACCTTCACATTTCGCTTAATGCTATCATCAATTAGTCGAAAACAAAGTGAACCTGAATATGCTAAAACCAAGGCTATTGGCTATGATGGCAGCCGACAACATATTTTAGTAGTTGATGACGATGAAAATCAACGACGTTTAATGCACGATTTACTATCTCCTTTAGGCTTTACCTTTTTTAGTGCTGCAGATGCCAATGAAGGTTTTGATATACTGGAAAAAAATCATATTGATTTAATTTTACTTGATGTGCAAATGCCAGTAATGAATGGCTGGGCAATGTTAAAACAGTTACGCGAAAGCAGGTATTTAATGCCAATTATTATGGTATCAGCTAATGCCAGAGACGCCGAGTTCAATTTACAGGCTGAAGGTTACCACAATGATTACATTGCCAAACCAGTAAACCTTGATACTTTATTAGGAAAAATAGGTACCTTTTTAGAGTTAAATTGGCAATACCAAGATATACAGCCAACTGATAAATCGACTGAAAATGTTAAATATGGCACTAAGCCTTTAGCAAAAGAGTCAGAGTATCAAGCATTAATCGCTATGGCCGAAATTGGATATTTATCAGGCTTTAAAGAAAAACTGTTAGAATTAAAAGAACACTATTATTTACCTGCCGTGGTCGACATACAATTAAAAGAGTATATTGAGCTGTGTAATTTCCCTGCAATTATTCAATATTTAAATGAGTTAAAACATGAGTAGTAAAATTAGCGATATTGTTCTGGTAGTTGATGATTCACCTGAATCCTTAGGTATGCTAAATGCTGCCTTAAATACCCAGGGCTATACCGCGTTAGTGGCATTAAACGGTGTTCAGGCATTAGCTATTATTGATAAAGTAGAGCCCGACGTTATTCTATTAGATGCGGTAATGCCCGAAATGGATGGTTTCGAAACCTGTAAAAGGCTAAAAAAATTACTGCCTCATACACCTATTATTTTTATGACTGGCCTTACAGATATTGAAGATGTTGTTAAAGGGTTTGAAGCTGGCGGTATTGATTATGTGACTAAGCCGATATCTCCCGACGAAGTAATTGCCCGCATAAAAACACATGTACAAACAGCAAAACAAGCATTAAGCGCGCAAAACGCTTTAGATCATGCAGGTAAAAATGTTTTTTGTGTGAGTAAACAAGGTAGATTATCTTGGGCTACTCCCTATGTTCATGAGTTTATTGACCAAATATCAACTATTGATAACAGTCCATGGGCAACATTAGCCCCTATAATTGAAGCATGGTTATCTAGTGATCATCAGAAAAATTTAGTTATTAAAAACTTTAGTGAAGCGGTAACTATTTTTTATGAACGTCAACAGGAAGATATGCACTTATTAAGTATAGTTAAAACCAAACAAGATAAGTCCCCCGTCGATTTACAACAAGCGCTCCCTGTTACTAAACGTGAATCTGAAGTTTTATATTGGGTTTCTTACGGTAAAACTAGCTGGGAAATATCTCAAATTTTAACAATGAGCCCTAGGACAGTAAACAAACACCTAGAGCAAATTTATAAGAAATTAGGCGTTGAAAACCGCACATCTGCAGCAGCAATATCTATTCGTATTCTAGAAGCAGAATAAATACTCCAACGACTAACATCTTCACTAAATTGATAGCTAAATCGATAGTTAAATCGATAGTTAAATCGATAGTTAAATCGATAGCTAAATCGACAGTTAATGAACTCCGTTATCACTTAACGTTTCATGGTGATGTGTTTTTTTATTTGTACTTTGTGCGTCTTTGGCTAGATCCTCAACATGAATAATTGGTTGATTTCTAACACACATAAGAACTTCATTAAATAACTGACATGTACCTTTAAACAAGTCACCATCACCATTAGTATAAGAACATTGTTCTATTTTGTGCATATTTTCACAGGCCTGCCAAGGTGCCGTATGAGTATGAGAGTCATGAGCACTTGCCAGCTTGCTGCTACATAACGTAATAATAAACAGGCTTAGACATAAGTTAATCAATTTGATCACAGTGCTGTCTCCCCGTTGAAACAACCAATAAATAAGTTTTCTCCAGGACCGGCAGCGTGATAATGATAACCACGAACATCATCGCTATGTCCGCGACAAGAGTCTAAATCACTCTCTTCTTCATTATTTTCATCTAACATTGTATGGATTGCGTAACCATCAAGTGCATAACCAAAAGCACCACCATGACCGTCAGCTTCAAAGGCAACCGCAGGGCAAGAGCCTTCACCATGATTAGCACCATGGTAATGGTAACCCGCAAATGGATTTACATGACCAACGCAATCGTCAAATGCAGCAATAGTATAAGCCCCCAAAATAGCTTCCGTCGGCGCAGCAGCATCCAAGGTTACGCCATTAAATGCCACACCAATGCTATCTCGACCAACTGACGCAGGACTATCTCGTGGCACAGGTGTTGTTGGAATTAAAAAGGTCGACGAAATACCTTCACCATCATCACCGCTGTAATAACTAATTTCACATTGCACACAAAAGTTATTATATTCTTCAGCGACATCTGGTCTTGCAGCCGCTTCGCATGCAATTTGTGTATCGGTAATGTTAACTTCACCGGTGGCTTCATTGTATAACTGCCAAGTACTATCACCGTAAAAGGTATCTAAATTAGTAATAAACTCGCCAGTAAGATCATATAACACACCATCATCAAACCATTTGCCAGCATCGGCTGCTTCAGTGGAAGTCGTTTCTGGACAAAATGGCCCTAGCACCGTTCTATCTGAAGGAAAGCCACTCACCGTAATAGAGTAACAAGTCGATTCCTCACCGTTTGATAACGTACAAGCGACTTCGGTTACCGATTCAGTTAACGAGGCTTCAAATCTGGTAGTATCAACTAAATAATTGCCTGACTCATTATCATCTTCAACAACAACTTGCGTTAATTCTTCAGTTTCATTTTGTGAATCACTACTACCGCAGCTAAAAAGCAATAAACTACTAACGACAGGAACACACAAGGTAACTGCTTTTTTTGCAAAAGATTGGGGGATATAAATTTTACGCATAAGGACGCTCTCATTATTTGTTTAAATAATGATATCTAATGATTGTGCAAAGAATATGCAAAACAAGAAAAATAATAAAATTAACTATTTTTTTATTAACGAACTATGCTTTGTATAGCACCACAATTGGCCTGTAGTAATATTTATGCCCGTAACATTATGCTTTTATCTTACTTATAAATCATTGACAGCACTGCAATCAAAATCCCCCTATCTGCTCACTATCTATACATTTGTTTATTGTTATAAGACTAATGTTTATTTTTACTTTATAGTATTAGCGAACAATACTGGCAGCATTTAGAAAGTAATTACTCCTGAGTTTTTAAGGTACTGCTCGCGTTAAGCTGCTACGCGATAAAGTTGCTATGCTAACTGTCATAATCAGCCAGCTATCCTAATTCGTCAGCTGCCATTTTTAAAAGTCATCATGTCACAATAGGAATATTATGTTTAAAAAGAAAATATTACTAACCATAACGGCCTTACTGCTAAGTAACGCCACTTATGCAAAACAATTAACAGTTGAAGAATTACGTATTGAAAATGCAACAATTAAAATGCCCGAGGTAATGAAGACTTTTACCACTAATATTGATGATTTTAAACACGCATGGCAAGAAGCTGATAGTTATCAAAAGGCTAAGAACATAACAATATTACACGCTCAAAAGCTCTGGTTAGACGCAAAAAACAAAGTACAATCGGCAGCAACACTCGACGATCGTCCTTTATACTGGGCTCGACTGCTTGCAAGTAAAGTTATTCGCTCAAATTCGCCATCATTCGAGCTTTCTATGCAGCAAACACAGGCTTTATTAACCTTGTTTGAACAAGGCTCCAGAGGACAAATGGATCTTGAGTATACGCAAGCCACTCATAAAAAAATATTATTAACCGGGTTCGACCCATTCTTGCTTGATAAAAATATTAACCAAAGTAACCCTTCAGGTATTGCTGCATTAAAGCTTGATGGTCAAGTAATAACCTATCAAGGTATTACAGCTGAAATTAACACCGTTATGATCCCTGTTCGCTATAAAGATTTTGATGAAGGGCTCATCGAATCATTGCTTGCGCCCTATTACGCACTAAATAATGTAGATATGATTGTAACCGTGAGTATGGGGCGTAAAGAATTTGATTTAGAGCGTTTTCCTGGCAAACGCCGAAGTGTAACAGCACCCGATAATTTAAATATTCTTTCCGGCGGTACTAAAGAAGCCCCCATCATTTCCAAACTTCATAATAAACCATTACCTGGTGAAGAATTTGTGCTTTTTAGTCTTCCTATAAAGCAAATGCAGCTTGCTAAAGGCCCTTATAAAGTCATTGATAATCATAAAGTCACCAGTATTGATGAGTCACTCAAGCCAAAAGATATTGAGCCTCATACCCTGTCACAACTTAATGGTCATATCGCGGTTAACGGCTCAGGTGGTGGTTATTTATCAAATGAAATTTCATATCGTAGTATAAGATTAAGAGATCAGCTCAACTCGAATATCCCAACAGGTCATATACATACGCCTAGAATTCAACAATTTGAACCAGAGATTGAAGCGAAAATAGTGCAGCAAATTCGCACCATGCTCGAGCTATCATTAGAAGCGATTTAACCTTTCTGCATAAAGTTATGATGTAAAAGGCGAATAAATTCGCCCCTACGGTGAGGATTTTCAAATTGTTCATTTGTTATTTGCTGTAGAGACGTTTGTAAGGGCGTTTGTAGGGGCGACTTCTGTCGCCTGAACACAATACACACCAATAACGCCGTATTATGTTATACCTCATTAATGGGCGAATAAATTCGCCCCTACAATGATGATTTTCAACGCCTTTGTAGGGCACTTTCTTTATCGAGCGAATAAATTCGCCCCTACAATGATGATTTTCAACGCCTTTGTAGGGCACTTTCTTTATCGGGCGAATAAATTCGCCCCTACGGTGATGAAAATCAATTTATTCTTGGTGCGATATTTGAAGAAGAAAAAACCGACATAAAAGTCGGTTTTTTTATAAGCTTATTATGGGTTTTATATAAAAATATAGCGCCTCATACCATAAACCTAAAACGGCATTTTCATCCCTGGTGGTAATTGCATACCGCCAGTTAATGCGCCCATTTTTTCTTTATTTTGTTCCTCTACACGACGCACAGCATCATTTACTGCAGCAGCAAGTAGATCTTCAATAAGATCTTTGTCATCTTCCATTAAGCTATCATCAAGCTCAACTTTACGTACACTATGGCTACCAGTCATAGTCACTTTAACCATACCTGCACCAGACTCACCTACCACTTCCATTCTTGCAAGTTCTTCTTGAGCCTTTTGCATTTTTTCTTGCATTTGTTGGGCTTGCTTCATCAAATTGCCCATACCGCCTTTCATCATTACTATCTCCGATAAGTTATTTTAAAAATGGTTAAAAATATTTGTTACTCGTATTATACCAATATGGTGGCAAAGCAACATTTTAAAAGGTGTTATTAACAAAAAAATCAAATTGGCGTAATACTATCTTCATCCAAGGTCGCTTGAAAGTGTTGCACTAAGCCTTGTACCACTTCATCTTTTTTTAGTAAATCTTTTGCATAATCATAACGTTTATCATTTATATGTGATTGAATTTGATAAGGATCTGCGACTGTTTGCTCTACAATATTAATAGTCACTTGTATATCACGTGATAAAAACTGACTGATACTTTGCTGTAGTTGCTGCTGTGCAATATCAGTGTATAAATGTTTTGTCGCTTGATTTAAACATAAAATTAAATTGTTATCTGTCGAATTCTCATCAATAGTCGCATGAATTGCTAACTGCCTTAATCGGGCTGTAAGCTCCATGGAGTCAATCATATGCGCCCATTGATCAACTTGATTCGCTTTGCGAATAGTTGAAGGATCAATACTTTCCGCTTGGTAAGGTTGTGCTGGTTTCGGGAGCACTACTTTTTCAATATCCGTTTTAATGGCTGTATTAGTTGAATCAGCACTGTCTAAGTCTGTATTATTGTCGGTATCAACTTGACGCGCTATGGCGCCATCAGACTTTTTTCCTTGCTTATCCAATTGCTTTTTGCGGCTTCGTAGCATATTACGAGTCGCTAACACTGAACTTACCGGACTATCAAATACTGGTGTATCAGCTGTTTTTATTGGCGCAGTTGCTGTGTTCACAGGATCTACGTGCATAGGTTGTTCATTGAGAGTTTGTGCTTGAACCACGGGTTCCTGATATTGGTTTTCTTGTTCATGTACTTGCACAGGAATATGACTCTCTGGTGTTGGCACTATTCCTTCTTCAATACTTTGTGGAACAAAATTTTGCGTGGCTAAACCTTGTGACATATCATCTTGCGGAACATAGCTATTATTTTCAACAACATTAGCTACCGCAACAGGTGGTACTTCAGCTTGCATTGGTTCAGTAATCACTTCATTTGCTTGCTGCGAGAATGGTACTGTCCCAGCTTGCTGAATATCAACGGCCTGCTGCTCTATTTCATGCATTTGTTGCGCTAAAGCTTGTTCATCATTTGATGGTGTTTCCGTAAGCACGTCGTCTAAATCTTTAATATCAGATAAAGGAGCAGTTTGGTTAAGCGAACTCGCTTCTATTGGCTGTAACGACGACTTTTGCATAGGTTTAAACGCAAATAAACGCAATAATGTCATATCAAACGCTGCTTGTTCATCTGATGCATAAGGCAAATCTTTACGGCCATTCACACAAATTTGATAAAAAAGTTGCACATCTTCGGCTGACATTGCCTGGCTAAACTTTTTCAGTAATTGTGCGTGCTCAGCAGGTAAATCAAAATGTTGGTCAACAATTTGTAATATCGCTATTTGATGAAAAAGCTGTATAAGCTCAGCATATAAACGGCTATAGCTAGGCGCATAACTTGCTATTTCTTGGGATAATGCCATTAAACTTACCCCGTCTTGTTTTAATAACGCGATAACAATTTTATACACCCAGTTTTGATCTAAACCACCTAACATTTCTTGAATATTAGGCAAGGTTATATTGCCCTGCCCTTGTGCTATTGCTTGATCAGTTAAACTTAAAGAATCGCGCATGCTGCCACGAGCTGCTTTAGCCAATAAGGTTAAGGTACCACTAGCATGAGTAACATTTTCATAACCTAAGATTTCGGTAAGTTTACCTTCAATTTGTTTAACGGTAAGTGCTTTTAAATGAAACTGTAAACAACGCGATAGCACTGTAACCGGTAATTTTTGCGGATCGGTAGTCGCAAGAATAAACTTGACATGCTCAGGTGGCTCTTCCAACGTTTTTAATAGCGCATTAAAGCTATTACGCGACAGCATATGCACTTCATCAATAAGGTAAACTTTATAACGGCCACGTGTTGGTGCATATTGTACGTTATCTAGAATTTCTCTAGTGTCATCTACTTTGGTTTTCGAGGCAGCATCAATTTCAAGTAAATCAACAAATCTACCTTGATCTATTTCCAAACAGGTATCACATTTTCCACATGGCGTTGCTGTAATACCCGTTTCACAGTTCAAGCTTTTAGCAAAAATTCTGGCAATTGTGGTTTTACCTACACCTCGTGTTCCCGTAAATAAATACGCATGATGTAAACGTTGTTGCAGTAAAGCATTAACAAGTACAGTCACTACATGTTCTTGCCCTACAAGCTCCTCAAAACACTTAGGACGCCATTTTCTTGCTAAAACTTGATAACTCATATAATTTTATTCACCAGCATATTGCACAAGAGATGACGTAGTAAGGCCGATTGCTGCCAATCGTTTTTCACCTCCTAAGTCAGGTAAAGAAATAACAAAACCTGCATCTTTCACTTCAGCACCAATGCGACGTATTAATTTCGTGGTCGCCTCTATAGTGCCACCGGTGGCAAGTAAGTCATCAATAATTAATACTTTATCGTCGACACTTAACGCATCACGATGAATTTCTAAGACATCTTCACCATATTCAAGTTGATAAGCTTGAGCAAAGGTTTGTCTTGGAAGCTTGCCAGGTTTACGAACAGGAATAAAACCTACACCTAGTGCTAGCGCTAAAGGCGCACCAAATAAGAACCCTCTAGCCTCAGTGCCGACAACCTTGGTAAATCCTTGGTCTTTATATTTTTCAGTGAGTAGATCTATGGTTAATGCAAAGGCTTCTGCATTTTCTAGTAAACTAGTAACGTCGCGGAATAAAACACCTTCCACAGGGTAATCAGGGATTGCTTTAATAGCAGATTTTAATTGTGCTAATTGTTGTTCAGTCATTACTGTTCTTATACCAAGTAAAAATTTAATAATGACAAAGAATAAAACAATTCAGGCAATATTTATAGTGATGATATTGTTTACACCATTATTTATCACACTATTAAAACGCTATCGCAGCTTCAATCGAGCATTATTACAATGCTATTTGGGTGCGAACGTTCCCCAGTAAACACTTTACCGTTGAGATAAATTTAGTTTCATTTAAAGGTTTAGTAATAACATCATTAAATAAAGTAAACTCAGGTAGGCTTTCCACACTTTGCTTATTTTGTGTGGTCATAAACAAAACAGGTGTTGATGCACAAAAAGGTGTTTGCTTAAGATTTTTAGTTAAGTTAGCCCCATTCATTAATGGCATAAGGTGATCAATAATATAAAGATGAAATGATTCTTTTTGCGCTTTTTCAAAGCCATCTAGACCGTTAACTGCGGTAGTAATAGTGTACCCAACTGATGTTAATAGTTTACTAATATTTTCTCGTACACTTTTGTTGTCATCGACTACTAAAATATTCATAAAAAACTTCACGCCTATATATCAATTAGTCATTATTTCGGACTACGCTACAAAGATATAGCTTCCTTTCACAAAGCGTATTTTACCTTAAATAAAGATAATAACAAAGCCTAGTATTATGACAGTTTTATTCTAGTGTAACTATTCGGTTACAAGATGTTGTTTTATTTATTTTGGGTTATATTAAACGTTATGTTGGTTTAATTAGAGCCATGTTTACTCGGCTCTATAGCCCTCTTACTGGTTTACAAAGAGCAAGCTACTTATCGTGTTTATTTATTTTTATCTAGAAAAAGTGTGATTAACTTAAGACTTGATGATGACATACTATTATCTATGCCCTCCTCTACGTTCTCAACTTCAACTCCACCTCCCATGTAAGTGAGTACCTGCTTACTTAATTGTTTTCCTAATTCAACACCCCATTGGTCATAAGAATTCACTTGCCATAACATCCCTTGTACAAAAATTTTATGCTCATACAAAGCGAGTATCGCACCAAAACATTTTGGGGTTAATGACTTCATTAACAAAGTACTACTCGGTGTATTTCCTTTCATGGTTTTATGTGGTGCTAAAGCAGTAATTTCTGCTTCATTCATACCATTATTAGCTAACTCAGCTTTTACTTGCTCGATATTTTTACCTTGCATTAATGCTTCGCTTTGTGCAAAACAGTTAGCAACGAGCACTTTATGATGTTCCGCTAACAAACTTGTGCCTTGTAAAGCAACAATAAAGTCTGTCGGGATAATTTCATCACTTTGATGCATCAATTGCATAAACGCATGTTGCCCATTAGTCCCTTCCTGTCCAAAAACTATAGGTGCCGTTTTCCAAGCCAGCTTTTCTCCTTGGTTAGAAACTGACTTACCGTTACTTTCCATATCAGTCTGTTGCAGATATCCAGGTAAGGCTCTTAACGCATGATCATAGGGTAAAACCGCTAAACTCGGATAATCCAAGCCATTACGATTCCATAAACCCAGTAATGCCATTAGTACCGGCATATTTTCACAGAAGTCACTTTCTTGAAAATGCTTATCCATTTGATAAGCTCCTTCTTTAAAGGCATTAAAGTGCTCAATACCAATAGCTAACGCTAAAGGTAAGCCAACCGCAGACCAAACAGAGAATCGTCCACCAACCCAATCCCACATAGGCAGTACATGGCTAGACTCTAAACCAAACGCTTGGGCTTTTTCAACATTACTACTTATTGCAAACCATTGTTTTGCAATTGCACTATCATCACCTAGTTGCGTTAGCATCCAGGTTTTAATCGCTTTCGCATTTAACAAGGTTTCTTGTGTGGTAAAGGTTTTAGAAATAATAACAACGAGCGTTGTCGCAGCATTGAGAGAGTTAAGTTTTTCAGTAACAGCACTGCCATCAACATTAGCGATAACATGCACCTTTAAACCAGTACAGTGATAAGGCTGCAAAGCACTTAAACCAACTTTAATACCATAATAAGAGCCACCAATACCAATAGCTAATACATCAGTGAACTTTTCTCCACTAGCACTTAAGCGTTGTCCGTTTTGTACTTCATCAACAATCTCAGCCACACGCTGCTCAGTCGCTTCTACCTGCTTAGCTGCTTCACCTAAAACTTGCTTCTTTTCCTGTTCAGGTGCGCGCAATGCGGTATGTAAAACAGCTCGTTGTTCAGTATTATTTATTTTTTCGCCACTGAACATTAATTGCATTTTCTGTCTTAACCCTTGAGCTTCAGCCCAGGAAATCAGCTGCTCTAACTCTGCTTTAGTAATGTTTTGTTTAGAATAATCGAGATAAAGATCAGCCGCACTCACTGAAAATTCATCAGCTCGGTTTGGCAAACTAGCTGATGAATCAAGTGCAGCGTCGATAGGTAAGTCGAATAATGAAAAAATCGAACGTTTTTTCGCTCGCTCTGCATTTTTTTGAATAGTTTTATTGAAAAGTTCCATATGACGTCACCGTGCTCCCTGAATTAGCTAACGTTAAAATTAAAGCTAGAGTTGATGTCGAAATATCTAACCAATAACGACATCAATAACTATTTCGCATTTAATAATTTCAGCGCGAACTATAACGACAAGCTTTTCAAGTAATCAGTAAACTCAACACCTAACTCGTTATGTCGTAATGCATATTCAACATTCGCTTTCATATAACCTAGTTTAGAACCACAATCATGTGATTTACCAGTCATATGGAAAGCTTCAACCGTTTCTTTTTCCATTAACATCGCAATGGCATCAGTTAATTGAATCTCATCCCCGGCACCAGGAGGAGTGATTCTTAATAATTCCCATATTTTTTCAGATAATACATAACGGCCAACAACCGCCAAATTAGAGGGCGCATCTTCAACTGCAGGTTTTTCAACAACCGCGGTCATAGGTTGTGATTCACCAGGTGCTAAATCAACGCCACCGCAATCAACCACACCATAACTACTAACTTGCTCCATAGGTACAGGTTCAACCATAATTTGACTATAACCGCCAACGTCTTTATAACGGTTAAGCATTGCAGCTAAATTCTCTGTTTTTAAATTAGCAGAAGCATCATCTAAAATAACATCAGGTAACACAACCACAAATGGCTCTTCGCCAATAATAGGACGTGCTTTTAATACCGCGTGCCCAAGCCCTTTTGCTTCCCCTTGGCGAACATGCAAGATAGTGACATCTTTAGGGCAGATCGCTTGAATCTCTTTAAGTAATTGACGTTTAACACGCTTTTCTAATGTTGTTTCAAGCTCAAATGATTTATCAAAATGATTTTCAATGGCATTTTTAGATGAGTGAGTAACCAATACTATTTCTTTAATTCCTGCTGCAACACATTCATCAACAATATATTGAATTAATGGTTTATCAACGATAGGCAACATTTCTTTTGGAATAGCTTTTGTCGCAGGTAACATACGTGTACCTAACCCTGCGACAGGAATTACGGCTTTGGTTATTTTCTTGTTCATTCTAATCCTTCATTTTTATTTAATACAAAAAAAATTATATCCTATGCTACACCTGCCTTATGTAAATAGTAAATACGTAACTTACCTTATTTACAATTATGCTGGTTATTAGTTAAGATTTGAGTAATTAAGTCAAAACTTAGTATCAAGAGAGTATTAAAGTAAGCGTTAATGTAACAATTTATCATGCAAAAAAGCCGAAAAACAGAGCATAGTCCCTAATCACTGACTCTTACCGTATCCTTTTAACCGACGAATTAAATTGTAAAATAAAGTTACATCCCTTGTTGCTATCATCTAGGTCAAGTATCATTACCGTTCGACATTTATCTAATTTGTTTGTAATCACTTTTTACATTCATGGCTTACTCAATGGTTTTATCCGATAACTTCATATTTATTAACAATTTAATCGCCAAATTACCTCAGAAAAAAATAGCACAAGCTATCTGCCTCTGTTTGTTAATTTATATCGCTTTTATCTTGGCCAAGATCACGTGGCTGGTCATGCCAACGGCGGGACAAAACATTGGTAATAAAAATGCGGGCAACCTAACGGCAGCTCAACGACAAGCACAAAGCCAATTACAAGGTGGTCAGGTTGATTTATCACAGCTACAATCGTTACATTTGTTTGGTGAATATAATCAAGCAGCCAAAACAGAAACGATAGAAGAAATAGCTTCAGCACCTGAAACCCGTTTACAGTTAACGTTATCAGGATTAGTCGCTAGTGATGATATGGCGATTGCGGCTGCGGTTATTGAGCATAAGAAAAAACAAGCAACTTATGGTATTGATGACATTATTGAAGGCACCCGAGCTACACTTGAAAAAGTATTAATCGACCGGGTTATTATTAAACAGTCGGGGCGTTTAGAAACCTTGATGCTTGATGGTGCAGACTATAATCAACCGGCGCAAAGTGTGTCTCATAAAAAAGCGAGTAATGCGAATGCGGCTAAGGCGACGCGCGCTGAAAAAAGTGGTCCGAAAGTGGCCGCAACGAAAGGCACTGTTATTGACCAACGCAAGAATAATGATTTCAAACAAGCGGCACAGTCATTACGTAATGATTTAAACAACAACCCAGGGAAAATAACGGATTACTTGCGCATCACACCGGCACGTAAAAACGGTCA
>NZ_JAHKQD010000047.1:0-276123 GCF_018860915.1 Colwellia sp. C2M11
GACATCAGCTGGTTTATGCGCCTACTCAACCAAAGCATCGCGACACAAGCGAATCAAGAAGACAATTGCACTGGTCATTTCTGGGAAGGGCGTTTTAAATCTCAAGCTTTATTAGACGAAGCGGCCCTTGCTGCGTGTATGGCATATGTTGATTTAAACCCAGTAAGAGCGAATATAGCGAAAACCCCAGAAAGCTCAGGATATACCAGCGTAAAGCAACGAGCTATATCAGCCAAAAAGGCTAAACAGCCCAAAACGTTACTGCCTTTTGTGGGTAATCCACGCAAAAGCATGCCTAAAGGTTTACCATTTGAGCTAAAAGATTACCTTGAATTAATTGAAATGACAGGTCGCTGTTTCCGTGAAGATAAAGCCGGCTATATTGAAGCAACTCAACCTGCTTTACTTAACCGCTTGAACATCAGTCCTGATAATTGGCTAACGTTAACCAAAGACTTTAGACGATTATTTCATGGCGCGGTAGGTCACAGTGATGTATTAACAGATTATTGCGAGCACAGAGGATTGAAGCGACGAACCAATGTTAATTGTTGTGATAAACTTCTAGCGTAACCATTTAACAATAACCCTAACCATAATAACCACCTACCTATATCACGGTTAAACTTCCGCACGTCTAAAAATCGGTATTTCATCTATGTTTTTTAATTTTGGTTTTGTTCTGACTATAAGCGAGTGTCCTTATTAATTTTAATTTTTATTGTTCGATTTTAATGCTTAACATGGTCGTCGAATAAAAGGGTTAGATACTCACAGTTTATCAAAAAAACTAGCTACCACAATCAAATATATCTTAATGCCCCCCATCTACATCCCTTATTTTAAAAGGACATAAAGGTAATGTGCTAATACCGAAAAATCGGTAAGTTTAGCCTCACTATTTAACATTTTGACTACAGCTTATCTTGGATGATAACGAAAGTCTTATACTCATATTAAGTAATTTCAACGAAAGATTACAGGCAAAATCAGCCTGATACAGTGGCCTATCGTGTTTACCCTCAATCGTTTTCAGTCAAAAAAAACGATTTACTCGATGAGTAAATCGTTCTAACATTATCCATAATTAAGGTTAATTAAGAATTTTAATTATACTAACCCTCTTGATTAGCGTATCTTGTAGGTAGAATTAAAGCTTAAAATTTATTATCTCATGAGTCAATTTCAACCTCCGTTTACAGTCACATCAAAAATCATTCACTATATTTCAGATATTGCAGAAGCTATCGGCAAACTCTCTATAATGTACAACGAAAAAGATATCTTGCAAAGTAAGCAAGATGCTCTGGTAAAACAGGTTAAAAACGCACTACTTAATGACAATGTTACCTTGACAAAGGCGCAGATAAACACAATTTATCATAAAGACGACATTGATTTATCTGAAGAAATAATCAAAAAAGTAAATAATTCCATTGAAGTCTATGAACAGATGAATAATTGGGATATTAATTTATGCGATGACTTTTTGACAGCACATAAAGCGCTTATATTGTCTCAAGAAAATACAACTGATAACTATCGGACGAATAACACTATCAATAGCAAAAAATTGAAAGTAGCCCCGCAAGCTTTGCATATTCCACAGATGATGGAAGATCTTTTTAGCTGGTTGTCTACATCGACTGAACACCCGCTAATAAAAAGCTCAGTATTTCACTACGAACTTAAATTTATCCATCCTTTTGTTGAAGGTAATAGTCGCATTGCCTCTTTATGGCAATCTAAAATACTTAAGCAATGGAATCCGTTATTTATATTATTTCCTGTGGAAAAATTTATAGAGGCAACTAAACAGCAGTATAATAGTGCAATAAATGAAAGCACCGACACGGGGGATTCTTCAGTTTTTATCGAGTATATTCTCGAAAATACCTTAAGTACTATTTTAAAAATAGACAATAGCTTATTTTTAAATAAAGAGCCTGCACGATCACTGGCGCCAATAGAAAAAAACACAACCCCACAAGAAACACCACAAGTTAAAGCCTTGATAAATATATTAAGACAATCTGATATATCTTTAAATAGAAAGCAATTACAAGAAAAGTTGAAACTTAAAGATCGCAAGCACTTTAGAGAACGCTACCTTAAACCAGCGATGGACGCTGCTTTAATTGAAATGACTATTCCTGAAAAACCGAATAGTAAGCTACAAAAGTACCGGTTAATTTAATGTACACCTGTCCCCGTTAAAAGAATAGGGACAGGACAGTCGCTCAAATTTGTTAACAAAAGACTTTAGACAATTGTTTCATGGTGACTATAAGCGAGTGACTATAAGCGAGTGTCCTTATTAATTTATTATTAATTTATCTTTAATATTATGAATATGCGCTCAGCGTGTTAGTGTATTTATAAGCGTCAAATTCACTATCAGAATATATTGATCTACGGCTAAAACTGTCTATTTACCTTTTAATAAATAAGAGGTTTCACAATAGTTGTTCATTATTTATAATGTTATTATCGTTGTTCAACATAAATTAAATAATGAAAAATAAATTATTAGTTTGGGATCTTCCTGTTAGACTATTTCATTGGTGTCTTGTTATTTCACTTTTTGCTGCTTGGTATACATCAGATGGCGAACGAAACTTAATAGATTGGCATTTAAAAATAGGCTACTTTATTTTAGGCTTGATTATATTTCGCATAATATGGGGGGTATTTGGTACTCGCTATGCGAAGTTCACTCAATTTATACCCAATAAAAAAGCGCTTTTACACTATTTAAAAAACTTCAGACAAGAAAAAAACTATACTACTGTTGGTCATAATCCTCTTGGTGGGTTAATGGTGGTATTGATGTTGACGTTAGTTTTATCACAAGCGATTAGCGGGCTATTTATGAACGATGATATTTTTACTTCTGGACCTTACTATGCAAGTGCAAGTAGTTCGATTCAGAGTATTATGTCATTAATTCATCATAATGTTTTTGATATTATTATTATTGTATCTGTATTACATATAAGTGCTGCTTTTTATTATTTGCTGGTAAAAAAAGCGAATTTGATTGTACCAATGATCACAGGATATAAAAGTAGTGACAGTGCCGAAAATAAAAAAGGTATTAAATCATCTAAATTATTTGTGGCTTTAGTAATAATATTAGTTGTTGCCGTTTTCTTATATTGGTTGTTAGTCTTGAATGTACCAGTCGAAGAAGAGTTTTATTATTAGTACAAACAAAAAGGCCTGAATAACAACATATATGTTATTCAGGCCTTGTATAGCTATATTAGCTTTTATTTTTTACAGGACGGGCTTGAGTGTTATTCTTCTCTAAAGTTATCGTGACATCCGCCACACGTCTTTCCTACACCGCCAATAGCTGCTTTAATTGCCGACTCATCACCTGATGTAGATGCTTTAACAAGCTTTTCAGATGCTATTGTTAAATCATTAATTCTTTTTTCAAAGGCTTCACGCTTAGTCCACACATCTGGCAATGCTGTAGTGTCTACTTTATAAGCACTTGTATCAGTACTCGTGTAATCAGCAATCATAAATGAAAGCTGATTAATACGAATTGAATTTTTTTCGACTACCTTTGCATCAAATGGGATCTTTCCTTTAGCCATGGCGCCTAATGCACCCATATTTGCACCTAGCATAGTGAATACGGCATGGCGTAACTCGTTAGCTTTGTTAGCATGCTTTTCAGACGTTGCTGGTGTTGCAATAGCACTATTAGTTGCAAAAATAAGTGCGCATACTGTGATGATTTTTGTTGAAGCTAATTTCATTTTTTATCCTCTCTATGAATTAAGCATAAACTTTACCATTAAAGTACTCAGGAGTTAACTATAATATAAGAAGGAATTAGGCTAAAGAATATGAATAAGAACGATGAATATTAAGGAGGAGTTACCTAAGTAGTACTGATTATTTTTTTATAACGTCTCTATAGCAAGGTGAATTTTGTATGAAATGGATGGTAATGAATTACTAATGTTTGACTTAATACTAACTATTTATTCTTGTATTCTATATTGCTAAGAAATTATTACCTGAATAATATGAGATGTATGACAGATAAATAGTGATTTTATAAAATAACGGAGGAAAATAAACTATTTACTATATTTGCTGATATTAAATACTGTAAAAATATTTGAGATATTTTTAAAATGGTACCCGGAGCCGGACTTGAACCGGCACGCTTTTCGGCGAGGGATTTTAAATCCCTTGTGTCTACCAATTCCACCACCCGGGCATTGTATCTTTCGATAAGGGGAGTATTTTTATAGTAGGTTGGTACCTACTCTTTATAATATTATTTGTCATTGCTGACTGGTAACTTACCATAATACTAAAAAAATTTGGAGCGGCTAACGAGACTCGAACTCGTGACATTCACGTTGGCAACGTGATGCTCTACCAGCTGAGCTACAGCCGCTTCATAGAGCTTTATTTCTACTTCTAAAACAAAAATTTGGAGCGGCTAACGAGACTCGAACTCGTGACATTCACGTTGGCAACGTGATGCTCTACCAGCTGAGCTACAGCCGCTTCATTTTGTTTCGCATTCATTTCCTTAAAAATGAGCGCGCATTCTAGCGTATATAATTTTATTTGCCAAGTATAAAATACACTTTTTTTTACTTTTTTTTACACTCAACTTTCGTTGATGAAATGGTACCCGGAGCCGGACTTGAACCGGCACGCTTTTCGGCGAGGGATTTTAAATCCCTTGTGTCTACCAATTCCACCACCCGGGCACAATGGAGGCGGGTCCCGGAGTCGAACCGAGGTCCACGGATTTGCAATCCGCTGCATAGCCATTCTGCCAACCCGCCATTTTATCAACGCGAATTGAGGTGTAATCCTTTGGAGCTTAACTTTTATAAAGTTAAAGTTGGAGCGGCTAACGAGACTCGAACTCGTGACATTCACGTTGGCAACGTGATGCTCTACCAGCTGAGCTACAGCCGCTTCACCTGTTGACTCCCTGTCAACGAAAACGCATTCTACAGCGTATTAAGTTACAGTCAACTAATAAATAACTTTTTTATTTCGACTGCTCAAAAAGCAGCTAATTTGATGCTATAGCAATCAAAAACAACCTAGCTATTATCTTTTTAGCTCCGGCCAAGCGGCTTTAAAGTAACTAACTAAGGTTGAAATAGTTAAAATAGTGGCAATGGCGTAGAAAAAGTAAGCGGCATAATTGATAATTTCATGCGGTAAATAAAATAAAATTAACGGAATGTCGTAATCAGGTCGCCATATTAATCCCATAATACCCAACATTTGAGCTGCGGTTTTATATTTTCCCATATCAGACACGGCAATAACGTCGCGCTTACCACGCGATGACATAAATTCTCTCAAAGCACTGATGAATATTTCCCGTGCGATCATAATAATTGCCGGAATAGCAATGAGCCAATTCTGATATTCTTGTACGATCATAACTAAAGCTGCTACCACCATCAGTTTATCAGCCACAGGGTCAATAAAAGCGCCAAAGGCTGAAGATTGATTTAATTTTCGTGCTAAATATCCGTCTAAGGCATCGCTAATTGAAGCGGTCCAAAACACTACAAAGGCACCAAAGTGACTCCAAGATAAAGGTAAATAGAAAATAATAAGGAAAACGGGAATCAAAATGATCCGAAATAAGGTTATTTGGTTGGGTAATGTCCACATAGTTTTTATTTTAGTTAAAGATATAACAGCAAAAGTTCTGAGTTTATTCTACACAGTATCAGGAGTTAGATATAGTCACTTATTGTGTAAAGCGTCATAAATATTTTGAGCAAGTACGATACTAATACCTGGAACTTTCTGTAATTCACTTACGTCAGCTTTATTTACTTCCTGAATTCCACCTAAGTGTGTCAGTAGGGCTTGCCGTTTCTTTGCTCCTATCCCTTCGATAGATTCTAATACTGACTTTTTAGTTACCTTCTGCCTTTTAGCTCGATGTCCTGTAATTGCAAATCGGTGTGACTCATCGCGTATATGTTGTACTAGGTGTAGAGCTGGAGAAGTACCAGGTAATGATATTAATTGGTGAGAGCCAGCTAGTATTAATGTTTCTAAGCCCGGTTTTCTAGATTCGCCTTTAGCTACGCCAACAAGCAAAGGAATTCTTTCAAGCGCTTGTTCAGAACTTAATTGTGCAAAAAATTCTTCAGCTTTTGCTAATTGGCCTTTACCACCATCAATAAAAACGATGTCAGGTAACTTCTTTAATGCTTCAATATCGGTTGCTTTTATTTTTCCATAACGTTTATTTAAAGCAAAAGCCATTGCTGCATAGTCATCACCCGGTGTAATACCGTAAACATTATATCGACGATAATCACTCTTAAGCGGACCTTCTTGGTTAAAAACAACATTAGATGCTATAGTTTGTTGTCCCATTGTATGGCTAATATCGAAACACTCTATTCGGTTTATACCATTTGGTAATTCAAAAACTTCATTTAAAGCGGCAAACCTAGCTTGCATCGATTCTTTATGACTGTTTCTTGTTAGCAAAGCAGTTTGTGCGTTGGTTGCGGCTAGCTTTAAGTATTGTCGACGCTCGGATCTAATCTTGGTTGATATTTTAACCTCATGCTCAGACTGTTTTGATAATAATACTGCAATTTCTGTCAGTTGTTCAAAATCACACGGGGCTATAATTTCTTTTGGGATCATGCCTTCGTTCGAACCGCTGCCGAGTTCATTGCCTAAATAATGTTGTCCGATAAATGCTTGTATGACTTCTTCATCACTTGTGTCATTAGGTACAACAGGGAAATAGCTTTTACTGCCTAATATTTTATGGTCACGAATACAAAGTAAATGAATACAAACTTGGGTTTTAAGCCTAAATAATCCAATAACATCCATTTCAGCTGCTATACCACTAACATATTGTTGTTGCTGTACTTTACGTAATGTAGTGATTTGATCTCTATATTTAGCCGCTTGTTCGAAATCTAATTGGCTACTCGATAATTCCATTTTTTCAACAAGTTGCTCAATTACCATTGAGCTTTTACCTTTTAAAAATAGTTTGGCTAAATCAACTTGTTGTTGGTAATTTTTCTCAGATATTTTGTCAACGCAAGGTGCTAAACAACGTCCTAATTGATATTGTAAACAAGGTCGTGATCTTGCTTTGTAATAACTATCTTCGCACTGTCGGATAGGAAAGATCTTTTGCATTAAGCGTAGGCTTTCCCAAACAGCTCCTACAGTAGGGTAGGGACCAAAATAATCACCTTTAGTGCGTTTTCCTCCGCGATGAAGACCAAGTTTAGGGTGTTTATGGTGAGTAATTAATAAATAAGGGTAAGATTTATCATCTCTGAGTAAAATATTATATTTAGGCTGATACTTTTTAATATAATTATTTTCAAGAATTAATGCTTCGCCTTCTGTATGAGTTACAGTGACGTCTATAGCGCAAATTTGATTAACTAATGCTTTTGTTTTTACCGAGCCTACATCTTTACGAAAATAGCTGCTCAAACGTTTTTTAAGATGCTTTGCTTTTCCAACATAAATAACTGTTTGGCTAGCATTGTACATCCGATAAACACCAGCTTGATCTGTAACTGAACTCAAGAAGGCGTCGCTATCGAAATGTTGTGTTGGTGCGGTGTTATGTATGTTTGGCAAAATTATAATTTTTCTGTATTTATCATGCCGTGACGAATCGCTAAATGTGTTAGCTCTACATCATTTCCTACATTTAACTTATCAAACATTCGATAGCGGTAGCTATTAATTGTTTTTGGACTTAAGTGTAAATGTTCAGAAATATCAGGTACTTTTTCACCACGAGTGATCATTAACATTATTTGTAATTCGCGATCTGACAATTCGCTAAAAGGGTTTTCGTCTTTTGTTTTAAATTGACTTAAAGCCATTTGTTGAGCTATTGCAGGGGGTAAATAACGTTGACCACTATTCACGGCTCTAATAGCATTAATCATTTCATTTGGCCCTGCGCCTTTAGTTAAATAACCAGCAGCACCTATTTTCATTACCTTGGTTGGGAAAGGGTCTTCGGTGTGAGCCGTTAAGATTATTACTTTAACTTCTGGTGCTAGGCGTAAAATCTTTTTCGTTGCTTCTAAGCCGCCCATGCCAGGCATATCCATATCCATTAAAATAACGTCGGGTTCAGTCATACGACAAAATTTTACCGCGTCTTCACCTGTTTCACATTCATCAATAACCTTAAAACCTTTAACTTCGTTGAGTATTTTATTAACACCAGTGCGTACTAGTTCATGGTCGTCAACTAATAATATATTTATCAATGGAATCTGCCTTTATAACTCGTTATTTTTTAGCCAACTATTAAGTAAGCCAATTTGCCCATTTTTATAGGCGGCATAAGTTAAGCGAACTGCGTTGCTTAAAATAATACTATCAGACCAGTTAGTTTGTTCAGCAATTAATTGATAACATACTCTAGCTTCGGGTGATAAGTATCCGCGCATCTCTTGCTTACCACGTTCTTTTTGTCTTTCCCTGTAGCGTTTCTGCTTCTCGGCATTAGTCATAGCCTTTTTCTTATTTTTAACGGTATCGTTCATTTTAATCTCGATGCGCTTTATAAAATTTTGCAACTAGCTGCTATGTTACCCTGACCGTTTTATTTTGCAATACGATAGTGAAAGCTAATAGCGCTAAATGTTTACAGAATTTAGTAATATTATCTTGCCTTGGGTAAATCAATCGATAAAAAACGATATTATCCCCATTAAAGTTGTTTTTTTTACTGTTCGGAGTTGTTTAGTGTACAAGTGTTCGCTAAAGTAACGCTCAAGAAATATTACATCCTTAGTAAACAACTTCATATAGGTCAAAATACTTATGGCAATGGCACAACAGAGTTCGTACAACAAAGCAGATTTAGTTAAAGCAGGTACAGGTGAAATGTTTGGTGAGGGTAACTCACAACTTCCTTCAGACAACATGCTAATGATGGATCGTATATTAACGATTACTGAAGAAGGCGGTGAGTTTGGTAAAGGTTTTATCGAAGCCGAATTAGATATTTCACCTGATTTATGGTTTTTTGATTGTCATTTTAAAGGTGACCCTGTAATGCCTGGTTGCTTAGGCTTAGATGCTATGTGGCAATTAGTTGGGTTTTTCTTAGCGTGGACTGGTGGTCCAGGTAAAGGAAGAGCATTAGGTGTAGGTGAAGTTAAATTTACTGGACAAATCTTGCCTACGGCAAAAAAAGTAACCTTTAGAATTGATTTCAAACGTGTAATTAAACGTAAATTATATATGGGCTTAGCTGACGGTACTGTGAGTGTTGATGGCCGTGAAATATATTTAGCTAAAGATTTAAAAGTAGGCTTATTTACCGATACAAGTAAGTTCTAGTTATTTTATTAAATTTGGTTAGCGCGTTGTAAAACGAGTTAACCAAATTTAACCTATACTAAAAATAGCTAATATGAAAATTATCATGTCATATTAGTTGCTCTCAAGTTAGTTTCGTATTGTAATAATATAAATAAAACAATTATTTTAAAAGCATAATGCGATTAACTACCTTGTTTATCCGTATTGATTTGTTCATCATTTTGTATGATAGGGGCGTTGAATGGGATATGAAAATTTTCTGATAATTCAAAATCGCCATCTGCTGAAACTAGTTTGTTATCTTCAAACTTCATGGTGAAATTCTTCTGGGTATCTAACTTTTCACTACGACCTGACTTGAAACGATAAACATAATTCCAAGTATCTTTGTCAAAAGAATCAACTAAAACAGGGCTTCCCAAAACAAATTTAACCTGTTCCTTAGTCATACCCACTTGTATTTTATCTATGCTTTTTTGCTCAAGATAGTTTCCTTGAGGAATATCAATACGATAAACCCAACTTGAACAAGCAGAAAGTGATAGGGCTATGGTAATAATTGAGGTACGAAACAACATGAAATTTTACTTTCCTTAAATATAAATCAATACAATTAAAAATTAATGCATTAAGTGCAAGCAGTGATAATAACGAAGCACGGCTTGAGATACAAAGCTATTTTTCATAAATTTGCGATAGACATCCGTAATTAACCGGCTAATAACTCTTGTGCGTTAGCTAAACTATGCTCGGTTATTTTATTACCTGCAAGTAAACGTGCTATTTCTTGGATGCGACTTTGCTCACTTAGTTCCGTTATTTTTGTTTCAGTATGTTCACCATCGGTTAGTTTACTAACAAAGTACTGTTGATGTCCCTTACATGCCACTTGTGGTAAATGCGTTACACATATTACTTGAGTGTTTTTAGCTAGTTGTTGTAATTTACTCCCCACCATTGCCGCTGTAGGACCACTTATGCCTACATCTACCTCATCAAAAATTAGGGTCGGGGTAATGACTTTGTCTGCTAATATAACTTGCATGGCTAAACTAATACGGGATAATTCACCACCAGAAGCGACTTTACTCATTGCCTCTAATGCTTGACCAGGGTTTATACTGACCTGAAAGTCAATTTTGTCTACACCATTGGCTGATATCGTAGTGAGACTGTCATTATGTGATTCAATTGCAATGTGAAATTTTCCATGGGGCATATTCAGCTCTTGCATGCTTTTGCTAATATCTTTACTTAATTTTTTGGCTGCTTTTTTTCTCGAAGAAGTTAAAACTAAGGCACTATCTTGGTAGTTTTGCTCTGTTTTGACTAGTTCTTCAATTA
Organism: Colwellia sp. C2M11; assembly: GCF_018860915.1. GTDB lineage: Bacteria > Pseudomonadota > Gammaproteobacteria > Enterobacterales > Alteromonadaceae > Colwellia. The sequence continues at coordinate 10,702 of NZ_JAHKQD010000047.1, forward strand.
CCACATTAATTCTTGATTCATCATTGGAAATATTTGTTAACTCTTGAGTGAGTGATTGATGAAAACTAACTAAGTTTTCTGGAGGTAAACTATGTTTTTTTGCCAGTTGCAAGGCTGTAGAATAGCGCTCTTCGATTATTGCGTATGCTTGTGGATCTAATTCAAGTTCTTGATAGTAGTGTTTAAGATCTGCAGAAGCCTCTTCAACTTGTAAAAAAGAGTCATTAAGAATAGTTGCAATATTTTTCAGCCTTTCATCTAAACGGGCTAAGGCAGCTATGTTGTCACTACAATGGCGTAACGAGTCGAGTACATTAAAGCTTTCGTCTTCAGTAAGTGTATGTAGTGATTGGAGAGTTGTATCAAGTAAATCTTGAGCATTAGCATGGCGTTTATAATCACTTTCTAATGTTTCAAACTCTCCTTCTTGTAAAGAAAACTCATTGAGTTCATTCACTTGATATTGGAGTAGTTGTTGCTGAGCTTCACGTTGTTGTTTGTTTTGCTGTAATAAATTTAATTCTTTATTTAATTTATGCCATTGTTGATAATAATGTTTAACTTCATCCAGTGCTGACTGATGATCTGCATAATCATCGAGCAACTTACATTGCTGACTTGATTTAACGATTAATTGGTGATCATGTTGACCATGTATATTGATCAATAATTGACCCACTTCTTTAAGCTGTACTAGAGGTACTTGACTACCATTAATGTAAGCTTTTGAGCGACCTTCAGCAGAAATTACTCGTCGTAGAATACACTCATTGCTTGATTCCAATAACAGATCATGAATCGTTAGCCAGTGCTGAGCATTTATATTTTTTTGTATATCGAAAGTGGCAGCAAGTTCTGCTTTTTTGCAATTAGGACGAACAACATTAGTGGTGGCTCTATCTCCTAAACATAAACCTAAGGCATCTATTGCTATAGACTTACCCGCGCCAGTTTCACCTGTGATAGTTGTCATGCCAGATTGCCAATCAATATCAAGTGATTTAACAATGGCGAAGTTTTGAATGTTTAGTTGTAAAAGCATAATGTGAACTCTCACTTTACTGTATAAATATATAGTTGTTAATTTATACAGTAATTTATGCTTTTGCAAGTAACTTAGAAAATTTTAATCGTTTTTATTAAATAAGATTAATAAAGCTTATTGCCCCATCCTAATTTATTTCGTAGTACGTTAAAATAATCATGATCGAGAGGATGAACTAAGCGTATAGTTTGAGGACTTTTTTTAATGATAACTTCGTCACCAGGCATAACGGCTAGAATTACATGTCCATCACAGCTAACTTGTAAACTTTCTTGATTTTCATTTGCAAGTATTAGCTTTATTTCACTATCACCGTCCACCACAATAGGGCGACTAGTTAGTGTATGAGGAAACATAGGTACCAAAGATAAAGCATTTAAATTAGGCGTTAGTATAGGTCCGCCAGCAGACATAGAGTAAGCGGTCGATCCTGTAGGAGTTGAAATAATCAAACCATCAGAGCGTTGACTAAACATAAATGAATTATCAATATGAACTTCAAACTCAATCATGCTGGCAACTTTACCTGCATGTAAAACCGCCTCGTTTACGGCACTGTTCGAGCTTTTAAGTTTACCATGCCGATAAACTTCAGCTTCAATGATAAAGCGCTGTTCAGAGCGAGATTTACCATTTAGAATTTCTTCAAGTGGTTTTATTATTTCATCAGGGGATAAGTCGGTTAAAAAACCTAAATTCCCACGGTTTACACCAATAACGCCGATGTCAAAACAAGCTAAAACTCTAGCAGCACCTAACATGTAGCCATCACCACCAACAACAATAGCAAGATCTGCATTATTACCAATATCGGTGAGAGAACATTCATTCATATCTGTAATTTCGACAGAAGTAGCGACGGATGTTTCTACTAATACTTGGTATTTATTTGCCAGTAAATAGTCATGTAATGCCGCTATTGTGGAGCTTGCACCTTGATGATTGGGCTTACCAATAAGCCCAATTGTTTTATAAAGTTGAGCCATAACAATTATTTCATATTTGATATCTTTAAAAGAAGTTTCCCTTTATTTGCGTGGCTTGTAAAGTTTGTATTTGATAAAATGCACTTAATTAGTTGCTATAAAGGCTTGAATAGCGAAAGCTTGACCCCATAATTAGCATTATTGCATTTTTATTATTGTAAAATTACTAAGATTTAATTGGAGTTTTTTATGACTACAGAGTCTACAAAATCAGAAGAACAGCAGTCTGCTGAGTTTTCTACAGAAGAGTTATCGCCAGAGCAATTAGCTGACGAAATTGTTCAGCAAGCAGAAGAACAAGTTGAAGAACAGCATGAACAAGCTCATGAAGTCATTAGTGCTGAACAAGAGCGTATTAATGAGTTGGAACTTGCTTTAGCAGCAGCTCAAGCAAAAGTTACAGATCAAAAAGATTCAGTAATTCGAGCGAAGGCTGAAGTGGATAACATTCGTCGTAGATCTGCGCAAGATGTTGATAAAGCGAAAAAGTTTGCTTTAGAAAAGTTTGCTGGTGAAATGCTTGTTACTGTTGATAACTTAGAGCGTGCATTACAAAATATTGATAAAGAAGATGACAGTAAAGCCGCAGTTATTGAAGGTGTTGAATTAACTCTTCAAGGTTTAATCTCATCATTAGAAAAATTTGGTATTAAATCTGTAGATCCACAAGATCAACCTTTTAACCCAGAATTACATCAAGCAATGTCTATGCAAGAAGTGCCTGGCGTAGCACCTAATACGGTTATTGCTGTAATGCAAAAAGGTTACGAACTTAATGGTCGTTTAATTCGCCCTGCTATGGTGATGGTATCTAAAGCAGCACCTAGCGTTGATGAATCTGTTTAATTGTTAAAATAAATAGATTCTCAAGTTACTATGTGATGCATTTTCAAAAACCAGACAATTTGTCTGGTTTTTTATTTTAACCCTATATTTTATTTTAACCCTATATTGGTATGCATTGTCTTTTAAGCTTAAGTTACTTTAGCTAAAACATGACTAAAACAGCTTAATAGAACGGAAGAAATGATTATTTTAAATAAAATGCATTTATTTACAAAATTTCTATTGAAAAGTATTTTCCTACCCCCATTTAATATTTCAACAACAGATTAATTAAGATTTTGCTCTCAAAGGAGAGCAGAACATAATAGATAGGAGCTTCCCTCATGGGTAAAATCATTGGTATTGACTTAGGTACAACTAACTCTTGTGTTGCTGTATTAGACGGCGATAAAGTTCGTGTTATTGAAAATGCAGAAGGTGATCGTACTACACCTTCGATTATTGCATATACTGAAGAAGGCGAAACATTAGTAGGTCAACCTGCTAAGCGTCAATCAGTAACAAACCCTAAAAACACATTATTCGCAATTAAGCGTTTAATTGGTCGTCGTTTTGAAGACGAAGAAGTACAACGTGATATTAAAATAATGCCATTTGGTATTGTTAAAGCTGACAATGGTGATGCTTGGGTTACAGCACGTGATAAAAACGTTGCTCCTCCACAAGTTTCTGCTGAAGTTCTTAAGAAAATGAAGAAAACAGCTGAAGACTACTTAGGCGAAGAAGTAACTGAAGCCGTTATTACTGTTCCTGCTTATTTCAATGATTCACAACGTCAAGCAACAAAAGATGCTGGTCGTATTGCAGGTCTTGATGTTAAACGTATTATTAATGAGCCTACAGCTGCTGCTCTTGCTTACGGCATGGATAAAAAAGAAGGCGATAAAGTTGTTGCGGTATACGATTTAGGTGGTGGTACATTCGATATCTCAATTATTGAAATTGATGAAGTTGATGGTGAGCACACTTTTGAAGTATTAGCGACTAATGGTGATACGCATTTAGGTGGTGAAGATTTTGATAACCGTTTAATTAACTATCTTGTAGCTGAATTTAAAAAAGACCAAGGTATGGACTTAACAGCTGATCCTTTAGCAATGCAGCGTTTAAAAGAAGCTGCTGAAAAAGCTAAATGTGAACTTTCTTCTGCACAGCAAACAGATGTTAACTTACCTTACATCACTGCGGATGCTTCTGGTCCTAAGCACATGAACATTAAAGTTACACGTGCTAAATTAGAGTCATTAGTTGAAGATATGGTTAAAGCGACATTAGAACCACTTAAAAAAGCACTTAAAGATGCTGATTTATCAGTAAGTGACGTAAATGACGTTATCTTAGTTGGTGGTCAGTCTCGTATGCCAATGGTTCAACAAGCAGTATCTGATTTCTTTGGTAAAGAGCCACGTAAAGATGTTAACCCTGATGAAGCAGTAGCTTCAGGTGCAGCAATTCAAGCGGGTGTTCTTTCAGGTGATGTAACTGATGTATTATTGTTAGATGTTACACCTTTATCTTTAGGTATTGAAACGATGGGCGGCGTGATGACGAAAGTTATCGATAAAAACACCACTATCCCAACGAAACAATCACAAACATTCTCAACAGCCGATGATAACCAAGCTGCGGTTACTGTACATGTTGTTCAAGGTGAACGTAAGCAAGCTTCTGCTAACAAATCACTTGGTCAATTTAACCTTGAAGGTATTGATCCTGCACCACGTGGTACACCACAAATCGAAGTTACTTTCGATATTGATGCTGATGGTATTTTACATGTTACAGCTAAAGACAAAAACACTGGTAAAGAGCAAAAAATTACGATTAAAGCTTCAAGTGGTTTATCAGATGAAGAAGTTGAGCAAATGGTAAATGATGCTGAAGCAAATGCTGATGCTGATGCGAAGTTTGAAGAGCTAGTACAAACTCGTAATCAAGCTGATGGTATAGTTCACGCTACTCGCAAGCAAGTTGAAGAAGCTGGCGATGAACTACCTGCTGAAGACAAAGAGAAAATTGAAACGGCAATTTCTGAACTTGAAGAAGTACTTAAAGGTGAAGATAAAGAAGCAATTGATGCTAAATCTCAAGCGCTTATGGAAGCTTCAGCTAAATTAATGGAAATTGCTCAAGCAAAACAGCAAGCACAAGGTTCGCCTGAAGGCGCTGCTTCAGATGCTGAAGGTTCTGATTCTGCTGATGATGTTGTTGATGCAGAGTTTGAAGAAGTAAAAGACGACAAGTAGTCTTTAGCTTATTCGGATTGAAGTAAAATTAAAGCGCTGGCCTATCCCCGGCGCTTCTTACGTTAAAGCGTATGTTAATTTAAGTGCAAACAAAAGAAGTTATTTATGTCAAAACGTGATTATTATGCAGTGCTTGAAGTATCAAAAGATGCTAGTGAGCGCGATATCAAAAAATCCTATAAAAAATTAGCGATGAAGTATCATCCTGATAGAAATAAGGGTGATAAAGAAAAAGAAGAAACCTTTAAAGAAATTCAAGAAGCATACGAAGTGCTAAAAGATGATCAAAAGCGTGCTGCTTATGATCAGTATGGCCATGCTGCCTTTGAACAAGGTGGACATGGTGGTCACCATGGCGGTGGTCAAGGTGATTTTGGTGATGCATTTGGTGATATTTTTGGTGATATCTTTGGTGGTGGTCGTGGTCGAGGCGGTCGTCAATCTCGAGCACAGCGAGGATCTGATTTACGCTACAATGTAGAGCTAAACCTTGAAGATGCCGTTAAAGGTAAAGATCTAGAAATTAAGGTACCTACTTTTGTGGCTTGTGAGCCTTGTGATGGCTCAGGCGCTAAAAAAGGTACTTCTGCTAAAACATGTTCTACGTGTCATGGTCATGGACAAGTACAAATGCGTCAAGGGTTATTTGCCGTACAGCAAACTTGTCCAACGTGTGGTGGAAAAGGTAAAGTTATTTCTGATCCTTGTACTTCATGTCGTGGTCAAGGACGAGTTGAAAAAACTAAAACGCTTTCTGTAAAAATACCAGCAGGTGTTGATACCGGAGATCGAATTCGTTTATCGGGCGAAGGTGAAGCTGGCGAACATGGCGCACCAGCAGGTGATTTATACGTACAAGTTAATGTACGTGATCATGACATATTTGTACGTGATGAAAACCACTTATATTGTGAAGTACCTATTAGTTTTGTTACTGCCGCACTTGGTGGTGAAATTGAAGTACCAACCTTAGGTGGTAAAGTTAAATTAAAAGTACCAAAAGAAACACAAACGGGCAAAATGTTCCGTTTACGCGGTAAAGGTGTTAAATCTGTACGTAGTTCAACAACGGGCGATTTAATGTGTAAAGTAGTACTTGAAACACCGGTAAACTTATCGGGTGATCAAGCGGATTTATTACGTCAATTAGAAGAGAAAATGGGGAAAAGCAGTAAAAAGCATAGCCCAAAAGAAACAGGCTTCTTTGATGGTGTAAAAAAATTCTTTGATGACTTAAAAAGCTAAAATAAATGTTTAAATGAGAGAGTGTCTTTCTGCTTTTTAATAGAAAGCCTTTCTATTTTTACAATATAGTGCTCAGATAACTTCGAATCTTTAACATAAAAAAACCACAAAAGTTTTCTTTTTGTGGTTTTTTATTTTTAAGCAAATCATTGCTATGTGTATTATCTTTATTACTGTTTAGCGCTAAAACGGAAAAAGCTTAATGCTATAATCATAAATAAAACTATAAAAGAAAAACTACCACCACCGTAAACCTCTACCACTTCAATATAAGTGTCGTCATGGTTATCACTTTCTAATGGTAACGCATATAAGGCGTTGCTATCGTCTGAGCTATAGGTCGCAACAATATCGGTATAGCCAACCTGATATAAATCAATTAATACATCATAAAAATCAGTTGGGTAACCAGAAAGAAAAGTGGTTATAACTTCATATTCATCTAAGTCAGAGTCAGCTTCAATAATAAAGGTGTCAGTAGTATAGTAATGCTTCCATGGTTTGCCATTTTTGCTAAGGTATAACAAAGCGTAAACTTCAGCTCGTTGGTGCTGTGTATAGCTGTACATATCAGCGTCAAAAACGACGCTGAAAGTTTGATAAAAGCCATCATTATCAAAATCATCAAGTAAAAAACTTGTTACGCCATAAATAGTAAAATCAGCGTCGTAATAAGAACCACGCTTTTGTGTTACTTTATCTTTACTGGCTTTATTCAATAGTACACTATTATTGTTAAGCATCTCTTCTCTTGTTTTCGATGTTGCTTTGTTATTAAGTTGATCGGGAGTGTTAGTGAGTCGACTAACGTCAATCACTTGTTGGCGTAGCTCACTAGTAAAATTGCTTTTAAATGAACCTTGCGAAATAGAGTAGCTTGGTAAGGCAGACTCATTAACTTCGTTACTATAAGCTTGCGTGGAAAATAATATACTTGTAAAGGCCAATAGTATTAGTTTGATTGCATGGTTAGAATTTGTGTTATTAAACATAATTTATCCTTGTGATATGTGCTTCTGACGTTATTAAAGCGCAATCAAGATGAATGTAAGCTGAATGATTTATAAAAGTTTATAAGCTTTGTTTTATATTTTATCTCGGGTGAGTACGTTCAGCTTATATTCAGTTGCTAAGGAGTATTATTTTAAATAAGCTATGGTTAATACTGAAATACACTCGTACTTGGAACAATAATGAAATTTGCTTTATCTTGTTTTTTTCTTCTTTTAGCTGCTCTATCGATGAGTACATTTGCACATGGAAGTTTTACCGTTAACAACAATGCGATTAAAGCAAATCAGCAAGCGCATAAGCAACAGTTAAGAGTAACGAGTAGTCAGCAAGCAGCACAAATGGCTAAAAGTCGATTTGGTGGTAAAGTACTTAAAGTGAAAAAACAAAAGTCCTCTTACCGTATTAAGTTAATTAAAAATAATGGTCATATTATCTCGGTTTCTGTTGATGCAAAAACAGGTAATGTGAGTGGTGGTAATTAATATGCGATTATTATTAATTGAAGATGATTTAGCCTTGCAACAAAATTTATATAAACATCTGATTGATGCGAATTATTTAGTTGATGTCGCTAGTGATGGACAAGCTGGTTTATTTCAAGGTCAAGAGTATCCCTACGATGCCGCCATTATTGATATAGGTTTACCGATTATTGATGGTATTAGTGTTATTAAATCATTACGAGAGAAAGATATTAGCTTTCCTATTTTAGTGTTAACGGCAAGAGACCGTTGGCAAGATAAAGTTGCAGGTTTAGATGCCGGCGCAGATGATTATTTGACTAAACCTTTTCAGACTGAAGAATTATTTGCACGTTTAAATGCGTTAATACGACGTTCAGCGGGGCAGGCAAGCCCACTAATAACTAATGGTGGGCTAACATTAAATACCAAAAGCCTACAGGTTGAGGTGAATAATCAAGAGATAAAATTGAGTAGTTCAGAGTATAAATTATTGGAATATATGATGCTGCACCTTGATGAAGTGACTTCTAAAGCAAAACTTACTGAGCATATTTATGATCAAGATTTTGATCTTGACTCAAATGTTATTGAAGTTTTTATCAGACGCTTAAGAAAAAAACTCGACCCTACTGGTGAATATGGTTTTATTGAAACCCTTCGAGGTCATGGTTATAAATTAAAGCGATTAGATGCTAAATGAATTCGTTAAAGGTTAGGTTATTACTGAGCACATTAGTAATGACAGTTATTATGTTGCCTATTATTGGTTTTACATTAAGCAGTGCTTTTGAACGACAGTTAATGTCAGGAAGTCAAAACGAATTAAAAGCTTATAGTTATTCCATTTTGACTGTAGCTGAAGTAGAAAACAATGAATTAGTTATGCCTGAACTCTTACTGGAAAACCAATTTAATGTTAGTCAGTCGGGGTTGTATGCAGTAATAACGCCTACCGATGATGTAGCTATATTGGCAGAGAGTAAACCCGAAAATAGACCATTATGGCAATCACAATCTTTGCTAACCTTATCCTTACCAACGTTATTACCTTCACCGATTGTTGGAGAGACATTGTTTTCAACAATAGATTTAGAAGGTAGTAGTCACTTGCTCTTTAGTTTTAGTGTTAGTTTTTTTAACAACGGACAAGAATTCCCTATAACGCTTCATATTATTAAAGATCAAGAGAATATGCTGATTGCACTGAGCGATTTTAGACATAAGCTTTGGGGCTGGCTGTTATTATTAATCGTCGTGTTTGTCTTTGTTCAGCTTATAGGTTTGTTGTGGACCTTAAAACCGTTAAGACAATTAACATATGAGCTTGAACATATTGAAAAAGGGCAGCAGAAGTTATTGAAAGGTTATTACCCACTTGAACTTCAGAAGGTGGTAAAACAACTGAATACATTACTTGTAACAGAAGAGAACCAACGAAAACGGTACCGTAATGCTTTATCTGATTTGGCTCATAGTTTGAAAACTCCACTTGCTATCATGCAAAGTGAAAAAGAAATTTCAGTTGGGGCCAATGAGCAACTACAGCAAATCAACCAAATTATTGAGCATCAATTAAAAAGAGCACAAAGTTCAGGGCAATTGTCATGGTATTTGGGGGTAGAAGTAAAAGCAGTAATCGAAAAGCTGGTTAAAACATTAGAGAAGCTATACAAAGAAAACCAACTGTGTTTCACACTTGATGTAGATAAGTCGGCCATTTTTAGGGGAGATGAAGGTGATTTAATGGAAATTTTAGGCAATATATTAGATAACGCCTGTAAAGCAGCTAAAAGTAAGATAGTAATTAAAGTTTATAATAAAAGCACAACGTTAACTATAGAGATTTCTGATGATGGTGCAGGTATTAATCAATCACAGCAGGCTGTTATTTTATCCCGCGGGGGCAGGGCTGATACCTATCAAGCTGGACATGGTATAGGTTTAGCAATCGTTAACGATCTAGTGAGTAGCTATCAAGGTCAGTTATTTATCAGCAAATCAGCTACGCTTGGTGGCGCTACCTTTACACTGGTATTTGATATATCAACCTAGTATATATTCAGCTTGTGTTCAGTTTGGTCAAGGTATGCTTATTACTTAAGATCAGTAAAGAGGATAGAAATGATGAAAACCTTTATTTTGTTATTAAGTTTTATATTAAGTGCCTCGGTGAGTTTTAGTGCATTTTCACAACAAAGTTATCAATTAGATGGGCAAGAACAGTCAGAAGTAAGTGATGCCGAGTTAGCGCAAATGTTAGCGCCAATAGCCTTATATCCTGACAGTTTGTTAACGCATATCTTGATATCGTCAACATATCCTATTGAAGTTATTAAAGCACAACGCTGGTTAGAAAATAATGCAGACTTAAATGCTGCTCAAATTGCTCAAGCAATTGAAAGCTTTGATTGGGATGCTAGTGTTAAAGCATTAGTGCCTTTTGAGCAAATACTGACTCATTTAAGTGAAGACTTAACATGGATGCAATTATTAGGTGATACATTTTTAGAAGATGAAGCTAGAGTTCTTGACGGGATTCAAACGCTTAGAGAAAAAGCTAAACTTGCTGGCAATCTTAGTAAAATGAATAATATGGAAATCAGTTATGAAGACAGTAATATCATAATTGAACCTGTGAAAAAAGAAGTTGTGTATATTCCTTATTATGACACTCGTATGGTTTATGGTACTTGGCATTGGGCGTCATATCCACCGGTATACTGGCGTCCTTCTTTGCACGTTTCTGTAAATCGCCATAACCCTTTTTATTGGCATTCAGGTGTTCACATCTCATTTAATTATTTCTTTAGTACTTTTCAATGGAAAAAACGTCATGTACTTGTTGTGAACCCACATAAGTCTCATCATTATCGTAAACCTAGTGTCATTTCAAGAGGAGGTTATGCTAAACGCTGGGTTCATCAACCGATACATAGAAAAGGTGTTGCTTATAGAAGTATGGCTACAGGTCAAAAATACTATAGTAAAAAAGTGAGGCTGCATAATAAACGAAAATCAACACAGCATCTTGAAAGTCAACTTAAACAGAAAAAAGTTGTGCAACATAAAGTTAATGCTTCGCACAAGAATATTCAGAAAGTGACCGCTAAGCAACGCCAAACAAGAAATTATCAAGAGCGTAGTACTAAAAAAACGGTGAAGCAATACAATCATTCAGTGAAGAGTAGACCGCAGCACAATACGTCTTCAAAAACATACCGCAGTAGAGATTCTAAAGCTAATAATTAATCTGTTTGGAATTTAGGTAGTACGCCACTGCGGCTATGCTCAAAAACAAGCGAAGTTTCTACCGTAGTAACTTCGTCTCTTGAGGTTATATTTTTAAAAACAAATTGGCGTAAATGTTCACTATCTTGCACTGACATATGAATATAGTAATCATAACTACCACCCATATGATAAAGGTTTAATATTTCAGGATATTTTAATAAATCATCTCTAAACTGATTTACAATTTGCTCTGAATAAGGTTGTAAACGAATAGCTGCTATTGCTTCAATGTTGCCACCAATCGTATTTAAATTGACATCAATATAAGCACCTTTTATTACGCCATTTTGCCTTAAACGTTTTACACGTTCTAGACAGGTTGATGGTGCTATTCCTATTTTTTCAGCTAATTCTTTATTCGTAATATCTGCATCATTATATAAAATAGTTAATACTTGTAAATCGATATTGTCTAGCTTCTTCATTTATCACCTGGCAAACTAATACTTCTTAAGTGAGGTAAATACTACACTTTATATAGGCAGTGCGACTAGTGCTAGAAGGCGTTATTTTAATTTTTGACATAAAATTTTACATAATCTAAACGATTTTGGTATTTTAGGTGTGAACATACAGTTAAAATCGATGCTAACTATGATCTTAATTAGTTGATTTGTTGTAATTAATAGTTATAGAGTAGTAGGCTGAAAGTTAAATTTAATTCAAAAAGTAATGTTCCTTGTTCTTCATATTAATGAGACAATAATTGGCTAGTGAGTACTTTATAATATGAACAAAACTATAATTACAAACTATAGACAACTCAAAGACTAATACAGTAAAATTATCATTAACATTGTATATTTACACTATTCATCACACTAATAATATAGTGTACTGTCGTACTAATACGACGCTATCAAAAAGGTTTACTTTATGACTTTGCTTTGGATACCCTTGCTATCCTTACTTGGCAGTATTATTTCTTCAATGACGGGTAAATTAACTCGTAATCAATCGACAGGGTTATCCTTGTTAATGCCTGTTATTGCATTATTAATGACCATTAATCTTGCACCTGCTGTTTTTTCAGGTGAAGAAATTCGAGAAACAATTTCGTGGATTCCTTTACTCGGTATAGATATAGCCTTTCGCTTGGATGGTCTTTCACTATTATTCATTTTTATGATACTGGGTATTGGTATATTAGTTATTTTTTATACCCGTTATTACTTAAGTAGTAATGATTCCATGCCTAAACTTTATGCTTATTTAATGTTATTTATGACGGCAATGCTTGGTATTGTTATGTCAAATAATGTCATTCAACTCTGGTTTTTTTGGGAGCTTACCAGTATTAGTTCATTTTTGCTGATTAGCTATTGGTGGCAAAAGTCTGAAGCACGTAAAGGTGCCATTATGGCTTTAACGATAACCGGTGGCGGTGGGTTAGCTTTATTGGCTGGTTTACTGTTATTAGGCAATATTGTTGGTAGTTTTAATTTAGATGTTATTTTAGCTAGTAGAGAAATGATTCAAGGGCATGATTGGTATGAAGTTGCACTGATTTTAGTGTTGCTTGGTGCGTTCACTAAGTCGGCACAATTCCCTTTTCATTTTTGGCTACCCCATGCCATGGCAGCACCAACACCAGTAAGTGCTTATCTTCATTCAGCCACTATGGTTAAAGCGGGTATTTTCTTATTAGCTCGTTTTTATCCTGTGCTAGCGGGAACAGATACTTGGTTTATTATTGTTAGTATAACTGGTTTAACTACATTATTATTTGGTGCTTATATAGCTTTATTTAAACATGATTTAAAAGGTCTATTAGCTTATTCAACTATTAGTCACTTAGGCTTAATTACTCTGTTATTAGGCTTGAGTACTGAACTTGCAACAGTCGCTGCTATTTTCCATATAATTAATCATGCAACCTTTAAAGCCTCATTATTTATGGCAACAGGTATTATTGACCATGAAACGGGGACGCGCGATATGCGCAAGCTCAATGGTATGTGGCGATTTATGCCCTATACTGCAACATTGGCTATGGTTGCTGCCGCAGCAATGGCAGGAGTTCCGTTGTTAAATGGATTTTTGTCTAAAGAAATGTTTTTTGCTGAAACATTACATCAGCAGTTATTAGGCTCCATGTCATGGCTTATTCCGGTACTTGCCACCATTGCAGGTGCTTTAGCTGTCGCTTATTCTGCACGATTTATCCATGATGTTTTCTTTAATGGCGATCCTATTGACCTACCTAGACAACCGAATGAGCCACCTCGCTATATGCGGGTACCAATTGAAATATTAGTCGCCTTATGTTTACTTGTGGGAATATTCCCCAACTTTATTGTAAATGATATTTTAAAATCTGCCTCTTTCGCGGTGTTAGGTGGTTATGTGCCAGAGTTTAAAGTAACACTGTGGCACGGCTTTAATTTACCGTTATTGATGAGTGCTATTGCAGTCAGTGGTGGTTTATTTATGTATACGCAACGCCGTCACCTTTATAAGTTTCAAGATTCATTGCCACCACTGAATGCTAAAAAAGCATTCGATGGTATGGTGTACAGCACGATAAAGTGGTGTCAGCATAAAATAAATACGATAGAAAATGGCTCGTTACAGCGTTATTTAACCTTAATGTTTTTAGTTGTATTACTTTTTTCAGGTTGGCCATTACTTGAAATGAACCAATTGGTAGGGCAAAAACCATTAACACCTATCGATGTTCACAATGCTGTTGGTGCCGCATTATTAATTATTGGTGCTATTAGCACAGTTATTTGGTATCGCACACGGATGATTTCTTTGTTGATGATTTCTGTTGTAGGGCTAATGGTATCCGTTGCGTTCACTCGCTTCTCAGCACCAGATCTAGCTTTAACTCAGCTAACGGTTGAAGTTGTTACTATTATATTGCTGATGTTGGCTTTATTCTTTTTACCACAGTATTCACCTAGAGAATCTAGCTCAATGCGTATATTGCGGGATATAGGCATATCAGCAACGTTAGGTGTTGTTATTGGTAGTATTTGTTATGCCCTAATTACACGTCCATTTGAGTCTATTTCAGACTTTTTCTTAGCGAATGCTAAAACAGGTGGTGGTGGCACTAATGTTGTTAATGTTATTTTAGTTGATTTTCGTGGTTTTGATACATTAGGTGAAATTTGTGTATTAGGCATTGCGGCATTAGGTATTTATAAACTTTTAATCAATTTACCTTTATTTATGCCAGGTAGTGATAGCGAAGGTCGCCCTTGGGCAAAAGAACGATACCCTATTTTATTAGCGAGTATTTCTCAGTCGTTATTACCGCTAGCGTTATTAGTTTCATTTTATATTTTCTTACGTGGTCATAATCTACCAGGTGGAGGATTTATTGCCGGACTAATAACCGCTATTGCCTTTATTTTGCAGTATATAGCGCATGGTTCAAATTGGATTGCTGAACGATTAACAATTAATTACCGCAAAATAATTGCCTCAGGGATTGCTATTGCGTTATTTACCGGTGTTGGTAGTTGGTTCTTTGATAAACCGTTCATGACAACTTGGTTTGATTATTTCAATATACCTTTTATTGGTGAAATTGAACTTGCCAGTGCACTGGTATTTGATTTAGGTGTTTATATTACGGTTGTTGGTGCGACATTAATGATTTTAGGTAGTCTTGGTAAGTTAACGGCAAATGCTCCTAAAGAAGAGGTAAATATTTAATGGAATTACTATACGCATCTTGTGTTGGAGTGTTGGTTTTTTGTGGTGTGTTCTTAATTTTAAGATCACGAACTTTTCCTGTGGTTTTAGGTTTAACAATGCTGTCTTACGGTGTTAATTTATTTTTGTTTTCTTCAGGACGACTTAGTCTAAATAGTGCTGCAGTTTTAGGTTACAGTGAAGTATATGCTGATCCATTACCACAAGCTTTTGTATTAACAGCGATCGTTATCGGCTTTGCTATGACGGCTTTTGTCGTTATTTTGGCAATAAGAGGGCGGGCAGATTTAGGCAACGATCATGTCAATGGACAAGTTCCAGAGAATAAGAAAAAGGGCAAAGTATGAGCCAGCATTTGACATCTTTACCTATATTATTACCTATGTTGGCAGGGGTCATCCTACTAATGCCGCCATGTGGGAAAAACAAGGCGATTAGACGATTTTCTTCTGTAGCGTTAAGTTTTATCACTTTTTTAATTTCATTAGCGCTATTATTAAAAGTTCAAGCAAATGGAATCCAAGTTTATGCGATTGGTGATTGGAGTGCTCCTTTTGGTATTGTGTTAGTCGCAGATCCATTATCTACTTTGTTAGTATGTTTAAGCTCGTTACTTGGTGCTGTATGTACTCTATACGCGAGTGCCGGGGATGATGAAAAAGGTAGCTTTTTTCACCCATTAGTACAGTTTTTAATTTTAGGGGTTAATGGTGCGTTTTTAACAGGTGATGCTTTTAATCTTTTTGTCTTCTTCGAAGTATTACTTATTGCTTCTTATGCTTTGTTAATGCACGGTGGAGATAAAAAAAATACGCGAGCAGCCTTACAATACGTCATTATGAATCTAGTTGGCTCTGCTGTTTTCTTAGTTGCCTTAGGTATCCTATATGGCGTGTTAGGCACACTGAATATGGCTGATATGGCTCAAAAAGTAACTTATTTACAAGGTGACGATGTTTATCTTGCTAAAATAGGTGGCTTGTTATTATTAGTGGTTTTTGCATTAAAAGGTGCTTTACTACCACTACATTTATGGTTGCCTAATACTTATGCTACTGCGATGCCTGTTGTGGCGGCGTTATTTGCGATAATGACCAAAGTCGGTGTTTATTCAATGATGCGTGTTTATACACTTATTTTTGGTGAAGAAGCAGGCGAATTGACTCATATGGCGCAAAGTTGGTTATGGTGGTTAGCACTAGCGACAATTACTATGGGTGCCATTGGTGTGCTTGCTAGCCAAGATTTAAGGAAATTAGTTTCTAATTTGGTGATTGTTTCTATAGGTACTTTAGTCGCTTTAGTTGCAGTGCAAACAGTTGAAGCGAGCTCAGCAGCTATTTATTATTTAGTGCATTCGACGTTGGTTACCGCTGCATTATATATATTAGCGGACTTAATTGGTCATCAACGAGGTAAGGTTGCAGATCGAATTACTGCTGGTACTCCGGTGTCTCAGCCCATGTTATTAGGCTCTTGCTTTGTTATCGCAGCGGTAGCGGTAATAGGTATGCCACCTTTATCTGGATTTATTGGTAAAGTATGGTTACTTCAAGCAACACTAGAGACTGAATATAATTTTGTTTTTTGGCCACTTTATTTACTCGCGAGTTTGGCTGTCTTATTTGCAGTTGCTAAAGCAGGTAGTACTGTTTTTTGGCATCATCAAGCTAAGATTTCAGAGCAAAGAGTGGCGGAACGCGCTAAGCAAGAACGTGTACATCCAGCACAGTTAGCTGCTTTAATAATTTTGGTAGCCAGCGCACCATTGATGAGCATTTTTGCAGGGCCGTTAAGTGAGTATGCTATTGGAGCTGCGACTCAATTGCATGACTTTAATAACAACATTAAAACTATTCTTCCTGGAGGCCAGTAATGCGATTAGATACTCGGTTTAAATGGCTACCTACTCCTATCCGGAGCCTTTTGTTATTTGTTGTCTGGTTACTTTTAAATAATAGTGTATCAACAGGGCATATTGTTTTAGCTATTATTCTTGCTATTGTTATTCCGCTTGCGACTAACCCATTTAGAACTAAACAGCCATTAGTATTAAAGCCTATGTTAGCGTTACGTCATTTAATGTTGGTGTTATATGACATAGTTACGGCAAATCTTGAGGTTGCTATATTAATCTTAGGCCCAACAAAAAAATTGACGCCTGGCTTTGTTAAAGTGCCGTTAGATTTAACACATAGCATGCCAATTACCATATTAGCGAGTACTGTGTCATTAACACCAGGAACAGTAAGCGCTGAAGTTTACCCTTGGCGAGAATGTTTCACGGAAGGAGAGAAGCCTGAACAACGATTTTTATTGATACATGTTTTAAATCTTACCGATGAAGAAGCTTTGATCAATACTATTAAACAACGCTATGAAGCGCCTCTTAAGGAGATATTTCAATGCTAGAAACTGTTATCTTGATTGTGTTTGCGATGATAGGTCTGTCGTTAATATTAAACTTATGGCGTTTGCTAATAGGTCCTTCCGTTCCTGATAGAATATTGGCACTTGATACCATGTATATCAATAGTATTGCATTGATTATTTTATACGGTATGAATATGGGGACAGGGTTGTATTTTGAAGCTGCATTGCTAATTGCTATGTTAGGTTTTGTAAGTACTGTCGCTGTATGTAAGTACTTATTACGTGGCGATATTATAGAGTAAGGTATAAATTATGATTGAATGGATTATTTCAATATTATTATTAATTGGTGGAACTTTTGTACTTATTGGTTCTATTGGTTTAGTGAAAATGCCTGATTTTTTTATGCGGCTTCATGGACCAACGAAAGCAACTACCCTAGGTATGGCGTCACTATTAACTGCGGCAATGATTTTCTTTAGTACAACACAAGACGGGTTAAGCTTAAAGGAAATTTTAATTTCTATCTTTCTTTTACTAACCGCGCCAATTAGTGCTTATATGATGATTAAATCAGCTATCCATCATAAGCTTGATAGTATCGAGCGTACTAAAGGTAAGGATAAGATTGAAGATGATGTTTAAATAAATCATGAAAGGTTAAACTTTTATTAAACGTTATCATAGTTAAAATGACGCTGTCACAAGCGTCATTTTTCGTTACAATAGCGCTATTATTTTCCCACTATTGTACTTTTACTCATAAATGTTATGCCATACCATTATCAAGATTTAATTGCGCTTTTTGATAAAACGTTTAGTCAATCTTATAACACACGATTAATTAAGGGAGATGATGAACCAATCTATTTACCCAAAAATAATCAATGTAGCTATAATCAAGTCGTTTTTGCTCATGGTTACTATGAAAGTGCTTTTCATGAAATAGCGCATTGGTGTCATGCCGGCGCCAAAAGGCGTTTGCTTGAAGATTATGGATATTGGTATGTTCCGGATGGGCGAGATGAGCAGCAACAAGCTCAATTTGAGCAAGTTGAAATTATCCCACAAGCTATTGAGTGGGCTTTTAATGTCGCCGTTAAAAAAGATTTCCATGTTTCTTCTGATAACTTAAATGGATTTCAAGCTGATACTGATGGTTTTAAAAAGAAAGTATTTCAGCAGGTTAAAGTGTTTTTACAACAAGGTTTTCCTGCAAGAGCAAATCAGTTTATTGAAGTTTTGGCTAATTTTTATAATACGCCTTTACCTTTAAAAATTGATGATTTTATTAAAAACAAAGAAGATAAATAATGTTCAAATTAGGCTTAGTCATTAATCCTATCGCAGGTATTGGTGGAAGTGTTGCGTTAAAAGGGAGTGATGATATGGTTAATCACGCCTTAGCGCTTGGCGCTGAATTTAAAGCAAATGAGCGAACACAAACAGCACTGAATATTTTATTACCATATCAAGATGAAATAATCATATATACAGCAAATAATCAAATGGGTGAACAAACGGCTAAATCACTAGGTTTTAATGTAGAGCTGGTTTATCAAACATCTACAGATAAAACCCAAGCCATTGACACAGAAAAAACGATATCGGCTTTACTCACTAAACAAGTTGATATTATTTTATTTGCTGGTGGTGATGGGACAGCGCGTAATATCGCGAAAGTAGTTGCCTTAAATGCTCAGAAAAAAGATTCATCACAAATACCAGTGTTAGGAATACCAGCAGGATGTAAAATTCATTCTGGTGTTTATGCTATTACACCCAAGGCTGCTGGGCGAGTAGTAGAGTTAATGGTCACTAAGCAGTTAGTAACATTAACTGAAGGTGATGTGATGGATATTGATGAATCATTATTTCGCCAAGGAATTGTTAAAGCTAAACGTTTTGGTGAAATGCAGATTCCAAGTGAGCTTAGATATGTTCAGACGGTTAAATCTGGTGGTAAAGAGTTAGATGAATTAGTACTGCAAGATATTAGTGAAGATGTTATTTCACATATGAGTGATAATGAAGAAGCTTTATTTATTATTGGCTCGGGTTCAACAATTGACTTTTTAATGGGAGAGCTTGGTTTAGATAATACTTTACTCGGTGTTGATTTAGTAAAAAATCAAATGCTCGTTGCTAATGATGTAACTGAAAAGCAACTATGGCAACATCTTATAGCAACAAAAGAGTCAGCAGCGACTGAGCAGCAAAATATAACCTTAGTTATTACTTTAATTGGTGGGCAAGGCCATATTTTTGGTCGCGGTAATCAGCAATTAAGTCCACGTATCATTCGTCTTATTCTTGAGCAACGTGGTGGCAAGGACAATATTATGATTATTGCTACGAAAAAAAAATTAGCGGCTTTAAATAATACGCCTCTAATTAGCGATACTGGTGATAATGAACTAGATCAGCTATTGTCTGGCTTTATGCCAATTACTACGGGATATAAAGATCAGGTACTTTATCCTGTATCAAGTCCTGTATAATCATTTTTAATTTACTCTTATTGACAACCTTAAGTATGTTTTATGAAATTTAGTCCTTTAGTACAAGAACTTATCGATGCCTTGAAATGTTTACCTGGTGTGGGCGCTAAGTCAGCTCAACGTATGGCTTTTCAGTTGCTGGAGCGAAATCGTCATGGAGGGAGTAAATTGGCAAACACTTTAGCCAAAGCAATGGTCGATATTGGTCATTGCCAATCTTGCCGGAATTTTACTGAGCAAGATTTATGTGAAATTTGCCAGAGTCCGAAGCGAAAAGTAGCCACAAGTTTGTGTGTTGTTGAAAGCCCTGGTGATGTTATTGCTATAGAGCAAACAGGTGAATTTACTGGAAAATACTTTGTGTTAATGGGACACTTATCCCCGATTGATGGTATAGGGCCTGATGATCTAGGTTTAGATATTTTAGCAAACCAATTTGCGTCTGGGCAATTTGAAGAGGTTATTTTAGCTACTAACCCAACTGTTGAAGGGGAAGCTACAGCACATTTTATTGCTGAGTTAGCACAAAAATATCAAGTGAATATTTCTCGAATTGCTCATGGTGTACCTGTCGGTGGTGAGCTTGAATATGTCGATGGTAATACGTTATCTCATGCACTATCTGGTCGTAAAATCTATAATTTTTAATTACTCGTATGCTAGTGCTTTATATTTTCAATATACATGATTGAGTTAGCCTTTTTCTCATTATGGATGAATCCACAAGAGTAATCAGATAAAGTATATTATGTATGTTATCTTGATGTGATTCTCCGTTGTTCAATTGGCTAACTTAAGAGCAAGATAGAAAATAATTAACTAGTTTGGTATCGACATTGTTCATAAATATTACATTGTTATTATTTTTTTAGTATTTTTAATAAAAGTCAATTGATAATTTAAATTATTGTTTTTTAATTATTTATAATAATTAACACTTAAATTTATACTTTTTTCCCTTGAATTATTTTCCTCAACCCCCACATCTTTTCTAACGTTAATTTTAACGATTTTTGATAGTTTAGATAGAAAATGCTGCTGTTAATGTCAGCGCATTTTAAGTCACTTAATTATTTCCCTAATTGAAATATAAGCAGAGTAAAGATAATGACAACAGAAAATACAACACAAAAACATGAATTTGCATCAGACAATGCAAAAATACTTCAACTGATGATCCACAGCCTATATTCTAATAAAGAAATTTTCTTACGTGAATTAGTTTCGAATGCTGCAGATGCTTCAGATAAGCTGCGCTTTAAAGCGTTATCAAATGCAGACCTATTTGAAAATGATGGTGATTTAAGAGTTCGAGTAAGCTGTGATAAAGAAAACAACACAGTAACTATTTCTGATAACGGTATTGGAATGAACCTGGACGAGGTTATTGAGCATTTAGGCACTATTGCAAAATCTGGTACTGCAGATTTCTTCTCTCAACTTTCTGGTGACCAAGCGTCAGATTCTCAATTAATAGGTCAATTTGGTGTTGGTTTTTATTCAGCATTTATCGTTGCTGATAAAGTAACTGTTCGTACTCGTCGTGCGGGCGATGATGCCTCAGAAGGTGTTGAATGGGTGAGTGCTGGTGAAGGTGATTTCACTACAACTAAAATTGAAAAGTCTAATCGTGGTACAGACATTATTCTTCATTTAAAAGAAGATGAAAGTGAATTTGCTGATGATTGGCGTTTAAAATCTATTGTAACTAAGTATTCTGATCATATTTCAGTGTCTGTTGAGATGCTAACACCTGAAGTGCCGGCTGTTGAAGCGGTAGCTGAAGAGAAAGATGATGATGGTAATGTGACAACTCCAGGCATTGAAGCGCGTGATGCGATACCAGCTAAATGGGAAGCTATTAATAAGGCTACAGCCCTATGGACACGAGAAAAATCTGACATATCAGACGATGAATATAAAGAATTTTATAAGCATGTATCACATGACTTTGCTGATCCACTGTTATGGGAACATAATAGAGTAGAAGGTAAAACTGAATACACCTCATTATTATACGTACCAACTAAAGCCCCATTTGATATGTATAACCGTGAAAAACAACATGGTTTGAAGTTATATGTGCAACGTGTATTTATTATGGATGACGCTGAACAGTTTATGCCAACCTACTTACGTTTTGTGAAAGGTTTACTCGATTCAAATGATTTACCATTGAATGTTTCTCGTGAAATTTTACAAGATAATAAAATTACACAGGCGATTCGTAAGGGTTGTACTAAACGTGTATTAAAAATGCTTGAAAAGCTAGGTAAAAAAGATGCTGAGCAATATCAGGGTTTTTGGGATGAGTTTGGACAAGTATTAAAAGAAGGTCCAGCTGAAGACATGGCGAATAAAGAGCAAATTGCTGGTTTATTACGTTTTGCTTCAACACATGAAGACAGCGCAACTCAGAATGTTTCTTTAGCTTCTTACATTGAACGTATGAAAGAAGGTCAAGATAAAATTTATTATGTTGTTGCTGATAGCTTTGAAGCGGCTAAAAATAGCCCTCATTTAGAAGTTTTCCGTAAAAAAGGCATTGAAGTATTGTTAATGTCTGATCGGATTGATGAATGGCTAGTAAGTCACCTAAATGAGTTTGACGGTAAACAGCTACAATCCGTTACGCGTGGTGGTTTAGATTTAGGTGACATGGATGATGCTGAAACTAAAGAAGCGCAAGAAAAGCTTGAAAAAGAGTTTGATGGCGTTGTAGCTCGTATAAAAGAAGCGCTTAAAGGTAAAGTTAAAGAAGTTAAATTATCTCAGCGTTTAACTGATTCACCAGCTTGTATTGTTGCAGATGAAAATGATATGAGTAGCCAAATGGCAAAACTAATGGCTTCTGTTGGACAAGAAGTACCTGAATCATTACCTATTTTTGAAATCAATGGTGAACATGATTTAGTAAAATATGTTGCTGATGAGCAAGATGATGAGAAGTTTACTCAATGGGTTGATGTTTTATTTGAGCAAGCGATGTTAGCAGAGCGTGGTAGCTTAAAAGACCCTGCAAGCTTTGTTGGCCGCTTAAATAAGCTAATGTTGAGCTTAACTAAGTAATATTATTTTCCTAAGTCACGCTGTTAAGTGGCTTAGGGAAGTAGCTACAAAAACAGTATACTTTAGTCTGAAAAAGGAGCAATTCACTATGAATGAATGCTCCTTTTTTGTATGCTAGGGTTGTTTGCTTAAAGGCTTGCTTGTATAGTGTTTGCCGCAATAAATAGAATAGCTGAGAATTATTACATTAGTATGATCAAATAGCGTTAATTTGGCCATAAAATCGTTTTAATGTAATTATTTTTACTTGTTTTAAACATTATCACTTAAAGGTTAGTTTATATGCGTATTGTACTTCTTGGTGCTCCTGGTGCGGGCAAAGGCACACAGGCACAGTTTTTGATGACTAAATTTGGCATTCCTCAAATATCAACTGGTGACATGTTGCGTGCTGCAATTTCAGCGGGTACTGAGTTGGGCAAACAAGCTAAAGCTGTTATGGACGCTGGCCAACTAGTGTCAGATGAATTAATTATTGGTTTAGTAAAAGAGCGTATCACACAAGATGACTGTAAAGCAGGCTTTTTACTTGATGGCTTTCCTCGTACTATTCCTCAAGCTGATGCGATGAAAGAAAATGGTATCAATGTTGATCATGTTCTCGAATTTGATGTACCAGATGAAGTTATTGTTGAACGTATGGCGGGTCGCCGAGTACATTCTGGCTCAGGTCGTGTATATCACCTTGTTTATAATCCACCAAAAGTCGAAGGTAAGGATGATGTTACTGGCGATGACTTATCAATTCGTCCAGATGATGAAGAGTCAACAGTACGTAAGCGTTTAGCTATTTATCATGAACAAACTAAACCGCTTGTAGATTTTTACCAAGCTGAAGCTAAGTTAGGTAATTGTCAGTACTTAACCGTAGACGGTACTCAAGCAGTTGAGGCTGTAAATGCGTTATTGAATGACCAATTAGCTTAATTATAATAGAGTTAAGCATTACCAATATAAATAAAAACTCGCTTCGGCGAGTTTTTTGCTTTATAAAAGAAAACTTATTAACAATATAATAATAACAAAGGTTATCAAATGGATATAAATATCACCATCACTGCATTTTATGCAAGCTTACTTGCGCTTCTTTTTATCGGACTATCGTTTAATATTATACGATTGCGTTTTCAGCTAAAAATAGGGCTGGGTGATGGTGGGAATCCATCATTAATTAAAGCAATTAGAATTCACGGTAATTTTTCTGAATATATGCCGTTAGCGTTAATTTTATTAGCTGGGCTTGAGCTAAACGGTGCAGATAGTTTATGGGTACATATTTTTGGCAGCATCTTATTTCTTGGCAGAGTCTCACATGCTATTGGTTTAAGTTTGTCTATAGGTACTTCAAAGCCGCGTGCATTTGGTGTTATTAGTATGTTTTTGGTCTTGCTAATGTTAGCAATCGCCAATATTTATGTCTTTGTTAGTTGATTCTAAAGCAATGGTTAGCTATCACTATTTTTAACCATTGCTACGTGAGGGATATTATCTTCAAGGTACATTGGAGATACTTGTTTAAACCCATGCTGTTGGTAATAGCCGATTAAATGTTCCTGAGCTGAAATTTTAATATTTTGTTTCGGAAAGTGTTGTTCGCATAGGTTGAGGGCTTTTTTGAGTAGCTCATGCCCCAAACCTTTTCCTCTGGCTTGTTTAGCGGTAGCAACTCGACCAATGCTAATATAGTTTTTATAGCTTTGATCTTTCGCTAATATACGAAGATAGGTAACAAGGGTGTTATCTTGATATCCTAAAAGATGCAGTGTGTCTTGGTGCCTGTCTAATTGCCCTTTGTCACTATCTAAATCGGGGTAATAACAAGTTTGTTCTACAACAAATATATCAATGCGCAGTTTTAATAGCTCGTATAGTTGTTCAAGCGACAATTGGCTAAAGTGTTTAACTTGCCAAGTGGTTTGTATCTTATTTGTGTTCATTTTAGTTTGAAAATGGCGAGGAATGTAAACATAATATGAAACCCGCTTTACATAGTCACGAATTTC
Organism: Colwellia sp. C2M11; assembly: GCF_018860915.1. Classification (GTDB taxonomy): domain Bacteria; phylum Pseudomonadota; class Gammaproteobacteria; order Enterobacterales; family Alteromonadaceae; genus Colwellia. The sequence goes on from NZ_JAHKQD010000047.1 coordinate 35,454, forward strand.
TTGAATTTACTTTCGGGTTTTCGTACGCATAAGTAACCCATTTTAATGAATTAAGGTGTGGCACTAATAAAGAATAGCTATCGATAAAAACAAATCGCAGAATTATTAGCTCATTTACTACTAATACACATTAAACCTTATTTGAAGTTCAAATAAGGTTACAATTAGAAACATTTATTTTATAAATGATTAATTCAACTATTTTAACGCTTATCATCATTCTTATTTGAATCGTATTGTTGCACTATTAATAAACAATACGTCTTGAAAAATAAATTTTTATTAACTTTATCAGTTGGTTATCTTTTTATTTCAATAGGTGTATTTTGAAATAAATGAGTCTGAAGGCTAATTTCCATTTCTATAAAAACGATTACTCAACCCGTCTTTATATCCTAGCGGGCATTGCATAACAATATTTTAATTGTTGTTTTATGTTACCTTCACATTACTTTAATAATAGTGTGTTAAGTGCTTGATATAGGGGAGGTGTTCCTCTAAAATTGCGCCATGTTAGAGCCTCTGCTCTATACGTTTTTTCTATTAGACAAGTCAACGGGTTTTGGTTATTTATGAGAAATGTGCTACTTCTTCAAGGTCCTGTTGGGCCATTTTTCAAAATGTTATCTAAATACTTACAGTCGAAAGAAAACGTAAGTGTTCAACAAATCACCTTTAATGGTGGTGATCATTACTTTAGTGATAAGCAGCATTCAACAGCTTATCGTGGTCATTCTAATGATTGGACCAATTATTTATCAACTTACGTTAAGAATAATAATATTACCGATATTATTGTTTTTGGTGATTGTCGGTATTATCACCGAGAAGCAAAAAAAGTTGCGGATAAATTATCCATATCATTTTGGGCTTTTGAAGAAGGTTACCTGCGCCCCTCATTTATTACCTTAGAAAAAAATGGTGTTAATGGTAATTCACTTTTCGATTTTGAACGGTACCAGTCTGAAACTAATATACCAGAAAGTACAATTGAGACTAACCAAGACAATATGTTGGTATTGAAGCGCTCCTTTCTTCATATGGGCTATCATGCCAGCATGTATTACTTTTTTAAGTTGTTTTATTTTAACCGTTATAAAGGGTATATACATCACCGACCTTGGCATTTATTTGAAGAAACGTATAACTGGGTAAAGTCTGGTATACGAAAAATAAAATATAATTCTCAAGAATCTATTTTTCAAAAATTACTTGAAGGTGAATTATCGGGAAAATATTTCTTAGCTCCTTTGCAAGTGAGTGTAGATAGTCAGATTTTGTATCATTCACCTTATCGTTCAGTTGAGGAATTTATTGGCGATGTTATTAAGTCATTTGCACAAAATGCTGATAAAAAAGATTTTTTAGTATTTAAACATCATCCGATGGATCGTGGTTTCAATCATTATGCAGGCTACATAAAAAAACTTTGTTATGCTTACGATGTAAATAGTCGGGTCTTATATGTACATGATTTAAACCTACCGTCATTATTAAAACATGCAAAAGGCACTATAACTATTAACAGCACTGTAGGTATATCGTCGTTACATCATAATATACCAACTAAAACTCTTGGGCGTGCTGTTTACAATATTGATGGCATAACAAGTCAGAAAAGTTTAAATGATTTTTGGTTATCATGCTGTAAACCTTGCCAAGTTAAATTTAATAAATTTAAAGAATCACTATTAGTCACTAACCAAATACCGGGAAGTTTCTATCAGAAACCTGAGCTGACATTAAAAGCGGTTACAGATAAAATTTTAGTGTAAATAATATTGACTAACTTAGTATTAAAGTTAGTGCTTACTTAACAGCTATTAATTATTCTATTAGTAAAGATTTTAAAGTACTTCGACTAAAAAGGCCGTTTTTAAACGGTCTTTTAGGTATTATAATCAGTAATCAATCGTCTTAAAATGTTAGTAATTTAGCTAACAGTTAAATAAAAGAAATTGGGCTTTCTGTCCTTAAATTCCAATATTCTAGAGAAAATAGTAATGAAAGAGAGCAATAAAGTAATTAAAGCTGATCACGCCCTAACGACAGAATATGCGGTAAAAAAAGCATATAAGTCAATTGTGGAACAAGGTCGACAAATACAGCTGGTAGCTCAGAATGTTGATGAAAACTTTTCCAAAGCCGTTGAGTTAATTATTGGTTGCTCGGGACGTTTAATTATTTCAGGAATGGGAAAGTCAGGCATCATAGGGAAAAAGATTGCTGCAACTATGGCATCTACCGGTACAGCCTCTTTTTTTATTCACCCAGGAGAGGCATTTCATGGTGACCTAGGCATGATTCAGCCCGAAGATATTATTTTATTAATCACCAATAGCGGTGAAACGGATGAAGTATTGAAGCTTATTCCATCACTGAAGCAATTTGGTAATAAAATTATAGCAATGACAGGAGCACCGCAGAGTACCTTAGCGAAAAATGCAGATATCACCATCAATGTTAAAATTGAAAAGGAAGTATGTCCAAATAATTTAGCACCAACTACTTCAACAACGGCAACGTTAGTGATGGGAGATGCACTCGCTATTGCGTTAATTTATCTACGAGATTTTCAGCCACATCAATTTGCCTTATATCACCCCGGTGGTAGTTTAGGCAAAAAACTGCTGACTAAAGTTGCCGATGTTATGCATACTAAAAATTTACCGTTTGTAATGCCTGATGATACTATGCACGATGTTATCTTAACCATGACTAATTCTACATTAGGCTTAGCAATCGTTCAAAATAATGGCTTGTTAGAAGGTATTATTACCGATGGTGACTTAAGACGTTCGTTAATGCAGTATAGCGATTATAAAGTGCTTACTGCGACAGATATGATGACAATTATTCCTATTACTATTTCTCAAGATCATATGTTAGCTGAAGCGGAAGAAATAATGAGAGAGAACCACATTAAGAATGTGTTGGTCGTTGATGATAATGATAGTAATACTGTTGTTGGTGTTTTAGAGTATTTTCAGTCGTAATAAAGAGTCTATGTGCTTAAATTTGGTAATAATCAGATTATATTACAATTTTTTGCTCAATAATAACGTTGAGTCGATATATTGACTTTCAGCTATTTTAATTACAATAACTGAAAATAAGCTGTTTTTTTAGGTGTTCTTTAAGGAAACCCAGATGTTGTTTAAAATCGTTATACCTGCCCGTTTTGGGTCTTCTCGTTTACCAGGAAAGCCATTACTTACTATTAATGATAAACCTATGATTTGGCATGTTTATCAACAAGCTTTGTTAACAGGTATAGATGCTAATAGTATTGTTATAGCAACCGACAATGATGAAATTTATCGTGTAGCTCAAGACTTTGGTGCGCAAGTAATTATGACTGAAATTAGTCATGAGTCAGGTACTGATCGTTTAGCTGAAGTCGTCACTAAACTTAATTGGGCAGATTCCGACATTGTTGTTAATGTACAAGGTGATGAGCCTATGATACCGCCTGCGTTAATTCTTCAAACCGCTGAACTATTAGAAAAAGACTTAACGGCTGGTATTAGTACATTAGGCTCTCCAATAACAAACTTAGCCGATGCGCTTAATCAAAATGTTGTCAAAATAGTGTGTAATCATAATATGCAGGCAATGTATTTTTCACGTGCCGCGATTCCATTTGATCGAGATGGTGAGCTTGAATTAACAGTGGATAATTTAGGTAAGAGCAATACACCATATTTAAGACATATCGGAATGTATGGTTATAGAGTTGAAACGCTAAAAAAACTAACTCTTTTACCTATGGCATCAATTGAAAAACTTGAAAAGCTTGAACAATTACGTGCGTTATATAATGGTATTAATATTAGTGTAGGTATTGTATCTGAGGCACCTGTGCATGGTGTTGACACACAAGCTGACCTTGATCGAGTTAGGGTGGCTTTTAGTGCGTTAACAAGTAAGTAACCTGATCTCAGCTTAAAAATGACTTAAGCACCTATATTTATATAATAGAGGTGCTTAATATTTTAGTTATTTTACTAAGTGGTAAGCTACTATTACTTATTATGACGTTGTTGTAATACCGCCATTACTTCACTTAAATTGATTTTTTGATCAGCAAGTAACACTAGTGTGTGATAAAACAAATCAGCACACTCACCTAATAAATCTTCTTTCGTTTCCGCGACGGCCGCAAGTGCAACCTCAACACCTTCTTCTCCTACTTTTTGTGCCATTTTTGTTGTGCCACGAGAAAATAAGTGTGCTGTGTAACTTTCTTTAGGATCATCACCTTTACGGCTGGCAATTACTTGTTCTAACTGACTCAAAAAGTTTTGTGTTGTTAATTTTTGTTCAGGAAAGCAAGATTCTGTACCTAAGTGGCAGCTTGGTCCAATAGGGGTGCAAGCAATTAATAAACTATCTTGATCACAATCGGTAAGTACTTGTTCAACATTTAGAAAATTACCCGATGTTTCACCTTTTACCCAAAGTGCTTGCTTTGAGCGACTAAAAAATGTCGCTTTACCGGTATCTAACGTAGCAGTTAACGATGCTTGGTTCATATAACCTTGCATTAATATTGCGCCTGTAGCTGCGTGTTGGATAATGGCTGGAATAAGACCATCCATTTTCTGCCATGCTAGATCTTTCACATTTTCTTGGTTAATTAACATGGTCTTACCTCAATGTTTTGTGATTTTAAATATACTTTTAATTCGTGTATTGGGATTACGCCTTTATGGAAAACCGACGCTGCTAGTGCGCCATCAACATCTGCTTGCTGATAGGCGTCAGCAAAGTGTTGCATTGTGCCTGCGCCACCTGATGCAATTAATGGTACGCTACAAGCAGCACGTGCTTGTTTTAGTTGCTCAATATCATAACCTTGGCGTACACCATCTTGGTTCATGCAATTAAGAACAATCTCACCAGCACCTAAACTCACGACTTTTTGTATCCATTCAAACGTTGTCCAGTTTGTTTTTTGAGTGCGGTTTTCATCACCAGTAAATTGATAAACTTGATATTGATTGGTCTCTTTGTCGTAAAAGCTATCAATACCAACCACGACGCACTGTTGACCAAAATGATCTGCAAGGCGTGAAATTAACGTTGGATCTCGTAGTGCGGGAGAGTTAATACTAATTTTATCAGCGCCCATCATTAGGATTTCTTTCGCATCATTTTCACTTTTAATACCGCCAGCAACGCAAAACGGAATATCAATGACTTGTGCAATGCGACTAACCCAGCTTTTATCCACTACGCGACCATCAGAGCTAGCGGTAATATCATAAAAAACCAGTTCATCAGCACCGGCTTCTGCATACTTTTGAGCCAAAGGGACAATGTCACCAATAATTTCATGGTTTCTAAATTGTACACCTTTAACGACTTTACCATCGCGAACATCTAGGCAGGGGATTATGCGTTTGGCCAACATGCGATAGCCTCCTCAAGTGTAAATTTACCTTCTAAAAGAGAACGGCCTAATATTACGCCGCTAACGCCAGTGCCTATGAGGGCTTTGATATCGTCTAAGCTACCAATACCGCCTGAAGCTTGCCATTGAATAGCCGGGTACTTGGCACATAACTCAATATAAAGATCAACATTAGAGCCTGAAAGCGTCCCGTCTTTTGAAATATCGGTACATAATATATGTTTTATACCGGCTTCAATATATTCATCAAGTAAGTCTTCTAAATTAACACCGCTGTCTTCAATCCAACCATGAGTAGGTAAGGTTTTATTCCCTTGTTCATCAATTTTTATGTCGAGTGCTAAAACAATCTTTTCACCGCCATAGTTTTTTACCCACTCAATTACTAACTCGGGTTGCTTTATTGCAAGAGAACCAATAACTACACGGGTTGCACCTAAATCAAGTAACTGTTTTACATCATCTTCACAGCGTATTCCACCACCAACCTGCGTTATCATAGTTTCATGATTTACTACGGTTTTCAGAGTTGATAATTGACGTTTAGTACTATCTTTTGCACCATCTAAATCAACAAAGTGCATGACGGTAGCCCCTGATGCAGCGTAAGCTTGTTGACGTTCTTGTACCGTGGTTTTGTAATTGGTTTTTTGGCTATAGTCGCCTTGATATAAGCGAACTACTTCGCCTCCGATTAAGTCTATCGCGGGAATCATCATGATGTACTTAACTCCGGTTCTATTTGAGTAGAGTTGAACTCTAAAAAGTTTTTAATAATTTTACTACCTAATTCACTAGATCGCTCAGGATGAAATTGACAACCAATAAAGTTATCTTTTGCAATAATGGCCGAAAACTCAGTACCATATTCACAACTTGCTAGCGTATATTCACTAACAGGCGCGGCAAAACTATGAACAAAATAAAAGTAATCTCCAATATTAATACCTTTTAATACAGGGTGTTCTGCTACTTTCGTTAATGTATTCCAGCCCATATGTGGTAAACGGTTACCTTTAGCATTAAGTGGAGTCACTTGGGTTGGGATTATACCTAAGCAATCCACAAGATCGTCTTTTTCACCTTCAGGGGAGGATTCTGTCATTAATTGCATACCTAAACAAAAACCCAGTACTGGTTGAGTGAGACTTTGCAAAGTGGCAACTAAGTTTTTTTCAATAATGTTAGCCATTGCATGTTTAGCACTACCAACACCTGGGAAAATTACTTTGTCTGCGGCTTTAATTTGCGCTATATCATCAGTGATCGTCGCGGTAAAACCAAGACGTTCAATAGCAAATTTCACCGATGATAAGTTAGCGCAACCAGTATCAACAATGACATTGTTTCTTTTATCAGAGTTCCCTTTGTTAGAGGTAAAGCTGGTCATTATAATGTTCCTTTTGAACTTGGTAATTCATCACCTTCAACTTTAATTGCTTGACCTAATGCACGACCGAACACTTTAAATAAGCTTTCAACTTGGTGATGACAATTTCCTTTAGTGGTTGATAAATGCAAAGTAATTAGCATGGAGTCAGCTAGTGAGCGGAAAAAATGCGAAACCATCTGCGTTGACATAGTGCCAACATTGTCTGCTGTAAATTTCGCGTCAAATTCAAGCCAAGGGCGACCAGATAAATCGATTGAACATTCAGCACGACATTCATCCATTGGTAAGACAAAACCAAAGCGAGCAATACCACGTTTATTACCTAATGCTTCTTTTAATGCCTGACCTAAGGCAAGTGCAGTATCTTCGACACTATGATGGTCATCTATGTGATAATCACCCTTTACACTACATTGCAAATTAAAACCACCATGGGTACAGATTTGATCTAGCATATGATCAAAGAAACCCAAACCGGTATCAATTTTGCTACCGCCTTTTTTATCTAAATTGACGCTAATAGTAATATCTGTTTCTTTGGTTGTTCTGGTAACTGTTGCCGTACGAGGTTGCTCTAGTGATGATAAGATTTTTTCACTTATTTGTGACCAAGTAAGGCTATCACGGTTATACTTTATGCCGACAATTCCCATATTAGCCGCTAAGCCCATATCGGTTTCTCGGTCACCAATAACATAAGAGTTAGTAAAGTCTACACGACCTTGCTGTAAGTAATCACTTACTAATCCAAGTTTTGGTTTACGGCAGTTACAGTTATCTTCTTCAAAATGGGGGCATAATAAAGTATCTTGAAACTCGACACCTTGTGACGAAAAAATTGCCATCATTTTATTATGAGGTAAATCAAAATCAGCTTGTGGGAAACTATCTGTACCTAAACCATCTTGGTTGGACACCATCACAAGTTTGAAACCTTTCGCTTGCAGTTTTAACAGTTCAGGGATTACGTTTGGTTCAAAAACTAATTTTTCTAGGGTATCTAGTTGTTTATCAATTATTGGCTCTTCAACTAAGGTGCCATCACGATCGATAAATAATATTTTCTCTTGTTTGTTACTCATGATAATACTTCTTTAAGTTGAGTTATTTCTTGTTCGCTACCAATACTGATACGTAAACAATTATCTAATTGTAGTTGTTTAGACTGATCGCGGATGAGAATATTTTTACTGACTAATAAGTCAAAAATTTGTGTTTTTTCTTGTTGCGTAGTACAACGAAATAAAACAAAGTTAGCATCACTTGCAAATACTTCACTACACCAAGATTGTTCGTTAAGCCAAATGGTAAGCTCTGCCTTAAGTGTATTGCAGTCCTGTACACGCTGAGTCATTTTTGTTAAATCAGTACTAAGCGCTAAACTGGCAATTTCAGCTACCGGTGCAGATACAGGGTAGGGAGCAATAACTTTACTAAGTAGGGTAATAATATCGTTACTTGCTAAAGTAAAACCACATCGAAGGCCAGCTAGAGCAAACGCTTTTGATAAGGTTCTTAGTACAATAACATTCTCGTATTGCGCAAGTAGCGTAGTACTTGTTTGTTCTGGAGAAAATTCGATATAGGCTTCATCTAGTACAACTATTGCAGTATCTTTAAATAATTCAATCGCTTGAACTATTTGTTCTTTGGGTAATAAATTGCCGGTCGGGTTTCCAGGAGAACATAAAAAGACAACTTTAACTTTACCTACTTGCGACTTCATACTTTCAAGATCAAGAATGTTGTTTTTTAGTGGTACTTTAACTATGCCTGCACCATGATTTTCAGCGCTAATTGCATACATGCCATAAGTAGGAGGGCAAATTAATATGCTGTCTTGATAAGCACGACAAAAACTGCGAATGATAAGCTCGATACCTTCATCTGCACCACGTGTAGCTAGTATTTGTGAACGCTCAAGGCCACAATAATTGCTATAAGCATTTAATAGGTTATCGGGCTGAAAGTCAGGGTAACGATTAATATTTTCACTTGTGACTTGATATTCGCCATTTCCTGGAGCTTCGTTGGCATTAAGCCATATTTTCTTGTTCGCGCTAGCATTTGTGTTATTCGATAAATCACCACTGGCAAAAAGCCGGCGAGCAGACTGATAAGGCACCATATCAACGAGCTCTGCCCGTGCTAACTTGTTCGCTATTGTCATGTTATTCACCTTCTTCTAAGCGAATAGTGACGGCTCTTTGGTGAGCGTCTAACCCTTCTGCATCGGTTAGTTCGATAATACACTCTGCAAGATTTTGTAAACCTGTTTTACTAATTTCTTGTACCGTGTAGCGGCGAGAAAAATCAGCTAATGATAAACTTGAAATAACTTTTGAATAACCATAGGTTGGTAGAACATGGTTGGTTCCACTGGCATAATCACCTGCAGATTCTGGCGTATAAGCACCCACAAAAATCGAGCCGGCATTACGTAAATTTGTTAATAAAGGTTGAGGATCTTCTGTTTGTACAATTAAATGTTCAGGACCATAAAGGTTTGATACTTCAACTGCCTGCGATAAATCTTTAGTTAAAATTAATCTTGATTGCTTTAAAGCTTGTAGCGCGATATCTTTTCTTGATAATAATTGTACTTGTTTATCAAGTTCATCTGAAACTTTACTGAGCAGTTGTTCACTATCGGTTAAAAATATAACTTGGCTATCGGCACCATGTTCAGCTTGAGATAGTAAATCAGCAGCAATAAAAGCAGGGTTAGCTTGCGCATCACCAATAACTAATACTTCAGAAGGGCCCGCGGGCATATCAATAGCAAAGCCAGCGACTTGTTGAGAGAGCTGTTTTTTCGCTTCGGTAACATAACGATTTCCAGGCCCGAATACTTTATTAACGGCTGGAATGCTTTCTGTGCCATAGGCTAAAGCAGCAATAGCTTGCGCACCACCTACAGTGTAAATTTCAGTGATTTCACAAAGTGAAGCGGCCACTAATATTTCATTCGCTAATTTGCCATTTTTATCTGGAGGACAAACTAACACTGTACGTTTGCAGCCTGCTAGTTGAGCAGGTACACCAAGCATTAAAACAGTTGATGGAAGCGGAGCACTGCCAGCGGGAATATACAAACCAACACTTTCAATTGATTCGGTTTTTAGTGTACAACGAACACCTGGGCAAGTTTCTACAAAAATATCTTTTGGCGTTTGCGCACTGTGAAAACTTTTTATTTGTTCGTATGCGGTGTTAATGGCTTTAAGGCGTTTGTCAGTTAATGCTAACTTAGCTTGTGCTACTTGCTCAGCTGTTACTGATAACGTTGATAAGGCAATGCCATCAAATTGCTCGGTTAAAGAAAATAGCGCCTTATCACCTTGGTTTTGTACTCTAGATAAGATGTTAGCAACTTGAGTCGATAAAAGCGCATTATCAGCAATAGCAGGACGAGCAAGCGCGTCTTTTCTTTGCTGAGGTGATATTGTTTGCCAGTCGATTATTTGGGTATTCATAATATTCTCTATGTCTATATATAGGTTATATAAATTATTTTAACGCGAAAATAGCTGGTACAAGAGGAAACGGAAAGTACTAGGTTGACGCTAGCCAAGTAAGTACTTTTATGTCGAGCTTGAACAAACCAATCAATAACTTAATGAATTTAGCCCATCATTTTTTCAATTGGCATAACAAGTATGGAGTTACAACCTAGCGCTTTTAGTTGTTCCATAGTTTCCCAGAAGAAAGTTTCAGTTGCCACAACATGTACGGCTACTATGTCATCACGTCCTGCTAAAGGTAAAATAGTTGGTGTTTCTTTACCTGGCATTAATGCACTTACTTCACTAATTTTATCTTTAGGTGCGTGTAACATAATGTATTTACTTTCTTTTGCTTTCATCACGCCTTGAATACGCGGAAGTAGTGTATCTAGGATAGCTTGTTTTTCATCACCTAAAGATTCTGAACGTTGAATTAATGAAGCTTTAGAGCGAAATACTTCAGCAACTTCTTTTAAACCATTTGCTTCAAGAGTGGCACCGGTTGACACTAAATCACATATACCGTCGGCTAAACCAACTCTTGGTGCTACTTCAACAGAGCCCTTTAATAAACAAAATTCAACATTAATGTCATTTTCTTTAGCAAAGCGTCTTAATAATTGCGGGTAAGTGGTTGCAAAACGTAAACCGTTTAAACATTGTAATCCTGTATATTCGAATTCTTCAGGCATGGCGATTGAAAAGCGACAGCCACCAAAGTTTAATGCTGTGGTTTTAATATAATTGTTTTTGCTACCAATAAGTGCACGTGATAATTCTTCTTCTTCAAGCGTATTATCACCAACAATACCTAAGTCACATACGCCATCCATTACTAGACCTGGAATATCACTACTACGTACGCGCATAATGTCGATAGGCATATTACTAACATGTGCCAATAAACGGCGGTCAGTAACATTAAGTTTTAATCCACAACGCTTTAATAGTGCTTGAGTATCGTCACTAAGTCGTCCTGATTTTTGCATTGCTATACGTAAACGTGGCTCTGATGATGTCATTTGTTCGATTCCTAATTATAAGTTTTTAATGCTAAAAATTTGTATATACAATTTTCAGGGGCATAAAATGCGAAAAACCCCCGAAAGATTTAAGGCTCTTCGGGGGTTCATAAATATAATACTTAAGTTTTAATCCGCGAAAAAGCCATTGCCCATCGCGGTCTTTTTTTATTTAAAATAAATAATAAAATACCTGAACGGGCAGTTCCATATGATGGTGATGTCGGTTGTTCAGGTTAGTCGTCATAATTTTTTAACTTAAGGTTAATGAGTGTCTGATTTAGCTGTGTAACTAGAATACTGATAAACGAATTCAGCTTCAAGGAATAAATGACTATTTTTTATTGTTATTTGTTCTATGGTGTATTCTCTTAATCTTATCGATACGAATAGCTGTAGTTTATTTTATCACGAGGTTTAATTTTTTTTAAATAGTTATAGTAGATTTTATTAAGTAATACGTCATATTACTGGGGATCATTTTATTGTATTTTTACATCTTACATATAGGAGGATCACCTCTTAACTAGTGTTCATCTGTATTATGATAAATTTGGAAGTATTTTGAATTCAAAAAATAATAGTAATAAAGGTCTGAATAAATCAGAGGAAGGCGTGCTGAGTGCTTTTAAACGTTATAAATCATCATTGAAATATTTTATTTCTAGCTATGTCGTTAACTCACAAGATGTTGATGATGTCTGCCAGGAGACATTCCTACGTACATATAAGTCTTCATTAAAAAATGAAGTCTTAAAGCCTAAATCATTTATGTTTCGTGTCGCTAAAAACTTAATCGTTTCGGATTTTAGAAAAGCATCTACACAATTAAATGAATACGTTGAAGATATTGATTTAGTTGATGTTAATTTGGATTTAGAAAGTTTGGAAAGTAATGTAATTGCACAAGAAAAATTGGGAGTAATGTGTGAAGCTATAGCAAGTTTACCGAATAAATGTCGACAAGCTGTCGTGATGAGGAAAGTTTATGGTCTTTCTACAAAAGACATTGCCAAACGTATGAATATTTCTACTATTACAGTAAGTAATTATATCACTAAAGGAATGTGTGCCTACAATGAGGCTGTAACGAAGTATAATAATGAACACAACGAAGATTCAACAATGGAAAGGTCTAAAGTTCCTGCTAAAACAGGGAGAAAATTATGAGTACTAATGTTAAAGGATTTACCAATAAAGTTATTATTAATCAAGAAGCGGCACAATGGGTTCTGTTACTCGAAGATACACCTGAACTCTCGAAAGCGCAAATAGAGGAGCTTAATGCTTGGATACGAACAAGTAGCGTACATCGTGAATGTTTAGAAAGTATGGTAAATAGCTGGGGGGAAATGGATTTATTGTCGTCGGTTATGTTACCTCAAGAAATACATAAACCTTCATTGTTTTTAATAATGTTGAGAGGCTTACTTTATCCTTTACTAGTCATATACGTTTTTCTATCAACTTGCATAAAAAAAAGAAATCAATTGTTTAGAGTTGCCTTTGTTAGCCCATTGTTGATTTGCTTATTTACTTGGTTTTTATTGACTCATAATGCATCAACAATGAAAGGTGAAGGCTTAATTTTTGATACAGGGGTTGGTGAAAACTTGAGCAGGGTTATGCCTGATGGTTCTATTATCTGGTTAAATAGTAGTACTAGAGTTCAGGTAAATTATACAGGTGAATATCGACGTATTAACTTACTTGAAGGTGAGGCACATTTTGAAGTAGCTAAAGATAAAACGAGGCCTTTTGAAGTATATGCTGATAACCGATTAGTTCGAGCTACAGGCACAGCATTTACTGTTCATAAAGTGATGGGTGCTATAGAAGTCTTAGTGAGTGAGGGAACAGTAGAGTTAGCGATAGTTGATAATACATTAGTTGTTATTCCGGATGATTATCAGGCATTGAAAATAGAAGGGAACTTTGAAAAGCCAAAAAGTAGCAATAACTCAACTACTCCTCTACTACAGACCGTGGCTCAACCTGTAAAAGTAAAAAAAATACTAGGTAACTTATCTGCGGGTCAGCGTATTAGTATTCCAACCCAGAGTAATATTGTTAGTGATATTGATGAATTGGATACGAGTGAAGTGAGTCGTTTTCTTTCGTGGAAAAAAGGCAAGTTAGTTTTTGCTGGCGAATCTTTGGAAGAAGTTATTAAAGAGATAACTCGGCATACACAGGTGCAAATTGATGTACTTGATCCTAAATTAAAGTCCATGCGAATTGGTGGACAATTTCAAATAGGTGAAACTGATACTTTATTTTATGTTTTAGAGTCTGGGTTTGGTATTAGTGTTAATAAACTGAATGATAAACATGTCCAATTACGAGTAAAAGAAAAATAAATGATCTTAGTGAATAGTAGATTTCTATTTTTGATGCGTCTTATTAAACGACAAGTTAGTAAGGTGTTAATAGTTATTAATTTATTAACTTTTGCCTTTTATACTATTTATGTAGAAGCAAAAGAAAATAATATAATAAATGATAAATATGAATTTAATATTCCAATTCAACCATTAAGCCAATCCCTTAATGATTTATCAGATGTCGCCAAGATATCATTTCTATTCCCTTATGACCTTGTTAAAAATAAAACGGGTAGTTTAGTTCAAGGTCAATATTCTGTTCAAGAAGCACTGAGTGTCTTGTTGCAAAATAGTGACCTTGAAGGTGAACTTTCAGATAAGAAAGCTTTTTTGATAAAGCCACTGTCCCCGAATATCAATTACAACAAAAGCTTTGGGAATGAACAAATGAATACTCAAAAAACAATGCTAGCGACTATATTTACTATGTTGTTTTCTGCAACATCAACAGCAGAAGAAGTCGAGAATAAAGCAATTGATAACAACATAAAAAAAGTTACAAAAGCGGCTGATATCGAGAGAATTGAAGTAAAAGGTGTAAGAGGAAGCTTAAATCGTTCACTTGGCGATAAACGGCTTAATACCGGTATTGTTGATACAATCAGTGCTGAAGATTTGGGTAAATTTCCAGATAATAATATTTCTGAATCACTGCAACGGATACCAGGTGTCACTATTGAACGTGAATTTGGTGTAGGCTCAACCATCAATTTACGTGGTTTAGGCCCAGAGTTTACCATGGTACAAATTAATGGGGTCTCTTCTACTTCATCTGGCTTTAGCGGACAACTGGATGCTGAAGGCGGTCGAGAATTTGATTTTAGTTTACTCGCCTCAGAATTATTTAATCAAGTTACAATACATAAAACAGCCTCAGCCAAACAAACAGAAGGCGGACTGGCTGGTGTTGTTAATCTGGAAACACCAAAACCGTTTACTTATGACGCCAATGATCCTAAATTTAGCACCTCCGTTCAGGGGAGTTATGGTAGTTTATCTGAAGAAACAACCCCTAGAGCATCGATGTTTTTTAGCAATAATTTTGATGATGTTTTTGGGATAGCTGCATCTGTTGCATATTCTGAGGTTGATACGGTAGTAAATGAGAGTGGTACATGGAAATATGCGACTTTAGATCCAAATATTACTTACCGCGCAACAGGGGGAGATGTGCATGAGGCGCCAAATTATGGCCATGCTTTTATCCCTGATGATCCTCGATATTTACGTAATGATATTAACCGTGAATCGTTAGGGACCACTTTAACACTTCAATATAATGCATCTGAAAACCTACAATTCACTTTTGATAACATTTATGTTTCCTCTGATACCTTGCGAGAATACAACCGCATAGATGTTACCTTAGAATGGGATATTGGGGGAGAGCCTGAAACCGCTGAACTTCAGAATATTGCGGGTAATGAGTATATTATCAATGCCGCTTTTCCTCGTGCAAGAAATCGAGTAGGAACACAGAATATTGATCGTGAAGAAACCTTTGCTTCTCATGTACTAAGCGCTGATTGGAATGTGAGTGACTCATTAACAATTAAACCCTTAATTGGTTATACCAAACGTACAGGTGATGAAGAAACCTATCTTTATTCTTTTTATAATCGAATAGCCACACAAATACAAAGAGCTGGCGCCGGTTATGAGTTTTACCCAGTGGGTAGTTCTGCTGAATATTATGCAGATCAAAACAATGCTGAAAACTTTTTATTCAATGTCGCCTTCAGTAAAGATCGTAAAAATGAAGATGAAGAATTAGTTGCAAAAGTTGATTTTGAACAAGTATTGGATTTAGAGAATTTAGTGAGCATTGATTATGGTTTTTCAGCGAGCGATAGAGAAAAAACTCGTGATTATGATTTTTGGCAGATGGGGGAGAGTGCAGTTCAACATATGAATCCAGAGCATTATGCAAATAATCAAAGTGCCTGGAATGACTTTTGGGGTGATGGTCCAGCGCAAGGGCAGGATGATCTACTTTCGGGTGCTGGTATGACGTTAGCCAGTGTTTTAGGTAGTAATCGAGATTACAGCGTTGATAGCATAAATGGCCCAAGTTCATTATTATATGTTGATCACGATTTAATGCAGGCAACCTATATGCAAGGAAAGCACGGTGATGACGTAGAAAATAATAGTTACCAAGCCGAAGCAAGTGCTACAGGAACTTATGGGATAACTGAGCAAACTTTGGCTGCTTACATTCAAGCTAATTTTGTCACTGATAATGCTAATTTTAATATTGGATTACGATATATTAGTACAGAAATAGAGTCTACTGGGTCACTGTTTCAAAATGGTATAATAGAGCCGGTTACTTATAAAAGTGACTATACTGAGTTTCTACCTAGCTTTAATTTAAGCTATGAATTAGGTGAAGATGTACTTCTTCGTACTGCTTATTCAAGAACAATGACTCGCCCGCCATTAGCAAGTTTGTCTCCATCAACAACGATTGATGCATCTCGCTTAGAAGGTAACAAAGGTAATGTAAACTTATTACCTTATACATCTAACAATATTGATTTTGGTGCAGAGTGGTATTTTGCTCCAGAATCACTTTTAGCCGCCGCATTTTTTTATAAAAAGATTGATTCGTTAGTTGAGAACTCTGTTTCTACTGAAGTGACAACTTATCGTCATCAAATATCAAATGAATTAATTACTGGTCCAATTGATTTTACTCAGCCACAAAATGGTACTGATGCATCAGTACAAGGTATAGAAGTCAGTTTTCAAAGTCCTTTTACTTTCATCTCAGAAAGTTTGAGTAATTTCGGTACTATAGTGAACTTTACTTATACCGACAGTGCCGCTTCATTTGCTGATGAAACTGATATTCGTAGTACAACCTTGCCTGGATTATCTAAAAATAGTTATAACGCCATTGTTTACTATGATAATTCAACTTTTGATGCAAGATTGTCTTATGCGTGGCGAAGTGAATATGTAGATTACTTTCCAGAAGCTAAATATCAAGATGCTTATGGTCAGTTAGATTTATCTGCAAACTACAACCTTTCTGAAAATTTTTCGATTCAGTTTGATGTATTAAACATAACGGAAGAAACGGTTACAAAAATGCAATCTAATAACCTTTTACTGCCTATTAGTTTAGAGCAATTAGAGCGTCGAGTAATGTTTGGTATACGTTACTCAATGTAATTAGCTTAATAATTGAGAGGGTAGTAATTACTCGTTTTTTACTATCCTCTCTATGTTATTCTAGATTACTCATATCCAATAACCATTATCATAAAACCTCTCTTTTAGTTATAATTAACGCGTCTTAGGGCCGATAATCGTTGTCTTAGCTAAAGTTTTTGTTTAACTTGACGATAAAGAGTTATCACGATTGTTATTATAATTCTATTGAAGAAACAACGGTACGATACGGGATGGTTATGGATATTTTTACCACAGCGTTAACACGTGTAGTGCAAGTTCCTATTAAACCGACAAATAATAAGGTTAAGGGGCCATCAAAAACTGCTGACACAAGTAAATTAACTGAAGATTTAGATCACATTGAAAATCATGATACATATTTTGATGAAAAACATGTTGACGACAATAGTGACAAAGAAAAAGATCCACAACAAGAGAGTGAATCTTCAGCTGAAAGAGCGCATGAAAGCAGTAACGATAGTCATGTTAAAAATACAAAGCTAGATGATGAAAAACAAAATAATAAGCATAAGTTAACTGAGAATAAAAAAGTAGAGAGTGATACTAGTATTATTACTGAGTCGGAAGATGGTAATAAACATTTAGATCTTTATATTTAAAAGTAATTTAGGTGAGCGTGTGCCAGTGATAACAATAAGTTTATCCGTTGTTAATTTTTTCCTCTTGGGATATAACATCATATGAAGATAAAAAGATTGTGGTCAATGCAATAGCTAAATACTATATAGCTGGTCTTGAATACATAAACATTATTATTTGTTTTTTATTTCTGTTTTGACAGTTGTTAAAGTTATTATCTTTAAGTTTTGCAATAATTCCGTATAATTCATGATTCTATTCATTTCTATTCATGCTATTTCATCATGACTCCAGTTGCCCAAGCATTTTCTTCTAATGGTGCATTAGCGAAGGCTATTGACGGTTTTTTACCTCGTCAAGCTCAAACTGACATGGCATTGGAAGTGGCTATAGCGATCAAAAAACAATCATCATTGATTGTTGAGGCCGGCACAGGTACAGGTAAAACCTTTGCTTATTTAATCCCTGCCTTTCTAAGTGTTAATTCTTCTTCAAGTGGTGATGAACTTAATACTAAAATTATTGTATCAACGGGCACGAAAAACCTGCAAGAGCAATTATTTCATAAAGATATTCCTCTGGTTAAAAAAGCGTTGGCGAGTAATGTTCAGGTTGCTTTATTAAAGGGGCGATCTAACTATTTATGCCGTTATCGTTTAGCGCAATATCAAGAAACACGAGGCCAATTAGATGCTAATACGTTAAATGATTTGGTTAAGGTAAAAGCATGGGCTAATGGCACACAAACAGGTGATATTGGTGAATTGATTAATGTCACCGAAGATTCGGCGGTATTTCCTTTTATTACTAGTACGTTAGATAATTGTTTAGCGAAAGACTGCCCTGATTATGAACAATGTTACTTAGTTCGAGCGAGACAAAGGGCTATTGATGCCGATTTAATCGTGGTTAATCATCATTTATTCTTTGCTGATATGGCACTTAAAGACACTGGTTTTGGTGAGTTAATCCCTAAAGCACAAGTGGTCATTTTTGATGAAGCTCATCAAATAGGTGATATCGCTAGTGATTACTTTGGCGAAGCATTTTCTACCCGTCAACTTGTTGATTTATGCACGGATGTATCACAAATTTATCGTAGTAAATTAACTGATATGAAGCAACTAGGATTAGCCGCAGATAAATTAGAAAAAACTTGTCAAGAATTTAGGTTGCTATTTAATTACGATCCTGAACGGGGAAATTGGCGAGAAAAATATCAGTTACAATCTTTTATACAAAAATTTGAGCGGTTAAAAGTTGATTTGGACTTCTTATATCAAGTAATAAAATTGTGTGTATCTCGCAATGAAGCTATTGATAACTGCTTTGACCGTGCCGTTAATTTGTTATCGCAATATGATGTTATGGCTAATGTTGATATTAATGGCATGAGCTTTTGGTACGAAACAACTCCGCGACATGTTGTACTTCATTTAACGCCGCTAAGTGTTGCGGATAAATTTAACGCTTATGTTAAAGATTCTGGAGCTGGTTGGATATTTACGTCGGCAACACTAGCTGTAGATAATAATTTTGAACACTTTGCTAATCATTTAGGTTTACAAGGTGCCAGTCAACTATTATTGGAAAGTCCGTTTAATTATCAGCAGCAATCGCAATTAATCGTTCCGCGCTACTTACCTGAAGCAAATGATAGAAACCGTGCTCAACATTTAGCAGAATTAGCTAAACCGCTCATTATCGCGAGTAAAGGTGCTTGTTTTATGTTGTTTACTAGCTATCGTGTTATGAACCAAGTTGCGGAAATCTTAGCTGTTGATATTGATAACCCTTTGCTAGTTCAAGGGCAAATGGCAAAAAGAATTTTATTAGAACAATTTGTAGAAAAAGATAACGCAGTATTACTTGCTACAGCCAGTTTTTGGGAAGGTATTGATGTAAGAGGTGATAAACTCACCTGTGTTATTATTGATAAGTTACCCTTTGCTTCACCTGATGATCCTTTACTACAAGCGCGTTGTGAAGATGTTAGACGTCAAGGAGGGGATGCCTTTGCACAGATACAGTTACCTCAAGCTGTTATTGCTTTAAAGCAGGGCGTTGGTCGACTTATTCGTGATGTTAGTGATCGTGGTATTATGGTGATCTGTGATAACCGTTTAGTTAATCGTCCTTATGGGCAAACTTTTTTGAAGAGTCTTCCTGAAATGAGACGAAGCAGAGATTTAACTAAAGCAATAGCCTTTCTTGAAGGTATTAATTAGAAATTTAAAAGGTAAGAGAATAGTGAATTATTTAGCCATTGATGCTTCAACGGAAGCTTGCTCAGTTGCTTTACAAGTAGAAGGTAAGCTTTATAGCTGTTATGAGTTATGTCCACAATCCCATAGTTTACAATTATTACCTATGGTCGATAAATTATTAAAAGAAGCAGGGATCACAATATCACAATGTGATGGCTTAGTTTTTGGGCGTGGTCCTGGTAGCTTTACTGGTGTACGAATTGGCGTTGGAGTTGCTCAAGGGTTGGCTTTCTCTGCTGACCTACCTGTTATTGGCGTGTCAAGTTTACAAGCCATGGCGCAATTAGCTTTTATAAAGCATCAACAAACTAAAGTGATTTCGACTATTGATGCACGCATGGGAGAAGTTTATAACGCTTACTTTGTACTTGATGAAAATAATATAATGCAAGAGCAAGTGCTTGCCGACAAACAATGTGAAGCGGTAAGTGCACCCGAGGCAGTGAATACGCGTTTAGCGGGTATAGTTACTGAACCTATTTATGGTGTTGGTACTGGTTGGGATGCTTATAAAGAAGAGTTAACCGCATTAAAAAGTAATCAAGGTACACCTGATGTCTTGTTTCCTAGTGCGGAAGCAATGCTTGTTATAGGTAAAGCTATACTCGAACAAGGTGAAGGCGTTAAGGCCGAAGATGCTCAACCTGTTTATGTTCGCGACACGGTTTCTTGGAAAAAATTACCAGGAAAGTAAATATTGATAAGCTTTTGATTATAAATACTTATCAATAAGTATGGTTGAATAAATTGCCTATGAATAAATATTTTGTTAGATTATATTTATGAATATACCTAATTCTGTAGGCTCTACCTCTGCGTATGGGAAACTATCTACTGCTAATATTAGTCATAAGCAGAATACATCGATTAATGAGTCGAGGGATTCTGCTGACCCGAGTAAAGTAGAGCAGGAAACATCATCAAATAAACAAGCGACACCTAATTTTGTTATTGATGAGCAGGCTATTGCCTTATTTAAAGAGAACCAAACCTTACAACCATCACTGACACAAAAAAATGATGATAAGCATTCTTTTGCTAATCAAGTCTCATCAAACAATGAAACGGCTGTAGCAAGTTATCAATCGGTAAATAATTTGGCTCAACGTGAATCGGTACAAAAAATTTTTGGCGTTGACTTATTTGCTTAACAATTTTATTTAATTTGCTTTATTTTAGTGGCAGGCAAATACGTTAGTATATCTTCTATTTTATTTTTATAAGTCGAGCACCGATGTCTTCTCGTTCATCTAATAACAAGCTTAGTTCATCAAGCTTGTGGACTAAATACCATTTTTTCATTCTTTTATTTGTTGCTATTGTTATCAAGCAATTACCCTTGGTTTCCATCCCATTTAACTGGTTAGAGAGTTACTTTCATGAAGTTAGTCATGGTATAGCTGCAATGCTAACAGGGGGGGAAGTTCTCCGCATACAATTATTTACTAATGGTGCAGGGTTATGTACTACGCAAGGGGGGATTAGTTTTGTTATTAGTTTTGCTGGCTATGCAGGCGCAACGCTTTGGGGGTGGGGAATTTATAAATTAGCTAGTGCCCATAAAAAAATAGCGCAAATTTTTTCTATTTCATTATTTTTATTATTGCTTAGCTCTATTGTTTTTTGGGGACGAGATTTATTAACTTGGTTTATTTTAGGCGTGCTAGCCTGTTTATTTTTACTTACTATTAAGTTACATAAAACTTATTATCTTCAGCGCTTAATGCAACTAATAGGGCTTTTAATTTTATTGAATAGCCTATCTAGTCCATCATACTTGCTTGATGGTCGACATTTAGGAGATGGTGCTGCCTTAGCGTCCATTACCTATATTCCTGAATTGATTTGGGTATTCATTTGGTTTTCAATCGCATTGCTTGCTTTATATTCCTTATATAAAACAGCAAAAAAATAAGGGGACTCTATGCTTGCAGTTAACGCTATTAAAGAAGTTAGCTATTCACTTGAAACTATGACTATACAAGGGTTAGCGTGTGGAGAGAAAGATAATGAAAATAATATCGTGCTTTGTTTGCATGGCTGGCTTGATAACGCTGCTAGTTTTTTGCCGCTCATGCCTTATCTTCAAAAAAAGCTACCAGATAAACATATAGTTGCTATAGATTGGGCTGGCCATGGCAACTCAAGCCATAAAAGCGCTGATGCTCACTATCACTTTATCGACTGGACTTATGACTTATTACAGCTATTTGAAACTAATTCTTGGCAACAAATCGATATTGTCGCCCACTCAATGGGGGGGATGATAGCCAGTGCATTTGCTGCCGCTTTTCCTGAAAAAGTTAAATCATTAACATTAATAGACTCTATTGGTTTCATCAGCTCAGCAGCTGATGAAACCACTAAACAGTTACGTAAAGGTATGCTAAGTAGACTAAGAGATAGCTCATTAAAGATAAGAAAGTCGGGTGTTAAGAAAAAATATCATGAGAGCATGGAATCAGCTGTTCATGCACGTGCTAATGTGTCTGATCTGAAATACGAACACGCCAAACTAATTGTTGAACGTGGTATAATTAAAGAAGCGCAAGGTTACCGTTGGAGAAGTGATGCACGTTTACGTAATACTTCTCCTTATCGATTAACACTTCAACAGGCGCAGCAACTTATTCGGGATATACAATGTCCAGTGAAATTGATTTATGGAAGTAATGGCTTAGATATGGTGAGTTCAGGTATGAAAGATTTTGGTGCTTTATTTACCAATTTTTCGAGCGAAAAGCTTATTGGTGGACATCATGTTCATATGGAGAATCCAGAGAAAACTGCTGAATTAATTAAGTGTTTTATAGTCAATTAGTCTTAATTTGTTAATAATTCAAACAAGTGTTTAAATTTAACTGGTAGTATCAGTTGAAATTTGATAAAACTGTTTGCTAATTAAAGCTTCACCATTGATGAAGTGATATATACAAACAATAAGCTACACTATTAAGTCGTTGCTAAAAAAATATATGAGGAAGATATTGTGGAAAGAATCTGGCTAGAAAAAAGTTACCCCCCTGGAGTCCCGTTTGAAATAAATCCAGATAAATATCCTTCATTAGTGGCAATGTTTAATAAGTATACTAGTCAGTATAGTAACAAGGCTGCTTTCATTAATATGGGAGTAGAAATAACGTATGCTGAATTAGCAGAGCAAGCAACTGCTTTTGCGGCTTATTTACAAAGAGATCTTGGGCTGGTTAAAGGTGATAAATTTGCCATTATGGTGCCTAACACTTTGCAGTACCCGATTGCTTTATTTGGTGCACTACTGGCCGGTTTAACAGTAGTTAATGTCAATCCTTTGTACACAGCACGTGAATTAGAGCATCAGCTTAAAGACTCTGATTCTAAAGCAATGTTAATTATTGAAAATTTTGCACAAACACTTGAACATATTATAGATAAAACGCCGGTTAAACATGTCATTATGACATCTTTAGGTGATCGCCTTGGTTTTGTAAAAGGTAAGGTTGTTAATGCGGTTGTAAAGTATGTTAAAAAAATGGTGCCTGCTTTTAACTTACCTCATGCGGTACCTTTTAATACTACTTTAGCTAAAGGGAGAAAATTAGACTTTACTCCTGTTGAGCTTTGCGGTGATGATTTGGCTTTTCTGCAATATACCGGTGGAACAACTGGCTTATCAAAAGGTGCTATGTTAACGCATCGCAATATGGTTGCTAATTTAGAGCAAGCTAAAGCCGCAATAAAGCCGCTGCTTGAAGAAGGAAAAGAATTAGTTGTAACTGCGTTGCCGCTATATCATATCTTCGCATTGACAGCGAATTGCTTAACTTTTATCACCTTAGGCGGCACGAATCTACTTATTACTAATCCACGAGATATGCCTGCGTTTATTAAAGAGTTAGGTAAATATCCGTTCTCTGCAATAACTGGCGTGAATACATTGTTTAATGGTTTATTAAATACACCAGGCTTTAAAGATATCGACTTTTCAACTCTTAAAATGTCTTTGGGTGGCGGTATGGCTGTTCAAAGGCCTGTGGCTGAACGTTGGGAAAAAGTGACAGGCTCTCGACTGTTAGAAGGTTATGGTTTAACAGAATGTGCGCCAATGGTGTCCCTAAGTCCTTATAACCAAGAACATTATAATGGCACCATAGGTTTGCCGGCACCATCAACTGATATTAAAATTATGTTAGATGATGGTAGTGAAGCTGCCTTAGGAGAAGCCGGCGAAATGTGGGTAAAAGGACCTCAGGTGATGAAGGGGTATTATAATCGTGATGAGGCAACAGCTGAAATTTTAAAAGATGGCTGGTTAGCAACAGGTGATATTGCTTATATGGATGAGCATGGTTATTTTAAAATAGTCGATCGTAAGAAAGATATGATTATTGTTTCTGGTTTTAATGTTTTCCCTAATGAAATTGAAGAAGTAGTAATGATGCATGAAGGAGTTGCTGAAGCTGCGGCTATCGGAATACCTAATGAAGCTAGCGGTGAAATGGTAAAAATATTTGTTGTGGCTAAGCAAAAAGGTTTAGATGAAGCAACAATAATTAAGCACTGTCGTGAAAATTTAACCAATTACAAGGTACCTAAACTAGTAGAATTTAGGGATGAATTACCTAAAACTAATGTGGGTAAAATATTAAGAAGAGAGTTAAGGTAATTTGTAACTGATTAGTTTAAGGAAAGTATTCATCAGAATACTTTCCTAGACAATAGTTGTGATTTAATTAGTTTATTGTGCTTTTATGGTTTTTCCATTCACCGCAATACTGTCATCTGACATCAAATAAACATAAAGCGGCATAATATCCTTTGCTGTTGCTAATTTGTCTTTATCTTCTGCGGGGTAAGCGCTAGTGCGCATTCCCGTATTTGTCGCTCCAGGGTTAATTGCATTGGTGCGTAAAGTTGAATTCTCATACTCATCGGCAATTACTTGCATCATCCCTTCGGTAGCAAATTTAGATATGCTGTATGCACCCCAGTATGCGCGACCTTGGTTGCCAACGCCTGAAGAAGTAAATATTAACGAGGCGGTGGGTGCTAGCTTTAACGTTGGAATTAATGCTTGTGCTAATAGGTATTGAGCATTGACATTGACTTTCATCACATCGTTAAATATCTGCTCATGTATTTGAGTAAAAGGTGTTAACTCTCCCAATATAGAAGCATTCAGTAATGCGCCGTCTAATCGACCGAATTGATTGGCAATTGTCGCTGCCATATCAATATAGTTTTGCTTAGTTGCTCCTTTTAAATCTAACGGAATAATTGCTGGTTCAGCTAAGCCCAATGCGATTATTTCATCATAAACTGCTTCAAGTTTACTTACTGTTTTTCCAAGTAAAATAACTGTAGCACCGAGTTTCGCGTAAGTTATTGCTGCCTCTTTACCTATACCTGCACCTGCACCGGTGATGAGTATTATTTTATTTTCTAAACTTTTATCTATAATAGTATATTCAAACATTTCTTATCCGAGTTTAGGTATTAATGACTTTTAATTTGTATAATAGGCATTTTACTTAGGTTTATTTCTAATAACGAGAAATAAATCAATTAAAATAGAAAAACAACTGGCACATTGTCAGCGCTTGCGTTAAGTTTATTAACTGGTCTAATTAGTTAATTTGACGTTTACTTTGTAATCTGAGGTAAACGACTATAACAAATAGCATATACTTATTAAAAAATAATAGAAATAAAATAAGCATTGGGGAGATAAAAATGAAAAAATTAGTTCTTAGTTTAGCTATAATCAGCGCACTTGGTTTAAGTGGCTGTGATAGTGAAACCGTTGAAGATGTAAAACAAGATGCGGTTGAAAATGGTGCACCTATTGTGGCACCGGCAAGAATTGTCTTTGACCCTGCAGGAGGCGTTTTATCAGTACCTAATGATTTACTATTTCAAGGTAGTCAAGATGGCTCATTAAATCTACCTGTGAGTGATCCTACTGATTCTTCAGATCCATTTTTTGCTTTAAGCACTTTAGATGGTTGGTCGACAACGAACCCATTTGTACTTGCTATTGATTTTCCTGAAGGTACATCACTTGATAGCAACTCTGCTTTTAGCGCTGCATCTGTAAAAATATATGAAACCTTAATGGGAGGTGATACTGGGTGTGAAGAAGTTCCTCGTGGTGCTGCTTGTACCGTTGTTGGTGAATTAACTTTTGGTATTGATTTTATTACTCAGGCATCAGGCAATAGTGTTGCTGTTATCCCGTTAAAGCCTTTTAAAGCTAAAACAGGCTATGTGTTAGCATTAACAAACAATCTACAAGATAATAATGGTAAGGCTATTTCAGGCTCTACAACCTATGAATCAGTTCGTCAAAATATTACCACTCACCCACTAGCTACTGATGCACAAAAAGGTTTACAGGCCGTTATTAATAGCTACGAAGCTGCAGTTGTTGCGGCAGGTGCTGATAAAGATTCACTTATCTATACCATGGCATTTACTACGCAGTCGACAGTTGATGTACTTTCTACAACTAAAGCGTTAATGGCTAATAATGTTCCAGCTATGGTCGCGAATGCGATGCAAGGAGTACCTACTATCGGCGTACAAGATACTGGTATGACAGTTGCTGATATATTAGTAGGAAAAATACCTGACACTCTAGTGCCTTTATATTCAGCTGCTAATTTTATGCAAGGTAATATTACACTACCTTATTATTTAGGTATTCCTTCAGCTGAAAACCCAATGGCACCTATTAATGATTGGTGGAAGTCTTTATGTGACTCTGGCGCTATGTTAGCTGGTCTTGCAGTAAGTAACCCTGAAGTAATTCCTGCTGATGCGACGAGTGTATCAGATGGAACTTGTATGGCTATTTCTCAAGCTCAAGGGTTGGCAGCGCCAGGGCTTCGTGATTTAGGTATTGATACAGAACGTAACCTAACTAAATATAGTCCAGTACCTAAAGCTAATACAGAGATGTCGCTTGTTGTACAAATGACAACGCCAGATGTAAATGTTGCTAATGCGGTTCGAGAAGGCTTAGGTTTACCAGCTAATTTAGCTGAGCCTGAAAATGGTTGGCCAGTGGTTATTCTGCAACATGGTATAACTTCTAAAAAAGAAGATATGCTAGCAGTTACTGGTCTTCTTTCAGTTTATGGTTTTTCAACTGTAGCTATCGATCATCCATTACATGGTAGTCGAGGATTTGATATAACTGGACCTGCAGGAACACCTGATGGTGTAGACGATATCAATGCTTCAACGGTATCTGCTACACATTATATGAACTTAGCTAGTTTATTGACTACCCGCGATAACTTACGCCAATCAACCTCTGACTTAATGGGCTTACGATTAGGTTTGAATTTTTTGGGTGGGACTCATACAGAAGGTAATTCAATTAATATTGATAGCTCTAATGTACATTTCCTAGGTCATTCTTTAGGTGCAATTACGGGGATGAATTTTATCGCATTAGCGAATACTTCTCTTGATCCACAAGTTGATCCATTATTTGCTGTTCAAACAAATAGCCTTGCAATGCCAGGTATCATGGTAGCTAACTTCTTAATGGAGTCAGGCGCTTTTGGGGACGTAATTAAATCAAACTTAGCTTATTCAGCATCAGAAGCGTTCCAAGGTTATGTTGCACAGGCTCACCTGAGTGAAACAGCACCTTCAGAGACTGAGTTAGTTGGTTATTACAGAGCCTTTTATGCCTTACTTACGTCTGAGCAACAAGCCGAATTAAATGGTACTTTTACGCAATTTGCTTTTGCTGCACAGACAGTGGTTGATGCTGGTGATCCAGCTAACTATGCCGCTATGATGGTTGCTACCGATACGCCAACACACTTAATTGAAGTTGTTGGTAATGGTAGTGACAATTTAAGCGACCAAGTTATTCCTAATACTGTATCAACAGCTCCTTTCGCTGGTACCGAAGGTGCTATTGCTTTATTAGGCTTACCAGGTGTTTCGGAAACAACTCAGGATGCAGACTCATCAATATCTGGTGCTGTACGTTACTTATTTGGTCATCATGGTTCGATCTTAGATCCTACACCAGGATCAAGAGGTGAGGCCCCTGATGCAGCTATGACTAGTGCAGCCACCACAGAGATGCAAAGCCAAGTGGCTAATTTCTTTAGTAGTAACGGACATCTTATTTCAGTGCAAAATGATGCTGTTGTTAAATAACTGCTAATACATATCAGAATGGGACATTAAATTGTCAAAAGCCTTTAGTTTTACAACTAAAGGCTTTTTTTTACTTAAAAAGAGCATGTATAAAATTGGATAGTCATATGCTAAATAGTAATTAAAGTATTAAGTTTGATAGTTATTTAACCTTAATCCTCTGATGATTTTGTTTTTATTAATGTTAGTCTTAGTGTGACAATAATAAATAATCGGGGATATAAAATGATTAATAAAAACGGATGTTTCTTAAGTTTGGCTATACTCTTTGGCTTAAGCGCCTGTGGCAGTGATAATGATAAAAACACTGAGTTGCCAGCACCGGTAGAGCCACCTGTAGTGTCTCCAAGTTTGGTGGCTTTTGATGAAGATGGAACACTAAGCGCTAATATACGGCGCACTAGCTATGGCGTACCTCATATCACAGGTGATAATTTACAAAGTGTTGCTTTCGGTTCGGGTTACGCTTATGCACAAGATAATGCTTGTATTTTGGCAGATCAAATACTGAAAGTACGTAGTGAACGTGCTAAATATTTTGGTCCTGATAAAGTTTTAGGCTCAGGTGATTCTGGTAATATTATTTCTGACTTTGGCCATCATGCATTAGGTGTAATGAACTCAGCAAAAGAATTATACCCAAGCTTGTCAGAAAATACCCGTGCAACAATTGAGGGGTATGTGGCCGGTTACAATAAATATATAGAAGAAACGGGGAATGAGAATTTAGCGCCTTTTTGTGCAGGAGCATCTTGGGTGACAGCTATTACACCGATAGACTTAACCGCTTATTTATTTGCAACTTCTCAATATGCGAGTGGCGCTAACTCAACGTTTATGCAACTTGCCTTTTTAGCGAATCCAAATAGTGCAACTGAATATCTACCTTATGTTGGTGCTAGAACAAAAGGTGCATCTGAACAATCGTCAATTGGCTATGCAAATGAAATCATTGCTAATGTTGCATCGGTATCCTCTACATTTGGTAATACAAATATAGATTTGGGAGATTTAGGATCGAATGGTTGGGGAATAGGCAAAGATAAAACAGAAAATGGCAAAGGTATACTTCTGGCTAATCCACATTTTCCACACACAGGTCACTTACGATTCTATCAATCACATATTACTATTCCTGGCGTTATGGATGTTATGGGCGGCGCTCTGCAAGGCTTTCCTATTCAAAATATTGGCTTTAACCAAAATTTAGGGTGGACACATACTGTTTCTAAGTCACGTCGGTTTGTTGTTTATCAATTAAGCTTAGAAGGTGACGATAAGCAACAATATAATATGGATGGCGAAAGTCGTGATATAGAAAAGAAAACTTACTTTGTTGAAGTAGCCGCTGGCGGTGGGCAGTCGGTCATTTTATCTAAAGATTACTATTACTCACATCATGGTTTAATTATTGAGACGCCGCCAAATAATGGTATGGAGTGGACAGAGAGTAATGCTTTTACGTTACGAGATGCTGCTAAAGAAAATACTGATATGATTGATCATTGGTTAGCCATGAATTTAGCGACTAACCTTGACGAGTTTCAACAGGCGTTTAAAGATTTTGATGGTATTCCTTGGGTGAATACTATGTATGCAGATGATCAGGGAAATGCTTTTTATATAGATAAATCCCGTGTATTAAATTTAAATGATACCGCCCTTGATTTAATGCGAACAGACCCTGTATTAGTAGGAACACGTCAATCGGTTGGTTTTGATATTCTTCCCGGCAATACTGCATTGTTTGAACCTAATGGATTGAATAGTTATGAGCAAGCACCACAACTGTTAAATACCGACTATGTCCAAAACTCCAATGATCCTTATTGGTTTACCAATCCAACAACGCCGTTATCGGGCGCTTCAATTTTATATGGCGATGATTTTAGTCCCCTATCATTAAGGACTCGTATGGGGTTGAAAATGTTAGCAGACAGCTCTGGTGAGGATAATAAGTTTTCCGCTCAAGAAGTTGAGGAAGCGCTATTAAATAATCGTGCTTATTTAGCAGAAGCAGTGGTTGATGATTTAGTCGCACAATGTCAGGCACAAGGTAATACATTAGTGGTCTTAGATAACGGTATTACTGTTGATGTTTCTGCTGGTTGTTCAGTTTTGGCTAATTGGGATAAACGCTTTAATAAAGAGAGTAGTGGTGCACACTTATTTAGAGAATTTTCTTTTAAATTTAATAGTACAAGTCAATTTTCAGTTCCGTTTGATCCTGATTTAGCAAGCACAACACCTAATACCTTAGTTAATGACGGCTCAGCGTTAAAGTCACTGGCTGCAGCAATTAAAAACGTCGAAGCCTCAGGTTTAACATTAGGTGCAATGATAGGTGATATACAGTTTACCGAGAAAACGATGGCAAGTGGTAATGCGAGTGGAACTAAATTTTCATGGGCAGGCAGTATGCATCAGGAAGGTGGGTTTAATGTGTTTTCTTCAGCTCAATCTGATGATACCTTAATGCCAATACATCAATATCCAGCGGTTGTTGATATAGAAACAGCACAGCCGCTCCCTTCAGGGTTAACAACAGAAGGGTATCATATAAATTATGGTTCAAGCTGGATGTTTGTTGTTAATTTTACAGATAATGGGCCAAGTGCTCGTGGGTTACTTAGCTATTCTCAGTCATCAAATACTGACTCTGTACATGTCGATGATCAGAATAGGTTATATTCAGAAACCACAGCTTTAAGACCATTACTGTTTAGCGAAGAAGATATTAGTGCGAATATTATTAGTGAAATAAATATTAGTTCTAATTAGGTATGTGATTTGAAATATAGCTCTTGGTCAAGACTAAGGGCTTTTTTTTATTTTTTTTATCCCCATATAACACCTTGATTTGAAAAATTTAAAATAGCGTAAAACGCTCAGGAGATAAGCTTGGAATTTTTATACGAATATGGTTTGTTTTTAGCTAAAACAATAACTTTTGTCATCGCTGTTGTTGCTATTGTTGTGTTAGCTACAGCTTCAGCTATTAAGCATAAACATAAAAAGGGTGAGTTAGAAATTACCGACTTGTCTGAACAATTTGAAGAAGTTGAACAGGAAATTGTTCATGCTTTATTAAATGACGAAGAGTTAAAACAGAAAGAAAAAAAGGATAAAAAATTAGCAAAAGAAAAAGCTAAGGCTGATAAAGCATTAGCTAAGCAAAAGGAAAAATCAGATGATGAAACTGAAACTAAGAGTAAGCCCAAAGTGTTTGTGCTTGACTTTAAAGGCAGCATAGACGCTAAAGAAGTCAGCTCTTTACGTGAGGAAGTTTCTGCTATTTTGTCTGTAGCTACGAAAGATGATGAAGTTTTTGTTCGATTAGAAAGTGGCGGCGGAATGGTTCATGGCTATGGTTTAGCCTCATCACAGTTAGACCGAATTCGCCAACATGAAATACCTTTAACAGTGTCTGTTGATAAAGTCGCTGCGTCGGGTGGTTATATGATGGCTTGTGTTGCAAATAATATCATTGCAGCACCTTTTGCTATTCTTGGCTCTATTGGGGTTATTGCTCAATTACCTAATTTTAATAAGTTATTAAAGAAAAATGATATTGATTTTGAACAATTCACTGCGGGTGAATTTAAGCGTACCGTTACAATGTTTGGTGAAAATACCGAAAAAGGTAAGGAAAAATTTATTGAAGAGCTTGAAGAAACTCATGTACTGTTTAAAGATTTTGTTAGCGCACACAGGCCAAGTTTAGATTTAGCTAAAGTTGCCACGGGTGAACATTGGTTTGGTACAACGGCATTAGCGTTAGGTTTAGTTGATAGTATTCAGACAAGTGATGATTATTTACAAAACTTAAGTAAAAGTCATAAAATTGTTGCAATTAAGTATGAAGTTAAGAAAGGTTTAGCAGAAAAGTTTTCTAAAGCCGCGTCACTTTCTGTTGACGGTATATTAGGTAAGTTAATGCAGAAAAACCGTATCTTTCCTGGCTAAAAATAAATGATAAACCTTAGAAAGGCTTGCTAAGGTTTATCTAATTTATGTTTACTTAAATCATATTTGTTTAGGTCGTTTAAAATACCCACTATATAACCTTCTATATTGCTGCTGATAATAGCATATAGAAGGTATTTATAGTGTAGTAAAGTATGCAGCTTACTTAAAACTGCTAAGACTTAGTCTTTCAAATGATGGAAATCGATATCTTCAATCTTACTGCCAGCCTTTTCATCCAAATACATATCATTATCAAATTGTCCTTCTGATTTTGCGACAATAATACTTACCATGCTATCCCCAGTGACATTAACCGCTGTTCTCGTCATATCTAATAGGCGATCAACACCAATAATTAAAGCAATACCTTCAACCGGTAGACCGACTTGTTCTAGTACCATAGCTAACATAATTAAACCTACACCAGGAACACCAGCAGTACCAATAGAGGCAAGTGTTGCTGTTAATACTACAGTTACATAATCTGCTAAGGTCAAATCTTGACTAAATACTTGTGCAATAAATACAGTAGCAACACCTTGCATAATTGCTGTACCGTCCATATTAATAGTTGCACCTAAAGGTACTGTAAATGAAGCAATTGAATTCTTCACTCCCATCTTTTTTGTTGCTGTTTCTAGAGTTACGGGAATGGTCGCGTTAGAACTCGCTGTAGAAAAAGCAAAGATAGTAGCATCACGCATTTTCTTTAAGAAAATAATAGGGTTTAAGCCTGTCATTAGTTTGAGTATTAAGGGGTAAGTAATTACGGCATGACCAATTAATACAAACAATACAACTAAGAAATAAACGATTAAATTACCAAAGGTTTCAAGTGAAACCGTAGTAAATAACGTCGCTAATAATGCAAATACACCGTAAGGCGCAAGATTCATTAGTATTGCTACTAAGCGCATTATAACTTCGCTTAAGTCTTCAAATAAACTCGCTATTCGTTCACCTGCCTTACCAGATAAAGCAATAGCAATACCAAAAAGTAAGGCGAAAATGATAATTTGTAGCATTTTTCCTTGTGCAAACGCTTCAAATGGGTTGGTTGGAAACATTTGAATAATGACTTGAGCAAATGAAGGAGCTTCTCGACTACTAAAGCTTGTATTAGCTGTCATACCTACGCCTTCTCCTGGGCCTATGATAATAGCAACGAAAATAGCAAAACTAATCGCTATTGCCGTTGTTATTAGGTATAAACCAATCGCTTTACCGCCTATTCTGCCGAGCTTGGTCGTATCTTGAAGTGAGCAAACACCACAAACAAGTGATACAAAAACTAATGGCACTACTAGCATGCGTAAGCTAGCCATAAATATTTGGCCAATAATTTCAAGTACGCCATCGACAAGAAAATTTTGAAGTGATAACTCGAATAAATATAAGTTGAAAACTAAGTCGTCACCATTAGGCATTAGCACCTGTAAAAAAGAACCTAGGGCTATACCTGAAATCATACCGATAACTATTCGGGTAGTTAAACTGCTTTTTTGGAGAGTTGTCATAGTGTGTAAATACATTATTAATATTATTAGCTTAATAGATTAACAATAAATAAGAGGATTAAAAACTGTTTTGCAAATTTAGCGTTTGGATTATTTAATTTTTTTCTTAACTTGCTTGATGCTTAAGCTTTTTTGGAAAATTTAAGGGATTAAATTGTACTTTTTTGTTATTTATCAGTTAATATGATTTATGTAAATTAATTAAAAGACAATAGGAATACCTTTTATGGAGTTACTTCGACGCTTTAGTTTCACTCTGTTATTAATGACGTTAACTACACTAGTAGCATGTGGTGGCGGTGATGAGGGGTTTTCAGTAGATGGTGAGGCAGGTAGCAGTAATGGCTCGAATGATGCCATAACTATTACATTAGCTCTCGCTGATGAAGAACTGCCTTCTACGTTAACTGCAACGGTTTTGAATGCAGGTGTGCCTTTAAGCAACACACGTGTTCTATTTCAAATCGATGATGCAGACTATGGATTTTTTACTCCAGAAAAAGGCACTGCAACAACTGATATAAATGGTCTCGCTAATATTACATTAAACTCTGGTGTTTCTGCAGGTACAGGTCAGATAATAGCTCTCCTTGATAGTGGCGAAGAAAGTGAACCATTTTATTTTAAGAATCAAGGCGCAATAGATGTTGTTGTTCGTCTAGGAAGTGGTGAACCTTTTGCTGATGGAGTAGCTGAATTAGGGTTATCTCAAATATCAGCAGGTGCGACGACAGTAGTGACAGTCAGAATTATTGATGAACAAGGTAATCTTTATAAAGATCCTGTGGAAGTTGACTTTTCTTCACGCTGTACGCGTACGACGCCGGAAACTGCTTCGTTAAATTCCCCCGTAACTACTTCTAATGGCGTAGCTACCAGTACCTATTTAGCCAAAGGTTGCGTTCATGATGATCAAATAGATGTGACTGCTAATGTTGGTGATATGAATTTATCTGCAACTGCTGTCGTTAATGTTCAGGCTGCGGATATTGGTAGTATCGAGTTTGTTTCATCTTCACCTGAAGTTATTGGTATTTTAGGAACTGGTGCTGTTGGCGGATCAGAAAGCTCAATAATTAAATTCAGAGTATTAGATACAAACAGTAACCCAGTGAATAACCAAGTTATTAACTTCTCTTTAAACTCCAATGTTGGTGGAATAAAGTTAATTCCTGAAAGTGCAACTACTAATAGTGAAGGTATTGCACAAACGGTTGTTAATTCGGGGACTGTTGCTACATCGGTGAGAGTTAAAGCTGAGATTGATGATAGTGACCCTATAATCGCATCGCAATCTAGTTTATTAGTGATCTCTACAGGGATACCAGATCAAGATAGTTTTAGTTTATCTGCTGATATACTTAACCCAGAAGGTTGGAATATTGATGGAACTGAAGTTGTTGTGACCGCACGATTAGCTGATGCTTATAATAACCCAGTTCCAGATGGTACTGCCGTTAGCTTTACCACCGAAGGGGGGAGAATTGAACCATCATGTGTTACTGTGAATGGTACTTGTAGCGTAGTATGGAATAGTCAGAATACGAGACCAGAAGGTCATGTTTTACAACATACGACTGCGGATCCATATACCTTGATTGATGGTACTTTGGCGGATAGAGTTCACCCATCTGAGCGTTTAAATACCTTAGGACAAAAGTATGGCGGTAGAGCTACGATACTTGCTACGGCTATTGGTGAAGAATCTTTTCCTGATTTAAACGGGAATGGTCGGTTCGATGCTGATGAAATGACAACCTTCTTATCCACGGACATTAGTGGTCGTTCCTATGATTTAACAGAAGCTTTTGTTGATCATAATGAAGATGGTTTTTATAACCCGAGTGAAGGGCGTGATGTCAATGATAGTGGTAAATTAGAAGAGTTTACAGATTTTAATAGTGATAACCTTTTTACAGATAAAGATAATAAATATAATGGTGTCTTATGTGCTATTCCTGCTCATGCTGGTTGCTCTGAAACGGATAAATCAATAAATGTCAGAGGTTCAATTGTTTTGGTTATGTCTGGTAGTAAGGCTTTTTTTACCAGAGAAACAACATTGGATGGTGTTTCAGCAACGTATGATCATGATTCTGATGAAGATACAGCTGAGATTATGAATCCAGACTATAACTTAAATGATGACATTGTACATATTGATGGCGAATCGGTTGGTGGGGCTGTAATAACTATCAGTGATTTACATAATCAACCTATGCCAGCAGGTACACAGATTAATTTCAGTTCTTCAGTAGGTTCTATTGTTGGCCCAAGTAGTTTTGTTTGGGGGAATGATAATCATAATGGCGGTGAAACGTTTAGCGTCAATATTAAAGGTGAAACAGAGCCTAAATCTGGTAGCTTAATTGTCGAAGTTATCACACCTAGTGGTAGCTCAACAATTTATAATGGGATAGGTATCACGATTAATTAACTATTAATACAGTTCAGGCGCCATATGAGCATTGCGGCGTAAGTGATAACTATTTAAAAATTCATTAACAGTTTTTTATATAATTGAAAATCCGATATCAGGACACTGTTATCGGATTTTTTTATCAATTTAAAAATAATTAATTAACTTCTTTAAGACATAGGTTGATAAATAGCACATTTACTTGAAAGTAGTATCCTATCTAATGTAACAGTTATTAATCAGTATCGCTGACTGTAATTAGGCTATGGCAGGCTGATTAATAACTATTATTTACTTATTTCATTTATCAAAAAAGCTGAAATTTCCCCCGCTACTTTTAATGTTTTTTCTTGGCTAATTACGCCCAGCCCTGAACTATCAGTAAAGGGAGCTATTTCCATCATATCAGCAGCTGTTATTGGGTATTTTTCTGCAATGGCTTGTAATATTTGCATGGCTTCTTGTGGCATTAATCCGTCAGGCTCTGGTGTTCCTGTTGCTGAAGCATAACTGTCGTCAATAGCATCAATATCAAAACTAACATAAAGTTCATCAATATTTTGTTCTGCTAATTGCGCAAGAATATTACTGATAACCTTCTCTATGCCTACCTCTTTAATTTCATGTGCCCAATGTTGTTTGACGCCAAAGGTATTTTCCCAATGTGACTTTGGTTTACCACTTGAACGAATACCTATTTGAATTAAATGCTCAGGTGCCGGTAAGTCATTTAAAATATGGGTACACCAAGAGCCAAAACATAAATCGATACCTAAACGTTCTATTAATAAGTCTGTGTGGGCATCAAAATGAATAATGCTAACACGCTTACCTTGTTCCTTCTTAGCTTGTAAATATGTTTTTGTTAAAGGGTAGCTAACACTATGGTCCCCTCCTAAACCAAAAATACCTTTTTCAGGAAATGCAGCATAAAAATCATGCAGAACATCTTCAGTAATGCTTAAGGGGCTAACGCAATAGTTACTTTGAACATTTTGATACAAAGCTTTACGACAATTGCTGAGGGTGGCTTCGTTTAAATACTTATCTGACAGTAAGTGAGGAATAACGCGAACATCACCTAAATCAAAAGTGTTCAGGTCAGGATAATTTTCAAGTAGTGTCGAACGAATAAATAAGGGCCCCCAATTGGCACCACGTAATATTCCACCGCCACAATCTGATGCTATACCTAAAATAACGGCGTTAGAAGCATCAGGAAGCCTATTTAACGAGCTTTTCCATAAATCATCAATGCCAGTGGCTTGACCGAAGATTGTTTGATGTAATTGCGCTTTACGCTCCTTGGCTGTATTTACGGTAAAAACACCGTTACCAGGCGGGCATAAACATTGTGTTAATTTATCTTTTAGTTGTTCTGGTAATTGCGACATATTTATCTCAGTTAGCGGTTTTTATTATTGAAAATTACAAGCTTAAATTAGTTTTTTAGAATTTAACCCTTATTTTTTCTAGCAAAGTCGATTATGATTGCGCTCAAAAGGGCATTAAGTGGTGTAATTAAGCTTGATGTTATTAGTTGGTATTCGTCTTTGGTTATTATAGCCAAAAGCAGCCTTTAGTTATAGGCGAGTAAGTAAGTGCAAAAATAAATACTTGTTAATTTGCATATTTATAGATATATGTATAAATAGGTATGCAACTATATTTTTTAAAATGAAACTATTTTTATCTTTGTTTGGGTGAGGTTAAAGGGCACGCTCGCACTTTTTAACTCAAATAATAAATGAATAATAAAACAAAAATTAATTTATCTTCATGTGTAGATAAACTGTCGAATAAGCAGGATTACAAATTTTTATGGCAAAATCACTTGTTATTGTCGAGTCGCCAGCCAAAGCGAAGACAATTAATAAATATTTAGGTAAAGACTTTATTGTAAAGTCGAGTGTTGGTCATGTGCGCGATTTACCTCATAGTAGTACGGGTAAAAAAGTCGCCGCTAAATCACCTGCAGAAGTGCGTAAAATGGCACCGGAAGCAAAAGCTAAATATAAAGCAAAACGTGATAAATTAGCGTTAGTTAATCGAATGGGAATCGATCCAGAAAAGAACTGGGCTGCTAATTATCAAATACTTCCAGGTAAAGAAAAAGTTGTAACCGAACTTCAAAAACTTGCTGAAAAAGCTGACACCATCTATCTCGCAACCGATTTGGATCGCGAGGGAGAGGCGATAGCATGGCACTTAAAAGAGCTCATTGGTGGTGATGATGCTAAATTCCGTCGAGTTGTTTTTAATGAAATAACGGAAAGCTCTATTCAACAAGCATTTTCAACACCCGGTGAATTAAGTATGCCTGGTGTTAACGCGCAGCAAGCACGTCGTTTTCTTGATCGTGTTGTTGGTTTTATGGTTAGCCCTCTATTGTGGAAAAAAGTCGCTAGAGGATTATCGGCTGGGCGTGTTCAATCCGTTGCTGTTAAATTAGTTGTTGAAAAAGAAAGAGAAATTAAAGCATTCGATCCTAAAGAGTTTTGGGATATTATTGCCGATACACACGCTAGCACGGGAGAAGCATTAACCTTAGATGTTACTCACGAAAATGGTAAGGCTTTTAAGCCTACCAATAAAGCAGATACAGATAAAGCATTAGCGCTGTTAAAACCTGCCAATTATGTTGTTAGTAAACGTGAAGATAAACCGTCAAAGAGTATGCCTTCTGCGCCATTTATTACTTCTACATTACAACAAGCAGCAAGTACTAAATTAGGTTATGGTGTTAAACGTACCATGGGTTTAGCTCAACGTTTATATGAAGCCGGTCACATTACTTATATGCGTACCGATTCAACTAACTTAAGTAAAGATGCTGTCGAAATGTGTCGTACTTTTATTAGTAAAAGTTTTGGTGAAAATTACCTTCCTGAAAAACCGAAGGTATACGGCTCTAAAGCTGGTGCTCAAGAGGCGCATGAAGCGATTCGTCCATCGAATGTGAAAGTTGAATCTGCCTTTATGGAAGGCATTGATGCTGATGCTAAAAAACTTTACGATTTAATCTGGCGTCAGTTTGTTGCTTGTCAAATGACAGCAGCACGTTATACGGTTAGTACACTTACTATTAGCGCTGCTGATTTTGATTTAAAAGCGAAAGGTCGTGTGATGCAATTTGACGGTTGGACACGTGTTCACCCTCAACTTGCTAAAGGTGATGATAAACACTTACCTGATTTAGCGGTAGGTGAGGTATTAACACTTGATCATTTAGAGCCAACTCAGCATTTTACTAAGCCACCAGCTCGTTATGGTGAAGCTTCACTGGTTAAAGAATTAGAAAAACGCTCTATTGGTCGACCATCAACGTATGCATCGATTATTTCAACCATTCAAGATCGTGGTTATGTACGTTTAGATAAAAAACGTTTTTATGCTGAAAAAATGGGTGAAATAATCACAGATAGCCTGTCAATTAGTTTTGAAAAATTAATGAGCTATGACTTTACCGCGAATATGGAGCAAGAGCTTGATGCTATTGCTGCAGGTGAACTTGATTGGAAAAGTGTTTTAGATGAATTCTATAAGAACTTCAGCAAAAAATTAGCTTTAGCTAATATGGACTCTGAAGAAGGTGGTATGCCAAATAATAACCCTGTCTTAACTGATATTGACTGTCCTACTTGTGGCCGTAAAATGGGGATTAGAACTGCATCTACAGGGGTGTTTTTAGGTTGTTCAGGATATGCCTTGCCACCTAAAGAGCGTTGTACCACTACAATGAACTTAACACCAGGTGAAGAAGCCGTTAGTGTCTTGGCTGAAGATCAAGAAACAGAAGCGTTACGAGCAATGCATCGTTGTAAGAAATGTAACACTGCTATGGATAGTTACCTTATTGATGAGACCCGTAAGTTACATGTGTGTGGTAATAACCCTATTTGTGATGGTATTGAAGTAGAGCAGGGCACATTTAAAATTAAAGGTTATGATGGTCCGGTATTAGAGTGTGATCGTTGTGAAGCTGATATGGAGTTGAAGTCAGGCCGTTTTGGTAAGTATTTTGATTGCACTAATGCTGAATGTAAAAATACACGTAAGCTATTGGCAAACGGAGAGGCCGCGCCGCCAAAAGAAGATCCTGTTCAATTACCTGAACTTGCGTGTGAAAAATCTGATGCACATTTTGTCTTGCGTGATGGTGCTGCGGGTATTTTCTTGGCTGCGAACACGTTTCCTCGGTCTCGTGAAACCAGAGCGCCAAAAGTTGCTGAGTTGAAGCGCTTTAGAGACAGAATTTCTCCTAAGTTTTATTACTTGGCAGATGCTCCAGCAGAAGATCATGAAGGTAACTTATCAGTTGTACGTTATAGTCGTAAAACGAAAGAGCAGTATGTTATGACTGAGATTGTAACTGATGATAAGCCTAAAGCTACAGGATGGACTGCAAAGTACATCGATGGTGAGTGGGTTGAAGATATTCCTAAACCCAAGAAAAAAGTAGCAAAAAAGAAAGTAGCCAATAAGAAAAAATCAACTGCTAAAGAAGATTGATTTTTAAAGGGGTGAGCCATGTGAGTTAAAAAGAGAAGTTGATTATTTATAAGTTAACTTCATCACTATTAACTCAAGGCTCGCCACAAGCTTATCGATCTAATCAAACCCTTCCAACTCATCGATAATTTTCCTTGCTTGCGCTATAGTGCAGTCTGTTCTGGCAATAAGCGCACTTATCGTGACATTGTCTATTGTTGATGCAATCCTGAGTAGCTCATCATGACTCAAGTGTTGGTATTCACTTTTTAACAGTTTAGTTAACCATGACCAACTCGGTTCATTTGAGGCTTCTATAAAGGTAATTATTGCCTGTAGCTGTTCAAAGTTTGCAGTAAGCAGCCAATGACGAGAGCGACCAATACGTTTAAGTTCACAGCCTTGTTCTCTTATGTGAGCCTTTAAAGCATAAGCCTTCATTGTTCTACGTAAGAAGGAGTTTAGTGTAATGGAATTATTTTTTTCCACGTTATAATCTCATTGGGTAAAGCTATAAGAAAAAGCCAGCAAAAGCTGGCTTAGTTTTAATCTATATCAAGCTAAAGGTAGTGTTGCTACCATTTCTTTTTAGGCTGGAATAAAATATCTAATTCATTTTCTTCTTCTTTCGCCCTTTTCGCGGCATCTGACGCGTTGGTTGTTTTTAATGAGTCTGTTATATCTTCTAATTGTTGCTCTATTTCACTAGTTTTTGTATTGATATAGTCTGTTTTTATTGGATGGTTCGCCATTGTTTGTAAGGCTTTTTCAAAGTATTGGCGTGCTGAGCCAAACATCTCTTTATTTTGTGCTTGTATGCCTCGTTTCATTAAACTTTCTATATTAATTTTCAATTGCATTGCGTCTAAACGTTGATCCTCTTGTGTAAACGTTTGCGGATCAAGGGCACCCTTTTTTTGCTCAGATTTAATTATGACACGTAGTTTTTTAATGCATTGTAGAACCGCTAATACTTGCTGCTCATTCTCCGGAAGTACAAAATTTTCATCGTTACCTTGGCTAGTTGTTAATTCTTCTGCTGCCTTGATTTGAGCCTTAAGCGCGTTAATTCTATCTTCAAGCCCCTTAACCTCAGGCTTTAATTCTCGCATTGTAGTTGCGGCAGTTAAGCTTCGATTAGCTAATATTCGGGTTAGTTTTGGGCTGGAAGGAAGATTAACTAAATTAAGTATCAGTTCTTCGCTTTCATCCATAATAGCTTTTTGCTTTGCTACCTTAACTCTTTTTTCTGCATCTTGCTTTTCTTTATGTTGTTGAAAGGCACTGACAACCACAACTAATACAACGAGTGTGATGAGTAAACCTATGATAATAGCGATCATGTTAAAGCTCTTGTTTTAATAATGTGAACAATTATTCACTTTGATAGCTGTCAGTCTACAAAAAATGTCATGTTTAGCAAAGCCTAACTTACATTTAATTACCAGATTTAATTAGAGTACTTCATATTAAAACTAATCTTTGAAAACTGAATATTAAAATGAACATTCAAGTGTAGGGAATAATTAACCAATCTTATTGGTGGTTATAAATTATAATAAAATAATCTTTAGGTATTTTTTCCATTAATGTTGAATTTTATTTACAAAAAATGCAATTTAACATGGAATAAATGTTCAATTAAGTATATCCTTTTGGTCTAAGAGTGTTCCTAAAAATCTTGGCTTTGGTATATATATGAAATTGCAACAATTGCGCTACATCGTTGAAGTGCTGAATAATAACCTGAATGTTTCAGCTACGGCAGAAGTGCTTTTCACCTCCCAACCAGGTATTTCTAAACAAGTTAGAATGCTGGAAGATGAATTAGGAATTCAAATTTTTGGTCGTAGTGGTAAGCATTTAACTCATGTTACGCCTGCGGGCCAAGAAGTTATTAATATTTCCCAACAAATACTTTCAAAGGTTGAAGGTATCAAAGCTGTTGCTCGCGAGCATACTCAGCCTGATGAAGGAAAGTTACGTATTGCAACTACGCATACGCAAGCACGATATGCTTTACCTGAAGTGATACAAGGTTTTATTAAAAAATACTCCAAAGTATCACTACAAATGTCTCAAGGGACACCTGCACAAATTAGTGATGCAGCGGCAAAAGGTGATGCTGACTTTGCTATAGCAACTGAGTCTCTACACCTCTATAACGATTTGGTTATGCTGCCTTGTTATCACTGGAACCGTAGTATTATCGTGTGTAAAGATCATCCTTTAGCACGCAAAACAGATATAACGATTCAGGATATTGCTAAATATGCTTTAGTTACCTATGTGTTTGGTTTTACTGGGCGCTCTGAATTAGACACTGCATTTGAAAAAGCTGGTGCTGTACCTAAAATTGCTTTTACAGCCACAGATGCTGATGTAATTAAAACTTATGTTCGTTTAGGTATTGGTATTGGTGTAATTGCTACTATGGCGATTGATCCTAAAATTGATCATGACCTTGTAACTATTGATGCTAGTCATTTATTTAGTGCAAGTACCACAAAAATAGGCTTTAGACGAGGTAGTTTTTTACGTGGTTATATGTTTGATTTTATTGAACGATTTGCTCCACATTTAAATAAGCATGTTGTGACTCAAGCTATGTTGTTAAAAAACAATACAGAAGTCGATGAAATGTTTGCTGATATAGAGTTACCCACTAAATAAACCATCGACTAGCTACGGTATCAATTACATCAATTGTTGATTAACCAAACTTTATACTGGCAGTGAATTAGCACTCTGTGATATTTACTGCCAAACCCCCTCGAGAAGTTTCTTTATATTTTGTTTTCATATCATTACCTGTTTCCCACATGGTTTTGATTACTTTATCTAAAGATACTTTCGATGTGCCATTACCACGAAGTGCTAATCTAGATGCATTAATTGCTTTTACTGAGCCCATTGCATTTCGTTCAATACAAGGTACTTGGACTAAACCACCAACAGGGTCGCAGGTCAGACCTAAATTGTGCTCCATACCTATTTCTGCTGCATTCTCTACTTGGATAGGTGTTCCGCCCATAATTTCAGTTAGTGCACCAGCAGCCATAGAACAAGCAACGCCTACCTCTCCTTGACAGCCTACTTCTGCACCGGAAATAGAAGCATTGGTTTTATATAAAATACCAATAGCTGCTGCAGTAAGTAGGTATCGGCTACAATCATCATCAGAAACGGGTTTGACAAACTTATCGTAGTAACATAATACGGCTGGAATAATACCCGCAGCTCCATTTGTTGGTGCCGTAACAACACGGCTACCGGCCGCATTTTCCTCATTAACAGCAAGTGCAAATAAGTTGACCCAATCCATTGCTGTTAATGGATCATTAGATCTTTCTACCATTAAAGAGCGATATAGAGCAGGTGCACGGCGAGTTACTTTTAAACCACCTGGTAAAATACCTTCAGTGGCGATGCCACGATCGACACTGCTACGCATAGCTTGCCAAATATTTATCAATTCAGCACGAATAAATGCCTCATCATTTAAACATTTTTCATTATCCATCATGATTGTACT
Source organism: Colwellia sp. C2M11 (assembly GCF_018860915.1). GTDB lineage: Bacteria > Pseudomonadota > Gammaproteobacteria > Enterobacterales > Alteromonadaceae > Colwellia. Next base: position 79,319 of record NZ_JAHKQD010000047.1, read on the forward strand.
AATACTAAGGCCTTTTTCTTGAGCGATTGCTAATAATTCTGCGGCATTAGTAAACTTGTGTGGTTTATCGATATTTTCATGTAGTGATAACGCTTTATCTTTTTCTCTTTCAAAATCAATGTCTTGTACGATAAAGCCACCACCAATAGAGTAATATGTTTGTTCTAAAAGAAGGGTTTCGTCGTGATAGGCAAAAAGAGTCATTGCATTCGCGTGTGCTGGTAATGTTTTTCTATGATGATAAATAATGGCATTATCTTTAGGAAAGTTGACGATATGACTGCCATCGAGTTTAATTTTTTTAGTTTCAACTACTTGAGCAAGAATTTTATCAATGGAATCTACTAGAATACTTTCAGGTGCTTCACCAGATAAACCTAAAATAACGGCCTTACCTGTACCGTGCCCAATACCTGTTTGACCTAAAGAGCCAAATAACTCACATTTTACTCTATTCGTTTTAGGCAGTAATGCCTCCGCTTTAAGTGAATCCACAAAAAGTTTTGCAGCTTTCATCGGGCCAACTGTATGAGAGCTAGATGGTCCGATGCCAATTGAAAACATATCAAATACACTAATCATAATTAAATACCGAATAAAATTTGAATAATCTTATATTTTGTTGTTATTAATTTATGTGATGATAGCTGAAATTTGCTGTTTGTTACAACCTATATTATTTTATTCGCGTGACCAAGTCTTTTATCATGGAAGCTGTTGCTCCCCATATATTATAGTGTCGGTAAGGATAGAAGTGGACATTGTGATGGCAGCCGTTACGATAAGATTTGACGATATGATGGTTTTTATCCTGTAAAAAATGCTTTAGTGGTACATGAAATATTTCATCTACTTCATTTTCATCTTTTTGGTATGTTTGAAGGGAGTTAATCATGGCGACAATTGGTGTCACTTGATAACCACTAATAATTTCATAATTAGGTAATTGACCAATAACATTGACCGCTTTAGGATCCAACCCCACCTCTTCTTGTGCTTCTCTTAATGCCGTATGAACTAAATTAGTATCGGTTAATTCCACCTTACCGCCGGGGAAACTTATTTGTGAGGGGTGATGTTTTAAGTGGCTCGCTCTTTTTGTTAGTAATACTTGTAAGCCATCAGGTGAAAAAGGGTCATCAGCTTTACTATTATTATCAAACAGCGCAATTAATACAGCAGCTGATTTTAATGGCGCTTTATGTTGATATGTATGACAAGAATCATAGTGTTGTTTCAGATGAAATCTAAAGAGAAATTCATTTTTATTCATTACTATTTTCCTCTTATTTACCCAACTTTTTTAGCACAGGCAAAATACAATTTACTTTATCAAATGTTTCTTGATATTCACTTGCTGCAATAGAATCAGCAACTAAACCACCACCAGCCCAACAATATATATGATTAGGCGTAGTTGACGTGTTTTTCTGGCTTTTTTCACAAATTAATGTGCGAATAGTAATATTGGTATCCATAGTACCACAGCTTGAAATGTAACCAATACTACCACAGTATACGCTACGTCGGTGTGGTTCAAGTTGTTCAATAATTTGCATCGCGCGGATTTTTGGTGCACCAGTAATTGAACCACCTGGAAATGCACCTCGTAACAAATCACTCGCACTATTGTGCTCTGCAATTTCTCCTTCGACGGTACTAACTAAATGATGTACTGCTGGAAAGCTTTCAATATCAAATAGTTTAGGCACAACAACTGTCCCTGGCTTGCATACTTTAGATATATCATTGCGAAGTAAATCAACAATCATCAAGTTTTCAGCACGATCTTTTGTTGAATTAGCGAGAATGTCAGCGTTGTTTTGATCTTCTGTTTCATTAGTGCTTCTAGGCATAGTACCTTTTATGGGCTTACTTTGAACTTTATTTTGTTTCTTTTGTAAAAAACGTTCAGGAGAAACACTTAAGATACTAGCATTGTCTAATTGTATGAAAGCAGAAAAAGGGGCTTTATTTTTTGCTCTAAGAGCACAATATGCTTCAAATTCATTACCTTGGTATTGTGCTTTAAAACGTTGCGCTAAATTAATTTGATAACAATCGCCTGATAGTAAATAGTTTTGAACTTGACCAAATTTTTCTGTGTAACTGGCTTTATCCATATTACTTTGCCAGTCTGATAGTAAGGTAAACTGTGTTTGTTTAGCATTAGTCGCTTTATTTTTTGCTTTTTTCAATAACGTTTGTAAAAAACACGTTATTTCTGAACGGTTTTCAGGAGGGCAAACTAAATAGAATTGTTGGTGCTTATGATCAAATATTATTGCTTGACTATATATACCAACAGCCATTTCTGGCAATGTAATATCTTGCTCTGCTTGTGCTGGCAACTTCTCAAAACGTCGCCCTAAATCATACGAAAAGTAGCCTAAAGCTCCGCCTAAGAAAGGAAGCATTTGTTGTGATACTTCAAGGGGCAATAATACCTGTTGTTGAACTTTTTCGACTAAAGATAAAGGATCTTCTGCACTTGTATATGTGTGTTTAGTTTTTACATCGCATATTGTCGTTTTGTCACCATATGTACATAAAGTAACGTTGGGGTGCCACACTAAAATATCAAAGCAAACATCAATATGCTGGCTTTGTCCTGAATCTAACCAAATAGACCAAGGAGTATTTGATAATGGCGTGAATAAATCTAAAGGAGTAACTTCATTTTCGAATGTTAATTGCTCAACTGAAAGTTTCAATGGATTAAATGAAGGTAGGGTATTGGAATGCAAGGTGATAGTCACTCTACTAATTGACGTATTTATAAGGTATTTGTTCGGTTTATGTTGAGTATAAATCTACAAATTTTGCTATTGGCTACTAGCAGCAGTTTCAATAGAGAGGTATTATAATGGAAACATTTTATATACCCAAATGAATTTATATTTTTAACGAAAGCTGAGAGCAACATGTCCCATAAAATTATCAAGCAACAAGACTTAATCGATAGTATTGAAGATGCACTTCAATATATTTCTTATTATCATCCGCTCGATTTTATTCAAGCGCTAGAAAAAGCTTACCATAAAGAGCAAAATACCGCGGCAAAAGACGCCATTGCACAAATCCTTATTAACTCACGTATGTCAGCTACAGGAAAACGTCCTATTTGCCAAGATACAGGCATTGTAACTTGTTTCGTTAAGGTAGGTATGGCTGTTCAGTGGGATAAAACTGATATGACTGTTCAGCAAATGGTGGATGAAGGCACACGTCGTGCTTATATGAATCCAGATAACCCTTTACGTGCATCTATTGTTGCAGACCCAGTCGGAGCTCGTAAAAATACAAAAGATAACACACCTTCAGTTGTTCATATTGACTTAGTTGAAGGTGATGAAATTGAAGTTATGATTGCTGCTAAAGGCGGCGGTAGTGAAAATAAAACAAAAATGGCGATGTTAAACCCGTCTGATTCTATTGCTGATTGGGTTGTCGCTACATTACCTTCTATGGGAGCTGGTTGGTGCCCACCAGGTATGTTAGGTATTGGTATTGGTGGTACAGCTGAAAAAGCAGGTGTATTAGCAAAAGAAAGTTTAATGGACCCTGTTAATATTCAAGAATTGATGGATAGAGGCCCACAAAACGCAGAAGAAGAATTACGTTTAGAGATTTTTGAACGTGTTAATAAATTAGGTATTGGCGCACAGGGATTAGGTGGCTTAACAACAGTTGTTGATGTGAAAATTAATGCTGTGCCCACTCATGCAGCGTCTAAACCTGTAGTAATGATTCCAAATTGTGCGGCTACACGCCATATTCACTTTCATTTAGATGGCTCAGGTCCAGCAGATTTAACACCACCTAAACTTGAAGAGTGGCCTGATATTACTTGGGAAGTCGGCGAGAATGTCCGTCGTGTTAACGTTGATGGCTTAACTAAAGCTGATATAGCTGAGTGGAAAACAGGAGAAACTGTTCTGCTTAGTGGTACTATTTTAACCGGTCGTGATGCCGCCCATAAACGTATTCAAGACATGTTAGCTAAAGGTGAGAAATTACCTGTAGATTTTACTAATAAGTTTATTTATTACGTAGGCCCAGTTGATGCAATTGGTGATGAAGCTGTTGGTCCTGCAGGCCCTACCACAGCTACACGTATGGATAAATTCAATGACATGATGCTATCTGAAACCGGCCTTTTAGGATCTATCGGTAAATCTGAACGTGGCGCAGCGACCGTTGAAAATATTAAAAAACATCAGTCAGTATATTTAATGGCCGTTGGTGGTGCAGCATATTTAGTCTCTAAGGCTGTGAAGAAAGCGCGCGTAGTTGCTTTTGAAGAACTAGGAATGGAAGCTATTTATGAATTTGAAGTAGAGGATATGCCAGTAACCGTTGCCGTTGACAGCGCAGGTGAGTCTGCTCATGTTACAGGACCAGCGATTTGGAAAGTGAAAATTGAAGAAATGGATGAGCAACTTAAAAAATAGTTGGCAATCCCGAGTATAATAAACTAAAAAGACGGTAAGTTAGCTAACTTACCGTCTTTTTTGTGTAATGCTTTTTTGTAATTTTAACTGAATTAGATCATTGAACCATTAATGTCTCAATTTTCTGGTTGTTAGTCAGCTAAACGTAACAGCTCATTAATGCCTGTTTTTTCACGTGTTTTTGCATCCACTTTTTTCACAATTATTGCGGCATATAAACTATATTTTCCACACTTAGATGGGAGGTTTCCAGGGACAACAACAGAGCCTGCCGGAACACGACCATAATGTATTTCACCGGTTTCGCGGTCATAGATACGTGTACTTTGGCCAATATAAACGCCCATTGAAATAACGGCACCTTCCTCGACAATAACACCTTCAACTATTTCAGAGCGTGCGCCGATAAAACAATTATCTTCTATGATTGTTGGACCTGCTTGTAGGGGCTCTAATACACCACCAATACCAACGCCGCCAGATAAGTGAACGTTCTTACCTATTTGAGCACACGAGCCAACGGTGGCCCAGCCGTCAACCATACACCCTTCATCAACGAAAGCACCAATATTAACAAAGCTTGGCATCACTACGACATTTTTACCGATAAAACTACCCGTACGTACTGATGCGCCAGGTACAATACGCACCCCATCAGCCTCAAACATTTCTTGTGTATAATCGCTGTACTTCATTGGTACTTTATCAAAAAAAGTACTTTCAGCACCGTCTATAACTTGGTTGTCCCATATACGAAAAGAAAGTAATACCGCTTTTTTTAACCATTGATGGACATGCCATTGGCCATTAATTTTTTCAGCAACACGTGCAGAGCCATTATTTAGTGCTGATAAAGATGCTAATACAGCTGTTTTTACTTCATTGGTAACTGTTGCAGGGCTTATGTTTGCTCTATCTTCAAAAGCTTGCTCTATGGTGTTTGCTAAAGCCGTTAAGTCGGTCATTTAAAATTCCTATTACTTATTTAAACTTATTTAAATTTATTTTAATCTATTTCCTGAGTTAATTTATCAGAAAGCTGTTGTTTTTCTTCTTCGGTTAATGCCATGTTCTCATAGGTTGATATAGTGAAAACATCATCAGCCTTTTCGCCAAAAGTTGTGATTTTAGCTGAATGAATATTAATATGTAATTGTTGAAAAACTTGCGCGATATTACCTAATAAGCCAGCTCTATCTAGTGCAATAATTTCAATCATTGTTTTACTTTTGGCTTTAATTTTAATAAAGCTTACTTTTAATGGAAACTTAAATTGTTTTACTTCTCTTCTTGCTGGTTGCAATGGAATATCACCGCAATCATCTTGCTTAAGCTTTTCGCTAAGAGCTTTCGTTATTTCAGCGGTTTGGTAGCTCTCTTTTAAGGCTTTTCCTCGTGAGTCTAGGATGATGAAGGTATTGACGGTATAGCCTGTTTTTGTCGTAATAATTTTTGCATCATGTATGGAAAGTTTTTTAGCCCCTAATACTTGTACTATACTAGCAAAGGTATTTACTTTTTCTTTCGCAAAAACAAAAACTTCTGTTCCACCTCGGTAAGGCTTCGTACTAATAATGACTAGTGGCTCTGTTCTATCGTGACCTATTATACGTTGACAGTGTCTGGCTATTTGCTCTGGCGAGTACCGTAAGAAATAATCGGCTCTGAATTCTCGCCATAAAGAATCCAATTGGCTTTTATCAATATGAGTTGTCGCTAATATATCTCTAGCTTGCTGCTGATTTTCACGGATTTTAGAACGTGTTTCAACTGGCTTTGATAAACCACGACGTAGTGCTCTTAGGGTATTAAAGTATAAGTCATGTAATAAGTTGGCTTTCCAATTATTCCATAAGCTTTCATTAGTCGCTCGCATATCTGCAACGGTTAAACAGTATAAATAATCTAAATGTGCTTCATCACGGACAGTGCCAGCAAAAGTGCGAATAACATTTTCATCATTAATATCGCGACGTTGTGCTGTTACTGACATTATTAAATGTTGCTCAACTAACCAAGCAACCATTCTACTGTCATGTTTACTCATTTGATGAGATTGACAAAATATTAACGCATCGACAGCGCCTAATTTAGCATGATCGCCGCCACGGCCTTTCGCTATATCATGAAAAATTCCTGCTAAATACAAAACTTCTGGTTTACGTATTTTTTGCATTATTTTGCTACACAAAGGGAATTTGTGGTTATGTTCTTTTTGGCTAAACTGATACAAGTTTTTGACAACACGGTAGCTATGTTCATCAACAGAGTAAGCATGAAATAAATCGAATTGCATTTGACCTGCGATATTGCGCCATAACGGGAGATAAGAACCAATAATTCCATGACGGTGCATCAAATTAAACGCTAAACCTAGTCCTCTTGGGTGTTTAATAATAGCCATGAAAATTTGACGACACTGAGCATAATCAACTAACCCCGAAACTAACCGACGTCTTGCATTTCTCATTAACCGTAGTGTATTTGAATGAATACCTTTGATATTGGGCTCTTGAGCAATAATTAAAAACATTTCGAGCATTTTTGCTGAACGCATAAAAACTCTGTTGCTGGTTGCATTAATTAGGGTATCAACAGATTCAAAATCCTGATTAATTACTTTAATATCAGCTTCTTTAGGATCTTGAATTGTTTCTTGTTGAAATCGATGCAATAAAATCGTGTTAAGTTCTGAAACTCGAGAAATGATGCGATAAAAACGCTTCATCATTCGTTCAACAGGTGCTTTACCTTCATCACCAAAGCCCATCATTTTCGCGACATCGGCTTGATAATCAAACAACAAACGATTTTCGCTACGCTTAGCAACAAAATGCAAGGCAAAACGCAGACGCCATAAATAGTCTTGTGCTTCAATTAGTTCAGATAATTCATTAGGGTAAAGGTATTGATGTTCTACAAGCTCTTCAAGGGAATCAGCGAGAAAGTGACGCTTTGCAACCCAAGCAATTGTTTGAATATCACGTAATCCGCCTGGGTTTGCTTTTAAGTTCGGCTCTAGAGTATAGGCTGCACCGTGATATTGTAAATGTCTCTGTTTTTGCTCTTTTCGTTTAGCTAGAAAGAAGTTTTTAGAAGTCCAAAATGCATCATCGTTTAATAAAGGTAATAGTTGCTGTGTAAGTGCTTCATTACCAGCTATTTGCCTCATTTCCATTAAGTTCGTTGCTATAGTGACATCATTAATTGCTTGTTTAATGCATTCTTTAATTGAACGTACACTGTGTCCTATATCTAGCTTTATATCCCATAGCTGAGTGATAAAACTCGAAATTCTTTCTTCTAAAACTAAATCAATATCAGGTTGAGTTAATAATAAAATATCAATATCTGAAAAAGGATGCAGTTCACCACGGCCATAACCGCCTACAGCGATTAAGCTTATTTGAGATTCGTCAAGGTGGTGTTGACACCAAAGCTTAGCAAGTATGTTATCAACAAACATTGCTCGAGCAGTCAAAAGGTCTTGAACATCATGTTCAGAAAAGGCTGCTTTTAGCCACTCATTGAAGTTAAGTGTTAATTGGCAAATATCTTTGCTAGATAAAGTGTCAGCGGTAATGGCTAAGCGCTCTATAAAATCTGAAGGGATTATATGGCTTTCTATTGGATGATTATTCACATGCTTACCTTTGATTCAGAAAGTGACTGATATTTTTTAGTTATGTAAAATACGGCTAATGCTTTCTTCTTTTCTTAAGGTCAAAATCTCACAGCCTGTTTTAGTAACAACCAGTGTATGTTCCCATTGAGCAGAATTTTTACTATCACTGGTATAAACAGTCCAATTGTCATCTTTGTCTAAAACAGTTGTTGCCTTACCTAAGTTGATCATTGGCTCAATAGTGAAACACATGCCTTCTTGCATTTTGGTTTTATCATTGTTTTTGTAATGAACAATTTGTGGCTCTTCGTGAAATTCAACGCCAATGCCATGACCGCAATAATCTTTAACAATAGAATAGCGACCTTTGCTTTTAATGAATTTTTGAATAGCAGTACCAATTTCTCCAAAAGTAGCGCCAGGCTTTACTTTTTTTAGACCAATATATAAGGCTTCTTGAGCTAAACGGCATAGGCGGCTGTTTTCAGGAGAAACTTCTCCAATTAAAAACATTTTACTGGTATCACCATGATAACCATCTTTAATAACGGTAATATCAAGATTGATAATATCTCCATCTTTTAATACTGTATTGTCTGGAATACCATGACAAACAACATGATTAATAGAGGTACAGATAGACTTTGGGAAGTTATGGTAATTTAGGGGGGCAGAAATGGCTTGCTGTACCTTTTCAGTATATTCAGCACATAAGGCGTCTAGTTCATTAGTTGTGACTCCTGCTTTTACATGTGGAGCAATCATTTCTAATACATCACAAGCGAGTTGCCCTGCTATACGCATTTTAGCAATTTCATCTTGGCTTTTAATTGGTATGGTCATTGAATTCTCTTTTCTTTCTTAAATTTAAGTGTGTTTATATCAATTGAAATAGATTATTTCTATTGATATTTATTTAGCTCTAATTCAACCGCTTCAATAATGGCGCTAGGTTGAGTTAAATAAAAATTGTGGTTCAATAATATTAATTGATCATTAACTGCCAATAATAAAGCTGGAATTGCTTCAGTATTCATCATTTCTTGCAGTGAATATATTTCTTCTAGCTGCATAAAAACATCTTTGCTGAGTTTATCATTTTTAAACACTTTCGTTGGTGGTGATAATTTCAGTTCATTGATAATATCATCTAAATCAGCTTGATTAGTTAACTTGTTGCCTTGCTCAAAATGCGCCTTTTGTAATGCATTTAGCAACGTTAATGCTAAATGTGGCGTTTTATGTTGTGCCCAAGTCATTAAGTTAGCCGCTAATATAGAGCTTTTATTGGTTTCGAGTAGTTTTTTATAAACCGGTGGAAATTTTATATTAGCTAAGTTTTCAACGGCTTTAATTTCGTTAAGCTTACTACTGGTAGAATCATCATTCTTACCATCAAAAAAAGCAGCATGCCATAAATTTATAGTAATGGCAGGAAATGCTTGATTAATTTCATTTACAAGCTTGGTAGTTACATAACTCCAAGGGCAATGGCTGTCATATAGAAAAAACAGCTGTGCAGGTATGTTCTGTGTTGTCATGGATTACCTAAAAATTGATTGTTTGAGCGTATTAGTTATCTTACTTACAGGTAATTTTACCGTGATAATAGTAATTATCCCAGTGAATTTTTTTCTGGTTAAAGATGCGTTTTTATGGTATAAAATGCGGCGCTGAAATATTGGAGTTTACTTTTTAACGAAAAGTAGTCCTTATTTTAGTGCCAATTAAACAGGTCATGTCTGCTAAAGTCAGCTTGATTATATTATAAACTCACATACATCTATCAAAGATATACCGGGGTGCCCCGCTGGAAAATATCTTGTTGTTTACTTAATAAAGTAACTCAAGATTACAGTAAAAGGGTCGTGTGTATTGGATGTATGAACGCTTAACCCCATTAAAGGAAAATACAATGTCAAACGTTTCAATGCGCGATATGCTTAAAGCTGGTGTTCATTTCGGTCACAAAACTCGTTACTGGAATCCAAAAATGAAGCCGTTTATTTTCGGTTCTCGTGATAAAGTTCATATCATCAACCTTGAGCAAACAGTTCCTATGTTTAATGAAGCACTTGCTTTCATTAACAATGTTTCATCTAAGAAAGGTAAAGTTTTATTTGTTGGTACTAAACGTGCTGCAAGTGATGCTATCAAAGATGCAGCAATTAAATCAGACCAATTCTTCGTTAATCACCGTTGGTTAGGTGGTATGTTGACTAACTGGAAAACAGTTCGTCAATCAATTAAACGTTTAAAAGATCTTGAGTCTCAAAGCACTGACGGTACTTTTGAAGCTTTAACTAAAAAAGAAGCGTTAATGCGTACTCGTGAAATGGAAAAGCTTGATAAGAGCTTAGGTGGTATTAAGAACATGGGTGGTTTACCTGATGTTATTTTTATCATTGATGCTGATCATGAGCATATTGCTATTAAAGAAGCAAATAACCTTGGTATCCCAGTAGTTTCTGTTGTTGATACTAACTCAAATCCAGATAACATTGATTACATTGTACCTGGTAACGATGATGCAATCCGTGCAGTAACTTTATACTGTGATGCTGTTGCTAATGCTGTAATTTCTGGCCGTGAACAAAACATTGTTGTTCAAGCAGAAAAAGACGGTTTTGTTGAAACTGAATAATTATTTGATTACGCTTTTTCATTAACTAAGCGTAATTAAAAATAATTAAGTACAATAATTCGTTTAATCATAAAAGCATTGTTATAAAATTTATATTTACAGCTTTGCTTTTATGACACCTAATTTACTATTTATTCCCATCACATTGTTGTTTAACACTTTATGTTTAAGCGGTGATGATGGGGGTAACTGCAAACAGAGGAATTAACTCATGGCAATTACTGCTGCAATGGTTAAAGAACTTCGTGAACGCACAGCTGCGGGCATGATGGATTGTAAAAAAGCGTTACAAGAAGCTGACGGTGACATGGAACTTGCGATTGAAAATATGCGTAAGAACGGTCAAGCAAAAGCGGCTAAAAAAGCAGGCAACATTGCTGCTGAAGGTACTATCTTAATTAAAGATGTAAACGGCGTTGCTGCATTATTAGAAGTTAACTGTCAAACTGATTTCGTTGCAAAAGATGCTAACTTCTTAGCGTTTGCTAATGAAGTATTAGATGTTGCTGCTGAATCAAAAGTAACAATTGAAGAATTACAAGCACAATTTGAAGAAAAGCGTATTGCTTTAGTGACTAAAATTGGTGAAAACATCAATATTCGTCGTGTTGAGTATGTTGAAGGTGCAGCGTTAGCTTCTTACCGTCACGGTGCTACTATTGGTGTTGTTGTTGCAGGTGAAGGTGATGCTGAATCACTTAAACATATTGCAATGCATGTTGCTGCAAGTAAGCCTGAATTTTTAACTCCGGATGACGTTCCTGCTGAAGTTGTTGAAAAAGAAAAAGCAATTCAAATTGAAATTGCTATGAATGAAGGCAAGCCACAAGAAATCGCTGAAAAAATGGTTTCTGGTCGCATGCGTAAGTTCACAGGTGAAGTATCTTTAACTGGTCAAGCTTTTATTATGGAACCTAAGAAAACTGTTGGTGAAGTATTAAAAGAAAAAGGTATTACAATTTCTTCTTTCACTCGTCTTGAAGTGGGCGAAGGTATTGAGAAAAAAGATGAAGATTTTGCCGCTGAAGTTGAAGCGCAAATCGCAGCTGCTAAAGCTTAATATTCTTTATATTTGATGTCATAGCGTTAATATTATCAAGAGGTATTTTAATCACTAGTTTTTCTGAGTGATATCAATAATACCTTCTGTTGTTAAGTTAAATTCATCAAAATTTTTGAATTAATAAAAAACGTCTATTTTGCATTTGCAAGGTAGGCGTTTTTTTATACATTTTTTTATACTTTTTTTTAGGTTTTTCATAAAATTGGAATAATAATAGTGGTTTTTTCAGTTAAGGCTTTCTTGGATAAGCTAAACGTATTAAAATGTTTGCGGTCTTTTTTGACCCTAGCCTTTTTTCAGCGAGCCAAATAGGAATTTTCACATATGAGTACTAACCCCAAATCATCTTATCGACGTATTCTTCTTAAACTTAGTGGTGAAGCTCTTATGGGAGAAGAAGGTTTTGGCATAGATCCAAAAATTCTTGATCGCATGGCGCAAGAAATTAAAGAGTTAGTTGAAATGGATATTCAAGTAGGTCTTGTTATTGGTGGTGGTAATCTATTTCGTGGAGCAGGGCTTGCACAAGCCGGAATGAATCGAGTTGTAGGTGACCAAATGGGTATGCTAGCCACAGTAATGAATGGGCTGGCTATGCGTGATGCATTACATCGTGCTTTTGTGAACACTCGATTAATGTCTGCAATTGATTTAGCGGGTGTTTGTGAACGTTATAATTGGGCTAATGCCATTAGTTTATTAAAATCAGGCCGTGTTGTTATTTTTTCTGCTGGTACTGGTAATCCCTTTTTTACAACAGACTCTGCCGCATGTCTGCGAGGTATAGAAATTGAGGCTGATGTTGTGTTAAAAGCAACAAAAGTTGATGGGATATATTCAGAAGACCCAATGAAAAATCCGGCAGCTGAACTTTACAGCGAATTGACGTTTGATGAAGTATTAGACAAAGAATTAAAAGTTATGGATTTAGCTGCTTTTACTTTAGCACGCGACCATAATATGCCTATTCGTGTTTTTAACATGAACAAGCCTGGTGCTCTTAAAGCTGTCATCATGGGACAGGACGAAGGCACAGTAATTAAGAATAAATAAACTTAATTGATTTTTAGAAAAAAAAGCAATTAAGCTTTATAAAGTTTGTATAAATTGTGAATTTAACATTATTTAAATAATTGTAGGAAGAAACATTGTGATAGATGAAATTATCGAAGATGCGCAAGAGCGTATGGCAAAAAGCATTGAATCTCTTAAGGGTAGTCTGAATAAGATTAGAACTGGGCGTGCTCACGCTTCATTACTAGATAATATTACGGTTGATTATTATGGAATGGAAAGCCCTTTAAACCAAGTAGGTAATATCTCAGTACCGGATGCTCGTAACCTTTCAATTACTGTTTTTGATAAAGGTATGATAGCAGCAGTAGAAAAAGCCATCATGAAATCTGATCTTGGTTTAAATCCACAGTCAAACGGAACCTTGATACGTATTCCGTTGCCACCATTAACTGAAGAACGTCGTAAAGACTTAGTTAAAGTAGTACGTGGTGAAGCTGAAGGCGGTAAAATAGCAATTCGTAATATTCGTCGTGACTCTAATTCTGACTTCAAAAGTTTGTTAAAAGATAAAGAAATCAGTGAAGATGAGCATCATCAAGCTGAAGACAGTATTCAAAAAGTTACCGATATTTATGTGAAACAAGTTGATGAAATTTTAGAGAAAAAAGAAGCTGAATTAATGGAAATTTAATTCGTTTTTTGTAAATAACGCCAGATAGTAGTAATTACTGACTGGCGTTTTTGTATAATAAATTTACTTGTCATGAAAGGATAATCAGTGGCTACTGACATAGCATCACTAGATGAAGGAAAAATAATTCCAGATCATATTGCTATTATAATGGATGGTAATGGTCGTTGGGCGCAAGCTCAGGGAAAAGGGCGCGTTGCCGGTCATAAAGCTGGTGTTTCCTCTGTTCAAGCTGTTGTTAAGGGCGCGCGTCAATTAGGCGTAAAAGCGCTAACTTTATTTGCTTTTAGTAGTGAAAATTGGCAACGACCAGAAAAAGAAGTTAGTGTCCTAATGGACTTGTTTATGTTTGTGCTCACCAAAGAAGTTAAACGCTTGCACAAGCATAATATTCGCTTTCAAGTGATTGGTGACTTAAGTCGTTTTTCTGAAAAATTACAAAAAAGTATCAAAAAATCAGAAGAGTTAACGATATTAAATGATGGCTTAGTGTTATCGATAGCTGCAAATTATGGTGGACGTTGGGATATTGCTAATGCGGCAAAACTGCTGGCAAGCAAAGTTCAAAAAAATGAGATGTCGCTTGACGATATCAATGAAAATTCACTGCACAAACAAACTTGTTTAGCTGATTTACCCGAACTTGATCTACTGATTCGTACAGGTGGTGATTATCGTATTAGCAACTTTTTATTATGGCAAGCCGCTTATGCAGAGTTTTATTTTACTGAAACATTATGGCCTGACTTTGATGAAATGCAATTTGATAAAGCAATTGATGCTTTTACTCAAAGAGAGCGCCGTTTTGGTAAAACGGGTGAACAAGTTAAACAAATAGAAGAATAAAAGTAGTTAAGTCAGAAAAACTATAACAAAGATGGCTTAGCACTTACTAAAATAAAAAGGATATAACTTGCTTAAACAACGTATTATTACTGCTTTAATTTTGGCACCTGCGGCAATTGCGGCAATCTTTTATTTACCTTTAATGTATTTTGCAATTTTATTGCTAGTTATTATTGGTATTGGTGCTTGGGAGTGGGGACCTTTTATGGGGTTTGACACTACAACTCGAAGAGTAGGTTTCGTTGGAACGACACTTTTTCTGATTGCAGGTCTTTGGACTACCGTATCACTGAATGATTTATGGACAAGTTCTGGGCAGTTACATAGCTATGCTTTGGCCGTATTATGGCTAGCTGTCGCGTGGTGGATATTCTCTGCTTTTTTAATGCTTTCATATCCTAAAGCGAGTGGTTTTTGGTCTAAACATCGCTCAGTTCGTGGTGTTTTTGGCTGGCTAACACTAGTACCTACTTGGCTAGCATTTATGGTAATTCGTGCGAATGACTACCAAGTCGACACCTATCATGGTGCTCAGTTGTTAATGTTTTTATTGTTAATGGTATGGAGTGCTGATATAGGTGCCTATTTTGTTGGTAAAGCTTTTGGTAAAAATAAATTAATGCCAAATGTTAGTCCAGGAAAAACCTTTGAAGGTTTCCTTGGTGGTATTGCTTCTGCTTGTATTCTGGTTGCTATTGCTGCCTATCTATTAGCATGGAATCAAGGACAGGTTATTACAGTCTTGTTAGTGACCGTGTTAATTACAACCGTTTCGGTATTAGGCGACTTAAATGAAAGCATGCTTAAACGCCAAGCAGGTGTTAAAGATAGTGGATCTATCTTGCCAGGACATGGCGGAATTTTAGATAGAATTGATAGTTTAACTGCAACAGCGCCTGTTTTTGCACTTTGTTACGTATTATTTGGTTGGTAAGATTTGTGATAAAAGAAAAGTCAGGTAAACAAGTAACTGTGCGTGAGCTTTGTATTTTAGGTTCAACAGGCTCTATTGGGCAGAGTACGTTAGAGGTTGTTCGTTTACACCCTGAAAAATTTAACGTAGTGAGTTTATCTGCCAATGAAAGTGTTGATAAAATTGTTGAGCAATGTATTGAGTTTTTACCTAAAACGGTTGTAATGACCTCTGAATCTCATGCTGAATTATTAACGCTACGTCTAGCAGAAGAAGGGCTTAATAATATCACGGTAGAATCTGGTAATGACGCTCTTTTAGATATTGCTGCTTCAAAGGATTCTGACACAGTTATGGCTGCAATTGTCGGAGCAGCAGGGCTAATGGCAACATTAGCAGCAGTAGAAGCTGGTAAAAGAGTGTTATTAGCTAATAAAGAAGCCTTAGTCACTTCTGGTGCTATTTTTATTGAGGCTGTTAAGAAATCAGGAGCAGAATTATTGCCAATAGATAGTGAACACAATGCTATCTTTCAAAGTTTACCTTGGCAAGAGCAAGGACGAGTGGGGCACTGCCAGTTAGGTCAAAATGGTATTAGTAAAATATTATTAACAGGATCAGGCGGACCATTTAGAACTTGGTCGTTAAGTGACATTGAAATGGCAACACCAGACCAAGCTTGTGCACATCCTAATTGGGAAATGGGCAGAAAGATATCGGTCGATTCTGCTACCATGATGAATAAAGGCTTAGAGTTTATTGAAGCTAAATGGTTGTTCAATGTGACAGCAGATGATATCGAAGTTGTGTTACACCCACAAAGCACTATTCATTCAATGGTACAATATATCGATGGCTCCGTTATTGCGCAAATGGGAAATCCTGATATGCGTACACCTATTGCTCATGCATTAGCTTATCCTGAAAGAATCGACTCTGGCGTTGCGCCCTTAGACTTTTTTAATACGGCGTCATTTGATTTTCAATCTGTTGATTTTAAAAGGTATCCTAATTTGAAATTAGCAATTGAGGCTTGTGAAAGTGGTCAAGCTGCATGTACAGCACTTAATGCAGCGAATGAAATTGCAGTAGCGGCATTTTTAGATGAAACAATTAAATTTAACGATATTTACAAAATAAATGAAACTTCTGTGAAAAAATTTGTCTCAGAACAGGTAAGTAATATAAATGAGGTTATTTCCTTAGATATACGAGCTAGAGAATTTGCTCAACAATTGTTAGTAGAGTATTCATGAGTTTTACCTGTATATTAAGGAACAAAAAGCATAATGTTTGATTTTATTTGGAATGCAGCCTCTTTTGTTGTTGCCCTAGGTATTTTAGTTACTGTGCACGAATATGGTCATTTTTGGGTTGCACGTAAAAATGGTGTAAAAGTTGAACGTTTTTCTGTAGGTTTTGGTAAAGCACTTTGGCGTAAAACGGGAAAAGATGGTACTGAATATGTTGTCGCTATGATCCCGCTTGGTGGTTATGTCAAAATGCTTGATGAGCGTGTTGATGATGTTGCTGAAGAAGATAAAGATAAAACGTTTAATTCAAAGTCGGTGTACCAACGAATAGCAATTATTGCTGCCGGTCCTTTTGCTAACTTTGCTTTTGCTATCTTTGCTTTTTATCTCATGTTTTTAATTGGTGTACCAAGTATTAAACCAGTTATCGGCAGTATTAGCCCTAATTCTATAGCTGCTCAAGCACAAGTACCAAGTGATGTGCAAGTTGTTGAGGTTGCGGGTAAAACAACACAAGATTGGCAGGATGTTAATTTAGCTTTAATTGGCGAAATTGGCGCTAATACTATTGTAATCAAAACAAAAAGTAGCGATAGCCAATATGTAAGTAGTCACAGTCTATTAACAAAAGATTGGCAGTTTTCACCAGAAAAAACAACTGCTTTAACGAGTTTAGGAATTACACCGTACAGACCAGCTGTTTATAACGAACTAGCAGCGATCGGTAAAGATAGTCCTGCAGAAAAAAGTGGCTTACAAGTAGGTGATAAGCTTGTTGCTATTAACAATGAGCCTATAGCTGAAGGTTGGTTAGATTTTGCTAATAAAATTAAACGTTACCCAAATGAGACAGTTTCGTTAACTATTGAGCGTGCTGGTAACCAACAGGTAATAGCAGTAACACCGCAAGGTATTGAACAAAATGGTAAATTAATTGGTTACTTAGGCGTTTCTCCTAAATCTGATAACTGGCCAGATGAATACCGTATTGACATTAGCTATGGCTTATTTCCAGCAATTGGAGAAAGTGTTCACCGGACTTGGAACTTAATTACGCTAAGTTTTAATATGATTGGCAAATTAATTACAGGTGATGTATCAGTTAAGAATTTAAGTGGTCCAATTGCAATTGCTCAAGGAGCAGGTGATAGTGCAGGGTATGGTTTTGTTTATTTTTTAGGCTTTTTAGCATTAATTAGCATTAATTTAGGAATAATTAACCTTTTACCGTTACCGGTACTTGATGGCGGACACTTACTCTATTATCTTATAGAGCTTTTAACAGGAAAACCTGTTCCGGAAAAAATACAAGAAGCAGGATTTAAGTTTGGTGCGTTGGCTTTATTAGCATTAATGAGTGTAGCTCTATTTAATGATTTTAGTCGGGTATTAGGGTAAATAGATAAGAAGTAAAGGAAGAAGGTATAATTAACCTTTTACGCTTTACCTAAGTGAGCCAGTACTTGATGGTGACACTTACTCTATTACTATTAATATGGGCTTATAGAGCTTTTAACAGGGAAACCTGTTCCGGAAAAAATACAAGAAGCAGGATTTAAGTTTGGTGCGTTGGCTTTATTAACATTAATGAGTGTAGCTCTATTTAATGATTTTAGTCGGGTATTAGGGTAAATAGATAAGAAGTAAAGGAAGAAGGTATAATCAACCTTTACGCTATAATTTTTAATATCGACTTAGTAAAGAATTAAAAGAATAATGGTTAATTGTAGGTATTAGATTTTAATCTATTACCTAGGTTTAGAAATTAAAAGAAGTAATAAAAGTAAGCATTTATGATAATTAAAAAATTAGCCTTTGCCGTTTTATTAGGCGCTCTAGGTACAACAGCTCAAGCAGCCGAAGAATTTCAGGTTGAAGATATCGAAGTAAAAGGCTTGCAGCGTGTTGCTTTAGGCGCTGCGTTAACACATATTCCTTTTAATGTTGGTGATAATCTTAATCCATTTAGAATTTCTCAGTCAATTAAGTCTTTATATAAATCGGGTCATTTTAATGATATCCGTGTTTACCGTGACGGGAATCGCATTATCTATCGCGTAAGAGAACGTGAAACGATAAGTGATATTACTTTTGACGGTAATAGTGATTTAAAAGATGAGCAGTTAACAGAAAGTCTTGATGGCAGTAATATACGTGTTGGTGAAACACTAGATCGAACTGTTATTTCAGGTATTGAAACCGGGTTAGAAGATTTTTATCATAGTGTCGGAAAATATAATGCCGACGTAACGGCAAGTATTACTCATTTACCTCGTAATAGGGTAAATTTAGAGTTTAAGTTTGTCGAGGGTGATGCTGCAGCTATTAAGCAAATTAACTTGATCGGTAATGAAGTTTTTACTGATGCTGAAGTTCTTGAAAAAACAGAGCTTACTTTTGATTCGCCATGGTGGAATTTTATGGCGCAAGATAGATATCAAAAGCAAACACTACAAGGTGATATGGAAACGATCAATAGCTACTATTTAGATCGGGGTTATCTTCGCTTTAATGTTGATTCTACTCAAGTATCAATGACGCCAGATAAAGAGTCCGTCTATATTGCTTTGAATGTAACAGAGGGTGAAACCTATACTATTAGTGATGTTGATTTTATTGGTGATTTAGCTGGCTTTGAGAAAACTATAAGAGCTATTAATCCGTTACAAGCGGGCAACCTTTATAATGGTGCAGAAGTTACTTACACTGAAGAAGTTATCAGTAAATTTCTAGGCCGCTTTGGTTATGCTTACCCTAAAGTTACGACTATTCCGAATATTAATGATGAAGATAACACTGTTAAACTGTCAATATCTATCGATCCAGGTAAACGTATTTATGTTAACAAAGTAAACTTTACTGGTAACCATGTTACTGCAGATAAAGTTTTACGTCGTGAACTAAGACAAATGGAAGGTGCTTGGCTATCTAATAGCCTAGTTGAACATTCTAAATCACGCTTATCTCGATTGCCTTATATGGAAACGGTTGAATTTGAAACTAATCAAATTGCCGGTGAAGATGATTTAGTTAATGTAGATTTTGCCGTAAAAGAACAAGCATCAGGTTCATTTACTGCCGGTATCGGTTATGGTGATTCAACCAGTTTAAGTTTGAATGCTGGTATTCAGCAGAATAACTTCTTGGGAACAGGTAATCGTGTAGGCTTTAACATTAACACAAACAGATACTCTAAAAGTGCTAGCCTTTCATATACAGATCCTTATTTTACTGTTGATGCTATCTCTCTTGGTGGTCAAATATTTTATCAAGCTTTTGATGCAGGACAAGCTAACCTAGTTGAGTATAATAATAGAACATACGGTATTGGCCTTAACTGGGGCTTCCCAATTAATGAATACGTTCGAGTTGGTTTTGGGGTCGGTTTTAAAAATAATGAAATTACTTCATTAGAAACCTATGAACAAATTCAAACCTTTTATGATTTACATTCTGATCCGAGTGATCCAGATGCAGCGCTAGCATTTAAAAACTATGATATTAATGCTAATATTTCGCGCTCAACGTTGAACAGAGGTACATTCCCAACAGCAGGTTCATCACAACTTTTGTCTTTTAAAGTGACAACTCCTAGCTCGTCTGATGTACAATATTTTAAACTTAATTTTGACAGTAAATTTTACTTCCCACTCACTAGAAACCAACGTTGGACAGTGTTAACTCGTTTACAGTTAGGTTATGGTAACGGTTATGGCGATGTACGTGGTAATGATCAGTTGCTACCATTTTGGGAAAATTTTAGAGCAGGTGGCTCAGATACTTTACGTGGTTTTGAAAACAACACTGTAGGACCTAGAGCTATATATCGTTACCCAACAGCTGTTAGTGGTACGCCTAGTTCAATAGGAGGAACTGCTTGTTGTTTAGGTCCTGATCATGATTTTATCTATGCTACACCGCGAAGTGTTGGTGGTAATGCTATTGCTTTAGGTGGTGTTGAATTAATTGTACCTACACCATTTTTAGATGAAAGTTATTCTAATAGTGTAAGAACAAGCTTTTTTGTTGATGTTGGTAACGTTTGGGATACTGAATTTGATATAGCCGACTATCAAGATTTAGCAGCTGTAGAATTAGAAAAACTTGGTGATTATTCTGATCCAAGTCATTATCGTGCATCTGGAGGTTTATCAATTCAGTGGTTATCTCCAATGGGACCAATGGTTTTTAACTTTGCTAAAACAATTAAACAAGAAGAAGATGATGACACAGCATTCTTTAGTTTTAATATTGGTAAAACATTTTAAGATTCACCCGATAATATAATCTAGTAAAGAACATCGTCTAGCTGTTAAATTAAGTTAAGCGAATAATACTCTAAATCCAATTATAGAAAAGAAGAGGAAAATACCTTGAAAAAATTTATCAAATCTATGGCTATTACAGCTACAGCTTCAACCATGTTATTAGCAAGTAGCGCAATGGCTTTTGAACAAAAAATTGCTGTGGTAAATGTACAAGAAGCGATTAGTCAAATCCCTCAAGCCGCGGTTTTAATGCAAACGCTAGAAACAGAATTTAAAGACGAAAAAGCTGTTATTGAGAAATTACAAAAAGATTTATCTTTTGAAGATGAAAACTTAAAACGTAATGGTTCATTAATGAATGAAAAAGAAAAAACTGAGTTACAAACTAAAATGGCTGGTTTATACCAAGAATATCAAGTCAAAGTAAAAGAGTTTCAACAAAAGGTTGCTCAACGTCGAAATGAAGAAACAAACAAATTGTTAGCTTTAGTAACTCAAGCGGTAGACAATATTGCAGCTAAAGAAAAATATGACTTAGTGTTATCTCAACAAACAGTTGTTTTTTCAAAAGAATCAACAGATATTACAGCTTCTGTAGTTGAACAAGTAAGCAAAATTAAATAAGAGATGGCTTACACTCTTGATGAAATAGCGAAACATATTCAAGCGAAGCTAGTGACTTATGATGAAGATAAATCTTCAGCAAATGACGCCATAGAAAGTTTGGCAACACTGGCTAATGCTAAAATAGGGCAAGTCGCTTTTCTAGCAAATAAAAAATATATATCACAGCTCAGTAATACAAAGGCTAGTGCAGTTATTATTGCACCAGATATGTTAGCGCAATGTCCTGTGAATGCTTTAGTAATGGATAACCCTTACATGGGGTATGCTCTGTTGGCTAATTTACTTGATACCACACCAAAGGTGGCAAGTGGCATTCATACGAGCGCAGTAATCGACGAAAGTGTTCACTTAGGTGAAAATGTTAGCATTGGTGCTAATGCAGTTATCGAATCAGGTGTTTATTTGAATGATGATGTATGCATTGGTGCCGGTTGTTTTATTGGTAAAAATAGCTCAATAGGTAAAGGAACACGTCTCTGGGCAAATACTAGTATTTATCATAATGTTATTATTGGTGAAGATTGCTTAATTCAAGCAAATACCGTTATTGGCTCTGATGGCTTTGGTTATGCTCCAGTTAATGCAAACTATAAATGGCATAAAATTCCTCAATTAGGCCGAGTTATTATTGGTAACAAGGTTGAAATAGGAGCTAGTACTACAATAGATCGAGGAGCACTTGAAGATACTGTGATCAAAGATGGTGTTATTCTTGATAATCAAATTCAAATTGCTCATAACGTTGTTATTGGTGAAAATACAGCTATGGCTGCCTGTAGTGTTATTGCCGGTAGTACTGTCATTGGAAAAAACTGTACGATAGCAGGTCTTGTTGGTGTTAATGGACATATTAATATTACAGATAACTGTGTTTTTACTGGCATGTCAATGGTAACTAAATCTATTGTTAAACCTGGGGTTTATTCTTCAGGTATGCCTGTAGTAGATAATAGTGAATGGCATAAAATAAACGCACGCGTTAAACGCCTAGATAGTTTAACTCAACGTGTCAAAGCGTTAGAAAAATTACTCGAAAGCAAATAAACTTGCTTATTAAATAACATAAAAAATAATAATAGCTGCAAAGGCAACATTATCTAATGTAAACTTGTACGTTGATCTTATATAATAAGTCAGCACAAGCCAATGAAAGGAAAAAATCAATTGGACACTCTTGATTTAAATAGAATAGCAAAGCCAATATCACTGAATGAAATTAAAGAATTAATTCCTCATCGTTACCCTATGTTACTTGTTGACAAAGTTCTTGATCATGAGCCTCTTAAAAGTTTACATGCGATAAAAAATGTAACTATCAATGAGCCTATTTTTACAGGACATTTTCCAGATGCCGCCATTTTTCCTGGTGTGTTAATTTTGGAAGCTCTTGCACAAGCAACAGGTATTTTGGGCTTTAAAAGCAGTGAAGGACGTGAAGAAAATGAAATGTACCTTTTTGCTTCTATAGATAAAGCACGTTTTAAACAACCAGTTTTACCTGGTGATACTATGCATCTTCATGTCGAATTTATTAAAGAACGACGTGGTATGTGGAAGTTTTATGGTGAAGCAAAAGTTGACGGTAAAGTCGTTTGTTCTGCTGATCTTATGTGTGCTAAAAGAAAGCTTTAAGCACGATATAACTCTTCTCAAGTTTTACACTCCCAGCATTATACTTTAATTGAAATAGATAACAGAGATATTATGATTCATCCACAAGCGATAATTGAGCCAGGCGCAATTATTGGAAAAAATGTTACTATTGGTCCTTGGACTCATATAGCAAGCAATGTCATTATTGGTGACAATTGTCATATTAGTTCTCATGTAGTCATTAATGGACCAACTAAAATAGGTCAAGGTAATAGAATCTTCCAATTTGCTAGTATAGGAGAAGATTGCCAAGACTTAAAATATGATGGCGAGCCAACAGAGTTAGTTATTGGCGACAATAATATTTTTAGAGAATGTTGTACTATTCATCGAGGTACACCTCAAGACAACAGCCTTACCCAAATTGGTAGTAATAACTTATTTATGGCTTACACTCATGTGGCACACGATTGCATGGTAGGTAACCACTGTATTATGGCTAACAATGCATCTATTGCTGGCCATGTTCATATAGGTGACCATGTTATTCTTGGTGGTATGTCGGGTGTTCATCAATTTTGCCATGTTGGTGCTCATAGTTTTATTGCTGCCAATGCGATTGTATTAAAAGATGTTCCTGCATATGTTATGGCTTCAGGTCATCCAGCGAAGCCTTTTGGCTTAAATAGTGAAGGTTTAAAACGCCGAGGTTTTAAAAGTGATACTATCTTATCAATTAAGCGATCTTATAAAGAGATTTATCGTAAAAAACAATCGGTTGATGACGCTTTACATGCTATAGCTGCACTCGGAGATCCTTCGTCAGAATTAGAGCTTTTTACTCAATCGATTAAAAACTCTACTCGCGGTATTATTCGTTAATACATTGCGATTTAATATTGCATTATTACTAAGTTTTAGCACCTAGGGGCTAGTACTTAGTAATAATAAGTACTAGTCTAAACTTGGTTTAATAAGTATTTTTCTTGCAAGTGCTTGTTTAACTTCATTGTCAAATCTACTCACAATAGCTAGCTATCGACATGAAGTTCACCTTGATTTTTTATAAAATAAAGTAGCAAACCACTGAGCTAGAGTATAAATATTATAAACCAAGTTCAGGTTACTTAGAAAAATAAACCTAGGAGCTAACTAGTGTCATCAATTTTAACCACTCATACTTCTTCCCCCATTTTTGCCATTGTTGTTGGTGAGCACTCCGGTGACACATTAGGAGCTGGCTTAATTACTGCATTAAAATCTCAATATCCTGATGCTAAATTTATTGGTATTGGCGGCGCTAAAATGGATAAACTTGGCTTTGAAAGTTTATTTTCTATGGAAGAATTAGCGGTTATGGGGATTGTTGAAGTACTGGGCCGCATTCGACGATTATTTGCGGTGAGAAAATCATTAGTTGACTATTTTACTGCCAATAAACCTGATGTGTTTATTGGTATTGATGCCCCAGATTTTAATATTGGCTTAGAGCTTCGTTTAAAACAACAAGCAATAAAAACTGTTCATTATGTTAGCCCTTCTGTTTGGGCCTGGCGTGAAAAAAGAATTGTTAAAATAGCGAAAGCAACCGATATGGTGCTTTCTTTATTACCTTTTGAAAAAGCTTTCTACGATAAACATCAAGTCCCTTGTACTTTTGTGGGTCATCCTTTAGCTGATGATATTCCAATGGAAAGTGATAAAAAACAAGCAAGAGCTATACTTAATCTTCCTCTTGAAAATAAAATCCTTGCGTTAATGCCTGGCAGTAGAGGTGGTGAGTTATCTCGTTTATTAGCACCTTTTTTTCAAAGTGCGATGCAATTACAGCAAGAGGATGAAAACTTACTCTTTATTGCGCCAATGGTTAGCGAAAAAAGAGCACAACAGTTCAATACGTTGAAAGCGCAATTAGCACCTAATTTAAAGGTACAACTTGTTATTGATAAAACTCAAACGGTTATGGCGGCTAGTGATTGCTTATTGACTGCTTCAGGAACGGTAACTTTAGAAGCAGCTTTAATTAAAAGACCTATGGTAATTTGCTATAAGTTTAATATGATTACGCACTTGCTAGCCAAATGGTTAGTAAAACTCCAATGGTTTTCTCTACCTAATTTATTAGCAAACAAAACATTGGTACCTGAGTTATTGCAAGAGGAAGTGTGTCCAGAAAAGATTATTCCTTTGGTAAAAGAACGCTTGTATCAAGATCAATCTCAATTAAACGATACGTTTACACTTATTCATCAACAGTTAAAATGTGATGCAAGTAAGCAAGCAGCAAATGCAGTGATTGATTTGCTTAATACTTCAAATACACCTCTTTTAAATAAGTAATAATTCCCATGGCTCCAAAAATAATTTTACCTGATTTTGAATACCCTGTTGCTTATTGTATTGCTGGGGTCGATGAAGTGGGGCGAGGCCCGTTAGTTGGCGATGTGGTTACTGCTGCCGTAATTTTAGATCCTGATAATTCTATTGAAGGACTTAAGGACTCGAAAAAACTTACTGAAAAAAAACGTGCCTTGTTAAGTGAAGAAATTAAAGAAAAAGCAGTTGCATGGTCTATCGGACGAGCTAGTCCGGAAGAAATTGACACCTTAAATATTTTACATGCCACTATGCTTGCTATGCAGCGAGCTGTTCAAGGTTTATCTGTTACTCCTGACTATGTGTTAGTTGATGGGAATCGTACACCAACCTTTAATAGTGAGCAAGGCCCTATTGCTAGTTTAGCGGTAGTGAAAGGAGATGCACGTGTTATTGAAATAAGCGCGGCATCAATACTTGCCAAGGTTGCTCGTGATAATGAAATGATTGCTCTTGATAAATTATACCCTGAATATGGTTTTGCTAAACATAAAGGGTATCCTACGAAAGCGCATTTAGAAAAAATCACTGAGCTTGGAGTGCTCGATTGTTATCGACAAAGTTTTAAACCTGTTGCTAGAGTATTGGGCCTTATAAATGAGTGATACAGTGAATAATGAAATAGCACAGATGGATCCTAACCAGGAATTGATTACAGATCCTAAATTTATTCATTTGCGCGTTCATAGTGATTATTCCATGTGTGATGGCTTGAAAAAGGTTAAGCCTATTGTTGCTAAAGCGGCTGAATTAAATATGCCTGCAATAGCTTTAACGGACCAAACAAACCTTTGTGGCTTGGTAAAGTATTATCACGCAGCTCACGGTGCAGGTCTAAAGCCTATAGTCGGTTGTGATTTTTGGGTGAAAAGTGAAGAATTAGGCAATGAGCTTTTTCGTATCGTAGTTCTTGCTACAGATAATGTAGGCTATAAAAACCTGACTGAATTAATTTCCAAAGCCTATATGCGGGGACATATTCAAGATAAAGCTGTCATTGATAAAGCATGGTTAGCTGAATATAAACAAGGCTTAATACTGTTATCTGGAGGTAGAGAAGGCGATATAGGTAAAGCATTATTAAAAGGTAATAATGAACTTATTGAGCAAATGGTTAGCTTTTATCAGCAACACTTTCATGATTGCTTTTATCTTGAATTAATAAGAACTGGCAGAGTTGATGAAGAAAATTACCTACATCTTGTTGTTGATTTAGCTACACACTTCGAACTGCCTGTTGTTGCCACAAATGAAGTGATGTTTCTCTCGCCTGAGGATTTTGATGCACATGAAATCCGTGTTGCTATTCATGATGGTTATACATTAGATGATAAAAGACGCCCTAAACGTTATAGCGAACAACAATACTTACGCTCTGAAGCAGAAATGTGTGAGTTGTTTAGTGATATTCCTGAAGCGCTAGCTAATTCTGTAGAAATTGCTAAACGTTGTAATGTAACAGTGACATTAGGTGAATATGTATTACCTGACTTTCCTACAGATGGTCTAGAAATTAATGATTATTTTATCAAGGTATCTAAAGAAGGGTTAGAAAAGCGCCTTAATAAATTATTTGATACCAGTGCTGATAACTTTAGTGAAATCAGAAAACCTTACGACGAACGTTTAGCAATAGAGCTCGAAGTTGTAAATAATATGGGATTTCCTGGCTATTTCCTTATTGTAATGGAATTTATTCAATGGAGTAAGGATAACAATATTCCTGTTGGCCCGGGTCGTGGTTCAGGGGCTGGTTCACTTATCGCTTATGCGCTTGATATTACTGATCTTGATCCACTTGAATACGATTTACTTTTTGAACGTTTTTTAAATCCTGAACGTGTCTCCATGCCAGATTTCGATATTGATTTTTGCATGGATCGACGTGATGAGGTTATTGATCATGTTGCGGAACTTTATGGTCGTGATGCGGTTTCTCAAATTATTACTTTTGGTACTATGGCGGCGAAAGCGGTAATTCGTGATGTGGGTCGTGTACTTGGGCATCCTTATGGTTTTGTTGATAGAATTTCTAAGCTTATTCCGCCAACACCGGGCATGACTTTAGCAAAAGCATTTGAAGAAGAGCCGAAGCTACCTGAAATTTATGCACAAGACTCGGAAGTCAAAGATCTGATTGATATGTGTCGGATCCTTGAAGGCACCACACGTAATGCGGGTAAACATGCTGGTGGTGTTGTTATTTCGCCTACCACTATTACTGATTTTGCACCTTTATATTGTGATGATGAAGGTAAGAATCCAGTTACACAATTTGATAAAAACGATGTAGAAGACGCGGGTTTAGTTAAATTTGATTTCTTAGGATTAAGAACCTTAACTATTTTACAGTGGGCTATTGAAATGGCTGATGCGCAGCTGTTAAAAGCAGGTAAAGAGCCTATTGATATAACAACTATCGACCTTGAAGATAAAGCGAGTTTTAATCTACTACTACAATCTAAAACAACGGCAGTATTTCAATTAGAATCTAGCGGCATGAAGTCGTTAATTGATAAATTAAAGCCCGATTGTTTTGAAGATATCATCGCTTTAGTAGCACTATTCCGCCCTGGACCACTGCAGTCTGGCATGGTTGATAACTTTATTGAACGTAAACATGGCCGCGAAGAAATCAGTTACCCAGATGCGACATGGCAACATGAAGATTTAAAGCCTGTTTTAGAGCCAACCTACGGTATTATCTTGTATCAAGAACAAGTTATGCAAATTGCACAAGTCTTGGCTGGGTACTCATTAGGTGGTGCAGATATGCTGCGTCGTGCTATGGGTAAGAAAAAGCCTGAAGAAATGGCAAAGCAGCGTGCTGGCTTTGAAAAAGGTGCAATAGATCGCGGTGTTGATGGCGAGTTAGCTATTAAAATATTCGATTTAGTAGAAAAATTTGCGGGTTATGGCTTTAACAAGTCTCATTCAGCAGCCTATGCGTTGGTCTCCTATCAAACGTTATGGATGAAAACCCACTTTCCGGCACCGTTCATGGCAGCCGTTATGTCTGCGGATATGGATAACACTGAAAAAATTGTTACATTAGTCGATGAATGTAGCAATATGAATATTGATTTATTACCGCCAGATGTTAATGCTGGTCAGTATAAATTTACTGTTAATGATAATAATCAAATTGTTTATGGTATTGGCGCGGTAAAAGGTGTAGGAGAAGGTCCTATTGAAGCGATTATTGCCGCACGTCAATCAGGCGGTCCTTTTATTGATCTTTTTGATTTTTGTGCGCGTTTAGATTTAAAGAAAACAAATAAACGTGTTTTAGAGAAGTTAATAAAATCAGGTGCTATGGATGCACTTGGACCGACCTATAAATTAACAAGTGACGGTAAAGACTTACCACATCGAGCAGCTTTATTTGAAACATTGCCAGAAGCAATAAAAGCAGCTGAGCAGCATGCAAAAGCTGAGTCATTAGGACAAAATGATTTATTTGGTTTAATTAATGATGAACAAACCGATTCTAGGCAGTCATTTAAAGAAGTAAAAAAGTGGCCGGAAGAAGTTTGGCTTAATGGTGAAAAAGAGACCTTAGGTTTATATTTAACAGGTCACCCTATTAATCGTTATTTAGCTGAAATTAAAAAATATTCTACTAGTCGCTTAGTGGGCATGCAGCCAACCGGTCGTGATAAGCAAGCGGTTGCTGTCGGTTTAGTTATTGGTGTGCGCGTTATGGTTAATAAACGTGGTCGTCGCTGGGCATTAGTAACGTTGGATGATAAAAGTGCGCGTATGGATATACGATTATTTCCAGATGACTATGATAGATTTTCTGAATTGCTCGAAATTGATGCAATTTTAGTGTGTAGTGGACAGGTCAGCTTTGATGATTACTCTGGAGGTAATACAATGACCGCCAGAGATATTATGACGGTAGCTGATGCTAGAGAAAACTATGTTACTTCTTTAGATGTTAGAGTGCATAAAGAAAAACTAGGCGACAGTTTTATTGAGCAATTTACACAAGTTTTAACGCCACATAAAGAAGGTACTTGCCCTGTGAGGGTTTATTATCAAAGAGAAGAAGCTCGCGGCATGTTAGAACTTGGAGTACAATGGCGGGTATCGCCAGCAGATATGTTATTATATGATTTAAAAGAACTATTAGGTGAAGAAAATGTCACCTTACAGTTTAAGTAGCTGAATAGTTTTTATAATATATATTTCAGAGCTAGCTTTTAACGCTATCCGTTAAAATTAATAATTAAGTGTTATCGATGATAAAATCGGTAATGAAAGAAAATTAAGACCATTTTTTAGGTGCAAAATAGCATATGTCATTAAATTTTTTAGATTTCGAACAACCTATTGCCGAACTTGATGCAAAAATAGAAGAGCTTCAGCTTGTTAATGCAGGTCAGGAGCTAGATCTTGATTTAGAAGATCAAATTTCTCAGTTACGTGAAAAAAATAAAGAACAAACCAAAAAGATTTTTGCCAATTTAGATCCTTGGCAAACAGCACGAGTAGCCCGTCATCCACAACGTCCATATACGTTAGATTACTTATCTCGTATATTTACTGAATTTGATGAATTAGCTGGTGATAGAGCGTATGCTGATGATAGCGCTATTGTTGGTGGTACAGCACGTTTAGATGGTCGACCTGTGATGATTATTGGTCATCAAAAAGGTCGTTCGACCACTGAAAAAGTTAAACGTAATTTTGGTATGCCTCGTCCTGAAGGATATCGAAAAGCATTACGTCTAATGAAGATGGCAGAGCGTTTTAATATGCCAATTATTACTTTTATTGACACTCCTGGTGCTTATCCTGGCATTGGTGCAGAAGAGCGTGGTCAAAGTGAAGCTATAGCAACGAACTTAAAAGTAATGGCACGTTTGTCAGTTCCTATTATTTGTACCGTTATTGGTGAAGGTGGCTCTGGTGGTGCGTTAGCAATTGGGGTTGGTGATAGAGTTAATATGCTACAATATTCTACTTATGCTGTAATCTCACCTGAAGGTTGTGCATCTATTTTGTGGAAAACCGCTGCTAAAGCATCAACAGCTGCAGAAGCTATGGGTATAACTGCACAGCGTATTAAAGAATTAGAGTTAATTGATAATATTGTGGAAGAGCCATTAGGTGGTGCACATCGCGATATGGATCATATGGCAGCAATGTTAAAAGAATCTTTAAAAAGTAACTTAGCAGAACTTGATCTGTTAGATAAAGAACAGTTGATTGAAAGTCGATATGATAAGTTAATGTCATTTGGCTACTGCTAATATATTATATTGCCAACCTATATTAATACTTATTATTAATATAGGTTGTAGATAAAGTGTTTATACCCTTAAAGACTTTATCTACAACCAGTCTTTCATGACTATCTCCCCTCTATTAATTTTCAATCCACACAAGTATCAATTTGGTTTTATAATGTTTAACCAGTTAAAAAAATTGATTAAAACAAGTTTAGGCTATTTATGCATCCCATAGAGTTAGCACTGCTAAACGCCATCAGTAAACATCCGAACATGCCTGTGGTTGTTGCTTATAGTGGTGGTGTCGATTCGCAAGTCTTATTACATGCCATAGCATCGTTAAAGAAAGCATCTCCTTTAACGCAGCCTATTACTAACCTTGTAACTGTATGTCATGTTAATCATGGTTTAAGTGACAATGCTTTTTCTTGGCAAGTTTTTGCTGAACAAGCTTGCTTAGCGCTTAATTTACCGTTAAAAATATGTCGGGTTAATGTCCAAGCACAAGCACAGAAGTCATTAGAGTCTTTAGCGCGTGATGCAAGGTATCAAGCTTTACATTCGATTTATCAAACACCTTCATTGATCATTACTGGGCACCATAGTGACGACCAAGCAGAAACTTTCTTACTTGCCCTTAAGCGAGGATCAGGTTTAAAAGGTCTATCAGCTATGGGTAATGAAACTAGACAAGAGAAAGATTTATTGCTGCGACCATTATTATCAATATCTCGAGCTGACATTATTGATTATGCCAAAATTAATGCTTTAACCTGGGTCGAAGATGAGTCAAATACAGATACTCGGTTTGATCGTAATTTTATTCGCAATAATATTATGCCACTATTAATGAAGCGCTGGCCTAGCATTACTAGTACCATTAATCGCAGTAGTGAACATTGCAGAGAAGGGCAGTTATTACTTGATGAGTTGGCTGAAGAAGACCTTAACCTTTGTATTAGTGGCGTGAATAGCTTAACGGTGAGATCGTTAACTCAGTTATCTCAACAACGGTTTAATAATGTAATTCGTTATTTTTTAACTAAAAATAATTGTTTAATGCCAAGTACTGAACAGCTAGCTCAACTGTACCTACAATTGAATGCGGATAGTGATAAAAACCCTGTAGTGAAAGTTGGTGATAATGTGATTCGTCGTCATAAGGGGACATTATATTTAACCGCTGATTTTATAGATATTAGCAATTGGCATACTGATATCGTGTTCAATGAGCCGAAAACAGAAATTGAGCTACCCGATAATTTGGGAAAATTACATTTTTTAAAGAAAACTAGCCAAGACATTACCGTAGCATCTCAACGAATTATAATGCCGAATGCAGGACAAAAAGTGACAATACGTTTTAATCATAGCAATCCTATTTGTTTACCTGATTATAGAAATCATTCTCGTAGTCTAAAAAAGATACTTCAAGAGTTAAATATTCCAGTTTGGCAACGGAAAAGGATCCCTTTTTTATATTATGATGATGTATTAGTCGCTGCGATAGGGCACTTTGTTTGTCAAAGTTATATTCCTAAAAATAATGATGATAGTATTCTTTTAAACTGGTCATAATCACCAGGTAACTAGCTGTCCCTTTCTTAGTCACACGCTACAAACAACCCGTACAAAAAATAACCTATGCAATTGTTTTAATTAAATTAAATCATTATTTTTGTGTCGAGTTTTTTTACACTAGTAGCTTTTAAAATAAGTGGAAAATAACAAGCCATCAAATATCCTTATATATCAACATCTTATTGGTATTCTTTTTGTTGGCATGGTATGTGCTTTATTTTGGTAGGCTGTTGTAAAACAGTACTTTTTTTAAACTGTTTCTAGAGTATATGAAAGGTATAGTAAAACATTTGCATATCATTCATAGGATAACAGAATGAATTTATCGATAAATAAAGGATGACAATGAAAACTTTCAAGAAAAAATTATTAGCTGCTGTTACTGTTATGGCATTATCTCCACTAGCTCAAGCCGGTGTGATTTCTTTTTCAGATAACCATGCTGCTTCTACCACTGAATGGAGTGATGTATTAACTGTTTCACAATTTGATGCTAGCTTAGGTAACCTTGATACTATTAATATTAGTTTTTCTGCTAGCATGTTATCAGACATCACTCTAAACAATAATGATAATCTAGCACAAACTACAAGAGGCAGTGTAGGTATTGAAACTATAGGTACATTTTTAGGTTTGGGTTCACTTACTATAAACTTGAGTGCTGATACTGGTTTTGTAGCTCTTGGTGCAGATGGAGCACTTGATGGCTCTGATATATTTACCGCGTTTGGTTTAACTGGTACTGATACGATCAACGCTACTATCGATTCTTCAAATACTGATTTCCTAAGCTTTATCGGTACTGGTAATGTTTCTACTTCAGGTTTAACTGCTTTCGGTAATTTTGGTGGAACTGGCGGTAGTAACACTGTAATTTCAGTAGATACTGTAGCTGGTGCTAGCTTAAATGTTACATATAACTACACTGAAACTACTAATCCTACACCAGTATCTGAGCCTACTTCTTTAGCTATTTTAGGTCTTGGTTTAGCTGGTATAGCTTTACGTCGTAAGAAAAAATCACTTTAATTTAATTATTCTATTAGTTTATAAAAATTCACTAATAAAGAATGATTAAGTTTGATTAATAAAAAACGCCGCACATTTTGTGAGGCGTTTTTTATTGGCATTCATTTTACTCTGTAATGGTGTTTCTATACTTGTACTAATGCGGTAATAGCCAGTTTATTAAAGTGCTTTCACTGCATAAGGTTTAACAACTGAACTATAAAATACACATATTATAGAATAGCCAATCGAGATAATATCTTCTAGTATTACTTAAACTCTATTTTGTGATGTTGTGCGAAGCTGCAGCAGAAAAAACAACATCAGTAGAGCTGTTAAGTGCTGTTTCAGCTGAATCTTGAATAACACCAATAATAAAACCAATAGCAACCACTTGCATTGCGATGTCATTATTGATACCAAATAAATTACAAGCTAAAGGTATTAGTAATAGTGAACCACCTGCGACACCTGATGCACCACAGGCTGAAATAGACGCCACGATTGATAATAAGATAGCTGTGCCAAAATCTACATCGATATTTAAGCTGTTAGCTGTCGCTAGGGTTAACACGGTAATTGTTATTGCCGCACCTGCCATATTTATAGTTGCACCTAAAGGAATTGAAACAGAGTAGGTATCTTCATGTAAATCTAACTTTTTGCATAACGCCATATTGACTGGAATATTTGCAGCAGAGCTGCGAGTAAAAAATGCGGTGATACCTGACTCACGAAGACACGTAAAAATTAATGGATATGGATTTTTCCCCATAATAATAAATACAATTAATGGATTAACGGCTAATGCAATAATTAACATTGCAGCAAGTAGGATCACAACAAGATGGCTATATTCAGCTAATGCTGAAAACCCGGTAGTCGCAATGGTATTGGCAACTAAACCAAAAATACCGATAGGGGCAAAGCGAATGACAATGCGCACAATGCTCGATATCGCTTCACTGAAATCATGTACCATTATTTTTGTTTGTTCATTCGCATGTTTAAGTGAGAAGCCTAAGCCAAGCCCCCAAGCCAATAGGGCAATAAAATTTCCGTTTACGATGGCACTAATTGGATTTTCGACTACTTTAAAAGCCAAGGTTGATAATACTTCACCTAAGCCCTGTGGTGGAGTAGCACTCGCGCTAGCTATATCTAATGTTAATGTCGTTGGGAATATAAAACTAAGCACTACAGCGACAAAAGCAGCACAAAGTGTACCAAGTAAATATAAGCCAACTATTGGTTTTAATTTAGCATCACTGTTGATTTTTTGATTAGCGATACTCGAGGCAACTAACACTAATACTAAAATTGGCGCTACAGCTTTTAGTGCATTAACAAATAAACTACCAAGAATTGAAAATGAAATAGCGACTTCTGGGGCTAGTACAGCAAGTGTTATCCCTAATATAATGGCAATGATGATTTGGGGTACTAACCCGAATGCGTTTAGTTTAGTTAGTAGTGATTTTTTTTCTGTGTTGGAATGTATTGTCATGCTGACGCCTTATTATATTTTTATTGCCGAGCTTTTTATCATTGAAGTTAAGCTTTGTCTATCATTAGCAACAATATTTAATTACCAAGTGAGTATAGATTTTCTTACAAAAGATATAAAAAAATAATGTATAATTATGTTACTGAAAATTAAGTTTATCTTATATCATCAAGGTTAATATTAGGAACCATTATGCCTAACGAAAATGCATTAAAACAACGTAGTAATAATAGCTGTGAACTTTGCACAGCAACAAATAACCTCTCAGTATATCCTGTGCCACCAACGAGTGATTTAAGTGCACAACAGTGTGTTTATATTTGTGATACTTGTCAAAAGCAAATTGACGGTGAAGCAGAATTAGATATGAACCACTGGCGCTGTTTAAATGACAGCATGTGGAACCAAGAGCCTGCTGTACAAGTAATATCTTATCGTATGTTGCATAAGTTATCAGCTGAAAGTTGGGCACAAGACGCATTAGACATGATTTATATGGAAGATGACGTAAAAACTTGGGCAGAGCAAGGTATTGCAGCTGAGCAACGTGAGGGCCCAACACGTGATAGTAATGGTGCTGAGTTACATGACGGTGATGATGTTACTTTGATCAAAGACTTAAAAGTAAAAGGTGCCAACTTTACGGCAAAACAAGGTACTCTAGTACGTGGTATTACGTTAACTGATAACCCTGAACATATTGAAGGTAAAGTTAATGGTACGCGTATCGTACTTGTTTCAGCCTATTTAAAGAAAGCTTAAGTTAACCTTACTGGTTAGTCTTCTCGTATTGACTATAAAAGGGCGACTATGCCTTTTTATAGTTGCTCAACGTAACTTATTTCAAATTACTTTAACTCTATTTAATATTTTCGCTGATTATTCTGGGTGTATTAGCAGGCATCAGTATTGTCTAATTGACTCTCAATTACGAATAACTGAGGATATTTGTATTAGTAGAGCATGCAAAAGTTAGCTTATCGTAAGAGATTGATTCAGGTTTCACATAACGTATTTTTCAGGATTTTATCTACTCGTTCTTAAGGTATAATTTCCTAAAAGATAAGTTCTACAGCATTATTATGAGTACGGCATATGAATATAAATTTTAAAGCACTTAATAAGCATGATGCTAATTACACTGAGGTTATAAAACTTTATAAAGAGGCGTTCCCTGGTGCTAAGCGCATACCAACATTTTTACTTCGTTATAAACTTAGAAATGGTAAGGAAGGTTTTAATGTACTCTATGAAAATGATGTGTGGATTGGGCTGATTTATTCTGCTGAGTATAAGGACATTGTTTTTGTACAGTTTTTGGCTATATCAGAATCATTACGCTCTCAAGGGTATGGAAGTAAGGTGATGGCATCATTAAAAGATAGATATATTGGGAAAAGAATAATATTAAATATCGAAGAACTTGATAAAAAAGCTAAAAACTATGAACAGCGAGTGAAGCGCAAAGCGTTTTATGAAAAGAACGGGTTTATTTCTACCGAGTATATGGTGAAAGAGCCTGATCAAAAGTATGAGATGTTGATACGTGAGGGCAGTATTAGTAAAGAGGAAATAGAATCATTATATGATGATCTTTTTGGCTCTATTATTAGTTTTTTTATACGACCTAAAGTACTAAAAATTAAGTACTAAAAATTTGAAGCAACATAGTTGTGACACTAAGAAGTGATAAGTCAATGAATAAGGAACAAAAATAAGTATTTTTGCTCCTTAATTACTTATGGTAGCCGATAAAACTTTATTCTCGTGGAAGATTATTCCATACGCTAAAAATAAGTATCTATGTTTTAATAAGGTTTATTTATTAAAGGTTCGCTTTTCTATAGGCTTCACACGCATCTTGATCTTTACATTCCCCGTATAGATATAAACTATGGTTTGTTAATGTGATTTGATGTGATTCAGCAATATCTTTTTGTCTTTGTTCTATTACATCATCTTCAAATTCAACAACTTTACCGCACTTTAAACAAACTAAGTGGTCATGATGTTTTTTATGCGATAATTCAAAAACAGATTTACCACCTTCAAAATGATGGCGGCTAACAATACCAGCATCATCAAATTGGTTAAGCACGCGATATACTGTTGCTAAGCCAATCTCTTCTTGTTGCTCAAGTAATAGTTTATAAACATCTTCAGCACTAATATGCTGATTTTTTGGGTTTTGTAGAATGGTAAGAATTTTAATACGTGGCAGGGTAATTTTTAGTCCAGCTCTTTTTAGTTCTTCATTTTGATCTGCCATGGAATTAATTTCTCTATGTATAATGATAAAAGTGAAAGTATAGGTTGTTATCAAGCTTGGTGAAAGTGATAGTTTGGTTAAATGTTATATTTTTTCGTTTTAAAATACAAAAAGCTCAATAAATGAGCTTTTTGTATTTTATCAAAGATGACTCTTCTGCTTTATGAGCGCAAAAGCTAACAATTAAGAGAGTTCAGATAAACACATTTCATCATTGAGTTGATTTACCCATTTATCAACACGTTCTTCAGTTAGCTCTGATTGTCTATCTTCGTCAATACATAAACCGATAAAGGTATTTTCATCAATTAAGGCTTTAGAAGCTTCAAATTCATAACCTTCAGTTGGCCAATTACCCACAACAATAGCACCTTTGCTTTCCACAATATCACGTAGTGGCTCCATTGCATCACAAAAGTATTCAGCATAGTCTTCTTGATCGCCTAAACCAAATATAGCAACAAGTTTGTCAGTAAAGTCAATTTCTTCTAGCTCAGGTAAAAAATCATCCCAATCACACTGGTTTTCACCATAATACCAGGTTGGAATGCCTAAAATAATTAAATCAAATTCAGCGATTTCTTCTTTTGTACTTTTAGCGATGTCTTTAACATCGATCATTTTTTTGCCTAGTTTTTTCTGGATCATCTTACTTATTGCTTCAGTATTACCAGTATCACTACCAAAAAATAAACCTACGATTGCCATGGAAATTTACCTTATAACTTCAATTTAGTATTAATTTAATTACTTTCTTTTGCTAATGACTTAATCAACAGTGTTTCGATTAATTCACTACGATTAATATTTTTACTTTTAGCTAATTCTTCTAGTTGCTCAAATAAGCTAAGGTGAACTTTAAATTCAACCCTTTTTAAACCGTTACTTTTATCTCGTTTAACCTGATTTCGTTTATTGATTCTAATTTGAACATTACGTGGATGTGGACTAGTTTTCGGTCGTCCAGGACGTTTTTCATCATTAAATAAATCAATGGTGGTTAAATCTGTTAACTCTTTTGCCACTAGCCAACTCCCTGACTTTCCCAGATGAATTGAATAATACCCTTGGCAATGAAACCAGCACAGCCTAAAAATAATACAAAATAAACGACCAGTCGACCGACTTTTGGGACGTCATTTTTATTCATCACATCATGGATGGACAAACCAATAAAGCCAAAAATGAAAAGAAAAAATAAATTAAGACCGATAGTTTCTATTAGTTCGAAATGTTCAGCTAGCATTTTAATCAGTTAGTATAGTAAGCATAAAAATTGGCGGAACTATAGCACAGTGTTGGCATAAACTCATTTATTTTCATTGATATTCGAGCTAAATTTTGAGTTTTTTTGTAAGAAAAATTGTGTTAATTGATCCAAATCATTGTTCAAGAGAAAACTAACTTAAAAAGTCTAAGGTTAACTTGTTAAAGGCAACTGTTTTTTCAGCATGCAACCAATGACCTGCACCTTGAATTACTTTAGCTTTCGCGTTAGGAAACAGAGTACTTATAACGCTTTGATGCTCAGGTAAAATATAATCTGAATTCCCACCTTTAATAAATAAAGTATCGCCAGTAAAAGGACCTTTATTCATTTCAATTCCTTGCATTATTTGATGATAACCTTGTTCGATATTTGCTAGGTTACATCTAAAAGAAAACTGCTCATCTTCATTGATAGATAGGTTGCGTAGTAAAAATTGTCTTACGCCTACATTGTCTACATAAATTGCTAATTGATCATCAGCATCTTTACGTTTTTTTACTTTACTTAAGTCTAGCGCTTGTAAACCTTTAATAATCGTTAGGTGATGAGCTGGATATTTAATAGGTGCAATATCCGCTACGATTAGTTTTTTTATTCTTTTAGGAAAGGATAGTGCAATTTGCATTGCAATTTTTCCACCCATTGAGTGACCTAAAATACAACAAGACTCAATTGCTAAACTATCTAATAGGTTAATAACATCTTGAGCAAGCTCATGGTAATTCATTCCTTGGCGATGAAATGAATTACCATGATTTCTAACGTCAATACTGGTAACACAATAGTGTTTACTTAACCCTTTAGCGACCATGTTTAAGTTTTCTAAACTGCCAAATAAACCATGAATTAATACAATATGTTCACCTTGGCCAAGCTGCTGATAATGTAGATGTCGCTCACTTAGTTGTTTATTGTGTAATTGATCATCGTTTAACTGTGACAAGTTCTTTGCTGCCATTTTATTTTTCGCCATTAACATTTCATTTATGATAATTTTATCATGAAATATTAAATTTTTTTTATTTTATGTTGAGTAATTATCTCATTGTTGTAAGTTTTTTCTCGTTGAATTCTGTACCCTTAATTAATTTAATTGGTATAATCTTGTAGCCATTAAAAAATTATAGAAGTTAATGATAAATGAAAAATATTGAAATAGACGATGACTTATATCTTCACATTGTTGCCAATACACAGTTTATTGGTGAGAATGCTTCAAGTATTTTGCGTCGTTTACTTAAACTTAATGAGACAGCTCAACAGGCAGTTTTGTCAGAAGAAAGTGTAGACAGCGATGCTTTAGAAGAGCCTTTATCAGAAAGTTCTGCTAATACTGAAGCAGATACTAGTGAATCGAGTGAGATTGAAGCGTTTGATAATAGTTCAGAAAGTGTTTTTAATTTTATTAATAAAGAAGAACTGGCTATGCAGCGCGGTGCTGTTGGGCGATTTTTACTTATATTAGCTGCACTTTATCGAGCTCATCCAAACCGTTTTAGAGTTGTGACAGAAATCTGTGGTCGTGATCGTTTGTATTTTGCTAATTCAGAAGCTGAATTAGCTGCTAGTGGTAGTAGCACTAAGCCAAAACAAATACCAGATAGTCCATTTTGGGTATTAACTAACTCAAATACTACGCGTAAAAAAATGATGCTAACTAAAGCCGCAACATCACTTGGTTACAATGATGATGATGTAGAAAAAATCAGAGAATTACTTTAACGCTAATATATTCACATTAATATACGTCGAATAACATAAATAATAAGTCGATTAACAAAAGGAATACTATGTCAGTTCATCCACACGCAGGTAAGCCAGTTCGCCCTGAAGATAGAATTAATATTGGTCAATTAGTTAGCGACTATTTTTTACAAGTGCCAGATGTAGCTATTACGGCTCAGCGAGTAAGCTTTGGTACTTCAGGACATAGAGGTTCGTCTGCTAAAGTTAGCTTTAATGAAGCTCATATTCTTGCAATATGTCAAGCAGTGGTTGAATACCGTCATGAACAAAAAATTACCGGGCCACTTTTTTTAGGTAAAGACACCCATGCTTTATCAGAGCCGGCTTTTGCTAGCACAATCGCGGTACTTATTGCCAATGGCGTTAATGTTGTTATTCAAAATGATTCACTATCTGGTGCTGGTTTTACACCGACACCTGTTATCTCACGTTTAATTATTAGTCATAATAAGATTGAGAACCAAAGTGATTTAGCTGACGGTTTAATTATAACGCCTTCACATAATCCACCTACTGATGGGGGTATTAAATATAACCCACCTCATGGTGGCCCTGCAGAAGGTGAAATTACAAAACAAATAGAGCAAAGAGCAAATGCGTTAATTAAAGCGGGTTTAGTCGACGTAAAACAAGTTTCATTTGCTCAAGCGGTACAATCGCCATTGCTTTCTCAACAAGATTTTATTGAGCATTATGTTAGTCAGCTAAATCAAGTGATTGATATGGAGGCTATCGCAAAAGCTGGTGTAACTATTGGTGTTGATCCTTTAGGTGGTTCAGGTATCGCATATTGGCCAGTTATTGCTAAAAAATATGGCTTAAATATTAAGGTGGTAAACCCTGTTGTTGATGCCAGTTTTGCTTTTATGCCTTTAGATAAAGATGGAAAAATTCGCATGGATTGTTCATCGCCTTATGCAATGGCTGGTTTAATTGCTATGAAAGATGATTTTGATATAAGTGTGGGTAATGATCCTGATTTTGATCGACACGGCATTGTTACTAAGTTCGGTGGTTTAATGAACCCTAATCATTATTTAGCGGTCGCCATTAATTATCTAATGACTCATAGAAATTGGTCAGCGGATTGTAAAATTGGTAAAACCCTCGTATCAAGTTCATTAATTAACCGCGTTGCGAAAAAAATAGCGCGTCCTTTATCTGAAGTTCCTGTTGGTTTTAAGTGGTTTGTTGATGGTTTACATGATTCAAGCTACGCCTTTGGCGGAGAAGAAAGTGCGGGTGCAACGTTTCTAGCACGTGATGGCAGCACATGGACTACTGATAAAGACGGTTTTATTATGGCTTTACTAGCAGCAGAAATTTTAGCTGTGACAGGTAAAGATCCTCACCAGCATTATCTTGAACTGGCAAAAGAATTAGGCGAGCCTTGTTATGGTCGAGTTGAAGCGGTCGCTACTTTTGAACAGAAAAAAGTACTTACAGCATTATCAAGCAGTGATATTACGGCAGATGTTTTGGCTGGTGAAAAAATAACTGAAATTCTTTCACATGCACCAGGCAATAATGCTGCTATTGGTGGTATTAAAGTAGTTACTGAAAATGGCTGGTTTGCTGCTCGTCCGTCGGGTACCGAAGAAATCTATAAAATATATGCTGAAAGCTTTATTGATGAAGCACACTTGCAAACAATTATTAAAGAAGCGCAAGATATTGTTAGTGCTGCTTTTCAAGCTGCAGGGCTTTAAATTAAATAAGACTTAATGTTACGCTCAACAGTATAAAAATATAAAGGTTAACAATGTCATACCCACAAAAACAATTGTCGGCAGAAAAGTTAAAAAAAGAATTATTGGCAAATGGAGACTTTTTACATTTAACGCGTAGTCATGAGTTTTCAATGGCTAGGTTTAATTTTGAGGTTGTTTGTCGTTACAGCTCGGCGAAAACAAAGGTCTCAGTACTTGATACAGGTATTATTGTTTTTGAACCCTTAAGTCATAGTTCAAGCAAAGATATTGTTTTATCAAGTGCTGTCCACGGTAATGAAACCGCACCAATTGAAATTTGTAATGAACTTATTAAGCAAGTTATCTTAGGTGAATTACATGTAGAACATAGAACCTTATTTATTTTTGGTAATCCGCCGTCTATTAATATTAGTAAACGCTTTGTTGAAGAAAATTTGAATCGTCTTTTTTCTGGTGGTCATTCTATTGACCAAGGGCAGGGGGCAGGTTTAATAAACAAAGAACGTGATCGAGCCTTGTTATTAGAAAACACGGTTCGAGATTTTTTTATTGCCGGCTCAGAACAAGCTAGCTTACCTAGTAGTAAGGCAATTGAACGTTTTCATTATGACTTACATACGGCAATACGTGGCTCTAAAAATGACAAGTTTGCAGTTTATCCATTTCAGCATAATAAACCTTGGGTGAAAACTCAGCTACAGTTTATGTTTGCCTGTGGTATAAACACTATTTTGTTTTCTAATTCACCTACGACAACATTTAGTTATTTTTCATCAAATGAGTTTGGTGCACATGCTTTTACTGTTGAATTAGGTAAAGTGATGCCTTTTGGTGAAAATGATATGGCAAAATTCTCAAAGGTAAAAACGAGCTTATCGGCATTAATTTCACAAAAGTCGTTAACGTTACCTGAGTATAATAAAGACGACTTTAGTTTTTTTGAAATTGATCAAATTATTGATAGGAAAAATAAAGATTTTAAGTTTCATTTTGCTGATGATGTAGAGAATTTTACCGATTTTCCCATTGGTACTGTTATTGCCACTGATGGTGATAAAGCGATAAAAACTAAGCAGCAGGGCGAAGCTATTATTTTTCCAAATGCGAATGTTGCAATTGGCCAACGTGCCTTGTTAACGGTAATTCCAGTGGTTGTTAATCCAGAATAAGTGCTGATTTTTAATAAAATTTAGCATAATAACAAGCTTAAAATTATTTATAAAAATGAGGCTAAGGTCTCATTTTTATTGTTGTGTGTACTCACTTCTTAGTTATATGTATATATTCAGCTTAAACTTAAGTAAATTCAGGTTAAATATATTGAAGCTAAATATATATTCGTTACTTTACCTTGATTACGTTAGGCTAAGCGCTTAATAGCCTAATTGAGTATTGACCGTCTCAGGGATGATCAAAAATTCACGATAATTCTTTATATTGTCAGCTGCAACTTTTATTGATGAACTCATATCTGTTGGCGCTGAAATATGCGGAAGCACGGTTATATTTGGATTGCTCCATATAGGATCTGTGACAGGTAATGGCTCATGTTCAAATACATCAAGCACGGCATGTGAAATATGCCTACTCTCTAATAACTCAAGCATTGCCTTAGTGTCGATGATAGCACCGCGAGAGAAGTTTATTATTTTGGCTCCCCAAGGAAGTAACGTTAATAAAGGTGCGTTTAGTAAGTGATGTGTTTCAGCGGTAAGTGGTAATAAACTGATCAAAATATCACTATTTTTAACAATAGAGTGCAAACCACTATTACCGGAATAACTCTTTATTCCTTCAAGCTGTTTTGGTGTTCGACTCCAACAACTTACTGGGTATTGTAATTGTTGTAGGCTTTTTAAAGACGCTCCCCCTAAATTACCAGCTCCTAATACACCAACACGTGTATCTCTAGCTGCTATGTAAGGTAATTGTTGCCATTGTTTGTTACGTTGCTGAAGAGCATATTCCGGCATGTTTCTATGTAAATATAAGGTCCAGGCAACAACCGCTTCCGCCATGGTTTTTGCCAATTCAGGATCAATTAACCTTACAATTTTAATGTGTTGAAGGGATTTTTCACTTATTAATTTTTCTACACCAGCCCATAGACTTTGTATCCAAACTAAATTTGGAAACTTAGCAATAACGCTTGGTTCAGGATTTGCAACAATGGCAATATCAACATATTGAAACTCATCTTCACTCACGTGTTCAGGCAGTAGAATGGTTTCCTCAGGTAATTGCTGTCTTAAACATGATAACCATTGTAATTGGACTTTATTGTCTAACCGACTTATAAAAACAATTTTTTTCATTTAGTAAATACCTGTTTATAGGAGAAGACACTCTGATTTTACGTCTATAAACATTTTATTCAACAGTAAAATAAAAGCCCAATCTCTATCTGTTGGGTATTATCACCTAAATAGCACGAGTGAACTGTCAGAGGTTTATTAAGATAAAAGCTGCATTATACTACTGACTTAGTTACGCTAGCCTTTTATATTGTATTATTTTAATTTATTAGGTTTCCTTATGATTTTAAGTTGTTTTTTTCGCAGAAAGCTTATCTCTAATTTAGTGTTTCTTTCATTGGTAATGACAAGCTCCATGATTTGGGCACAATCACTTGTTATCTTGGCTGATACTCCCTATAGCGATAAAGAAAAAACAATGCTGCAAGGGCCCGATGGTGTCTTATACCAACTAGTTAACAACGTTAAGCCAACAGTCGTTATGCATCTGGGTGATATGAAAAGTGGTGGTGAGTCGTGTACTGATGAGCTGCTAAAACAGCATAAGGCCATTATTAATCAAGTTTATCCTGGGAAGATAATTTATACCCCTGGTGATAATGAATGGACTGATTGTGACCGTGATACGTTAACTTACAGCTTTAATGAGTTAGAACGGTTAGATTTCATCACTACATTGATGTATCAAACACCGCCATTATTAGATAAATATTTAACCGCTATTAAGGCGCAGCCTGCACAAATAGAAAATAAATTAT
Organism: Colwellia sp. C2M11; assembly: GCF_018860915.1. Classification (GTDB taxonomy): domain Bacteria; phylum Pseudomonadota; class Gammaproteobacteria; order Enterobacterales; family Alteromonadaceae; genus Colwellia. Next base: position 124,035 of record NZ_JAHKQD010000047.1, read on the forward strand.
GGATTAATGATCGCTTAGCTGTAGGTACTCTACACATAGTTGGCACTAGTAATGGCAGAAATCATATCGATAAGTCAAATGTAGCATTGGCATTAAAAAAGGCAGATAAACGCGATGAGTTCAACTTTGCTTGGCTTAGTACCATTGAGAGTAAAGCAGAAGATTATGATGCTTTAATCATAGGCTTTCAAGCTGATATTTATCAAAAGGAAGTGTTGGAAAGTGGTATGTGCGACACCGTTACATTGAAAAAATGCGATGCTTTTATACAGTACCGAAAAGCATTTACAGAACTAGCAAAACGAATTAACAAACCTATATTAATTAGTCATGGCGATACAGGTGATTTTTGTTTTGAAAAGCTTGATGATAACTTATGGCATTTGAATGCAGCAGGAGATTTTAGTTATCTCGATGGAACTAAAGTTACATTTAATAAAAACTCAGTTAAAGAACCTTTTACTGTTAACGGCCTAATCAATACACACTTACCTCATAACGAATGTATTAATTAACCAGAATCATGTGGTTGGTATTTTGTGATTAAAATTCTTTTTCAAAAAATTATCGAAGTTGATTGTTGAAGTAGATTGCTGAAGGTTGTGGGGCTGTGCAACTTTGAATTCTTTTGTTAATCTTCATATACACTTATTATCAGGTTATAAAAATTTTATGAAGTATGTTCCATTAGGCAGTAGTTCTTTAAATGTTTCTCGAGTGTGTTTAGGTAGTATGACTTGGGGAGTACAAAATAATCAACAAGATGCTAATGCTCAAATTGACTATGCATTAGCGAAAAATGTTAACTTTATTGATACCGCTGAAATGTATGCAGTGCCGCCATCAGAGCAAACCTATGGTAAAACAGAAGCGATTATTGGTAACTGGTTAGCAGCTAATCCAGCTAAACGTAAAGATATTGTACTTGCATCAAAAATAGCTGGGCCAGGCTTTTCATATATACGTGAAGGAAGCCAGATTTCAGGTAAAACCGTTATTGAAGCGATCGACACTTCGTTAGCGCGCTTACAAACTGATTATATTGATTTATACCAATTACATTGGCCTAACCGTACTTCGCCACATTTTGGTAAACATTGGCCAAATAGTGATGGCTTCTTGGCAGAAGATACTGCTGAAGAAACCGATAAAATGTTAGATATATTACAAGGGTTAGCGGATAGTGTTAAAGCAGGAAAAATCCGGTATTGCGGTCTATCAGACGATACGCCTTGGGGAATAAACCAATATTTACGCTTAAGTGAAAAATATGATCTCCCACGTATGGTGTCTATCCAAAATGAATTCAACTTATTACATACAAAAGACTGGCCTTATTTAATTGAAAGCTGTGTTCGTGAAAATATTGCTTATTTACCTTGGTCGCCGTTAGCGACAGGGATATTAACAGGTAAATATCTAAATGGAGCTCGTCCAGAGGGCAGTAGATGGACTTATATGCAAAGAAATGGCTTATTTAGAGACACAGAAAATAGCAATGCTGCTGCTCAAGCGTATGTTAATTTAGCGAATAAGTTTGATATAACTCCGGCACAATTAGCCTTGGCTTGGTGTGATCAAATTAGAGGCGTAACTTCTACTATTATCGGTGCAACAACCTTGCAACAGTTAGAAGACAATATAGCCGCATTTAGCACTGAATTACCTGAGCAGTTACTAATTGAAATTAATAATATTTTAAAAAAATATCCAGCCCCTTTTTAATAAACGATTCTATAACTGCCATCGTCTTTATCTTCCTGTTAAAGTCGAAAATATAAGTATGTAGCACCAGACATACTTACTTTGAAACAGATCATCCATGAGCTGCTTTTATTAAAGTGGCTCATTTTATTGACAAATAATTACACCTCCTTTCCTACTGTAAACATTTTTGCTCACTTCTTATAAAAATAGGTCAACTTCATTAAGGTAGAATCTTGTTAATCAGTTTACGTAAAGGTAAAGTTTTGTTCGAAAGTCAAACATTATTGACTATACTTCTATAGCAATAAATAAAATGTGCAAATAAAAAAGTATAAATTATTTTCATCATCATCCAACAAACGTTGGTTAAATAATGATTAAAAAAAGCACAATACAATAAGAGAATGTTATGAGCAATGAACTTTATAATGATGGACCGGTAGTACATAAACCTACTTTTATCGACGGTACAAGTGTTGAAATTCCTGAATTAAAAATTTTACAACAAGACGGCACTGTTTATGAAGGCAGTGATATGCCAGATATCGATGAAGCATTAGCAGTCAAAGTATATAAAACCTTTGCTTTTCATCGAGTCTTAGATGAACGTATGGTGGCATCACAGCGCCAAGGTCGTTTAAGCTTTTATATGGCGGCGTTAGGTGAAGAAGCTGCAAGTATTGGTGGTGCTGCAGGTTTGAAGCCACAAGATATGATTATGAGCCAATACCGTGAGCAAGGCGCATTAATGTTTCGTGGTTTTAGTCTTGAAAACTTTATGAATCAAATGTTTTCTAACGATAAAGATTTAGGTAAAGGCCGTCAAATGCCCATTCATTATGGTTCAAAAGAATTGAACTATATGACTATTTCTTCTCCTTTAGGCACTCAAATTCCACAGGCAACAGGTTATGCGTATGGACAAAAGCTACAAGGCTTAGATGCAGTAACGCTATGTTATTTTGGCGAAGGGGCCGCATCAGAAGGTGATTTTCATGCCGGTTTAAATATGGCTGCAGTACAAGAAGCACCGGTTATATTTTTCTGTCGTAATAATGGTTACGCAATTTCCACACCAGCAGATGAACAATTTAAAGGTAACGGTATTGCTTCTCGCGGTGTTGGTTATGGTATTAAAACACTACGTGTTGATGGTAATGATATTTTAGCTGTAGTTAAAGCGACCCAAATCGCGCGAGCGTATGCGTTAAAAGAAAATGCGCCAGTGTTAATTGAAGCCATGTCGTATCGCTTAGGTGCTCATTCTACCTCTGATGATCCTTCTGGTTATCGTACGCGTGAAGAAGAACAAAAATGGCAAGCTAACGATCCTATTGTACGCATGAAAAATTGGATGCTTGCACAGAATTGGTGGGATGAAGCGCAAGAAACTGCATTGTATGAAAAACTAAGAGAAAAAGTATTAGCTGCTGTGAAGGTTGCTGAAAAAATAGAAAAACCTCACATTGATACCTTAATTAGCGACGTTTACGATGTCCCATCAGCTCAGTTAACAGCACAATTAGAACAGGTTAAAACACATATAAATAAATACCCAGAAGCCTATCCATTTACTGCAGGGAAATTTTAGTTATGGCACAAATGAATATGTTACACGCGATTAATAATGCCCTTGATATTGCGATGGATGAAGATGAAAGTACCTTATGTTTTGGGGAAGATGTTGGCCATTTTGGTGGCGTTTTCCGGGCGACTTCTGGTTTACAAGATAAATATGGAAAAATGCGTTGTTTTAATACCCCGTTAGTTGAGCAAGGTATTATTGGTTTTGCTAATGGTTTAGCAGCTCAAGGATCACGCCCGATAGCTGAAATTCAATTTGCGGATTATATTTTTCCTGCTTTTGATCAAATTGTAAATGAAGCCGCTAAATTTCGTTACAGAAGTGGTAATGAATTTGATGTGGGCAAATTAACTATTCGCTCGCCTTATGGAGGCGGCATTGCAGGCGGTTTATACCATAGCCAATCACCTGAAGCTTATTTTGCTCATACACCAGGGTTAAAAATTATTATTCCTCGTAATCCTTATCAAGCTAAAGGTCTACTATTAGCCTCGATACGTGATGATAACCCAGTTCTATTTTTTGAACCTAAACGCCTTTATCGTGCTTCTGTGGGGGAAGTACCAACAGAAGACTATCAACTACCACTAGGTAAAGCTGAAATTGTACAAACAGGAAGTGATATCACCCTATTAGCTTGGGGTGCTCAAATGGAAATATTACAAAAAGCAGCTGATTTAGCAGCTAATGATGGTATCTCTTGTGAAGTAATAGATTTACGCAGCATATTACCTTGGGATGTCGACACAATTGCTAATTCTGTTATTAAAACGGGTCGTTTGTTGGTCACTCAAGAAGCGCCATTAACGGCAGGTTTTGCTAGTGAAATAGCAGCAACTATTCAACAAGAATGTTTTTTACATTTGGAATCACCTGTAGAGCGAGTGTGTGGGTTAGATACACCTTACCCATTAGCACTTGAAAAGGAATATGTTGCCGATCATCTAAAAATTTATGAAGCTATTAAACGCAGCGTAAACTATTAATTTACTGAATGATTTCTGATTAAGAAAATAGGAAAAAAATATGAGTATTGATTTTATTTTACCTGATATAGGTGAAGGAATTGTTGAATGTGAGCTTGTTGAATGGCTTGTAGAAGAAGGTGAGCAAGTAGCTGAAGATCAACCTATTGCCGATGTTATGACAGATAAAGCATTAGTACAAATACCGGCAATGCATGCTGGTGTAATAGAAAAATTATTTTATCAACAAGGTGAAATAGCACAAGTTCATGCACCGCTTTATTCGATGAGACCCGATGATTTACAATCAGAAGAAACGTTGGTTGAAGAAACAGCTTCAGCTGAAAATATTAAACCAGTTGTTGAATCAAGCAGTGCAGCGATAAGCGAAAGTAATACCAAGTCAGTTCAAGAAGATCATAATAAATTATGCCATGGTAAGGCTATTGCTAGCCCAGCAGTACGCCGTGTTGCACGTGAATTAGATATTGATATTAGTGAAGTGAAAGGGTCAGGTAAAAAAGGTCGGGTATACAAAGATGATGTGGTTGCTTTTGAGCAAGGTGGCAATAATGCTACTAGTACATTGTCAGCACAAGTAGAGTCTAGTTATGTTGAAAAAATCAGAGGTGTTAAAGCATTAATGGCAAAAGCCATGGTTGATTCTGTGAGCACGATTCCTCACTTTACTTATTGTGAAGAAATTGACATGACGGAGTTGATAAAGCTACGTTTAGCCTTTAAAGAAGAGCCTACCATTAAGGCTGTATTGGAAAAAGCTGATAGTAAATTGACGATGATGCCCTTTTTTATGAAAGCTATTTCGTTAGCATTGAAAGAATTTCCTGTAATTAATAGTCAGGTAAATGAAGATTGTACCGAATTAACTTACTTCAATGATCATAATATTGGAATGGCGGTAGACTCAAAAGTGGGCTTGTTAGTGCCTAATGTTAAGCAAGTACAAACTAAATCAATTTTAGATTTAGCGATTGATATTACACGTTTAACTAATGATGCGCGAAGTGGGAGAGTGCAAAGTAGTGACTTAAAATTTGGCACTATAACAATTTCTAATATTGGCGCTATTGGTGGCACTGTGGCAACACCTATTATAAATAAGCCTGAATCGGCTATTGTTGCTTTAGGTAAAGTACAAGTGCTACCAAGGTTCAATGATAAAGGTGAAGTTGAAGCTCGCAGTATTATGCAAGTTAGCTGGTCTGGTGATCATCGTGTTATTGATGGCGGCAGTATTGCGCGTTTTTGTAATTTGTGGAAATCCTTTTTAGAAAAACCAAGCAATATGTTAGTTCATATGAGTTAATTTACCCAAGGATGAGAGTTTTATAGTTTATCGCTGAGCCTTTATAAATTATTTACCACTGGGTATAAAAGTATAACTCGTTGATATAATTAATTGGTAAGTTATAGATTGAAACACGCTCAAATTGGGCGTGTTTTTGTATTTGCAGATGTACTTTAGTATAAATAGCCGATAATAAAGCTTGCTAGAGTAGGTATACTGAACAGAAGGCCGTTTTTATAAATAGTTTTTAGAGAATAATGCAGGGCAGGCGATATTTTTGTGACCGAGATCTTAATTAAAAATAATACAAAAAGTGGAGAAAAAAAACTTCAGCATTTCTATATTGCTGAAGAGCAATCTATTTACCTGCTAAACCACAAAGATGCGACAAAATTAAAGAAATGGGTTGAGCTGTGTCAACAACAATTGAAGTTTCTTGGTTATCATAATATTGCGCTGTTGGGGAAAGGAGCTTATGGTTTTGTTTTTTCCGCCGTAAATATTGCTGAAGAAGAGGTCGTTTTCAAATTTTCTCGTGCTAATTTACCACAGCATGTTCAAGATAGGTTGAGTGAAGAAGCTGATATTCAAAGCCAACTTAATCACCCTAGAATCCCTAAAGTGATTGATTATCAAAAAATCAAACGTCAATCAATTCTACAAATGACTCGAGCGAAAGGTATTGATTTAGAAAAGCTTTCTCATCAACGGGGTCCTCTTGCCCCTGAGTTAGTCGTTAGTATTGCCATTCAGTTAGCTGAAATTTTGCTGTATTTACGCGACGAAAGGGCACATCAACACAGCCAATCTAAAGGGAAACCTTATGTGCATGGTGATATAAAGCCTTCAAACATTGTTTTTGATGAAAATACAGGGTTAGTGCAACTGATTGATTGGGGATCGTCTGTTATTGCGCAGCTTGATGTAAAAGGACAAAGTACCAGTAATAATGTCATGGACTTGATGAGTAGTGATTTACAACACAGCAATGCTAGGCTGGGTGATGTTTATTTTATAGGGCCAGAGCAAATTAGTGGTGGCTTGTCTTCGCCGCGTTTTGATGAACAAGGTTTAGCTGCCACATTGTATGCCATAGCGTCGGGACAATCGTGTCGATATGGCACTAAAATCATCGAACCAAATTCGTTAGGTCTACCTAAGATGCTAGCTAATGTCTTAACGGCTATGTTGAGTGATGATGAAAAAAAACGTTGTGAGGCAGGTGACTATTTTTTTAAAAATTTATCTTATTTAAAGCAAATAGTGTTATCAGATAAACCGACGGTTATAAAAGCTGAAGCACTTATTCCTGTGTGGGTTAAATCAAAATCAGCGAGTAAAGCAGGAGAAATAGATACAGTTGTTTATGGCTCACGTAAATCATTCTTAAGAGAAGAAGCTAATGGTGATAGCTTAAGTGATATTGATGATGTGCAGCTAGAAAAATATTATAAAAACTATTTAATGGGCATGGGCGATAATGAAAAAGCCTTTATTGCTGCATTGGGTAGATTAGGTAATTTCCCTGTTGTTGGTGGTTTAGCTATTCGTTGGGCCAAAGAAGGGGTTTATGTTGATTCAAACTTAACTTTGTTTGAACCCAGCTTAAAATACTCTTTTGAAAGTGCAGTGAATAATATGATTCATTTAGCACAAGGGATTTTTCGTATTGGTATGTTTAAGAGTTGCTTATTTAATGCCAGAAATACCCTTCATATTGAACGTAATAATTCAAATAAGCCTTTTATCGCCGACCCTAAGCAATATATACCGTTTGAAGTCAGTGATGTTGCTGATATTGACGATGTTACCCGTCTTCATTCTTATTTTGAAGATGGCAAAGATCCCGATGAGTATTTATATTTACCTGAAAAAATGATGGAAGTTTTGGCGCGTATTAATTTAATTCATCACACAGGGTGCATCATCTTTGAGGTATTACCTAAGCATTTAAAAATACACAGCTATTTGATGTTACTTAATCATGATAAAGCTGAAGAATTTAGTCAATGCTTAGCAGAATTAATGGCACTATTACCAACCATTGACGGCATTGGTATTTCAGGTTTTATGAAATTGCCTTATAAAGATACACGCTTTTTTGAACATATTAATAGTCTACCCGAACGTTTTTACCCTAAAAACCCCAAGTTAATTTAAGTTTACTTAACCTGAACTCGGTTTAAGATGTTTTTAATTTATTGAAATTATTAATAATATAACTATATTTTATACTCTAACTTGATAGTTTTGCTTAATTCAAGGCAAATTTCGCGTCAATACCTAGTCTATTGCAAGTAAATTTAACGAGGAAGTAAGGAGAAATAACGGTTAGAGAAAGATTTATTAAACCGAGCTAAGGTTACTTAAATGACAGCTATTATTTCTGCACTTTTTAAATCTTTGTAGATTATATTATTCGATTGTTTTTTAATTTTTTGTATTAATTTTATTAAATAGATAAAAAATTGTGACTTTTGAGTTTCTTATCCGTTTTAGAGCTAGTACTAGCATAGTACTCAAAATACCTGTTGGCATTTTACTATGTCATAAGCCAAAAAATTAAACCTTGGAAATATAGCCGAGCTGCTATAGTTAATTAGGTAAATTGGCATGGCGTAACCTTCAACTTGATATATAAAGAGCCCAACAGAATATTACTTCTATAATTATAAAGGGATAAAAATGACATTAACAAAAAAATTGGGTGCAGAGTTTATAGGCACTTTTTGGTTAGTACTTGGTGGCTGTGGTAGTGCTGTGCTTGCAGCAGCATTTCCAGATGTTGGCATTGGGCTATTAGGTGTTTCTTTAGCATTTGGTTTAACGGTATTAACAATGGCGTTTGCTATTGGGCATATCTCTGGTTGTCATCTTAATCCTGCCGTTTCAATTGGTCTTTGGTCTGGTGGTCGATTTTCAGCTGCTGAACTGGGTCCATACATTGTTGCACAAGTTGCTGGTGGTATTGCAGGAGCAGCAGTGTTGTACATTATTGCTAGTGGACAAGCGGGTTTTGATGTTACAGCGGGATTTGCCTCGAATGGCTATGCAGAACACTCTCCAGGTGGTTATAGTTTATCAGCGGCATTAGTCATTGAGATTGTAATGACATTTATGTTTCTTATAATTATTTTAGGTGCTACAGATAAACGTGCTCCACAAGGATTCGCTCCTTTAGCTATCGGTCTTGGTCTTACATTAATTCACCTTATTAGTATTCCTGTCACAAATACATCAGTTAATCCGGCAAGAAGTACAGGTGTTGCCATTTTTCAGGGCGATTGGGCTGTATCTCAATTATGGCTTTTTTGGGTAGCACCCATTGTAGGAGCTATATTAGCTGGGATAGTTTATCGATGGTTTGAAGCTGACGACAAGGCTTAAACAATAGCCATGATAATTGGTAACTAAGGTGTTTTATGTTTTTAGTTAAAAAAGCACGTGTATGCCAATATGATCAGGCAAATTTTCATTTAGATGATTACAAGGAAATATATTTTATGAATAAACTAATACACATTATTTTAGCTTTGCTATTGCCACCTGTAGCGGTATTTTTGAAAAGTGGTGTAGGTAAAGATTTATTAATAAACATTATCTTATGCTTATGTTTTTATGTCCCAGGTATTTTACATGCCCTTTGGTTGATAACAAAAGATTAGTGCAATATTTTTTCTTGCATGTAAACAACAAAATTAATTAGGAGTAAAAAATGGATAACAGAATTATTGGTGTGATCCTTATCATTGCTGGGGCGGCTCTCGGTTTATGGGGGTACGACGTTTATGATTCAGCTAGTTCTCAGCTAAGTCGTACATTAAATGGAGATACACCTATTGAAGCTTGGGCAGGAATGGCTGGTGGAGCAATTGCAGTTTTAGCTGGTATTATAAAGTTAAAGTAATATTTTTAACGTTATTTAGATATTGATAATCAGTTAGCAGATAGATGACTGATTGTTCGGTAGGTCGATATAAATGTCGACCTACCTTTAGTTATACAGTCAGAGATATATACAAGGTTAATGCAATTTTAACCTAGGACGTAAAATACGGTTAATCCGTTCAACTAACATCATTAAAGCCGTTTTAATATAACCGTGCAGTGCAACCTTATGCATGCGATATAAAGAAGCGTAAACTAAGCGTGCTAAGCTTCCTTCAACTTTCATTGAACCTTTAGTAAGGCTTCCCATTAAGCTACCCACAGTACTGTAATTACTAAGGGAAACTAATGATCCATAGTCTGTGTATTTGTACTCTATAAGTGGCTTTTGTTTAAGGGTGGCAAAAATATTTTTTGCTACCAAAGAAGCCATTTGATGAGCTGATTGAGCGCGAGGAGGAACAAAACCACCTTGAGGTAGCGGGCAACTTGCACAATCACCAATGGCATAAATATTATCATCGAGTGTTGTTTGTAATGTTTGTTTAACGACTAGTTGATTAATGCGGTTCGTTTCTAATCCTCCAATATCTTTTAAGAAATTGGGGGCTTTAATACCTGCAGCCCATACCATTAAGTCAGCCTCAATAAGTTCGCCATCTTTCGTTATTAAGCCTGCTTTTGTTGCTTCAGTCACCATTGTTTTAGTACGAACATCAACACCTAGGTTCAGTAATTCTTGGTGTGCAGAGCTAGAAATGCGCTCTGGCAAGGCGGGTAATATTTTTTCGCCAGCTTCTACTAGGCTAACCTTTAAGTCGGTGTTATTAATATGCTCAAAACCATAACTGGAGACTTGCTCTAATGAATTATACAGCTCAGCCGAAAGTTCAACGCCAGTAGCTCCTGCGCCCACAATAGCAATACTGACCTTATTGGTTTCTTTAACGCCTAATTGCAAATACTTATTAAGCATTAAATGATGAAATCTTTTTGCTTGTTGAGGGTTATCTAAAAATATACAGTTATCACTAACACCTTTTGTATTAAAGTCATTAGTTACACTGCCTAATGCCATCACTAATATGTCATAATCTAGTGTGCTTTCTGGTAAGATTTCAGTGCCATCAGGATCAATGATTTTATCTAATTGGATAATCTTTGCTGCGCGATCAATATCTTTTAATGCAGCTAGTTTGAAATTAAAACCATGACTCTTTGCATGCACGCGATAACTTAACGCATCAATACCATCATCAAGTGACCCAGCGGCAACCTCATGTAATAAAGGTTTCCATAAATGCGTGTGGTTTTTGTCTACTAAAGTTATATGAGCCTTACCTTTCCTACCGAGTTTATTGCCAAGTTTAGTGGCAAGCTCTAATCCTCCGGCTCCGCCGCCAACGATAACAATTTTATACATGGTATTTCCTCTCATATTTTTAGATTATTCATTAATATGCAAGCACAACATACTGTTAGTTAATTACTATTTTCGCTTATTTGTTGCGGATTAGCCATCGTTTGAACTATGGATAAAGCTCATTCATTAGTATAGTTAGCATAGCTATTTCGCATGCCTAGAGCGTTTTAGCAAAGTGCCTCTAGGTAATCTAAAATAAAATCACCAATAACCATACATAATATTAATCAGTCTACTGATTAAGCTAAAGATATTAGGTTAAAAGAGTAAATTAAAAACGCTGAATTTTATTGATATCTTGTTTAGCAATAAACTCATTAAACGCATCGGCTAATCGGTCTGTTTCGCTCAATACTTTAAGCCAATATTTAATACGAGTAGGAGCGTCTAATGTTTTAAAGTCATTTCTATCAGGAATTTTATTATAAGGTAATGATTGGATAAATTTTTCTGAAGGCACTAGTAATACGGTGTTTTCATAATGTTTATCGAGCACTTGACGAGACGAGCTCTTATCAAACCAACCCGCTTTAGGTGTATCACTAAAATGAGGATATAGGGTAAGGTTATCGAATTTTTTTTGTTTGGTATCAATCACTTTTTCATTGTGAAGTGCAAAGTCAAAATGATAATCAATAATACCACCATCTCTATAGGTACCTTGGGGGGAATTAGCAATATTTTTAATGCCAGACATCACCATTGGAATTGAGCCTGAAGCAAGAAGGGCATCAGGAATATTGTCTTGGGTAAAGTCTATGTAGTGACTAGTAAAGTTGTATGGATCATTTACGATCAAATTGCTTGATTTAGGACGATAGATAAATCGTTCATATTGGTAACTTAATAAACGTCTATCTATTTTATTTAATAACATACTACCAAGTAAGCCAGCGCATTGAACCGCTTTATTTTCATAGCTTATCAGCCCGTTACATTTAGCGACAATAAAATGTGCTTTGAAAATTTTATTGCTTAACACTTCATTTACACCGGATGTGCCAAAAATATGGGACAGCATATCAACAGCTGAATCTGATATATCAGCAGTGGTCGGCTTATCATCATACACTGTACGCGCGTACTTATCGGCTAAACGAGAAATAGCTGCTACAGGATCTTTTTGCGCGAAGCAAGCCGCACGAAATGCTCCAGCACTAGAGCCAATAAGGTTTAATTCTGTAGTGCGTTCTTTAAAGAAGTCACCGAATAGGTATTTATCTAAGCCGAAAAGGGTAAACCATTTTGGTCCACCTGATGCACCTAAGAAATTAGTAAACAGCTCTTGTTTAAAGCCATTTTCTTGAATAGTTGTTAAGGCGTTTTCGCCTGCGTAAATGTCTAGCATAAGTTATTAAATGGTATCGTTTAATTGAGTATTATTTTGACGCGATAGATAATTGATATTACATTTAAATAAAGTATTAATCATAATTCTTTCTAATGCTTTGAATAATAATGGTGTTCTTGTTAATTTTTACAGTATAGCGAGGGAATTAGAAGATGAGAACAGCTTATGTAACAGATTATAAGGAGCTTTGTAGCATGTGCTTCAATAAGACCGATTATAAAAATAAACGCATTAACTATTTAACATGACCAAACAGGGATAATCGTGTTCAGGATGAATTATAATTAATGCGTTAAAATGCATATTTTTAACGTTAACTTTACCTTAAAGCTAAAGATTAAAAGCTATAAGTTAAGCCAACACTTGCTGTGATAGGAGCACCATAAAAGCCAATGTTTTTCAGGCTCGTGATATATTTTTCATCGGTGATGTTATCAATATTTGCTTGTATGGCAAGATCATTAGATACATTCCAGCGAGCAAAGGCATTAACCAATAAGTAAGAGTCTTGCTTAACAGAGCCTGCGGCATTCTCAACTTCTGATTGCCATCTACCACCTAAACCAAGTTTTAATTCTGGTAGCTGCGGTAAATTATAAGCTAAAGTAAACTTAACGGTATCTTTAGGCTCCCATGCACTAGTATCATCACCAAAATCATCTTCAATATCTACAAAAGTATAAGAAAAATTAGCGTTTAGGTTATCGGTAATATTACCTGCAACTTCTACCTCAAAACCGGTTGAATCCATTGTTGCGCCTTCGTAATAATAAGTTCCGTTATCATCAATACCAGCAAAAACGGCGATATTTTCTTGCTCAGCACTAAATACTGCAAATGTAGTTAATAGGTTATCGTCAAACCATTGCGTTTTTACGCCTATTTCGTAATTAACACCTTTGCTAGGGTCTAGAAATTCACCATCAATATCGTACTGATCTAATGGTTGATAAATATCTGAGTAACTTACATATACATTAACATCGTCATTAATCATATATGTTGCAGCAAGGTATGGACTAATTTCACTTTCATCATTATCAACAGCCACACCTGAATTATTACCTTTACGGTTATAATCAATCGCATTAAACCCTGCGATAACAAATAAATCATCCGTTATATTCAACTTAGTCGATCCAAATATACGCGTAAGAGTGACATCAAGATCGGCATATGTAACTTGATCATCCCATTCTGGTTCAGGCAACGCGTCAGAGTTTGTTGAATAGGGGAAAGCTGGAGCGTATGTTACAGTTGAACCGTTATATTCAAAGTATGGTGCTGAGGCAATAGAAGGGTTTGTAAATGAAGTAGAAGTACTTTTGGAGGAACTTGTACCAAACATTAACTCGTGATTTTTACCCGCTAAGTTATATTCACCTTTAACAGTTACATCGAATAAATCAGCTTTAAACTCAGAATCATAACGGCCAGGTAAAGCAATTAAACCTAAGTTAGTTTCGCTGTCAAACAGTCCTAAAGCATCATAAACATAGAGCAATTTACTTTGATCATCAGACGCTTGTCTATTATAAGTAGCTTTCACTTCCCAATCGTTATCGAAAGTATAAGTATATTCAGCAAAAAAGTTTGTATTGACAGCATCCCATATAGTCCAGTCTTGAGTCGGACTACTACTTACATCAAAGTCTGCTTGTGTGCCATCGGCGTATGCTAATGATAAGCCCCCCCACATAACACCATCACTATTAGCATCTTGATGTGATGCACCAAAGGCTAGTGTTGAATTATCTGTTAGTTGGCCATCAACCACAAAAGAGATATAAGTGCGATCATCCTCTAAGCCATCAAGGTATGAACCAGAGTCTTCAGCAACAGCAATAACGCGCGCTGCCCAACTACCGCTATCAGTTAAAAAGAATGAATAATCGGCTTGTAAACGTTTAAGATCGTACGAGCCTAAAGTTACACCTACTTCACCTTCATTTTCATTGGTTGGACGTTTACGTACATAGTTAATTGTACCAGCAGAGTTACCAACACCGGTTAATTGACCATTAGCACCACGAATAACTTCAATTTTTTCATAAGCGTAACTTTCCATTGCACCGGTAACAAGTCCCCAACCATTAGGTAGGCCGATACCATCTATTTGAGTGCTTTGAATATCAAAACCGCGGGCTGTATATCGAGTACGGTTAGTTTCACCTTGTTCTACGGTAATACCTGTCGCCATTTTCATAACGTCATTAATACTATTCGCAGCAAAGTTTTCAATTTGTTCTGCACTTATAACGCTAATTGATTGTGGCGTTTCATTAAGCTCCATCGTTAAACCGGTGGCACCTTTGCTAACTCGGTCTTGACGAACGCCTACGATAAGTATTTTCTCAACATTATTATTTTCTATTTCAGCACTTTTTTCTGTTTGTACATTTTGTGCATAAGCCGGAAGTCCCATAGCCAAAATTAACGTAGAAAATGCAAAAGTACATTTAAGTTTCATGTTTATCCTCAGGTTATCTATTCTGTTATTAGCAAATTTCTCGCTATTATACATTTAGTAAACTGTAACACAAATGATAATTGTTTTTATTTGTAGGTGATTGAGGTAAGACAAATTACATTAATTAAGTGAACAATTTTATACGGAGAAAAAATTGCCAAATACAAGGTATTTATTTAATAATTCGTTGTGCTAATTATTAAATAAATAACGATGTCGTTGGTGGTTTTAGCAAGTCGAAATGATCATTTAGCTAGTGAGATTGGTATAAGCTGTTCTTTATACATAATGAGGCCTGTATTTATCTCTATTACCTGTTAGTGGGAATGTTATATTACATTGCAATAAATAAGCATAAGTGGTTGTTGTTAGTCGTGCTATTAACGTTGGAGAATAAAGTTTATTTGATTAGTAAAAGTGAAGAAGATATCGAAAGATTCTCTTTGTAGGTATATTTCTAAGGCTATTTTATTAATATTTCTATTAACTTTAATGACCTTAAATATTCATATTTAAGGTCATTAATTCTTTGCTATTGTTGTCTCAATTTGACGAGTAAAATAACAATAAGCTCAAGGTAACTAATTTAGCTTAAATTATAACCGCTATTGGCGTTAGGGAAGAATAACGTTTGGTACAATCTTGTGGCATAGTCATCTGTCATTCCTGCAATATAATCAGCAATAACACGGTATTCATTTTCACCATTATCTTTAGCTTGTTGCCAACGTTTAGCACTATTTTTTGGTAATAACCTTAATGGATCAGATGATAATGCTTCAAATAGCTCCATCACTATTTGTTGGCCTCTATATTCAAGTCGCTGAATACTCGTTTGTTTTATAACAAAGTTATAAACGAAGTCTTTGAATATTTGTAGTACTTGCATTGTCACTTTAGGTAGTGTCGCATTGTACTTTAATAATGGCTCTTTGAAGTTAACATTAGTATAACGTTCATTTAAATCAGTTAATTCTATCGCGGTTATTAGGTAATTGACTAAGCCACCAATCGCGTCTTTTTGTAAATAATGTTGTTCGCTAAATAGGTTGCTCGTTAATGATTGGCAATACTGTAAAATCCAAGCGTCATCTAATTGCAATAATTTTTGAATAACATGAGTGTCAAAGTCATTCTGATTAACAACCCCTGTAACAATAGCATCTTCAAGATCATGGATACCATAAGCAATATCATCAGCTAGTTCCATAATTGAGCAGTCTAGTGATTTAAAGCGAGTTTTGTTATGACCTTTTTGTTGGATTTTTATTTGTTGAAATAATTCACGATCGGTTGCTGATAGAGGGGCTAGTAGCCAATTAATTATTTCTTCATCATCATAATATAACCCTTTAGGTGGATGCCATTCACCGGCTTTTAACTGCCTGAAATTATCAATAACTGAATGATTAGAGGCGTTGCTTAATTTTTCTAATGTTTGTGGATATTTTAATAAACCTAATAGCGTTCTTCGGCTTAAATTCATACCATGATGTTCGCTAAAAGGCTCTAAACGAGCAACAATTCTAAAGGTTTGTCCATTGCCTTCAAAACCGCCATGATCTCGCATCATGTAATGTAATGCTACTTCACCGCCATGCCCGAAAGGAGGGTGACCAATATCATGCGCTAAACAAATGGCTTCAACTAAGCTATCAGTAACTGGAAATAATGTTTGGCATAATTGAGGGTATTTACAGCGAAGTTGTGCGGTAATACCTGAGCCAATTTGCGCAGCTTCAAGAGAATGAGTTAACCGTGTGCGATAAAAATCACTTTGACCGCTACCCATGACCTGAGTTTTTGATTGTAATCGTCTAAAAGCGGCGGAGTGTAGAATTCTAGCACGATCTCGTTGAAAAGGATCACGATGATCATGTTGTCTTTTTGATACTTTCTTTAAACGTCTTTCCAACCAAACTTCATTCATAGCTGTCTCATACCGTCTTGATTTTTCATGAATAACAATATATCAATTGATGTTACACTGATTGATACTATAGCGAATAATAAATAGTATCAATCAGTCTTTATTTCGAAGTGAGCTAAGTATTCATTTGGGTATGAATTTAGGAGTGAATTGTTTTTGAAATTTTTAGTTAAAACAGCTGTTTTTGTGATGCTATTTTTAGCTACTATTCAGCCTAATGCATTTTGTGCTGAAGATAATCACATTATCTTGCTTGCCGGCTTATCCAAACCGCCTTTTATTTTTGTTGAGAATGATAAAGGTATGCAAATTGAAATTATCCAGGCGGCACTTGATAAATATCACTATCAAATAAGCTTTTTTTATTTGCCAATGACTAGGCATATAGAGGTGTATAAAAAACGTAATATTGAAGGCTTGATTACCTTATCAACGACAGAAAATGAATTAGGGTTATATCTTTCAAAACCTTATATAAGTTACCGAAATGTAGTGGTGACACTGGCAGATAGTAACGTCAATATAACAAAAATTTCAGATTTATCAGATATGCGCGTTGCTGGATTTCAAAATGCGCTCAAGTTTTTAGGAAAGGAATACAATAATATTTTCAAAGAGTCGAATAGTTATGTTGAATTAGCTGATCAGAAAAGCCAAGTAGCATTATTATTTACTCAACGAGTTGATGCTCTGGTAATTGATATAGATATTTTTAAGTATTTACTCACTTTAATGAAAAAAGAAGGCTTAAGTAAGAATATTTATAATGCCGAATTTGTCGTTCATCCATTGTTCGGAAATATTGATTATGTTGCAGGCTTTAGCAATCAGCAACTGCAGAAAGATTTTGATAATGGCATCAGCGAGATTAAGGCGAACGGTAACTATCAAAAAATTATTGATAGTTACCTAAAACCTCAAACTCAAAACTAGCTTAGAAAGCCTAGGATTTAGTAGGAAAGAATAATGAACCTGATCTTAGGTTCATTAAGCATTAGCAATAAAAATAGCCCTTTGTGGCGCTGGGTAGCCCTCGATTGTTTTACTGTTATCTTCTGGGTCTAAAAAGTCAGACAATGACTCAGTATCTATCCACTCTGTTTTTCGTTGCTCATCTAAGGCGGTAATATCTGTATTTACAACTCGAATATTGCTAAAGCCACAGCGCTCTAACCATGCGCACATTGCCTTAGCGCTTGGTAAAAACCAAACGTTGCGCATTTTAGCATAGCGTTCACCAGGTACTAATACCGTATTTTCATCGCCGTCTACAATTAAGGTTTCTAGCACTAGCTCACCACCTTTGACTAATTGTGATTTTAACTGGTAAAGGAAATCGATAGGAGAGCGGCGATGATATAAAACGCCCATGGCAAAAACAGTGTCAAAAGATTTTAATTCCGGTAATTGTTCAACACCTAAAGGTAATAAGTTAACCGCTTTATCTTGAATGAAATGTTGTACAGCATTAAATTGCATTAAAAAGAGTTGTGTCGGATCTACGCCGACAACAAATTTAGCTCCGGCACCGCGCATTCGCCATAAATGATAGCCGCTGCCACAACCTATATCTAAAACATACTTACCTGATAAATCGCCAATATGTTCCGCTAATCGATCCCATTTAAAGTCGCTACGCCATTCTGTATCTATGTGCAGGCCATGAATATGGTATGGACCTTTACGCCAAGGTTTAAACTTTTTCATTAAGTTTTCTAAGCGTTTTTCTTCACCGGGATTTAAATCACCCTTACTACCCACAGTAACACTTGTGGTTAAATCTACGTTGTTACTCTGACCATTAGGTAAGGCTTCTAGCGTTTTCTGCCAATGTTTAAATTCGCCATGAAGTTCGTTTTTTTGCCAGTGATCAAGCTGTGCAGGCAAAGTGTTTAACCAATGGCTTAAACGGTTAGTCGCAATTTGTTGATAAAAGTTACTAAAATTTGTCATAGTGTTTGTCTGTAGATTACTTCTATTTAGAAATTAATATTTAAGGTAAAGTATTTGTTAGGTTAACTATTTTATTGCAATAAAAGAAATAAAATTAAAACACTGAAACCAAGGTGAAACATGGCTAAAGCCAGCCTCTTTTAAACGTTGAATATGTTGCTCTACTGAGTCAGTGCGCATCACGTTTTCTAATGCGGTACGCTTTTGTGCTACTTCTAATTCACTATAGCCATTTGCACGTTTAAAGTTATGATGTAAATCGATTAAGTGCTCATCAATAACAGAATCACCATGAGATATTTTTTCTGAAATAACAAGAATACCACCATCATTAATGCCATCGGCTATATTATTAATTAAGCTTTGACGATCAGCTTTATCAACAAACTGCAGTGTAAAATTGAGCACGACCATTGAAGCATTAGTCACCTCTACATCTTGTATATTAGCTTCAATCACTTCGACGGGTGTTTCACCTTTAAAAGCATTAATATGCATTGTGCAGCGTTCAATCATTGCTGGTGAATTATCAACGGCTATAATTTTACATTTCGTGTTTTTTATACGCTTGCGCATGGCTAATGTTGCTGCACCTAAAGAACAGCCTAAATCATATATCAAGGTGTCTTGTTGTACAAAGCGTTGGCTCAGACGGCCAATAGTGTCAATAATTGTGTTATAGCCCGGCACAGAACGCGAAATCATATCGGGGAAAACTTCCACAACTTGTGCGTCAAAAGCAAAGTCTTTTACTTGTGCGTGTGGGTTTGAATAAATTAAATCAGTATTGGTTAAGTTAGTGTCTGAAGTATCCATGGCTTTCATTGTTGTAACAGTTTGAGTTATTTTAACTGATATTTATTCGATATATAAGCAAAGGAACCTGCAAAGTTGAATTTTAATATCGATTTACATGGGATAAAGCCATAACTGTCCTTTTTGAATGTCTGTTCAGTTAAGTTAATGAAATAATCACTCTGAGTTAGGGTGACTTTACTATTCATTGCTTTATAATATCCGGCATTTATAAGCTTGCACTAAGTTATTCATGGGTTGTTCATGATGTACCTGCAAGCAGTAGTTTCTATTATTATCAAGGCAAAAACTATGCGTAGTCTTTATTGTGGTGAGGTTAATGAATCTCATATTGGTCAAGAAGTCACTCTTTGTGGCTGGGTAAACCGTCGTCGTGACTTAGGTGCTGTTATCTTTTTAGATCTTCGTGATCGTGAAGGATTAGTGCAGGTAGTTTATGATCCAGATTTACCTGAAGTACTTGCCACGGCAAACACTTTACGTAATGAATTTTGTGTTCAGTTAAAAGGTAAAGTAAGAGCACGCCCAGAAGGTCAAGTAAATAAAGACATGAAAACGGGTGCTATTGAAGTATTAGGTTTAGAGTTAACGATTTTAAATAAGTCAGCGCCATTACCATTAGACTCAAATCAAACAAACTCAGAAGAGCAACGTTTAAAGTACCGCTATCTTGATTTACGTCGTGTTGAAATGACAGAGCGACTTCGTTTTCGTGCAAAAGTAACGTCAAAAGTACGTAGTTCATTAGAAAATTTAGGCTTTTTAGATATAGAAACACCTATTTTAACGGCGGCAACACCTGAAGGTGCGCGTGATTATTTAGTACCAAGTCGTACTCATAAAGGTAAGTTTTTTGCTTTACCACAATCACCACAATTATTTAAACAATTGTTAATGATGTCTGGCATGGAACGTTATTATCAAATCGTTAAGTGTTTCCGTGATGAAGATTTACGTGCTGATAGACAACCTGAATTTACACAAATAGATATTGAAACGTCATTTATGTCGAGTGATCAGGTGATGGAAGTCACTGAAACAATGATCCGTGAACTATTCAAAGAAATGCTTGATGTTGATTTAGGTGATTTTCCTCGTATGCCATTTTCTGAAGCAATGGCACGTTATGGTTCAGATAAACCAGATTTACGAAATCCATTAGAGCTAGTTGATGTTGATGATTTAGTCAAAGATGTTGAGTTTAAAGTGTTTTCAGGCCCTGCAAATGATGAAAATGGTCGTGTAGCTGTTATTTGTGTTCCTGGTGGAGCGGCGAAGTTTTCAAGAAAAGGCATTGATGATCTTACTAAGTTTGTTGGTATTTATGGCGCTAAAGGTATGCCATGGATGAAAGTAAATGATATTGATGCTGCCTTATCCACGGGTGTTGAAGGTTTACAATCACCAATATTAAAATTCTTATCAGCGGATGCCGCAAAAGCATTACTTGAACGTACTAAAGCGGCGACAGGTGATATTATTTTCTTTGGTGCAGATACTTATAGTGTAGTAAGTGAATCACTTGGTGCATTACGTCTTAAAATCGGTGAAGATTTAGATTTATTAGAAGGTGAATGGAAACCATTATGGGTTGTTGACTTCCCTATGTTTGAAGAAATAGATGGTCGTATGCATGCGCTCCATCATCCATTTACTGCACCAACGAATTTAACACCTGAGCAACTTGAAGCTAATCCATTAGGTGCTTTATCTGATGCTTACGACATGGTTTTAAATGGCTGTGAATTAGGTGGTGGTTCAGTACGTATCCATAAGCAAGATATGCAGTCAGCTGCTTTTAGAATTTTAGGTATTGATGAAGCTGAAGCACAAGAAAAGTTTGGCTTCTTACTTGAAGCGCTACAATATGGTGCTCCACCTCATGCCGGTCTTGCTTTTGGTCTTGATCGTTTAGTGATGTTAATGACTGGCACAACTTCAATTCGTGAAGTAATGGCGTTCCCTAAAACGACTACTGCGGCTTGTCCATTAACTAATGCGCCTGGTAATGCTAATCCTGATCAGTTAGCTGAGTTAGGTATCCAAAAGCTTGAAAAGAGTAGTGATGACGAATAAATAGTATTGAGTAGCGATTGCCAGTTATACTGGCGGTCGTTCTTATAACTAATGATTCGTTATTTACTATGTCAATAATCCTCGGTATTGATCCCGGTTCGCGCTTTACAGGCTACGGTGTTATTAATTATGAAGGACGCAGCTTTACTTATCTTGGTAGTGGTTGTATTAAAGCGCTTAGTCAAGGTGAAGATCTTGGCTCACGCTTACAAACTATTTTTGCGGGCGTTTCTGAAATAATTCTTCAATTTAAGCCTGATATGTTCGCAATTGAACAAGTCTTTATGGCAAAAAACCCAGACTCTGCACTTAAATTAGGACAAGCTCGTGGGGCTGCTATCGTTGCAGCAACTAATCATGATTTATTGATTGCTGAATACTCCGCAAGGCAAATTAAGCAGGCTGTTGTTGGCACAGGAGCTGCCGATAAAAGCCAAGTGCAACATATGGTCAAAACTATTCTTAGGTTACCTGGCACACCACAAGCCGATGCAGCCGATGCATTAGCCGTGGCATTATGCCATGCTAATAGCCATGAAAGCTTAGCAAAACTCACCGGACAAGCACAAAAGACAGTGAGAAGAAGATTAAGATAATACTTAACTAATACTAATGCCAAATTTAGTTAAGTTTAGTTAAGTTAAATTAATTCCATTAGTTTATTTAAATTAATTCCATTAGTTTAAATAAACTAATGGAATTAATCATTAGGGTAAATAACCCCTATTTTCTTTCGTGCTTGGTCAATAATTGATATTACCTGTCTGCTTAATTCCCAGGTGGTTACTGGTGATTGTAAAGCGTCAATATTTACTGTTTTCACTGGTTTATTTAGGTGTTTATGTGCTTGAACTAATTCAATAAAATGTGATATTTCATAACTCATTGGTTGATGATTTTCAATTACACCTTTATCTGAATTTGTGCCTTTATTCATGCTGAGTAACTCATAACTGCCATTATTCAAAAACAGTTCAACTTTACTCATTAATGCAACAAATTCAATTCTTAATCGACCTAATTCGCCTTGAAATTCTACAAAGTTTTCACCATTACTTATTTTTGAATAGCTGATATTAGCGATCTTATCTCCATAATTTAGTTGTAAATCACCAGCACCGTCTACTCCTGTTTCGAGTTTTACGCCTTGGGCAGAAATGGTGTCAGGCTCGCCCCATAAAGCGACAACAGGATAAAGTGGGTATATACCAATATCAATTAATGCGCCGTTGGCAAACTCGGGTAAAAAAGTATTCGGTATTTGACTTGGTTTATCTGGCGTTAATTTATTTTTTGCTAAAGAATCGAGCGCTAGGGAGTATCTTGAACTGTATTGGCAATATTGGCCAAAATATTTACGCGGCTTTCCAATACGATAAATATGCTGTTTGACCAATGAAAAGTTTGGTAGATGTAAGCTCATTAATGCTTCCATAAAACAGCAGTTATTTTCTATTGCGGCAGATAATATCTCACTCAATTCTTTACTATTTGAAGCACTCGGTTTTTCACCTAAGACATGCTTTCCTGCATTCAAACATTGAATCGCCTGCTTGGCATGAAAGCTATTTGGAGACGCAATATATACGGCATCAATATTATCATCGTCAAGCATTACTGCTAAATCAGTAAATACTTTTACTTTTTTACCATCATTTATATAATCATACTGTAAGGCTTTCGCTTCACCTGTCGCTTGTTGACGAGAATATATGGCGTAAAAATTAAAGTCTTCCACTTCTGTTGCTGCAGTTAAGAAAGTATCTACAATAAAATTACTGCCAATAATAGCCATGTTTATTTTTCTGTTGGGTAAAGAAGTCTTTTTCATAATGTATTTGTATGCTTAATACTTGTTGGTAAATAATTGATTTTTAGTAACTGCTCGTTTAGTTAAACGATAAGGAAAAATTGTATTCACTGTATTTTGGTTCTTCACAGTCTAAACTATCAGAAAATATAAACTAACTAAAATATTATCAGAATTAAAATAGTTTACTGTATAAATATCTAGTGGTATGATTTTGTCATATTAATTATTTTCTTTAGGTTTATCTTGTGATTGGTCGTTTATCTGGTACTTTAGTTGAAAAATTCCCCCCCGAAATTCTCATTGAGTGTGCAGGTGTTGGTTACGAAGTAACGATGCCAATGACAAGTATTTATGCACTACCTGAATTGCATGAGCAAGTGATTATCTACACTCATTTTGTTGTTCGTGAAGATGCACAATTATTGTATGGTTTCGCTAATACGACGGAACGAAAGCTTTTTCGGTTATTAATTAAAGTGAATGGTGTTGGCCCTAAATTAGCCTTAGCGGTATTATCAGCAATGTCAGCTGATCAATTTGTGAGTTATGTTGCCCATGATGATGTCTCTGGTATTGTTAAAATTCCTGGGGTCGGTAAAAAAACAGCTGAACGTTTGTTAATTGAAATGCGAGATCGCTTAAAGGACTGGCAAGTCACTTCGTTAACACCAGCAACGGATGCAATGCCAGTACAATTGACCACCGAAAATACTTTTGTGAATGATCCCTTCCGTAATAATAAAGGTGACGCGATTAATGCTCTTATTTCATTAGGTTATAAACAAGTACAAGCAGATAAAGCTGTTAAAGCTGTTTATAATGAAGGTATGTCGAGCGAGGATATTATACGCCTTTCTTTAAAATCGATGTTGTAAATACTCATACTGCCACTGTACTCTCCTAAAGCAGAACCTTTACTAACATAAATAATATTAATTATTGCAACGCAAAGCGTGTCGGTAATCATAGGAAATAAAAATGATAGAAGCAGATCGTTTAATTGAGCCTGTCGCAAGTATTGAAGATGAAGGTGTTGATCGTGCCATTCGCCCTAAAATGCTCACTGACTATACTGGGCAAGCTCATGTTAAAGCACAAATGGAAATTTTTATTCCTGCGGCTAAAAAACGCGAAGAGCCCCTAGATCATTTACTTATTTTTGGGCCTCCAGGTCTAGGTAAAACAACCTTAGCCAATATTGTTGCTAATGAAATGGGCGTTAATATTCGAACCACTTCTGGTCCTGTGTTAGAAAAGGCAGGCGATTTAGCGGCACTGTTAACCAATTTAGAAGAAAATGATATTCTTTTTATTGATGAAATCCATCGGTTAAGCCCTGTAGTTGAGGAAATACTTTATCCTGCAATGGAAGATTATCAACTTGATATCATGATTGGGGAAGGGCCTGCTGCTCGTTCTATAAAATTAGATTTACCGCCTTTTACTTTAATTGGTGCTACCACTAGAGCTGGTGCGTTAACATCGCCACTAAGAGATAGATTTGGTATTGTGCAACGGTTAGAGTTTTACAATGTTGAAGATTTAACCAGTATTGTTAAACGTTCAGCACATTTTCTAAATTTAGATATTGATGAGCTAGGGGCTTTTGAAGTTGCACGCCGCTCTCGAGGTACACCTCGTATCGCTAACCGATTGTTACGTCGTGTACGGGACTATGCTGATATTAAAACTCATGGTCTAGTGAATCAAGAAACCGCGGCATCAGCTCTTGATATGTTAGAAGTTGATAATGAAGGGTTTGACATTATGGACAGAAAGCTATTACATGCGATTATTGACAAGTTTATGGGAGGGCCTGTTGGACTTGATAATGTGGCTGCTGCTATTGGTGAAGAGCGCGAAACCATAGAAGATGTTCTTGAGCCATTTTTGATTCAACAAGGCTTCTTACAGCGTACACCTCGTGGCAGAATTGCTACCGATAGGGCATATCAGCATTTTTCAATCACGCGGCCAGAGCCGAAGTAAATTGTTCGTTATCTCGTTAATAATTTGATTTTATCTAGCGGCATCGTAACCCTAATTGATTTAGGATTACGATGTTGTTGAGTTATTTTTCATTCTTGCTACGTTTTTTCCATGCTTTAACCGCACTGTAACGCCATAAGAGTTGCATACCAAAATAGCCTAACACAGAAAAAATTATGGCTAATACGCCACAGCCCAATAAAAATGCAGGGCCTATTGATGATAAACTATCTGCTATCCATTGCCAGTTTGCTTCAAACTTAAAATCATGAACAGGAGCGCTTATTAACCATGCGCCGACAGAATAGCAAAAATAAAAGATTGCAGGCATGGTGAACGGGTTTGTTAACCAAACTAAAGCAACTGAAAGTGGTAAATTTGAATGTACCATAATGGCTGTACCTGCAGCTAACACCATTTGAAAAGGTACTGGAATAAAAGCGAAAAACAGCCCAACAGCAAAAGCTTTTGCTACTGAATGACGGTTCATATGCCATAAGTTAGGATTGTGCAATAAAGCACCAAAGATTCTTAAGTGTTTATTGTCTTTGATACGCTGATTGTCTGGCATTATGCGCTTAATTAGTTTTTTTGGCATATACTTACTATTAGATTCAAGTTTTTATCGTCGATTATTCGTTAATACATTGATTACACAGCAATTGATACAGGAAGTATTTTATTCACTATGGACTGGTGGTTAGCGTGTTTTTTTCTGGGTGCTATATTCTCATTATTCTCACCAATAGTGCCAGATATTTTTGTGCTATTTTCACTTATATTTATATCTATTACCTTTTTTTATTACTCTTCACGTATTAATCCTTCTTTTAAACCCTTTCGACTAAGCTCAGGTTTACTCTTTGGGGCAAGCTGGATGTTATTTCATGCCGTAAATTTTCAACAATTATGGCAAAAAAATAATTTAGATGCTTTAGCTTTATCGAGTACAACACAGTGGGTACAAGGAGATATTCTCACTTTACATTCACCTCTAAGGGAGCTGCCAGATCCTTTAAGTAAAAAGTTGTCACCTGAAAATCGCATACGGTTTAATATTAACGTAACTCACATTAATAATAACCAATTAACCAACGCATTAAAACTCAGGTTAAGTTGGAATAATGCAACGTTATCTTTACAACAAGGTCAAATAGTTAGCTTGCAGGTTAAATTTAAGCCAGCGCATGGTTTAGCTAATTTAGGGAGTTTTAGTTATCAGACATGGCTTAATAGTAAACAAATAAGTGCGACAGGTTATGTTGTCAATAATAAAGACAACAGGGTACTTATAGATGAAGTCTCTGTACGGCAGCAAAGTTTTAGTTCTTATCAACAGTTATTACCAAAACATGATTTGTCTCCTTTATTACTAGCATTAGGTTTTGGCTCTCGTACTGAGTTAAGTCAAGCGTTATGGCAGGTTTTACAAGCAACAGGCACAGGGCACCTTATTGCTATTTCAGGTTTACATATTGGATTGGTAGCAACAGGAATATTCTTTTTATTCATGTTTTTAATGAAAAACCTACCACTGAGATTCTTTGTCAATAGTCACAAGATTCAAAGAATAAACAGTCGCTATTTGGCTATTGCTTTAAGTATGGTGGCAGCGCTAAGTTATGGCTACTTGGCTGGTTTTTCGTTACCAACAGTTCGAGCACTTGTCATGCTTAGTCTTTATTGGTGCTCAAGACTATTAGGTATAAAAGTATCTATCAAACGTTGGTTATTACTTACTTTGTTTATGATCACCTTAACAACGCCTTTTAGTTTATTTACCGCAAGTTTTTGGTTATCAGTGTATGCCGTTATTATTATTTTTATCACATTGTGGCGCTTTAAAAGTTTATTATCATCAGGCAATAAATTGTGGTTATTTATCAAAGGACTGGTGGTTATTCAGTTAAGTTTAACCTTATTTTTAATGCCTATTAGTGCCATATTTTTTCAACAAATATCCCTTGTTGCTTTATTAGCCAATATTATTGCAGTGCCCTGGATGAGTGTTATCGTTATTCCTTTGTGCTTATTATCAGTGCTTGTTATGTTGATTTCGCCAGAATTATCTCAGGTTGTAATATTTATCTGTTTAGAGTCAATAATGCTTCTTTGGCACTATTTGACTTATTTATCAAATGTCTCGTGGGCGATAATTAGGTTATCAAGTTTTGATGTTAGCTTGATCGTTTTGTTTGGAATATTAAGTGTATTTTTAATATTT
The DNA here is from genome assembly GCF_018860915.1 of Colwellia sp. C2M11. Classification (GTDB taxonomy): domain Bacteria; phylum Pseudomonadota; class Gammaproteobacteria; order Enterobacterales; family Alteromonadaceae; genus Colwellia. Next base: position 151,534 of record NZ_JAHKQD010000047.1, read on the forward strand.
TTTCAAGCAACAATAAAACTTCCTTCTAAAGCTATGAGCATCACGTTGATGTGCGCTATCTTCTTCTTACTCATGTTAAAAGTGAGTGATAAATCAGATGATGGCCTTAATAATTGGCAATTAGTTGTATTTGATGTTGGTCAAGGTTTATCAATATTAGTGAAACGTGATGATAATGCTATTTTATACGATACGGGTGCAGCATATAAAAGTGGTTTTAATATGGTTGATGCTGTGATTTTACCGTATTTGCAATACTCAGGAATTACTCAGTTAGATAAAGTGATTATCAGCCACAGCGATAACGATCATGCTGGCGGGTTAGCAATTTTAAAGCAGTCAATTGCAATTAAAGAGCTTATTTATAACGTTGACAGTGAAAGTGGTAACGCTCATAAAAACAGTCACTGCATACAAGGACGAGAATTTTATTGGCAAAAGGTAAAGTTTGAATTTTTATGGCCTGATAGCTTAGTTGGCGATAATAACGATGATTCTTGCGTGTTACTTATTTCAGATAAAAATAACCGAGTTTTATTAACAGGTGATATCTCTAGAAAAGTTGAACGTAAACTTGTTGAACAGTATCCACAATTACAGGCTGAGGTGTTAGTTGTACCTCATCATGGATCGAAAACTTCATCAAGCGATGCTTTTATTAGTCATGTTAACCCTAAGCTTGCTATTGTCAGTGCTGGATATTTAAATCGTTGGCGTATGCCTGTTACTGAGGTTGTAGAACGATATCAGTCAAACAATATTGAAATGCTTAATAGTGCTACTTCGGGACAAATCGTTTTAGATTTATCAGAAAAGGGTATTACTCAATATACTTATCACGAGGATTTATGGCCGTTTTGGTTTGCAAATTCGCTTTGATTAGTTGGTTGTTGACTTAAACTACGTTAAAATCAGCTCATTATAATATCCTTCAGATATAGTGAAATAACTTCTCCCATGGAAAATTCAACAAACGGCACAACAAGGCAAAACTTCAAGCGTCTTTTTGGTTATGCTAAACCTTATAAACTTGGTTTTATTGTATCTATTATTGGTATGTTAGGTTACGCAGCTATCGATGTTTACTTTTTGTCAAAGTTACAAGCGTTAATTGATGAAGGACTTGCTGGCAGTAATCCTGATTTTATGAAATGGGCGCCTGTTTTTGTTGTGGCAGCCTTTGTTTTTCGCGGAATTTTTCACTTTGTTGCTAATTACTGCTTAGCTTGGGTAGGAAATAATGTGGTCACCGATCTTAAGCAAAGCTTGTTTGAGCATATCATGGGAATGCCGGTGGCTTTTCATGATAAGGAGTCAACAGGAGGGTTAATTTCTAAATTAACCTATGACACCGAGCAAGTTTTGAATTCTGTGAGTAAATCTATCTTGGTTATTGTGCAACAAAGTGCGTTTGTTCTAGGATTACTAGGGTTAATGTTTTATATCAGCTGGCAACTTTCGGCTATTTTTATACTGATCACGCCAATTATTACTATTATTGTTAATTTAGTCTCTAAACGTTTCCGTAAAATAAGTAAAAATATCCAAGGTGCGATGGGGGAAGTGACGACGGCAGCTGAGCAAACTTTTAATGGCCATAAAGTTGTATTAACTTTTGGTGGTCAAGCAGAAGAATTTAAGCGATTTCAGCAGATAAATAACCAAAATCGATATCAGCGTATGAAATTAGTCGCGGCAAAATCTGCTAGTGTACCGGTTATCCAAATTATAGCGTCATTTGCTTTAGCTTTTGTTTTTTATGCTGTTAACTCTGAAACTTTACGTGACAGTATTTCTGCCGGTAGCTTTGTGAGTATTATTACTTACATGGTTATGTTGCTCAGACCATTAAAAATGCTAACTAATGTAAATAGTGAATTTCAACGAGGCATGGCTGCTTGTGTTAGTATTTTCTCTGTATTAGATCAAGAAAAAGAAAAGGATACTGGTAGTAAACATTTAACTAAAGCACAGGGTAAAATTGCTTTTAAGTCGGTTAATTTTGCTTATGATTTTGATAAAAATGCACTTACTCCAGCTAAGTGGGCGCTTGAAAATGTCTCATTTGAACTAGATACCGGTGAAACCTTAGCGTTAGTAGGGCGATCTGGTAGTGGTAAATCAACAGCGAGTGCACTGTTATTACGTTTTTATGATGCTAGTGAAGGTGAAATACTTATCGATGGTGTGAATATTGAAGAATATTATTTAAACGACTTACGACAACAATTTGCCTATGTTTCACAAGATGTTGTGTTATTTAATGACAGTTTGGCTAACAATATTGCCTACGGGAAACCTGAGGCAAGTATCGATGAGATTATCGCTGCAGCGAAAAGTGCTCACGTGATGGAGTTTGCTGAGAAGATGGAGCAAGGTTTACAAACCAATATTGGTGAGAATGGTGCTTTGTTATCTGGAGGTCAAAGGCAGCGTGTGGCTATTGCCCGAGCTTTATTATGTGATGCGCCCTTTTTAATTTTAGATGAAGCAACCAGTGCTTTAGATACTGAATCTGAACGTCATATTCAGGATGCGTTGCAAACATTACAAAAAAATAGAACCTCTATTGTTATTGCTCATCGATTATCAACCATTGAAAATGCAGATAAAATTATTGTAATGGAACAAGGAAAAATCGTTGAGCAAGGTAATCACCAAAGTTTACTTGGTAAAGAAGGTGCATATGCACAATTACATCGTTTTCAATTTGAATCGTAAAGTGATGCTATTTTTTTGTGCTATCAGTGCTCAATTTGAAGAGTGGAGTTAGTGTGCGACTAATTGAAAAAGTATGGTTTAAAAAACATTCTGCAAAATATTGGCTTGTCCCTTTATTATTACCACTCACTGGATTATTTTATTTAATAAGTTTAGTAAGGCGAGTCGCTTTTCGTTTTGGTTTATTAAAATCGTATAAAGTTGACGTTCCTGTTATTGTTGTGGGTAATATTAGCGTAGGTGGCAATGGGAAAACTCCTGTTGTTATACACTTAGTTGAACTTGCGAAAGTGTTAGGATTAAAGCCTGGTGTTATCTCTCGTGGTTATGGCAGTCAAGCTGACGTTTATCCTTATTTATTGGATGAAAATAGCACGAGTTATCAAGCAGGTGACGAACCGCTTTTAATTTATCAACGTTGTAATATTCCGGTTGTTATCGGCGCTGATCGTGTTGCTAATGCAGAAAAGTTAATTGAGCAAGGGTGTAATATTGTCATCAGTGATGATGGTTTACAGCATTATCGATTAAAACGTGATTTAGAGTTGGTAATTATTGATGCCAAGCGTCTTTTTGGTAATGGCTTACTGTTGCCTGCTGGTCCTTTACGAGAAGGACTTTGGCGCATACAAGACGCTGACTTGATTATTTACAATGGTAATAACTCAGACCATACCGAACAGTTAGTGAGTAAGTCTTTATTTATGGCATTAGCTGGCTGTGAATTAATTCAGGTAACAACAGGTGAAAAAATGTTGTTACCTGATTTTATTCAGCAATGGCAAGTTGTTAATGCCATTGCTGGCATTGGCGAACCGCAGCGTTTTTTTGATACGTTACAAACGCTAGGGTTTAATTTAGCAATAGAGCAAGGGTTTATCGACCATAAAAACTTTTCTGTTGATGATTTTGTTGAATTTAAAGCAGATTTACCGCTATTAATGACAGAGAAAGATGCGGTAAAATGTCGAACCTTCGCACAAGAAAACTGGTGGTATTTACCTGTTAGTGCCCAGTTTTCAGAGCAAGACAAAGAAGTATTAATTCAGGCTATAAGTAGCTTTAAAGTATAAAGTTTTTTTAAGTAAAGTGACGATAGTGACGAGTTAAACTATTAAGCTAATTATTAGTTTAGTTATAAAATTAGCTAGTAACTAATTAGTTAATTTAATTACCAAGGTAGAAGTGAACTGATTCTACTTAAAGATATAACCAATGAAGAGAATGAAATTATGGCTTTTGATGTAAAGTTAATGGAAATATTAGCGTGCCCTGTGTGTAAAGGGAAGCTTGATTATAATAAAGAGCAGCAAGAGCTTATTTGTAAATTTGATAAATTAGCTTATGCCATTGAGCAAGATATTCCTGTTTTGCTGGAAAGTGAAGCGCGCCGAATTAGTCTAGATGATGCTACTAGCCCGTTAGAAGCCACGGAATAGTCAACTAAAGTATGAGTGTATAGCGTACTAGTAACCATAATAGAAGTAATATAGCTAACCAGCTTTAACCTGACGTGGACAAATCATTTTTTAAAACTAATTGTTATTTGGCACGTGATTGAAACCTGCTTAAAGTATGGTTAACATTATTTCTTCTTTATTTTCCTGATGTTCACCAAGCAACACACCTAATTCTGACTTACAAGAGCCACAGTTAGTACCGCACTTTAATCTATCGCCTAACTGGCTAATTGAATGACACCCCGACTTTATTGCGTTAATAACTTCTTTTTCTCCAATATTAAAACAGCTACATATTTGTCGACCTTTAGCAAAACTCTCATTTGATCTACCAGACAATAATGATTGAATATCGCTCTCAGGTAAATTATTTTGACTAAAAACATGTTCAAGCCATGCGTTTTCTATTGTTGGGGTTGCTGCTGCACAGTAACATAAAAAAACTAACTTACCTGCTTGTAAGCAAATGACATAATAGGTATTTTCTTTTGTGAATTGCATCCATTCACCTGAGATGCAGCTAGTAGTTTGACACCAATTTAACATATCTGTTTCAATGTGCGTATTGGCAAATTCAAAGCGCATACCATAACTGGTTTTGGCTTTAGTCCAAAATTCGTTATTAACTTGTGTTTGAACAATAAAGTCTTTATCAACATGTAGTTGACCAAATTGCTTAAAAGAAGTTTTATTTAAAGTAATTGCCCCATGTTTACTTTCAGGTTGACCAGAAATAGGGTCGGCAATACTTGCGTATAAATTACTGACGTTCGCGCTAGAAGCAAACTGTTCATTCCAATGAATAGGCATGAAGCATTCTTTGCTGCGTTGGCTTTTATCTAATTTTACATGAACAGTTACTTGGCCAGTATTTGATAAAACATTAACTATTTCATCATCAACTATGTGTAACTGTGCGGCATCTTCTGGATTAATGTAAAGATAACACTTGTCTGTGTGGGCGGTAAGTTGTGATGCTTTACCAGTACGCGACATAGTGTGCCACTGATCTCTTAAACGACCGCTATTTAACCTAAAGGGATATTTAGCCGATTTTTTTTGTGTTGGTGCTTGCGGAGTAATAGGAAAAAAAATTGCTTTGCCAGACGGTGTAGAAAACTTACCATCTTCGAAAACACGTTTTTTTCCTTCAGGGTAAGTGTCATTAACCGGCCATTGTACGGGTTTTAAATGATTATACTGTGCTGTTGTAATGGCTGAAAAAGCTGAAATATCAAATATCCGCTCACCATTATTTTCAAAACCAGATAATTGAGAAAACTCTCGAAAAACGTCACTTACATGTGAGTATTTAAAGCCTGAATACCCCATAGCAGTCGCTACGTCTGCAATAATTTCCCAGTCGTGTTTTGCTTGTCCGTTAGGTGCTATCGCATTAGTTTGACGCGAAATACGACGCTCTGAGTTGGTGACAGTACCATTTTTTTCTAACCAAGGGGTTGCCGGTAATTTTACATCGGCAAAGTCTAAAGTATCATTGCTTTCAACACAGTCAGAAACGACAACAAATTCACATTTAGTTAATGCTTGAGCTATTTTTTTACGATCAGGCAAGCTCACTAATGGGTTCGTCGCCATAATCCAGACAGCTTTTATTTTCCCTTCATTGATGGCGTCAAATAATTCAACGGCTTTATAGCCGGCCTTATCAGCCATAGTTGGTGATTGCCAAAAGCGCTGAACCGTAGAGCGATGCTTGGGGTTTTCGATGTCCATATGTGATGTTAACTGATTCGATAAGCCGCCAACTTCTCTACCGCCCATAGCGTTAGGCTGTCCCGTTATTGAAAAGGGCCCACAACCATCTTTAGCTATTTTACCAGTAGCTAAGTGGCAATTTATAATACTATGGCATTTATCCACGCCTGAGCTTGATTGATTTATGCCCATTGAGTAAAAGGTAATTGTTTTTTCAGTCATTAAAAATAGTTGGTACACACGTTCAACATCTTGTTGATCAATATCGCAATAAGTTGCGACTTTCTCTATTGACCAGTAACTAGCTTCTATTAATGCGGCTTCGAAACCTTGAGTATTATTGTTGATATAGTTGCTATCTAATCCTTTATTGTTAGCTAAATAATTTAGTAGGCCATTAAAAAATGCTGCATCACTACCGGGTTTTAACGGTAAAAAATAATCAGCTATTTGACAGGTTGCTGTTTTACGGGGGTCAATAACAACCACCTTCATTTTCGGATTACGTTTTTTAGCTCTTTCAATACGCTGAAATAAAACAGGATGTGTCCAAGCTGCATTTGATCCTGTAATTAATAAAAGCTCAGTCGTGTCTAAATCATCATAACTACAAGGAACAACATCTTCGCCAAAACTACGTTTATAAGCGGCTACCGCTGATGACATACAAAGGCGTGAATTAGTATCAATGTTGGCTGAGCCTATATAACCTTTCATTAACTTATTAGCGAGGTAATAATCTTCAGTGAGGATTTGTCCAGAAACATAAAAAGCAACTGAGTCAGGGCCATGCTTTTTAATAATTTGTGAAAACTTTTCAGCTACATGGTTTGTTGCTATGGACCAATTAACCGCTTGGTTATTTATTTGTGGCTCAAGTAAGCGATTAGTTAAGTCAGTCGTTTTTAATAAATTAGTTCCTTTAACACATAGTTTACCAAAGTTAGCTGGATGCTCTAGTGTACCAACGACAGCATTAGCTTCATTATTTTCAACCGTAATATCAATACCGCAACCCACACCACAGTAAGCACAAGTAGATTGAACAATATGTGACGATTGAGAACAACTCATAAAATTTACCTTTTCAACAACAGAGAGTAATACTCAGTACTACAAGGTTTATAACGCGTGTACTGAGTTTGTTTGCATATATTTAATAGTCAGCTGACATCATTAGACAAAAAGCTGTACTTGGTCTTCAATAATTCTTACGGGGAATACATCAATACTTATTTCTTCTTGTAAGCATTTTCCTGTGGTTAAACAATAATGTTGTTTATACAAAGGTGAGGAGACAACAATATCGTCACCGACATTACCAACAATACCTCTATACAGCACATTAGCGTCACCAATAGGGTCATAATTGTCTACGGCATATACTTTTTTTTCTGTATTAGGTAAGTGAAAAATAGCGATTTGCTTCTCTGTTAAGCCTTGTTCTACTAAAGCACAAACACCAGAATCTTTAACTAAGTCGCTTGTTTTACATACTGTTAGCCAGTCTTTATTTTTTACCGATATATTTTGCTCTGACATGATTAATTCCTTAGGCTTCTTCAGCAATTTTCTTGATTTTTTCTTCAATTAACACTTTTGTTGCTTTCTCATCTTTAGTCGCAGGGCGTATTTGGTCGCGCTCTTGCACAAAAATGATATTACTATCGGGTTTAGATGAGTTAACAAAAGGTCTAAAACGTTTTAATGCTTCTGGGTCTTCTAGCGTTGTTTTCCATTCACATTGGTAGGTATCAACAATTAATGACATTTGTTGTTCTAAGCTCTCAGATAATTCAAGGCTATCTTCTATAATAACTTGCTTCAAATAATCTAAACCGCCTTCCATGTTATCCATCCAGACCGAGGTTCTTTGTAAACGATCAGCGGTACGCACATAAAACATCAAAATACAGTCTATGTATTTAACTAAAGTTTCATCATCTAGGTCGATAGCGAATAGGTCACCATGTCGAGGTTTCATGCCGCCATTGCCACAAACGTATAAGTTCCACCCTTTGTCTGTTGCTATAATGCCTATATCTTTACTTTGTGCTTCTGCACATTCGCGAGTACAACCAGATACACCAAATTTTATTTTATGTGGCGCTCGTAAGCCTTTGTAACGATTCTCTAAATATATTGCCATTGCGGTTGAATCTTGCACACCGAATCGACACCAGGTCGAGCCAACGCAAGATTTAACAGTTCGAAGTGATTTACCGTAGGCGTGACCTGTTTCAAAACCGGCATCGATAAGCTCTTGCCAAATAGGCGGTAGCTCTTCAACACGTGCGCCAAATAGATCAACACGTTGGCCACCGGTTATTTTGGTATACAGGTTATATTTCTTCGCAACTTGACCTAAAACTATTAATTTATCGGGAGTAATTTCGCCACCAGCGACGCGTGGTACAACGGAATAAGTGCCATCTTTTTGCATATTGCCAAGGTAAGTATCATTAGTATCTTGTAGTGATAAGTGTGGCTTTTTAAGAATATAGTCATTCCATACTGAGGCTAATATAGAGCCAGTAAGAGGTTTACAAACCTCGCAGCCATGTCCTTTACCATGCGAGGATAGAAGTTCATCAAAGGTTTTTATTTCTTCGACGGTAATAATGTCAAAAATTTCACGACGTGAATAAGCAAAATGCTCACAAATATCCTTTTTAACTTCAACACCACGATTTTCAAATTCTGCGTCAGCAACATTTTTTAATAAAGCAGCACAACCACCACAACCAGTACTGGCTTTAGTACAGGTTTTTACATCACCGACGGTACATGCACCTTGATCTATTGAGGCAATAATATCGCCCTTAGTGACGTTATGGCATGAACAAATCATCGCGGTATCAGGTAATGCATCTGCACCTAATGTTGGTTTTTCACCTGAAGAAGGGAGTATTAATGCTTCTGGTGATTCAGGTAAATCAATACCGTTAAGCATGTATTGTAGTAACGAGTCATATTCACTAGTATCACCAATTAATACGGCACCAAGCATTTTACTTTTATCACTTGAAACAACGATTTTTTTGTAAACGCCTTCAGGTTGGTTTTCATAAGTATAAGTTAATGCGCCTGATGTTTTTGCATGTGCATCACCTATTGAGCCTACTTCAACGCCCATCAGTTTTAATTTGGTACTCATATCTGCACCAGTAAACGACTCATGTTCACCAATAACATGTTTTGCAGCTACTTTGGCCATGCTGTAACCAGGGGCAACTAACCCGAAGATAAAGTTGTTCCAAAGTGCACATTCACCAATAGCGTATATATCTTTATCAGACGTTTGGCATTGGTTATTAATAACAATACCGCCACGTTCACCTAATTCTAAATCGAAAGTTCGCGCAAGGTTATCGTAGGGACGAATACCTGCTGAGAATAAAATAAGGTCAGTTTCTAGAGTGGTATTATCATTAAAACAGAGTTTATAACGGCACGTTTCACCATCTTCGATAACATTTGTTGCTTTTGAGGTATGAACTTCTACACCCAAAGCTTCAATTTTTTCTTTTAGTAACCGACCACCACCAGCATCAATTTGAACCCCCATTAATTGTGGTGCAAATTCAACAACATGTGTTTTTAAACCTAGGTGGGTTAGGGCGTTTGCTGCTTCAAGGCCAAGTAAACCACCACCAATGACAACTCCAACTTTACTGACATTGGCACTGGCTTGAATTTCATCAAGATCATCGATAGTTCGATACACTAAACAATGGTCGCGATCTTTTCCTGGAATAGGTGGAACAAATGGATAAGAACCAGTTGCTAAAATAAGTTTGTCATAATTGATTATTTGGCCATTTTCTGTGACAACATTCTTATTGACACGATCAATATCAACGACTTTTGCATTAGTTTGAAAATTAACCCCCCAATCTTGATAGGTTTTCTCATCAGTCATTGCTAAATCTTCAGCGCTTTTACCGCTAAAGTATTCTGAAAGGTGCACACGATCATAGGCTAGACGAGATTCAGCTGATAAAACGGTTATCTCTATTGCTTGCTTAGCTGTTCTCAATTGAGCTAATTGCTCAACAAAATGATGACCAACCATGCCGTTACCGACAACGACCACGCTTTGTTTTTTTATTGATTGTTGATTATTTGAGCTCATTTGGATACCTGCTTCAATATTGATATTGGTTTTATAAATTTTGTTAACTCCTCATTTAAATATCGGGAGTTAACCTTGTATATTGTTATTCGTTCAAGTTAGTGATTGTCGGGTGAGATAATTAACGGTTTTCACTGAGTTAAAACTTAGCGCTAACCCAGACCCAAACCTTATCGGTATCAACTTTACCTGAGGCAGTATCACCTGCTGAATAAGCTGAATACTTGATACCAGCGGTATAATTGTTAGCAAATTTTTTCGCATATACGGCATTGATCTCGCTACCTAAATCGTCAACGGATTCACTTGCTTCATCAGCTGAAAAGTCATGTACTACTACTGTCCAACCGCCACCGAATGCTTTACCTGATAATGATGCATATAGATCAACTAAGCCTTCTTTAGGTGTTGCTAAGAATTGATCTGACCAACCATTAAATTTATGAAGGGTTGCTAGTGGCGTTGAAAAACCGTACATTCCGTCATCGCTACCTAACACTTCAGCACCTAGTTTTAAGGTTACGGCATTAAAGCTATAGCCACCTTCAAGCGCTATGTAAGTTGCCGAATAGTCTGTTGTGCCACTTTCAGAGTCTTGAGTAGAAAATTCAGCAAAATATGAAAAGTTATCCTTTTGTCCTTTAAAACTCAGACCAAAAGTATCTAAACCATTGGTTGTGCCTTCATCAACTTCTAAAAGGTAGCCATAAGTAGTTAGTTGCCCGTATTGGGTTTTGTAAGCAATATTAATTAAATGATCTTTTGAATGAAGGTCATTTGCTTGTGCAAATATGCGATTACGTTTATTAAGAAAACTGTAGCTGATATTAAGATTTTCTAAGGCGTTGTAGTTGATTGTTGTAGCATCGAAAGTTTGTCTATCTTGACGCCATCCTACATGGCCAACATAACGGTGATTATCTAACGTGATGACTTGGCGGCCAACTTTTGCGGTAAGCTTACCTTGTTTATATTGTACAAAAGCTTGATCAAGTTCGGTTGACTCAGGGTCGGCAATTACAGAGTACTCTGCGTTATTACCAACGGTATCGTTATAGTCATCCACTCCTGCAATTTGACGAGAGTCTTCAAATTCAACCACACCTGAGAAGCCATTGTAGCTAGCAGTAGTATGATTTAATCGCGTTCTTAATGTTAATGCTGATGCGTCTTTTAACGTATTTTCTTGGTCTACTGCTTCGTAACGTAAGTTTAAATCAATGGTTGTTTTCGCTTGATTTTCTGCATTGGCGTTAGCTGAAATACCTACAGTGGCTAATAAAGTCAAGGCAGCAATTGTGTATAATTTATATTCTGTTTGCATGGTTATCCCTTAAATTTTTTTGATGTTTTTTATTTTTTTTTCTTATTTTTATATTTTTTATTTTGCTCAATTAATTAAGCTACACTCGATGATTTCTGTTTTACTTTGTCTGTATCAGGTACCGATATATGTTCAACTTTTCTTTGTTTTTCATATAAGAAAGTTAAGACGGCTGATCGAAGTCGGTTATATTCAGGATCTTCTGCGAGGGCTAAACGGTTTCGTGGGTGAGGTAAATTAACATCTAATATTTCACCAATTGTTGCGGCAGGACCATTGGTCATCATGACAATGCGATCAGATAATAAAACGGCTTCATCTACGTCATGAGTAATCATAATCACGGTATTATTAAGCTTTTGCTGGATCTCCATTAAAGAGTCTTGCATATGTGCACGCGTTAAAGCATCAAGTGCACCAAACGGCTCATCCATTAAGAGAACTTCTGGCTTCATTGCAAGAGCTCTGGCAATACCAATTCGTTGCTTCATACCACCTGAAATTTCATCAGGACGTTTATCTTTCGCATGATCCATATGAACTAAACGTAAATTATGTTCAATCCATTCCTTCATCTCTGCTTTTGACATTTTATTTTTAAATACGCGTTTTACGGCTAATTCAATATTTTGATAAGCGGTTAACCAAGGTAATAATGAATGGTTTTGAAAAACTACTGCGCGTTCAGGACCCGGTTCAGTTACTTCTTTATTGTTCAGTAAAACACCGCCAATAGTTGCTTTGTGTATACAGGCAACAATATTTAATACAGTTGATTTACCACAACCAGAATGGCCAATAAGTGAAATGAACTCCCCTTTTTTAATTTGTAAGTCAACTCCCTTTAATGCGGTGAAATCACCTTTAGGGGTTGGAAATACCATATCTACTTTACTGATGTCTAAAATAATACTCATGTGATTTCCTCTTTGTTATTGATTACAGTTGCGCACTTGATTTGTCCCAAGACAACATTCTTTGTAATTGCAGCATGGTGCGGTCAAGCATGTAGCCAATAAGGCCAATAACAATAACGGCTGTCATGATTCGACTTAATGACTGTGAACTACCGTTTTGGAATTCATCCCAAACGAACTTTCCTAACCCTGGATTCTGTGCCAACATTTCTGCCGCAATAAGTACCATCCACGCAATACCTAATGACATTCTCATACCCGTAAAAATGGCAGGAACAGACGCAGGTAAAACAATTTTTTGAATATGTACGAGTTTTGGCAGACTTAATACTTTACTGACATTTACCCAATCTTGATTCATCGACACAACACCAAACGAAGTGTTAATAACCATAGGCCAAAGGCTACATAGGGTTACTGTGATTAATGAGTTAACAAATGATTTTGCAAACATTGGATCCGGAGATACGTACACAGCACTTACTACCATGGTAACTAGGGGTAACCAAGCCAAAGGGGATACCGGCTTGAATACTTGTATTATTGGGTTAATCGCTCGATTCAAGTTTTTACTTAATCCGATAGCAATACCTAAGGGAATAGCAATAATTGCAGCCACTAAAAAACCACTTAATACGGTAATTAAACTGGTAACTATTTGATCTAAGAAGGTCTCTTTGCCGGTGTACATGCGTACTTTTGGTTGATAACTAGGATCCTTTGCCATGCGAGCTTCATTTCGTTCATCTTGGCGTATATAAAAAGCTTTTTCTTTATCACGTTCTGTATTGTGCTCATTAACTAAGTTAACCATTTGAGTTGCAACAGCACTAGGGCCTGGAAACTTACCTAGTGAAGTTTCAATGCTATTGGCAGTTAATGACCATAGCAGCAAGAAACAGCAAATACCGGCCATAGGTAAAATAAAGGTTTGTACTTTTTTTAACAACAAGGGCATGATGATTTTGTTCCTATTCATAGGCGTTATACCTGTCTTTTGTTTATTTATTAAGGCAGTCATTTTCTCTCCCTAGTGCGCTGGTTACAGCGCACTAATGCGCATTAAAGTTTGTTCAAGGACTAAAGCTTGTCACCATTTTTCAAACCAATATTAAACTTATTGATATAAGCGTTTGGTGTTGTGCCGTCATATACAATATTGTCAATAAAGTGTTTTTGTGGGGCACGGAAACCGTCTTCATCAGCTAGATCTGAGAAATCGCTTTTTGACATTATTTTTTCATCAACTAAAGATTGAGCGGCAGCCATATAAATATCAGGACGATAAACTTTTGCGGCAATCTCCTTGTACCAGCTATCTGGCTTGTCATCGCTAATTTGTCCCCAACGGCGCATTTGTGTTAAATACCAAATTGCATCTGAGTAGTAAGGGTAAGTTGCGTTATAACGGAAGAATACGTTGAAATCAGGTAATGAACGTATATCGCCTTTTTCATACTCAAAGGTTCCGGTCATGCTATTTGCAATAACTTTATAATCAGCACCAACATAGTTAGATTGAGATAAAATTTTAACGGCTTCAGGGCGATTGGCATTATTGTTATCGTCTAACCATTTTGCAGCGCGAATAAGCGCTCGGGTTAAGCGAATAGTGGTATTCGGGTATTTTTCGGCGAACTCTTTTGTGATACCAAAGACTTTTTCAGGGTTGTTTTTCCAAATTTCATAATCAGTAACTACGGGTACACCAATACCTTTAAATACCGCTTGTTGATTCCAAGGTTCACCTACGCAATATCCATGGATAGTGCCAGCCTCTAATGTTGAAGGCATTTGCGGTGGAGGCGTAACTGATAGCAATGCTTGGGCATCAATCTGGCCAGAAGTATCACCTTTATGAGGTGCATAAAATCCAGGGTGAATACCACCAGCAGCCAACCAGTAGCGTAATTCATAGTTATGTGTAGAAACAGGAAAGACCATCCCCATTTTAAAAGGGGTACCTTCATTAAGGAATTTGCTTACTACAGGTTTTAGTGCATCAGCTTTAATTGGATGAACAGGACGTCCATCGGCTTGTTTAGGAATATTAACCTTCATTTGTTTCCAAACATCATTAGAAACAGTAATGGCATTGCCATTTAAATCCATTGAAAAAGGCGTGATAATATCAGCCTTAGTGCCATAACCTATTGTCGCTGCTATTGGTTGACCAGCTAGCATATGAGCGCCGTCTAAGCGACCATCTATGACGCCATCAAGTAAAACCTTCCAGTTTGCTTGAGATTCAATGGTGACGTATAAGCCTTCATCCTCAAAAAAGCCTTTTTCATATGCAATAGCAATAGGGGCCATATCAGTTAGTTTAATAAAACCGAATTTCAGTTCTTCTTTTTCTGGATAACCTAATTCAGCTGCTTGTAAAGTCGAGGTTAGCAAGGCACCTGATATACATATACTGGCAATGGCAGCATGGTATAACTTTTTACATTTCTTTTTTAAAGGTATTTTCAACATACTTTTCTCCAAATAAAAAAGCCCATAGCACTTTGGATAAAATCCAAGTGCTATGGGCTACAATGCCAAACTAATAGTGACTACGCCGTTGCAGTGCGATTAGTTTTAACGAGATAAATTTTTAGTAATTTTTTAGCTTATATTGTTTTCAACTTATATTAATGCAACCGCTGTTGATTGTATTAATTCGAAAACATAATGCTAATAATAAAGCATATTTAGTGCCACTGTTTTTATTTGTATTTAAATCAATGGTTTAGTGTTTTTTAGGTTTTTTTTGTGGTGCTCAAACTGTTTAATTGATCCAATGTTGGGAAAGTCTCGCCTTAATTTGGTGCGCTTATTTGTCCGCTTAACCTCTACTTTACATTATCAGCCTTAATTAATGTTCAGTGTGAATCGAATTTATAAGTTGATAATTTATACTAATATTCGAGATTAGCTATTATGTAGAATTAAGTTTGTTTCAAATGCTAATAGCCGTTAGATATATATCTTCTCTATAAATATTGGCAATGCTCAGTTCAGTTCGTTGTTTGGTGCTTATATGCCCACATTCTTGCATTAAATCGGCAATTTTTTCACCGCAATTTAGGGCAGGCTTGTTAAACTCTGGGTCGTCTAGTGTGGAAAATTGATTATAACTTGTTACTTTTCGTGGTGTTGTGCCGTTAAAGGTTAAGCAACTGCCAAGCAATGAAGGTGCTATTACATCAATGTGTGTGTCTAGGTAGCAGGCACGGCTCAATAATCTTGCTGCTTCAAAACGATTGGGAACATTTTCAAGCCATTGGCAGGCTTCATATAAAGCTGACACTAAAGCGAGCGTTGTTTGAGGGTATTTACTTTGCCAAGACGACATTAACCCAAGTACTTTTTCTGGGGAGTCTTGCAATAAATCTGATGAAGTTACACCGGTTACGCCTACGCCTTCACGAACGGCTTTAGCATTCCACGGGCCACCGACACAAAAACCATCAAGATCGCCTGACTGCATTGATGGTACCATTCCAGAAGGCGGTACAAATAACAAGTTTATATCTGATAAAGCGATATTACCTTCTTTTAACCATTCAATGAGTTCATAGTAATGACAGCTATAAGGAAATACCACAGCAAAGGTAAGTTTTTCGCCCTCTTTTTTACGTTCTTTTATTTCAGGGCTAAGAATATTTGCTGAAAATGGCATGCTAATTTCAGTATTATTTTTATGTGCTAATAATTTTTGATATAGGGCTGTTGATATGGTGATACCGTTGCCGTTTCGACTTAAGATCAATGGCGATATCACTTGTGATTCTTGACCATACAAACCTAAGTTACTTGCTATTGGCATGGGTGCCAACATTTGTGCAGCATCAATTACACCTAAATGGAGCTTATCCCTTAGGGTAGCCCAAGAATTTTGCTTGGTTAAGGTAACATTTAACCCCCATTTTTTGAACATGCCCATTTCGTAAGCAATGACCACAGGAGCGCTATCTGTTAAGGGCATAAACCCTAAGTTTATATTTTTCTTTTCAATTTTAAACATGATTTTTTCTCTAAAATATACTTGCAACAGATAGAATGTTTTTAGCAACATCGTCCATTTTCTGGCTGTTATCCATAGCTATTTTTCGGATGAAATTATAGGCATCACTTTCAGAAAGCTGTCTTGTTTCCATTAGCCATCGTTTAGCTTTATCAATATTTTTTTGACTCGATAGTTTTTGCTTAGTATCAGCAAGCTCTTGTTTCATGCCTTGAAAAAGGCCGAATCTAGCAATTGCGACATCAATAATTGATTTTACTCTATCTTGACCAATATCACCGACCACATAAGCACTGACACCTGATTTAACTATTTGATTAATTGTTGTTTTATCGTTTTCTTGTTCAGAAAAAACAACAATAGGTTTAGGGGCGAATTGAGATATTTTATTAAGATTCTCGAGCATATCCCGATCAGGTGACTCTATGTCGATAATGATGACATCAGGATTTAGTTGTTCTACATCCTTTAACAAAGGAACACCTGAATTAGCGATATGATAGATGTCATATTCAGTATTTGTGAGCACATCCATTAAAGCTTTCGCTTTTACATGATTATTTTCTGCAAGTAATACTTTCAACTTAGCAGTTGGCTCTTTTATATGATTATTTTTAGATAATGATAAAGTGCTTTTTTTCAATTTATTCAAATTAAATTAACTAATAACGTATATTTTATAGAATGAAGCAGTATTCGTGCCATTTAATAAAGTCAATAAAATCAATTTATTAAATTGTTTTCATTACTTTTTATGTTGTTAATTGTTAGTTTATGATGCAAGACTGCCCCATAATAACAAATGTAACAGAAGCTTAATGGTGGGTTATTCTTGTTGATTAAGTATATTCCTTAAAAGTAACTTATTTATTACTTTATTGGTGCATCTATGTGGGAAAGGTAACAATAGAAAACTAATTTTGTAAGGAAGTAAATTTTTTGTACTTAATAACATTCAAACTAGGTTCACTTCCCCGTATAATCTCAATAATAAAGCGTAAGCCAATAGTAGTAACCACACTTAAACACCTTAGAGAGCATTATGTATAACTTAGATTTAAATCAAATGAGCAAAAATGAATTTTTAACGACTTATTGGCAGAAAAAACCAGTGGTGATTCGTCAAGGTTTTAAAGATTTTGTTGACCCTATTGCAGCAGATGAATTTGCTGGTATTGCGATGGAAGAAATGGTGCAATCTCGTCTGATCTCTAAAAAAAATGGTGAGTGGCAAGCCGAATTTGGCCCGTTTGAAAGTTATGAACATTTAGGTGAACGTGATTGGTCTTTAGTTATTCAAGCCCTAGATAACTTTTCTGAAGAAGCAGCTGAATTAATAGAGCCCTTTAGATTTTTACCGCATTGGCGCTTAGATGATTTAATGGCTAGCTTTGCTACTGAAGGCGGTAGTGTTGGTCCTCATGTTGATAACTATGATACTTTTATTTGTCAAGGATCTGGTAAGCGTCATTGGAGAGTTGGAGATAATGGTCGACATAGCGAAGTTATTGCCCATGAAGCGTTATTACATG
Organism: Colwellia sp. C2M11; assembly: GCF_018860915.1. Taxonomy (GTDB): domain Bacteria; phylum Pseudomonadota; class Gammaproteobacteria; order Enterobacterales; family Alteromonadaceae; genus Colwellia. The sequence continues at coordinate 169,354 of NZ_JAHKQD010000047.1, forward strand.
TAGAGCCTTTTGAAGCGATTATCGATGTTGAATTAGAAGCTGGTGATATCTTATATATTCCACCTGGTTTTCCACATGAAGGTGTTGCTTTAGAGCCATCAATGAGTTTCTCAATAGGCTTTCGTGCTAATTCTGCTATTAGCTTGTTAAGTGGTTTTGCAGATCACTTAATTGATAATGAATTAGGTGGTCAATTACTTCAAGACCCGCAGCGAAAAGCAATTACCAATAGCGGAGAAATTACTAATAGTGATTATGCGAATATTAAACAGCAGTTACAAAATTTACTTGATGACGATAAATTATTCAAAAATTTTGTGGGTAATTTTTTAACTAATGCAAAACATGAATTAGATCTAATGCCGAGTGATGAGCCTTTTGAAGCAGCTGAAGTTAGTGAACTTCTAGCTATTCATGCGATTAAACGCTTAGGTGGATTACGTGCTTTTTATTTTGAAGATACGTTAAACGATGGCGTTTTTTATCTCAACGGTGAGCAAATTAATTTTAATAGTGAAATAGCGCCGGTGATTAAACTTTTATGTAATCAGGTAGTCGTTACGCCAAGTGAATTAGCGCCATGGAGTACAAATGAGCACTTTGTTACTTTGATGGTAGGGTTACTTGATCAAGGTTATTGGTTTTGGACTGAAGCCGAATAATTTAAAACTTATAGCGCAATAAAATTATGTATTAGAAAGAGATAAAACATTAAAACTAATATGTTTGAACAAACAAAACATCGACATAAGCTGATTTACCAGGAAATAGCATGCGTTTAGATAAATTTATTTGTAAAAGTACGGAGTTAACACGAAACGAAGCAAAGAAACTGCTTAAAAGTGGTGAAGTACGTGTTAATGGTGAAGTAGCAAAAAATTCAGCGATGCAGGTACATGAAAACAATACCATTACCATAGATGGTCAAGTATTAACTGCTCGTACTTCACGTTATTTTATGCTCCACAAAATGGTTGATTCTATTTGTTCTAACGTGGATGAAATTTATCCTTCAGTGTTAAATTTTATTGATGTTGATAAAGCATTTGATTTGCATATTGCTGGTCGGTTAGATGCCGATACCACAGGTTTAGTACTTATTACGGATGATGGTAGATGGTCACATAATGTTATTTCACCGAAAAAAGATTGCCAAAAAACATATCGTGTATGCCTTAGGAATGCAATTGTTGAACATCAAGCCGATGAATTAATTGAGCAATTTAAACAAGGTATTCAACTACAAGGAGAGCCGGCATTAACACGTCCGGCGATTCTAGAGTTAGTTTATAACGATGAGGAACATAACAGTACAGAAAGTAACGATGAAATTGATACTCGAGAGAACGCAACGAGTGAGGTATTACTCACTATCACGGAAGGTAAATACCACCAAGTAAAACGAATGTTTGCGGCTGTTGGTAATCGTGTTGTAGGTTTACATCGAGAAAAAATTGGCGGTATTGAACTTGGTGAGTTAGCACCGGGAGAGTGGCGATCGCTAACCGAAGACGAAATAGCGCTGTTTTCTTAAATAATCAGAGTTCAAGTTGAATTGTTTATTTGGCAAGTGGAAGTATTACTTTGAATTTAATGTCACTTATTTTAAAAAATTGACTACAATTATTACTTTATAATTAAGTTTATATGCTTCATTGAATTGTTAAGTAAAATAAGGAATTCTTTAGAATGGCAGCTAATTATCAGCAACAACTTAAAGAAGAACAAGAAAAAACTAGGTTTTTGCTAGATATTATTAATGCTATTCCTGAGCCGATAATGGCAAAAAATTGGCATGGTAAGTTTATTTTTTCGAATAAAGCTCTTGCTGACTTTTACAATACCACACCTCAGAATTTAATTGGCAAAGATGACTCATATTTCAACTGTAATAAAGAGCAAACAGAGTTTTTCACTGAAAGTGTACAAGCCATTATTAAAAGTAAAAAGCCCCAGGTTGTCTATGAGAATGTTACAGATATAAAAACTGGAAAAATTAACAATTTTCTTTCTTTAAAAACCCCATTTGTTAACAGTAAAGGGGAAGATAATGTTGTTATTATTGCCAATAATATTACCGATATCACTATCTTAAAAGATAAAGCTGAAAAAAATGAAAAAAGGTTGGCAGGGGTTTTAGAAGTATCACACGAAGGAATGTGGGACTGGAATACTGAAACTAATGATGTATTTCATAATAAAAGATGGGAAAAAATTACAGGTGTTGTTGATTTAGAGAATTCGTTTGAAGAATTTCAACGTTGCATTTTTTCCGGTGATAAAGAAAAAGTCAATGAGGCTATTGAAAAGCTAGTTACCGAAAATGTTCCTTATAGTATTGAATATAGAATGATACGTCCAAGTGATAATAAACAAATTTGGATTTGGGATAGAGGAATTATTCTTGAGCATAATGAGCAAGGTAAGCCTTTATGGGTTGTTGGCATAATTCAAGATATTACTCGTCGTAAGTTGGTAGAGGAAAAAATTAAGTTAGCTGCCAGTGTATTTACACACGCTAGGGAAAGCATCATGATCACTGATGCTACGGGCATTATTGTTGATGTTAATGATACCTTTTCCTCCACAACGGGGTTTAGTCGTGAAGAAGCTATTGGGCATTACCCAAGTGAGCTTCAGCCTGGAAGACAAGCAAAACAAAACTATGCTGACATGTGGCAAGTGTTATTAAAAGATGGCTATTGGTCAGGCGAAATGTGGAAACGTCGTAAAAACGGCGAAGTATATGCTGAAATTAAAACAGTCAGCGCAGTACGTGATGAACAAGGTGTTACAACTCATTATGTATCTTTAGGAAACGATATTACTTTAATAAAAGAGCATCAAGATCAATTAGAGCGTATTGCTCATTACGACATATTGACTAACCTTCCTAATCGAGTATTACTTTCTGATCGATTATCTCAAACTATGTTGCACTGTAATCGTCATGAAGAATCTCTTGCCGTTGTTTTTTTAGATCTGGATGGCTTTAAAGCGGTAAATGATACTTATGGCCATAAAATGGGTGATGAAGTCTTGATTGCTATTTCCGCTCGCATGCAAAAAGCATTGCGAGAAGGTGATAGTTTAGCGCGTCTTGGTGGTGATGAATTTGTTGCAGTGTTAACGGATTTAACATTATCAACAGCAGCTGATGATTGTGAGCCAGTATTAACACGATTATTACGTGCAGTCTCCGAGCCTATTATTATCGGCGAGATCGTGTTGAATGTATCTGCCAGTATTGGAGTAACCTTGTACCCACAAGATAATGTCAATGCCGACCAACTGATGCGTCATGCGGATCAAGCTATGTATGTGGCTAAAGAGTCAGGGAAAAACCGTTATCACTTATTTGATACAGCACAAGATGTTGCTGTTAAAGTGCAACGAGAAAGCTTAGAGGCAGTTCGCAGTGCTTTAGAAAATAACCAGTTTGTACTCTACTATCAACCTAAAGTGAATATGAAAACAGGTACAGTGGTTGGGGTTGAAGCACTTATTCGTTGGCAACATCCTAAGCGTGGTTTGCTAAGTCCAATAGAATTCTTATCCGTTATTGAAAATACGTCTATGATGATTGAATTAGGGGAATGGGTAATTGACACTGCCTTAGCACAAATTGGTGAGTGGCAAGCTATGGGACTGCAACAGCCATTTAATACCAGTGTTAATATTGCAGGTATTCAATTACAGCAATCTGATTTTACGCAGCGATTAACGGCACTACTTGCTGAGCATAAAAATGTAGATCCATCTTATTTAGAGTTAGAAGTACTGGAAACAAGTGCTTTAGATGATGTCCATCATGTGTCAGCTATTATGTGTGCTTGTATGGCGCTAGGGGTAAAATTTGCGTTAGATGATTTCGGGACGGGTTATTCATCGTTAACTTATTTAAGACGATTACCAGCTAAAATCATTAAGATAGATCAGACTTTTGTACGCGATATGTTAGTTGATACAGATGATTTGGCGATTGTTGAGGGAGTAATTGCGTTAGCTAAATCATTCAAACGAGATGTGATTGCTGAAGGTGTTGAAACGATTGAGCATGGTACTGCGCTCTTGCAGTTGGGGTGTGATTTAGCCCAAGGTTATGGCATTGCTAGGCCGATGCCTGGAGCTGACATTCCAACGTGGTGTGAAAATTGGAAGCCTGATATATGCTGGCAAAGCTAAGAAATATACTAACATTGTTTTTAAAGAGCTAGATACCTTAGTCTCGAAAATAAAGGGGGATAATACAATCTATATTGATATAGAACGTAAAATACAGTATGAATTTTAGAAGTCGTAACGCTTTTAATTTATACTTACTCTTTATTATGTCTGGAAAAACTTATCTTCGTAATGTTAATTCGAAACTTGTTCACTATTGTTTTATTAATTATAGGCAAAGCTTGTCTGGCTATAGAGCCTATTGTTTTAGCTGTCGAAAATAGCTGGCCACCTTATTCAGATAAGAACGGAAATGGTCTTTCTAAAAATATTATTATAGCAGCGTATAACGCGGTTAATGTTAACGTTGAGTTTATTTCTGTTCCATATGCTCGAGCACTTAAAATGACTGAGCAAGGTCAAGTAGATGGTGCGTTTAATGTGACAAAACAAAAGAGCACGCAAGCAATGTTTAATTTCGGTAATGTTCCAATTTTACAGGCTAGTGCTTCATTTTATTATCATAATGATTCGTCATTGAATTTTACTTCAGTCAAAGATATTCCTAAAGGTACTTCTATTGGAGTCATTATTGGTTACGAATATGGTGATAATTATGATATTTATAAAAGTCGATTTAGAGAAGTTAAAGTAGCGAGTCAGTCACAATTAATTGGACTACTAAGAAACAAACGAATAGATATGGCAATTATGTTCGATGAAGTTGTTAAAAGTAAGTTAAACGAAATGGGACTTCAATTTAACGATATCAAAAAAGGCACTATTAACCACACAAGTGATATTTATGTTGCTTTTAGCAAATCAAAAAATACGATAAAAGCAATGAATCTACTAGAAAAAGGGCTAATTAAAATAAAAGAATAATTGTACTTATTTAAAATACAGCAATGCTTCATCAAATAAAAAAATTAGGCAGAAAGGTGAACTAAATAGTTACTTTTGCCAATTAACATCTGGTTTCCAGTTATTAATCCAGGTATGAATATCATTTGCCGGCATAGGTTTAGCAATGCCATAACCTTGAGCTAAATCACACCCCAACTGCAAGAGCGCAGTACCATGCTCAATCGTTTCAACACCTTCAGCAATCACATCTCGTTTGAATGATTTAGCTAACGCAATTACCCCCTCAACAATCGCTAAATCATCTGTATCAACTAACATATCGCGTACAAAAGTCTGATCTATCTTAATGATTTTAGCTGGTAATCGTCTTAAATAAGTTAACGATGAATAACCCGTGCCGAAATCATCTAACGCAAATTTTACCCCTAGCGCCATACAAGCACACATAATAGCTGACACATGATGGACATCATCTAAAGCACTTGTTTCTAATACTTCTAACTCTAAACACCGAGGATCGACATTTGAGTGATTCGAAAGAAGCTTTGTTAATCGCTCTGTAAAGTCTGATTGTTGTAATTGAACCGCTGCAATATTAACACTGGTATTAAATGGCTGTTGCAGTCCCATGGCTTGCCACTCACCAATTTGTGTTAAGGCAGTGTCAATTACCCATTCCCCTAGCTCAACCATCATGGGGTTGTTTTCTATAACGGGTAGAAACTCTATTGGACCTAGTAAACCCCGCTCAGGATGTTGCCAACGAATAAGTGCTTCAACCCCAACTACAGTGCCTGTTTTCATATTCACTTTAGGCTGATAGTAGAGTACAAACTGGTTATTTTCTAAAGCACTGCGAACTGCCTCTAAGCTTTCTCGTTGCACTTTAACAGCAACATCTTGTGCTGTATCAAATAAGTGATAACGATTCTTTCCTGATTCTTTAGCCACATACATAGCTTGATCCGCATGACGCATCAGTTGATCGGCATTGACATTATCTTGTGGGTACAAGGTTACCCCAATGCTGGCAGATACATTTAAGACAATGTCACGGATAGTTATAGGCTCAGAAGCGGCCAGTAATAATCGTGATAATACCGGCTCACAATCGTTAGCTGCAGTTGATGGTGTTAAGTCTGTTAACACTGCGACAAATTCATCACCGCCAAGACGCGCTAAACTATCACCTTCTCGTAACGCTTCTTGCATGCGAATAGACAGAGTAACTAATAACTCATCTCCGATATCATGGCCATAAGTATCATTTACTGCTTTAAAACCATCTAAATCTAGAAAGACAACCGCAAGAGATTCTTCATGACGGCTACAATGTAACATCGCTTGAGATAATCGGTCCGCCAGTAATACTCTGTTAGGTAAACGTGTAAGTATATCGTAATGTGCTATGTGTTCTAACTGATCTTGATGTTCCTTTATTGCCGTAATGTCATTGCCTAGAGCGACATAATGGGTAGTAATTCCTTGTTCATCTTGAACGGCACTTATTGTTTTCATTTCAACAAATAAGTCGCCATTTTTACGATAATTCCAAAGTTCACCTTGCCAATGTCCTTCTTCGTTTAAGGTTGACCACATATTGTTATAAAATTCAGAAGACTGGCGACTTGATTTTAGAATACGTGGGTTCTGCCCAATGGCTTCTTCACGGCTATAGCCTGTCATTGCTGTGAATGTATCATTAACATCAATAATTATGCCTGCTGTGTCAGTGATAATGATGCTTTCCCGAGCATGAGTGAATACGCTTGCAGCGAGTTTGAGCTTTTCTTCTGCTAATTTACGATTGGTAATATCATTATGAATACCACTCATACGTAAAGGTTTACCATCCATATCACGCTGCATCACATTTGCTTGATCATGTATCCATCTAACATCACCTTCTTTTGTTAACATACGATATTCAAGGCTATGGGATTTTGAACGGCTCTCTAATACGTCATTAATTGATTGCCAGGCCTTTTCTCTATCGTCAGGATGGATAAAGTCAGACCATTGATTTGTGGTTTGTTTGATTTCTTCATGAGTGTAGCCTAACATTGTTGCCCAGCGTTCATTCCTTTCAACAGTGCTTTTTACTATATTCCAATCCCAAAACCCTAACTCAGCTCCTGCCAATACCAAGCGCATTTGTTCATCTCTTGATTTTAGTGCTAAGTTAGCTTGATTTTTTTCAATAGCGATACTCGCTAAGTTAGCCGATTGTTCAATTAAAGCTATGTTATCTTCTGTTGGTGTATTGACTGTACGATGATAAATGGCAAAAGTACCTAGTACCTTTCCTTGGGTAGTACGTATTGGCTCTGACCAACATGAGCTTAATTTTGCTTTGCTTGCAAGATCTTTGTACGACGTCCAATAAGGGTGGTGGTGAATGTCTTCTACGACAACTCGCTTATTTGTAAATACTGCAGTACCACAAGAGCCCACCCCAAAGCCAATCTCAGTTCCATGAATAGCTTGGTTGTAAAAGTCGGGGAGACTAGGGGCGGCTCCAACTAATAGATGTTTACAGGCCTCATCGAGTAATAAAACGCTACAAAGCATACCTGTGTTTTCTTCCTCAACACCATGCACAATAGCTTCTAAGACTACTGAAAGCTTCTCATTTTTTGTAATAAGTTCTAAGACATAAGAGCGTGAACGTTCGCGTAATTCAGCTTGTTTACGCGCTGTTATTTCATGATGTGTACCACAAATCTGAAGAGGTTCATTAGTGTCTTCATCATATTTAATGACAGAGCCAGAGCCTTTAAGCCATATCCATCTACCATCGGCATGCTTCATTCTGAATTCAATCATGTAGTTGCTTCCTGATGCAATACGAGATTGGATAATGTTTTCTATGTACTCTTTATCATTTGGGTGAATAAGTTTTTCCCAATCACTAATATGGTTAGTAATATCTTGTCTAGTGAGACCAAGCATGGATAACCATTCATCATTAACAATATTTTCACCTGTTTGATAGTTCCAATCCCAATATCCTAATTTTGCACCATTAATGATATTTTGTAGTTGGTGTTGAGATTTTTGAGCACTATCTTTATTTTGTTTTAATGCATTAATACTTTTTAGTTGCTTGTTATTATAACGAAGGAATAATCCACCTATGACAGTACATAATATAACAATAAAAATTGTGATGAATAGTTGTCGTTCTTTGAATTTTTTAATATCTGCGGCGATCGACTTTTTTAATGATATCTCAATATTATCTGCAGATGTGGTCAGTTTAGAAAAGGCGAGATCTAGCGCCTGATCTAAATCAGACCCTATGCCAGATGTTGACTTCGATGCCCATCGTTTTTGTGCTATTTGGCGAAAATAATGAATATCCTCTATCGTTTTTTCAATTTGTGTACGTAAATTGGCATCGTTTAAGGGGATGAATACGGTTTCTTCGTAAGTGGCGCCATCAAGCATTGCTTTGGCGTACCATTCTGATTGATCAAGGTGGAGCCAGACAGTTTCAATATTTACATTTTTATCACCACTAATAACTTCTTCAAACCACAAGTGTGCAGTACTTACTTCAAGCTTAATTTTTATAGCAGCGTTAATTAGGGGGGAGTGTCTTTCAGCTATGTCACGTCCGGTATTAAATGGATAGTAAAAAATCGTGATAGTTATCAATGTTAAGATTAAAATAAATGAAATTATTTTATGAGAGCCAGTTTTCATCAGTAATATCCGCACTTAATATAGGAGGTGAATTCTTCTTGTTAACAAAAAATTCTTTGTATTTAACCTTAAGCACAGATATTTCTTATAAAAAACAGCGCTTGATATTGACATAGATGTCATATCAGCAATTATAGCAAAGATTTGGCTCAACCATTATATTCCGGTAAATATTTTTGTCGGGTATTGGTTAATTCCTTACATAATTCCCCTAATCTAACTAGTGCTTGTAAACGAGATCCTGTTGTTGGATGTGCAAAACTTAATCTAAGATTATTTGAAAATTTATTAGTGGTAGAAAAGAGTTTTCCTGGCGTTATAATAATGCCTTCGGATATTGCTTGATTATAAAGTACAAATGTATCAACTTCGGGCGGTAACTCTATCCAGATTGTTAGGCCGCCATCAGGTACCATAAATTTAGTCGGTATTTTCCAGTTATCTTTTATGCCATTAATTAATTGATCACGCTGTTTTAGTAAAGTTTTGCGGTATTGATAAATATGCCGATCAAAACTTCCTTCAGCCATAAAACTTGTTAAGCCGTTTTGAATTGCTTGGCTAGTAGAGAGTTGATTAACTAATTTTAAATGAACGATTTTTTTGTAATGCTTATTCGTTATTATCCAACCAATGCGTAGATCTCGTGATAGTGCTTTAGAGAATGAGCTACAAAGTATAACATTTCCTTGTGTATCATAACTTTTAAGTGGCTCGACAGTGGTATGAAATCCTAAATCACCATAGATATCATCTTCAATTAACGTGATATTGTTCTTTGCGGCGAGCGCAACGAGTTTACGTTTTTCCTTATTTTGCATCAAAGCGCCTGTTGGTGTAGCAAAATTAGGAGTTAAAATACAGGCTTTAATCTCCCACTCTTCAGCTGCTTTTTGTAACGATTGAACGGTTAAGCCAGTGGTAAGAGAGCTAGGTAATTCTATGACTTTTAATTTTAATTGCTGGAATAATTGTAAGGCGCCATAAAATGCAGGACTCTCAATAGCAACAATATCCCCAGCTTCACAAGTTGCCATAAGCGCTAAAAACAAACTATTTTGGCAACCAGAAGTAATGCAGACTTGTTCTTCTGTTATATTGAGATTCCGTTTTCGGTAATGCTTACTAATTTGATGTCTTAAGTTGCGATCACCTGGGGGCTCTGAATAATACAAAGCATTACTTTGTGGTTTTTGTCTTAAAGCGCGACTGATATGTCTGTTTAATAACAATAAGTTAGTCGATACTTGTTCGTTATTTATGTGTTGAGGCGTAATGTCAAAAGCCGCACTTCGTTCCATTATTTCATAAAACACTTCAGGTACATCAACAAGTTTAGGTTGGCTAATTTTTTTTAGTTCAATATGTATATTATGATTTTGGTTAACGGGGGATACATAATAACCAGATTTAAACTTTACGAAAACTATATCTCTTGCTTCTAAGGTATGCAGTGCTTTTTGAACCGATATTTTTGAAACACCATAGTAATGGGCTAGCGATCGAATTGAAGGAAGCTTTTCATAGGCTAACCATTCTTTGTCGTCTATTCTGGCTTTTAAAGTATTTGCTAGCTGTTCATATTTAAACTGTGTCATAAGTTAATTATCATTAATTAAACTGTACCTATTATAGTTTATTTATTTGTATCTATTAATAACAGATTGAATATTTAAACTAAGCTTCGTGTAACTTACTATCGGAGTAGCAAGGTGAATTCGTCATATTTATCGAAAGAAAATCTTATTTGTAAAACATCAGTAGTTGATGAAAATATATATATTAGAGAACAAAAAGGGCGTTTTCAGCGAATTCGTCGTTATTTAAGTTTTACCTTAATGGCTATTTTTATTTTGATTCCTTTTATTGAATATCATGGTTCTCAAGCCGTATATTTTAATCTTGAACAGCAAAGGGTTTCTTTGTTTTCATTAACACTTTTCCCACAAGATTTGCTGCTTCTTTGCCTAGTATTTATTTTTTCCGCGTTTTTACTATTTTACATAACTAAAATTTATGGACGAATATGGTGTGGTTTTAGCTGTCCTCAAACTATTTGGATGCTACTCTTTAATTGGGTTGAACGCAGAATTGAAGGCTCTCATAATCATAGTAAATATCTTAATGCACAAAAATTAAACTTTAATAAATTAGTTAAAAAACTCGTTAAGCATTGTTGTTGGTTGATTATTTCACTGTTTACTGCCTTAGTATTTATTTCTTATTTTGTGCCCGTTAAAGAACTCTATATTAATTTTTTTACATTAGAATCATCTTCATTGGTTGTTTCGTGGGTCTTATTTTTCATGGCTTGTACTTATATAAACGCTGGTTGGATAAGGGAGAAAATGTGTTTACATATGTGTCCCTATTCACGAATACAGTCTGCAATGTTTGATAAATCAACTAAGCTTGTCAGCTATGACTTTAAGCGAGGCGAAAGCCGAGGTAAAAGAAAACGCACACAGGAAAAAGCAGCAGCGTTAGGTGACTGTGTTGATTGTAATTTATGTGTTCAAGTTTGTCCGGTAGGCATCGATATTCGAGACGGTTTACAATACGAATGTATTAATTGTGGTTTATGTGTTGATGCGTGTGATATGACAATGGATAAATTTAATTACGAAAAAGGGTTAATCTCTTTTACTCATGAACAAGCGCCGAAAAACAGGTGGAAAAGGCATATAGTTTATGGCGCTATAGTATCTTTAAGTATTTTATCTATGCTGGTGTGGGTTTTAACTTGGCAATCTTTTGAAGTGAATATTATTAGAGATCGACAAGCATTGTATCGTGTTAACCATGAAGGCCATATCGAAAATACGTATGTTTTTAAAATCAGAAATAAATCGAGTGAAACTAAAACCTTTAAAATTGCTGTCGCAGATTTAACTCATGCTCGTATTATGGGACAAGCAAAGGTACAAGTTTTACCTGGGGATATGAAAACATCATCAGTAACAGTAGCTGTTGAGCAGCCTTTAGTCGATGGGAGAAATGATATTCGCTTTAATATTGTCGATATAGTTGATAATAAGCAGGTAATAAAAAATACATCTTTTTATAGTGGTGATGGTGGTTGGTAATATTCACTTACTAGGGCAATAGCAATAATAACTCTCTCGTATATTTCTACGTTGACAGAGTTATTATTTTATTTAGAGCATACTGAGTTTTTACACCTAATATTGTTGATATTATTAAGCCAAGCTCTGATTACTTAATACTCTTTAGTGAACTTAAGGGGAATAAAGTCTCTAAATGCTTTTGGTAATTATTGCACCTACCTGAAGAGCTATTATATAGTGGTCTTCTTACCTGCCAAACACTTGCTGTTTTAACTTGATTTTTATATTGATGAAAATTAAGGCAGTTATCCTCCCAAGGTAACCCTATAAATGAAAGCAGTCGTTGGGTTTGCTCTTTAGGTGATTGGATTAGATTGTCATAATTAAATGTTAAAATATCTTCTGGAAATAATGACTGCCAATGTGCCATTAACCTTTCTTGTTGCTGGTAAAAATGAATAATATTTTTTAGCTCTGTCGCATAAGCCATAGAAGATCCTAAACGCAGAAAATAAATTGATAAGCAATTATCTAGTATTGAACGAGTAGTCCATATAACTTTAGCATTAGGCATAAGTAATTTAATTATCCCTAAGTATAAAAAATTATCTGGTCGTTTGTCAGTTAATTGATCACCTTGGTTTTTAAAGCGGTTAATTTCCGTTAAGTATTCTGAAAGTAATCTATCTTTTTTTCGATCTACCTGTATATCTTCAAGAACATTTTGTGGAAAATCAGGGTAATTATTAAACATTAAACGATGAAAAAACTCTTGCTCACCTCCAATACTGATACCTGAATGTGCAGCTAATATTTGTTCGCAAAGTGTTGAACCTGAACGAAACATACCACAGATGAAAACAGGTGAAGTGCTGCTAGACTCTGTGCTATCTACAGTAGAAAACCACTGCTTATTAAAAGTAGCTATAATACTGTCTACTGTATGTTCAAACTTTATAGCATCGTATGACGGTAGCGTTTTTTTATCTAATTCATTAGCTTGTTGATAATAATGAAACGCAAGATCATAAGCTTTACAATCATCAAAAGCCTTTCCTAGAGCATAACCAACATTGATTTTATCTGACTGAGCAATATCAGAGCTTAAGAAAGCATCTTTTAATTGATTAATTAGTGGGTGCTCTTGATTTTCAATTTTATAAAGATCAGCTTGTCTAGCTAGCGCAGTATAATTTTTAGGATTGATTGTACAAGCTAACTGAAAGTAATATAGCGCTTTATTTCTATTACCTAATTGTTCATATAAATTGGCTAAGTTGTAGCATAAAGAATCTTGTTCAGGATGCTTAACAATAGCTTTAGTGAGAATATCGATGGCTTTATCTGGTTCAGATAAGTGTTCACTGAGAATGGTTGCTACATTTAAAGATACTTCATAATCTTTATCAATACCAATGGCTAATGCTTTATTATAAAAAATAATGGCTTGCTCAAAATTACCCGAAAGCTTTTGATAATAGGCGCAATTGAAAAAAGTTGTGGCATTAGCAATGTTACTTTTTGATTGTTTTTCATATAAGTTTGCTAGATCTTGCCAACGAGACTGAGCACTATAGAGCTCACTTAAGGTATTAAAATAGTTTTTGGATAAGGGTTGAAAGGTTAGCAGTTTAATTAAATGTTTTTCAGCTAATTTATAATTTTTATTAGTGAAACCAAGTTTTACTAATAACTGGTGTATTTGGATATTGGTAGGATCTTGTATTAATAAATCTTCAAGTGCCATTTGGCCTTGGTCTAATTTATTTGAATTTAGTAGCCGTAAAGCATATTCGATTGTAACTTCAGCTTTCATAAGTCCATAATTAAAATTTAATGAGTAAGTAACTTTACTTTATTTCGTTTATTTTAAAGCACTTATTAAAATAAACGAAATAAAGTATATATGATTATATAAAAAAAGAGCCAATGTAATATTGGCCCTTTTATCTAAATTACAAACAAACGACAATTAGAAGCTAATTGTTACACCTGCATGAATTAAACGACCTAGTGCATCATACGCGCCAGGGAATGTATTACCATTACCGCTACCTGATGGTGCATTTGGTACCATTGGTGGCGCCTTATCAAGAAGGTTATTTACACCTAAACGTATTGTTACATGTTCAAACGTGTTAAATGATGCTGCAAGATCTAAGTAGTTTTGAGCACCTAACGTAGTTGGACCTGCTTCAATAGTATTTGATTCAGCATTACGAGTGAATTCTTCAGCTTCACCAAAGTAACGCCATGTTGCTGTAACTGTTGCATCCCACGGAGTTATCCAAGCAGCACGTAAGTTACTACGCCATTTAGGAGAAGGAGAACCACACACTGAACGATCCCAGTAACCTTCACAAGAGTCAATAGCAATACCCGGAGTATTTTGCGTATCAAGTTGCATCAAGTATGTACCAACAAAATTGAAGCGAACCTCACCCATATCATCTAAAGAAAGTTCATAAGAAGCATCAACATCAATACCTGAAGTTTCAATAAAACCGATATTACTATTAGTATCAATGATGCTATCTTGTCCAACCCATAATGCACCTGTATTTGCATTACGGTTGATTAAGTCACATGAAGATTGAAGATTATCAACCGCACATTCGTTATGAACAACAGCAGCACCTTTCGATTGAATCGCATCTTCAATTTGAATATTAAAGTAATCGAATGTGATATCTAATCCATCAAGGAAGCTAGGAGATAAAATTAAACCTAATGAAACCGTATCTGATTTTTCAGGTCTAAGATCTAGGTTACCACCAGAAACAGAGTTATATTGACCAGCAGGACTCTCTAAGCTAGAAGAACCATATTGTGCAGCTGTAACACCAGTACGTGCACATTGCTCTTCCGTTAACGTAGGGTTAGGTCCACAAGGATCTGACCAGTTGAATAAACCAATTGATGTTGGTGCAAATAATTCACGTACATTACCTGTACGTACTGCGCGTTGGTAACTAGCACGGAAGCGAACTTCGTCGTTAACAGTCCAGTTAAGTGCTGCTTTATAAGTATCTGTAGACTTGTCAGTAGTACCTTCTACTGAATAATCTGAATAACGATATGCTAGCTCTACACCTAACTCTTGTGCAAACTTAGCATCTTCAATTAGTGGTAAATTAAATTCAGTAAATAAATCTGTTACTGAGTACTCACCTTTAACACCGGCAGTTGGGCCACCTTGACCAGCACCATCACCTGAAGTAAAACCATTATCTGGTTCAAGAGTTAATGATTCTTTACGGTACTCATAACCAAATACAACACCAGCACCAGTAGTGGTACCTGGTACCATAAAGCCAGATTCAGTTAAATCACCCGATACGAAACCAACCATTTGTGTACTTTTTGTATCGCCACGAGAGTATAAGTTTTTAATTAGGTAGTCTAGGGAATCCTGAGTAACAGCACCTTCTTCAAATACATTCCATGGTACACAATCAGGATCTGAACCATCAATAACAGATTGACACGTCGCTACGCCATCAACATCTTTAACATTTAGCGCACGCTTAATGTTCGTTATTGACATTTCATTACGGTAAGTTTCTAAATAAGCAACTGAACCAAAGTTTACTGATGCATCATAAGACCAGTCATCATTGATATAACCACGTAGACCAAGAACAAAGCGTGAAGACGTATGTCTTAAATCATCTTGACGAGGACCACCTTCAACATTACGACGACCAATATAAACGGTTTGACTGTCGCTTGCGGTTAAGCCTTGGCTACCACAAATTGCATCAAATTGTTGATCTGATAAAAGTGGGTTATCACAATTTAAGCTATCAGTTACAAAAAACGCACCTGATGGCGCTATCTGTGCAACACTTCGGTCATCCATATAACTCGCTTCAGCATAAACTTCAAAATGCTCATTAATTTCATAATGACCGAAACCACCAAAGGTTTTACGTTTATCTGGACGTTGATAATAATTTAAAGGACCGTAGTTATATAAGAGACCGTTGCGATCTACAAAATCAGTACCTTGAACTATGTAATCAAAAGTAGCAAAATCGGTAAAACGACCTTCAGGTATAGTACTTGAACCACCACAAACACGCTGACCATTACCATCAATATCCATTGCACAAGCACTGTAATCACGGTTATCTTGTGTTACTGCTTTAATATCACGGTATGTAGCATATAACGTAACATTACCATTGCCGTCAGCAGTATTTCCACCGATAATCAATGAAAAATCGTTAGTATCACCGTCAGTTACATTACTTGAAGGTAAAGGGAAACCAGCCTCAGATACAGCACGCTGCATATCGCTATGGTCATTATTGTGTTGATAGAAGCTGTTTTGGTATTCAAATTGAACACCTTCAAAATCATCTTTCATGATAAAGTTAACAACACCAGCAATAGCATCTGAACCGTATGTAGCAGAAGCACCACCGGTTAAAACTTCTACACGTTCTACTAGCGCTGCTGGAATTTGGTTAATATCAGCACCAGTACCACCGGCTGCAGGTGAACCTGATGGTAATCGACGACCATTCATTAATGTTAGGGTACGTACAGAGCCTAAATTACGTAAATCAACCGTTGCTGTACCTGTTGCGCCATTAGCTACACCAGATGTTTGGTCAGCAAAAATAGCCGGCATTTCATTCAATACATCTTCGATACGAGTAATACCAGAAACTTTAATATCTTCAGCGGATATTGTAGTAATAGGGCTTGTACTTTGGATATTTGCACGTTTAATGCGAGAACCAGTTACTTCGATTTTTTCAATTTGTTCTGCACTTTCTTCAGAAGCAGCAAATGAGGTTGAACTCATTGCAGCCGTTGCGCCTGCACCGAACATTACGGCCAAACGAACAGCTTTCGCTATTTTAGTATTGTTATACATATTTTCTCCCTGAACCACTAACGTGGTTACTTGCAGTGTTTAAGTAAAGTGTTAATCCTAATATTATTTTGCTCTAACGGCAGGAACTAACCTTTAAAATACTAGTACTTAGCGCTTAATAAGGCAACACTAATTGTAACATTTAAATTCAACAAAAGGATAAGCGGAGAAGGGCGGGTAATTTTATTTTAAATCAACTGGTTACAAGTTAACTTTACTTTAATATAGTATCATTTACTTAAATAAAAAAACTTAGAAAAAGTAAAATTAGCATGTTAAATTATGATAAATATATAAAAATCAATATGTTACTTTGTTTTGGAGGTAGTAAAGTTTTCGTTACTAGTTGTTTAAATATTAAACTTAGTGAAAAATAAATAAAAATCAATTAGTTATATTTGTTTTGCGTGTTTTTATCTATTTAAATTTAATTTACTAGTACAAAAAAAGAACAATTGAATTTTTTTAACTTATTAGATGTAACAAGTTATTACGTCCTAAGAGCGGTAATTATTAATTTTAAAAACTTTAAATAACGTGCCTATCGAGTTAGAAGCAAGAGCTGTTTGTATTGCCATTATCGATAAAGATGCTGATAAGTAGGTGATAAAATGATAATTCTCTGAGGCTAATCATTTCAGAAAATTATCATGAGTTTAATAGTGTAAATTAACGAGTACTTTATATTCTTGATAACGTTAATTTGTTTCGTTAACCTTTATTAAATTTAGCAAGTTGCTCTTCGGTAGCTGGCAGCTGATATTTTTCTTTCCATTCACTGTAAGGCATACCGTATACTTGTTCTCGTGCGCTATCGATATCGACTGAAACACCAAGTTTTTCTGCTTCAGCTACTGTCCATTTACTAAAACAATTACGACAAAAACCCGCTAAATTCATCAGTTCAATGTTTTGTACATCTTTTCTACTATCTAAATGAGCTAATAAACGACGAAAGACAGCAGCTTGAATTTCAGTTTCTTTGTTCATGATATTCCTATTAAAGCTAATTGTTATATGATTTTTATGAAGAAGTTGCTTGCTAAGGCTATTTTATCGCTTGGCTTACTTGTTCACCTTCTGGTTTTGTTGGATCGAAACGTCTTATTTGTACTATCATGCCAATGTAAGGGTGATCAAAGTAGTGTATTTCACCTGTTATTACTCGACGGTTTTGGCTAAAGTTAATAAGTTTTGCTGTACTATCATTACTACTAGTTGGCACATTTTTAATTATTTTTTCAAGATCACTTTCATTAAATACATTGAAATCAGCAGTTATATAAAGATAATGATCTAGGTGTATTTTAAGAAAACCATCTAAGAACCAAGGTTGAATTGGTGCCTTGAGTGGGGTACCTAGTTCTGAGTGTTGTTTGTTGACAATAGTCTCTACAGAATTGGTGGCTATAATAGTTTCCAAATCCATTTCGTTAACTTGGTTAACTGTCTTATTAATTGTATCTATATCAATAGGCTCTCGACTAAACGCATTAAAACGTGTAAATATTTGGTTTAAGACTTGCTGATTATTACGAGATCTTTCAATGTTAGTCGACTCTGTTGTCAGTGTTGAGTTTTGTGTTTTAGTTAGTTGATTAATTAAGTTTTCTTCTAATAGTTTTTCTTTCTCAACCTCAAGTTGATATTCTTCTAATGCTTTTTGGTATTCATGCGCTAAATTTTGACCCGCAAATAACTTAAGTGGAATAGCATCTTTTTGCGTTACGCCAACTTGTCTCCAGCCAAAATGTAGTAGCGGTTTAAATGTTTTGCTCCAGCGTAGTCGCTGACTAATATCAGTTAATAGTAAAGATTCATCAGCAATTAAGTAAGGGTTGTATTCATTGTGTATACCTAAAGCATTCAACTTATTTGGCAGCGCATTTATCTCGACTGAATTTATATTCATATTAGCGAGCTGCTCTTTATCAAATAATCTTTCCATTTCTTGCTGAGAAATAGCACATATAGTGTCAGTAGATAAAAGTTTATGGGTTAAGTTGTCGAATAGTAAATTTTGAGAAGAGATATCCGCTCTTTCTCTTAACTCAAATGTATTAATCGCGGTGATTTGTGTAAGTTGATTAACTTTTTTATCAAAAGTAGCATTAGTACGTTTAAGAGGGTGTAACAATACTGGCTGAATATTATTTTCACTTTCTTTAGAGCAAAGTGGCAAGAACTGTTTTATGTTTGTTAAATCGGGCTGGATGTGAGGCCCTAATAAATCAAAAGATTTTTGGTAATTAGGCAAACTGGATACGTCAATATCCTCAGGAAATTGTTCTTTTAATTCGTTTTTGTTGCCTAATTGTTGGAAAAGTATCACTTCAACTTCAAACCAACGTTCATCTGCTGCTTTATTTTTAGCGTACACGTCTGAACTCATGGTTACTGTTGAGATGCCAAGAGCAAATAGTGAATAGAAAAAAGCTGGATTTACTTTCATTAATAGTCCAATTATTTTAAGTTATCTTTATTTAGCTGTGGTTAGATCATTTAATAAAGTGGTGATTAAGCTAAACCTGGCTTGTTCACCTTCACTTGCTCGACTAAACTTAAGCTTATTAGGAGGCACCATTTTATACGTTGTTGGTTGCTTTTGCACTAAGGCAATGATCAACATATGATCCACGCTGGTATCGTCATTGAATTCAACTGATCCACCTTTTTCGTTGACTTCAATACGTGAAATACCAATAGTTTGAGCTTTCAAGCGTATTTTAGCTATTTGAATTAAGTTCTTCGTTGCTTGTGGTAACAATCCAAAGCGATCGATTAACTCAACTTGAATATCATCCAGTTGATTTTTATTTTTACAACTAGCGATACGTTTATATAAGCTTAATCGTATACTTACATCAAAAATATAACTTTCAGGAATAAGGGCAGGTAAACGTAGCTCTATTTCAGTTTGTTTTGCGGTGACTTGTGTTAATGATAATTGCTTACCATCTTTTAGGGCTTCTACCGCATGGTCAAGCATTTCCATATATAAACTGAAGCCAACTTGGCTCATGGATCCTGATTGATCTTCACCAAGTAATTCCCCTGCGCCACGTATTTCTAAATCATGTGTTGCCAATGTAAATCCAGCACCTAAATCTTCTAATGACGCGATAGCTTCAAGACGTTTTTTCGCATCTTTAGTCATGCGTTTTTCGTGAGGTGTTAACAGGTAAGCATAGGCTTGATGGTGCGAACGACCAACACGGCCACGTAGTTGATGTAATTGAGCTAACCCTAAATTATCAGCTCGATCCATTATAATGGTATTTGCACTAGGTACATCAATACCTGTTTCTATAATGGTCGTACAAACGATAACATTGAACCGTTGGTGATAAAAATCACTCATGATACGTTCAAGTTCTCGTTCTTGCATTTGTCCATGAGCAGTAATAACCCTAGCTTCTGGTACTAGTGCTTGAATATCTGCGGCGGTTTTTTCTATGCTATCGACATGATTATGTAAATAGTAAACCTGACCACCACGTAATGTTTCTCGTAAAATCGCTTCTCTAATTAAGGCATCATCATGCTGGCGAACAAAAGTTTTAACAGCTAGTCGTTTTGCTGGTGGTGTCGCAATAATTGATAAATCACGCATGCCACCCATTGCCATATTAAGTGTTCTAGGAATAGGGGTTGCAGTTAAGGTAAGAATATCAACATTGCTACGTAGTTGTTTAATTTTTTCTTTTTGTTTTACGCCAAATCTATGCTCTTCGTCTACTACCAACAATCCTAAGTCTTTATATTTAATACTGTTTTGCAGTAGTTTATGAGTGCCTATTAAGATATCTATCTGCCCAGATTCAACTTGTTTTATAATTTCAGTTTGTTGTTTTGCTGTTTTAAAGCGAGATAATACTTCGATTGAAACTGGCCAGTTCGCAAAACGATCGCGAAAACTTTCATAATGTTGCTGGGCAAGCAGCGTAGTGGGTACTAGTATGGCAACTTGTTTACCATCATTTACCGCCACAAAAGCGGCGCGCATTGCGACCTCGGTTTTACCAAAGCCGACATCACCACATACTAACCTGTCCATTGTTTTTGCAGACAGCATATCGCTAATAACGGCATTTATCGCTTGTTGCTGATCAAATGTTTCTTCAAAACCAAAACTATCACTAAAGGCTAAATAATCATCTTTATCTCGCTTAAAAGCATAGCCGGTATTGTTTGCGCGGTTGGCATAAATATCAAGTAATTCAGCTGCTACATCACGTACTTTTTCAGCTGCTTTTTGTTTCGCTTTGCTCCAAGTATCTGTACCCAATTTATGTAAAGGAGCATGCTCAGCGTCGGTACCTGAATAGCGGCTAATTAAATGTAAAGAGGCAACAGGTACATAGAGTTTTGCGTCGTTAGCATAACTAAGCATTAAAAATTCAGTGGTTATGCCACCGGTTTCTAGTGTTTGTAAACCTAAATATCGACCGATACCATGTTCTATATGTACAACAGCTTGACCGATAGAAAGTTCCGCTAAATTTTTGAAAATAGCGTCAGTTTCAATTTCTTGTGATTTGTTACGTCGTCTTGATTGGCGAACATGATCGCCTAATAACTCAGCTTCAGTAATTAAAGCAATCGCATTTTTCTTTGCACTGCTTTTTGATTGAAAACTAAAACCTTGGTTAAGTGCATTAACACTGATACCTAATAATTCATCTGACTCAATAAAGTCTTCAATAGTATTAAAAATGCTGGGTTTGACATTATCACGTGCGAGTAACTCTAAAACACTTTCACGTCGACCTTGACTCTCAGCGATAAATAAAATTTTATTGGGTGTCTCTTTTGACTGAATGAAGTTATTTATTAATTCAAAAGGTTGTTTTAACTTATGATCAATAGTCAGATCGGGCAGGGCATTAACATCGAAATAAATAGCACTCGATTTTTGTTTTTTGTTCTCAATACTACCACTGATATTGTCATTTTCATCAGTGCTTAGTTGAGCTTCTTCTTCACAGCATTTTATAGTAATACGTGCAAATGGCTTTAATGCGCTATATAACTCATCTTTGCTTAAGAATAGTTGCTCTGGTGGTAATAAAGGTCGAGTAGGATTGTAGCGTCTATTTTCATAGCGATATTCAATGTCTTGCCAGTGTTTTTTTAATGATTTTTCTAAATCACCTGAAATAGCAATTAGCGTATCAGGCATTAAATAATCACACAGTGTATTGGTATTTTTAAGCGTATCGGTGCAATCTTCAGTACTTTCATTTTTGAAAAAAAGCGGTAAATAATATTCTATCCCAGGAGGAAGAATTCCATTACTTACTTGATGATAGATAGACTCCTTATCAATCGAGCTTTTAAACAGTTCACGATATTGGCTACGAAATAAGTTAATGGCCTCTTTGTCTGTTGGAAATTCATGAGCGGGCAATAAATCAATATTGTCTACTTTTTCATTTGACCGTTGATTTTCAGGATCAAACAAACGGATTTCATCAATTTCGTCATCAAAAAAGTCTAAACGAAATGGGGTATTACTGCCCATAGGAAATAGATCTAAAATAGCACCACGAGCAGAAAACTCACCATGCTCCATAACTTGATCAACACAGCGGTAACCACTTGCTTCTAGATCTTGTCGAAGTTGATGTAAGTCTTTCTTATCACCTTTTTTAATGACTAAACTATTTGCTTCTATATATTTCTTAGGTGCTAGCCTTTGCGCCAATGTTGTTACAGGCACAATAACAATGCCTTTTTTCATGCGGGACAATTGGTAAAGAGTCGCTAGCCTTTGAGAAATAATATCTTGATGAGGAGAAAAAGTATCGTAGGGTAGTGTTTCCCAATCAGGAAATAAGCAAATCGATAATGCATTTTCGTCTTGCGATAAACTTTGTAGCTCCTGCTCTAGTTTGAGTGCAGAAGGCGTGTCATGAGTGAGTAATAATATTGGAACATCACTTGTTAACGCTCCTCGATACAAAGCAATACTCGCACTTGAGCCTTGCAAATTGTGCCAAGTTTTTCTGTCAACTGTGGTACTTGTATTAGTTGTTTTATTTTTAGCTAGAGTTGGCGCCAGTAAATAGCTTTTTTTGCTCATGGAATGCTTTAAATGATAGTTCAAAAATTATAACTGTATAGTTTAACTATTTCTGTACAATTTTAAATGCATTTGACAAAAATATATTTCACATCTAAACATAATAATGAACATCTAACCAGTTGCATCGATGTTTGAACTTTTAATGGGACTATTTATAAGGAATTAATATGAAAGTTTTAATTATGAGAGCACTGCTCTGTGCGTTATTCACTACTACGTTATTGTTCAATTCAAATTTAGCTATTGCTGCACCAACGGTCACGAAGGAAGTTAAAGCAATACAACAAGTTGTTCATTTGAACAAATCTACCCTCGAAGAGTTAATGACTTTAAAAGGAATTGGTCAGAAAAAAGCACAAGCGATCTTAGCATATCGCAAAAAAATGGGAGATTTTAAGTCTATTAACGATTTAATGAATGTTAAAGGTATAGGCGAAAAAGTATTAAAGGATAATATGGATCGCCTGAAAATATAGCACGGATATCATTAATGTGTGTTTCTAAAAGTCAGCATTTCGCTGACTTTTTTATAAGTTGAGCTACTAAATTAACACTACTGTCTAACTATCGTTATGAAAGTTAGACAGATCACCTTGTTATTCCTTTTGGTTATAATAAAGCTGTTTCTTATTATAGAAAAATCAAGGTAGGTGTGGCATTCTTACCTTATTAATTTTATCAACAGTTGTGTATTGGCAATGAATTTAACTCATTTAAAAAAATTAGAATCGGAATCTATTCATATTTTTCGTGAAGTGGCTGCAGAGTTTGATAACCCTGTAATGCTTTATTCTGTCGGTAAAGACTCTGCAGTTTTGTTACATCTTGCTCGCAAAGCTTTTGCTCCAGGTAAAATCCCTTTTCCATTATTGCACGTTGATACGAATTGGAAATTTAAAGAAATGATCGCTTTTCGTGATCAAATGGCAAAAGACTATGGTTTTGAGCTACTTGTTCATCAAAACCCGGAAGGTATTGCCATGGGAATGGGACCATTTACTCATGGTAGTGCAACCCATACGGACGTGATGAAAACACAAGGCTTAAAGCAAGCGCTAAATAAATACGGATTTGATGCTGCTTTTGGCGGCGCACGCCGTGATGAAGAAAAGTCTCGTGCCAAAGAGCGTGTTTACTCATTCCGTGATGATAAACATCGTTGGGATCCTAAAAGCCAACGTCCTGAATTATGGAATATCTATAACGGTAAAGTTCATAAAGGCGAAAGTATTCGTGTTTTCCCTTTATCTAATTGGACTGAGCTTGATATTTGGCAGTATATCTATCTAGAAAGCATTCCAATTGTGCCACTTTATTTAGCTGAAAAACGTCCAGTTGTTGAACGTGATGGTACATTAATCATGGTTGATGACGATCGTATGCCAATTGAAGAAGATGAAGAAATACAAATGAAAAGTGTTCGTTTTAGAACGCTTGGTTGTTACCCATTAACAGGTGCAGTTGAGTCAACAGCGACTACGTTACCTGAAATTATTCAAGAAATGTTATTAACAAAAACCTCTGAACGCCAAGGTCGTGTAATAGATCATGATAGTGCTGGCTCGATGGAAAAGAAAAAGATGGAAGGTTACTTCTAAGCCTTAAATATAAACCTTATATGTATAACTAAGGTGAGGCTTCTATTTTCAACATAACATTTTATTTGATTAAAAATTTTCGAAGGAAAACATTATGAGTAACCAGCAAGACTTAATTGCAGATGATATTCAAGCTTATTTAAAGCAGCATGAAAACAAAGAATTAGTACGTTTTTTAACGTGTGGTAGCGTAGATGATGGTAAAAGTACCTTAATTGGTCGCTTGTTACATGACTCTAAAATGATTTTTGAAGATCAATTAGCCGCTATTGAAAAAGATTCAAAAAAATCAGGGACCACTGGTGAAGCTATCGATTTAGCATTATTAGTTGATGGTTTACAATCTGAACGTGAGCAAGGTATCACCATTGATGTGGCATACCGTTATTTTGCTACCGATAAACGTAAATTTATTATTGCAGATACTCCTGGCCACGAACAATATACGCGTAATATGGCAACAGGTGCGTCTACTTGTGATATCGCAATTATCTTAATTGATGCACGCTACGGGGTGCAAACACAAACACGTCGTCATTCATTTATTTGTTCGTTATTAGGTATTAAGCATATTGTCGTTGCCGTGAACAAAATGGACTTGGTTGATTACTCGCAAGAAAAATATCAAGCAATCAAAAAAGATTACCGTGAATTTGCTGAATCACTTAACTTTGAAGATGTACGTTTTGTACCTATGTCGGCGCTTAATGGTGACAACGTAGTAGAAGAAAGTGCAAACATGGATTGGTACCCAGGCGCAACATTAATGAAGTTGCTAAATACCATTGATGTAAAAGAACAAAATGCATTCACAGAATTACGTTTTCAAGTGCAGTATGTCAACCGCCCTAACTTAGATTTTCGTGGTTTTGCCGGCACTATTTCTTCAGGTCATGTACTTGTCGGCGATACCATTGTTGCCTTACCTTCAGGTAAAGAAAGTGTTGTGAAAGAAATTGTTACCTTTGACGGTAACATAGACCGTGCCGATAAAGGTATGGCAGTAACACTAACATTAGAAGACGAAATTGATATTAGCCGTGGTGAAATCATTGTTAAAAAAGGTTGTTTACCAACATCGGCTAAAGAATTAAATGCAACAGTAGTATGGATGCATGAAAATGAATTAGAAGCGGGACGTGAATACTTTATTAAGCATGGCAGTAAAATGACTACTGGTCACGCAAGTAAAATTGTGAATAAGTTTGACGTTAATACCATGGAAAAATCGGCTTCAGCGCAACTGGCTGTTAACGAAATTGGTAATGTTGATTTTGTCATGGGTGAAACATTGCATTTTGACGATTACCAAGTTAACCGTGGTAGTGGTGCTTTTATTATTATTGATAGACTAAGTAACCTAACGGTTGGTGCAGGTATGATTAATCATGCTATCGCTGAAGAAGTAAAAGAATACTCAGCATTTGAGTTAGAGTTAAATGCATTAGTTCGTAAGCAGTTCCCTCACTGGGGTGCTAGAGATATAACTAAATAGATTAGCTATAGCTCAGTTTGTTGTGACGCCTTCTTGAATTAGTTAGGCGTACATATTTTCTTTGTCATCAACAACGCTAAGTATGAATATCTAACACCTAGGATAAAAATGACAATACAACAGTGGTTGATTATAGCGGTTTTTATCGCCACTTTTGTCGGCCTTCTTAAATATCAACAAGCACCCGAACGGGTTTTCTCTATTACAGTACTTGTTTGTTTAGCACTTTCTTTTGTAAGTGTTGACGATATTCTTAGTAATGCAGTAAACCCAGGTTTAGTCACCTTAATTTTATTAGTGCTTTGCTCATTTTCATTTGAGCGAACCAGTATATTACGCCGTTTAAGTAATAGCGTTTTTAGTGGTTCAAAAATAAAGTCGATGTTACGACTTGTGATAGGTACTGCTTTTGCTTCTGCACTTATGAGTAATACTGCAGTAGTTGCGACGCTGATTAACAGTGTTAAAAGTAATAAGCTAATTAATGCGGGTAAATTACTACTTCCCTTATCTTATGCCGCTATATTAGGTGGTACTCTCACCTTAGTGGGCACCTCTACTAACCTTATTGTCAATAGTTTGTTAATTGAACAAGGTGGCCAAGGCTTAGCTTTTTTTGATTTTACCGGTATTGGTATTGTTGCACTTGCTTTTTGTTTATTAATTGTTGTTTTACGTGCTAAAACCTTGCCTAATATGGCGCAGGGTGAATTGTCGACTCAAGATTATTTGCTTGAAGCTGAAGTCTCTATAGATTCTAAGCTCATTGGTAAAAGCATTGAAGAAAATGGTTTAAGAAATTTAGATGCTTTATTTTTAGTTGAAATCGTCCGTTATGGTCGATTGATCTCGCCTGTTACGCCTGAAGAAACATTACAAGTAGGCGATAAGCTTATTTTCAGTGGTGATATTTCTAAAGTATTAACCTTACAGCAATTTGATGGATTAACATTATTTGCAGAGCGTAATGATCTGTTACGCGATAATTTAACAGAAGTACTTATTAAAAGTGAGTCAGCTATTGCCGGTAAAACCTTGAAAAAAGCAGGGTTTAGAGCTCGGTTTGACGCTGCAGTTGTTGCTGTTCGCCGTGAAGGTTGTGCTTTATCAGGAAAATTAGGCGATATTGTTTTACAGTCAGGTGATTTTTTAGTGCTAGCAGTAGGGCAAGACTTTGCAAGTAGAACTAATTTATCGAAGAATTTTTTTATTCTTTCAGGTCATCAGGCTGTCAACATGCTGAGTGGCTGGCGTGATCATGGTACTATTTGGGGTTTTGTACTTGCTATTTTAGTCTCAGTTTTAACGCCGGTTTCTTTATTGAGTTGTTTATTTATTTATGTGGCAGCGCTTATTTTTAGCGGAGCATTAACGGTAAATGAAATTAAACGTCGATTTCCATTAGAAATTTGGATGATAGTACTTGGCGCATTAACGTTAGCTAGTGCTGTTGAAAATACTGGCGCTGCAGCAGTTATTGCGAGTAGTATCGAACAGCTACTCAATGGTAGTAGCCCTTATATTGCTTTTGTGGCTATTTTTGTTTTAACGTTATTATTAACCGAGCTAATCACTAATAGTGCCGCCGCAGCATTAATTTTTCCTATTGCTTATAATATCGCACTAGGTTTAGGTGTTGATCCCATTCCTTTTGTGATGGCGGTTGCTTTTGCTGCCAGTGGAAGCTTTATTAGTCCTTATGGCTATCAAACCAATATTATGGTTTATAACGCAGGTAACTATCAATTGGGTGATTTTGTTAAGTTTGGTTTACCTGTGTCAATCACATACAGCGCTACGGTATTATTGATGATCCCTTTAGTGTTTCCTTTTTGATCTTAATTTTTTAAAGAGTACATAATGAAAACAGAAAATACTGTTTGGCATGAACAACATATTTCTAAAGAGCAACGTGCTAGCCTTAAAAGCCAAAAGCCTTGTTTGCTTTGGTATACTGGCTTAAGTGGCTCGGGTAAGTCGACAGTAGCGAATGCTGTTGATGCTTTATTATTTAAGTTGGGTTGTCACAGCTATCTACTTGATGGTGATAATGTTCGCCATGGTTTGAATGGTGACTTAGGTTTTACCGATGAAGATAGAGTAGAAAATATCCGCCGTATTAGTGAAGTGTCAAAATTATTTTTAGATGCAGGTCTAATTGTCTCAACAGCTTTTATTTCACCGTTTACAGAAGATAGAGCGAGAGCAAGAGCGAAATTAGAAAATGGTGAGTTTATCGAAGTTTATATCGATACGCCAATCAGTGTTTGTGAGCAGCGAGATCCTAAAGGGCTTTATAAAAAAGCACGCGCAGGTGAAATTAAAGATTTCACTGGCATAGATTCTACTTATGATGTTCCTCAGAGTCCGGAGATTCATGTTAAAACCGCTGAGTTATCAATACAAGAGTGTGCTGAGCAAATTGTTCATTATTTAATTGAGCAAGGTTTTATTACTATGAATAAAAATGATAGTGACAATATTGGTCGTTTAGGGCAAGGATAAGTTATGCATTATGATGTTTTTAATGGTGATGCCGATGGCATTATCGCGTTGTTGCAACTTCGACTGTCTAAAAATAAACTGCATCCAAAAGAATCGGTTTTAGTGACAGGTGTAAAACGTGACATTAGTTTGCTTAAAAATGTTAATGCAGAATCCGCAACATCAGTGACTGTTTTAGATATATCACTAGAAAAAAACATTGAAGCTTTATCTAATTTGCTGGAAAAGGAAGTTGACGTTTTTTACGTCGATCACCACAGAACAGGCGAAGTTCCACAATCAAAATATCTAACAAATTTAATCGACACCGATGCCAACACTTGTACTAGCCTAATAGTAAATAAGTATCTACAGAATGAATTTGTTCACTGGGCTATCGCAGCTGCGTTCGGTGATAATATGCAATTATCAGCGCAAACGCTCGCCAAAGAGCATAATATATCAAGTGAGCAGCAGGCATTGTTAAAAGAGCTTGGTATTTATATTAACTATAATGGCTACGGTCGTAGTGTTGATGATTTACATTTTCATCCCGCACAACTATTAGAAAAGCTATCTGATTACGCTGATCCATTTGATTTAATTAATGAAACTAATTCAATATTTTATCAACTTAAAACAGCCTATTTAGTTGACATGGAAAAAGCGCATAAGTCTCCTGTTTTAGTGAATAATGAGCAAATCTGTGCTGTACAATTAGCTGATCAACCTTGGGCAAGAAGAGTTAGCGGTGTTTTTGGTAATGCACTTGCTAATGGAGCACCTAACAAAGCTCATGTTGTTGTCACCTTAAATGAAAGTCTTGCTGATGAAGAGCCTACTTATACTATTAGCCTTAGAGCTCCATTAAACAATAAACAAGGAGCAGGGGAACTCTGTGCAAATTTTCCTACTGGGGGAGGGCGAGCTGCTGCTGCGGGAATTAATGCCTTGCCAGCAGAAATGCTTGGCGATTTTTTTGCTAGCGTGGCAAAATATTACCAATAAAGTTAAATACTAGAAGCAAGGGAATATAATGAGCTTATTAATAACAGGTGGTACAGGTTATATAGGTAGCCATACAGTTGTTGAATTGCAAACGTTAGCATTAGAAGAAGCATCGAACCAAGATATCATTATTGTTGATGATTTATCTAATTCTTCCACGCTAGTTCTTGATAGAATTAAACAGATCACCAATAAAACAGTCACTTTTATTAAAGCGGATGTTTGTGATTATAACGCGATAAATGCTATTTTTGACCAGTATGATATTGATGCGGTAATTCATTTTGCAGGTCATAAAGCTGTGGGGGAATCGAATGAAAAGCCCCTTAGTTATTATCATAATAATGTTTCAGGTACCGTTACTTTATTACAAGTGATGGCTGAGCATAATGTTAAGAAATTAGTATTTAGCTCTTCGGCTACTGTTTATGGTGATAATGTTTCGCCATTAAATGAAAGCATGCCAACGTCGGCGACTAACCCTTATGGTCAAACTAAGCTGATGGTCGAGCATATTTTGTTTGATCTCGCAAAAAGTGATAGTGAGTGGTCGATTGCTTGCTTGCGTTACTTCAATCCTATTGGTGCGCATAGTTCTGGTTTAATAGGTGAAAACCCTAATGGTATCCCAAATAACTTATTACCCTATGTAGCACAAGTTGCAATTGGCCGATTAGCACAATTACAGGTGTTTGGTGATGACTATGATACTGTTGATGGTACAGGTGTTCGTGATTATATTCATGTGGTTGACTTAGCTCAAGGCCATGTGAAAGCGTTACAAAACTTAGATAAAATATCTGGTTGTAAGGCTATTAATTTAGGTACAGGTAATGGTACCTCAGTGCTTGAAATTGTTAACACGTTCAAAGAAATTAGTGGTCAAGATATTCCATACAAAATAGCCCCTAGAAGAGCTGGTGATTTAGCAACGGTATACGCTAATGCAGATTTGGCTAATGAATTACTTGGTTGGCAAGCAACTCGCAATTTATATACTATGATTGAAGATACTTGGCGTTGGCAGTCTGAAAACCCAGAAGGTTTTTAATTAATAATTAAGGCCAATAACTTGTTAAATATTATTTGTCTATAATTGAGATTGCTAAACAGGAAATGAGTGTATTATTGAAAATAATACCCGTTTCCTGTCATGGTTTATTCAGACATCTGACTTTGTTCATCAGCCCATGCTAATGCTTCATTATAATGTTTTAGGGTTTGAGTCTTCTCTATTATAAGTTTTTCCATAATAATATTTGTTTTATCCCATTCGGCATGCTCAATTAGTTCAGCTAATCTTATTATGGCTGCCATCAAGCCTTTTCGCGTTAATAGAGGATCTTTAATTTCACTCGTTAGTGGAAGTTTATCTAAGATAACCTCTATTTTTTCATCTAAAATTGCATCTATCATGGATAATAACCCCGTAAGAAAAGCAATTGAAACATCAGATCTATAGCTCATATCACGCGCAATAAGCTCACAAAATTTAGCACGAGCAAGTGCGGCTTTTATTAATTCATTGGGCTTTTCAGGGTTTACTGTTACAGCAAACATTAAGGCAAGAAAACGTTTAAGTTCGCTCGAACCGAGTAATATTAATGCTTGTTTTATCGTTGAAACTTCACTACGTCGTTTAAATGCGGCAGAATTTGCATAACGAAGTAATTTATAAGATAGAGAAACGTCCCGCTCAAAAACGTGGGTAATACCTGCAAGATCTAACTCTGGTTTAGACGTTTCATATAGTAGGTCTGCCATTGTAAGTTGAGAAGGTGATAAGTTTTTAGTTTTCACCATTTCCGGTCTAGCAAAAAAGAAGCCTTGAAAATAGGTAAAGCCTAACTGCTTAGCTTGTTCATATTCTTCATAAGTTTCTACTTTTTCTGCGAGTAATTCTATGTGAGGGTAATCTCTAGTTGCTTCAATTATTTGATTTACTTCACTTAAAGCTGTTTTTTGAATATCTACCTTAATAATTTTTATATAAGGATAAAAATGTATCCATACATTTTGGTGTACATAGTCATCTAAAGCAATGATGTAATTTTTACTATGCAAATTTTTACATAGGCCGAGTAATTTTTTGCCAGGTTTTACTGTTTCTAAAACTTCAACTACTACTTCTTCATTTGTCAGCATCTCGGGATAACCTTGAACTAAGGTTTCTAATGTGAAGTTTATGAAGGCGAGTTTATTATTTGTAAATTCACTTATACCCATATTGAATTTACTTGCTTCAATCATTTTACTTGTTGCTTCATCACCATCTATATCAGGAAAAACATTGTCTATACTATCGCGAAAAAGTAACTCATAACCAAAGAGTTTTTTGTTTACATCTAAAATAGGCTGTCTAGCGGCATAAAAGTACATAGTTTGAGCAATATCTTTTTTAATAAAAGCAGTTACTAATCAATATACCTGTTCTGTTTGAAGATGCAAGATAGCTGAGCTTTATTGTTTGTCGTAAAATCTATTTAATAAGTACTTTTTATAGGAAGATTATGCCACTAAGGTTTATTTTTAGTGGCTTTCTTGATAGCGTAGGTAGGTATTTCACAAAATAAAAACAATTTAAGGGGTAACACTTGGAATTTGGAACAATGGTTTCGTTAGCGCTATATTTTATCATTATGTTAGGTATCGGAATTTACGCCTTCAAAACATCAACAGATGATGTGTCAGGATTTATGTTAGGAGGGCGAAACTTAAGCCCTGGAGTTGCAGCTTTATCTGCAGGTGCATCTGATATGAGTGGCTGGATGTTAATGGGGTTACCAGGAGCAATGTATGTTTCAGGTATGAGTAGCTTGTGGATTGCATTTGGTTTGGTTATTGGTGCTTTTTTAAATTATATAATTGTCGCGCCACGCCTGAGAACTTATACCGAAGTAGCGAATGACTCTATAACTTTACCTGACTTCTTTGAAAACCGTTTTAATGATAAATCTCGTTTATTAAGAGTGGTGTCTTCTGTTGTTATTGTCGTCTTTTTCACTCTGTATACCTCAAGTGGTATTGTTGCTGGCGGTAAACTGTTCGAAAGCTCTTTTGGTTTGAATTATGAAGTTGGCCTGTATGTAACAGCGGGTGTTGTCGTCGCTTATACTTTTTTTGGTGGTTTTTTAGCTGTTAGCTTAACTGATTTTGTTCAGGGCTGCATTATGTTCATAGCACTTGTTTTAGTGCCTGTGGTAGCGATTAACGAAGTAGGTGGTATCAATGAGGTACAACATACTGTAAGTAATATTAACCCTGAACTATTAGATATTTTTAATGGTGTTGGCGCAATCAGTATTATTTCGGCAATGGCATGGGGCTTGGGGTACTTTGGCCAACCTCATATTATTGTAAGGTTTATGGCGATACGAAGTGTAAAGGATATGCCCGCAGCACGACGCATTGGTATGAGTTGGATGATAGTGGCTATCATTGGTGCAATGGGGACAGGCTTTGCGGGGATAGCTTATGTTGCTAAAACAGGTATGTCTCTTAAAGATCCGGAAACGATTTTCATTTTATTATCGCAAATTCTATTTAGTCCACTTATTGCAGGCTTTTTATTAGCTGCAATTTTAGCTGCTATTATGAGTACAATCTCGTCTCAATTATTAGTGACATCAAGCTCTTTAACAGAAGATTTTTATAAAACATTTTTACATAAAGAAGCGTCTGATAAGCAACAAGTCATGGTGGGGCGAATTTCTGTTATCTTAGTTGCATTAGTCTCAATTTCTTTAGCTTATGATCGCAATAGCACTATTTTAACTTTAGTGAGTAATGCTTGGGCTGGTTTTGGTGCCGCGTTTGGACCGGTTATTATCGGTAGCTTGTATTGGAAAAAAATGACCAGAAATGGAGCCCTAGCAGGGATGATTACTGGCGCAGTCACAGTATTGCTGTGGATTTATTTACCGGTCACTATTAATGGGCAATCATTAAGCTCAATAATGTATGAAATAGTGCCAGGCTTTATTTTATGTTCTTTGGTTATTTATATTGTTAGTAATATGGCGCCTCAAAATGATAGTGCTATTTTAGCCAAGCATGACGAAATGTTGACCCACCATCCTTAATACATAAAAGAAGGATAATATAAATGAACAGGCATTAGTTTAATGTCTGTTCAGTGTAAATTAATCACTGTTAACAGACGTTGTTTATACAGTTATAACTTGGACAACCCATTGAAATTTTATAATAGTTATTTTGAACTAGGTGCACAATTTTATCAGCGCGTATCACCAGATACAGTGCCAGATCCAAAGCTTTTGTTGTGGAACAAGGCATTAGCCGATGATTTATCGATTACTGAAACATTGCAAGCAGATCACAAACTATTAGCTAAGTACGGCTCAGGTAATGAATTACCTAAAGGGGTCAACTCAATTGCCTTGGCTTATTCAGGACATCAATTTGGTCATTTCAATCCTAATTTAGGGGATGGTCGAGCGCATTTACTTGGTGAGATGCTAGATAAAAAAGGTATTCGTCGTGATATCCAGTTAAAAGGCTCAGGGCAAACTGTTTTTTCAAGACGCGGCGATGGGAAGTGTGCATTAGCGCCAGCTTTACGTGAGTACATGATGAGTGAAGCTCTCTATGCGCTTGGTGTGCCCACCTCTAGGTGTTTAGCTGTAGTAGGTACTGGTGAGTTGATTAACCGAGGCTTGGCTAAACCTGGCGCTGTGGTAACCCGTGTTGCCGCTAGTCACATTCGTGTTGGTAGCTTTCAATACTTTGCCGCTCGCGGCGATATAGATTCATTAACTGCCTTGCTTGATTATACTATTGAGCGTCATTTCCCTGAAATTGATGATCCTAGTCTTAACAATGCAGATGCTGATAGTACAAAGGTTAGTAATCAAAAGCCTTCGCAAGAACAACGTATTTTACAGTTTTTAGAAAAAGCAATTGATAAGCAAATAACCTTAATTACACAATGGTTACGTATCGGTTTTATTCATGGTGTGATGAACACAGATAATACTGCTATAAGTGGCGAAACCATTGATTTTGGTCCTTGTGCAATGATGGGAATCTATGACAATAAAGCTTCTTTTAGCTCTATTGATGAATATGGTCGTTATGCTTTTGGTAATCAAGGAAAAATTGGTCAGTGGAATATGGCTAGATTAGCCGATTGTCTATTAGTGTTATTGAATGACACAGCTGAAAAAGATGCGGATAATAATATTGAAGACGAAGTTAACCAAGAAAAAACGTTAGAAAGCATTGAAGCGATCATTCAGCAATATACAAGTAAATTTGATCAAGCTTATTATGCAATGTATGCGAAAAAGCTGGGTATTAGTGACATAGGTGAAAATCATATGACTTTAATTAATGATCTTTTAGCCATGATGCAAGCTCAAAAACTGGATTACACGCAAACTTTTTATGCACTAACACAATCATTATCAAATAGTGCCCAAGAAAAAGCGTTAATCTCTGAATTTGGTCAATGGTACCAAACATGGATGGAAACCCTAACTCAGCTTAACATCTCAAAAGTAGAAGCAGAAAGCTTGATGTCTAAAAACAATCCATTAGTAATTCCTCGAAATCATCATATCGAGGAGTTACTTGATCGTTGTGAGTTAGTAGTAACAGATAACATGAATTCTAATACATCAGATAACCCAAAAGTTAGCGATATTGTAAATGACTTTCTTCAAGTTATCTGTTCACCATATAAAGAACTTACGAATACTAAATATTACCAAGACGCACCGCAAGATAAAGACCAATATTATCAAACCTTTTGTGGTACTTAGTTTTTCTAATTAGTGTCCTAATTAAATAGACCAGTTAATATTGTTGCTAATAGCACGTTGCCATTGGCTTAATGATTCGTTTTTATTAGCAACAACAATAATATCATTTTCTTGATAACTAAGAGATTCACCTTGTAAATTATCATCATGAAACTTATCAACAAATTCAAGATGTTCTTTCTTAGGCACAACAAATACCGCCACAGTATCGGTTACCCCTTTAAATACTAAGTGTAGGCTTTTCATACCATCAAATCGGCAGTAATCTGCAGCAATCAATTCACCCATTGAATCACTAAAGCTGCCATTAAAAGTAACCATTTTTTGATTTAATGAGTCTAAGCTGACTTTAGCATTTGTACTATTAGAAAATGAACCTTGTTCATAGTAGACGTGGGCAAGAGCATAATCACCTAAATTGTCATAATTATAGCTATTAGAAAATTGTAAGTAATTGACTACTATTCCCGCAATTATTGCGACAGATGCGGCTAAAGCTAAATGGATACGTGATTTACGTTTATTTTGTTGGTGGCTTTTGAGTGTTTGACGTAAAAGTAATTTATCACATAAATCGTCAGGCACAGGAATACTCATTGCTTGTTTGATTCTTTCATCAAGCATGCAAAGCTCTTGGGCTAATTGCTTTTTCGCAGGATCATCATTTTGAGCCGCGATTATATCTTCATCTAAGCTGCTAGGGTCAGCATAGATGCTGCGCCTAAATTGTAAGTCATCCATTTTCGTTTCAGATGTCATATCTTTACTCGTTGTACTATTTTTCATGGAGAAATCTCGCCTTTTCAGGCTCTTTTTCTAAAGCTTCTTTTAACTGGTTTCGAGCTCTAAATAATCGAGTCATTACCGTATTTTTGTTTAAGTCTAATAATTTAGCTATATCTTCGCCACTGTAGCCACCTAGTATTTGTAGTACTAATGGCTCGGAGTATTCCGGCGGTAATTGAGCTATTTTATCTCTTAACCATTCGTTTTCTATCTCTTGTTCAGTACTAGTGGATTGCGTATCCATTATACTGTCCTCTTCATATTCACTCATATCAAAGCGTTTTCGTTCAAATCGCCTTGCATTTTCGCGCCTTAAAATGGTTATTAACCATGATTTAGCGGCTTTTTCATCTTTTAATGAGTCAAGTGCACGCCATGCTCTTAAAAAGG
The DNA here is from genome assembly GCF_018860915.1 of Colwellia sp. C2M11. Classification (GTDB taxonomy): domain Bacteria; phylum Pseudomonadota; class Gammaproteobacteria; order Enterobacterales; family Alteromonadaceae; genus Colwellia. The sequence goes on from NZ_JAHKQD010000047.1 coordinate 205,681, forward strand.
TTTCTTGTACTAAATCTTCAGAAACCTGTTTGTCGTGAGTTAACCAATATGCGTATCGGTATAAATCACTATGCAGCCCTTTTACCAGAGCTTCATACCTAACTTGTTTTGTCGCCATGCAAATGCCTTAATGGACTCAATATATCAGACCTGATATTTATTATATTAATTTCAACTTTTATTTAAATTCTTTATTAAATGTGTTTATTTTAGTATTAAGACGGATTTAATGTGAATTTAGGTTGTTGTTTATTTTTATTACCTGAAGCATTAATTTGTTGAATTGCCTTTAATAGTTTATCTCCAACCCATGTTTGTTCAGTTACGTCTTTACCATATAGGTATAGCTGAATTTCATCAATAGCTGAAGTAAATTCTTCATTATCTATTTTTATTAAAGCCTCAGATAAGGTCGATATTGCACTTCCTCCCTGATTTAAAGGTAAGGTATTTAACCAAGGTAGAACTAAATTAAGAGTTTGTTCGGCATCATTTTTTTTACAAGCAGCCATCAAGGCAAGATAATGATTATTTACTGCCTTTATCTTGTTAGGCTCTACTTGTTTAGTGGTAGTGCGTTTTAAATACCAAACATGGCACGCCCAAGCAAAAGTGGTTAAAATCCATAAGCCTAAAAATAACCACTGTAACGAGCTCGTTTTTTCAACAATGTTAGGTGGCGATAGGGGTACAGGTGAAACTGCTGTTTGTCCTTGCGATACTATAGGTGTATTTACCATATTGCTTGTTACAGAAGTCGGGGCATCAGGATTCGGCTTAATGCTAATTGTCTGCTCTGGTAAGATTGCTTCTTGATATTTATTCGTTATGGTATTCCACCAAGCAATGGTTATTTTAGGTAGAGTATAGTCACCAGGTTGGCTGGCAACTAAAGCAAAGTTTTGTCTTTTTTGACTAATTAAGCGTTCTTTTGTTAAGTTTGAATGTAATTCAGGTTGATCTGGATATATTTTCAAACCGCTTGGTGCTTCCATCATTATTTGAGGAAGCTGTGCTTTAGCTAAACCGGCTGCGGTTAATGTAATTGTACGTGTAATCGGCTCACCTACTTTAAATTCTTGAGGCTCTGGTTGCCATTCTTGATGCAAGGTAAGTAATTCACTAGGTAACCAGCTAGTATTCTTATCTAAAGAAAAGCTGTCAGGAATTGGGCGTACATTAAGCGCTATTTTTTCACCTATAATATTAATAGGTTTAGTGTCACCAAAGCTTAAAAACCCAGAGCGACGTTGTGATTGAACCATAATATCACCAGAGAACATTGGTGTTTCTAGTATTAAATTACCACTTTGCTCGGGCGTAATAGCATAGGTACGTTCAATTATTCTATAACGCTTACCGTTAACAATATTATCACTTTCTTGATCTTTACCTACTTGCTCTATGGTTGCTCCTTGTAAACTTGGTTCAGTTAAGCTACCACGTTGAAGTTGAACACCAACATGTAATTTAACGGTAAGTGTAAGTAGCTGCTGAACATAGATATCTTTTGAGGACAGCTCTGTTGATATAAACACATCTTTTTGTTGAGTCGACGTTGCGTTACTTTGCTCGACTACTTGTACATTAATTGGTTGAGAGCTATGCCCATCTATAGTTAGAGGTGGTATTGTTAAACTGCCAATTGTTTTTGGAATTAATATAATTTTCCAGCGCGTGGTTCTGCTTGTTTCAAAATTGATCATACTCGTTTGTGAGCTGACTTCTGTGCGCGCAACAACAAAATCTTTTAATAGCATTGAGGTATCAAGTGCATCTCGCTCAACATTGTCATCCGCGATAACGGTTAAAATGATTGAGTCATTTTTCATTACAGGATTAGCATCTATGCTTGCCGTAACGCTACTAAGAGCAAAAGCTGTTTGGCTTATTGCTATGGCGGTAATGACGGTTAGTAAGGCTAATACGTTCAAAATAATTTTTACCACTGTTTTTTGACTCCTGGACTAGTGCTATCTTGTTTGCGTTTTTGATATTCTAATTGCATTTTGTTGCGCAGTAATAAATAGGGATCATCTGTTACTTTATTCAATAACTGTTGATGTTTTTGGTCTGTTTCTTTAGCTTGTTGTTCGGCAGCAATTTGTGCGGCTGTTTTTGCTTCATTTTCATTACCTTGTTCTTCAGTTGGCTCTGTACTTTCTGACTGCTGTTCTTTTTCTTCAGACTCTTGCTCTTGTTGTTCTTGGTTAGATTCTTCAGGCTTACTATCTTGTTCTTTGTCATTATTTTCATCTCCTTCAGAGCCTTGTTGACCTTCTTTATTGTCTTGCTCTTGAGACTGATCTCCTGGAGATTGATCATTTTCTGATTGCGAGTCTTGTTGTTCTTGATTTTTATTCTCGTCAGAATCTTGTTCTTGTGAATCCTCGTTTTCTGATTGGTCACCCTGTTGCTCTTGCTGCTCTTGCTCTTTTTGTAGCTGCTTTATTTTTTCTATATTATCTTTAGCATCTTGGAGCTCAGGATTTTTACTTAATGCTTCCTCATAACTTTCAATAGCTTGCTCGTATTGTTGCATTTTAGCTAACGCATTACCTTGATTGTACAAAGAGTCAGCACTATTAGCTTCATCGCCTTTTCTAAAAGCATCTAAAGCTGCTTGGTAGTTACCCGCTTTATAATGAGAGCTACCTTGCCACTGTGAATTTTTAAATTGTTCAGCAGCTCCTTGAAAATTTTCTTGGTTATATTTTTTTTGTGCTTGTTGATCGCTTGTTTCCCATAAGTTTTGCCATAATTTTTTGGAGGTACTTGCGAAAGATGATGTAGCCATTTGCGAATTTTCTACAGTGTTATTTTTTTCAATTTCAGCCGGTTCAGTTGCTGCAAAACTAGAAGAACTAGCGAGTGAAAAAGAAAGTAAAAATAACATAGGCATACAAGTTAAAGGTAATAGTAGAAGTGTACTGCCACGACGAAAATAGCTCAGCATCAAGGGCAGTACTAGTAATAATAACCATGCCCCTTGTTCTTGCCATTGATCACCAGTTTGTTGGCTTTGTTGTTTTTCGCTTTTATTTCTTTCAGACATCGTGTCTTTTACAATTAAATTATTAATATCACTATCATCATTTTTTATGGTTTGATAGTTTCCTTGTCCACGCGATGCTAGCGATTGTAATTTATGGCTTGGCAGTTGTGGCACAACGATAGCACCAGAAGAATCTTTTAATAATTCACCGCTAGGTAAGGTTATAGGAGCACCACTTTCAGTACCTACACCTAAAATATTTAATTGATGACCAAATTCATTTGACCAGTCATAAATATCGTTTATTTCTTCATTATCGATATCGTCAGTGAACCAATAAATATCGCCATTAAGGTGTCCAGCATTGATCAGCATTTCATGGGCAAGTGTTAATGCGGCCAAAGGATTAGAGCCAGATACTGGCATAATGCCTGGTGTTAATGAAGGTAGTAATAGGGTTATGTTTTTTACATCTTGGGTTAATGGGCTAATGATAAAGGCATCACCAGCATAAGCAATTAACCCAGTATCACCTTCATTGATTTTATTAAGTAAATCAATAGCCTTAAAGCGTGATCTTGTCAGTCTATTAGGCTTTACATCAGTGGCATACATGGAATAAGACATATCCATAATAAGAACGGAGCCGCGTTCGGTTTGGTAAACCGGTTGTGGTAGTTTTTTCCACACAGGCCCAGCTAAGGCAATGATACCCAATAAACCGATAATAAAGGGTTTTAACAAAAAAGTTTTACTGCTAAATGAGTTTTTGTTGGTGCTTGAATTAGCACTTCCTTCTACGAGCACTTGGCTTAAATGGCTAGGGAGAAATTTTTGCCAAGGTGATTGATGAAAACGGTGTTTTTTTAATAACCAAAGTACCAGAAATAAAGCAAAGAGTGCCAATAGCCAATAAGGTCTGACAAAATGAAAGTTGCTTAGAAATAAATTAAAAGAGGTCATTGTGATATTTAAACCTAGGTTATTTACGATTGAAGCGAGTAAAATTGATGGCTAAAAAATAGAACATACTAATCAGCAAAGCTAAGGCCAACGGAAAATAAAATAACGCAGTAAGTGGCCTCATTTGTTGTTGCTCTTGTTCTAATGGCTCAAGTTGATCGAGCAATTGATAAATTTCGCTCATATCTTGTCCATCTCGGGCACGAAAATATTTACCGCCCGTTTCTTCAGCTAATTTTGTTAAGGTTTGTTCATCTAATTCGCTCGAAGGGTTAACTCGGCGTGTGCCAAATAATGATTTTTGTAACATTACGTCAGCACCAATACCAATAGAATAAATAGTGATATCTTTGGCAATGGCAAGCTCAAGCGCTTGTTCAGGTGATATTTTTCCTGCGGTATTTTGTCCATCAGTTAATAATAATAAAACTTTGTTAGACTTTTGCTTGGCATCAAAACGTTTTACAGCAAGCCCGATAGCATCACCGATTGCGGTTTTTTGTCCAACTAAACCTAATACACTTTCATCAAGCATTTGTTTAACGGTTTTTCTATCAAAGGTCATTGGTGTTTGCATATAAGCATCATCAGCAAAGAGTATTAAACCAAGCCTGTCTCCTACACGACGTTGTATAAAATCACCTAACACTACTTTTAGCATGTTAAGGCGGTTTACGGTGTTACCATTTAGCTGCATATCTTCTATTTGCATACTGCCTGATAGATCAACGGCAATCATCATTTCTCTGCCTTCGGTAGGAATATCAATAGCATCACCAAGCCATTGTGGTTGACTTAATGCTAATACTGTTAATAGCCAGCATAAGGTCAAAACAATTAATGGCGCTTTCTTATTTTGTTGATGAGTAACATCGACAGAATGACTATCAATTAATTGCGGCATAATTAATGCTGCACTTACTTGAGTACTGTCCTTCTTAGGTAACCAATAAACTAATAGCGGAAGTGGTAAAAGAAGTAATAACCAAGGCCAAGCAAACGTTATCATGCGCTAACTCCTTGACTTTTCTTTAAAGGTGAACTCATATTTTCGTCGGTATTAGTCTCAATTTTTTTTGATGGTTTAGGTGGCAGTGCGTGCGTTAGCCAAAGAATAGCGGCGTGATAAAAGTCGCTATCTGATGACGGAACATTATGTTCATCTTTTTGAGACTGATATTGGTTGATAAAGGCTTCTTTACTTAAACTAGTGAACGTTTCTTGATATTTTATTGGTAATTGAGCTGTTAAAAATGACTGTAATGAATCACCAAAAAGCTTAGCCAATTCTGTCCGAGAAAAATAATGCATAGCCGCCCATTTTAATAGGGCTACCGTGTCATTTATTGAAAGGTTAGGCGTATTTTTTAATTGTATTAATGCTTGTTTTTTTACTTGGTTACGTTGCGCATTTTTTCTCATTTTAATGATAGTGATAATCGCGATAAAAACAATCATTGCGGCTAATAACCACCAACCATAGGCAATAGGGAAGTTAGATATTTGCTCTGGTACATGAATATCTTTTAATTCTATTGTGTTCGCTTGCATTGGGGATTGAGTTGGTAGAGCGTTTATCGACTGCAAAATTTTGCTCCCTCTTTCAGTTGTTGCTCTAGTGTTCGACCAGCGCTCAAATTAAATACTCTAGCACCAGCTTTAGTAAGTAGTTCAGAACATTGTTCATTGATAGTTTGTGCTTGTTTGTGATAATTCTCTTCAGCTTTTCTATCACCTAAGGTTAATTGTTGGCGATTTTCACCATCCGTTAATACAACGTTAAGTTTTAAAGAACTGCTTGGTAGCGCTTGCTCTAATGGATCGTCAATTAAACAAACGACTAACTCACAATGTTTACTTATTTGTGTTAAATGTCGTAAAGCATCTTGTTGTGCACGATTAGGGGCTTGTTTTAACTGTTGGCCATCGGTAATTAAATATACTAAAGAACCTGGTTTAGCTACTTGTCTAATACGAGCACAGTTATCACTAAAGTAATTTTTATTAGCAGTGCTACTATCTGGTTTTTTATTGATCTCAGCTTGGTTTTCTTGAGGAGAATTGTCATATTGCGCTTTATGTTGAGCAAGATGAATAGCAGTTAGTGAGTGTAAATAATGTAACACGCCTTCCTTGCGACTTCTCGGTTTTAGCTCTAGATGATCATGTTGGTTAAAAACAATGCCACCTAAACGATCACCACGGTTTTTAGCATGCCAAGCAACTAAAGCGGCTAAATGAGCAGCTTGAACAGATTTAAAAAGTAATTGGCTACCAAAATGCATACTGGCACTTAAATCTGTGGCGATAAGAACAGGGCGTTCTAATTCTTCACGAAATAATTTTGTGTGAGTTTTACCTGTTCTTGCCGTAACACGCCAGTCAATTGCTCTAATATCGTCACCCGTTTGGTAATGACGAACTTCGTCAAACTCCATACCTCGACCTTTAATGCGTGATAAGTAATTCCCAGACATTTGTCCTTGAATATTCTTACGTGCAGCTAAGTCAATAAGTGCCGTTTTATTTTGATAATTTAATAGCTCTGTCATGGCAAGTTCAACACCATTGCTATCAATGCTTGCTAGCTGACTTTGACAGTCATTTATCGCTAAATTCTGTTTATTGCGGGTTGTTTTTTGTTTAAACCACATAGTTATTGCCGACCGTATTACTCAATGCTAAGCCACTGCAACTAAGCTTAAAAGATGATCAAGTAATTGATTAGACGAGATACCTTCAGCTTCTGCTTGATAACTAAGTATTATTCTATGTCTTAACACATTATGTAAAACTGCTTGAATATCTTCAGGGCTAACAAAATCACGGTTGTGTAACCAAGCACGAGCACGAGCACATCTGTCTAAGGCAATTGTTGCACGTGGGCTAGCACCAAAAGCTAACCATGATTTAAGTTTCTCATCATATTTTTCGGGTTGACGCGTCGCCATGATCAAATCAACCATATAGGTCTCTAGGGAAGGTGCCATATGGATATTAAGCACTTCATCACGAGCATTAAATATTTCAGCTTGACTTAACACTCTTAATTTTGGCTTTTCTTCATTAGTATTCGTACGCGCTTCGCCACGATTGAGTTTTAAAATCTCTAACTCACTAGCCGCATCAGGATAATCAATTTCTAAATGCATTAAAAAGCGATCAAGTTGCGCTTCAGGTAGAGGATAAGTACCTTCCTGTTCAATCGGGTTTTGTGTTGCCATAACTAAAAATAGATCAGGCAATTGATATGTTTTTCTACCTACAGTTACTTGCCCTTCAGCCATTGCTTCTAATAAGGCTGATTGGACTTTTGCTGGTGCACGGTTAATTTCATCTGCCAATACTAAGTTTTGAAACAAAGGGCCAGCCTGAAAAACAAAAGTGCCATCTTCTGGTCTATAGATGTCAGTACCTGTTAAATCGGCAGGTAATAAATCAGGCGTAAATTGAATACGATGAAAATCAGCTTCAAGCCCATCAGCTAAGGCATTTATAGCACGTGTTTTCGCTAACCCAGGAGGACCTTCAACAATTAAATGACCATTTGCTAATAAAGCGATAAGTAAATTTTCTACAAAAGCAGGTTGACCAATGATTTGTTGTGATAAATGCTGTTTTAATGCTGAAAAATGTTCAATTGCCATAATTATTTTATCTTTATTAATTGTTTAAGAATGCATTGAAATACATTCTGGTATTTAAATAGTTCGACGTACTAAGCCCGAATATTGAAGTGACATGAGTATATATAAGGGTATTGTTAAAGAAAACAAGCATTCTTTGACTTAGTTGTAACAATTTTTTTCTTTTGGTGGTGGTTTAATAAACTATGCTTTTATACTAAGAAAAAAATCAGGCATTGATATTTTCGTATAGTGAGTTAAAATCAGGGTAACAATTGAGAGGTCAGACCTCTTCGTGCTTCGCCTTTTTATTAAAAGAAGCGCTACTAATTAGGAGAAAAAATACATGACAATAAAAATGACCACATCAGCAGGTGAGCGAATTGCTGTTGTAGCAGGGCTTAGAACCCCGTTTGCTAAACAAGCAACTGCTTTTCATGGTGTACCAGCCGTTGATTTAGGTAAGTTAGTAGTCAACGAGTTATTACAAAAGCATGATATTGACCCAAAAATTATTGATCAGTGTGTATTTGGTCAAGTAGTACAGATGCCTGAAGCCCCAAACATTGCACGTGAAATTGTTTTAGGCACAGGTATGAATGTGCATACCGATGCTTATAGCGTATCAAGAGCCTGTGCGACAAGTTTTCAGTCAACAGTAAATGTTGCTGAGTCTATAATGGCTGGTTTTGTTGATGTTGGTATTGCTGGTGGTGCAGATTCCTCGTCAGTAGCACCTATTGGTGTATCGAAAAAATTTGCCCGTACCTTATTAGATTTAAGTAAAACAAAAACACTTGGACAAAAAATAGCCTTAATTCGTAAATTAGGCTTTAAAGATATTTTACCGGTAGCCCCCGCTGTTGCTGAATATTCAACGGGAATTTCTATGGGACAAACGGCTGAGCAAATGGCCAAAACATATAATATTTCGCGTGAAGACCAAGATGCACTTGCTCATAGATCACATACGTTAGCGACTCAAAGCTGGGCGGAAGGTAAATTAGCCGGTGAAGTGATGAGTACACACAGTGAACCTTATAATCGCTTTATTGATAAAGATAACTGTATTCGAGAAAATTCAGTATTAGAAGGTTATGCAAAATTACGTCCTTGTTTTGATAGAAAACACGGCACTGTAACAGCTGCGACTAGTACTGCGTTAACTGATGGTGGTGCGGCTATTTTATTAATGCGCGAAGGACGAGCCAAAGAGCTAGGTTATACGCCATTGGGTTATATTCGTAGTTATGGTTTTGCTGCAATCGATGTTTGGCAAGATATGTTGATGGGGCCAAGCTACGCAACGCCTATTGCTTTAAAACGTGCTGGATTAGAATTGGCAGATTTAGATTTAATAGAAATGCATGAAGCCTTTGCAGCTCAAGCACTTGCGAATATGAAAATGTTTGCTAGTGACAAATTTGCACAAGAGCATTTAGGACGTGATAAAGCTATTGGCGAAATAGATATGAGTAAATTTAATGTTATGGGTGGTTCATTAGCTTACGGTCATCCGTTTGCGGCAACGGGCGCTCGTTTAATTACACAAACGCTAAATGAATTAAATCGACGTGGCGGTGGTATTGGATTAACAACTGCTTGTGCGGCGGGTGGTTTGGGTGCAGCTATGGTAGTGGAGACAGCCTAATGAGTGATAACAAAGAAGTAGTAACGAGTAAAACTTCATCAGTTTCAACTGATGATAATGTAATCAATAGCAATAGCGCTTTCACCTTAGTCCGTCAGGAAAATGGTATTGCTCATTTGGTTATGGATGTTGTTGGCGATACGATGAACACGCTAAAAGCTGAATTTACAGAGCAGGTTGCTGATGTCTTAGCTGAAATCAAAGCGGATGCAGCTATTACGGGCATTGTGCTATGTAGCGGTAAACAAGACTCTTTTGTTGCTGGTGCTGATATTAATATGATCAATAATTGCCAAACAAAAGAAGAAGTAGTGTCGCTTTCTCGTCAAGGGCAAATGATTTTTTCACAGCTTGAACAATTGAATATACCCGTTGTAGCCGCGATTAATGGTGCTTGTTTAGGCGGCGGTTTAGAGCTTGCGATGGCATGTCATGCACGTGTGTGTAGTGACAATGTTAAAACAGCGTTAGGTGTGCCAGAAGTTCAATTAGGCTTATTACCAGGAAGCGGTGGAACACAACGATTACCTAAACTTGTTGGTATTCAAAAAGCGTTAGATATGATGTTAACCGGCAAACAACTTCGCGCAAAACAAGCGTTGAAATTAGGTTTGGTTGACGATGTGGTTCCAAATAGCATCTTAATTGAAACAGCTGAAAAAATGGCGCTTTCGGGTAAATTTAAACGAACAGTGAAGTTTAAATCTTCATTGATTAATAAGTTTTTAGAAGGCACATCTATTGGTCGTGGTATTGTTTATAAACAGGCTGAGAAATCAGTTTTGTCTAAAACAAAAGGTAACTATCCATCACCAATGAAAATTATTCATTGTGTGAAAACTGGTGTAGAAGAATCAGCGGCAAAAGGTTATCAAGTTGAGGCTGAGCATTTTGGCGAGCTAGCGATGAGCCCAGAATCGGCACAACTTCGTAATATTTTCTTTGCGACAACAGAGATGAAGAAAGAGCAAGGTGTTGAAAATGTTATGCCGAGCAAAGTCCTCAAAGCCGGTGTACTTGGTGGTGGCTTAATGGGTGGCGGTATTGCTTTTGTTACCGCAACTAAAGCCAATATTCCAGCGCGTATTAAAGACATTGGTCACGAAGGCATAAGCCATGCGCTAAAATATAGCTACGACTTACTGAATAAAAAAGTTAAGCGTCGCTTTATGCGAAAAAGTGAAATGCAAAAACAAATGTCCATGATCACTGGCTGCACTGATTATTCTGGTTTTAAAAATGTAGATATTGTTGTTGAAGCCGTATTTGAAAACTTAGAATTAAAACAAAATATGGTTGTTGAAATAGAAAGTAAAACTAAAGATTCAACCATTTTTGCTAGTAACACTTCTAGTTTACCGATTGGCAAAATAGCGGAAAAAGCAGCACGACCTGAGAACGTTATTGGTTTACATTATTTTTCACCGGTAGATAAAATGCCATTGGTAGAAATAATCCCTCATGCGACAACTTCAGATCAAACTATTTCGACCACAGTAGCTTTTGCTAAAAAACAAGGCAAAACACCTATTGTTGTTAAAGATAAAGCGGGTTTTTATGTTAACCGTATTTTAGCGCCTTATATGAACGAAGCCGCTATATTATTATTGGCAGGTGAGCCAATTGATAAGCTTGATAAAGCATTAGTTGATTTTGGTTTCCCGGTCGGGCCAATGCAATTACTTGATGAAGTAGGTATTGATGTTGGCGCTAAAATAGGACCTATTTTAGAAGCTGATTTAGGTGAACGATTTGCTGCTCCACCTGCTTTTTCAAAGTTATTAGATGATGGCCGTTTAGGTAAAAAAGCAAATAAAGGTTTTTATTTATACGGCAAGCAAGCTAAAAAAGGTAAGAAGCAAGTTGATGAAGGAATTTATACTTTATTAAACTTAAATCCAGCCGGTAGCTTATCAAGTAATGAAATAGTAAAACGTTGTACTTACTTGATGCTTAATGAAGCGGCACGTTGTCTTGATGAAGGTATTGTTCGTAATGCTCGTGACGGTGATATTGGCGCCATCTTTGGTATAGGTTTCCCACCATTTTTAGGCGGCCCTTTACGTTATATTGACAATATTGGTGCGCAATCTTTAGTTGCACAATTAACGCAATGGTCACAACAGCATGGAGAACGTTACGCACCATGTGAAGCTTTAATTACAATGGCTGAAAATGGTACTAGCTATTATTAAGCTTATACAAAGCTGTAAATGAAATTAAGAGTGTTAAAAAAGTGTCACTTTATTAACCCTATAACTAGGCGGCATAGTTAAGCGGTATAGTTAAGTGACATGACTATACCGCTTTACTCTATTCATTGAGCAAAATGCTCACCTACCAAATTAGCTCAGCATATTGAATTACCTTAGTATGCTGAGTGCTTCTCAAAAAAATTAATATTACTTTTTATTCTGTCAGTTAAAATGCTACTCCTTTTATTAAAGGTTATAATACTAACTTTTTGGATTAATGCTGTTGGCTTAATCTCTGTTTATTAATACCAGTTTCATTAATTAAGTGAACAAATTTATACGTAGAAAAAATTGCCAAATACAAGGCATTTATTTCAATAACTAGTTGTTCTAATTATTAAATAAATAACGATGTAGTTGGTGATTTTAGCAAGTAGAAATGATCACATAGTTAGTGAGATTGGTATAAGACTATTTAGGGTTATATTTGGCCGTTATGTGGTAATAATTAGCCACGAAGGCGGATAAAATATGCCGCTTTATTTCTGGTATGAATAATAACTATAGGTATTTTAACTTGAATAAAAGTGGGCAGTTAACTATATTATTGTCGATTTTTTGACGTCTTTAAGTGTAGATAAATATCTGTTGAATATAGGTATTTAGGCGAGGAACTATGTCGTTATTTTTAGTGTTTTTAGGCACATTATTAAGCGTTGTTTGCGGTGCCTTTTTCTATTGTCAGGCATTAGTTGCAGGTTTTGATCGTAAACGATGGACTGTTGCTGGAATAATATTTGGCCCGCTTATATGGCCGATGTTTGTTATGAAAAAGCGTATGCGGTTAAATAGCTTGTTTGGTTTTGAACAGCTTATTTTTAGGGCTTAGTTTCTATTGTATACGGTCTTATGCTAAGTGAACGTGTCACTATTGAATAAATATCTAACATCCATATTAGATATTTATTTATCATTTCTGACAATTGATTTACCAGATAATTACGCTTTTCAAATAAAAGATAAGTTATTAATAACTTATCTCCACCAAGTATTGGCAGAGGTTTCTTTTATTTCGATACGAGCAGCAATAGGGTTACCTTTTTTAGCTTTGCTAGTATTGAAAAACGATTTTAATAAGTTGAACATGGTTGACCTCTGAAATTAAACTTATTTTTAAATATTAAAGTCTACGAGAGCCACGTTTAGCACTAGCTTCTTGCACATCTAGGTTAAATTCATCACTTAAACGACGAGAGCCACGTTTAGCACTAGCTTCCTGAACATCTAGGTTAAATTCATCACTTAAACGACGAGAACCACGTTTAGCACTAGCTTCTTGCACATCTAGGTTGAATTCATCACTCAAACGACGAGAACCACGTTTAGCACTCACTTCTTGAACATCTAAATTAAATACATCGCTTAATCGGCGAGAGCCACGTTTAGCACTAACCTCTTGAACATCTAAATTGAATTCATCACTTAATCTACGAGAGCCACGTTTAGCGCTAACTTCTTGAATATCTAGAATATTAGCATCTGCTGCTGGAACAGGTGAAACTGACATCGCCATTGAAAGTACAATTGAACTTAACATGTATTTTTCCTTTTATAGTTATTAGTTGGTTTAAGATTCATTTCCAATAGGAGTTATGCTTAAACTATGCCAATGAACTATTTATTTAGGACATGTTATCTCTTTAATTACTGTTAATGGGTTACGTTTAATGATTTTAAAGGGCTATACCTCCCTTAATATAACATCAATAACTTTATTTTAAGTTGTTGATATTTAATCTTTAGTTGCGATTTTAAATATTTTTATTAATGGTAGTTAAGTCTAAATTACATTGTAGTTAGGTTATTTTTAACAAAGCGCCAAGCAATAAAACGACTGACTTTTTGTCCTTGAGCCATGTTAAAAACTTTAATTTCTGACGCTTTCGCTTTTTTTAGCGATAACTTTATTTTAGATAAATGATCTTTATTTGACACTAAACAGGTAAACCAGAGCACTTGGTTTTGAAAAACGATACTTTCTTTGATCATTTGACGAATAAAGGCCAATTCTCCGCCTTGACACCATAACTCAGCTTTTTGACCGCCAAAATTTAATGTATCTACTTTATGCTCTTTTTTACCCGCTGTTTTGCCTTTATTTAGGTTTTTCCATTTACGGTTAGTGCCTGTTGCAGCATCAGTTAATGATTTATGAAATGGAGGATTACATAAAGTGACATGATAAAATTCATTTGGTTTAATAATACCTTCAAAAATCTTAGTGCTGTTATTTTGCAAGCGACAGTTTATTTGCTGCTTAATTTTGGGATTGGCATTAACATTTGCATTTGCCGCTTTTATAGAGACGGGATCTATATCTGAAGCGACAAAAGACCAATTATATTCACTAGCACCTAACATAGGATAAATACAGGTAGCACCAGTACCAATATCTAATACAGAGATTTTACTGCTAATGGCTTTATTCTTTTCCGCTATCAATGCCTTACTTTCTTTCAATAAGTCAGCAAGGTAATGTATATAATCAACACGCCCAGGAATAGGAGGGCACAAGTAGCCTTGAGGAAAGTCCCAATGATCTATTTGATAATGTTTTTTTAATAAAGCAAGGTTTAAGGCTTTTACTGCATCAGTATTGCTAAAATCAATGGTATCTTGTTGATTATACGGGTTTTTTATAATAAACGCTGATAAGGGAGTATGGACCTTTTTTAAGGTCGCAAAGTCGTAGCCATGACGATGTTTATTACGTGGATGTAATATGGTTTTTATAGTCATTACTTTGGTTTGTCGCCAATTTTAAAATAACCATTACTAGTAAACTGTACTACTTGTTGACGTTTTTTTCCTATTAAAATAGGACCATCATCCATAAATAAGAAGTTTTTCCAACAACGTTTAAACACCGCCCATGTTGTTTCAATAACATTTTCCCTATTTGAGCAATAATAAACCACAGTGTTATTATCCCAAGCAATATGAGTATTGATTAATTCAGGTAATTCTTCATCGTTGCTGTCCCAAATACTTTCCCATTTTCCCTGCTCTTTCCAATTACTTTTGTCGAAAGGCCAGTCGCCTTTTTTAAAAAAGTCAGGATGATCTACTTGGCGACTAATAAAAGTATCCCACAATACATTCGCGCGATCTTTGGCCATAGGTTTAATTTTGGTTAAATCGTTTTCACTAATAGGAAGACTTTTATGTTTAAAGATCCAAGCATTCTTTAATTGTTCTAGTGGGATGTAGCTCATTAATTAGGCTCTATGATTATACTAAGGCTTATTGGTAGATTATACGGGAGTCGATATTATTTTATATAGGAAATCAGTGACTTTTTTTAAGGAAGTAAAGTAAAGGATGAAAATAGCGTCAATTAAGCAAAAAAATAGCGGTTTATCTCATAGCGGATGATTTAGTTTTGTTAATCGAAATCATTTTTTCTGAAGAATTATTCAATCTTATCTTTCAAGTTATTTATTAGTGTTATTTTCAATCAACAATAGTACAACTATAAAGCTAAAATAGAATAATATTTACTATTCATTGCAATGCCTCAATAAATCCGTATTATGCGCGACTTTCGTTATTATTTTTAGCCTATATTAGCTTGTATAGCTAGAAATAAATCATCAATAAGAGTGTGTAAAATTTAATGAGAAAATTGTTATCTTCACCCGTAAAAATGCCATTGTCTGCCGCTGAAAACCAGATTTATCAAAATGTACTTAAATATTTTACGCCGTTAAGTTTAAATTTAATGGCAGTGAAAGTAGTAAATAGACCTGATGAATTTACAGGGTGGTGTCGAGAGTTCATTAGGCTATGCCGTGAAGATCTTAATATGGAACTTTTAGATGAAGAACAATTTTTACCATTAAAAAAATTACAAGATACATTGGAAGCCGGTTTTACTATTAGTCAATGTAAAATGGCACGTATTGCACCTTGGCCGATCTTTGTTGGTTTTATTGAACAGCAACATGAATTACATGCGTTAGATGAGCGTTTACGTTTATTGAATTATGTTAAGAACAATTGTCAACTTCCGCTAGCTGAGCTAAGTATGGAAGACCGATTAGTATTTGCTGGTAAGCATACGGCCAGTCACGTATATCATACCTATGACTTTGATACAGAATGGTTTGCCAGTACGAAAGGGGCTAAGCTTTTTCATCTGTTACTTGAGCAATGCCCTGAAAAGTTTGATGCGGCGTTAGCACATATTCCGTTAACGGGTGATGTAAACTATGACGAATATCAAAAGTTTGTTACGGATTTTCAGAAAATATTTTCAGACTATGCTCAAGAGCAATCGCAAGACAGCTCTGTTAAAAGCAAAGCGCCATTACCTGCTGCAACGCGATTACTCGCGATGCGTCGTCCGGATCAATTTATTGCTTTAAACAATAATAAAATTGATATGTTCTGCAAAGGGCTATCTATTGTGAAGTTTTCAAACACTGACTTTTCATCATATTGGCACGATATGATTGGTACTTTACGTACGTTGCCATGGTGGAATCAAGCAGAGCCTGAGCAAAGTATTACAGAGAGTAGTACGACAACAAGTCTTGATGATAGCTCTGATGTTGACTCTGACCTGATTACTGAACAAGAGGAAGCGATTGACGAAAAAGAAAACCCTGGTCTTGAGCTTATTATTTGGCAAAATCGTGCCATATTAATTGATTTATTTTTATTTGCCGATGCTGACTTATCACAAAACTCGAACTATATTCGTGCTCGTGATAAAGCGCTAAACAAAGCACCCAAAAAATCAAACTCTACCTTTAGAAAAAATAGTAAAGAGACGGTAGAGGAAATGGTAGATAAAGCATTAATGTCTGAAGATCTACCAGAATATATGTTAAGCAAGCGTGACTCGATTATTGCCCAAGTAAAAAAAGGTAAAAGTGTTGAGAAAGTTATCGAGCTTATGCGCGCTATTTTTGGCTAAATAACACAAATGTTTTTAAGCCATTAAGTTGAGTTATCGTTATTTGTATGTAAATAGCGATAACTCATTTATTTTACATAAACCACTTCAGTCTCTCATCAACTGCCTTTCTACTTTTTATTTTCATCGTCAAACAGTCATACTACGTGTGCATCTACTCAATTGTTGTCTGTTTAAGTTATCACTTACTTACAGTGTCACCGCTTAAATTATGGTCCGCTTACAGTAATGTCCGCTTGAATAAATCGGACACTCACATCGTCCGAACGGACACTTATTATTAAAAAACCGGACACTTTAGTTGTAACGTTTTTCATTTAAACCCTTTAAAAACAGTTGGTTATTTTTTTATTTTACTGTTGGCATGTTACTCGCTATATCCTGTATATATATGACAATACAGTGAAATTGATATGATTAGCTCTACCGACGGACAAGACGAAATAATAAGTAACCCTACTAATAAAAAACCTTGGATTAAGTTAATCATAGGTGCTGTTGTAGTGATTGGGATTATTTGGTTTATTTTACCAACTTTAAGCCAATGGTCTGGCGGCATTCCAAGTGTTAACCCACAAACTATTACCCGTGCTACCGTTGTTAACGGTACCTTAATTCGTGACATTGCTGTTAATGGTAAATTGGTTGCTGCGAATGCCCCTACCATTTATAGCTCAGAGCCGGGGCAAGTTACTTTATTAGCGAAACCAGGTGATATTGTTAAAAAAGATGCCATTGTGGCAACTATATTAAGCCCCGAATTACAATCAACAGTTAAACAAGCAACAGCCAAGTTAGAAAGTTTAAAAATTGATGCTAGAAGAAGTGAATTACGTGATCGTGAAGCTCAGCTTGATCTCGAACAGGTGCTTGATACTGCGCGTGTTCGTGCTAATGCGAGTACCCGAGAATTAACCCGTGCAGAGCTGTCATATGAAAAACAAGTGGTTAGTCAGCTTTACTTAGTTAGTAAACGTGATGCAAAGCTTGAGGATGACTTACTATTCGAACATGCCAAAAAACGTGTCGAACTAGCAATACAACGTCTTGAATTTGAAAACCAAACACGTGATCTTTTAGTTAAAAGTCAGCAATTAGTGGTTGATGAACTACAGCGACGTGTTGAGCTACTGAATATTCGAGCACCCGTTGATGGCATTGTTGGTAACTGGTTAGTACAGAAAAAAGAACGAGTTAGCGATACCCAAGCCATTATGACTATTGTTGATTTAAGCCAGTATGAAGCGGAGCTTAATGTACCTGAATTTTACGCGGATGATTTAGGACTTGGTCTTGATGTGAAAATGCAAATATCAGGAAAATCACTTATTGGTAAAGTTATTTCAGTTTCTCCTGAAGTTAAAAACAGTCAAGTTATGGTTAGAGTGTCAATCGATAACTTAGCCGAAATTCAACTACGCCAAAATCAACGTTTGAATGCACGTATCGAATTTGAAAATAAAGAAAACGTATTAATGGTTAAACGTGGTGGCTTCCAAGCTAGCCACGGTGGCCAAGCTGCTTATGTTATTAAAGGAGACGAAGCCAAGTTAACCCCTATAACAACAGGTTCGCAAAGCATTGAATTTATTGAAATAACATCGGGATTAAAGTCAGGAGACACTATTATTATTTCATCTACAGAAACGTTTGATATGCACTCAACGATTTCGCTAAATTAAGAAATAAATATCGTACAAGTAAGTAACAAACCAATTATAAAAGTAACAATCAACAGGTCTACAAAAGACTATTTAGGAAGATAATTATGCTTAACATGAAAAACATTAGTCGAATTTATCGTAGTGATACTATTCAAACCCACGCATTGCGTGATTTCAACTTGCAAGTTAATGCAGGTGAGTTTGTCGCAGTGACAGGGCCTTCGGGATCAGGTAAGTCTACATTTTTAAATGTGGCGGGGCTATTAGATAGCTTTGACCAAGGTGCTTATGAACTCGACGGTGTAAATATTCAAGGACTTAATGATGATGAATTATCGCGCTTACGTAACGAAAAAATTGGCTTTATTTTTCAAAACTATAACTTAATCCCTGACTTTAACCTGTTTGACAATATTGACATGCCATTACGATATCGTGGTTTTAATGCTGCCGAGAGAAAGCGCCGCATTACTAACGCGCTAGAGCAAGTCGGTTTAGCTAGTCGCGCTAACTATTTACCAAGTCAACTATCAGGTGGACAACAACAACGTGTGGCTATTGCTCGAGCGTTAGCGGGAGAGCCCAAAATATTATTAGCCGATGAGCCAACAGGTAATCTAGATTCTCTAATGGCACGCCAAGTAATGGAATTACTACATACATTAAATACTGAAGGCAGCACCATTATTATGGTAACGCATGATCCTGACCAAGCGCGTGCAGTAGGTCGAAATGTACAAGTGATTGATGGCCAAATTACCGATCATAGTGTCTATGCACCAACGCATGATAACGCATCGATCGCTGTTAAGGTTTAAGGACTTCTTATGGAAATGTTTAATTATTACCTCAAATTGAGTTTTAGAAACTTAATCCGTAATCGACTGTTTTTTATTTTAATGATCTCAACCTTAGCTGTAGGCGTTGGCGTGTTCTTAGCTAACATCGCCATTATTAAATCGATGTCATCAGACCCAATTCCTTATAAAAGCGATCGTATTTTTAATGTATCACTGAATATTTGGTCACTGGACAACCCTGATGCAGAATTAATTGAAGTTATGCGATATAACGATGCTATGCATATTTTGAAAAATGACATAGCAACTCACACTATGGTGCATTACCAATCAAAAGTTTACACCCGAGATATTAATGCTAAAAGCCTAACGCGTCATCAGGCAATAGTTCGAGCCACTACGCAAGGCTTTTTTCCGCTAACTGATGCGCCTTTTGCCTTTGGCGGTGTTTGGCAGCAAGACTATGCCAAGCAGATTGTTATTGGTGACACCTTTAATCAACAAGTTTTTGGTGGTGGTAATAGTGTCGGTAAAACCCTTGAAATTGGTGGTAAACCTTTTGAAATTGTTGGTGTGCTGAAACCATGGAATTTAAAACCTGTTTTTTATAATGCCGCATTTGATCAAGCGTTTAATTCGACTGATGATATCTATGCCCCCATAGAAACGGCAATGGATAATGAATGGGCTATTGATTTGCGAAACATGTCAACTGACCGAATTCATTCAGTGTCTGATAATCGTGGAAAAAATGGATTCTTTTTACAAGCTTTTGTACAACTTGATACGCTTGAGCAGAAGCAGTTAATGCAACAATATCTTGATAACTATTCACAACACCGTAAAGCACAAGGTGAATACTTGCGCGCTAATGACAACCGTTTGTTAGACGTTAATGAATGGCTGACACACCAAAAGGTAGTTGATGAACGGATGTTGGCCTTCGCTTTAGCTAGTTCACTCTTTTTAGCTGTTTGTATTTTTAATGCCAGTAGTTTATTACTTGCTCGTTATCATAGTGCAAGATTCGAAACTGGACTCAGACGTGCGGTAGGTGCTCGAATGAAAGATGTTTTCTATCAAGGTGTTGTTGAAAGCATGTTGATTGGATCATGTTGTGCAGTTTTAACGCTGTTATTTGGCTGGTTGTTTTTGCAAATATCAATGACATTATTTCCAGCACTAAAACAAACCAGTGATATAGACATAACATTAATATTGATGGGGATTGGCATTGCGCTAGTTACTTCATTTATTAGCATGTTATATCCGTTAATTCGTTCTTGTAGAACGTCTTTATCAACGACGTTGAAATAAGGTATTATTATGAATATTAAAGCATTATTTAAGGCGTTACGTCTTCGTAAATTCGCCACTACACTATTAATATTACAACTGAGTTTAACCATAGGTTTAATGGTTAATACGGTTATATTAACGGCGAGTACGATTGAAAAACTCAATAAGCCATTAGGCTTTGATGTTGAACAGCTTATTACCGTTGACTTAATGCCAACCTCTGGTGCCTATCGTGATACTGATTATTATCAATCGATTACCCAACAAGATATTGCAAAAATATCAGCGATAGACGGTGTTATTAGCGCTGCTCATTATAACCAATTGCCAATTCAACGAGGAGGTTGGAATGGTAATATGCAAGCTGCTGACTTCCCTGAAGATGCTGTTTTACCCGTGGAATTACGTTATGTACCGCAGTTTTATAGTAGTAAAATTGGGTTAGAAAATTTAGGCGTGGAAATTATTGAAGGGAGAACACTAACTGATGCTGATGATATAACGAAGGATTTCTATACCTTGCAAGATAGAGGGAAAATAGAACAAAATATTATTATTACGCAATCATTAGCTAAAGCAATATTCCCGAATAGGCCAGCCTTAGGTGAGTTAACTAATAATGGACGAGTAGTGGGTATAGCACGAGATTTTACTATTAGCCCTACACGTAAAGGCATAGATAAGACTTTTGGTTTATTTGGTAACTTCATGTATTCACAAGCAGACTATCAGCAACATTATGTGGTACGTGTTGAGCCAGGAAAATTAGCGCAAGTGCAAGCACAGCTCAGTGACACTATTTTATCTGTACAAGCAGAACGTGACATTATACGCGTGCAAAGTATGGCAGAGCGATTGAAAAATTTTTACAGTCAAGATGCAGGTCTAGCGAGTTTGTTTGGCATGTTGTCGTTATTAATGATTGTAGTTACGGTTGTTAGTAGCTTTGCACATGCCCACTTTCATGTAACACAACAACGTAAGTTTATTGGTATTCGTCGTGCGCTTGGTGCGCGTAAAAAAGATATTATGTTGTATGTGTTTAGTGAAAATTGGTTACTTAATTTGGGCGCTAGCATTGTCGGCATAGCAACTATGATAGGATTAAATATTGCGCTATCACAAGTGATCACTATCGAAAAGCCAACAGCATTGTTGTATGCTTTAGCAGTATTTGTTGTCTTCGTTTCTGGTTCATTAGCGACTTGGTTGCCTGCATATAAAACAACAAAAATATCGCCTGTTATTGCAACTAAAACGCTGTAGTACAGAGTGATAATAGAATTGTAATACAAATTTTTTACTTCCATTTTTAAATACAAGGTTGACCGTCACTACCTGTGATGGTCAATAACTCTAATGAATAATCAACAATTAATAAAAATAAAGCATAGCCAAGGATTGATAGAATGAAGCGAGTGTTAGTAGTAGACGACAATCCTGATATTTTAGATGCATTAGACTTATTACTGAGCTTACATAACTATAAAGTAAGTATCGCGAGTACCATAAAAGACGCTGTATTTGCAGCTAACAATCAATGTATTGATTTAATTATTCAAGATATGAATTTTAGTCAAGGAACCACATCGGGCGAAGAAGGGCGCTCTCTGTTTTATCAACTTAAAGAAATATCGCCAGCCACACCTATTATAATTATTACCGCTTGGAGTCAGCTTGAAATTGCGGTTGAATTAGTTAAAGCAGGTGCAGCCGATTATTTGCCTAAGCCGTGGGATGATATGAAACTACTCGATATTATCGCGGAAAACATTGTTGATTCAGCTAACATTGTTGATTCAGCTAATAATAGCAACGAAAAATCACCTCAGAGAACAAATAACGCCAGCCAGATCAAGTCATCGTCAAACTTTATTGTCGAAAGCCAACCGATGAAACAGCTTGTTGCTATGGCCGATAAAGTCGCTAACAGTGATATTAGTGTCTTAATCACAGGCGCAAATGGCAGCGGTAAAGAGCGTATTGCTGACTATATTCATCAAAACTCCCCGCGTAATGCTAATCCTTTTATTAAAGTTAATATGGGGGCGCTGGCGAGTGAATTAATGGAAGCGGAATTATTTGGTGCCGAAAAAGGTGCCTACACAGGTGCAACAGCAATGCGAAAAGGGCGTTTTGAAGCAGCAAATGGCGGGACATTATTTTTAGATGAAATTGGTAACTTGTCGTTAGCAGGGCAAATGAAACTACTACGGGTATTACAAACAGGGCAATTTGAACGGGTTGGCTCGAGCGAAACAATTACTGTAGACGTGCGTGTTATTAGTGCTACCAATAGTCATTTACCGCAAGCAATAGAAGAGAATACCTTTCGTGAAGATTTATATTATCGTCTTAACGTTGTTGAACTTAATTTACCGCCACTTGCCCAGCGACAAGATGACATTATCCCTTTAGCACGTCATTTTATTTCAGGTAGTCATCAATTAAGCGAGCAAGCGGCATCGCTTCTAAAACAACAGCCGTGGCCAGGTAATGTGCGAGAATTAGAAAACCATTGTCAACGTGCAATGGTGTTATGTGCCGATGAAATTTTATTACCTGAGCATTTTATGCTTGGAGTAAATTCAAGTAATGTAGAGAGCTCTTTAGCATTAAATAAAGCAGAAAGTGCAGCGCAAAAAGCGAGTAGTGATAAAGATAATTTGAAAGCCGTGTTAAACAAACATGAATGGGTAATTTCAAGAGCGGCTAATGAATTGGGATTAAGCCGACAAGCGTTATATCGACGTATTGAAAAATATCAACTTAGCCAAGAAGAGCAATAAATGCGATTGATTATTCTTTTAGGAATATTACACAGTACATTAATGGTAATGGTGTATTATTTTGCCGTAGACTACCCTATTTATATTAGTGTGTTGTTAATGTTTTCATTATTGACAACATTTTTATTATTAACAAAGCAATATAAACGTCATCAAACAGTTTTACAAAGTTTAGAACATGGTCTACAAAGCCTACGAGATAACGATTTTTCGGTTAGTTTAAATCAGCAAAAAGAAGCAAGTTATAATGCGCTTATTAATGCTTTTAACCAAACCAGTAATAAATTACGTGAAGAGCGTCAACGACTTTATCAACGTGAAATGATGTTAGATAAGGTGTTGAATGCTTCGCCCATGGTAACTATTTTAGTTGATCATCGCGATACCATCACCTTTACCAACAATAGTGCACAACAAGCTTTTGAATTAAGTGGCTCTATTGTTGGGCTTAGGTGGAGTAAATTACTTAAATCGTTAGCACCAGAATTTCAACATGCGTTAAGTCATCAAGGTGAGTCCATTTTTACTTTAACTGATAATCAAGGTGCGCAACAAGCTTGGCATGTAACTCATTCAAGTGTGGTTATTCACCAAGCTAAACATCAGTTATTTCTATTAAAAACCATTACCCAAGAACTCTCAAAGCAAGAAGTCGCTACTTGGAAGAAAGTGATTAGCGTGATTAGTCATGAACTAAACAATTCTATCGCACCCATCAGCTCTATGTGTCATAGCGGTGAATTGTTGGCTAAAAACTTAGAAGAGCCAAGGTTAAACCGCGTTTTTAATACGATTAGCGGTAGAATTAATCATCTTAATGACTTCATTAAAGGTTATGCGACACTGACAAAAGTTAAACTCCCAAATAAGCAACCCGTTAATTGGTTGGCACTCATTGAACAGTTACAAATACTTTATCCGTTCTCACTTACTACGCCATTGCCCACTTCAAGCATTCATGTTGATATAGCACAGTTCGAACAAGTATTAATAAACATTCTTAAAAATGCACATGAAGCTGATGAAACAGGCAGTATTACCTGCTCTTTTAAAGAGACTAGCGATGTTATTGAAATTAGCATTAATGACAACGGCAGTGGCATGTCGGCTGAAGTTATTCAAAATGCCTTATTGCCTTTTTATTCCACCAAGCATTCAGGCACAGGTTTAGGGTTAGCATTATGTCGAGAAATTATTGAAGCGCATAAAGGACAGTTAGTCTTTAAAAATCGAGAGCAAGGTGGTCTTAGTGTGTTAATAATTTTACCTTTATAACGCTAAAAATATAGTGTGTATACTAAGTCATTACTAATACCTTTATCATCCATCAAAATATTATTGAGTACTAAATTATGAAAATGGTTTATTCCAACGAAAGTATCTTTCTTGTTAGTAATGTAAAAAACCTTATTGAAGCACAAGGGATAAGTGTCTTTATAAAAAATGAATTTGCACAAGGCGCAATAGGTGGTATTTCAGCCTTTGATTCTTGGCCAGAAGTTTGGGTTACAAATGATGCCGACTTTGAACAAGCAACACAAATAGCTAACTTGTCACAAAGTAACGCTAAAACTGAAGATTGGATCTGTCAACAATGCTCCGAGCAAAATGCACCATCATTTGAAGTATGTTGGAGCTGCGGCTTTGAAAATTCATAACCGCAATTCATATAATAGCTTACACGTAATTACTCAAATAATTAAATAGCTCGGCTGAATCAAATGGTTAAAAAATAGCTAAATTATGTCAAAACCTAATAGCAAAGCGCCAACTCGAACCGTTAATATTTATTGTAATAAATGTCAGTACTTACTATTTAAATACAAAAAGGGCGGGAAAGGCGCGTTGGTGAAATGCTTTAAAGAACGTATATTTAAAGATTATACAACTGAGCCTTGCACTTGCCCTAAATGTGAAACGGTTTTTGCTAGAGAAATGCTAATAAGAGGCACACCCGCCTATAAAATGATTGGTGGAAAGGTTTGGTTTAAATAGAATGTTTATTATTCTACTCACATTATTTTACTTTATAAATTAGCGCATCTTTTATATATCATTCCCCTATTAATTCTTTTAACTTTCTGTTTTAAAAGAATTGTTTTATTATGCATTTAGATGTGGAAATTCAAAGATATCAATATTTTTTATCTTTTTTCCTACGAATAATATCAAAATTTATAGATAACCAACGGAAGGTGCCCAAAAAAATGACCAACATTAAAACGCTTAATTTATTACTCGTTATAATATTCTTATATGGCTGTGGAGGCTCTGCTGACAAAGCGTCATCAACAGCGCCAGATACTTCAATTCCTGCTAATACACCACCTACCGCTATCGCTGGCGATGACATTGAAACTTATGTATCTACAACAGTGTTCTTAGACGGAAGTGATAGTTTTGACTCAGAGAGCGCTGAGCTTACATATAGTTGGTCAATTATTACGTCGCCAGAAAACAGTAACGCTGATATATATTATGCAGAGACTACTAAACCCCAGTTTATCTCTAGTATGGATGGTGATTATATTATACAGCTTACGGTAACCGATGAAGAAGGTGCTTCAAGCCAAAGAGATATTGTGATCACCCTTAATGCTATAGGACAAAAGGATGTCACATTATTAACGCAAGAGTTAATTGATAATAAGGCTAAATGGGAATCACAAAATATTAAGCATTATCAAATTGACCAACGTGTTTCTTGCTTTTGTTTTACTCCTCCGGTAATTCTGCAAGTTAAAGACGAAGATAAAAGTTTGGTTTATTATACAAATAGAAGCATTTGGTATGAGGAAGAATCATTAATTGATCGTGATATGATGGTTTCAGAGGAGAATAAGCAATCATTTAGAACCATCAATGAAGCGTTTTCTCTTATCGAGTCAGGGCTCAAAGACGCTGACAGTGTAATAGTTAGTTATCATCCTGAATTAGGATATCCTCAAAAAGTATACATTGACTGGTCTTTGTCATCTGCAGATGAAGAATCTAGCTTTAGTATCGCTAACCTCATTAATTTGAGCGATACGAGCTGTGATGATATTGATAATAACTACCCTAATTTACAACTTAATATTGTTAATGAAGATACGGCTGAGCCTATAAGTTGTAATGTTATTGTTGATTTGAAAAATTCAGATGGTGAAGACCAACAAGTTGTGAATGATGAGTATGTCAGCGTTGGTGAGTTTAACATTGTAGGTCTAATAAATTGCTCGGACAACCTCCCTGTGATTCTCGAAACAGAAACAGGTGGAACCTCTTTAAAAATAGCAAAAGAGGGTTATATAACAAAAACTGTTGAGCTAAATATTCCAGAAGGTGAAAGTTGTGGCTTAATCCCAACAACGATTGAGGTAATGTTAGATCCAGTGAATTAAAGTTTTTTATTGTTCATTTATCCTTTTATCACCATCATTACAGCACAGTGCTAGTTAAATAATAGCCGTTACAATTAACGGCTAAAATGAACAACTAACAATGAAGAATAAAGCTTAACTGCTATTTTGTTTGATAAGGCAGGGCGTTTTCATATTTACCCCAATTTGCCACTATTTCTTGAACAACTTTATTCCCAACTACATACGCTGCATTGAGTGCTGGAAAACCATCATCAGGGTAAGGAGCGGTGATACTCCAGCTTGTTTCTTTATCTGCTGGCGCCATCGTGTAATTACTTACCGTTCTTAGCACCATAACTCGACTAGGATCAACTTTATCAATACGAGCAAGGCGCATTAAAGACGTTAATGTACCTGAATCTTCCATGTTACTAGTCATGAAATTTGCAGACTCACCACCGTAGAGTTTTAACCAATCATTTGCCCATTGATTCAAATGTTTACCATGCCAGTATTTACTCGCACTTAAGGTATCACCCATAGTAACAAACGGAGGTTTTTGTGCATTTGGGTAAGTTTTGTATAATTCTCTAAATTCTTTAATGGCTGCTGAATCATCAATTTTTACATCTTTTGTTTGTGCATAAGCCCAATCAGCTAATTCACTATTTAACGCGAAAGAAACGGTGTCTAAAGACCAGCCTGTTGAGATATCTTCGGGTTTTTCAGCTGGCGCTTTTGCACCAAGTGGGATAATACCATAAGGCCATGACGCTGGTATTTCTCGAGCATCGACTTGATAAATAAGATCACCATCAACAATATGTTTAGCCCAAGCCGCACTCGCTAAAGATATATCTTGCGGATCGCCACCAGCGATACCCGTAATTAACCAATACGATTTACTAAGATCAAAGCGAGTATCAAGACCAAGCGCCATAATTGAAGCTGTTGCATTAGGAATACCACCACCAACACAAATAACTAATACGCCGTCTTTATTAAGGTATAAATCATACATACCTAAAGGAAAATCTAATTTAGTAGAGAAATTTCCTCGCTCTAACCATAGTTGTAATTCACCAGGATCATCGCCCATTGCTTCACCATCTTCAAACATGGTGACAACCACTGTTTTAATAGGAATAATCTCCGTAGAAGCAGCATTAGCAATTTGATTACCAAAGACACTTAGAGACAACAACACCAACAATGCCTTTTTGGCATATTTTAAACACGACATACGTAACTTACCCACCTAATCATTAAAAAGTTGAACATAGTGTCAGCAAATATCATGCCTACCAATTTATGGTAATACTGATTGCAAAATTTGTAGCTAATAACTCCTTGCAAGTCTATGTAATATGGCATTTGCGTTTCAATAGTAAAGATTTAAGTAACTTGCCCTTATTTTTATTTTGTACCAATAAGTAGCAAATGTTAGCACTAGTTTAGGGCGATTCTACTTTTTAGCCCAAGTAATAAGAGGTAATAACCAATAATTATAGGTTTGAATAGAGTTGTAAAATTATTAACTAGGCTTTATGTAAGACGAGCTGTTTTTATTGATTTTTAATTAAAAAAGCTGTGACAGAGTGAGTTAAACCGGGTGTTGATAGCGAACTTAATTTGTTGGTTATCTTATTTAGTCGTATTTCAACTTAGACATTTACTATTTAGATAGTAAGTTTGAGAATATTGCTTTAACTTATTATAATTATAATCAATTCAAATAAGTGGAAGTTGCTTTTAGCTATGAGTAAATATCAAAAACCATTTTTGATCATGTGTTTTTTACTCGTTATCGTGTTTATTGCTAACTATGTATATAAACAAAGTAGCGCGCCATTAAATGTTGACGTTTTACAGGTGAATGCTGGTAAAGCAGAATTAGTATTAGCCGTAGTGGGACGTGTTCGTACTAAAGATGTGGTGAATGTTAGAGTTGAATTTCCTGGTAAAATTATCCGCTTGTTAGCTGATGAAGGCGATAAAGTAAAAAATGGAGAAATCATTGCGGAATTACGCTCTGCCTCTCAACAAGCGGTACTTGCCGAAGCAGAAGCTAACTTGCACATGCTTGAAGCGCAATTGGAATTTGCCCAACAAGACTTTGACCGTATTACTGAATTATCAAAAAAAGGCTTAGTTGCTAATTTATTACTTGATCAATCTCGCACTAACCTAGCCACCGCTAAATCAAAATTAATTGGCGCAAAAGAAGCGCGTAATCAAGCCTTTATTCGTGTTAATGATTACCTGATAAAAAGTCCGCTTGACGGTATTGTGTTGTCTCGCTCAATAGATCAAGGACAAGTGGTTAGCCTCAGTGATACGCTTTTTCAAATAGGGTCGCTTGGTCCTGTTGAAATTGAAGCTGAAATTGATGAAGTTTATGCTTCAGAGCTCTCATTACAAATGAAAGCATTACTTGCCCCTACAGGTAAACAACACATTGAGCATGGTTTTATTTCTGAAATATCACCAAGGGTAAATTCGTTAAATGGCTCAAGACTTACCCGCATAATGTTAGACAAAGCGAATGCTGACTTTGTACCTGGGCGTTCAATTGATGTAAATATTTTAGTAAAATCTTTTGATAAAGCGTTAAGTGTGCCAAGAAGTGCACTGAAAAAAGAGGGAGAAACTTGGCTTGTTTACACTGTTGTTGAGCAGAAGATAAAACCTACAGTTGTCACTTTTATTGACTGGCCAGGAAGCTCAGTGGTATTAAAAACAGGGCTGAATTCTAAAGCGCTCGTTGTGCTTGATGCCACTATTGCCGCTCAAGCGTTAGCTGAAAATAAGCGTGTTAATCCTCGTAAAACTAATCTTCCTGATGCTCATGCGTCTAATACTGCTACACCCGATATTAATACCGCTGAAATGAACCCTAGCAAAGATAATCACTAATGCCATTTTCACTGATAGTCGCGTGGCGTTATATCACAGCCAACAGCCTACAAACACTGTTATTAGTGCTTGGTGTATCGCTTAGCGTTGTGGTGTTTGTATTTATCACCGCGTTAATTAACGGCCTAAGTATCTTTTTAACACAAGAAACTACCAGTAAAATTGCCCACATAGAACTAGAGCCAGCAAATAAAATAGCAAGTGTATTAACCAACGACAACCGCTTTGTAGCGCAACCAGTCTCTACTTTACAACGAAAACAAATACGAAATTGGCAGCAAGTTATCGATATTGCACAATCAACGCCGGGCGTGAGTGTCATCAGCCCAATTGTTGATGGCAATGCGTTCTTAGTTCGCGGTGAAGCAACTCAACCAATCGCTATTCAAGGCGTTGAGCCGAGCAAGGTTGATGCTATTACTAACATTAGCCGTTACATCATAAAAGGGACTGCTGAGTTAACTACGGGCGGTTTAATTATTGGTGCTGATTTAGCTGATGAATTAGGGCTACTTGTTGGTACACCGGTATTGTTGAAGTCGGAACGTGGTCCAGAACGTTTGTTGCCTATTACGGGAATTTTTAGAGTGAATTTAGCCAGTTTAGACAAACGAGTTGGTTTCTTATCAATTAATGTCGCAAGGCCATTATTCGAGTTGCCAGATGGCATCACGTCATTAGGACTAAAAGTGGATAATCCCGCTGACGCACCAGCGATTGCCATGGTATTACAAAATTCGACTCAGTTAAAATCGACCCCTTGGCAAGAAAAAAACAAAAGCTTGCAAGACGCTACCGATGCACAAGGGCGCACAGGTAATTTTATACAAGGCTTTGCACTGTTAGCCATTGTTATTTCTATTGCTAGCGCGCTTTTATTATCGACTTATCGCCGCCGTGCTGAAATAGGCATTATGCGAGCAACAGGAATATCTCGACAATTTGTTGCTACTGTCTTTATTTTACAAGGTGTTTTTATTGGCGCGTTAGGTGCTTTTTTAGGCGCAGCGGCAGGTTATCAATTATGCGTTCAATTAGCCTCTATTACCAAGGCTGATGGCAGTGCAATGTTACCAATAGCGCCAAGTGAGGGCAGTTATATGTTAGTTATAATATTGACCATTGTTGGCTCTGCTTTGGCGGCTGTATTACCTGCAAGATCGGCGTCTTCGGTAGATCCTGTTGAGGCTATTCAACAATGACAAACACACTGCTGTTCGCAAACAATATTATAAAAACTTTCCGTAATGGTGAGCACGAAACTTGTGTGCTTAAGGGCATTAATTTATCTATCCCGCACGGAAAAATGATGGCATTGCAGGGTGCTTCAGGCTCAGGTAAGTCAACATTACTTAATATTCTTGGTTTGTTAATGCGGCCAACATCAGGCGAGCTAAGGCTGTTAGATCATTCATTAATCAATTTATCTGATGCGCAGTTGTCTACTTATCGTAATCAACATCTTGGCTTTGTTTTCCAATATCACAACTTATTACCTGATTTTACCGCGTTAGAAAATGTCGCTTTTCCTGCAGCAGCGCCAACAGGGCGGTTAACCAGTGAGATTAAAAAACGTGCTTTATTATTACTTGATAAAGTTGGCCTAAGCCACCGTAGTCATTTTTTGGCAAGTCAATTATCGGGAGGACAAAAACAACGTGTTGCTATTGCCCGATCGCTGATAAATAACCCCAAACTTGTTTTTGCCGATGAACCCACGGGCAATTTAGATCAAGACTCAGCAAAGCAAGTAATGAATTTACTTCGTGATATAAACCAAACAGATAACACCACGTTTTTAATTTCTACTCATGACAACAGCGTTGCCGCAAACTGTGATGACATTGTACGAATAGTAGATGGAAAAATAGCAGGCGTGTAATTGACGGGTTGTTTTTATAACTGCGTTATAGATTAGCGTTAGGTAAAAAATAGTTGATGGAGACATAGTAAGTGTTTATTCGAAAATTTGAACAAAGCGATTACCCTTTTGTAAAAGACATATATCAGCAAGGTATTGATACTGGCAATGCAACATTTCAGCTGAAAGCGAAAACGTGGGACGAATGGAATAACTCCATGCACAGTCACTCGCGTATTGTTGCAGTAGAAAATAATACAATTCTAGGGTGGGCTGCGCTTTCACCCATATCAAATCGAGAAGTTTATGCCGGTGTGGCTGAAGTTAGTGTTTATGTTGCCATGAACGCCCAAGGTAAAGGTGTTGGCCAGAAGCTACTGTCTGCATTAATTGTAGCGTCAGAAGCCAATAATATTTGGATGTTGCAATCGGCTATTTTTCCAGAAAATAAAGGGAGTATTAAGCTGCATAAAAATACTGGTTTTCGTCAAGTAGGACTGCGTGAAAAACTTGGTAAAATGCATGGTGTTTGGCGCGATGTGGTTTTAATGGAAAGACGAAGTAAAACGGTGGGCACCTCTGATACTCCTGAACTAAACTAATAAAGCATTTGAAAGAGGCATTGATACATGAAAATAGCGAATATTTCAAAATGCTTCAGGTCGTATTACGTATTTAATTTGAAGTATGGTTTAACGCATAGACTGTTGTAAAGTAACGAAAGACTAACAAATACTACGATATTTAAGCCGTTTAATAGCTTGTAACGAATAATTATTAGCCTGCCTAGTTACAATCATGATTTGTGTTTTATGCTCAATTAAATAATTGATTTTTACGAGCATAAAACCACGTTAATATAAATAATAACAAGGTAGTAATAACGGCTACTGGTTCGAATGCACTACCTAATATTTCTCGGTATTTTTTTGCCCAAAACAAAGCGAAAAAACAATGGCTAGTTAAAATAAATCCACACCAAAAAGTGATATATTGCGCCCATTTAACCTGCTTAAAACCATACCAAGCCAAGTTGCCAATAAATATAGTGATAACCAATAATATAGTAGGAATAATAAAGTGTCGTCCAATAATAAAGGTTTGTAATACGGCAACAGATGCTAATAGTGTAAAAATGGCCATTAACCAATTAAGACCATGAGTAAGATTGAAGTTTTTCATTGTTTATCCACTTGTTTAAATTTAATTGTTTTGTAAATGAAATACGCTGAAAAATATATTACATGTATTTTGTTAGTAAATCCGTAAGAAAAAATTAATAGTTAAGTTCGATGTACTCTCAATATTCTTATTTATTCTGTTCTTACTTTTAGAACATTTGTACACCTATAAAATTTGATTAAATCACAGCTCCTTATTAGGGTTGAATAATAATCAGTAAAGAGGTGCTCAACATGGCTTAAAACACACCGTAAACAAGTTTCTTCCTTCAATATAACAGTTATTATCATTTGATTACTTGTTGTATTCGCCGCGACTATCTTTACCGCAATGATACCAACATCAAACAAAGGTATGAATACCGCAGACAATGGGGGGGACCGTATTCGCTTTTACTATTTTTTTCTTATTTTTTTAGCTGTTATTTGTTGTGAGTTATTTGATGAGATAAAGATTAAACCGCCTTACTAAATATTTAATTTATTTATATTTTTTAAATTTGAAGTTCCCAATTAAATAAAATTGAAATATGATAGTTATTTAATGTGCCACAAAAATATAACTCAGGATGAGAAAGTGATACTTAAAGAAGTCTTAAGCGTTTTATCAAAATCATCGCCATATGCAGTGTCTACTGAGCGTAATGACTCAATTTCAGTGCATTTGGATGAAGTCAAAGACTATCTATATATTACAACTGATATAGAGAGTGATTTCAAACAAGCACTTACATCATTATCCCAAACAGATAAAAAAATAATATTTTTATGTGGTAGTAGTGGTGATGGAAAATCTGAAATCTTAACTAAATATTGTAATAAGTTTAGTACCAGAGCCAATTTTCATCTCGATGCAACTCACAGTTTTAAGCCTAATGACTCCGCAATAGAGACGCTTGATAAACTATTTCAAGACTTTACTGAAGGCAGCAAGCCACTTGTTGTTGGTATTAATATAGGTATGTTAGGTAACTATGTTGAAGAAGGGAAGCATGAGCAAGTTAAGCAATCGATCAAGTATTTCTTAAATGACGATATGATGGAAGATGAGCATATTTTCCTCAACTTTGAAAAATATCCTAAATTTGAGCTTCAGCAAAGTGGTCATTCATCTAAGTTTGCTAAACAGTTATTACAACGAATCTGCGCAGTTGATAATAATATAATTCGCCAGTATTACGATAAAGAACTTATTTCTCCAAATAAGGATAAAAAGCTTTGTGCAAATTACGAATTACTTAGTATAGATGAAGTACAAGATGTCATTGTTGATTTATTATTTAAAGCAAGACTTATAAAAGATCAGTTTTTAACGACAAGAGCATTACTTGACTTTATTTTTCATCTGTTAGCAGGGCCTGGTTATTTACAAGATAATTTGTTTATTGATTGTGACAATGAACTGGTAAGTAAAATTGCAGAATTTGACCCTGCTAATACGCGCTCTAAAGCTATAGATAAGTTTATCCTTTCATACAGCTTAAAATTATCTGATCCAAACTTCGAACAGTACCTTACAGATTTAACGGCAAAAGGAATACGTAAGGGCCAAAAGCCTGAAACCTATTTACGCTTATTTTATATTTTACGTAACGCCGACTTCTCGAACAATTATCATCTTGACTTTAAAGCTGACTTTCACGAGCAGCTTATTGATAAATATTCAACTGTGTGGCATTTACATACTGCTTATGAAGGTTTACCTGAGCAACGCGCTGCGATAAAAACTTTTTATAAAGAAACCGTTATTGCAGCGATTCATAAATACAACAATCGAAATGCGCCGCAGTTAAATAAAGGCGAGTTTTTCATTTGTGAACGAAATGGTTACCAATTGGCAGCACATATCGAACTGAAAGCTGATATTAAAAGTATTGCTGGTTTTATGGAAGATCATGTTTCTCAATTTCATATGTTCTTTAAAATTGGAGAGGAAACGTTAAAAATGCCAGCCAATATTAATTTATTAAACTTAATGCAACGGATAGTGGATGGTTACCGACCAAACAAACACGACAAAAATACAGTTGTTATACTTGATGAAATTGTTGATAAAATTGCAGATGTAGCTAATAGCTCTAATACCCTATATATCTTGAAAAAAGATCAGCGGATTAAAATTACCAGTGATGGTGAAGATTTTGAAGTAAGTGGATTATAATTATGACGCTTTTAAGACCAGATTTACCTAAAATTTCTGATGAAGTTAACAGTAAAAATACATTGAATAGCTTCTTTCCTATCCGTACAAAAGATAGGCCTGGTGTATTTGATTGGGATAGTGTTTTAGGGCATGTAGTTAAAACATCTTATCGTAAAGACCTTGGAAAAGGAGGCATCGATGAATTCAAACAACGTTGTCAAAATACTTTCGTAGCAAAGCTTGATGAAGATGACTTTTGGCCGATTGTCGAGAAAATGTATTTTGAAGGCGAAGACTTATTCAAAATTGCACCCGAGCTTTTATTGTTTAAAGCACAAAAAACTACGGGTAGTACTCCAAATGCAAGACTTGGAAGTATGTTTTCAAGTCTACTTCAAAATTTTTTCTTTACTGATAAACCTGAGATAAAGCTAAATTTCATTGAAAACGAAATATATCAAGAGTTTGATAAGTACTTAATATCAGCCAAAAATAAAAATACTAT
The DNA here is from genome assembly GCF_018860915.1 of Colwellia sp. C2M11. Lineage (GTDB taxonomy): Bacteria > Pseudomonadota > Gammaproteobacteria > Enterobacterales > Alteromonadaceae > Colwellia. Next base: position 240,594 of record NZ_JAHKQD010000047.1, read on the forward strand.
TGTTAAAACGGCTAATGAATCACCTTATTTACCTTTTATGGCTGAACATTTTCAACAAGACTTATCTTTCTTAGGTAAGCGCCCTAAATACCTTCTAAGTGTATTTAAAGACTTTCTTCGGTTATATGGCTTTCTTTTTACCTCACAACTTGCCATTAATATTAAAGATTGGCGATCTGGTGAGCCCAAAGCTAAGCCTATGTACTTCATTTTAGATAATGAAAAAGCAAGTGACGAAAGAGCTATGGTGCATGAGTTTGGCTACAAGCCAATGAAAAATGCACTGTGGAATATATTTCCTTACCTTTCAATGAATGAAGGGTTACAAGATCCCAAAGCCATTACTCAACCGATTTGGGCTGTTGCTCAATCGGTACTTAATTATCCTGAAACTAGTGAATGGCTTAATACTTATGCCCAAGCATTTAAAGATCAACGCGAGCTTAAGCTTGAAATACCAGAATCTAGTGACCCTTTATCTGGGTTAGGCGCTTTACTAACATTATCAAAAAAACAATTCTCGCGAGGTGAATCACGACATGAAATTAATGGTCACTATGTTCGTACCATTGAAGCTGAACTCTGTGAGCATTTTATTCAAAGCCGAGGCAGGTCCGGACGTGTACTTGTTTTTAATCAAGATTATTTGGTGTTGTTAACAAACTTGGCTATAGGGGAATTGGATCGCTTGAGATTTAATGAATTAATAAAAGCATTTGAATCTAGGGGGGTATTTTTTGATAAACAGAGTCAACAAGTGTTAATTGAATTTTACGAACGTATCGGAAATGTTGAACGTATGAGTGATAGTGGAGATGCAGTTTATGTTAACAAAACCATTTGAGACATTTTTAACTGAGCATTTCCTTAAAGAAAGTGCTGACACTATCAAAGCAGGTTATAGATACCAATTTCAGTCACCAGATAATGAAAATAGTAAAAAGCTCTATGATGCATTTATCAAACTATCTCAATCTAGCGTAAGTGTTAAAGATATAGAACTACGAGTATTAACCTGTGGTGACGTAATATTACTTCCCGTTTTACACAATGAAAATGGTGAAGGTTTTTCAGAAAACTTTATTTCTCATTTGCGTGACGAGGTAGCGGGGCAACAGGGTAGCTTAAAGGGTTCCGCTTTACTTGTCATACATAATAGTATGTTAGACACTCTTATTAATTCTGCAGAAGATGTAGCACAGCCTGGTTGTGTTTGGCATGCTGAAGTTATAAAAGAGTCAATGAAGTCATTAATTAATTATCACGATGATTCACACCAAGTGTCTGAATGTTTACTTGAGCACCGCTTTAAACAAATTCAAGAAGATGGCGCAACCATGTTCGGTTTTGTTGAATTATATAAAGCATTACTTGATGGTGACTTGCAGTTTGGTGAATTAGGTTTACTTGAAGATAAAGCGATCCTTAATTGGAGCGGCAAACAAGAACAAATAAATGAACGACTAGATAAGAACAAAAAGCTTTATGAAAAATTAGACTTCATTACCCATCATTTCCCTAATGAGCTTGATGAAAAGCTAGCTGAAATCAACTTCAGTGAAAAGTTCATTAATAAAAACTTCGGCGGAGAACATCCTGACAGCTGGAGAACAGAGTTAGAATTGAGTGAGTGTTTTCAAGAGCAAGCTAAAAACCTTAATAACTCCCTTGAACTTGAAACCGAAACTCTGGCCCAAGGTGAGTTAATTACTCGCAATAAATCTGACTCTAAAACAGGTATGCGCGATAGACAGCTGATTTTAGTATTAGAGCCTGAGCAAACATCTTTCACCCTGGAGTTCAGTTTTTTAGGCGGAAAAATAGAGAAGAAAGAATGTGCAATTCAACATAATAATGTTGATGAGATTAACATTGCTAACCCAGATAATACTGGTGGTAAAAGAAGTCGAGTTAAAGTTTCTGGCAGTTTTTCACAACAACCAATTTATTTTACTTTGTCGCTAAAGCGTGAAAAAACCGCAGAGCGTTATAAATTTAGAGTGTTAGTACTACCTGCCAATGAATATTATCTTGACGCATTTAGGCATAGCTTCTTAATTGAACCTAATAAAAATCGCATTACACTTCAAACCGAAGATAATAATTTTATTATTGCCGAGCAAGGCAGTAAAGCAACACTTGAAGAAGTAGGGCAGGTATTTGACGCTACAGAAATTAGTGAAATAGATTTTGAACAAGTAGCTAATGAGTCTGACCGATTACATTTTATTGTAAAAGGTAGTAACTCAAGTTTAATGTTTAATGTTGAAGGAGCTATTGCAACTGACTCATTAACCTTGCCATTGATGTTAGACCAAGATCGCTTTGTACGTTTATATCAAAATGATTATTTCGGCACTTTTAAACGCTCAGAAAATAAGCTATCTAAAATAGTATTAGATAATAAAGAAGTGGCACCCAAAGGTCGAAGACTAACCTTGTTACAATGGGAAGTTGAATTAATAGATAACCAATTACTGACAAGAAAGACAGAAGAAGATGCTTGCGTTTACCTAGATGATATTAAAGATGAATACACAGAGTTGTACTCAGCGTATCGTGAGTTTTTTGATTATTGTGTGGAAAACAAAACACTACCAAGTATTTCAGGTTGGGGAAGTGACTTCAGATCTTTAGTTGGTAATGTTGTAAATGCATATCTACAAGCCATTGAATCCATAGGTATAGATATTATGTTAAGTAAATCGCAAAAGCGTTTAGTTAACATTGGCTTTGCAACTTTCGAAGACGAAGAGCTCTTAACACCATTTCATCCTTTAAACTTAGCGTATTTCCTCAATTTAGCTAACAAAGTTGTTGATGATGAAGAGGGAAGCTTTAAAGGTTTACCCAAAGTCACAATTAACCGATTAAATGCGCAAGGTTTACTGCCGTTTGTTTATCATCCGGTTCATGGCTTTTCATATAACCAGTTAGAAAAAGATAATTGCTTCTGGTTGAAACTGGTACCACAGCAAGAAACAAGTTACACCTATGTTCGTAAACTTGTTAAAGAAAAAGTAGGCGAGTTTAAAGATGCTTTCTCTGCTTTATTTAATGCAGGTTCACGTTCAACTCTGATTATTAATTCTGTGAATAATCAGCAGAATCATGAAGTATTCTTAGGTTTAATTGATTACGTTAAAGTGCAAAAAGATAAAGTTTGTCAAATACACGTAAATTTATACGATGATCAATTAACATTTACCGAATTTGATAAATTCGCTGAAACCGCCAGTTATGATGAAATTAAATCTTTATATAACTTAGACAAAGGCGCTATTCGTGAACAAGCAGACGCAATAATTGATTTACTAAGAACACGACTAACTTATAGCAAGTTTGAAAACCGAAAAACGACTGAACAAGCTTATGCTCATTTAAGCTTTTTTAGAAACAATAACAAAGTAGAGCCTACAGATGTCAACGTTGCTGAGGAATTAAGCGGTGTGGTTTGTCATGGCTTATTAGCTGGTGAAGCTGCAGCAAATAAAGAAGACAGTTACTTTACTGGCTTTGGTCTTAAAGATGTTGATATAACAGAATTACCGCATTTACGTGTTGCTAAAAGCTTAGCAAGTTTAATTAAGCCTTCTAGAAAAACCAACGAACAGCACAGTTTGTCTAAATCAATGGCATTGGCGGTTAGCGATAGCTTTAAAACATTATTAGATCGCTCGTACCAAAGTTCCATTTGGACAACCATCATTGACCCCAAAGTAACCTTAGACTTTTTTGATAATGCGAAAGATTTAGTGCTTATTCATTATTCAGATAATTACACCAACTCTGTTAATTACGACGCAATTACCGTAAGTAAACAAACAGATCTATACAAAAAAGTTTTAGAGCAAGATGAAGGTGGAATTACCGAAGAATTTAATGCGTTTAATGGTGAATGGTTATTAAAAATGATCAAAGCTGACGGCGATGCGCGTAAAAATGCAAACGACCGTAAAGAGAAAAAAGGCATTATAGGTGCGTATAAGTTTGTAAGCTGTTTACTCGCTAAATCAGATATTACTTGGGTGCCTTTATCGGTAGCTGAAATGATAAGAGTCGCGGGTAATATCGGCTTAAAAATGAGTGACAGCGATTTCTCTAGGCATGTACAAGGCTATAAGTCAGGTTTGATTTCTGACGATGTATTGTTTGTAGGTTTTAAAAATCAACAAATGTATTTATTACCGCTAGAAGTAAAAACAGGTGTTAAACAAACTCACAATAAAGGCGTACAGCAAGCTAAAGAGCTTAAACGTTACCTAACTGAAGATATACTGGGCAGACAAGATTTTGCAGGTGGATTATATAGAGGTTTATTTATTCGCCAAGTACTTATGCAAGTTGATAAATATAAACTTTATAATTTATACCATGACGATTATTTTACCGACTTTATTAATCAACGTGAGTGGTGGCTACAAGGTGATTACAGCATAGCTGAAATTAATAACTACCCTGAAGGGTTTCTAGTATCACATGTAGAAAACGATACCTTCTTTGAAGCTGATTTTTTAGAAGTAGAAAACATCTTAAAAATTCAATTACCGATTAGTTATTTAAAAGGATTTGTAAGTACGCCACTACAAACATTAATGACCGAAGTTTGCCCTGAAAAGCTGTGTTATATCCCTGAAAAGTATCTGTTAAGTGAAACTACAAATAAAATTAAGTTAGTTGATACCAGTGAACAATCAACATCAAGCACTCTTAGTGAAAAATTGGTTGATAAGGACACTGAGTACAGCATAGAAAAGCCTAAACATGTAGAAGTAGCTGATGGTAATTTAGGCTCAACTTCAACTCTTGAGGGGCAAGCGGCCACTGATACGTTAAAAGTATTAATTGGTCATAACGTACAAAATGAACAGCCCATTTTATGGGAGCCAACCAATACCGCTAAGTTCATGAATACCAACTCAGGTATTATTGGCACTATGGGTACAGGTAAAACCCAATGTACTAAATCTGTAGTTACTCAGTTATATCGTAATCAACATAATAATGTTGATGGAAAACCCATCGGTATTTTAATTTTCGATTACAAGTCAGACTATGTTGACGATAAGTTTATTGATGCAACACAAGGTAAAAAGTTTAACTTACATAAGTTACCATACAACCCATTAAGTCTGTTTGGTGACACACCTATGTTACCAGTACACACAGCACGTGGTTTTTCTGAAACCATGGGTAAAGCTTTTGGCTTAGGACAAAAACAAACACTGAAATTACGAAAGCTAATTGGCGAAGCTTACGACCTAGCGGGTATTAAAAAAGCCGATCCAAGCACTTGGCATAAACCAGCACCAACTATTGCCGATGTTTGGGCATTGTTTGAAGAAAGCGAACCTACTGAAGACTCGCTATACGCAGCATTAGAAAGCTTGCATGAGCTTGAAATCTTTGAAACTGATATAACCAAGTGCACATCACTTTACGAGCTTGTTGACGGTATTACCGTGATAGAGCTAGCGGGTTACCCAAGCGAAATACAAAACCTAGTAGTCGCACTTACCCTTGATTTGTTTTACTCGCAAATGCAAAAACAAGGTAAGCCAGAAGTACAAGGTGATTTCAGACAGGTTACTAAATTACTATTAGTTGATGAAGCCGATAACTTCATGTCACAAAACTTCCCAAGCCTTCGTAAAGTCCTAAAAGAAGGCCGAGAATATGGCGTTGGCGTTATTCTTTCTACACAAGATATTACCCATTTCAAAACCAACGAGAATGACTATTCAGCCTATATTTTAAGCTGGATCGTTCATCGCGTAGGCCAGATAAAAAATCAAGATATTAAATCTATTTTCAATAAAGATGATAAAACAGATCAAGAGCAGTTAATGAAAACAATACGTGAGCTTGATAAGCATTTCAGTCTTTATGTGGATGGCGATAAAAAAGTACAAAAAATTAAAGATAAAGCGTTTTGGGAACTTACCTGAATTTATAAAGTTTTAAGAGAGAAATATATATGTATTCCAATTTTTTAAATGAAAAAGAAGTATTGATTGATGACATTTTTCTAGATCCCAATAACCCAAGATTCTTTGAGGAAGGTAAACGTGTTGCTCTTAGTAAATATACTAACGATAAAATACAGAAAGAGTCACTAAAATCGATACAACAATACAATATTGAAGAACTTGTTAATAGTATTTTAATTAATGGCTTTCTTCCTATGGATAGGGTTGTAGTAAAAAAAATTGAGGGACAAGATAATAAGTATTTTGTATTGGAAGGGAATAGAAGAATATCAGCTATTAAAACTTGTATTAGTCGACATGAGAATGGAGAAATTGATGAGACAGAGTTCGATGATGATTATCTAGATACATTGATTGGTACTTTAAAGAAATTAAAGGTTTTAGAATATTCAGGTTCAGAAGAAGATATTTCTTGGATGTTGCAAGGAATTAGACATATTTCGGGCATTAAAGACTGGTCACCAACTCAAAGAGCAAAATTAATTCTTGATCAAATAGAGTCTAAAGGTAAAAACTTTACTGGTGTTGGTAAACAATTTGGGTTATCAGCAAAAGCAGTGGGTAGCTTATACCGTGGTTATAAAGGATTACAGCAAATGGAGCGACACCCTGAGTTAGGCTATAAAGCAAAAAATGACTATTTCTCCCTATTTGAACAAGCATATAAAAATAAAGATGTAAGGGTTTGGATGCAATGGAATGACAGTACTTATGCATACGAAAACGAAGATAATTTTCGTCAATTCTGCGAATGGATTAGCCCTGATGAAGATAATGTTGAATCAGGAAGTAATGGCCGAAGAGTTCACGATCCTAAACACGTACGTTATGTAGGTAACTTGGTAAACAGAAAGCGTGATGATTTAATCTCTGAAGTTGATAATTTTGAAGTTTCAATAGAACAAGCATGGGGGCGAGCAGAGGAAACGAAAGAATATGATTGGAAAACAGAAGTTCTTAGGGCGGAGAAGGCGATTACAAATATTCCTTACGCAACTATTTTGAAATCTAAAGAAGATGTGTTTTCAAGTTTGAAAAAGCTTAGGGATGTAATTGAAAGCATGATAAGTATTTAACTGGTATGTTGTTAAAAGACGTTATCACCCATATTGATAAAAAAACTGATGGTTTTGAAGTTTGGAGCTTAAAATCGTTTTCACCCCAAAGTCTTGTTAGAAAAATATTAAAAGATGATTTCTCTATTAATGCACTAGAAGCTGAGAAAATAGCAGTCAAATGTGAAAGATATATCGTAGATATAATCAATAAGAAGATAATTGAGTATGATTTGTTAGGAGTACATCCCCCTGTATTTTGGCTTCAAGATGGGGCATTGATAGGCACATATAATCATAAACAAAGTGATATTAAATTCGATTGGGTTGAATCTAAGGACTTATATCAATATATTAGGTTAGCATGCCCTAATAAAATGTTATTAATATCTGTGCTGTATTTAATATCTCGAGGCTTCTGTATGCAACATATAGTTGATGGAGGAAATGATGGTGGTATTGATATTATTGCTAAGTCGAAAGATAGGACTAAAGGGATCTATCTTGAAGAAAGAGTTTTATTCGTTCAATCGAAAAAATGTTCTAAAACACTTGATAAAAAAATTCTTATTTACGAAGATGCTTTCTTCAAAGATAATTTGAAAAAAGGAAGTGATTTTAGAAATGAATATCTAGAAAAATTAGGCATGAATACAAAGTCACCAACTTTAGACATCTCATACATATTTATTACAAACGGATTGATAACCTCGACTATAAGAGATTACTCTATTAGAAATAATATTCAATTACTAAACCCCCATGTACTGTCCCATACATTAATGTCTGTTTATAGTAAAGGTACTGTCATTGATAAAATAGAAAGATGGTTCAATCAAGAAAAATATAAAAGAGGGACATCTTTGTTTACGTAATATATTTACAAGAGAGTATTAAATTTACTCTCTATCAAAGGCCACATACTAATTTTTAATTGATTTAATATGTTTAGTTTAATAACTAAAGAAGCCTATAATTGCTTATTTTCTATAAATATAATTTTCGAATCTTTCTGAAGATGAAATTGTACTAATACTCGACCAGGATTTTAAGTGTTGCATATTATATTCTGATTCAAGAATAGCTCTAACGTCTTCGAATTGGTATTTGTAAAAATTTCTATTTGTATTCTTTGATTCATCAATGAATGATTTTAGTGAAAAGTAAATTACACCATTAGGCTTTAGGGCTCTGTGGAGCTTGTATAATGCATCCTTAAAATCAGGCTCATCTAAGTGTAAGAGAGATGCACACGCCCATACTAAATCAAAAGTTGGAGGGTATTTGATAGTGCTAAAGCTTTCGTGCTCACAAAATGAAAATGGGTATTCATTGCACATCTCAACCATTTTTGTAGATGCATCAAATGACACGACTTTAAATCCGTGCTGAATAAAATATTTCGTATCTCTACCAACACCACAGCCAGCGTCTAAAATAGAAGAACCATTAACTACAAACTCTCTCACAAGATCATAAGTAAACTTCATTGTATTAGAAGCACTGGTTTGATTGTAATAGTCCAGATAGTTTTCTTCATAAAACCGTATAGTTTTGTTTATTATTATTGATGATTCTTTTTTTCTATTAATAATGTTTATTAATTTTGATATTTCGCTGTTGATAGCACCATTTATTTCAAGAGGAAAAACTATATCTTCTAAAAAGTTAGCTTGGTCTGTTAATTTTCCTTCACTAGCTGATTTGATAACTCGGTAATGTGCCGCTAACTTCCCTAACAACGTATGCAATGAAGGATTGTCTACATGGCCACTATTCTCTTCAATTAACTTGATTATCTGATCTGAGATATTCAAAATATGGTTGAGTAACTCTTGATCGTGAGGCTTAAACCTTTCAATTCCTTTAATTGAATTGTCAGGTTCATTAGTCAAAAAACGGAGAGTTCTAAAGTAGTTACCTTTATTTTTTAGGCTTTTCTTTTCTTCTTTTGCAAAGAGTTCGTAGATTAACCTCGACTCTTCTAAATAAGCATTTAAAGGACCGTAAAATTTTTCAATTTTTAATTTAGCTTTTTCTATATCTTGGCCTTCTTTCAAATCCTTCCTTTGTTTTAATTGTAATTTATAATCTTTAGAGTATTTTTTTACCGTTGAAATAGCAACTATTACAGATAAAAGAGCTGTTAAAACTGAGCCAGCTGCAGTGACTTCCGAAGAGGTTATCCCAAGTAAAGTTGAATTCGAATTAACTTTTTCTCTAGATTTATTATCTATATAAATAAAAGTATTATTATTTTCATTTTTATTTGAAGTGGCCGAATTGAGTGTATTTGCAATTTTATCAGGTGTTTTTTTACCTTCGGGTAATTTCTCAATATAGCTGATAGTATTTCTATCCGTTAAATTATTAGATGTACCCACTTTCTAAAGCCTACTTACTAAATTGTAAAGAGATTTATGATTTCTCAAGGCTGCAATGCCATCTTCAACATGTGCTGCCCATGCTGATTGTAATGCTTTACCTTCCAATTCAGGATATTTTAATTTTAACACTTGCTCGGTGATTAATTGAGTTTCCCCGAGCCAAGTGATTTTATCTAACACTAAGCTACCATCAAGCTTCTTTTCATCAGATTTAGTAAAGGTAAAACCTGATTCAACCGATCGGAAAAAAGCAATACGCGCGGATACGTTAGGTGTAATGTCAGTATAAGTTTTTAAACGTTTAAGTTGGTCTTCAACTGTTTTTGTTAATTGCATGCGATTAGGTAGCATTATATTGCCTCCACGTAATTTACTGCTTTGCTAATTGTCTCGTTAGCCTTCTGATCCCAAAAGTAACCTTCGGCCAATTTAGAGGCTTTAGTTTCGCCATTAAATTGTATTTCGTAAGCGTGTGAAATACTGTCGCCAAATTTACCTTGGGTAAAGTAATTCTCATCAACTTCAGTATCAGTAGAAAGAATAATGACTTGATGACTAGCATCAGGGAAGTAGCGCTCTATTAATTTGTCTCTGTGGTGCGAATCTAATCGCCCTAAAGGCGTATCAATAATGATAGGTAGCTTACGACCAGATGTTTTACCTAGCGCCTCTAAAATAGCGATAGCGTATATTTGCTTTTCACCAGCCGAAAGCTCTTTACGGTTAATTGTATTACTGTGCTCGTCGATGAGTTCAACATCAAACGTTGTGGTGTTTATTCTTGCTGATATTTTTAAATCATTCTTGCGGGCAAGTTTTTGGTAGCTTTTAATAAATTCTGCTTCAAGTTGTTTCACTCTAATTTCGGTTAGCTCTTTAGCAAACTTTTCTAGTAACGAATTAGTGTTTTGAGCATTTTGTACAGCATCTGAAACATTAGTTGCTGTTTTATATTTATCGTGAATTTTTTGAATGTTTTTGGCTAATTCTATGGCCTTTTCTACAGCTGTTTTTGCATCGGTTAATTTGTTATTACGTGCTAATACAGCTTTTGTTTTAGTATCATTTAAGTGTTCTATTTCTTTTAATTTATCTGCCACACGAGATTCATCAGGAGCACGAGCAATGTTAATCGCGGCACCGTCTAAAGCAAACTCAATACCATTAAGCTGAGACTTTAATTGTTCAAACTCGGTGTATGATTTTTTAGAAGCAACTTCTATTTGGTGATCAATTTGGCCACGCTCTCGTTCAGATAAATCAAGTAACAATGTTTCAGTGTTATTTGCATTGTCCTTAGATTGATAATTGCTCAAACATTGCTCAATTGCAGATTCAGCGCTTTGTTTTGCTGATTCATCACCGCTTAGGCTTTCAATGAGTTGTGTTTTGTATTTCGAAAATTCATTTACAAATGCTTGTTTCTGCTTAATCTCAGATTCTATATCTAGTTGTTTAAGTAAATTCGATAGGGTGCTTTTAGCTAACGCAAGTGGAAGAGTACCTTCCATTTCTTTACGAATGTTGGCTTCTATATTCGCCTTACTAAGTTGTAGCTCTTTAACTTTTGCTTCTTCTTGGGCCTTAGTTTTTGCCCAAGCACCACCTAAACTCATTACGTCGTTTTGTGCTTTTTGAATATCGTCGTTAATTCCGTTAATTTGTGGAATATATTCATCAGCTTTATTAACTAAAGTGTCGTAATTTTCTTCATGCGCTTTTCTTTGTTTTTCTAATTGCGCAATTTCATTTTTAACTTTGTCAGGCATCGATTGGCTTTGGTGCGGCTTTAGGAATATGTTTAAGTCATTCTTTAAGCGTTCGATAACATCAATACCTAGCAAGCGTCGAACTGCTGTTTGCAATACGGCACCTGATTGATCTTCTGCTAGGTCAGCAATTTTTTCGCCATCAAAAAAGAATAAGTCAGCAATACCAATAGGGATTAATTCATTTAAAAAAGCTTGGCATTGTTCGTAGCCTAAAGCTGATTCTGGTACTTCATTTTTATATAATGCGAGTTTGTCTTTTTGATCTTTTTTCCAACTGCGTATAATTTTATATTCGCTTTCTACGCCTTGTTGGCTGTAGGTAAATACAAGTTCGATTGAGGCACTATTATGTTGTACGCCATTACCTTTATGTATTAGAGCTGAAAGTTGTTGTTGGTATTCGGTTGTTGTCATATTGAAACCGAATGCCGCACGACCATATAAAGCTACACGTACGCCTGTAAGGATTGAGGTTTTACCTGCACCGTTTAACCCACCAAATAATACGATAGGTTTGTTGTTAGCGTTTGGCGCTAAGTTAATATTATTAACACCGTTGAATACACGAAAGTTATTTAAAGTAAGGCTTTTGATTATCATGCTAAAATTCCTTCTTTAGTAGTTTTTCAACAGTCGATAGTTTGTCATTTAATGTACTTATTTCTTCTTGAAATACATCGTAGCCAGCTTTTGATTGTTGGCCTTGCTGTTTGTCTTTAATTTCTTCTAAGGTGCCCCAGTCTTGTTTTAAAATGGTAGCGACTTTATTTTGAACTCCACTTCTGCGGCTTAGACCTTCCATCGATATTTCAAGATCTAGTAACTTCATAACCATTTGTGGTATTACTTTATATTCTTGGCTTAATTCGGTAAGAATATGCGCACCTTGTTTATCAAACGTTGAATTGTCGTTATATACCCAATTAAGATCTTGACCGTATACTTCACGATAAATACCGGGTAAAGAGTCATCCCAGTCAGGTTCGTTAGGATCATTTAACCATTCTTGTCGAATTGCATGTAGCTCTGGTTTTGTAACTAGCTCTATTTTATGACCGTCTTCGTTAAATTGCTTTTCTTGTAGCAATAACTCTTTTAACCATTTTTTACGATATTTTAGCCAATAAGGTCCAGGTACGTGTGCACGCTCGACACTTATGTCGTCACCATCTTTTGCGCGTTGGAAGTTAACGCGACCAATTCTACGTTTGTAATTTCTGTATTCGTCTTTATTTTCAGGTACGTTGGTATGAGCTAATAAATCTCTGAACTTAAGAAGAGGTAGCATCCAATCTTCGCCATTACTAATCAGGCTTTGCATGGCTCTGTCTTTGGTCACTACGGTACACGTCCAGCAACCAAAACGTGAGTTACCACATGATGGTGTGCTATCATCAATAACCATTGGACATTCGCCTTGGTCTGAAGCATCTTTGTATAAATTCCAAAGGGTCAGGTTTTTAGCTCCCCATGGGTTTTCCCATTCAAGCTCGTAATTATTAGACCACTTTTTACCAATACCTAATGGTGACGTTGTTACTTCGAGGCTACAGGCTCTAAGTATTTTCCATACGTCATCCATACTCCATGTATCTATAGGGGTATAAATATAAGCATTAGCTAATGTGGTATGGCGAGCGAAACGTGAGTTTTCAATTTTATGTTTTGCTATAACCTGTGCACGTGAGGCACTTTCTTCGCTACGTGATCCTAAGGTAACAATGACTTCATCGTGTTGTGATATTTTGCTTTTAATGAAGTCGCTTACTGGATTGATTTTCATACGCTCGGTACACCATCTAAAGCTTTTAGTTGGCGCAGGGTAGCCTTTACCTAATAAACACGCCCAAAATGATTGGTTAGCTTCTGGTAATACTTTATGTGTAGTAATGGGCAAACCATCACGCTGTGCTTGTTTATGAATAACAGCTAATGAGTGATCGATATGATCTACAACTTTGGGTGTTTCGACTAAGGTATCTGATGCGACTAAATAAATACTTTTAGTACGATTTTCTTTCTTCATTGCTAACAATGATAAATACACTAATGTTGCAACAGCAGATGAGTCTTTACCACCGCTGTAGCCAATTACCCAAGGGCGATTATCAACAGTATAAGCAGAATGAACACGATGAATAATATCAATGAGTTTTTGACTGCAATGAGGTTCGTAATCAGGAACTGAATCGTTATCAAACGTTTGTTGATTTAAATAGGCTTCGCATTCTTGAACACTTCTGATGAATTTAATTTGTTTAAATTCATCAACTTCTTTTAAATCTACTTTAGTTTCTTTCGCTTCTTTTTCAATCTCTGTTGCTGATTTTCTGATCTTTTTGTAGCTAATACCTTCATAATCATCAATATATTGATTTACTAAATTTGTACATAAACTTAAGGTGTTTTCTGCTTGCCTTAAATGAGCTTCAGTATTTTGTGCATTATGATATTGTACTGTTAAATCATTAAATACCGCTTCAATTGTCGTTAGCTCTTTATTATTGCGTGTAGTAACACTTTGTGAATAATTCGATATTGCTGCCAGTTGCTGTTCGTTAAGTTTATTTTCTTTTGGAAAAGCCTTATAAATGGCACTTAACTCTTGTATGCAATCGTCAACTTTATCGTTTTTAGCGATCGCTGAAAACAAAGCGTAAACAATATTAATTAACGACTTTAACTTCTGTGTGTTTTGCTCTACTTTATTTTTTAATGTGTTTTTGTCTTCAATATATTTGGGAATATAAAGCTTTAATTTTGGTGGTAATGTCTGCCAATTTTTATATCGTTTAAAACCAGAAAAGTACTCATTATTTACATAATCTAGTTGTTCTTCATCTAAGTATTCTTCGTTGAATAAGTTATTCATTTTTGTGCCTGTAATTCTAATGCGCGTTCTTCAGGAGATAATGCTAAACCAAGTTCTATTTTCAGAGCATTGGCGACTAATTGTATATTGATAGTCGCTTTTGATAAACGACCTTGTTGGTTAATACAGCGGCTAGAGAATGTTGCATTTGATTTACGCCAGTCAGTTTTTTCTAGTTTTTTTACTGTTTCTTTCCAGTTGTCTGGCTGCTCAGTTAATAGAGTATGTCCCATAACACCTAAAGCATGCAGACCAATACCATGAGCATGTATAAATTCTTGTCTAAATTGTGAAGGAGATAACTCTTTATTACAAACCATTTTCCATTCAGGGCTGACACTATAAATAGTTTGCCAAAACTCGGCTGCTATTTGTATTTCTTGTTCGGTATAGGGTTCTTTAGGGCTTTTACCCATTAAAGAGCGGGTCGCTTGTTTAATACCACTTAATGTAAATAGCTTACCGCTTGTTGAGCTAATGTTAGATTTTTCCATTTCGGTAAAACCTTTAAACGGTAATATATTGGCAGAAAGGTAACGTGCTATTTCTGAGCTAGGATCGCGTTTGTCATAACAATCAGAAAGCGATGTATTGGGTTTAACCGCATATTTATTAAGATCCACAAACATTTGTTGGCTACGAGTTAAGCCTTCATCAACAAAAAATAAAACGGGTATGTTATCGGATCCTAAATCAGGGTTTTGTTTTAGCGCTTCTTCAATTGCTTTGCGACGATGTTGACCGTCGTTAATTAGTATTTGTGCATCAAGAGGAACTTTAAGAATACCTAAATTAGGTGTGTTTTCAGGGTCATTATCAGTAAATGTAATTGTTGTATCTACAGAAACCGTTAAGGCAGAGAAAACATAATCGTTAGGGTTCTCTACTAAGTACTTTACCATGGCAGGAATTCTAGATTTGTTTAATGTGCGCTGTGCCCTTAATTCTGGTGGAACTTCTTCCTCATCAAAAACGAATATTTTAGGTATCGTTCGTAACGGGCAAGTTGCAATATAGAAAGGTCGTCCTGCTTGAGTGCCTCTAACAGCGGGAAATGAAAAACAATAGCCAGAATCTTGATTATTACTCATAGTTACATACCAAACGTTAAATTATTACGTTTTTTAATTGTAGTACGTAATAATTATTACGTTATATTGTTTTGAAATATAAAACCTACCGTTATTATTGTTGGGAATAATAACGTTTTACTGTGTGTAAAACCAGTGATTTTAAAAGAAGTCTATTTATATAACGTTAGTTTGATTAAGAGTTAGTCGACTTGTAAAACTTATTTCCCTTTAATTTTACTCCTTGGTACTCAAATATTTTTTGCAGTAACTCCCAATCAGGTAATTGTTTAAGTGGTAAATCTTTTAATTGTTTAATAACTCTATTTTCAAACCTTTTTTGTTTTTTGTATTCACTACTATTACTTGATAAATAAACTGATTTATCGTACAGCGGAGGGTAAGGATAGTTTTCACCATAAAAAAAGAAATCTATATCTAAATCATGTAAACGAATTTTAGTACGCTCAGTAAGCAGTGGTAGCGATTTTTTTTTAAAATCATCGTATTTGAGTAATGTTACTTTGCCGGAGCGAATATGTAATTTAATCATGTCAATGTCATCTATGTCGCCGTAAAGCTGAATTGCACAACCCACATACACACGAAGAATTGCAGGCATTTGATTAAGTAATGTTTGATTAAATGTATAAGACTTATCATTTACTAATTTTCCACACTGAAAATTTTGAAATGCTTGGTTACAAGCTTCGTTGATATTTTCGGGTGTTCCAACTGAAAACAATAATGATTGTGCTAGCTCTATCACTTGATTATATGATTGAAATAACGCTTTTATATCACGCTGCAGTCTTGCTGGCATGTGAGACTTTATTTTACGCTTTTCAAATAAGCTAAGCGCAAAATATACAAGTACATGGCTACGACGATGTTTTTGGGATTGCTCAAAACTTGTTATATTCATTATGGGCGCCATTAACTCGAATGCTTTTTTGTGACTTCCTATTACGCGCCGTATATCGTCACTGCATTCAAATTCGTCATTGGCAGGAATGCGACCTAAAACTAGACATTGTTGCCAGAATTCATCAAATAGTTGATTGTTTTTTTGGTAAAGTGACTTTGCTTGTATTTTTGATGGTGTTTTTTCTGGTTTGGGTTTTGTGGTTAGTTGTTGCCAAGTAGCATTGCTATATTCTGAATTAGTTTTGTATTGTCTACTTAGATAAAATACTTCTTCAAGTGATTTGTCTTTAAAAATACCAAAAATTCCTTGTCCTAATGCAACAGCCTTAGTTTTAAGTACTTGTTCAATGTAAGATCTAATTTCTGCTTGGTTATAGTATTTTTGAAAGGTGTTCCACTTGGTAATCACACCATCTTTATAACGAGTAAATTGCTCTAGCTTTGCTGAACCTGCCAACATAACTGAAACAACAAGTAATTGGTTACTGAGTTGCCAGGCATTCTTAAGTGTTTCGGTTCGCTCGTTTATATCTTCAATTACGTTTAAAACAAAACCTAAATTGACTATATCACTGTTAACTTTATCACTCTTCGGTTTATGAACAGGATCCCAGCTGTGTATATTTAAGCCATGAGCTTCAAGCTCTTTCGCGTCGTCACCTTTGCCACAACCGTAATCAAAAATACTGTAATCACCGTTTAAAAAATTATGGTGTGCGAGTTTTTGAAAAGGGCTTGATAGTTTGTCTCGGTTTATAGCGGTTAAATGCCTGGCAATAGGCTTATCTTCATTATGTTTTATAAGTGTGTCTTCGTTAGGCAGCGCTGTAAATATTGCTAGTGGGTGAAGCCTTCCTTCGGTATCTAATTGGTAACCTTTACGCTGGATTAGTTTTTGCCACTGCTGTTTAAAGCCAATTGTTTTGGTGTTTTTATATAGCTCAATTGCTTCACCTTCAGCGGTTATTGCTTTGAATGACTCAATCAATGGGTAGTTAGCTAATACAAAGGTTTCTTTACGATGAAGTATTGGTGGGTTTTCTGATTTTTGATAGTTAGCTTTTCGTTTTGTTTGTTCTTCTATATCTATCGTTATGCTTGTATGAAGTGCAGGGTAGGCGTATGTATCAAACTCAGGGTAGTCTAGTAAGGTAATTTTAAAGTCACGCTTATATAGCTTTAATAAATTCCATGGTTCAGTAATATTTAGTGTTTTTATACTGTCGAAAATTAAACTTACTAAGGTGTTCGGTAATACGGAATCAATCGCTGTGCGATGCAGGTAAATTGCTGTAGGGAGCTGTTTACCTTGTCTAAGTGATTTTACAAGTTCGCGATACTCAATAAATTTCATTGTTAGATGGTTTTGTTTGGTTAACTTGGTTTTGGCTTACAAGATAATAATAAGCGTTGCCCTGTTTTTTAAACTTTAACTTACCGCTCACCCTAAGGTGCATTAGCTCGCAACCGGAAATTTTAAGCAACTTTTGTGTTTCATTGCTGGTATGCCAAGTAGAATCCATAATGGTGAGTTTAATTATTTTTTTGGTAGTTTGAATATTTAAAATTGTGAAGTAGTTGTAAGCTTAATGCAATTTAATTTACTATTAAACCTCATGATTTTTATTTATTCTTAGTTTAACTATGCATAATAAATGTCTATGTACCTATAAAAGGAGCTCTATTACCATGAATGGTGAATCCACATATCAACCTGATTTTGTTGTAGTTGATGAAGATAATTTAGAATCAAAAAAAGAAAATCCCTCTGATGCAAATAAGATAAATTCTCAAGAGATCGTGGATAACGACTTTAATCAACGCGAAATAGATTTCGTAAATAAGCAACGCCACAAGCTTAGAGTTATTAATCCTAAAGGAGTCTATTTTTTTAGGCATATCACAATATCTTATTTTCATTCTGCCATTCACCTACTTAGCTTGCTTATATCATTACTGTTGATTTTTTTATTTTGTCGAAAGTTGAATATTCAGAGTGAACAATTAATTTCAGGGGTAGGATATGTTAGCGATTGGAATGTTTTAGATCAGTTATTTCTTACATTTATTGTTATTTTCACGTTAACGAAGTTAAGAACGTTAATGATTACTAAAATAAATGGCACTAGTAAACGTTATAAAATAGCATTATGCGCTAATGCATTTAATAGTATTGTTTTTAATTATTTAAAGTTTCTTGTTTTGATTTTTAGTTTGATTTTTAGTTTGTTTTTTTTTGCAATTGATTTTGAAACAGGATTTTTAATTGAAGATGTAGTTGCAAAACTTACTAATGGAGTATTTGTAGATACGGTTAGTCCTATTGTATGGTGCGTTACCCTTGCTATTGTCATTCGAGGGTTTAGGTTTTTTGGTAAAGGAGAGGAGTAGTGAAATGAAATTTTTAGTAGGATTACTTCTTTGTTTATTGTTTCAAAATAGCTATGCCAAAGAAACCTTAATTGAAGATTGTCGGCATTTAGAAAACGCAACCGAAGCTGATTTTGTGTTATTTAGCAAAAAAGAGTTTATTCAGTTAGGTGAGTGTCTTGCAGTTAGTTTTATAAAGAAAAGAATAGAACTAGATTTGATTGAATCTTGCAATGAAGTTGATGAAGATAAAAGAAATTTTCTAGGAGTTTTATCTTTATCAAAACTTGAGGCGATTAAAATTGGGCAATGTATTGGAGTTATAAATTTTATATACCAACATTATGACAATGAGCCTGTTAATAGTTGGGGTAGCTATAAATATAAAACTTATCACTGCTTAAAAGGTAATCGAGCCGTAGATCGGATTATAAGAAGTAGAGCAACATTATTAAACAAGCAAGACATACGCAAGCTACTATGTGAGGTCTATTAATGTATGGAAATTGAATATTATTCTTTTAATGAACTAGCTCGAAGGTTTTTAGATACAGAGACTTTACCCAAATCAATACATGATGCGTTAAATAATGTATTGACTAAAACTCATAAAACTCAAAATTTAGATAAAGTTAAATTTAGATCTGAAATTGTTAATAGAAAAGCTGCTGATGAAACAACCACTAAGTATCCTATTATTAAAGGCAGAACAAACTCTATTTATAATATATTGATATTGATATATTTAATTGGAACAAACGGCACGAAAGAACTTTTACAATCTTACTATTTGTATAAACATCAAATAGATGATCAATTTTTAAATAAGCTATTTGAGCAAACAAAAAAGCAGTACTTAGAATTTTTTTGTTTGGGAGTAGTAAGAGAAAATATCGATAAAATTATTGGGTGCTTTAAATCTTCTGATTTCAATTTATTTGAAGACAAACTTCCATCACCATTTTCTAGTGACCCTAGTAAATTTAATGATATCAGCCCAATGCTTAAGTTATTTAGCCAAGACATTCCTTGGGAATATTATATGGAAGAATATCAAAAAGCGGAAAATTTGTTTTTAGGAAAAAATTATATTGAAGCGAAAGCTATCCTTCAGAGCTTAAATAAAGAAGCTTTAATTAGGCTACCCGTAATAGAAGTTTTGATTAGAAAAATTAATGTAGAGGAGTCTGAATCAAAAGAGGCTTGGGATTATTTAAAAAAAATATTAAATTAATCCTTGGTTGTGCCGCGCACAAATTCATTATTGCTGTAGTTCATAAACAGGAGCAATAAGATGAAAACTAACACTACAATTTTTAAAGGTTATCCAGCATTAACTAATAGCTGTTATTTTATAAAAGCGTGCAAAATACAAAATAGCCTTGAGCAAGGTATAGAATATCAAAAACTAGGAGGTTTAAAACTTCGAAAAACTAAAGATTTAATTCGCTTTAAACTTGGTGAATATCGTTTGATATTTAAACGTGCTCAATATGGCTTTATACCTGAAACTTTAATTCAGCGTAAAAACTTGCCTTTATTTCTTAAACGCAGGTAACGCATTCAGCGTTACCGTATTTAAATTATTAAGGAAAAGTTATGAATTCAAAAATAAAGCCAGAAGATAATCAATCAAACCAAAAAAATTCCAATAAAGGTACATCGGGGACAAATCGTCAGTACGATCAAGTGCATGGAAATCGCAGTAAACAAAAACAACAAGGAGATAAATAAGATGAACTTACCTTCACAAATTTTAGAGCATACAGCTAATACCAAACATTTTAACCATCAAAGTTTACAGACGGTTGATATATCAATTCATCCGTTAGTAAAGTCAATTAACTTTGATAAACTTAAATGGAAATTAACAAAGTCTGCGGAAGCAACGTGGACTGACAAACTGTGTGATTTAGCTGAGCTGGAATATCAAAAGTTTCTGTCTTTAAAATTGCTCTATCCCAAAGTATCTCTAGTGCCGAGTAAATTAGTTGATAAATTTTGGCATGAACATATATTAGATACCAAGTCCTATGAAGATGATTGCAATAAAGTATTTGGTTACTTTGTTCATCATTATCCCTATTTTGGTATTTATGGGAAAGATGATCAAAACGCTTTACAAGTATCGTTTGATAAAACAATAGAACTTTACGAAATGCATTTTGGTAAATACCCTACAAAGGCATTATTTGGAAGTGAAGCTCAGCAAGCTTCCCGTTGTGGAGGGCATGCTTGTCATGTTCCATCTACTTGTGCTTGTCGTACGCCTAGTGCTTGTAAGTAATATCAGCAGAGTGAGTTATGTATTAAATTAATTCACTCTGTTACACATCTATGCTTGTTGTTAGATAATGTATTATTCTACAGTATGAAGTGACAGTTATCTTGTGTAGAGATAACCCTTATCTTAGGATAAAATATAATTCAGTGTTGTTAGTTATATGTTTAAAAACAATGCTGAATTATTCATACATAAATATTTAGTATCAAACGTAGTCCCTATAACTGATTCATATGTACAATCAATTGTTCTAATAGGTCATCATTGATCTACCATTGAATGCAGTGCAAATATAATTATTATTGTAGGGTGGTAACAAGCTATTGCTTAACTAACTAGAAATTACAGGCAATAAAAACCCGTAACATTATATCTCTATAATATTACGGGTTTCTTGGGTTCTTAATGAACCTGAATATGGTGCTCGCTACTGGACTCGAACCAGTGACACCTTGCATGTCATGCAAGTACTCTAACCAACTGAGCTAAGCGAGCAAAATGCTTGATTGAATTAATCAACGGGCGCTATGTTAGCCGTCAACTTATGTCCTTGCAAGCGCTTTTGCTTAAATTCGCTGAAATAAAGTTTAATTGATTGTTTTTAACGCAAGACGGCCTTGAACTACCTTTAAACGCCATGCAAGTAAGATGGCTGCAGTAGATAAACCGACGATAAAACCTATCCAAAAACCATAAGGACCCATTTTGTCAGTAACCCAATCTGTAATGCCTAATACTATCCCTACAGGTAAGCCAATTAACCAATAAGAAACAAACGTGATATATAAAATAGATTTGGTATCTTTATAGCCACGTAATGCACCGGCAGAAACCACTTGTACTGTGTCTGAAAATTGATACAGGGTTGCTAAAAGCATAATGTTTGCTGCAAGCTCTATAACAGGAAGTTCATCAGTATAAATGCCAACAATAGGTACTCTAAATACTAAGGTGATTATTGCGGTAAAAACAGCAAGTAGTAAGCCTAGAATAATTGCGTGTGTGGTATACGCTTTAGCTTGTTGATGATTTTTATCACCTAATGCGTTACCAACTTTTATCGTAGTCGCCATAGCTAAACTTAATGGCACCATAAAAATTAAGCCACTAAAGTTAAGCGCTATTTGATGACTTGCAACGGTTTCAGCACCAAAAGGAACTAAAATAATAGCAACAACGGCAAATAAGCTAACTTCAAATAATAAGGATAAAGCGATAGGTGTGCCTAAGCTTAAAATATTTTTAATTTTAGACCAGCTTGGCCAAAACCATTTATCGAAAAGCGATGATTTTTTTAATGTTTTTGAATAAAAGGCATATAAGAACATACCAAGAAACATTGCCCAGTATACAATTGCTGTGGCAACACCACAGCCAGCACCACCTAAAGCAGGCGCACCAAATTCTCCGTAAATAAAGATATAATTAGCCGGAATGTTTACCAACAAGCCAATAATACTAATTACCATGGTTGGTTTGGTATAAGAAAGTCCTTCGGCGTAATTTCTTAATACTAAATAAAGGCAATAACCAGGCGCGCCCCAAACAATGTATCGTAAATAATCAAACAATAATGGCTTTAAGTTACCTTCTAATTCAATGGCTGGCGCGATCATGGGGGCCAGTAGATAATACAACCCAATAAGTGATAGGCCTAATGCGAGTGCAATCCAAGCGGTTTGATAAGTTTGCTCACTAATGGCTAAATAGTCTTTTGCTCCTGCAAGCTGGGAAACAATGACTGCAAGCGCCATAACTAAACCATAAATGGTTAATATTAATGGTAACCAAATACTATTTGCTACAGCGACTGCTGCCATATCGATAGCGCTAACTCGACCAGCCATTACAATATCAATGAATCCCATTAAATTTTGAATAAGCTGTGCGATGAGAATAGGGTAAGAAAGTTTAGCTAAACTTTTAACATTTGTGTAAAAGGGAGTTAGGTTCATTAAATTTTGACTGTAGGCTATAAAATAAAAGGACTAAAGGTAGGCCATCATATTGAAGAAGCTAAACACAGGCAACCATTACAGCTAACTATTCAAAAAATGTTTACTGTTAGCTATATTATTAGTGAACAATTACTTAAATAGACACAATAATAGTCAGTTATCATTAACAATTATTTTTTATGCGCCAAGTTTCTGGCTTACCAATTCTACTAACTGTGCCTGTAGTCCGGCTAATTCAGCATTTAATATTTTGGCTTTTTCTTGTGAGCTTTCATCATTGGTATTAAGTTGGGCTATTTCTTGTGTTAATTCTACTATTTGCTCTTCTAATTCTTCTATCATTTGGTCTAACGGATCTTCTTTTTCTTCACCTTCTTCTGTTTTTAATATTTTTTGAAGTGCGGCAGAGTTTACTTCCTCTAATTGTTTGTCTTTTGCTTCTTGGGAAATAGTGACTTCATCCGTTTTGCTAATTTGAGTAGAAGCAAGGGGGTTAGTATCTAATGCTTCATCATCTTTTATTGTAGAAAACTTGTTTATTTGATTCGATTGATGATTTGGTGTTTTTATATTAACAGTCATGTTATCCATAACGACGTCCTATTTTATAACATTGATGAGCTGATAAGGTCTTTGTAATTTTTATCAGTGAGATTGCCTCAGTTATTTTATATCGGCCTTTACGTGGATATCTTGAATATATAAATATTTATTAATCTTCAATTTTTAAAAATTTTAATTTATTCTCAACACCATCCCATTCCTTTGCATCTTCAGGAGCAGGTTTAACGTCGGTAATTCTAGGCCAAATTTGTGAAAGCTCAGCATTTAGTTTAATAAATTCTTGTTGATCTTCGGGGACTTCATCTTCTTGATAAATAGCACCTGCAGGGCATTCAACTGGGCATAAATCACAGTCAATACAATCGTCTGGGTTAATAACAAGAAAGTTTGGACCTTCAAAAAAAGCGTCTGCCGGACATACCGCAACACAATCTGTGTATTTACAACGAATACAATTATCGGTAACAACAAAAGCCATAATTTATTTACTCTTTAATCAATTTTGTGTGGATCATACCTTGCTTTATTTTAAATTCAATCTCTTGTTTTAATTGGTATGCGTCTTACTATCAGGTAAAATGCCGCCATATTTATATACAGCCCTTATTTTTGGATCTCAGACCATGTTGCGTTTAACCGATATTAAATTACCTTTAGATCATCCAGCTGATGCTATTGAGCAGGCAATACTTGACAAACTTGCCATAACTAACGCTGAATTAGTTAATTTTACCGTATTTAAACGTGGTTACGACGCTCGTAAAAAAAGTAATATTTTCTTAATTTATACCTTAGATGTTACTACAACTAAGGATGAGGCATTACTTGCTGTTTTTGCTAAAGATTCACATGTGAAATTAACACCTGACATGGCTTATAAGTTTGTCGCACAAGCACCAGAAAAACTAACGCAGCGTCCTGTGGTTATTGGCATGGGACCTTGTGGTTTATTTGTTGGTTTAGTTTTGGCACAAATGGGTTTTAAACCGATTATTCTAGAGCGTGGTAAAGAAGTAAGAGAGCGCACTAAAGACACCTTTGGTTTTTGGCGTAAAAAAATATTAAATACAGAGTCAAATGTACAGTTTGGTGAGGGTGGGGCAGGTACGTTTTCTGATGGAAAACTCTATAGCCAAGTAAAAGATCCTAAACATTATAGCCGTAAAGTTTTGCATGAGTTTGTTGATGCGGGCGCACCAGAAGAAATTTTATATGTAAGCAAGCCTCACATTGGTACGTTTAAACTAGTGACTATGGTTGAAAAAATGCGTGCTAAAATTTTTGAATTAGGCGGCGAAGTGCGCTTTGGTGAAAAAGTTGAACAAATTCATTTTGAAAATGATGATAGTGTTATTTTTGATGAAGAGGAATTAAGCGACTGTACGGCTAAACAAGTAACAGGGTTAACGTTAGCCAGTGGTGAGCATATTGTAACAAGCCACATTGCTTTAGCGATAGGCCATAGCGCCAGAGATACCTTTAAAATGCTGTTTGATGAAGGTATTTATATTAAAGCTAAGCCTTTTTCAGTTGGATTTCGTATCGAGCATGAACAATCTGTTATTGATGAAGCACGTTTTGGTAAAAATGCCGGTAATGAAATTTTAGGCGCAGCCGATTATAAACTTGTGCATCATGCGAGTAATGGTCGCAGTGTTTATAGTTTCTGTATGTGTCCAGGTGGTACGGTAGTAGCAGCAGCATCAGAAGAGGGCCGATTAGTTACTAATGGTATGAGCCAATATTCTCGCCATGAACGTAATGCAAACAGTGCTATTGTGGTCGGTATAGAGCCAAAAGATTATACCTCGGGTAAATTTGCTTCTAAAGATAACTCGGTATTAGCAGGTATTGAGTTTCAACGTCGATTAGAAGAGCAAGCCTTTAAGATGGGCGGTGAAAATTATGATGCACCTGTGCAGCTTGTTGGTGATTTTTTAGCTGGAAATAAAACCGGCGAGCACGGTAGTGTTATACCTTCTTATAAACCCGGTGTGGTTTATTGTGATTTAAGTGAAGCATTACCTGATTATGCTGTTACTGCCATTAGAGAAGCGTTGCCTGCTTTTGAACGTAAGATTAAAGGCTTTTCAATGAAAGATGCTACGTTAACTGCTGTTGAAACACGTACGTCATCACCTATTCAAATAACGCGTGATAGAACAACATTGCAAAGTTTAAATGCTAAAGGTTTATACCCAGCAGGTGAAGGTGCAGGTTATGCTGGGGGAATTTTATCAGCAGGCATTGATGGTATTAAAATAGCTGAAGCAATGGCGTTATCAATGCTTGAATCGTCGTAATAGTTGCTAAAAAAATTGCAAATTAAGCTAAATTGCCCTATATTGCTGACCTCGAATTATTCTTTGCGCTTTTATAGTGAGTTCAATGCGTTAGAATAATCTTCAATATTTATCGATTTTTCATTTACTTTAAACATAATAAACATCAAGCGGCACTTAGTGTGTGTCGCCACTGACAAGGAAATTTAATGCCTGTAATTACTCTCCCAGATGGTTCACAACGTTCATTTGACAATGCAGTATCTGTAATGGATGTAGCACTTGATATTGGCCCAGGTTTAGCGAAAGCAACAATTGCTGGTCGTATCGATGGAAATCTTGTTGATGCCTGTGAATTAATCACCCAAGATGCCGCTTTACAACTTATTACCAGTAAAGATAGCGAAGGGCTTGAGATCATTCGTCATTCATGTGCGCATTTATTAGGACATGCTATTAAGCAATTATACCCTAATGTGAAAATGGCTATAGGCCCAACCATTGATAATGGTTTTTATTATGATGTTGATTTAGAAGAATCAATCACTGAAGATGATTTAGTGAAATTAGAAAAACGCATGACTGAATTAGCCCGCACTGGTTATGAAGTTGTGAAAAAAACCGGTTCTTGGCAAGATGCTTACGATGCCTTTACTGAACGTGGTGAAACTTATAAATTAGAAATTCTTGATCAAAATATCGAGAAAACAGACACACCTGCGCTATATCATCATCAAGAATATATTGATATGTGTCGTGGTCCTCATGTACCAAGTATGCGTCATTGTCATCATTTTAAATTAATGAAAGTTGCGGGTGCATACTGGCGCGGTAATTCAGACAACAAAATGTTGCAACGTATTTACGGCACTGCATGGGCTGATAAAAAACAACTTAAAGCGTATATCGTGCGTTTAGCTGAAGCTGAAAAGCGTGATCACCGTAAAATTGGTAAAACACTCGATTTATTCCACTGGCAAGAAGAAGCGCCAGGCATGGTGTTTTGGCATAACGACGGTTGGACAATTTATACCGAATTAGAAAAATTTGTGCGTGAAAAACTTCATGAGTATGATTACGACGAAGTTAAAGCGCCAATGATGATGGACAGAAGTCTTTGGGAAAAGTCAGGTCACTGGGATAAATATGCTGATGGCATGTTTACTACTGAATCTGAAAAGCGTGAATACGCAATAAAACCAATGAACTGCCCAGGTCATGTGCAAATATTTAACCAAGGTTTAAAATCATACCGTGATTTACCTTTACGTATTGCTGAGTTTGGCTGTTGTCACCGTAACGAACCGTCAGGATCTTTACACGGCTTAATGCGTGTTCGTGGTTTTACGCAAGATGATGCACATATTTTCTGTATGGAATCACAAGTTCAAGATGAAGTGAAAAAATGTATCGAAATGGTATATGACGTTTACGGATCATTTGGCTTTGAAGATATTGTTGTTAAATTGTCTACTCGTCCAGAAAATCGTATTGGTAGTGATGAAGTTTGGGATAAAGCGGAAGCTGGTTTAGCGCAAGCATTAACTGACAGTAATATTAAGTTTGAATATTTACCTGGTGAAGGTGCTTTTTACGGTCCTAAAATTGAATTTACCTTAATGGATTGTTTAGGTCGTGCTTGGCAATGTGGCACAGTGCAATTAGATTTTGCTTTACCAGAGCGTTTAGGCGCAACTTATGTTGGTGAAGATAACGAACGTTACATTCCGGTGATGATTCATCGTGCAATTTTAGGTTCACTTGAACGTTTTATTGGTATTTTAATTGAAGAGTTCACTGGGAAATTCCCAACGTGGTTATCGCCAATTCAAGTGACATTAATGAATATTACGGACAAACAGAGCGAATATTGTCAAAAAGTAGTGAAAAAACTAAAAGAAAATGGATTTAGAGCAAAGTTAGACTTGAGAAATGAGAAGATAGGCTTTAAGATCCGCGAGCACACTTTAAAGAGAGTTCCATATTTGTTAGTAGTTGGTGATCAAGAAATGGAATCTGGCGAAATTGCAGTACGAACTCGAAGTGGTGAAGATTTAGGTAAAATGTCTGTTGATAGCTTTATTTCGAAACTAAGTGAAGAAGTTAGTTCTCGTACTTAGCGTTAAAATTACTTATAATAGAGTATAAAACAAACATAAAAATATTTTTTAATCTGAGTAATCGCTAAATTTTAACAACGTCGATTACTTGGAACAAAGTTCTTTGGAGGAACATGGCTATTAAAGGTGGACAACGAGGCGGGCAAAAAGAGCCAGCACATCGTTTAAATGAGTTAATCACAGGTATTCCTGATAACGAAGTTCGTTTAATTAAGTTTGACGGCGAAGCAGGTGGCATAGTTACATTAGATGAAGCTATGAACCAAGCTGACGAAGCAGGTGTTGATCTTGTTGAAATAAGCCCAACGGCGAAGCCTCCGGTACTCCGTGTTATGGATTACGGCAAGTTTCTTTATGAAAAATCTAAAGAACAGAAAGAGCAACGTAAAAAGCAGAAACAAATACAGGTTAAGGAAATTAAATTCCGTCCTGGTACAGATGAAGGCGATTATCAGGTGAAATTACGTAACCTGAAACGCTTTTTAGAAGGCGGCGACAAGGTCAAGGTAACATTACGTTTCCGTGGCCGTGAAATGGCCCACCAAGAGCTTGGTTTAGAGCTACTAACTCGCGTTAAAAACGATTTAGCAGATTTAACGGTTCTAGAATTCTTTCCGCGTAGAGCAGAAGGACGTCAAATGGTGATGGTTCTAGCCCCTAAAAATAGATAATCTTTGGTTTGACAAGTAATTAAGTTTTCATTCTTTTAAATAATACTGAGAACTTAATTCACCAATTTTATCTTTACGCTGGTAGTACAGGCTTGCAAGTAAATTGTTTATTATCATTTTTGCTGATAACAATTTCGCCCTCGCTACTTAATATTTGGCATATACCTACCATTTATGGTTAAGGTATACATTTGAGAGTTATTCACATGCCTAAAATGAAAACCAATAAAGGTGCTGCAAAGCGCTTTAAAAAAACAGCTTCTGGCTACAAGTTCAAACAAGCTGGCCTTCGTCATATCTTGACTAAGCGTCGTACTAAAGTTAAGCGTCATCTTCGTGCTAAGCACATGATTGCTGCATCTGACATTAAGTCAGTTAAAAAACTTTTACGTCACGGTTAATTAGGAGATATAGAAAATGGCTAGAGTAAAACGTGGTGTACAAGCTCGTGCACGTCACAAAAAAGTTCTAAAGCAAGCTAAAGGTTATTACGGAGCACGTAGTCGTGTTTATCGTGTTGCTTATCAAGCAGTAACTAAAGCAGGTCAATACGCTTACCGCGATCGTCGTCAACGTAAACGTCAATTCCGTCAGCTTTGGATCGCTCGTATTAACGCAGCAGCTCGTCAAAATGGTTTATCTTACAGCAAATTCATCAATGGCTTGAAAATAGCTTCGATTGAAATTGACCGTAAGATCCTAGCTGACATCGCAGTATACGATAAAGCAGCATTCACATTCTTAGTTGAAAAAGCGAAAGCTTCTTTAGCTGCATAAGAATTGAATTAGCTTTACTAGATAAGGACGCCTATTGGCGTCCTTTTCTTTTTTAAGTAATTAATGAAACTGGTATTAATACCAATCTCACTAACTATGTGATCATTCCTACTTGCTAAAATCACCAACGACATCGTTATTTATTTAATAATTAGAACAACTAGTTATTGAAATAAATGCCTTGTATTTGGCAATTTTTTCTACGCATAAAATTGTTCACTTAATTAATGAAACTGGTATAAGCTGATTTCTACATTAAATATACTTAATAAGTAAGTATAATCCTCGTACATTTATTTTTGAAATTGAACTAACGTGTAAAAACTACTTTAAATTAATTCAATTAGATTAAATCGCAATTGTATAATTCAACGGCATAAAAGCTGTTATGTAACACTAAATGATATTAATAAACAAAGATTAAGGTAATAAATACTATTTTATTTGCTCCTAATAAATACTAAAGATATTATTCATTACAATTATTTTTAAGTCTTAATGTTAAGGTCTACCTCCATGAATTTAGCTGATAAAGTTTTAGCGATAAATAATGATTTACCTATTCGTACCGATGCCCCCGTTCATAGCGGTAAGGTTCGCTCTGTTTATTGGTTAACTGAAAGTGACAGTAAGCGCTTAATTGAAGAAAAGAACTATAATGTGCCTAGCGATACACCATTAGCTATTATGGTTATTAGTGATCGAATTTCTGCTTTTGATTGCATTTGGCAAGGTGAGGGTGGTATGAAAGGTGTACCTGGTAAAGGTGCAGCTCTTAATGCTATTTCAAATCATTGGTTTAAGCTGTTTAAAGAGCAAGGCCTTGCAGATAGCCATATTCTTGATATTCCTCATCCATTTGTGTGGATAGTACAAAAAGCTAAGCCTGTGATGATTGAAGCCATTTGCCGTCAATATATTACCGGCTCTATGTGGCGAAGTTATGTAAAAGGTGAACGCGATTTTTGTGGTATTGAATTACCTGAAGGTTTAACGAAAGATAGTAAGTTACCTGAGTTATTACAAACACCTTCAACTAAGGGTATTCTAAAAGGAATACCAGGTGTGCCAGAAGCCGATGATGTTAATATCACTCGTAAGAATATTGAAGACAACTTTGCAGCATTTAATTTCAAATCTAAAGACGATATTAGCTTATATGAAAAACTGCTTACGGAAGGTTTTAATGTTATTTCTACGGCGTTAAACAAAATAGATCAAATTTTTGTTGATACAAAATTCGAGTTTGGCTATGTAAAAGACAAAGCAGGTAATGATAAGTTAATTTATATGGATGAAGTTGGTACACCTGATTCATCTCGTATTTGGGATGGTGAGCAGTATCAGGCTGGCAACGTTGTTGAAAATTCAAAAGAAGGTTTTCGCCAACTATTACTGCAACATTTTCCTGATGCCGATATATTATTAAATAAAGAGCGTATGCCTGAGCGTGAAGCGTTGGCACGTGATAATGAGTTGCCGTTATCAGTATTGATGGATGTTTCTAAAACCTATATTGATATAGCAGAAAAAATTACCGGTGAAAAAATTGTATTAAGTGATAACCCAAAAGCTGAGATCGTCAGTATATTACGTGAGCAATACCAGTTGATTGATTAGGTGATATTTATTCACTTTTATTAGCGTTATTATTAAAAATATTAAGAGGTTATCATGGCACAAGAACAAAAAATGACGGTTGAACAACAGCAGCAATGGATTAGAGACCAATATCAAATAGCAACTAAGTATTTAGCGAGTCAAGGGCTGGTAACGAATAGTGTTTCAGCCGAAGAGAGTCGTTATTTTATGAATTTTATGTCGGTGTGGAAACTAAAAGCACTTGACGGTAATTATTATTGGGTTATTTGTGGTGATTTGCCAAGTGATTACAATGCTGTCAATGTTGCTGGTAGTGCTAGAGATGCAGCACGCCATTTTTCATTAAAATGGCAAATGCAAGCCGAAGGGTTATTGCAAACTGGCGAAAAAGAACAAGAAAAATTTGCTCAAGTATTAATTAGTAAAGCGGAAGTTTTATATGATCTTGTTGCACAAGATAATCTTTGGGAAATTAAGCCGTAGTAACAACCAATTAGCAAGTACAAGTAATAATAGCTAACCCATAACAGCTAAGTCATAACATATTAATGACGTTGTTTACTCTATGTTAAATCATAAGAAAATAACGTCGTTAATACACCTCTCTTTTATTCCTCTGTTTATATTTCGGTATAACAAACCACTATTTTTCCTAAATTACCTCAAGTGTAAAGGCTTTAAATTTATAAATTGTGTGGTAAAGCATAAACCTATCTTCTACACTTATTCTTTTAATGGATAATATGTTTAATGTGGCTTTACATTAAATACGACTCAGGGTGTAGAGTATGTAATTAAAAATAATCATTATTAGGGTAAAATATATGTTATTTGGTAAAAGTAAGCTATTAGCACGAATAGAAGAGTTAGAACACGAGTTAAATTGCTTTCATGATATTCAAGATGATCTTCAATGTGAAATGGCGTTTTTTTCCTTAGACTTTCAAGGAAACATTACCGAAGTTAACGACATTTTCTTAAAATCATGTGGCTATGCAGAGCATGAAATCCTTAATAAGCCTATTGAAATGTTTCTGTCTCCTAAGATACAAGACAGTGATATTTGTAAAAAAATGCTTGAGTCTATTAGAAAAGGTGTTCATTGGCATGGTGCAATGCATCTAATGTCGAAATCTAATAATAGCATTTGGTATCGAACAATTATCCAACCTAAAACTTGCTCAAAAAAGCTTGCCGTGTACTCTGCTGAGCTTACTCAAACCATTACAGAATACCGATCACAAAAAGATATGCTTGCCGCATTAACGCGTTCTTCGGCTGTTATTGAGTTTAATCTAGATGGTATTATTTTATACGCAAATGAGAATTTTCTTAAAGGTACTAAATATAAACAGAATCAAATTCTAGGTAAACATCACAGTATTTTTTGTGAGCCAGAGCTTGTTAAGTCTCAAGAATATAAAGTCTTTTGGGAACGACTAAAACGAGGCGAGTTTGTTTCAGATAGATTTAAGCGCCTTGATAGTAATGGAGATGTTGTTTGGCTTGAAGCATCTTATAATCCTATTCATGACGATAGTGGTGACTTATATAAAGTGGTCAAGTTTGCAACTGTGATCACAGAGCAAATAAATAGGGAAATAGCGATAGCTAAAACGTCTGAAATTGCCTATGACGTTTCTCGTAAAACAGATGAAGACACATTAAATGCTATCAATGTTATTAACTCTACAATTGAGACTATGGGTCAACTTTCACAACAGATGAGTGAAGCCAGTAAAGGGATATTTGAATTAGATGAGCAATCACAGAAAGTATCTCAGCTTGTAGATAATATTCGTGGCATTGCTGATCAAACTAATTTACTTGCGCTTAATGCCGCAATTGAAGCTGCTAGGGCAGGTGAACAAGGTCGTGGCTTTGCTGTTGTTGCAGATGAAGTAAGGTTATTGGCTTCGCGCACAAGCACCGCAACCGAAGAAATTATTAGTGTTGTCGCTAAAAATAAGCAGTTAACTGAAAATGCAGTGGCAATCATTGAAACCAGTATGAATGAAGCAGAAAAAGCATTAGAACTGTCAAATAATGCCGGTAATGTCATGAATGAAATTCAAGTAGGTGCAAGAGAAGTGGTCGATGCCGTTGCATCGTTTAACAAAAGCTTGTAATGCGTTGTATTAACAGTTAGCGATAATGGGTTATTGCTAACTGTTAAGGATAAGTTAAGGCGCTATATACATGAATTACTGAACTTTAATTTTCTGAGATTTTAAGCCGATTTTTGTAATAGCTTTTCTATTGCTTTACTCACGGCAAAAAAGGCAAAAGTCGCGGTAACATGTGTGGTTGCACCAAAGCCGCCACTGCAATCTAGTCGCATAGAACTATTATTTCCCTCACTAACATCCGGTTTTGCTAAGCAAACGTCTCCAATTTCTGTTGGATAGCGTAATTGCTCTGTGGAGAATACGGCATCAATAGAAAACTTTCTTTTACTGGCCTTTTTAATATCTGAACGAGGAAAGTTAAACTCTCGGCGTAATTGGTTTTTCACTTTGGCCAGTAAAGGATCTTGATACGTTTTACTTAAGTCTGTAATTGCTATTTTGCTAGGATCAACTTGTCCACCTGCACCACCAATAGTAATTATTGGTAATTTATTACGTTTACAAAAAGCAATGAGCCGGGTTTTTATATCGACCGAATCAATAGCATCGATGACATAATCATAACCTTTGCTTAGTAATTCAGATAAGTTCTCAGTAGTAATAAAGTCTTCAATAACATTAATTTGGCAATCTGGATTAATTTGTTTAATACGTTCAGCCATTACTTCAACCTTACTTTCACCAATGGTGTCGCTTAAGGCGTGTATCTGACGGTTGATATTAGTAATACATATATCATCAAGGTCAATTAACGTTATATTACCAACACCGTTTCTTGCTAGTGCTTCGGCTACCCAAGATCCAACGCCACCGATGCCGATAACGCAAAAGTGTGATGCTTTGATAACTTGTGCGCCTTGTAAACCATAAAGGCGGGCAATACCACCAAACCTTAGAGAGTAATCAGACATTTTGTTCTTAAAAAGTGATACGAAATTGGCATTATTATAACGTCTTAAGCTTTATCGTTAAAACTAATTTGGTTAGTAAAGCGTAATGAAAGAAATTTTTGAGCGGTATTTTGTTAATGATTTATAGTGAAGTGATAAATTTAAGGCAAAAATATAAGAGAAATTTATATTGAAACAATACTTTTTAGACTAAAAACTCTACTTTCTTCATAAGTTGTATGAATAATTAGTATTGTTACTGTGAATGACTAGAGTAGAGTATTTACTCCTTTTTTGTTTTAATTTTGTTTAAAAAATAGACTTTTTTGACTGGGTTGTTATCGTAATAAAAAGGTATTTTTTAATTATTAACAATAAAAAAAGGTAGCAAATGCTACCTTTTTTCGTATTTTACATCTTCTATTTTGGCTATATATTAGCCATCAATAATACTTTTATTTAGATAAAGGTGTAAATTTACGATCAATTTCACCGGTGTATTTTTGACGAGGACGACCAATTTTTTGACCTGGTTGAGATAACATCTCATCCCAGTGAGCAATCCAACCAACAGTTCTAGACATAGCAAATATAACAGTAAACATGCTTGTAGGGATGCCGATTGCTTTAAGAATAATACCTGAGTAGAAATCTACGTTAGGGTAAAGTTTTCTTTGAACAAAGTATTCGTCTTCTAATGCCACTTTTTCAAGTGCCATAGCAACGTCTAACAATGGATCATTGATGCCTAATTCAGCTAGTACTTCATGACACGTTTCACGCATTACTGTAGCGCGTGGGTCGAAGTTTTTGTAAACACGATGTCCAAAGCCCATTAAACGGAATGAATCGTCTTTATCTTTAGCTTTTAATACATATTCATCAACGCGAGAAATATCACCAATTTCTTCAAGCATAGTTAAACATGCTTCGTTAGCGCCACCATGTGCAGGGCCCCATAAAGAAGCAATACCCGCTGCAATACATGCATAAGGGTTAGCACCAGAAGAGCCAGCTAAACGTACTGTAGACGTTGAAGCGTTTTGCTCATGGTCTGCATGTAAAGTAAAAATTCTGTCCATTGCTTTAGCAATGATAGGGTTTACTTTATATTCTTCAGCAGGCACAGAAAACATCATGTGTAAGAAGTTTTCAGCATAAGTTAAATCGTTACGTGGATAAACAAAAGGTTGTCCTACGCTATACTTATAAGCCATTGCCGCAATGGTAGGCATTTTAGCAATTAAACGGTGAGCACTACGATGACGTTGTTCTGCATCATTAATGTCTAAATCACTGTGATAGAAAGAAGATAGAGCACCAACTACACCACAAAGCATAGCCATTGGGTGAGCGTCAGGTAAGAAACCATGGAAGAAATGAGCTATTTTTTCATGAACCATTGTATGGTTAGTAATGATTACTTTAAACTCTTCATATTGTTCTTTGTTTGGCGCTTCGCCATTAAGAAGGATATAGCAAACTTCTAGATAATCAGCTTCTTTAGCAAGGTTATCAATAGGATATCCGCGATGCTGCAAAATACCTTTGCCACCATCAATAAATGTGATTGATGACTCACAAGATGCCGTAGCTAAAAAGCCAGGGTCATAAGTGAAATAACCGTGACTACCTAAGGTTCTAATATCTATTACATCGGTACCTGCAGTGCCTTTAAGAACAGGCAGTTCAGCAACTTCTTTGCCGTCAATACTTAGCAAGGCTTTAGATTCAGCCATATGTTTATCCCCTATAATTTTTAAAATTTACAATTTTGAGTTCCGATCATCTTCTTAATTATTTTAAATAA
>NZ_JAHKQD010000047.1:276328-288757 GCF_018860915.1 Colwellia sp. C2M11
TTATTTAAAATAATTAAGAAATAACAATCAGTATTTATACTTAACTTGGGTAAATTGAACAGCCGACATTCTACCTCAATTTGTAATTAAAATGTAATAGCCATTCGACTAAAGTTTGTAGCTGCTGATAAAATTGTATAATAATTAACCGTGAATAAGGTTGATTTAAAAAATTACAAATTTTTATTGTTATAGGAAAATTGAATTTATGTATTATCAACTATATAATCAATCCGTTCTGTAAGTGTTTTTTATATTTCGTGGCTTTAATAAGAATGTAAACAATAAATGTCTTGTTAAGTTTGAGGTTATTTTAATAATAAAAATAATTTCTTCTTTTACTAAAGTATTAATTGAATTACTTAGCCAAAGTAGACTAAGTTCGCTATTATTATGCGGTTCGGTTAACTCTATAAGTAATAATAGATTATTTTTATTAATAAAAAGCAGTTACCGTTCATTTCGGGAATTACTTCTTTAGTAATCTCTATTAGTATTCTATTTGTGTATTCAAATGTAAGAATACTAATATTCTAAAAGGTAGTTCATGAGTAACAATAATAAAAGTTGAAGGCTTTCGAGCTCTTTAGGCAACAATTGTGAAAAAACAACGTCCTGTAAACCTAGATCTAACTACAATCAAGATGCATCCGTCAGCTAATGCTTCAATTCTTCACCGAATTTCCGGTGTGATTATGGTATTTGCTATCGGTATCTTATTGCTAACGCTTTCTACCTCTCTTTCTTCTGCTGAAGGATTTGCCAGTATTCAAGAATGTCTTGATGGCTTTTTCTTTAAATTTATTATTTTCGGCTGCCTTTCTGCGCTGACTTACCATTTATTAGCGGGTGTTCGTCACTTGTTAATGGATTTAGGTCACTTTGAAGAGTTAGTCTCGGGTAATGCAAGTGCCAAATTGATTATGATTATTTGGTTAGCTGTATCGGCAGCAATAGGAGTTTGGTTATGGTAAGTGTCGTCGCATCAGTAGGCCGTAATGGCGTACATGATTTTATTCTTCTAAGAGCTAGTGCAATTATTCTTGTGCTATACACCTTACTTATTGCTGGATTTTTTATAGTAACACCAACTGTTACTTATGATTTATGGCAAGGGTTTTTTGCTTGTATGAGTGTAAAAGTTGCAACAATGTTAGCGCTACTCGCGTTACTTGTGCACGCTAAAATTGGTGTT
Organism: Colwellia sp. C2M11; assembly: GCF_018860915.1. Lineage (GTDB taxonomy): Bacteria > Pseudomonadota > Gammaproteobacteria > Enterobacterales > Alteromonadaceae > Colwellia. Next base: position 277,524 of record NZ_JAHKQD010000047.1, read on the forward strand.
TGGCAAGTATTGTCAGATTACATCAAGCCAGCATTTTTGCGTGGTGCACTGCAATTTTTCTTTTCAGTTTTGTTATTAGCCTACGTAGTGTTTGGCTTTTCAATTGTGTGGGGTGTGTAAGTGAGCGTTCCAATTCGTGAATTTGACGCCATTGTTATTGGCGCAGGCGGCGCAGGTATGCGCGCTGCATTAGCAATTTCAGAGTCAGGCAAATCTTGTGCCTTGATTTCTAAAGTTTTTCCAACTCGTTCTCATACAGTATCTGCTCAAGGTGGTATTACCGTAGCTTTAGGTAACGCTCATGAAGATCATTGGGAACAACATATGTATGATACGGTTAAGGGCTCTGATTATATCGGTGACCAAGACGCAATCGAATATATGTGTAAAACTGGCCCTGAGTCAGTTATCGAATTAGAGAAAATGGGTTTACCTTTTTCTCGTACGGAAGAAGGTAAAGTTTACCAACGTCCTTTTGGTGGCCAATCTAAAAACTTTGGTGGTGAGCAAGCCGCTCGTACAGCAGCAGCAGCTGACCGTACAGGTCATGCTTTATTACATTGTTTGTACCAACAAAATGTTAAAAACAAAACTAATGTTTACTCAGAGTGGTATGCATTAGATTTAGTTAAAAACAGTGATGGTGCAGTTGTTGGTACTACCGCAATTTGTATTGAAACTGGTGAAGTAGTTTACTTCAAAGCACGCGCAACTGTATTAGCTACAGGTGGCGCAGGTCGTATTTTTGCTTCAACGACTAATGCTCACATCAATACTGGTGACGGTGTTGGTATGTCACTTCGTGCTGGCATTCAAATGCAAGATATGGAAATGTGGCAGTTCCACCCAACGGGTATCGCTGGCGCAGGTGTATTAGTTACTGAAGGTTGTCGTGGTGAAGGTGGTTATCTACTTAACAAAGACGGCGAGCGCTTTATGGAGCGTTATGCTCCAAATGCTAAAGATTTAGCTGGTCGTGATGTTGTTGCTCGTTCAATGATGACCGAGATCCGTGAAGGTCGTGGTTGTGATCACCCTCAATATGGTCCTCATATCAAGCTTAAACTTGATCATCTTGGTCGTGAAACGTTATACAAACGTTTACCAGGTGTTTGTGACTTATCTAAGACTTTTGCTCATATTGATCCAGCTGAAGAGCCAATTCCAGTTATCCCTACATGTCACTATCAAATGGGTGGTGTACCGTGTAATGTTAATGGTCAGGCACTTAATATTGGTCCTGATGGCAAAGAAACCATTGTTGAAGGTTTATTTGCTGTAGGTGAAATCGCTTGTGTATCTGTACATGGCGCTAACCGTTTAGGCGGTAACTCACTACTTGATTTAGTTGTATTTGGTCGTGCTGCAGGTAACTTCTTAGGCACTTACTTAAACGATAGTCAAATTGGTAAAGAAGCCTCTGAATCTGATTTAGAAGCATCATTAGCACGTTCGAAACGTTGGGAATCTTCAACAACAGGTGAAGATCCGGTACAGATTCGTAAAGATTTACAACAGTGTATGCAAATGAACTTCTCAGTATTCCGTGAAGGTCAAGCAATGGCTGAAGGTATGAAAGAATTAACTGAAATTCGTGAACGTCTTCAAAATGCTAAATTAGACGATAAGTCATCAGAATTTAACACTCAACGTATTGAATGTTTAGAATTAGATAACTTAATGGAAACTGCGTATTGTTCAGCTAAAGCAGCTAACTTCCGTACTGAATCTCGTGGCGCACATGCAAGACAAGATTTTACAGAACGTGATGATGAAAATTGGTTATGCCATTCTATTTTCACGCCTGAAACTGGTGCTATGTCTAAGCGTGATGTTAATATGAAACCTGTTCACCGCGAAGCTTTCCCACCGAAAGCACGTGTTTACTAAGGAGTAATTGGTATGAAACAGTTATTTTCGATTTACCGTTATAATCCTGATGTAGATGCTCAGCCATACATGAAAGAGTATGAGTTAGAAATTCCTGACGGCTCTGATTTAATGGTACTTGATGCACTTATTCTGTTAAAAGAAAAAGATACAAGCTTATCATTCCGTCGTTCATGTCGTGAAGGTGTTTGTGGTTCAGATGGTTTAAACATGAATGGTAAAAATGGCTTAGCTTGTATTACGCCATTATCAGAGTTAAAGTCTAGTAAAATTATTTTACGTCCTTTACCTGGTTTACCGGTAGTACGTGATTTAATTATTGATATGAGCCAGTTTTACGCGCAATATGAAAAGATTAAACCGTATTTAATTAACGATGCTCAACAACCAGCGCGTGAAAATATACAAACTATTGAAGAACGTGATAAATTAGATGGTCTTTATGAGTGTATTTTATGTGCTTGTTGTTCTACATCTTGTCCGTCTTTCTGGTGGAATCCTGATAAGTTTATCGGACCTGCTGGCTTATTACATGCTTATCGCTTTTTAATTGATAGCCGTGATACTGCTACAGAAGAACGTTTAGATGGTTTACAAGATGCATATAGTGTATTCCGTTGTCATGGCATAATGAACTGTGTTGATGTTTGTCCAAAAGGATTAAACCCAACTAAAGCCATTGGCCATATTAAATCTATGCTATTAAGTCGTGCTGTTTAACTGCTTAAATTAACGTATAGTGGTAATAGTTAGCTTTAACGTTAACTATTACCCGTTATAAAGTTTTTTATGTATTTTCTTGAATAAATACGTAATATTACAATTTAACCGTAATCGTATTTTATAACGCGATTATTTATTTTTTGCTTTACCCCAGCAAGGAAAAGGCAATGCCAGAAGGTGTAATGAAGGCTTGGCTAGAGTCTTCCCACTTAAACGGTGGCAACATCGTTTATATTGAAGAATTGTACGAATCATACCTAGATAACTCTGCCTCTGTATCTGCAGAATGGCGAGAAATCTTTTCAGAACTTCCTAAAGTTGAAGGTAGTGATGTGGAATATCGCCACAGCGCTATACGCGAAGAGTTTAAAGTTTTAGCTAAACAACAAAAAAAACAAGTTGTTACGAGTGGCGGCGACGCCAAGCAAGTTAAAGTTTTACAACTTATCAATGCTTTTAGAGTTCGTGGTCATCAAAACGCCAATCTAGATCCATTAGGATTATGGCAACGTGATAAAGTCCGTGATTTACAGCTTTCTCATCATGACCTATCAGAAAATGATTTCGACAAAGAATATAATGTCGGCTCATTAGATGTTGGTCAAGACTCAATGAAGTTAGGTGAGTTATACAAAGTGCTGAAAAAAACCTATTGTGGTTCAGTTGGCGCAGAGTATATGCACATTACTTCAACAGATGAAAAACGTTGGTTACAAAATCGTTTAGAATCTGTACAGTCTGTACCGAAGTTATCGGTTGATGAAAAAACTGAAATTCTAAAAGGCTTGATTGCAGCTGATGGCTTAGAAAAATATCTAGGTGCTAAATTTCCAGGTGCTAAACGCTTTTCTCTAGAAGGCGGTGATGCACTTGTTCCTATGTTGAAGGAACTTATTACTCGTGCTGGCGCTGCTGGTACGAAAGAAGTAATAATGGGTATGGCTCATCGTGGCCGTTTAAATGTTTTAGTTAACGTTATGGGCAAAAACCCATCAAAATTATTTGATGAGTTTGGCGGAAAGCACGACGGAATATTAGGCTCAGGTGATGTTAAGTATCATCAAGGCTATTCTTCTGATTTTGTTACCCCTGGTGGTAATGTGCATTTAGCGTTAGCGTTTAACCCTTCTCATCTTGAAATTGTAAACCCTGTTGTTATTGGTAGCGTAAGAGCACGTTTAGATAGACGTGGCGGCAACCAAGGTGACTTAGTTTTACCTATTACCATTCATGGTGATTCTGCTATTGCAGGTCAAGGTGTTGTACAAGAAACCTTTAATATGTCGCAAGCGCGTGCATTTAAAGTAGGTGGTACTGTACGTATTGTAGTTAATAACCAAGTAGGTTTTACTACTTCAAAAGAACAAGATACTCGTTCAGGTGAATACTGTACAGAAATTGCTAAAATGGTTCAGGCACCAATTCTTCATGTTAATGGTGATGATCCAGAAGCGGTAATTTTAGCAACACAAATAGCACTAGATTACCGTAATGAATTTAAACGTGATGTTGTTATCGATTTAGTTTGTTACCGTCGTCATGGTCATAATGAAGCTGATGAGCCAAGTGCTACACAGCCATTAATGTATAAGATTGTTAAAAAGCATGCCACGCCACGTCAATTATATGCAGATAAATTGATCGCTGAAGGTAGCTTAAACAAAAATAAAATTGATGAGTTAACGTCATACTATCGAAAATTGCTTGATGAAGGTCAATGTACTGTAGAGCAATGGCGTCCAATGACTGCACATTCAGTTGACTGGACACCTTATCTTGGTCATGAGTGGGATGATGACTACGATACTGAAGTTAGCGTTGATAAGTTGAAAGAACTAGCTGTTAAGGTTTCTTCTTATCCTGAAGATCACCCAGTACATTCTCGTGTTAAAAAGATCTACGATGATCGCATGAAAATGGCAACAGGTGAAAAGTTAATAGATTGGGGGATGGCTGAAAATATCGCTTATGCTTCTATTGTTGACTCAGGACAAAGAGTTCGTATTACAGGACAAGATTCAGGCCGTGGTACTTTCTTCCATCGTCATGCTGTTTTACATAACCAAGAAGATGCGTCGACTTATTTACCGTTACAAAATATCCGTGAAGGCCAAGGTCCTTTTGATGTACATGATTCAGTATTATCAGAAGTGTCAGTGTTAGCGTTTGAATATGGCTACACGACAGCTGAACCAGCCGGTTTAACTATTTGGGAAGCACAATTTGGTGATTTTGCTAACTGTGCACAAGTAGTTTTCGATCAGTTTATTAGTTCAGGTGAACAAAAATGGGGTCGTTTATGTGGTTTAACTATGTTATTGCCACATGGCTACGAAGGACAAGGTCCTGAGCATTCATCAGCCCGTTTAGAGCGTTTCTTACAACTTTGTGCTGACCACAATATGCAAGTATGTGTGCCATCAACACCTGCGCAAGTATTTAATATGCTGCGTCGTCAAGTTGTTCGTCCAATGCGTCGTCCATTAGTTGTAATGTCACCTAAATCATTATTACGTCATCCATTAGCAGTATCTTCTATGGAAGAGCTTGCTACAGGTGAATTTAAAAATGTAATCGGTGAAATAGACGAGTTAGATCCGAAGGCAGTAGAGCGTGTTGTATTCTGTAGTGGTAAGGTTTATTACGAACTACTTGAACAACGTCGTAAAAATGAGTTAAATAATATTGCAATTGTTCGTATAGAACAGCTATATCCATTCCCAGAGAAAGAGCTTAAAGATGCGATTAAAGATTATCAGCATGTGAAGCAATTTGTTTGGTGTCAGGAAGAGCCGCAAAACCAAGGTGCTTGGTACTGTTCGCAACATCACTTTAGAGCAGCTATCCCTGATGCAACTTATTTAAGTTATGCTGGACGTAATGCTTCTGCAGCCCCAGCGGTAGGTTATATGGCTTTACATGTAAAAGAACAACAAGCGCTTGTCACTCAAGCGTTAACATTGGACTAACATTAGTGAATAACAAGCGCTTGTCACTCAAGCGCTAATGTTAGATAAAATTAGATTAACTATTGAGTGCATTAGCTTCTGCTTACTCTGTTTAAAAAGATAAGTAACAGTGAAGTGCTAAAAAGTTTGTAAGGAATAAAATAAAATGACAACCGAAATAAAAGTTCCGGTATTACCTGAATCAGTTGCAGATGCAACAGTTGCTACTTGGCATGTACAAGTAGGTGAAAAATTTAGCCGTGATCAAGTATTAGTAGATATTGAAACTGATAAAGTAGTTCTTGAAGTGCCAGCAACAGCTGATGGTGTTTTAACTGATATCAGCCAAATTGAAGGTGCTACTGTATTAGGCGAGCAAGTTATTGGTACATACTCTGAAGGTGGTGCAGAAGCTGCAGCGCCTAAAGCAGATGCGGCTCCAGCTCCAGCAGCTAGTAATGGTGGCGGTGCAGCTAAAGTAATTGATATTGTTGTACCAGTTTTACCTGAATCGGTAGCTGATGCGACGGTAGCCACTTGGCATGTAGCTGAAGGCGATACGGTATCAGTTGACCAAAATCTTGTTGATATTGAAACTGATAAAGTAGTGCTAGAAGTTGTAGCGCAAGACAATGGTGTTATTGGTAAAATAATCCATGTTGAAGGTGATACTGTATTAGGTGCACAAAAAATTGGTGAACTAAATGCTGGCGCAGCAGCTAGCACTACAGCGACAGCAACGCCTGATGAAGCGGTAAGTTCTGATGAACTAGCTAGCCCATCTGTTCGTCGTTTAATGACTGAAAAAGGTTTATCAGCAAACGATGTTACTGGTTCAGGTAAAGGCGGACGTATCTCTAAAGAAGATGTTGAAGCAGCACTTGCAGCGAAGAACACAGCAGCTGCACCTGCAAAAGCAGCACCTGTACCACAAGACCTTGGTGAGCGTAGTCAAAAACGTGTACCAATGACACGTCTACGTAAAACAATTGCAACGCGTTTATTAGAAGCGAAAAATTCAACAGCTATGTTAACAACGTTCAACGAAGTTAACATGAAGCCAATTATGGATTTACGTAAGCAATATAAAGATATTTTCGAGAAAACGCATGATACACGTTTAGGCTTTATGTCTTTTTACGTAAAAGCAGTAACAGAAGCACTTAAACGTTACCCTGCTGTAAATGCATCAATTGATGGTGATGATATTGTTTATCATAACTTCTTCGATATCTCTATTGCTGTTTCTACTCCTCGTGGTTTAGTTACACCAGTATTACGTGATTCAGACCAATTAAGCATGGCTGGTATCGAAAATGGTATCCGCGACTTAGCGCTTAAAGGTCGTGATGGCAAGCTTTCAATGGCAGACATGACGGGTGGTAACTTTACCATTACTAATGGCGGCGTATTTGGTTCATTGCTTTCTACACCAATTCTAAACCTACCACAAGCAGCTATTTTGGGCATGCATAAGATCCAAGATAGACCTATGGCGGTTGATGGAAAAGTTGAAATACTTCCTATGATGTATTTAGCTCTTTCATATGATCATCGCTTGATTGATGGTAAAGAATCAGTTGGTTTCTTAGTGACTATTAAAGAGTTACTTGAAGATCCAGCTCGTTTACTTTTAGATGTATAGATATTAGCTATATGTTTTTGAGTAACGAAAACAGTAATTAAGTAGACTATAGTATTAGCTCTTTTGACTACCGTCATTAGAGCTTTTGTATTATAATTAGTCGACTTTTCCTTGGCTTTTGTAAATTTTTATAATTTTAATAAATAAAAAAGTTTCAATAGCTTTCATTTACAGATAAATGGATAAAACACCATGAATTTGCACGAATATCAAGCGAAACAATTATTCGCTGAATATGGGTTACCAGTTTCTGAAGGTTTCGCTTGCGATACACCTCAAGAAGCTGCAGAGGCTGCTGATAAAATTGGCGGCACTATGTGGGTTGTTAAAACTCAAGTACACGCGGGGGGACGCGGCAAAGCTGGTGGTGTTAAACTAGTTAAATCTAAAGACGAAATTAAAGATTTCGCTCAAAACTGGTTAGGTAAGAATTTAGTTACTTACCAAACAGACGAAAATGGACAGCCGGTTGCTAAAATATTAGTAGAAAGCTGTACAGATATCGCTAACGAATTATACCTTGGTGCTGTTGTCGATCGCGCAAGTCGTAAAGTAGTATTTATGGCTTCTACAGAAGGCGGTGTTGATATTGAGAAGATTGCTGAAGAAACTCCAGAGTTAATTCACCAAGCTGAAATCGATCCACTTGTTGGCGCACAACCATACCAAGCTCGCGAATTAGGTTTCAAGTTAGGTTTAAACCCTACACAAATGAAGCAATTTGTTAAGATCTTTTTAGGTCTAGCTAAAATGTTTGAAGACTTTGATTTCGCCTTATTAGAAATCAACCCGTTAGTTATTACTGACGAAGGTAATCTTCATTGTTTAGATGGTAAAATTGGTATTGATGGTAATGCTTTATACCGTCAACCTAAAATGCGTGCTTTCCACGATCCATCTCAAGAAGATGAACGTGAAGCGCATGCTGCAAGATATGAATTAAACTATGTAGCTTTAGATGGCAACGTAGGTTGTATGGTTAACGGTGCAGGCCTAGCAATGGGTACTATGGATATCGTTAACTTACACGGCGGCAAGCCAGCTAACTTCTTAGATGTTGGTGGTGGTGCTACTAAAGAACGTGTTTCTGAAGCATTTAAAATCATTCTTTCTGACGACAACGTTAAAGCGGTTTTAGTTAACATCTTTGGTGGCATCGTTCGTTGTGACATGATTGCTGAAGGTATTATCGGCGCGGTTAAAGAAGTAGGCGTTAAAGTTCCTGTTGTTGTACGTTTAGAAGGTACTAATGCTGAATTAGGTCGTGAAGTTCTTAAAAATTCTGGCTTAGACATCATTGCTGCTGAATCATTAACTGATGCAGCAACAAAAGTTGTAGCAGCTGCGGAGGGCAAATAATGTCTGTATTAATTAACAAAGATACTAAAGTTATCTGTCAAGGTTTCACTGGTGGTCAAGGTACTTTCCATTCAGAACAAGCTCTTGAATACGGTACACAAATGGTTGGTGGCGTAAGCCCAGGTAAAGGCGGTCAAACGCATTTAGGCCTACCAGTATTTAACACAGTACGTGATGCAGTAGAAGCAACTGGCGCAACAGCAACAGTTATCTATGTTCCTGCTCCGTTCTGTAAAGATGCTATTTTAGAAGCTATTGATGCAGGCATCGAGCTTATCGTTACTATCACTGAAGGTATTCCAACTTTAGATATGGTTGACGTTAAAGCTAAGCTTGAGCAATCAGGCGTTCGTATGATTGGTCCTAACTGTCCTGGTGTTATTACTCCGGGCGAGACTAAGATTGGTATCATGCCTGGTCACATTCATAAGCCTGGTAAAGTAGGTATTGTTTCACGTTCTGGTACATTAACGTACGAAGCCGTTAAACAAACTACTGATGCTGGTTTTGGCCAATCTACTTGTGTAGGTATTGGTGGTGACCCTATCCCAGGTACTAACTTCATCGACGTTTTAGAAATGTTCCAAAACGATCCACAAACTGAAGCAATTGTAATGATTGGTGAAATTGGTGGTACTGCTGAAGAAGAAGCTGCGGAATATATTAAAGCTAATGTTACTAAACCTGTTGTATCTTACATTGCTGGTGTTACTGCACCAGAAGGTAAGCGTATGGGTCATGCTGGCGCAATTATCGCTGGCGGTAAAGGTACTGCTGATGAAAAATTTGCAGCATTAGAAGCGGCTGGTGTTAAAACTGTTCGTTCTTTAGCTGAAATTGGCAATGCACTTAAAGAGAAAACAGGTTGGTAGTCAGCTTTTGATTGCAAACTGTTATTCTTAATAAAAACCCGCTTCTAGCGGGTTTTTTGTTTTAATAATTATAAGTTTAGTTAAATGCAATTTCTTTAATTTGAGATTTGTAAGTTTTGACTGCACTTTTTGCTGCTTGATATTTATTTTTAAAGTTTTCTTGTTGATCAATGAATTTATCTATAGAGCTAAAGATGTTACGGCTTTTAATCGTTTTTACTTCACCATTAGTAATAGAAATACCATCATTATTTTCAATTACATCTTCAGATACAAATATTTTATAAATTCGTTTGGTTTTAACTCCTAATTCGAATTTAATACCATTTTCACCATTTGCTAATGTTCTTTCTTCGCTAATAGATATATACCTAAATTCAATTATAAGTTGTCTGTTTTCATGGTAAGCACGAATAGCCTCAGGAACATCATAAGGGGATAACATTACTTTTAATTTTCCTGCGTCTTTAGGTTGGCTTTTTAGTTCTGATAACGCTGACACATCAGTATTTATCCATTGACTCATCACCCTAACTCCTCAATTAAAATTCCCATCGGTTCGATAATCGCTCGATAAGCAGAATCTAGCTCTTGTTCATCAATACCATCAGGCTCAGTACTATCGACAACTATTAGCCCCCAATGTTCCCCATGACAATCCATTAAAGGTAAAGATACTATGCTACGAGACAAAGGGATATCATTGTTTGCATATTGCGAGACCATGTCATCAGGCATACTTGTTAATTGTGCATATCTAGATCTTTCCGTTGTACCACTTGATTTAGTTATCAATGGTAGGTTTGATAAAGAAAGCTTAGCACCTCTTTTCCATCCTTGCCCAGCTACACCTTCCGTTTTTTGTCTTGAATCATTGCTAACACAAAATACAGTTTTGGTATTTTTTGTATGTAGACCTGATCTCAAAATAGGAACAAGCCAACCTGAATTTTTTCCTTTGCCTTCTTTGTTAGCAACATGCCATCTGTAAAGGTTCCACAAAGGGTACCTTTGTGTACACTTTTTCTCATATTTAAACAAAGTTACTCTGTGCGATGCTGTTACATCATTTTGAAAGTTAGGAAAGGCAATAAATTGCAATTTATCTATTAATTTTTGTAATGCTTTATAACATATTAACTTTCCATTCTTAGATATAACCCATCCAATGATGAATGTTACACCGAGTGCTATGTATAACCATAATGCATTATTTTTAAAATGAATAAAAATAGCATATTGAATAGGGTTTTTGATCTCAATAACCTTTCCTGAGTAGTCAACTATTATACCAACTATGGGAGTTAATATACCTGATAAGTTAATTAATCTATTTCCCCATAATGCACTTGTGCTAATTTTTTTTACATCGACTATCAATTAAGTTCCTTAAACTGCTGCTTTCTACAAGCTTCAATGTAATACAATATAGTGATATTTTAAATAGGTAATTAGAAACATGTGCATTAATGAATGGGGTTAGGTACATACCCACGTCTTATTTACTCCCATTTATAGTTGTCGCGGTGGCGACAGCACCCAAAGGGATACTGCCTCCGGCATCCCTCTGGACTCCCTCGGAGCTGCTAATCAAGTGTCATCCTCCATTCAAGGCAATATCTTCGACGTAACAGCGCTGAACGGGCATCCATGTGCTGCGTTGCCTTTGCCATCATCCTGATGAACATACGTGAATATTACCTTTCATTACGGCACTTGATTCAAGCAGGCTTGGCGCGTGTTGGTAGGTTAGGGGGAAATCAGCTTGTTTTAGGTGTTTTTTTGAACGATTAAATG
>NZ_JAHKQD010000021.1:0-21332 GCF_018860915.1 Colwellia sp. C2M11
CTTGACCCGTACCATTTGAAGTATTATTAAATCACCATAAACTTATAATCCCTTAGCAATGCTCATAAAGCATAAATAAGGCGATTCCTATTATTTAAATGCAAGTTTCTAAGAAATAAAAGAGACATCTTCTTTTATATCTTTAGGTCACTAAACGTACACTCATTTTAAATAGCTTTATTAACTCCAAAATCGAAAGAAACAAACATGTCGTAATACAGTGTCATTAATTCATAAGCTTATTTTTTGTAAGATAAATAAACTAGAGTAACGCCGCAGTGTAATGCTTTAGCCAGAACAAGCGAGTAATAATTTTGTAGAACTGAGCTAATACTCTCCCTTGAAGCTTCTGTACCAATAAATGAACACTTTGACCTAAGAATATGCCAGACAATAAACTTGCCTCTACTAGTGCCTATAATTATGAAGTGATAGAGTTCGAACAGTTAAATATTCTTTCATAAATACAAGGAAATAGGTAAATGGCTTTTTTTGATCTAGCTGATTTTGATAACCATGAACAAGTTGTTTTTTGCAGTGATGATAATTCAGGGCTTAAGGCCATAATTGCTATTCACAATACTAATCTTGGCCCTGCAATCGGTGGTTGTAGAATGTGGGATTATGCTAATGATGAAGAAGCACTCGTGGATGTTTTACGCTTATCTAAAGGTATGACGTACAAAAATGCCATGGCAGGCTTAAAGATGGGTGGTGGTAAATCCGTTATTATTGGGGATGCTAAGTCATTAAAGTCAGAAGCACTTTTTAAAGCTTTTGGTGAAGCATTAAATAGATTAAACGGCCGTTACTTAAGTGCCGAAGATGTCAATATAACGACAAAAGATATTGCTATGACCAATACAGTGACACCTTTTGTAACAGGGACCGAAGGAAAAAGTGGTAATCCTTCTCCTTTTACCGCCTTAGGCACGTTTTTAGGTATTAAAGCTTGTGTTAAACATAAGTTTAACCGTGACGATTTAAATGGGCTTAAAGTTGCTGTACAGGGCTTAGGAAGTGTTGGATATGGTTTATGTGAGCATTTACATCAAGCAGGTGCAAAACTTATTGTCACTGATATCAATCAAGATGCATTAAATAAAGCCGCCAGTGAGCTTGATGCCACGGTAGTGAGTTTAACTGAAATATATGACCAAGATGTTGATGTTTATGCGCCATGTGCACTGGGTGCTAGCATTAATGATGACACCATTAAACGTATAAAAGCCAAAATAATCGCCGGTTGTGCTAACAACCAACTTGCTGAACCACGCCATGATCAAGCATTAGTTGATCACGGTATTTTATATGCACCTGATTATGTTATAAATGCCGGCGGCATAATCAATGTTTCCTTTGAAGAAAACTATAGTATTGAAAGAGCCACTAAAAAGGTAGAGGAAATTTATTCCACCTTACTTGATGTTTTTAATAAAGCCGACAAGCAAAATAAACCTACAGGTTTAATTGCAGACGAAATGGCACGCGAAATCATTAAAAATGGTGGTAAATAACACGTTTAAACACAACTTTTCAGTAGTTACTAAGACAGAACAATTAAAACAGTAACTACTGAGTAAGTGTTTTTATTTTATCTACTATGGCTAATACACCATTCCCCCGAGAAGGACTTAAATGCTGTAGCAAACCTAGACTTTCAAAGAATTCTTCAATATCAAAAGTTTTTATTTCTAATGCTGATTTATCGTTAAAAGCGGAAAGTACAATAACTAATAAACCTCGAATTATTTTAGCGTCACTATCGGCTTGAAAACTGAATAAACCTTGTGAATTTTTATTAGCAATAAGCCAAGCTAAGCTTTCACAACCACTAATTAAACTTTGCTCATTTCTCAAGCTTTTATCCATACGTTGTAGTGTTTTTCCTAGCAACATAATTTCACGATGGCGAGAATCCCAGCTTTTTATTGTTGAAAATTTATTTTTTATTTCAGTACTTTGAGTATGCTGAATCAAAGGTTTTTTCTGATATTCTTCAACTAAAACGTTTTGTTTTTCTTGATAGATCACTTTAATTAATGTCTTAATAAAGTAATCTATTTCATCAAAAGTATTATACGCGGCCAGCGATACCCGTAAACAACCTGAAACATGTAAATATTCCATTAATGGCATTGCACAGTGATGTCCACTACGAATAGCAACACCATAACTGTCAAGACTTGTCGCTATGTCATGGTTATGCTGTCCTTCAACCGTAAAAGCGATAACAGGAATATCAGGAGCATTTTCAACAATGAACTTAACGCTGGGCACTTGTTTTAATGCTTGATAGCAATACTGAGCTAATTGCTGTTCATATTTAGTGATGTCATCATGATTGAATTGATTAATAAAATGAATAGCTTCTGCAAAAGCCACAACACCGGCGATATTTGGCGTCCCCGCTTCAAACTTAAATGGCAATGAATTAAAAGTAGTTGGTTTATCTAAACTCACGCTTTTGATCATTTCACCGCCTGACTGATAGGGTGGCATCATCTCTAGCAAAGCTTCTTTACCATAAAGTACTCCCACACCTGTAGGACCATACATTTTATGCGCAGAAAAAACATAAAAATCACAATTTAATTCTTGTACATCAATGGGAAAATGAGCAATGGCTTGTGCTCCATCTATAACCGTAATAGCACCAACAGTTTTTGCTTTTGTTATCATATCCGCTATTGGGTTTATTTTACCAATAACGTTAGAAACATGTGCACAACAAACAATTTTCGTTTGTTTCGTTAACAATTTATCAAATTTATTAAGATCTACCCTACCTGCAGCATCAAGCGATAAAACCTTTATTGATGCGCCTGTTTGCTCAGCAATTATTTGCCAAGGTACAATATTCGCGTGATGTTCACTCACAGCTAAAATTATTTCATCACCTAAACCAAGTACTTTTCTGCCTAAACTCGATGCTAGTAAGTTTATACTTTCAGTTGTACCTTTTGTCCAAATAATTTCTTTATTACTTTTGGCATTAATAAAGGCCTTAACCGTTTCTCTCGCTTGTTCAAACGCCAGAGTTGCCTTAGCACTCAACTTATGTGAGGCACGATGTACATTAGCATTTATATTTTGATAAAAAGCAGGAAGACACTCAATCACTGTATTAGGTTTTTGCGTTGTTGCGCCATTATCAAAATAAATAATTGATGGGTGTGATTCACCTTCCGAGTTTATATGTTTATTCGTATAAATAAGAGGAAAGTGTTGGCGAAACTGCTCGGGCTCAAAATTTTTCATTGCTAGGTTTCTGCCTCTAAAAGCAATCAGATAATAATTTTGTCATGATTATACCTTATCTTATCGACGACAAAAGTTAATTTTCACAGGCTATTTATGCATTAGTAATATATAATGCCGGCATATTGATAGGGCTGTACGGAGAAATGTATGACGATATATTCGTGGTTTTTAAGGATGAAGAAAAAACCAATAAAAAAAAATCTAAACGATGACTTGTTCAATACGGCTTCATCCGCTAGCAATATACAAAATTATACTATGTGGCCTACTGCAACAATAAAAAAAAATATAGAGGTGGTTCCCTCTAAACACAGTGATACTCTCGACAGTACTACAGTTGAAAATAATATAACGAAATTATCTATAAAGCCGATAGTAACTCCGCTTAAGTAATAGCCTAAAAACTAAGTAAATAGTCGGTTTATCTTAAAATCCACCTTTTTTCTCAACATTATCACTCCAAATTTTTGCCTTTTCCATCCAATAATGAGCTTGTTCAATAAACTTATTATTTGTTGCTGATTGGTTAAAATAAGCTAATGCAATATTATAATGAAAGCTAGGCATTCTATATTCCATTAACTTTTCTTGTAAGAGTTTTCGATAAATTTCAGGGAAGTTTAGTGCAAAGTATTGTAATTTAGTTCGCTGAGAAACGCTCTTAAATGCGCTAAAGTTATTATAGCTCGCTAATGAGTTATCGCATGTTTTAGCATGAAATACGCCGATTTGATGAGAAAATTCTTTTGGGGTTCCAAGCTGCCAAAGCTCCTCGCCAGTTACTCCTACAACCTCTTGTAAAATAGGTGTGTTATCATTAATGTATTCCCCCCATGCTAACTGCTTTAATACCTTAACGCGAACCGCCTTTCGATCCCCTAGATAACGATTCTTTAAGACGGAAATATTTTGTGAAAATATCTCTTGTTGTGGTTGCTGACATATACTATGTTTAGGTGTCAAAGCGTATTCGTCAACAAACCCCAATAAATGACTTATTTCATGCGCAAAGACGTCGACACTATCTTGTGCATCAAAATATAGCATGCCCAAATGAACATTAGCTCCACCTTTTGGTAGCATTAACCCCACATAACGCGTATTAACAGTTTTAGCAGTTAACTCCCATTGTATTTCGTTACAAGTAATAGCCCTTTTAGAATTATTATTACAATCAAGTTCATTTATTGGTATATAACGAATTGGTGTAAAACAAACAGCATGACTTAAGCTTTGCTCTTTAAAAGTGGTAATGATTTTTTCAAGCCGTTTTAAGTGTTTTAAATTAGTCGCAAACAATTGAATACTATTATCGCAACTGGGAGATAATATTTTTACATGGCTAGTTGGCGAAACGCTAAATAATACTTGATATCGATAAATATCAGCCAGTAATAGCTGTCCCGCTTCAGTTTTTTGTAACAGCGCCATATACTGCTCAATTAACTTATTAACAATAGCTACATTCCCTAAGTTAATCGCGATATTAATTTTCAAAACAATCGCACTTACCTTTAAGTTGGTTAGCTCCTCAATAGGTACTAACGTAATGATTTGCGTTGCCATCGCTAATTTATCGCGTTGAAAATAGTATTGCGCTAATGCTATTGAGGCCTTGGAATATTGAAGTCTAATGGCATTTTCATACCAAAAGATCATTTTTTTAGGCTCAGGATCTGGTTTGGTTTGATAATAAACGGCAAGCTGATAAGCCGCCTCACCTTGGGTTTTAGCTACCTCTTTTCCATAATAAAGCCATTGTTCACTATGCAATATTGCATTTTTCCACATAAAATTTAGTGCTGAAAAATTATTATGTGCAATAGCAAAATTTAATTGAGACTCAGTATGTTCATTTTTAATAATAATTTTGGTCAAATAATCATTTAAAAAAAATGAGCTAGTCGATAAGCCACTTAGCAGCATTATCAACAAGCCCATCATAATTTTTTTGATTATCATTTATCAATTCAATTTATTAGATTGTCTACATTCAGATCATTTTACAATTCATCTTCTTCTACTGCTGTTGTATTTGCAGAGCGCATCAAGTCTAATTCAAGCTTGGCATAACGGTGCTCAACAAACTCATAAACATTAGTGCTTAACGATAGTTTAAAAAAGTTAGCGGCAGCACCATCAAAGCCCATAATTTGATTATATTTCCCCAAGTAAAAGTAAGCTTCACATAACCTATCAGTTAACGCTTTATTTGATTGAATATTCCTTGTTAATTCACTCACGAACTGCGCTTGACTAATGTCACCTAAATATAAGTGAATGACTTGTTTAGCCCATGTTCTATCATCAACTAAGCTTGATCTTTCTCTTAACATTGATTTTGCTGATACAGGATCTACATTATGCTCAGCTAAATATAACCACAACAACCGATAAGGGTCATCATTTTGTTGATAATGAAAATCAGTAAAGTCTTGCGCAGCTAAACTAGGTCTACCACCATAATAAAGCGCAATACCACGGTTTAAATGTGCATATTCATGTTCAGGTGCCAGCTCTAACACAGAATCAAACTGTTCATAGGCTTGAGAAAACTCTCTTAACTGAGTGAAGTGTATGCCCAAAAAGTTATAAGCGTCGATCAAGTTAGGCTTTAGTTGTAAAGCCTGAGAAAAATCCAATCGTGCTAAAGAGCGCAAACCTACACTATCGAATAATACACCGCGATCATAATGAATTTGTGCTTTTTGTTCATCTGTAATTTTTACACGGTTAAGCACCTCAGATAAACGAGCAATAGCAATTTCACTTTTAAAATTGATGGCCAAAGGCTCTGCAATTACCAATTGATTTATCGAAGAGGAGTTCAGGGAATTATTAGCGTTACCTAATGATGAACACCCTTGGGTAAGTAATACCATGCAACTAACAATAGCCAATATTAATAGTTTGGACTTGAATTCAGTAAAGGATAAATTCACTAATTTGCCTTAGAAATAGAAATTAAATTATCGCGTGATTATGATTGTACTTGATTTAGAAACAAAAAAGGAGCCAAAAGGCTCCTTTTTAATAGACTAAATTGTAAGTGAAATAGTCTAAGTTAATAAATAGAATTACTCAGCAGCAGGAGTTTCTTCTGCTGGTTTTTCCATTGCTTCTTTAATACTTAAACGTACGCGACCTTGACGATCAACTTCTAGTACTTTAACTTTCACTTCTTGACCTTCAGATAATACATCACTTACGTTACTAACACGCTCTTCTGAGATTTGTGAAATATGTACTAAACCATCTTTACCTGGTAAAACATTAACAAACGCACCAAAATCAACGATTCGTACAACTTTACCCGTATACAGTGTACCTACTTCGATTTCAGCAGTTAACGCTTTAATGCGGTTAATAGCATCATCTGCTTGCTCACCAGAAGTAGCAGCAATTTTCACAGTACCATCATCATCAATTTCGATTGTAGTGCCTGTTTCTTCTGTAAGTTGACGAATAGTTGCGCCACCTTTACCGATAATGTCACGAATTTTATCTTGGCTTACTTTAATTGTATGAATACGTGGTGCAAATTCAGAAATTTCATTTCTGTGTCCAGCAATTGCTTCATCCATTACGGCTAAAATATGAGTACGTGCCGCTTTTGCTTGATTTAATGCAATTTGCATAATTTCTTGCGTGATACCTTCAATTTTGATATCCATTTGTAAAGCAGTAATACCGCCTGTAGTACCAGCAACTTTAAAGTCCATATCACCTAAGTGATCTTCATCACCTAAAATATCAGAAAGAACAACAAATTTTTCGCCTTCTTTAACTAGACCCATTGCAATACCGGCAACAGAAGCTTTAATTGGTACACCAGCATCCATAAGCGCAAGTGAAGTACCACAAACAGAAGCCATTGAAGATGAACCGTTAGACTCTGTAATTTCAGAAACAACACGTACAGCGTACGGGAATTCTTCAATAGTAGGCATTACCGCTAACATGCCACGTTTTGCTAAACGACCATGGCCAATTTCACGACGCTTAGGTGAACCAACAAAACCAGTTTCACCAACACAGTATGGAGGGAAGTTATAATGAAGCATAAATGCATCAGTCTTTTCACCTAAAATACTATCAATACGTTGTGCATCACGTTGAGTACCTAAAGTAGCAGTAACTAAAGCTTGAGTTTCACCACGAGTAAATACAGCAGAGCCATGAGTACGTGGTAATACGCCAGTCATTACATCTAAAGCACGAATAGATTCAGGATCACGACCATCAATACGAGGGTTGCCATCAGTAATGCGACCACGTACTACAGTTTTTTCTAAGTCATGGAATAAATCTTTAGCTTCTTGTACATCAAGCTCTTCATCAGCAGCGAGTAATTGTTCAACGACATCATTGCGTATTTCAGCAATTTTTTCATAACGAACTGCTTTTTCTGTTATTTGGTACGCTTCATTAAGTTGCGCTTCACTTAACTCAGCAATTTTTGCAACTAACTCAGCATTTTTAACAGGAGCTACCCATTCCCATGAAGGAGTGTTTACTTCTGTTTTAAATTCTTTAATAGCAGAAATTGCTACTTGCATTTGCTCATGGCCATAGACAACAGCTCCAAGCATTACTTCTTCTGATAATACGTCAGCTTCAGATTCAACCATTAATACCGCTGAGTCTGTACCTGAAACAACTAAGTCTAATTGACTTGTAGGTAATTCAGACTGTAATGGGTTAAGAATGTATTGACCATCAGTATAACCAACACGTGCCGCACCAACAGGACCACTAAATGGAACGCCTGCAATAGCTAAGGCTGCAGAAGTACCAATTAATGAAATAATATCAGGAGCTATTTCTGGGTTAACTGAAACAACAGTAATTATGACTTGTACTTCGTTAGTAAAACCTTCAGGAAATAATGGACGAATAGGACGGTCAATTAAACGTGCTATTAATGTTTCTTCTTCTGAAGGGCGACCTTCACGTTTGAAGAAACTACCAGGGATTTTACCTGCAGCATAAGTACGTTCTTGATAATTTACTGTTAAAGGGAAAAAATCTTGGCCTGCTTTAGCTTCTTTTTTTGCAACAACAGATACAAGAACACACGTATCATCCATGCTAGCCATAACAGCAGCTGATGCTTGACGAGCGATGTTACCTGTTTCTAATGTTACTGTATGTTTACCGAATTGAAATTTTTTAGTTACTGGATTGAACATTTACTATGTTTCCTTAATTTTTTTGTACGTTTTACTTTAGCAATAAAGCAGCATAACGCATTGATTATCTTAATCAATCTGTACAATTATTTATTCACTTAGGCGCTAAATTGCGGTCAAGTTGAACAAAAAATTATACAGTTTGATTGATTATTTTCTTGATAGTTACTATTCAAATTTATCATAAAACTTAAACAGCGAACAAATCAAGCAGGCATATTATACTGACCTGAGCACTATTTGCTAGTAAGAATAGTGGGTTAATCTTGTTTGATTTTTAAAAAGGTATTTTCTTGATGAAAAACAATGAAGCTAATAGAAAGGTTTACATCCTAATAGCGTACTTAAAGAGAATGAGCTAAGTAAGTGCGATATAGAAGTTAAGCTGTTGATATATAAAATATTTATTAGAATTTAAAATACAAAAAAGGAGCTAAAAAGCTCCTTTTTAAATAATCAGTATAAAACTAACTATTAACGACGTAGACCTAATTTACCAATTAAAGCAGTATAACGTTCAACGTTTTTGCCTTTTAAGTAATCAAGTAATTTACGACGTTGTGCAACCATACGTAATAAACCACGACGTGAATGATGATCATGGATGTGCTCTTTGAAGTGACCTTGTAAGTGGTTGATTTGTGTAGTTAACAAAGCAACTTGTACTTCTGGTGAACCTGTATCACCTTCTTGTTGAGCATATTCAGCAACAATAGCTGCTTTTTGTGTAGCATTTAAAGACATAATAAATCCTTAGTGTGGAACTCATTATTACCTATAAGAAAAGCCTATAGATAAATAGTTAAAATACTACCTAAGCCAAACACTAATTCAGCCGAGGTAACAAAAGAGCGCGTATTCTAGCAGCCAATCAATAAATTGCAAGCAGTAAAGTGTGCTAATTAATGGTTACCCTAAAGAATTAGCGGTATTCATTATAATTAGCACCTTTTGGGCTAGCATAAATGTTTTTAAATAACGACTATACGCTTTGGTGCTAACAAGCCATCATCATCGATGAAACCTACTCCAATAAACTCTGCATCAGCATCATTCTCATCATCACCAATATAAACTTGTACCGTACCATCACTTGGTGCATTAAAAGCTTGAACAGGATTACCATGTCGTAAGAAATTAGCTGACATATCATCAACATAAACACAATGCATACCATCTACAGCACTGTTCATAGGTAGCAATAGTGGATCGAGCACTTGTGAAGGTGTTATTTCATCAGCGATGGCTTTTTCAAGTAATGCTTCAAGTTCAGGTAAAGTAACCATTTTTTCTATAGGATAATTACCGACAGCAGAACGTCTAAGGTGTGCAACATGTGCTCCACAGCCTAATAACTCACCTAAATCATCAACAATCGTTCTAATATAAGTCCCTTTTGATACATGAATATTCAATTCAACTTCATCATGCTCAAAACGTAATAACTCAAGATTAAAAACAGTAATATCACGAGCTTCTCTTGGCACTTCAATACCTTCACGTGCATATTTATATAAAGGCTGACCTTGATACTTAAGTGCAGAATACATAGAAGGTACCTGTTTCGTTGTACCACGAAAAGTATCTAGCGCTTCCTTAAGCTGCTCAGCAGAAACATTTACTGCTTTTTCACTCACAACTTCACCACCAGCGTCACTGGTAGTAGTACGAATACCTAACTTAGCTGTTACTTGGTAAGTTTTATCTGTATCTAATAAAAACTGAGAAAACTTAGTCCCTTCACCCAAACATATTGGTAACATACCTGTTGCAAGTGGATCTAATGCTCCGGTGTGCCCTGCTTTTTGAGCGAAGTAAATTCGTTTAACCGCCTGTAAGGCATGATTAGACGACATTTCATAAGGTTTATCTAATAGTAAAACGCCATTAATAGGGCGTCCTTTTCTACGCTTTGCCATGCTTTAGTCACTCTTTTCACTATCATCTATGTTGTCATCAACCTGGCTATCATTAGCAACAGTGCCATGACTATCGCTAGCAACCGCTTGATCAACCAAGGCACTCATACGAACACCTTCGCTCATTGAGCTATCATAGACAAAACGTAAATGTGGCATAATACGTGCGCGCAAACGTTTACCTAATAATGAACGAATATAACCTTCAGCTTCAGCCAACACTTCAAGTGATGTTTTAATATCTTCGGCATTATCATTAAAAAAAGTAACAAATACTTTTGCGTACGCTAAATCGCGTGTGACTTCAACCGCAGATACTGTAGTCATACTCAAACGCGGATCTTTAATTTCGCGCATTAATATTACTGCAATTTCTTTTTGGATTTGCTGACCAACACGGTCAGTACGGGCATATTCTCTAGCCATAACATTTCTCTTTTAACTAAAACAAAAAAGGGACATCAGCCCCTTTTTATTATTGTTGTGAAGCATTTAACTATGAGCTCAAAACGAGTAGTTTCAAATATATAGCAGAAACACTACACTAATATGACTTAATCAGTGTTTCCGTTACTGTCATTGACCCTACAAGGAAAGAGATATAATTATAATGATCTCTTAACTTCTACAGTTTCAAATACTTCAATCTGATCGCCTACGCGTACATCGTTGTAGTTCTTAACACCGATACCACATTCAGTACCATTACGAACTTCTTGAACATCGTCTTTAAAGCGACGTAATGATTCAAGTTCACCTTCGTAAATCACTACGTTTTCACGTAATACACGAATTGGCGCACTACGTTTAATTGTACCTTCAGTAACCATACAACCGGCAATAGCACCAATTTTAGGAGACTTAAATACATCACGTACCTGAGCAAGACCAATGATTTCTTGTTTGAATTCAGGAGCAAGCATACCACTCATGGCTTGCTTAACTTCATCAATCAATGAATAGATAACACTGTAATAACGTAAATCAATATTTTCTGTTTCAATAACTTTACGAGCTGAAGCATCAGCACGAACATTAAAACCAACAACAATCGCATTTGACGCCGCTGCTAATGTTGCATCTGTTTCAGTAATAGCACCAACACCTGAACCAATAATTTTAACTTTTACTTCGTCAGTTGATAACTTAGTTAATGATTCACTGATTGCTTCAAGTGAACCTTGAACGTCAGACTTAATAACAACATTAACTTCAGAAATTTCACCTTCAGCCATGCTGGCAAACATATTTTCAAGTTTCGCTTTCTGTTGACGTGCTAACTTCACATCGCGGAATTTACCTTGACGATATAAAGCAACTTCTCTCGCTTTTTTCTCATCTTTAACAACAGTAGCTTCATCACCAGATTGTGGTACACCACTTAAACCAAGTATTTCTACGGGTATTGATGGACCTGCTGATTGAATACTGCGGCCATTTTCATCACGCATAGCACGAACTCGGCCATATTCTAATCCACAAAGAACGATATCACCTTGGTTTAATGTACCTTCTTGAATAAGTATTGTCGCTACTGGGCCGCGACCTTTATCAAGTTTAGATTCAACTACAACACCATTTGCCATTTTATCAACAACAGCTGTAAGTTCTAATACTTCAGATTGCAATAATATCGCATCAAGAAGTTCGTCAATACCTAAGCCTGTTTTCGCTGAAACATGACAGAATTGAACATCACCGCCCCACTCTTCAGAAAGTACATCATGTTGTGATAATTCACTTTTAACACGATCTGGATCAGCACCTTCTTTATCCATTTTGTTAACGGCAATAATAATTGGCGCTTCAGAAGCTTTCGCATGTTGAATTGCTTCAATCGTTTGCGGCATAACACCATCATCCGCAGCAACAACAATAATAACGATATCAGTTGCTTTAGCACCACGAGAACGCATTGCAGTAAAGGCAGCATGACCCGGAGTATCTAAGAACGTAATCATACCATGACCAGTTTCTACATGATAAGCACCGATATGTTGCGTAATACCACCAGCTTCACCTGCTGCTACTTTCGCTTCACGAATGTGATCAAGTAATGATGTTTTACCATGGTCAACATGCCCCATGATAGTTACTACTGGCGCACGTGTAATCTCTTCACCTGTATGCGCACGATCGGCTAATACAGCTTCTTCTAACGCATTCTCTTTAACAAGAACAACATCAAAACCCATTTCTTCGGCAACTAATGCTGCTGTTTCTTGGTCAATTACTTGGTTTATTGTTGCCATCGCACCCATTTTAAACATGGCTTTAACAACTTCAGCACCTTTTTTCGCCATTTTGTTAGCTAATTCAGCAACTGAAATAGTTTCACCAATACGTATATCTTGTACTTTAGTTTCAACTGGCTTAGTAAAACCATGCTTCAAACTTTGAGGTGCAGATAATGTTGCTTTACGACCTTTACCTGTACGAGCACCACGAGCATTTCTATCTGGAGCCGCTTTTTTCTTCTTACGACGACGACCAGCGCCTTCATCAGCAGCATCAACTTTATCTTCAGCTTCTTGAGCGTAAACAGAAGAAGTTACATGAACAACCTCTTTTTCTTTGGCTTTACGTTCTTCTTCCTGTGCTTTCCAGCGAGCTTCATTTTCTTCTGCTAACTTTCTAGCCGCTTCCGCAGCTTCTTTTGCTTCAGCTTCAATTTTAGCCGCAGCTTCTTTTTCTTGAATCAATCGAAGCTGTTTAGCTTCTTCTGTTTCTTCAACTTTAACAACCGGTGGTTTCTCAGGGTTTTTAGCCTTTTCAGCTGCTGCTTGTTTAGCTTTTTCTGCCGCTTCAGCTTTCGCTGCAGCCTTACGCTCAGCCTCAGCTTCTGCTTTTGCTAACGCTACTGCACGAGCATTTTCAGCTTCTTTTGCCGCTAATTCAGCTTTTGCTTTAGCTTCAGCTTCCGCTTTTGCTGCAATTTCAGCTTCTTCTTTTGCCGCCGCTTCCGCTAACTCTTGTTCTTCAATTTCGCTACGTTTAACATAGGTACGTTTTTTACGTACTTCTACATTAACTGATTTAGCTTTACTGCCGTGTCCCATAGTCAAGGTAGACTTAGTTTTACGATTTAGCGTTAATTTATTCGGTTTTGCTTCAGACTCATCACCATGTTGCTTTTTTAAGTAACCTAATAATGATTCTTTTTCATCTTGCGAAATCACATCATTTTCCGATTTCGATACGCCAGAATCAGCCAACTGGCTTACTAGACGTTCCACCGGTGTACCAATTTCTTTGGCAAGTTCTGCTACAGTTATATCTGCCATTTACACTATTCTCCCGGTGTTATTTATTCTTCGTTAAACCAACAAATATTACGTGCAGCCATTATTAGCTCACCCGCTTTGGTTTCAGTTAATTCTTCTATATCGCTAATTTCATCAATACCTTGTTCAGCTAAGTCTTCGAGTGTACAAATACCTCTACTTGCTAATACAAAAGCTAAATGACGTTCTAAACCTTCTAGAGCAAGTAAGTCAGCGGCTGGCTCTGCACCTTCTAACGTTTCTTCACTTGCTAAGGCTTGTGTTGTTAGTGCTTCTTTAGCACGCTCACGAAGCTCTTCAATAATCTCTTCAGTTAACCCATCTATCTCTAACATTTCTGCTACAGGCACATAAGCTATTTCTTCTAATGAAGTAAAACCTTCATCAGATAGTAATGTGGCAAAGTCTTCATCTAAATCAAGTTTCTCAATAAACAAATTGAGTACTTTATCGTTTTCTGCCTGATGCTTCTCTTTCATGTCAGCAACAGTCATTACGTTAAGCTCCCAACCAGTTAATTGGCTTGCTAAACGAATATTTTGACCACTACGACCAATAGCCATCGCTAAGTTGCTTTCTTCAACAGCAATATCCATTGTGCCTTTGTCTTCATCAACAATAATTGAAGCAACTTCAGCTGGTGACATAGCGTTAATAACATATTGAGCAACGTTGTCATCGTACAAAACGATATCCACACGCTCGCCACCTAACTCACTTGAGACAGCCTGAACACGTGAACCACGCATACCAACACAAGCACCAACAGGGTCAATACGTTTATCGTTACTTTTCACAGCAATTTTAGCACGTGAACCAGGATCTCGAGCAGCGCCCTTAATTTCAAGCATTTCTTCGCCAATCTCTGGTACTTCAACACGGAAAAGTTCAATTAACATTTCCGGTTTGGTACGACTAACGAATAACTGTGCGCCGCGTGCTTCTGGTTTTATTTCATATAATAAACCACGTACTCTGTCACCTGGACGGAAGCTTTCACGTGGTAACATGTCGTCACGATAAATAATCGCTTCAGCATTATTTCCTAAATCTAAAATGACACTTTCACGACTAGATTTTTTAACAACACCTGTAACGAGCTCACCAACTTGTTCTTGGTAAGCTTCTACAATCAATGCGCGTTCTGCTTCACGGATTTTTTGCACAATAACTTGTTTAGCTGTTTGCGTAGTAACGCGATCAAATTTTACTGATTCAATTTGATCTTCAACATAATCACCAACTTTTAAC
Organism: Colwellia sp. C2M11; assembly: GCF_018860915.1. Taxonomy (GTDB): domain Bacteria; phylum Pseudomonadota; class Gammaproteobacteria; order Enterobacterales; family Alteromonadaceae; genus Colwellia. Next base: position 14,911 of record NZ_JAHKQD010000021.1, read on the forward strand.
TCAGGATCTTCATACTGAGCAGCTGCTAAACTAATTTCTGCATAAGGATTTTCCATCGCTTCATCGCTATCTTCAACGATTAACCAACGGCGGAATGTATCAAATTCACCTGAAATACGGTCAATAGCAACACGTACAACAATATCACCCTCATATTTTTTTTTGGTTGCTGTTTCTAAAGCGGTTTCCATCGCCTCAAAAATACTTTCTCTAGGTAATGCTTTTTCATTTGATACCGCATCAACAACCAGTAATATCTCTTTACTCATGCTCTTTTAGCCCTAATTTTTTAAGTAACTATTTATAAAAACAGCTACTTTATTAAACTTAAAATTCTTTATTTAATTTAGTTCTTATAAACGTGCGACAAGATTAGCTTTATCAACATTTTTAAAAACAAGCTCATAATCACTACCATCAACATCAAGTATCAAGGTGTCATCTTCTATCGCAACTAAAGTACCTTTAAACTTTCGGCGGCCATTTAATGGCATAGATAATTTAATGTTTACTGTTTCACCAATCACTGATTTAAAATGCGCCATGTCAAATAATGGTTTATCAATGCCTGGTGAAGAAACTTCTAAATTGTATTCACTACTTATTGGATCTTCGACATCTAAAATAGCGCCAACCTGACGACTTACTTCTGCGCAATCATCAACATCGATGCCATTTTCATGATCAATAAACAAACGTAAAACTGAATTATTACCTGCACTGATAAATTCAACACCGAGTAATTCTTTACCTGTTTCTTCCACGGCGGGACGAAGCATGTCAGTTAGTTTTTGTTCAAATTTAGCCAATATTTTTCTCCTGTTTTTTATTTAAGTACTACTTAAATAAAATTTAAGGTACAAAAAAAGGGCATATAGCCCAGCATGTTTTTGCTGTGTATTTTTGTTTTTAATACTAACGTTACCAATATAACTTAAGCACTAAAAACAAAAAAACCCCATAAAAGGGGCCTATATCACTGACCCCCATGTTCATATTTTAACAAGCGAGTGTAAAAAAGAACATCAGTAACAAGAATAGAAATTATTTTCTTTCATAACAGTAAATAATTCTTCAGTGACATCTTGATACCTGTTAATTTTGCTTTAACAATAAAATTAACAGGTCAGATTATATAAGGGCGAGAGCATAAGCGCAAGCCTGATTAACAATTATAGTTAAAAATGCAGGTAAATTAACAGAAAAAATTAACATACGTATAACAATAAGTTAGTATAAATAAAATAATAGCGCTACAAAGCCATTTATCGTAATTTAATATTAACTAAGCAGGTTTTATTTGCTGCTATTTTCTGGAGTAATTTAACTTAATATGTATACCTTTGCACAATTATTATTAAGAAATATTGGCTTAGCGCTGATTTTCATTATATCTATCAGCGCTGTTTCTATCATCATGCTCTCTTCTCTACTTGAAAGTAAAACCGATCAACATGCTCAAATGATTACGGCGTTTACTCAACAATTTGAGTTTACTAATAATGAACAACAAGCAGCCCAAAACCTTTCAACACAACTAACAAAAATATCAAATTACAATAGTTTAATTATTTCCAATTTAGCAGGTGACAAATTATCTGATTTTAGTAGTAACAATACAGGTTTCATGATTCCATTTGTTGCTCCTAAGATAAAACAAATAACATTAAGCCCATTACCGATCACACTTCATTATCAGCTTAACTTTCAAAGTGAATCAACATTAGTATTAGTGTTTATCATCATAGCTACCACTTTATCATTAGTATTAGTGGTTTTTGCTGTTGCAATGAGCACCAAACGCCATAAAGTAATGTTTGATATTATTAGTCAACAAATAAAAAATGATTTCGCTTTAATCAACAACAACTCTGTCGATGATGTGAAGAATATTGATTCAGACAGTAAAATGTTAGAAATACCTGAGTTAAAACAAGGTATCGCTGACATTAAATCTTTAATGGCTCAGCAATTAGAAAGCGTTTCTCATCTCGAACAAGCAGCCTATGTTGACCATTTAACAAAACTTGATAACCGCAGTCGTTTTGTTCAGTTTTATGAAAATCAAATAAGGCAAGATAGCCCTGTTAAATTTGGCGTTTTATCTATAACACGTTGCTCTGAATTACAAACAATTAACCAAATTCATGGGTATAAGGAAGGCGATAGTTATATCGCCCAGGTTGCTAATCTTCTTAAAAGAGCACTTTCACCTTATCCTGATGGAAAATTGTTTCGATTAAACAGCTCTGATTTTGCCTGCATATTACCTAATATAAAATTAAAAGAAGCTGAAAGCTTCACAACAGAGCTCACCGCTTTATTTAATGCTTATCAACTTTCTTCTGAGCTAGAGTCAGTTGCCTATACCGGCTTAGTTTCATTTGATAAATCTAAACCTTTAGGTGAGTTACTTGCCTTAGTAGATACTAGTGTTAGCATTGCGCAAACCCAAGCTCCAAATTCTTGGTATTCACAAACTGACACCGATCTATTGCAAAAAAATAGTGTCAACTATGGTAATCAAAATTGGCGACAAGAAATAGATAGTGTTATAGAGAACCGACGTATAACTCTTCTAGTACAGCCAATTCAACCAAGTGGTCGTAATAGTAGGGTATACGGGGAAATTTTAGCTCGCTTTCTGAATTCAAATGACGATATGTTGCCAACGTCGTCTTTTCTCGCTATGGCTGAGAAACTCGATAAGATGACAGCAATTGATAAACTTATTATCGAGACGACTATCAATGAAATTAACCAGAAAAATATGTATGAACATAGTTTTGGTATAAATCTAAGCGCACGTAGTATCTGCGATGAGCATTTTATCGTTTGGCTAGAACGTAGGTTATTGCGTGAAAGCAAAGTAGCACGACAATTAGTTTTTGAAATAACTGAATACGGTTTACAACAAAATATTAAAACAAGCAAACGCTTAATTGATATGCTACATCGCGTTGGCGCAAAAGTAACTGTTGAACGTTTTGGTGTTGGTTTAACATCGTTTAAGTTCTTTAGAGATTTAACACCTGACTATATCAAAATGGACAGTTCTTATACTCGTGATATTGATGATGATAAAAACAACCAATATTTCTTACGTTTAATGGTTGATTTAGCACATAGGCTAAGTATTAATGTCTTAGCAGAAAGTGTTGAAAGCCAAGAAGAAAAACATACCTTAGAAAAATTGTTAATTGATGGCTGTCAGGGTTTTTACATAGGAAAGCCTAAACCTTTATAATAACAGTACAATTTTATTTTTTAAGTAGCATTAATTCTACCTATACTATTAATGCTACTTAACTATCTGGTGTCGTTTATTAGAGAGTATTTCATCAGAAAAATAAAAATATAAAACAATATTGTAAATATCTATATCCCCATTGAGACTAGTGTTGTCATATACCTTAAAACAAAGGATAATGTAAATTATATGATAAAACTAACATCCTGATCTAAAAAGCAAATGACTGATTATATTCTGCTACTTATTGGCACGGTACTAGTGAATAACTTTGTATTAGTGCAATTCCTTGGTTTATGCCCTTTTATGGGCGTATCTTCTCGTACAGAGACAGCTATAGGTATGTCATTCGCTACTACTTTTGTAATGACGTTAGCGTCTCTGCTAAGTTATTTAGTTACCACCTATATTTTAGCGCCACTAAACCTTGAATACCTAACAACAATGAGTTTTATTTTGGTTATTGCTGTTGTTGTGCAATTTACTGAAATGGTGGTACATAAAACAAGTACGAGTCTCTATCGACTATTAGGTATTTTTTTACCACTCATTACCACAAACTGTGCCGTGCTAGGTGTTGCTTTATTAAACCTAAGGTTAGAGCATAATTTCTTTGAGTCTATCATATATGGCTTCGGTGCTGCTGCTGGTTTTTCTTTAGTATTAGTCATGTTTTCAGCAATGAGAGAAAAATTAGTCAATGCTGATGTGCCTACTCCTTTTAAAGGCGCGGCAATAGCAATGATTACTGCCGGTTTAATGTCTTTAGCTTTCATGGGCTTCTCTGGCCTAATTAAGATGTAAGGTAATGACATATTAATGAATATTTTAATCGCTATACTGGTTTTAGGACTTATCGCCGCAATTTTTGGGGCTATTTTAGGTTACGCGTCTGTGCGCTTTCATGTTGAAGGTGACCCTATTGTTGAACAACTTGATGCGCTATTGCCACAAACACAATGTGGACAATGTGGTTATCCTGGCTGTAAACCTTATGCTGAAGCTGTTGCCAATGGCGAAGCTATAAATAAATGCGCCCCAGGTGGTGAAGATACCATAAAGAAAATTGCCGATTTACTTGGTGTTGATGTTGAACCGTTAGATGAAAACCATGAAGCCGATAAGGGCCCTACAGTTGCCTTTATTATTGAAGAAGATTGTATTGGTTGTACAAAATGCATTCAAGCCTGCCCTGTGGATGCTATTTTAGGAGCCGCGAAGCAAATGCACACTGTACTTATTGACGAATGCACTGGCTGTGATTTATGCGTAGCTCCTTGTCCTGTTGATTGTATTGAAATGCGCCCTATTCCTGAAACTATACAAAACTGGCAATGGGACTTAAATAAAATTGCTGTAAAACAAATAGATTAGAAAATATTATGAACACTATAATCGAACGCATCAATCAGCACCATTTTTGGCACTTTCACGGTGGCATTCATCCTCCTGAGCAAAAAATACTAACCTCAAACAAGCCGATTAAACAGCTACCGTTACCGAAACAATTAATATTGCCGTTACAGCAACATATCGGTGGCCCAGGGGATTTATTAGTTAACGTTGGTGATAAAGTATTAAAGGGCCAGCCGCTAACAAAAAGCACTAACCCGATGACTGTACCAATACATGCTCCAACCAGTGGTATTATTAGTGATATAAAAAAATCAGTTATAGCGCACCCCTCAGCTCTAAACGAACTTTGTATATTTATTGATGTTGATTTCGAAGATACTTGGCAACCACGCAATATTTGTCAGGATTTCATCAAACTAAGTCCACAACAAATAATTAGCAAGATTGCAGACGCTGGTATAGCGGGCATGGGCGGAGCTGGTTTTCCTACCCATATAAAAATTAACACCAAACCTGATATAAATTTTTTGATCATCAATGCTGCAGAATGTGAGCCTTATATCACCGCTGATGATTTATTAATGTGTGAACAAAGTGAAGCCATTGTTGACGGCATAAAGATTTTGGATCACTTACTTAAACCAACGCTTATATTAATTGGTATTGAAGATAATAAACCTAAAGCAATAAAAGCATTAGAGTATGCAACAAAAAATATTGATAACATTAGAGTTTGTGTACTCCCTACAAAATATCCTACGGGCGGCGAAAAACAGCTGATAAAAATATTAACGGGAAAAGAGATTAAAAGCGGTGCCTTACCAATTCATTCAGGAATTATTGTGCAAAATGTTGCTACATGTTTTGCCATTAGTGATGCTGTAATTAATGATATTCCACTAATTAGGCGTGTTGTTACTGTCACAGGTCAAGCACTTAGTAATCCCCAAAATGTTTGGGCACTACTTGGCACACCTGTTCGACATTTACTCGAGCAAACAGGATTTACGTCTGAAAGTTCAAGTTCAACTCCTCCAGTTATCATGGGTGGTCCATTAATGGGTTTCACCATATTAAATGAACTAGTACCTATTGTTAAAACGAGCAACTGCATTTTAGCGCCAAGTAAAAAAGAAATGCCGAGCGCCTTTGATAACAATTCAAATGAAGTGGAATGCATTCGCTGTGGTCAATGTGCAGAGGTATGTCCGAGTCAGTTATTACCTCAAGAAATGCAATGGAGTGCGAAAGCGAAAGATCACCCACAGCTACTCAAATTAAATTTATTTGATTGCATTGATTGTGGAGCCTGTGCTTATGTTTGTCCTAGCCAAATTCCATTAGTACAATATTATCGTGTTGCTAAGGCTGAAATTCGTCAGCAACAGCAACTTGATATAAAAGCAGAAAAAGCCAAAGTCCGGTTTGAAGCCCGAAAGCTCCGCTTAGAAAAAGAAAAAGCTGAACGAGAAGAGAAGCATAAAAAAGCGGCTGCTGCTCGTAAAGCTACTATGAATAAGAAAACCGCCGATGGTGGGACAGCAAGCTCAGCTGTTGCCGCAGCACTTGCTCGCGTAAAAGCTAAAAAACAAGCAATCGAAAGTAATAATGATGCACCAGGTACCGATACTGAAGAGCAAAATGATAAGTCACAAGTGCAAGCAGCAATTGCCAGAGCAAAAGCCAAAAAGCTGATGCAAAAAAAGAGTGAGCAAGAGAATACTTTAACTAGCTCAGATAACAGTCAGGTAGAACAAGTAACAAGCCAAGCTGATGATAAAAAAGCTCGTATTGCAGCTGCCGTTGCAAAAGCTAA
>NZ_JAHKQD010000021.1:21563-40416 GCF_018860915.1 Colwellia sp. C2M11
GCCGTTGCAAAAGCTAAAGCGAAAAAAAATAACGAACAAGAGAGTCCTTTACCTAACTCAGATAACAGTCAGGTAGAACAAGTAACAAGCCAAGCTGATGATAAAAAAGCTCGGATTGCGGCTGCCGTTGCAAAAGCTAAAGCTAAGGTAAATGCTAAAAAAGCCCAAGAACAAGAAGCTCACTTACAAGTCAATAACAGTGATAACACATCACCTTTAAAACCTAGCAATGAAGAATTAGAATAATTATGGCATTTTGGATAGCAAGTTCGCCCCATAATCACAATCAAACCGAAACATCGGCTTTAATGCGTTTAGTCATTTATGCTTTATTCCCTGGGATATATGCTCAATGGTACTTCTTTGGCTGGGGTAATATTATTCATATAGCATTAGCTATCACCACAGCATTACTCTGTGAATTTTTCGCTTTATCACTACGAAGTAATTCAAAGAAAATCAATAAACAATTGTTCGATGGTAGTGCCATATTAACGGCAATACTAATTGGTATTTGTTTACCTGCTGTTGCTCCATGGTGGATTTCAGTTATTGGCGCTGCATTTGCTATTTTAGTGGTAAAACAACTCTATGGTGGTTTAGGGCACAACCCATTCAACCCAGCGATGGCTGCTTACGTTATGTTGCTCATTTCTTTTCCTGTTCAAATGACATCATGGCAGCCGCCATTGCACCTGATGAATATAGATTTAAATTTCACCAATACGTTAACCACAATATTTACCGGTTTTACCAATGAAGGCTACTCCGTCGAGCAACTTCGCACGAGTATTGACGGCTTTACTATGGCTACGCCATTAGACACTTTAAAAACGAACCTAAATTTAGGTTTTACCACATTAGAAATCATACAAAACAACTTATTTTCTAATACTATAGGTCCAAGTTTAGGTTTTGCTTTTGGTTGGGAGTGGGTAAATATTGCATTTTTAATTGGCGGCTTAATCCTAATAGCCAAAAAAGCTGTTGCTTGGCAAACCCCTATTAGCTTTTTAGTAAGCTTATTTATCTGTTCTTTTATTGCTTATAGTCTAAGCCCAGATACCAGTGCTTCACCTCTACTCCACTGGACAACAGGTGGTTGTATGTTAGGGGCATTCTTTATTTTAACAGACCCTGTCTCTGGTGCTACAAGTGTAAAAGGTCGATTAATTATGGGTGCTTTAGCAGGATTATTAGTGTACTTGATTAGAACGTTTGGTGGCTATCCCGACGGTATTGCCTTTGCTGTGTTACTTTGTAATATGACAGCCCCTTTAATAGATCAATATACACGTCCGCGTACCTACGGCCATGATATTGATAGTAACAAAGGTTAAATAATGACTAACTCTTTACCCCCTAATAAAAATGCTAAAGATAAATCAGCATTCCGATTACCAATACAAAAAAATAGTCAAATACTCGCAATATTCGCTATTGTTTGTACAGTTATCGTTGGCCTAGTTAATGAATTAACAAAAGATAGAATACAAGAACAAACACAATTGCAATTATTAAATACATTGCATGAAATAATTGAGCCAAGTAGTTATAACAACGAAATAACTCAAGACTGTGTGAATATTAGTTCACTTTTACTTGGTAGCACCCAAAATACCAATATAGTGCAAAAAGCTTACATAGCTCGTAATAATAACTCTCCTGTAGCAGTAGCTATCACAAGTACAGCACTCGATGGCTATAATGGTAAAATTGAACTGATTGTTGCTATCAATATAGATAATAGTATTAGTGGCGTTAGAGTGTTAAAGCATCAAGAAACGCCGGGGTTAGGTGATAAAGTAGAGCTTAAAAAAAGTAACTGGATCACAGCCTTTAATGGTAAAAAGCTATTGTCAGAGCTAGACACTCGCTGGCAGGTAACAAAAGATGGTGGTACTTTTGATCAATTTACCGGAGCAACTATTACGCCAAGGGCAATCGTTAAAGCAGTGAAAAACACGCTATTATTTTTTATCGAAAACAAAAACAAAGTATTAACGCTTCCTAATAGCTGTTTAATAGGTGATCAAGAACCTCAACCTGAATATGAGGCTACTAATGAATACTAGTGAAAATAATGTAAATGAAGCTCCTCAATTGTCAGAGAACAATATTGAGCTTGAGCAACAATTAGCAGAAAAAACATTAGCCCAAAAAGCACTTAAAGCTGAGTATAAAGAGTTAGCTATTCAAGGGCTATGGAAGAATAACCCAGGTATAGTTCAATTACTCGGCCTATGCCCATTGCTAGCAGTAACCGCCACCATCACCAATGCTTTAGGTTTAGGACTAGCGACCTTGTTAGTTCTAGTCGCCTCTAATGCTACTGTTTCTGCTATCCGTCATTGGGTACCTAAAGAAATTCGCATCCCTATTTTTGTCTTAATTATTGCTTCATTTGTTACTTGTGTTCAGCTATTAATGAACGCATATACTTATGGTATATATCAATCATTGGGAATATTTCTCCCATTAATCGTCACCAATTGTGCCATTATTGGTAGAGCAGAGGCTTACGCATCTAAAAATCCAGTAAAACAAGCCAGTTTTGATGGCTTAATGATGGGACTTGGTTTTGCATTAGTGTTAATTTTGCTAGGCGCGATTCGAGAAATCTTAGGACAAGGTACATTATTTGATGGTGCTCACTTACTCTTTGGTGATTGGGCAGGTGTTTTACGCATTGAAGTGGTAAAATTAGATAGTCAGTTTTTATTAGCCATACTCCCTCCAGGAGCGTTTATTGCTATGGGCTTTATCATCGCACTTAAAAACAGTATTGATACTTATATAAAACAACGTCAACCCAAAAAAGAAAAAGCCACTATTGAGCGAGTTAGAGTTAACTTTGACTCATAAGTAACATGATACCAATTGCAATGAATAATAGTGACCGATACAAATGAATAAAGCCAAACGATTAGAAATGCTGACTAGGCTGCGTGATAATAATCCGGAGCCAACGACAGAGTTAAACTTTAGTACCCCTTTTGAATTACTAATAGCAGTACTTCTTTCGGCCCAAGCAACAGATGTAGGGGTAAATAAAGCAACCGCAAAATTATATCCGGTAGCGAACACTCCTCAAGCAATACTTGATCTAGGCTTAGAAGGGTTAATTTCTTATGTGAAAACCATAGGCTTATTTAATACCAAAGCTAAAAACACCATGAAAACCTGTCAAATGTTGGTTGACTTACATGGTGGTGAAGTACCAGAGAATCGAGCTGCACTCGAAGCATTACCCGGTGTTGGTAGAAAAACAGCCAATGTTGTATTAAACACTGCTTTTGGTTGGCTTAAAGATAATGAAGGTAACTACTTTTTAGCCGTTGATACTCATATTCAGCGACTAGCAAACCGTACAGGCTATGCCAAAGGTAAAACGGTTGAACAAACAGAACAGGCGATAATAAAAAACACACCAAACAAAACAGAATTTATGTTCAATTTGCATCACTGGTTCATTTTACATGGACGTTACACTTGCACTGCACGTAAGCCTAAATGTGGTTCTTGTATCATTGAAGATTTATGTGATTTTAAAGAGAAAACAGATTAACGCTACTTATTTTAGCTTTTGCTTTAAAAACTCGACAACCCGTTTATGGCGCATTTTTACCGCTGAAAGTTTTAGCTGATGAATATTCGCAATATCCTGAAAACTTAATTCACTACGATAACGTAATAGCATAATGTTACGATCGGTCAATGATAAATGTTGTATTAGCTCAGATAATACGGAAGCAGGGTCTTCGCTATCAGTCTTCTCATCTATTAAGTTTTCGAGGTATTCTTCATCATTCTCAATAATTCCCCAACGTCGCTCTCTTATCTTGTTAATACATTCGTTATAAGCAATTTTGAATAGCCATGCTCTAAAAGACACAACCCACTTAAAAGCCTTTAAATTTTTTAATGTTTTTATAAGAGTTTCTTGTACTACATCCTCAGCATCAGACTGATTATTAAGCAATTTTACACAGTACCCTTTTAATTCAGGTAAATATGGAGTAATTAACTGCTGAAATAAACGCGTATCATAAGGAAGACGCTCTTGTACTAAAACAACAAGCTGTCGTTCATTAAGCATAGTAAACAGTAACTCTTCTTGAAGGCTTTAATTTAATCGAAAAACTATTAGTTATAGTTAATCGATTGCAGAAATTAATTTAAGGTTATTACGAACAAAAAGTACTTAAGGGCTGTTGTGATCAGATATAACTACCATCTACTACTGATATAAATACAGAAGAAGTTATTAAGGCCATTACTATACCTACAGCGAATAACACTCTATTGTTCATTAAGGTTTCCTGACTCATTTGGATAAGATTTGGCACTACAGATGAGTCACTTAATCATGTATCTATGATAGGGGGAAAGTAACTTTAGCGTTTATCAAAATCGGACGTTGTTTTATCAATAACGGTCTAAATAACTTAAAAAGTAAATTTTCATGTTAAAAATAAACAGTTTACGATATATGTCTGAAATGCGACAATAATAACTTACTGATAAAATGACGTATAAAAATTTTCTATGCCATCAAAAACAATAAAAAATAACTGTTCACTATCCTCCTTTTCTTGGGGGGTATTTTTTATCTTGTTTTTTTCACCAGCAAGTCTAGCAGCGTCCATTGATTACCTTGGTAAAGAACAAGGATTAAGTAACTCCAATTTGCATACTATTTTTCAAGATAGCGATGGTATTATTTGGGCAGGTACTGAGACTGATGTTAATTGGTATTTAGGAGGACAGTTTAACGAGTTAGCTATTGAGTTAAACGATACAGGAGAGAAGCCATTAAATGTTGCCCATATTTATGAAGATAACCACAAGGGAATTTGGTTTTTAAATTTTTCTAATGGTATTTTTCGATTAGACAAACGTGAATGGAAACTAGCTAAAATCTCATTCAAAGATCTACACGGTAAATTAATAGAACTAACTGGTCATCAAGTTTTTGTTGATAAAAAAGGAACTATTTGGTTAACGACTGATTCGGGGGTATTCACTTATGATGCCAATACACAATTACTCACTGCAATTCCTATCGCAAATACTGAACCTAATGAGTTATTAATTTTTAATCAGATTAGTTATTTCTCTGATAATCAAATGGCCCTAGCAACCAGCCAAGGAGTTTATTTTTGGCAAGAGCAATACGGTAAGTTTTATCCGCTAAAATCTGACTTTTTAGAAAACAAACCCGTAGAAAAAATCATTTACAATAATGGCTATAGCTGGATATTAACGACAGAATCAGTTTATCAAGTAAATCAACAGACCGATAAAATTAAAGTTGTTTTTACTTCTGACTCCCCCACCAATAAACTGCTAGATATGCTTATTGAACATGATGCTAGCTACTGGGTAACAGCTGATAACGGTATTTATCAGTTGTCAGCAGAAAACAAACTAATCCAACACTTTCAACCTAAGCTTTTTAATCAATCGGAAAACAACAGAGCCTTAGCAATAAAGAAAATTGATGAAAGGCTATGGGTAGCCTTACCCAGTTCATTAGTTGAATATGATTATAGCAGCCAAAAAATGAAGTTTATTGCACTAGGTGCTTTTCCCAAAAGTGATGAAAGTAACGAGATACTCAATATTTTTAGTGATACGTCAAAAAACTTATGGATGATCACCTCACAAGGGATTGCCAAAGTAAGTTTTAACCGACCAACATTTAATAGTTACCTTTTTGATCCTAAGTCATCTTTTGGACCTATTAGCACATTAAGTCGTGCAATTATGTATGATTCTAAAAACCGCTTATGGTTGGGTAGCCAAGATAGAGGTATTAGCCGCTATCACAGCCAAACTAAAAAGTGGGACTACTTTTCTCATCGTATAAATGACAAAAGCGCCTTGTCCAATAATCATGTAAGAGCCCTTCTTGAAGATTCACAAGGTGACATTTGGGCAGGAACAGAAGGAGGTGGCCTTAATTTATTTAACGAAGAAACCAAAAAATGGCAGCAATTTAAACAAAACGGTTGGCAAGATCATATTTTCAATTTACATGAAGGGAAAGCCCATAACTTATGGATAGGTCATGGCAGAGGCATCACTTCTTTTTCAACCAAATCTCACGAATTTACCAATTACTCTCCAGTAGAAGACAATGATACGGCACCAATGGTCAGAGCATTAAGCCCTGATAATAAAGATAACTTATGGATAGGCACCCATTTTAATAAAACAAAAGAACAAGAAAAATACACTTATGCGAGGGGGTTATATAAATTTAATACGCTAAGTCATGAATGGAAGAACTTTAATCATGATCCCGAACAGCCAGATAGTTTATCTAATGATTTAATATTTGCCATTAAAGTAGACAGTCATCAAGATGTTTGGGTGGGAACTTGGGGGGGAGGCATTAATTTATTAAAAAATGATGGTAAAAGTTTCCAGCATTACACAATGAAAGATGGTCTTTCGAGCAATGTTATTTATGCTATTTTTGAAGATACATTAGGTAATCTGTGGATTAGCTCGGCTGGAGGGCTTGATAAAATGACCCCTTGTCATAGATACCCAGTCACATCTAACTATCAATGCAAACCGATAATAAAACACTATAAATTTTCAACTCCGTTATCGGAAATTGAATTTGATTCCGAGAGCGCGTTTCAGGCCGAGGACGGTACAATATATTTTGGCGGCTTAAATGGTGTACTTAGTTTTAATCCAGAAAAACGTATGGGCTCTAACCCAAATATTCCCAAAAACACATTTTTTAGCCAACTTAGAATTAAAGACCAATTAATCACGCCTGAATTACATCAAGGTTTAGATCAATGGATAGGCTACGCAGATAAATTACAACTCAGTTATGATGATCAGCCCTTCTCACTCTCTGTCGCTAATAATGAATTTACTCAACCAGAAGAAAACCAGTATCGCTATAGAGTTGATAACGGCTATTGGTCAAGCATCAATCCTGATTTCAAAGACTTAACATTTAGAAAGCTACCATTTGGGCAGTATAAAATTGAAATTGATTCCAGTAATAACGAAGGTATGTGGTCTAATAATCCCAAAACACTAATGCTAACAGTTACCCCGCCATTTTATTACTCTTGGCTAGCCTTTACTTTATATGCCATAACTATTATCACCGGTATTTATCTTTATATATTAGCTCGACAAAATGAACATAGAAAACGTGAAAATCAGCTTAAAAGCCAAGTAAAATTAAAAACTGTAGAAATTTTACAAAGTAAAAATGAAGTTGAAAAACTGCTTAAAGAAAAACAACATTTTATTGAAAATATATCACACGAATTAAAAACCCCATTAACACTTATTTTCAACGCATTAGAAACGGTATCTAATACCGACTTAAATGCCGAAAATAATAAAAAAATAAGTAATATCAAACATAACGGCCAACGATTATTTAATCTTGTTGAGCAATTATTGTCACTTGCTAACAACAAACAATCAACTGCCAAAAAGTCAATTGTTAAGTTAGAGCATACCTGTAAACAAATCATTAATAATTTTTCTACTTTAGCCTCAGCAAAATCGCTAACCTTTGCACTTGATTGCAAAACCAATGCCGAACTAATTATTGAAACTGAGTTGTTAGAGACTGTGTTAAGTAACCTGGTTTCAAACGCCATAAAATATGCCGAGAGTTCGAGTGAAATTAAAATTATCTGTATGTTAGATAACCCTTTTTGCATTATTAAAGTCACCAATGTAGGGCCTAATATTCCAGAACAATACGAAAATGTTATTTTCGAAAAATTTTATCGTCTTGAACATCACCACCAAACGGAAGGACAAGGCATAGGTCTTTCTTCAAGTAGAGAGCTAATTGAGTCTTATCAAGGGATGTTAACTTTAGATAATACTCAGCCTAATCTAGTTCAATTTATTATTTCCTTGCCTATTGATTTGATTTTTAATATCGATCAAACATTAATCGAGAATAAAAACAATCAAGAAGCTAATTTACAACCCAGCATCGCTATAAATCAATGTAATACCAAGCTACTTATTGTTGAAGATAACCTAGAAATAAACCAATTTCTGACGGAGTTATTGGCATCAAACTATGACGTTTTAAGCGTACACAACGGACAAGAAGCCGTTGAGCTTATTGATGGATTTCAACCTGATTTAATTTTATCTGATGTGATGATGCCATTAATGAATGGCTTTGAACTTTGTCAATTTATCAGGACAAGCAATAAACCATATAGTAAATGCCCTATCATTTTTCTTACCGCAAAAAGTGATATAGCAAGCCAAAAACAAGGCTTGCAAGTTGGTGCTACAGATTATATCAATAAGCCTTTTAGCGGCGAAATATTAAAATTAAAAATTGCTAATTTATTAGACTCATCCACCGAGACTAGAAATAAAATTACAGCAATAGCAGCTAACCATTTACAAATAGAGTTATCAAACGATAGTACTGGTAATAAGTTTATTCAACGAACTAGAGAGTTTTTAAAAATACACTTTCCTGATCCTGAGTTTAATGTAAAAAAACTATCAGAGTTATTAGCTATGGATGAAAGAACATTAAGACGTAAAACAGAACTTTATCTATCACAAAAACCTAAAGATATTATTCGAGAATATCGACTTCAATGCGCATATGAAATGCTAAAATTTGGTGATAGTATTTCAGATATATCAATAGCTTGTGGTTATACAACTTTGCCACACTTTTCGAAATGTTTTAAAGATAAGTATCAAGAAACCCCAAAACAAACTCAGCGAAAACTTATTATTGAAAATAACCAATAAAGAATGTGTTGTTAATAAAAAATACCCTTCTTCTATTATTGCATGACTTAAATAAGTACAATTTACCGATAGAAGCGTAGAAACTAAGTAATACCCATGTACTAAGATTTTATCTTGCTATAAATTCACAATCAAAGGAATATCAATGAAATTTTTACATGCTATGGTGCGCGTTCGTGATCTTGAGCAATCACTAGACTTTTACATCAACAAGCTCGGTTTAATTGAAACAAAGCGCGTAGATGTACCTGAAGGCAAATTCACCTTAATCTACTTAGCTACAGCGATAGGAGAGCCTGAAGTTGAATTAACTCATAACTGGGGCTCAGAAGAAAACTATAAAGGTGGGCGTAACTTTGGTCATTTAGCTTTTGAAGTAGATGATATTTATCAAACATGTTTAGCGCTACAAAACAGTGGTGTGGTTATTAATCGTCCACCACGATGTGGCAATATGGCATTTATTAAATCACCTGATAATATTTCAATTGAGTTATTACAAAAAGGTGATGCACTACCGCCACAAGAGCCTTGGTTAAGCATGGAAAATATAGGCTCTTGGTAGTATTTGAGCACTATCATTAACGAGCTAAGTATATTATTGCCAATAATATACTTAGCTCTTAGCAATATTTATTGAGCTAACGCCTCTTTAAGCGCTGCTAAACATAATAAGACATTTTCATTACGCGCAGTATGGCCCATTAATCCAATTCGCCAAGCAGTGCCTGCAAATTTACCTAAACCTGCACCAATTTCTAAATTATATTCTGTTAATAAGAATTGACGAACCTTAGCATCATCAACACCTTCTGGAATATAAACGAGATTTAATTGTGGTAAACGTTCTCCTTCAGGTACGATAAACTCAAGCCCTAAGCTTTCTAAGCCAGACGCTAATTTTTTATGTTGTGCTTGATGGCGTGCCCAACTATTTTCCAAACCTTCATTTTGTAACATAACTAATGATTCATGTAGTGCATATAAAGAGTTTACTGGTGCGGTATGATGGTAGCTGCGTTTACCCTGCCCTGACCAATATCCCATCACCAATGATTGGTCTAAAAACCAACTTTGTACAGAGCTATCACGATTTTTAATAATTTCAGCCGCCTTATCACTAAAGCTTATTGGTGATAATCCTGGCACACAGGATAAACATTTTTGACTACCAGAATAAACTGCGTCAATCCCCCAATCATCAACTCTTAACTCAACACCGCCTAATGAGGTAACAGCATCAACAATAGTTAAACAATTATATTTACGTGCTATTTCACATAAAGTTTTACAATCAGACAGCGCACCGGTAGAAGTTTCTGCATGCACAAAAGCAACAAAACTCGCTTCTGGTGTTTGTTTTAATGCTTCTTCTAAAGCTTCTGGGTCAACTGCTTTACCCCATTCTCCTTCAACAACCACAACCTTAGCGCCAATACGGACAACATTTTCAATCATACGTGCACCAAAAACACCATTTTGACAAACAACGACCGTATCATCAGGGGTTACTAAGTTAACAAAACAAGCTTCCATTCCCGCTGAACCTGGAGCCGAAATTGCCATGGTATAGGTGTTTTTCGTCTGAAATGCATATTGTAATAATGATTTAACTTCATCCATCATTTCAATAAACTTAGGATCTAAGTGACCTATGGTAGGTCGAGCAAGTGCAGATAAAACTCTAGGGCTAACATCTGAAGGACCTGGCCCCATTAATGTACGTTCTGGTGGTATAAAAGATTGAATTGGCATAATAAACTCAAATAAAAAAATTATTAGAACAATACGATAACATTCTCTAAATTATTTATTAAATTTATCGCTATTATCTCAACTATTTATTTTAAAAATGTGTAGTAAGGATTTCTTATACTGTTATCATTATCAATAACTTATTTTTTGAATATAGCAAAAAACACACATGGCACTTAAAGCAACAATTTATAAAGCTAATATTGAGCTTGCAGACATGGATCGTAACTACTACGACTCTTTGCAACTTACCATAGCACAACACCCTTCTGAAACAGATCAACGACTTATGGTGCGTTTGATATGCTACATTTTAAATGCCCATAATGATTTACAGTTTGGCAAGGGGTTAAGTGATGAAGATGAAGCAGTAATGTGGCAAATAAACTACAGCGATGAAATTGCTTTATGGATTGAATTAGGCCAAATAGATGAAAAACGCATCAAAAAGGCTTGCAATAAATCAGCCCATGTAAAACTTTACTGTTATGGGCCAAGCGTTGAAACTTGGTGGTCACAATCGCAAAACACATTAAATAAATTTCCCAAATTGAGTATTGAACAGTTTGAAACCATTACTACAGATGCATTGGTAAAACTACTCAATAGAACGATGGAATTTCAATGCAGCATTCAAGACGGTCAACTATGGCTAAGCTGTGGTGATGAATCTTTATTAATAGAAACAACTACATTAAAAATAGAGCAGTAATTTACTACAACCTTGCTCAAACTTAATAGAAAACACAGGAAAATAATATGATTAAAAAAATCTCAACGTCTTTATTTACAGCCAGCATATTAGCAACAAGTATCGTCTCCTCATTTTCGACTTTAGCAGAGCAAAGCACGATATCTTTAGCACAAGTGACTAAAGATATAACCTACTTAGCCAGTGACAATTTAAAAGGTAGAGGAAATTTCTCTACCGAAATTAAACAAGCGGCCAGTTACATAGCAAGCCGTTTTCAAGAAAGCGGTTTAATCGGCACTGAAGATATCGCATCGCATAGCTTTTTACAGAAATATAAAATATCAAAAATGAGTTCTACAAAACTCGACTTAGTTTTAAATGGACAAGCACAGCTCACTGACAACTTAACAATAGCCAGTACAGCAACAGACGTGTCATGGTTAATGACTAATGGGGTAAAGAGCAATGAGTTTACAATTCACACTATTGGTAAAGATGATAGCTTGCGTGACGCACTGAGCAATATAAATAGCCAAGGTGGAGATCACCTAGTTCTTTTAAACCCTGCACATGAAAAAACATTCCAACGCTATCAACAACGATTTGCCCGCGGAGTCACTAAACTGGTAGAAAAAAATAATCAGCAAGATATTGGTGGCACAATAGTAATAGCGCTTTCGAAAGTAACATCAGAAGAAGTTAAAAACATAGGTCTTGTCGCTAAAAACAAAAAAAGTATCAGTGAACTTAGCAACGTAATAGCCATATTACCCGGAAAAACCAAACCAAACGAAATCGTACTTTATTCTGCCCACTATGATCATTTAGGTATGACAAATAGTGAAGGTGATCATATTTTTAATGGTGCTGATGATAATGCTTCTGGCACAACCGCAATTATTAATATTGCTCAGCATTACGCTAAACAAAATGACAATGCTCGTACCTTAATGTTTGCAGCGTTTAGTGCAGAAGAGCTCGGAGGTTTTGGATCACAATATTTTTCAAAGCAAGTAGATCCTAACAGCATCACTGCAATGATTAATATTGAAATGATTGGTAAACCGTCTAAGTTTGGCGCAGGCACAATGTGGATGACAGGAATGGAACGTTCTAATTTAGGTCAACAATTAAACCAAGTGTTAGCTAAATCGGGTAACGAAATTCATCAAGACCCTTATCCTGAACAAGGTTTGTTTTATCGTTCAGACAATGCAACATTAGCAAGATTAGGCGTACCTGCCCATAGCTTCAGTAGCACTCAATTAGACAAAGATAAACATTATCATAATGTAACTGATGATCTGTCTTCATTAAATTTACCTTCGTTACATAAAGTAATAGAAGCACTAGCAATTGCCACTCAACCTTTAGTAGATGGTTCAGTGACACCATCGCGTATTGATGTCAATAAAGTAAAAAATAGAGGTCTGATATATTAACCTACGCTCTCAAATTAAATAGCTAGAACATCAAGTGGGCAGCGCATCTGAAATTCTACTTTATTTTTTCCTTCAATTTGAAAGCCATGACGTAAATAAAGCCCTCTAGCAGGGTTTTTTAATAATACATTCAGAGTAATAGGTAGTTGAAGCTGTAATGCCTTTTTTTTAACGACCTTTAACACTTTACTGCCGATCCCTTTACCTTGATATTCAGGCAATATTTGTAATTGCCTGATATGCAAACTCTTGCTGGTATTATTAAGAGAAACGATTCCGAGTTTTAGTAGACCTATTGGTTTACGATTTCTTAGGATAATATGTGAATCGTAATAATGCTCTTTCACTCTTTCAAGGTGTTGTTCATTGGTTAGTTTTATTTTTGCATTTGCTAAATGCTTAGACATTGATTTTTTTCTTAAAATTAATAAAAAATCTAAATCTTCATGCGTAACGTTTCTAAAGCCTATTGTAAATTTCATTTAAATAGTTTTTAATTTTTCTGTATAAGGACAGTATAACAATATTTTCTGAAATAAAATCTACATAAGTACGATAATTATTGCGTAATCAGTAGCTATATCATCAACCTAAGTTTATAAGGTTAAGATCTGCGTTTAGCTATCAACAGTGCTGTAACAATAAACAAGGAACCAATAGCAAGTCGTGCAAGCTCTTCTGTTGTACCACCTTTTGCTTCACCAAACACAAATAAAGAAGCAAACATAGCTAACGGCACAACAGCATTATTAAAGGTAGCTAATACTCCGACACTTGTTTGAGTTCCTCCTTTATTCCAAAAAAAGAAACTAAGTCCTGAAGCTATTACCCCCATATACACTAAGACCAACAACTGCTCAGGTGTTGCATCTAAAGGTAAAGGTGGCTTTTGTGAAATTAATAATGTTGCAAGTATAGTAAAGACAGTAGCACCAAGATATAAAAAGCCAAAAACAGAGCTGTCGCTAATATGTGGTCGTTTTTGTTTCCAATCACGATAATAAACTTGCCCAAACGCAAAAGCAATATTAGCTATTTGCATAAGACCAAACCCTAACCAAATTTCGTTTGAGTCAATATTGCCCATTTTTATAATCGCTGCTCCAAACACCGAAAGTATAGTGGCTAATAAATACCAAGGAGTAAAACTGCGTTGTCGCAGGTCATTAATAATAACAATATAAAGCGGTGTAAGTACGCTAAATAGTGCAACTAAATGGGAGGGTAAATAACGAAAAGCAGAGAGATAACAGGTATACATTACACCATACTGAAAAGCTCCCAGTAATATCAGTTGCTTTTTTTCTTGCCAGTTAGTATTGCGTAGCTTTATAAAAGGAAGAAAAGCAAGTAATGCCAACAATAGTCGAGTATCAGCGATCTGCAGTGGATCAATACCTTTAAGCGTATTACCAATAAGACCAAAAGAAAAAGCCCAAATCAACGTAGTTATCACTAAATAAATCATTCAAAATCTCTATAAGTAAAGTTAATGTATTTAATAACTACCCTAATAAATACACAATTTCATCTTGCTCAAATACTGCTTAAAACTATTCCCCCTAATCAATGAATAGGGGGTACTAAACCTTTACTATATTACCAATGGTAAGTAGCACTAATAGTATATTGCTCACCACGACCAGGGGTACCAGGCACTTCTTCAAAAGACTCATCCCAAAGGTTATCAGCAGCAAGCATAATATCTAAACCTTTAATTTGTGAAGGAGATATTTTTACCGTTAGGTGTGTAAATAAAGCATCTTCATCTCCGTTGCGAAGAATATTTTCTTGCTGCTTACGCCATTCATTATCAACACGCACTTCAACAATGCTAGTAGGACGCCAGATCACACCTAAGGTTACACGGTGGTCTGGAAAGTTCAAAGCATAAAAGCTAGCATCAATATCAGCAAGGCCGTAGTCTTCCGATTTATCGAGAAAGGTATAACTAGTGATTATTTCAGCATTTTCTAACCGCTTTATTGCAATTAACTCAACACCTAATGTATCTATGTCAACCGGATTGGCAGTACGAGCAGAGGTTGAACTTAAGCTGTAAGTCCAATCTGTTAAATCATTATCTTGTCGATAAAAAATAGCAGAATCCAAACGCCAAGTGTCGCGATCTAAGGCGAGTCCTAGTTCAATATTTTTCGTAGTTTCTCGATCAAGCTCGTAATTACTTCTAAATAATCCACCGGTATTACTTCCACCAATAGCCGTATAACCAGCTACTTGACTAGCTTCTGCATAAGAAACATAAAGTGTTTGAGAAGTATCATCTGCATTGATTGTATTCCATGTGATATCACCAATTAATGAAGCTTGTGAATCGTCACGGTTCGTATCATCAAAAGCAGCACCTAAACGAAAAGATAACTGTTGTTCATCAGCTAACTCTATTCTATATTCAGGTAATACACTGAATTTGTAATAGGAACGAGAGGTAAAATTATTTTCAAGTGAGGTTGATGTAATGTTATCTTCTATAAACTGTGCTGAATAATTTAATGCAAATTCAGCTGTTTGTACATGACGACCAGACAAACCTATCGATTTTACATTCGTTTCATGAAAAGATTGAAATGATTCTGGGTTTTCACGAGAAAAAATATAATGATCGTTGTTATTACGATAATAAGCAGATACTTCAAATGTACTATTTTGAGCATAATGCTGTTTATGATTCAATATAAATAACTCTGTTTTAATATCTTCAGTTTCATTAACATTAAATGGTGTGTACATATTCGGCCAGCCAAAAAACTTTTCTTGAGAGCCAAAAAACAAATCAGTTTGAGATGATGGACTCGCTAACTGAATGCGGCCTGAAGCTCGCTGAAAGTCGTGATCGCCAAACTCTATAGTACCGTCACTTTCAGAGCGTGAATATTCACCTTCAAAACCAATAGTCCAATCAGTGAAATCGTCAAGTTCAATACTAACAGCACTATGTATTCGTTGTAGATTAGAATTATTATTACCTACCCCAATTGAAGCACTACCCGACGTTTTTATCTCTTTCCATTCACGAGATACAGTTCCTACAGAGCTATTCATCCCTAGAAGCGCATTATCAACCCCTGTAAGTACGTTAGCATTACTCAACATTTCTTGAGCAATAGGAATTTCAGCAAAGTAATGCCCCGTTTGTGGGTCAACTAAAGTGGCACTGCCGACCCTAAACCCGGTATTTTCAAAAATTCCACCACGAATTGTTACATCTGCTTGGGCTTCAGCCATATTACGTGATTGAAGATCTACACGTGGGTCATATTCTAAATTTGACACTGGCGAGCCAAAGGTCCCTACAGGTTTGTTATTTGCTGTAGTTGAACCTTCCACCATGATTTTTTCAATATCATGACTTGATTCTTCCATCTCATTTTTTACTTCATTATTTGTTTCCTTATTCACATCAGATGCTAATACAGAAGTCGATAGACTAAATAACAAAGCAGGTAAGGCAACTTGTACAATTCGAATCATGTTAATATTCTCTATTCACTCTATTGGTAAAAAACGATCTTTTCTTTTAAGCACAAAATACATCTACAAAAGTTAACTGCTTCAATTGCTAATGTAAAAACAGAGCTTAAATATCGAAACATCAAGCAGGAATACCATCAGTGATATTAGCTTTAGTTATAATCGTTAGGTTGACGGGCATTATATAGCAGTCAGTAAAACATCATAGATGTAAACTAGACAAGAAGTAACTTGGTTTACATTAGTACAAAAAGAGACCACAACTGATGTAGATTATCAATTGGCGTTTACTGGTTTGGTGAGAATATAGCAGCACTAATAGCTAAAATTTATCACAAATTGATTACGACAAAGTTTATAACAAGCTTTCAGTATAAAAAATCGTTAATATGAATATTTTAACTCATTTGTTCACAGCAATAATCGAAATATCACTAACACTATATAAAGAATCAATTACCTCGAACATTAAATACATTAACGCTACTTATATTTATGTAATATTTTTTTAGGGATATGACAGTAATCATTTGGAAAGCGAGATAACCTTTCTTGGTGTTCCTCGTCACTTTTCACATAATTAAGAAGCGGTAATATTTCTACAACAATCTTATCCGCATCATCACGACAGTTAATAAACCGAGTAGCACTTTTGAGGTGACTACTTTGTTTGCTGTATATTCCAGTTCGGTATTTCTTTCCTACATCTTCCCCTTGCTTATCAATACTATATGGATCAATTATTTCAAAAAAATAACCAATAAGTTCATTAACATTAACTACATTGGGAGAAAAAATTACTTTTACACACTCAGCATAACCATCATAACTACTTTTAGTACTATCCGTTAACCCATTAGCTCGTCCTGCTTCAGTTTTAGAAACCCCTGGTAGATACTTAAGAAACTCCTGTACTCCCCAAAGACATCCACCAGCAAAATAAATAACTTCCACTTCGTTGTTATCATGATTATATTCTTCAATCTTCATTTTTACTCTTTACAAAAAGGTTTTTGGTTCGTTGCTTTCGTTAATATACTTTTACCATAACTCGCTATTACATTATTTATCAATAACACCCGAATATCAGTCAGCATCTTTGCAAACAAAAGTAAGTTATCGACTTCAATGGTAACATCATAAGCTATCCCCTATTCTATCAAGTTAAACCGAAAGATAAGCAATACCTTTATTTTACAGTGAATAAGTCTAATACATTATATAAAGACAACAAATAAAAAATAACTGTTGGCTTTTCTTCATTCATCGCTTATTTTAGCCCATTATTGCCTCCCTTAAGCAAGGCCTTATGCCAATTTAGAGTAATTTAATGATTTCACGTAAACATCACAAAATAGTATTTTCTTTTTTTATGGCATTGCTCATGTCATGTATTATGTCTTTCGTTATCAGTGTTTTTAACGTAGGTATGGTGAGCAACATCATTGATATTTGGTTAAACGCTTGGAGCTTTGCTTTTCTCGTTGCATTTCCAGCCATCATTATTGTGTCTCCTATCGTCCATAAACTCGTTAACATTGTATTACATGAGGAATAAACAGCAGCTAATTCACTTTTTCATTAGCAATTAGGAGTAAAAGCTTACTCTATAATTATTCTATATATTCTTTATTCTCGACAATCATTTATCAAATATTGTCAATATAGCGATAATGATAAAGGGCTACATCTATGTTGATTAAATAAAAATTAGCACCTTTTGCACCTTCTGATATTTAATAATGCATGAAAAATGAGTTGTAATAGTAATTTACCTCCGTGTATCATCCTTAAGGTGTTTAAATAACAAGCTAAAAATTAACCTGCATTAAGTGTTAGTCGTATGCTAAACCGTTAAATAAATATAAGCGAAAAGGATAAAAACAATGATAAAAGTTAGCGTGATGTATCCAAAGTCTTTAGATGGAACTTTCGACATAAACTATTACTGTAAAACACATATTCCGTTAGTTGGAGAACTGTTGGGAGATAGCTTAAAGCATGTAACTGTTGATTCTGGCCTTGCTGGTGGTGCTCCTGGGGAAGATCCTGCCTTTATTGCAATGGCACATATGACATTTGATTCAGTTGAAAGTTTTGAAGAAGCTTTTGGGCCTAATGCCGAGACCATAATGGCGGATTTGGCAAATTTTACAAATATACAACCTCAAATTCAAATTAGTGAAATTAAACTCTAATATATTCTATCAACAAGAACTTCACTGTAGTATAAAAGTAGAGAATAGTTGGTTGTTTTTGATGATTTATTGTTATAACCAACTGTTTATTATCACTAATTAGTCTCTTAATCTATGGTAGATTTTTCTAACACTACTATTTTTTCTCTAATTGCTTCCGCTTCAGCGGTAATCATAGCATACGATTTAATATCGCCACTTCTTTGTGCGTTCATCGCTAGTTCAAGCTTAGCTTCATAAGCCTTATTTAACTTTTTAACTGGATCTTTCTTAAAAATTGCGAACATTATCATTACTCCTAAAATGGTAGTAATTAATTATACGCAGATAAACATATTTTGGTTTACTTATTGCGAACGATTAAAGGATAACAATACGTAAGATTTAAGTTTAAAGTTTATATTTATACCAATTTCACTAACTATGTGATCATTTCTACTTGTTAAAACCATCAACTACATCATTATTTATTTAATAATTAGAAC
>NZ_JAHKQD010000021.1:40499-100018 GCF_018860915.1 Colwellia sp. C2M11
AAATAAATGCCTTGTATTTGACAATTTTTTCTATGTATAAAATTGTAACCTAATGAATGAAACTGGTATTATTGATATATAATTTCGAGCAATTACATATTTTGATTAGCATAAGCGCGCCAGCCGCCTAAATGCGTAATATCAGTAGCAGATTCGATTGCGTACCCTTCACAAATAAAGCTAGTTATCCAACTACCATCGTCTAGTTCAACTTTACCTAATCCTAATGGTTGCCCTATTCCCTGTAAAAAACTCCCAACAGTACTTACCGGTATACGCCACACTTCAACGTCAATGGCGGTTCCGTCTTCTGCTACTCGAATTAAACCTGGGCGAAAAGGAGGACCACCTGCTAATGCGTAAAAACGATAATCCGCAGAGGTTTTACAACTTTTCACTAAGTAGCCACCACGCTCTGTTAATTGGTGATTCAGTGGAAAACCAGTTAAATGTGCGCCACAAACAGCAATATCAACTTGCTCTACATTTGCATCACTTAAAACTGTACTACTTACTTTACTTAGAGCTTGCTGCGTCGCTCCTAAGGTAAAGTTATTCAGTTGTTGTACTTTAGCGCCAGCGCTCAATAGTAAACGGTCGCTAAACGCAGGGCCAAATAAGGTAATACCAAACGGTAATCCTGATGCTAAAAAGCCGGCAGGCACAGCAATTGCGGCATAATCCAATAAATTCATAAAGTTGGTGTAATAGCCTAAATTAGAATTTAGCTGAATAGGATCGGCTTCAAGTTCCGCTATAGTATAAATAGTGCCAGCAGTTGGCGTGACAATACAATCTAATTCAGCAAGGATGGCATCACATTCCACTTTGAAAGCCTGTAATTTATACATTGCTTTAAAAGCACTTACCGCAGAATGTTTAGTTGCACCACCAATGATGGTTTCAATAACAGGTAAACATTGTTTAGGGTCGTTAACAAAAAATTCTTCAATAGCAGCGTAACGCTCTGCAACCCAAGGACCTTCATACAGCAGTTTCGCGGCATCTAAAAACGGTTGAAAGTTAATAGTAACTACTTCTGCGCCAGCTTGTTTTAGCTGCTCAACGCTATTCGCAAATAAGGCTTGTGCACTTTCGTCACCAAAAAAGGCAAGCTGCTCTTGTTCTGGCACACCAATTTTTAATGACGCAAGACCTGACGCTGGTTGATAAACCGCATCAGCGCCCAGGTTGAGTCTAGAGTAGCAGTCGCTCATATCTTGTTTTGCCGCAATCGTTAATAGTTCATTTAACTCATCAACCGTATTAGCAAAAAAGGTAACGCAATCTAAACTTTTACAAGCAGGCACCACACCAGTACAACTCAACAAACCTTTTGTCGCCTTTAACCCCACAATGTTATTAAGCGCTGCAGGTACACGGCCTGAGCCTGCAGTATCGGTACCTAATGAAAAACTTACGTTACCGTTAGCAACGGCAACAGCACTACCCGAGCTTGAACCGCCTGAAATATATTCAGAATTAAAACTATTTTTTACTGCACCCCATGGGCTTCGAACCCCCACAAGCCCTGTAGCAAATTGGTCTAAATTAGTTTTACCTAATGGAATAGCACCCGCTGCCATTAACAATTGCACAACTTGCGCTGATTGCTCAGGCTGATAACGATACGCTTCACAGCCGGCAGTAGTCGGCAAAATGTTTAAATCAATATTATCTTTAATCGCAAAAGGTACGCCGTATAAAGGTAACTCGTCGAGCGACTTCTCGCTCAGTGCCGCTAACATTTCAGTTAACTGCTCATCTGAAACCGTCGCTAACCAAACATTATTTTGATCGTCTTTAGCTTGCTTTAATTTAGCGGTTAAAAAACTTTCAACGTTTAATTCACCACTACGGTAAGCATCTTGTAAAGCGCTAATGGTCATATTTTGTGTGATCATGTTGTTAGTATCAATCATTAGTTTTTCTCCAAAATCAATAAACGTTGTCCAGCGTGTACTTGCGCACCTTCTTTTTGAACTAAGCTTGCAACAGTACCTGCGGCAGGTGCTACTACTTCAATTTCCATTTTCATAGCTTCTAAAATTAATAACGGTTGTCCAGCTGTCACTTTTTCACCTGGCTTCACTAGAATCTTCCAAATATTACCCGCGACATGACTATCAACACCGCGTTGTTCGGCAGTTAAACTCACAACATCAGTTTCTACTTGAGTCATTTCGTCGGCAACAAAATTAGCTTGTCCTGATTCTTGCCATTGTTGACGCTCTGCTTCAAACGCTTTTTGCTGCTTGTCTTTAAAGGCAACAATTGACTCTTGGTTCTCACTCAAGCTTTCTTGGTATTGCGCTAAGCTAAAAGTTGTTTCTTCAATTTTTAATGGGTAATCACCACGTGGAAAATCATGACGAATTTGTGTCAATTCTTCACTACTTACGGAGTAAAATTTAATTTGGTCGAAGAAACGTAATAACCACGGTTTTTGAAATTCTGCTGTTTTACGGTAGCGGTTCCACATTTGTAAAGTACGACCAACAAACTGATAACCACCTGGGCCTTCCATACCATAAACACATAAATAAGCGCCACCAATGCCAACAGCATTTTCAGGAGTCCATGTACGTGCAGGGTTATATTTTGTGGTAACTAAACGATGACGAGGATCTAGCGGTGTTGCCACTGGCGCTCCTAAATAGACATCACCTAAGCCCATCACTAAGTAACTTGCGTTGAAAACAATTTCTTTTACTTCTTCAACCGAATCTAAGCCATTAATGCGACGAATAAATTCAATATTATCAGGACACCAAGGGGCGTCTTTACGCACTAATTCATCGTATTTTTTAATCGCTAAACGTGTTGCATAATCATCCCAAGATAAAGGAATATGCACAATACGTGATGGCACAGTTAATTGGCTTACATCCCCTAATGCCTGTTCCGCTTCTGCTAATAAGTCAAGCAACGTGGCTTGTGGTAGCAATAAATTATCGTAATGTATTTGTAGGGAACGAATACCTGGCGTTAATTCTTCAATACCAGCAATATTCATTTCTTGTAGTTTTAACATCAAGGCATGAACACGGAAACGTAAGGCAACGTCTAATACTTGCTCACCGTATTCAACTAATAAGTAGTCTTCACCACTGGCGCGGTAAACTACTTGCTCGTTTAACTCTGATTTATCAATTGTTTTGATAATAGCACTTTCAGGTAGTTCTGTTGGTGCTTTTTGTTCAACAAACTGAGCTGATTGTAATTGTTCAATTTGCTGTGTTTCTAACTGTTGCGCATCAAGAATAGAGACAGGTTGAAAACGAATGCTAGCACCCGCTTTTAACTGACCTACTTTCCATAAATCTGCTTTGATAATAGTAACGGGACAAACAAAACCACCTAAACTTGGGCCGTCAGGACCTAGGATAACTGGCATATCCCCAGTGAAATCAATGGTACCAACCGCATAAGCATTATCGTGAATGTTTGAAGGGTGTAATCCTGCTTCTCCACCATCATTACGTGCCCATTTAGGTTTTGGCCCCATTAAACGCACACCAGTACGGCTTGAGTTAAAGTGTACTTTCCACGTTGCATCAAAGAAGGCATCAATATCTTCAGGACAGAAGAAGTCTGGCGCACCATGTGGTCCGTAAATAACACGAATAGTCCATTCATCGGTAATATCAGGTAATAATGTTGAGCCTTGTGTTTCAGTACCTTCAAATGTGCATTCAGAAAAGTCTGCAATGCTTAATACATCACCCGTACGTAAAGCACGACCGGCATGACCACCAAATTGACCTAGCGTAAAGGTTGATTTACTGCCTAAATAATCTGGACATTGAATACCTTCTTGTACGGCTAGATAAGCACGTGAACCAGCCCCTTTAATATTACCCAGTGTTAAAGTTTGTCCTGCTTCCACGTTAATAACAACACCATTAGTCACACTAACGTTATCTAATTCCGCGTCTATTGTGGCACCGGCTAAAACAATACGTGTTGCACTGTTAAAGCGTAATGTTGGGCCACTAACAGTAATCTCTAAACCTGCAGCATCATCGGTATTACCTAATAAGGTATTCGCTAAACGAAAACTAACACTGTCCATTGGACCTGAGGGTGGTACACCGATATTCCAGTAACCTTTACGACCAGGGTAATCTTGAATAGTGGTTTGTGTACCACCAGCTAACACGTCAATTGAACAAGGTGAGTAAACAAAGCTATTTAATGTTTGTGTTAATAGCTCGGCATCTTCTACTACTTTACTGCTTAATAACTGGTGTAAATAATCTTTATTGGTTTCTATACCGTAAATTTCACTACGAATAAGTGCTTGTTTTAAGCCGGTAAGCGCTTGTTCACGTGTTTTACTATGACAAATAACTTTAGCTAACATAGGGTCAAAAAATGGTGACACTTCAGTGCCACTTTCTAACCAGTGATCAATACGTAATGTGCCTTGGTCAACTTCTGTTGCCCATTTAACATGACTAATTAAACCGGCGCTTGGTTGGAATGATTTATTCGCGTCTTCTGCATACATACGCACTTGAATAGCATGACCTTTAGCCACTAATGTTTTTTCAAGTTCAGCTAATGGCGCTAACTCTTTTGCCGCTAAGCATACCATCCAGTTAACAAGGTCAACGTTATATACTAACTCGGTTACACCGTGTTCAACTTGTAAGCGTGTATTTACTTCTAAGAAGTAGAATTTTTGATCTTGTTGGTCAAAAACAAACTCTACCGTACCTGCGTTACGATAATTAACCGAAGCGGCTAAACGGGTTGCTGTACTATGTAATTGTTGACGAACATCGTCGGCTAAATTAGGTGCTGGACACTCTTCAATTACTTTTTGGTTACGACGTTGTGCTGAGCAATCTCGTTCACCCAGAGCGATAGCATAACCTTCACCATCACCAAAAATTTGCACTTCAATATGGCGCGCTTGCACAATAAATTTTTCTAAAAATAATGCGCTGTTACTAAAGTTGTTTTCACTTAATCTTTTTACTGAATCATAAGCTTGGCTTAATTCTTCTGCGCTATTACAGCGCTGCATGCCAATACCACCGCCACCAGCAGTACTTTTAAGCATTACTGGGTAACCAATTTTTTCAGCACACGTTAATGCATCATTTAAATCTTCAAGTAGATCACTACCTGGTAATAACGGCACGTTAGCTTCTTCAGCAATTTCACGTGCTCTATGTTTAAGACCAAACTCAAGCATTTGTTCTGGTGTTGGCCCTAAAAATACTAAATCATTTTCTTCACATGCTCGAACAAACTCAACATTTTCACTTAAAAAACCGTAACCTGGGTGAATAGCCTGCGCGCCACATTCTTTGGCGATAGCGATAACTTTTTCGATATCAAGATACGTTTGTTTAGCGCCACCTTCGCCTAATGAATAAGCTTCGTCAGCTTGAGAAACATGCAGGCTATCTGCATCGGCTAGGCTATAAATAGAAACACTTTGAACCCCCATTTCTGATAGGGTACGGATAATACGACAAGCGATTGCGCCACGGTTGGCAATTAATACTTTAGTGAACATAATGATGACCTTTTAAAGGTTGGGTCGTCCCGAAAATAGTACTGAGCGTTTGGTAACAAGGTCGTCCTTGCTGGCTCGTAATGGCTGCTAAATAGTTTATTTACAGCACGTTATCTTTTAATTAATCCCAAATCAGCATTTCAACTGCGGTTGGATTATAAGCATTACAAGGGTTATTCAATTGAGGACAGTTCGACAATAAAACAATTACGTCCATTGCAGCTGTCATTTCTACATATTTACCCGCTCCGCTGATACCGTCAGCAAAACTTAAACCACCGTCACTACTTACAGGTACATTCATGAAGAAGTTAATGTTGTGGGTAATATCGCGTTTACTTAATCCGTATTGTGGGTTTTCGGCTACGGCTAATAACCAGCTATCGCGACAAGCATGCATACATTTTTTTTCTATCGCGTAACGCACTGTATTACTTTCGGTTGCACACGCACCACCTAATGTGTCGTGACGACCACAAGTATCGGCAGTAATTTCTAACATCACGTTACCGCCGTTAGAAAGCAATTTGCTTCCTGTCGTTAAGTACACATTACCTTGCTCACGGATAGTATCCATGGCGCTGTAACGCTCACTTGGGTCATTCGCGCTGTAAAATAATGTATCCGCCGCTTGGTTACCTTCTAAATCTAAAATACGTAGCGTTTGCCCTGCTTTAAGTACTTGCATGTAATAGTCACCGGCAAGGACAGTATCGCTGCGAGTCGCTTGCTCTGCTTTAAGTTGACTTGAAGTGATCATGATTATGCTCCTTGTATTTCAGTGTGATTAGCATGTGAGTGATGCGGGTGTTGGCAACTATGCATTAGATTTTGTTGAAAGTTATAACGACGGTTGTTTTCAAAACCGCGACCATTTTCATCGCTAGAATTTAAACATTTATCATCATCTGTCATTGCAGGAGCTTCGCTTAAAGCAATGCTCACAGGACGATTAGGATATTCGCTTGCGGGGTTCATTGGATGAGGGCATGTAGTGAATACCACTAGCGTTTCCATTTCAAAACGTAATTCTACGGTATCGCCGGCTTTACTGTGATTTGGAACAAAGCTTAAATCGCCATCGTCATTGGTTTTAACTTGGCTGAAAATATTGATGTTAGCCGCTAAGTCACGTTTGCCTAAACCATATTTAGCCACTTCAACTAATAAACTGTCGTGCCCGTTTTGCAACCAAGCATTACGGTCGCTTTGGTAATTTCTTTCACCCCATTTTTCTGCCACTTTTTGTTTATTAGCAACACCACCAACACTGTCAATCCAGTTGGTGTCATCACGCACAATTGAACAGAAAATACGACCCATATCTGAATACAAGCAATGGCCATGAGTTAGCTTAAACGTATGTTGGCACTTTAATGTATCAGGGGCGTTGTAACGCTCTAATAAGTTATGTGGGTTATAAAACAACATAGAAACATTAGCACCGCCTTCTATATCGGTAACAGCTAATACTTTGCCTGCAGGAATAACCATAGACCAATGGCTTGCACCTGGAATAGTGTCTTGATAAATCACGCCTTGTAGTGGTTTTTGTAACGAAATATCTTTACTCATGAGTGTTCTCCCGAACAGCATCTTTAGCTGTTGCTTCTTTTTCTATTAACGTCTGTATTGTTGATGGAATAGCCTGCGCTGAATTAAGCGCAATATCGTAAACAACTTGTGCGCCGTAACGCTCTGGCTGTTGTGGATCGATTCGCGGCTTATCTAATACCCAAACACGCGATCCAAGGCTAAAACCTTCCGACAAATCGTGAGTAATCATAAAAATGGTTAAACCACGCTTTTGCCATAACTCTCGTACCAGTTTATGCATGTCTTTACGAATGCCTGGATCCAGTGCACCAAAAGGCTCATCCAGTAATAAAATACGAGGCTCTTTAATCAGAGCTTGAGCAATAGCTAAACGCTGTTGCATACCACCAGATAACTCACTTGGGTATTTAGCAGCCGCATGACCTAAGCCAACGGCAGTTAACATCTCTAACGCTTTTTCTTTAATTTCTTTACGTTGTTTACCAAGCACTTTTCCGAAAAATGGAGCTTTGGCAAATTCGGCACCTAACATGACATTTTCTAAAGCATTAAGGTGCGGAAAAGCTGAATACTTTTGAAAAACAATACCGCGAGTTGCGTTAGGCTCTTTAGGCATAGGTTCGCCATCAAGTAAAACGTCCCCTCTACTGTGAGCTTCAGTACCTAATAACATATTTAATAACGTTGTTTTACCACAACCTGAGGCACCAACAATGCTAATAAATTCGCCCGCTTGTACGTTTAAGTTAAGTTTTTCAAGCACGATATGATCACCGTATTCTTTCCAAACTTGTTTAATTTCAATAATAGGCTCAACCGTATTTTTAATGAATGGATCTGTCATTATTCTTCTCCTCCTTTACCGTGGTACCAAGGAAAAGCGCGCTTTGAAATAAGTCGTAAAATGGTATCCATTAAAAAAGCTAATACCGCAATCCAAAGTACGTAAGGTAAGATTACGTCCATGGCTAAATAACGACGAATTAAAAAGATCCGATACCCTAAACCTTCTGTTGCGGCAATGGCTTCACCCGCAATCAAGAACAACCATGCACTACCTAAGGTTAAACGGACTGCGCTCAATAATGGTGGTAATACTTGTGGTAACACTACTCTAATCATTATTTGCCATGTATTAGCACCTAAGGTTTGTGCCTTAAGTAACTGCTCTGCAGGTAATGACTGTGTACGTAGTTGTAAATCACGAATTAAAATAGGACAAATACCAATGATAATTAGCATTACTTTAGATAATTCACCCAAACCAAAGACGATAAACAATATCGGTAATATCGCCATTGGTGGAATTAACGAAATAG
Source organism: Colwellia sp. C2M11 (assembly GCF_018860915.1). Classification (GTDB taxonomy): domain Bacteria; phylum Pseudomonadota; class Gammaproteobacteria; order Enterobacterales; family Alteromonadaceae; genus Colwellia. Next base: position 48,909 of record NZ_JAHKQD010000021.1, read on the forward strand.
CGGTAACCAAAGGAGAAAGTGTTGCTCTGAACAGCGGCAACATGCCATTAATAACCCCAAGAACTAAACCAATAAGTGCACTAATACCAACCCCAAAAAATAAGCGTTCTAAACTTGCCCCGGTATCAGCCCATAACAAATATTCGCCAGTACGTTTACTTGGTTCAAATGCCATACGCTGTACCGCATCAGCAAAACTTGACCATGAAGGTAATAATTTGTCACTTGGGTTTTCTAATAAGCGTGCATCAGATGCAACCGTATAAATAATTAACAAGAGAACAAAAGGTAATAAGTTTAAAATCAGTCGTACTGAACGACTGGGTTTACTATTCATTAAACGCATAACAATCAGCCTTATAGTTTATTGTCGATAGCCATTTGCATAAATGAAGGAGTAAAACGAAGTTTGATATTTTGTTTGTTACCATAAACGCCACTTGATGTTTCAATACCAATGAATGTAGCATCACTTGCACCCTCACCTAATAAGCCATGTTTAAATGAAAATTCTGCTACTTTACCCATGGTATTTTTAAGGTCAGCGCTGTTGTTAAACATTACGGCATCTTTAGCATTGAAGAACATTTTTGTTGAAGCTAATTGTGCATCGTATCCTGCTAAATCAGTGCCTGAAGCTTCTGCCATCATGGTACGTGCATCAATAGCTTTTTGATCGCTACCTTGCATAGTGGCCATAATTTCATACCAAGCACCTGTTAAGGCTTTACCTAATTTAGGGTTATCATTAAGTGTTTGTGTATTAACAACTAACAAGTCGATGATTTCACCAGGGATCATTGAAGAGTCAAATACTTTACTGGTATTTGGCATTGCGGTTATTTCACTTAATAATGGGTTCCAGGTAGTGACTGCCGTTACATCATCAGTAGTAAATGCGGCAACAAGGTCAGCATCCGAGGTATTTACAACACGTACATCACGTTCAGTTAGCGAGATAGTTTCTAGTGCACGAGCTAATAAATAATGAGAAACACTTAGTTCAACTAAGTTAATATTTTGTCCTTTAATATCAGCTAGTGTTTTTTTACCTTTAAGCACAACACCATCATTACCGTTAGAGAAATCACCAATAATTACCGCTGTAGAATCAACACCACTGGCTGCAGGAATAGTTAATGCATCCATATTAGTCATTACGGTTGCATCAAAACCACCAGCCGTATATTGGTTAATAGATTCGACATAATCATTAACCTGAACAACTTCAATGTTGATGTCATATTTGTCAGCCCATTTTTTTACAATGCCTGACGCATTACCATAATCCCAAGGCATCCAGCCGACATAAATAGTCCAAGCTAAACGGAAAGTAGGTTTTTCATCTGCTGCACTGGCTACTGAGTTAAACAAAACAACGCTGCAAAGAGCGCTAAGTGTGAGGAATTTAGAAACTGAGCTACGTAAATGTTTAATAATATTCATATCTTTATCCTTTAGTTACACATAGAAAGTATGAGAGACATTGCTCTAATCTTCTCCCGGGCTTTTATCCCTCCGTGTAACCTTCAAATAAAGGTCGACAACTCTCGGTCCAGTCGCTAAAAAGCCGGAACCCTAGATGTCTATTACCAAATTGTGATATTGATAAGTGACTTACCAATATCCCTCATACGAGTAACTAGAAAATAGCAAATATAATGCCAATTAAAAATATTCAACAATTACAGTGATATAGCAAGAAAAAACATTCTCAACTTTAGTAATAATGCACCATAAAGGGTAAATATCAGTTAAGCTTGATCCAAAATAGTGCTTAAATTCTATTTGTAGGTTTATTTAAGAAAGCGCTTTATTTCCTAAAAAAAGCACGTCCCTTTTATAAAAAGAAAGCTTTGTACATGATTAATTTTTAGGATGAATCAGTATCAAATGAATATATTGATGCTTGAAAGTATTTGAGAAGGCTTAACAGCAGCCCTTCATTGATTTATAACAGTTGTTTTTCTACTAAGAGATAAAAGGTAAATTGATTTATCAGCGAGATTACTTTGTTTAGAAAACGAACCAATTTAACTGTTAACTTTTCTTTTACGTACAAAGAAAAATAAGGCAATAGCGAACAAAATAATAACAAGATTAGCAACTATAACGGTAACAATGGTTTTCATACTATTTTCTTCATCTAGTTTTTGTTGCTGCGCTAATTTATCGGCAAGTTCAATTTGCTGTTCATCCACTGTATTCTCCTCTGGTATTTGCGTAATTTCCTTAGGAAATTCTTTAATATTAAAAGAAAAATCAGGTACAGCTAGACGAAACTCACGTCCTGTTATTGTGCGGCCAAAAGCACTCACAGTCACACGATGAATACCAGGTTCAGTGTAAGGGAAATCTTTAGTTCGAACGGTCGGGCTTTCTATATTTTCATTATCCGTAATAGAAAAGGGTCTTGTATGTCTATCAGGTGATGTTATCTTTCCTTGAAAAATTAAACTACTTGGATCGACATAAGTAGGGTCAATAGTCAAAACTAACTTATGTGCCATGGTATCATCTTCTGCAGGCACTACCGATAATTCAACTGGTGCTTCATGTAAAATAACAGGCTCATAACGAAGCTCTCTTGTCATTAATGGCAGCTTTATAACGAAAACAGGTTGCCATTCACCAGGAGCAAAATTCAACATGAATTCCCCCGTATAAATATTATCTCCCGCATACTCATCTAGACCACGACCATCATCGCTAAACGAGCTAACTTTAAGCGCATCGGCACCAAAGTTTGCATAATCTGAATTATTGGTACTAAAAAAGTTTACATCTAACTCAACAACCTCTTTAAACTCTGAAACCTCAATATTTCGATTGCCATTGTAAAGCTTACCAACAACTTTTATCGTTTCCCCTGACAATAAAACATTGGGAAAAGGTTCTATTTCAATTTTAACTTCTGACACAATTAATATCTTACTCTCAGGTAAAATATTACCAATTGCTTGCCAAGGACCAGGCATAGGTTTAGTAATTTTTACCATGTCAAAAGTCTTATCGTCGTACCATTTCACCGTATCAGGATCATGAACACTAGACCGTATCTTTTTACCGTCCGGTTGTACTAGAATTATAGACCTACTACCCTTCACTCTAAAAAATATGAGAGTTATTTCATCAAGCTCAGCATCAATATGAAAGCGATTATCGAAGTAAGGTATTTCATTAGTGATATTATCGCTTTGATAGAAATCTATTTCTCGTTTTGTTAGATTTTTTTCTTCACTATCAGTTAGATAACTATCTTTTTCTATAGCCTTTACGTCTGTTTTTTCTGCATTTTGCGCAACGGCATAATTAACATTCGTTAGTAACAGCAAACAAAATACTAATAGCTTGGTAATTTCCAAAGTGGCTCTCCCCCTTTTTGCTTAACAACGGCTAACCTTTCTTTATGTGCTTCTTTTTCATCGACCGTAGCAGCAATAACCTTTAATTTTTTTCTATCTTTACTAAGTCGTCTAATTTCTTTGGCATCACCACCACTATTATCACCAACAGAAAGGTTAAATGCTGATTGCTTTCGCGTCATTTCAATATACACAAAAGCAAGCAATTGAGCATCAATTAAAGCCCCGTGATAAGTACGATCAATAAGCTTATCAACTTTATAAAAACGGGCTAAATAATCTAAGGTTTTAGGTGATCCAAACTCGTCTTTCGACGTTTTCAAAGTATCGGTAATAGTACAAATATCTTCTGTCATAGGTACTTTATTACGAGAACGTTCGGCAAAATTCAATAAAGAAAATTCATGATCCATAAAGCCAACATCAAACTTAGCATTATGAATAACCAAGTTTGCACCGCGAATAAAATCTATGAACTCATCCACAACTTGAGAAAAAATAGGTTTATCATTTAAAAATTCATTTGTTAAACCATGGACATTAATTACCTCTTGCTCCATCACGAAGACTTCTCCGCGCGAATCCATCGGTTTTATATAGGCATGAAATGTTCGGCCAGTTAACTGTCGATTGATCATTTCTACACAGCCAATTTCAACAATTCTATGCCCTTCTCTTGGGTTGATACCCGTCGTTTCCGTATCAAGAATAATCAACCGCTCTTCTGTCTTAGCGTCGGCTCTTGTATCTTTATTAGTAGGGTTATTGCTTAAATTCACTATACATATCTCTAATTTTTTGATGAAGTTATTTTTCAGGTATTTTTTGTGGAAATTCTGATAGATTAATATTAAATCTGTCACTAGTATAACAAAGTAATATTAACGCTAACGTTATTACCGTTTGAAGTATAAGCCACTCTAAAGAAAATAATTGCCAATAAAAATAAGCAATAACATGGGTAAGTAAATCAAACAATAACGCAACGCTTAAAATTTTTCTGCAATGTCGCCAGCTTGTTTGCACCCAAGAACCGGCTTCTGGCCTGCGTAAACTAATGATCAATAAAACAAATAAACCGATAGCACCTGAAAACAAACTAAAATAAAATAGTGACTTTTCAGGGTATATCCAAGAGATGATACTCACTCTATCACGCATATTAGTCACTGACATCAACCAAACGAGATAACCTCGTAACAAAAATATTAGCACTAAATAAAATTTTTTTGATAATTTTAAGCAATCATAGCTGTCAAAATCACCTACCGAATAATGCTGATATTTTTTAGAAAAACTTTTATTCACCCCTTACCCTTATTTTGCATTTTGTTATCACGTTCAACTTTTAATAGTCTTTGTGCCGCGGTAATTGCTTTTACCGCTTTTGAATTAAATTCACGTGTATATAAAGTATAAACAACCCATATACTCATCAAAATAAGTAAAACAGGATGAAAAAACCAACACATTGCAGCAAGTGCAAAATAATATGAACGAAGCCCATAATTATAGGCGTGAGCAGCTTGGTCTTGTACTGTGGCCATTTGTTTTGCATAAGATTTTAGGTTTTCATTTTGACCTGAAACATCAATAGGAGCAGCACCCATCATCACATTAACAAAACCATATTGACGCATCGACCAAGTAAATTGGAAAAATGATAGAACAAAAATAAAAGCAAGCAAACTTAACTTTAATTGTATCATTAAATGGCTAGTATGATCGGCATAAGGCATGGATGAAATAACCATGTCTAAGGTTTCAATTTTTGCAAAAAGGGTTAATAAACCCGCTAAAATTAATAGAGTGCTCGAAGCAAAAAACGTTATATTTCGCTCTAAATTTGACAATAATGAAGCTTCACCAACTCTCATTTCTTTAGTAATAGCTTCGTGCATCCAGTGAATTCTATGCTGATGTAAGCTACGCGCTAAACAATCCGTACTTTTTGCTTTTTTACGAGCAAACCAACTGTAGCCAGACCAAGAGAGGATAAAGACAAACAAGGCAAAAACATCAATTATCGATAAGGGCATTTAAAACTCATAAAATAAAAATGAACTAACTTTAGCAATAGTAACTTTTTAGCTAAATACTGCAACACAATATCGATGATAATTACCTTTTTTCGAAGAAAATAAAGATATAACAATTAATTTCGCTATTAAAAAACGATCGTAAATACTCAAAATAAAGTAAACATTGTGTTAACGAATAAAATTTGTAACAATTTACCTCAAAATTTATACAGTTAAACTTAACTTGCTATAGAATATGAAAATTAATTAATAGCGATAGGGATATATTTAAAATAAATATAATATTTTAAATTCATAATAATAATAAATTTACGGATGATGTATGCAAAAGCTAAGTTATAATAACTTATTTGTGCTTTTTGTTGCTTGCTTGCTGATATTACCAATGTCAGCAGTACAAGCATTTAACACAAAAAAAGAAAGTGAAACAACAATTCAACCTTTAGATATCCCCTATTACGAAGGTAAAATTAATATTGATGGCAAACTCAATGATAATTTGTGGTTACATGCCCTTACTGTAGAATTAAACTTGGTAAATAGTCCATGGAATAATCTGCCTAGCCCAGTAAAAACGACCGCTAAACTGGTAGAAAATGGTGAATTTCTTTATATATCATTTCTCGCAATAGATCCTAATCCTGAAAAAATTCAGGCATTCTTAACCGATCGTGATAATGCTTGGTTTCATGATTTAGTCGGTATTAAACTTGATACCCACAATAATCGCCGCTTAAATTACGAATTCTTTGTCAACCCTTATGGCGTACAAAATGATGCTACCTTCAATGAAATTACTGGTGAAGGAAATACTTCCTGGGATGGACTTTGGTATTCCTTTGGCAAAATAACGAGTCAAGGTTATCAAGTAGAAATAGCGATTCCCTATAATATTTTAAATTTTAAAAATGATGGTCTAGAAAAAAAATGGGCGATTGAATTAGTAAGAACCTACCCAAGAGACACAAGTTTACGTATATCTCATGTTCCGCTTAATAGAGATAACCCTTGTTGGTTATGTCAATACCCAGAAGCAAAAGGCTTTAAAAATGCTCGCATCGGAAAAAATTTAAGGTTCACACCAACTCTTACAGCAACAAGAGATGAATTTCGTGATGTCTATTTAGCTAATGATGACCCAGCGAATGGTTGGACTACAAATGATGATATTGAAGCTGGTCTTGATTTACGCTGGGGAATTAATAGCAATAATTTATTAAATGCCACGATAAACCCTGATTTCTCTACCGTAGAAAGTGATAGCGGACAACTTAGCGTTAATACTAACTTTTCATTATATTATGAAGAAAAACGTGCTTTTTTCTTAGATAATAGCGACTATTTTAGTAGTGATTTCGATTTAATATATACGCGAAATATTGCTGATCCTGATTTTGGGGCTAAACTCACTGGGCGTATAGATAAGCACAGTTATGGTGTCTTTACCGCTAACGACACTGAAACGAATATACTACTGCCTGGCAATTTAAATTCTAGGTTAGTCACTCTCGATAAGAAAAATAATGCTAGTGCTTTACGTTATCGTTATGATTTTAATGAAAACTTAACTGTAGGCTCTATAGCAACATTTCGTTCTGCAGATAACTATCATAACTATGTTGCAGGAATTGATGCACGTTATCGTTTATCTGAATCAAATGCTATTAAAGCACAAGTATTAAGCTCTAACAGTGAATATTCTGACAGTATATTCTCAAATAAACCCACTAAATACGTTGAGCTAAATAATACCCGTTTAAAAGATCAAGCTTTTAAAATGAATTTTAATCACCATTCTGAATATTGGTTGTTAGACATAGAGCATCAAACTATCGGCGCAGACTTTCGTGCTGATTTAGGTTATATGCCCCAAACAGATATAAAAACAAATACAGCATTGTTAAAAAGGACTTTTTATTCCGATCAAGACAGTTACTGGCAAGAAGCTGGTCTGGCAGGCGAGTGGAAAATTGCTCATAATATAAATAATGAATTGATAGAGCGAGAGTTAACAGCAAGCTTTACGATTGATGGTCCTTTACAATCGATCTTAGAAGTCGATTTCATTCATGGTGAAAGAGTTGGACTTCGTTATGATAAGAGTATAGCCAATATTGATGGTAATACTTCCATGTTTAACGAAGATCAGCTGCAACTATATTCCAGTGCCAATATAAATAATCGTACTTATTTATCACTTAATATTATTGTTGGTGATAAAATTGATTATTCTAACGACCGTTTAGGTGACTTAATAGAAGCCACGGGTAATTTAACTGTTTTTATTACTGATCATTTAGAATTTGATTTTTACCAAACTTACAGTAAATTAGATGCCAAAGAAGATGATCATGATATTAATGTTTATATCGCCAATATTTCTGAACTACGCTTATCTTATCAATTTGATGTACTGAGTTACCTTAAATTCAGTTTAGTTTATGATAACATTGAATACTCAGGCTCTGAGAACATAAAAGCGTTATCTACTCAACTAATTTATGCTTATAAGCTCAACCCCCAAACTGTATTTTTCTTAGGTTATTCCGACAATAGCTATCAAGATCAAGATTTAACTAAGTTAACCCGAACTGATAGAACTTTTTTTACAAAAATCAGTTATGCTTGGGCTCCATGAATTTAATTAATCTAATATTGGCTTACGCGCTTTATTCAGGTCAATTACCACTGTTGCCGAAATTTTGTCATGAATAGCTTGTTTATTAGGATCCCAATAAATTTGAATAAAGCCTAATAACCCCGTAGCAAGACCGGCTCCATAACCACCGTATCGACCAAAACTATCCCATAAAGACAAAGGTGTACCATCTAACTGTATTACTTTAATTTTTAATAGTTTTTTACCTAATGTTTGACCTTTTCCTAAAGCAATGGATACGGTGAAATAAAACATAGCCCAACCAAAACCCAACCCGAGATCATTTATTATTCCTTTGAGCCATGCAATGAGAGAATAAGCTTGTCTATTCGTTTCTTTCTCTTCAAGAGTATCACCACTCATTAAACTTTCATCTCCTGCTAAAACAATGGCTACGTCTGTCTGAGCTTTATTAATAGGTTTGCTAGGTTGCTCTATTACTGAAGAGTCTTTTATTATTTTATTTTCTGAATTTTTAATCAACTCGCTTGGTTGCTGAAAAATTTCTTTATCATAACTCGTCTGCATAGCGGTAATTAATTGTTCTTTATCTTTTTTCGGTAAATCAATTTCTTGCACAATATCGGTAAATATTTCACTGAGTTCAGTGGGCGCTACATTTATCTCATTCTCAACGCTTACATTTGCAATATTAGCTGCTACTGCTGTTAACTCAACTTGCCAACATTCAATTTTTTTGCAATGACTATTATGTATTTTTTGCAGTGTAGACAATGTAATTGCGCCAATCGATAAAGACTGACTTAACGATAGCGAATTATTATCAACACTATCCTGATGTTGACCTTCTTCAATACCAACAAGTTTAAATAAAGCGGGTAACACACTCAGCAAAATAATAAACGCCATCGAGGCAGCAATAAAACGCATAGTAGCGCGACGTTTACGCCCTTTTGTTTTATTTTGATCTTGTGCTCTTTTTTTATTGCCTAAATAGTAAAGTGTGATTGCAATAGCAAGCGCTAACAATACGCCAGGTATATCACTTAATAAAGCCACTAAAAGTAAATCGATCAATAAAGCTACCCCTCGTTTTGTTGGTGTCGCTAGAGGTAAACCAAATAAAGAGTTATCCATCTTAAAAGCAAATGGCGTTAAGTATTGCTTAGTTTCTTTTTCCGATAACGCTGCAACATTATCAACAGACATATGTTCAACAGGTATAGTGCTATTTTCCAACAGGGTGATCCTTATTCCATTACTTTGAAACAATTAAGTTAATGCTTTGATACCTTGCCCTAAGCCAGCCAGCGTTAACGGATACATTTTACGTTCAACAAGTTGCTGCATTATTTGTATCGATGCATAATAAGGCCATTGTGGCTCTGGTTGAGGGTTTAGCCAAATCACTTTATTGAAGTGATCTGTTAACCTTTTCATCCACACACTACCGGCTTCTTCATTCCAATGTTCAACACTACCGCCAGGATATGTAATTTCATAAGGCCCCATAGTAGCATCTCCCACAAAAATGACTTTATAATCTCGACTATAGGTATGCAGTACTTGCAATAAATCTATTTTTTCACTTTGTCGACGATTATTATCACGCCAAACCGTTTCATAAAGGCAATTATGAAAATAGAAAAACTCTAAATGTTTAAACTCGCCATGTATTGCCGAAAAGAGTTGCTCACACACTTTAATGTGATCATCCATTGAACCACCAATATCAAAAAACATCAGAACCTTAATGGCATTATGGCGTTCAGGTTTCATTTTAATATCTAAATAGCCAGCATTACGTGCTGTCGCGGCAATAGTATCATCAAGAGCAAGTTCTTCACTGCTACCAGTGCGAGCAAATTGACGTAACTTACGTAACGCGACCTTAATATTTCGTGTGCCTATCTCAACATTTGCATCAAGGTTTTTAAATTGGCGTTTATCCCAAACTTTTGTCGCCTTACGATGTCGCGAGCTATCTTGCCCAATACGAACACCTTCAGGGTTATAGCCATAAGCACCAAAAGGAGAAGTACCACCAGTGCCTATCCATTTATTACCACCTTGATGACGCTTTTCTTGTTCTTTTAGCCGCTCAGCAAGCGTTTCCATCAGTTTATCTAAACCACCTAAAGCCGCTATTTTTGCTTTTTCTTCATCACTTAATTGTTTTTCAAACTGCTTTCTAAGCCATTCTTCTGGTATTTCAGACAAATCTAACTCTAATGACGCCACGCCTTTAAAATAATCAGCAAAAGCACGGTCAAATTTATCAAAATGCGCTTCATCTTTAACAAGAATAGTACGACTTACACTATAAAAATCATCAATACTAGCAAACACAACGCCTTGTTCTAACGCACGAAGCAAATCTAACAATTCACGTAATGTACAAGGCACTTTGTAGTCGCGTACTTTACAAAAGAAATCAATTAACATAAGAATTTCAGCCTTCGATTAACGGTTGCGCTGGTTCATAAAAGCAAGTTTTTCAAATAAATGAACATCTTGTTCATTCTTTAATAAGGCACCGTGCAATGGCGGAATAACTTTTTTTTGTCTGGTTTCATGTAAAACTTCTTCTGAAATATCTTCGGCCAATAATAATTTTAGCCAATCAATTAATTCAGACGTAGACGGTTTTTTCTTCAGTCCTGGCATTTCACGTAAATCAAAAAATAAAGCAAGCGCTTCATCTAATAACTTTTGTTTTATCTTGGGAAAGTGAACATCAACAATGGCTTGCATTTCAGATTTTTCAGGAAAATTGATGTAATGAAAAAAACAACGACGTAAAAATGCATCTGGCAGCTCTTTTTCATTATTTGACGTAATAATAATAATAGGTCTTTGCTTAGCCACGATTTTTTCTTGAGTTTCATAAACAAAGAACTCCATTTTATCAAGCTCTAATAATAAATCGTTTGGAAATTCAATATCAGCTTTATCGATTTCATCAATCAGTAATACTGGACGCTTGTCTGCAGTAAAAGCATGCCACAATTTACCTTTAATAATATAGTTACCAATATCTTCAACTTTATCATTGCCTAACTGGCTATCTCTTAAGCGAGATACGGCATCATACTCATACAATCCTTGTTGTGCTTTAGTTGTCGACTTTATGTGCCACGGAATAAGCTCTACATTTAAACTAGCTGCTAACTCTTCTGCTAACATCGTTTTTCCGGTACCCGGCTCGCCTTTTATTAGCAGTGGCTTTTCTAAAGCAATCGCAGCATTTACAGCTAATTGAAGATCTTTTGATGCTATATAATTGGTTGTCCCCTGAAATGCGTTCATATGTAATTTCCAATAATTTATAATAATAGTGGTGTGCTTACTTTACACTTTTTGAATAATACTAGAAAAGTATATATCTATTCCATAAAAGCATATAAGTTATAACAAAATATCACTTCTTTTTCTGTTGTAAAGGACTAATCTTAGCAAATATACTTATGTGAAAGAAGTCAGAGGATCCCGCTATGTCTAATATATTTGAAGATAATTCAACCTCCATTGGTAATACACCACTGGTAAAACTTAACCGTGTAATCGCAAGTAAAAACAGCGATGGCACCCCTACAGCAACTGTTTATGCAAAAATAGAGTCGAGAAACCCTAGTTTTAGTGTTAAATGTCGTATTGGTGCTGGCATGGTTTGGGATGCAGAAGAAAAAGGGTTATTAGCTCCTGGTAAAGAAATTGTTGAACCAACAAGTGGTAACACAGGTATAGCCCTTGCATTTGTTGCTGCTGCTCGAGGTTACGGTATTACGTTAACTATGCCAAGTACAATGAGTTTAGAGCGCCGTAAACTACTAACGGCTTTAGGTGCAAAAGTTGAATTAACTGATGGTGCTAAAGGTATGAATGGCGCGATAGCTAAAGCCCAGGAAATTAAAGACTCTAATCCTGAAAAATATGTTTTATTAGGTCAATTCGATAATCCTGCGAACCCAAAAATTCACGAAAAAACGACAGGTCCTGAAATTTGGCGTGATACTAAAGGTGCAATTGACATTTTAGTAGCAGGTGTAGGTACAGGTGGAACAATTACTGGTACTAGCCGTTATATTAAACTAACCGAAGGCAAAGCAATACAAAGTATCGCCGTTGAGCCTACCGATTCTCCGGTTATTACTCAGAAAATTGCTGGTGAAGATCTAACACCTGGCCCTCATAAAATTCAAGGTATTGGCGCAGGCTTTATTCCAGGTAACCTTGATTTAGATATAATTGATGGTGTTGAGCAAATAACAAATGATGAATCGATGGCAATGGCACATAGATTAATGAAAGAAGAAGGTATTCTTGCCGGTATTTCATCTGGCGCAGCGGTAATGGCTGCCAAGCGTCTTGCTGAAAAACCAGAGAATTCAGGTAAAGTTATTGTCGCTATTTTACCTAGCTCTGCAGAGCGCTATTTATCTAGTGCTTTATTTAGCGATACTTTTTCAGAAAAAGAATTAGTACAGTAAGTTTTATGCTTATTCTATAAAATGAAATAACAATTTTTCTCATTTTATCTTTAAAGGCGCTTCGGCGCCTTTTTTATTGAACAACGGATCAAGTTTGCGTTATGCTAATGTTAATACTCGTTAGTTGGCTTAGTTAATTTACTTTATGTATAAGACACTTTCTTTAATATTCATGTTTATCATTTTTCTTCCAGCTTGTAGCGATGAAGACAAAATTAACGACCTTGATGATCCAAAACTTGTCACAATTGCTTTTTTTGAAGCAATATACAATGAGAAAAATATTAAGAAAGCTGCTTCGGTTTGCTCACCTAAATTAGCACGTTTACTCTTACACTATAAAACACCACAGTCAGTTGCTAGGCACTTATTTAACATGCCATATGATAAGGTTACAGAAATAAAGCCTGATGATTCTGGCATGAAAATCAGAGAAATATTTAAAGATAAAGCGATCGTAACTGTCTATTTATCTGGCTATCAAGGTGAAGATAATATCAAAGATGTTAAACGCCTATCTTTGATTCAAAACGATAGAAATCAGTGGATTATCGATAAAATATTGAAAGATCCTTTTTAACATTATTAGTGAAACCTATATAGATAGAATACTTATCTTGCTCGCCAATAAATATTAAACACAAACTCGGTTTAATGTAATATCTACCTCTGTAGATGTTTGCTGTTGTAGGTTTGCATGTTCGGCAACAAAAGCAAGTCCTTCATTTACATCCCTACTAAGGGATAATACTGCAACCATATTATCATTGATGGAAACCGTTGAACTTTGCTGTGCTTGAGTGCTTTGAGCTATTTGAGAGGTTAAACAGTCGACTTCTTCAAATGACTGCTTAATTTGTGTTAATGCACTAACAACCTCTGTCGATTGAGATAAACTATGTTGAGATAAAGTTTGCCCTCGGGTAACCGCGGCGACAGCATTTGCTGTTTTATCTTGTAAACCTTCAACCATAGACTGAATTTCAACAGTAGCTTGTTGAGTTCTATGCGCAAGTGCTCTTACTTCATCAGCAACAACAGCAAAACCTCGACCTTGCTCACCTGCCCTAGCCGCCTCAATGGCTGCATTAAGCGCCAGTAAATTAGTTTGATCTGCAATACCTCGAATAACATCTAACACAGAGCCAATATGAGCACTCTCTTCTTTTAAAAGTACTAAATCTTTAGTCATACTGTCTACTTCTTTAGCAAACGATTCACTGGTGTCTTGATTAAGGTTAGAAGATGAGATCCCTTGATTCAATATATCCATAACAACATTGGTAGTATTACTCACTTGATCCGTATTCGTTGTTAAAATTGAAGAGGTATTCACAACCTCTTCAATTGAAATCGCCATTTGCTCAATTTGATTAACCGACTTATCGACAGAGCAAACCGATTTTTTTATTTGAGCTGTCAAGGTAATAGCACCCTGATTTAATTGTTCTGATTTACTACGAATATCACTAATAACATCAGCTAAACCGACGATAAACCCACTTAGTTCATTTGCTACCTTGCCAAAATCATCATCAATTGCATCGGTTAAAGGGTCTGAAGGTGCTTGTTCAGTACTGACAACTAAAGCTAAGTAGTTTTGCAAATTAACAATACGAGCTGTTACTTGTTTTGAAAAAAAAGCAGCACTCACTGTAACTTGCGTTATAACAAGTATAATTATCATGGCTAATACGTTATATTTACTTAACGAATCGGGTAAAAATAAAATAACTAAAACAAAGAGCAACCCTACTATTATCATAGGTAAGATAAGCTTTGTACTTAAATTTTTATTCATATATATATCCAGCCATACTTATTATTATGTTTTATTTAATAAGATAAGTTACCTGTTAAAAAGCTGTTTTACTATTACTATTTAACAATGGCGACTAGGATAAAATTCAACAAAGAGGTTTTATGTCATTATTTGGAATCGTTATAACGGTTATCGCATTAGGTTCAATAATAGGTAGCGTATATTTTATAAAAAAATCTGCTCAAAAATTTAACTTAACCCCAGAACAACTAGAAAAAATTAAGAAACGTAATGAAGAGCTAGACAAAGAAGAAGAAGAAGAAGAAGAAGAAGAGAAAAAGATAAATAGTTAATCTGTATCGACATAGTTAACATTGTAACTATGTCGAAGCTCGGTTTAATATTTCTTTCTCTAACAGTAGTTTTTCCTTACTTCATCGTTAAATTTACTTGCAATAGACTAGCTATTGACGCGAAATTGTCCTTGAATTAAGAAAAATTATCAAGTTAGAGTATAAAATATGGTTATATTATTAATAATTTCAATAAATTAAAAACATCTTAAACCGAGTTCAGGTTAACTAGGCAATTATATTCAGTTAATATTACCCCTCACTATTATTCTACTGGTAATACCATAAATACCTTTTACTCAATTAGTTATTACCATAAAATGCTAGCAACTTACCTTACATCAATATAAAACCACTATATGAGCACAATAAAACATTTATTTGAAAATAATAAACAATGGGCTGACAAAATCACAGCAGACAACCCTACTTTTTTCAAAAGTCTTTCTGAGCAACAATCACCACAATATTTATGGATAGGTTGTTCAGATTCTCGCGTGCCTGCAAATGAATTATTGGGCATGCTACCAGGAGAAGTATTTGTTCATCGTAATATTGCCAACCAAGTTGTTCATTCAGATCTTAATTGCTTATCGGTAATCCAATTTGCTGTAGAAATTTTAAAAGTAAAAGACATTATTGTTTGTGGTCATTATGGTTGTGGTGGTATTCATGCGGCTTATCATGATGAAAGCCATGGTTTAATTGATAATTGGTTACGCCATATACAAGATGTTTATCGCTTTAACCAAGAGAAATTAAATAATGTTAAAAGTGAAGCAGAGCGCATTGATTTACTTTGCGAGCTTAATGTTATTGAACAAGTTGCTAATATTTCAAATACAACCATATTACGTAGTGCTTGGCTTGCTAAACAAAATGTAACTGTACATGGTGTTGTTTATAATTTACGCGATGGTATATTAAAAGACTTAAATGTTTCTGTAAGTGGTAATAAATAAAACCTTTAACAGGATGATTAACTAATCTAAATCATCCTGTTAACAAAAAACTGCAAGGTTTATAACGTGCCTCGCTCCATTTGATTTAACTCAATAGATTTGAATAAGGTTGAAAAATTCCCTTCTCCAAAACCTTGATCATCAACTCGTTGGATCATTTCAATAAAAATAGGTCCAAACAAGTTTTTAGTAAATATTTGAAGTAAATAAGTATTTTCAGCTTGGCTATCAACCAATATTTGATGTGCTTTAATTTTTTCTTTATCTTCTTTAACCCAAGGAACACGATTGAATATTTCATCATAATACTCTGGCACAATATGCAATGTTTCAACGATATTACGATCTAACTTATCTAAAGAGCTTACTAAATCATCAGTGATAAAAGCTAGGTGCTGAACTCCTGGACCATTGTATTCATCCAAATATTCATCAATTTGATTATTATTATTCCCTTTGCCTTCATTAATAGGGATAGAAAACTTTCCACAAGGGGATTGCAGTGCGTAAGAAATAAGGGCACTTTTAATACCTTTAATATCAAAATAACGTACTTCAGTAAATCCAAAAATATCTTTATAAAAATCAGCCCATATATCCATAGTGCCTTGATAAACATTATTTGTTAAATGATCGACAGCTAAAAAGCCTTTTTCCTCTACTAAAACAGGTGAATCATGTGAATCAAAATCGACATCATATATATAACCTTTATTTTTACTATTATTGCGCTCTTCTTTGGCAAAATTATCTATAAAGTATATTAAGCTTTTTCCAATCCCAAAAATAGCCGGGTAAGGTAACTTACCTATTTCATTTTTAGCTGACTTAGCACCTCGCTTAAGTGCTTCTTGAAAAGCAAAGTCAGCATCATCAACACGCCACCCCATAGAACAAATAGCAGGTCCATGATTTTTAGCAAACTCGTTTGAAAAACCTTTTATTTCTTTATTAAGCAAAAAATGAATATCATGTTGATTAAAATAATCAATATCACGACCTTTAAATTTTTTAATCTTTGAAAAACCAAAACCATAGAAAACCTGCTCCATAAAATCAGAATCAGGACTAGCAAATTCAATAAATTCTATACCACATAGTTTTAACGGATTATGATTGATTAACGTTGTGCTATTCATTTTATCATCTCTTCATTTTTGAAATATTTACACCTTATAAGGTAAGGTGCTTATTGTTATAACTTCATTATCTAGAGGATTTAGCCTTTACGGAAGCCTATGATAAATAGCAAAAGCAAAGTGTACGTAAATGAATATTTACGTTAAATTTAATAGAAATAGTACAAATAGAAAGCAAACCTATATAGAGGCTTAATAGAGGATGTATTTAATTATTTACAGACAATAAAAAAGGCGCTTAAAAGCGCCTTTTGCTACGTAATAAATTACTACAAATTAGTTTTGACGTTGTGAACGTTCACTACGACGACGTGGTGCTTGTTGTCTTTCAACTTGTTCTTCTGAAGCTGTAATAGCTAATGGTTGACGACGTACACGTACACCTTTTAATTGTTTAAATAAATCATCTGGGATACCTTTAGGTAACTGTACGAAACTGTGCTTGTCATGCAAGTTTATAGCACCAATATAGCTGCTATCTAATGATATTTCATTCGCAATTGCGCCAACAATATCACCTGGACGAGCACCGTGCTCTTTACCAACTTCTAAGCGGTAAGTCTGCCAATCTACATCATTACGATCTACTTTTGCTTTACGCGGCTTTTCATCACGTGAACCACGTTGACCATTACGATCGCCTCGACTATCTGATCGTGCATCACGACGAGAATCTCTACCACGGTCATTTCTATCACGACCATTGCGATCACCACGACCTTCTGAGCGACTATCTGAACGAGCGTCACGGCGTGGTTTAGGATCTTCTTTCGGTTGGAATGGCTGCTTTAACTGCTTTTGATATATTAACGCTGCCGCTAGATCTGTCATAGACATATCAGATTCACTTGCCATTGCTTCAACAATTTCACGTATACTTGCTAATTCTGTTGACTCAATAATTTTAGCTATTTCATCACGAGCACGTTCAATACGTTTTTTACCTAACTCTTGTATGTTTGGTAACTCATACATATTCACTGTACCGGAAGTTAAACGCTCATAGTGACGTAATGAATACATTTCACGTGGACGAACAAAAGCAATTGACATGCCTTCACGACCCGCACGGCCTGTACGGCCAATACGATGAACATAAGCTTCATGATCACCAGGTAAATCATAGTTAATCACTAAAGAAATACGTGGAATATCTAATCCACGAGCAACAACATCTGTCGCTACCAATATTGACGACTTACCTGATTTCATTTGATCAATACAACGCTCACGTTGCGCTTGGTTAAGATCACCATTAAGGGCTAATGCTGGATAGCCAGCACGCTCTAATTTTTCAGCAACATCAACAGTATCATTACGTGTGCGTACAAAAATTATCATTGCATCGTAATCAACAATTTCAGCAATACGCTCTAAAGCAGTCATTTTAGTGATGCCACCTACTTTCCACGCATATTGTGTAATATTAGCTTTTGCTTTTTTAACCGCTGCAATTTTAATATGCTCAGGATCTTTTAAGAAGCGATTCGCTATTTTACGAATGGCCGGAGGCATAGTTGCAGAGAATAAACACATTTGTGTCGTTTTAGGTAAGTGATCTAAAATCCACTGAATGTCTTCTAAAAAGCCCATGTTTAACATTTCATCGGCTTCATCAAGTACGCATACTTTTAGATCATCTAATTTAAGGCTTTTACGACGTAAATGATCCATTAAACGGCCTGGTGTGCCAACAACAACTTGCGCACCACGCTCTAATTGTTGAAATTGTGGGCCATAAGACTGGCCGCCATATAATGTAGCAACACGTAAACCTTTCATATTTTTACCAAAAGATTCAATAGCTTCTGCTACTTGCATAGCCAATTCGCGTGTTGGTGCTAAAACCATTAATTGTGGTTTTTTAATTGAAGTGTCTACTTTAGCTAATGCAGGTAAACCAAACGCAGCCGTTTTACCAGTACCCGTTTGTGCTTCACCTAAAACATCTTTGCCTGCCAATAAAGGCGGAATAGTTTGTGCTTGAATACCAGTAGCAGAAGTGAAACCAATAGAAAGAACCGCTGTTAATAAGTCTTGCGGTAAACCTAAAGAATCAAAACTAACAGCAACTTTATCTAGTGCTACAGGAGATTGTTCATTATTTTTTTCTGTGTTTTTTTGTTCAGTCATTTTAAATATCATCATTTTAAGGCAGGTGTTTAGAGTATCTCTAAGACACTTATATAAAGACTTCTAATAAAGAAAAATTAGCAAAAAATAAAGAACAAAGAATAGATCACCTTCACACATAACATTGTTATGGAAAGTATACTGAATTGAATAAATTTTAAATTGCTAAGTCTTAACCTGCGTATATCATACGAGGAAACCACCAGGAAGACTTAAAGCGCATAGCGTAGGAACGCTATATTTCTGCTGAAAACGAAATGTTCAGCTGGGCAAGTCTATTGGGCGGAAAACCCCTACTCATATCGATGAGCTTATTAGTTTTATAAAATTCTTTCTTTAAGAATATTACCAATAAGCTAAACACTATTTTATAAATTAAGTGTTATCTATCATTTTGTCGACTTTACTGCGATATAAAAATATATAGTAATCAGTAGAATCAACATCCCTTCATCGAGGATGCGCATTATACACAAAGCATACCAGTTTACAAGTTATATTAATAAATCTATTAATATAACTTGAGATTATCTGATAGTAATCGCCTAATAACTGAAAGATTTATAACCTGATATGCTGTGTAAAGATAGGTAAATGCTCATCTTTTCGATGGCTCACTAATATTAAAGTACTATGTTTTTGTTGGACCAATATTTCTAAAAAGTTAAGTACTCGATGGCGATTAATTTCATCTAAACCTTGTGTCGGCTCATCTAATATTAATAAATAAGGTGATTTCACAAGCGCCCTAGCAATTAAAGCTAATCGCTGTTCACCATAACTTAACTCTTGAAACATAGCATGCTGACATGACAATAACCCCACCATATCCAGCCACTTTCGAGCTATATCAATCTGGTAGTTCTCCGGTTTTTGATATAAACCTACAGAATCAAAAAAACCGGATAAAACTACAGTTAAGAGCTCTCCTTTTACTCGATATTGCCGATGAAACTCTGAACTAACAATGCCCATATGTTCTTTTAGTTGCCAGATACTTTCACCTGAGCCACGTTTAAAGCCTAACACTTCAATATCATTGCTATAACACTGTGTACAATCACCCGTTATAAGCTGCATTAATGTTGATTTTCCGCTACCATTTTTACCTGTTATTAAAGTATGCTGTAAGGGCTTTATCGTAACGTCTAAGTTTTCAAATACATTAACGCCACCATAATGTACTTTACCATTAGTTAATTTAACTATGTATGGGTGTTCATAGTCAGACAATGACTTAATCGATGGTGGCCATTCAAGGTTATCAGGTTTCGGTGTAAGCAACGCATCTAATTGACGTTTTGTTTCTTCATTGTCAAATTCGCCTATAACATCAAGTTGTCCTCGTTCAATAAAAGCAACTTTCTGGCACCAGGTAGGAATGTCTTGACGATTACTTAAAATTAGTAATACATTAATATTTTGTTGCGGTAATAATGCTAATATTGTTGATAAAGCGTCACATGAAGCTTCATCTAAACTGTCAAATGGGTTATCACATACCAGTAAATCCACACCACTAAGTATTGCTTGTAAAATAAGTAACTTTCGCCCTTCCCCAGTACTAAGTTGTCGATAACCACTTTCTAATTTATGTTCTAAACCAAATTGAGCGATTAATGGGTCAGTTAACTTGTCTTGAGGAAGAAAGTTTTTCGCTTGCGTACCAATATCATTACTATCATTAAAATCGGTCGCATCCATTTTTAATTCATTTTCATATATAACTTGTTGTGCTTCAAAAGAAACAATTCCAACTTTATTCGACTTAGGTAAGTGAAAATGATCGACTGAGTAATCAAATAATTCTCCAGTTAATAATTGATCAAGGTACTCTTTGCCAGAGCCATTTCTTCCCAATACACACCAAGTTTCATTCTCAGTCATTTTCCATTGTTTAATACTGAGGTTGTCATGCTTAAAGTTAGTTATTTCTATCATGGTAATGTTGAAACCTAAAGAGTCGATGGTTGAAATAAAAACTATTATAAATCATTAAAAGTAATGATTTAAGCGTTATCTATTGACTATCTGGTCAACTTTAATCATATTCTTACTGTTTTTTAACATTAATGTAACATTTAAGGTTCAAAATCAGGTTAGTTTTTAAAAATAATGATTACACACTTGGAGATATTAAATGATAACGAATAAGGTAAAAACAAGTCGACTTCTCGGCTCTGGTACAATAAATTTAAGCTTGATAGCCCTCTGCGTTGCATCAAGCTTTGTCACCCACAGTGCGTTAAGTGCTGAAACATTATGGGCAGAAGACTTTAATGACATAGCATTAGACACTAAAGGTGCCATTTTTGATACGCTTAATATGAATGATGTTACGCGCTGGTCAATCGATGTAAGTAATGCAGATTTAGCAGATGATAGTGACTGGTTTAAAGTCACCAATGGCAAACTTGAGGCTAGAGATGTTGACGGGACAGTAGACTGGTTATCAGAGCCTATTAATATTGAAGGCAAACGTGACATAAATATATCCGTATTGGCTGAAGAAGATGGAACGCTAGAATCAGCAGACTTTTTTGACCTTTCATACTCATTAGATAATGCTCCCTTTGTCAAAATAGAAAATTGGCAAGGCAATGGTGATGATAATCATACATTAATTGACGACTTTACCTCAGCTGAAATTACACAAGCAATTCCTGAAGGCAGTACTCTACAATTAAAAGTATCTATGTCGAATAATTCTGCTGCTGAATACATCAGGTTAGATAATGTATTAGTTACCTCAGGGGTTGATGATGAAGCTAGCAACGATGACAACGATACTACTATCATTACGAACGCCTGCTTTAATTGTCCTGACTTAAGCAAAATAGAAAATGCTGCAGATTTTGATGCTGCTACTTATTATGCGCCAGTTATCAGCGCAATAAATTCAGAACAAAGTGTTGATATTATTAGAACGAACATCAATGAAGTAATTTCAACCAACCACAAACAACTCACTTATTCAGAAGCATGGACAGCGTTGACAGTAACGGATGAAGATCCGTTAAATGCTGATAATGTTATTTTATTTTATCGTGGCATTTCAAAAGCAAAACATTCAAATGGTAGTGGCTCACAATCTACAAACCCTGATAACTGGAATCGCGAACATGTTTGGGCAAAAAGTCATGGCTTCCCAAGCTCTAGTGCACTTGCCTATTCAGATATTCATCATTTAAGACCTACTGATATATCGGTTAACGCATCAAGAGGTAATTTAGATTTTGATAATAGTGACTCTGCTTTAGCTGAATCACCAGAAAACCGTGTTGATGATGATTCTTTTGAACCAAGGGATGCAGTAAAAGGTGATGTAGCTCGTATCGTTTTATATATGGATATGCGTTATGCAGGTTTAGACTCTATCACACCTGATTTACAAGTTAGCGAAACATTAACGACTACTGGTGAACCAAAGTTAGGTAAATTATGCACTCTTTTATCATGGAGTGATGCCGATCCTGTTGATGAATTTGAAATTAACCGAAATAACAAAATTTATGAATTTCAAGGAAATCGTAACCCGTTTATCGACAACCCAGAATGGATTTCAATCATTTATGGTACATCATGCTCAGATGTTGAGCCGGTAGACCCTGTTGACCCTATTGATCCAGTAGACCCAGTTGAGCCAACAGTGCCAACTAATAACCTCTTTTTCTCTGAATACGTAGAAGGCTCTAGCTTTAATAAAGCAGTTGAGATTTATAACCCAACTGATTCAACGATTTCGTTAACAGATTATCAATTCAAACTTTATTCAAATGGTAGTACAACAGCAACAAGTAGCTACACATTAACGGGTGAATTATTAGCAAAAGATGTGGTAGTACTGGGTTCTTCTCAAATCACTGATGATAGTGCTTTAGTACCTTACATTGATCATTTTGTTAGTGCTATTAATTTTAACGGTGACGACTACATCGAACTTGTTCATGGCAATAATATTATCGATACAGTTGGTATTTATGGTGTTAAAGAAAATTGGGGCAAAGATACTACCCTAGTACGCTCATCTTCTATAACATCTGGTGATACGGATCGCACAGATGAATTCGTAACAACGGCACAATGGGATGTACACGCTAAAGATACTTTTACAAATTTAGGCTCTCATTTATCTAATACTGGCCCAACAGATCCTACCGATCCGACAGATCCAACAGATCCAATTGAAGAACCTGTAATAGGAATGTGCGGAGATAACGCAGATCTCATTAGTAGCATTCAAGGAACGAGTAGTGAATCTCCATTTACTGGCCAAATAAAAACTATTGAAGGTACTGTTACTTCGGTATTACAAGACTCTTCAGGTTACTTTGTTCAAGAAGAAGCAAGCGACAACGATAATGATCCTATGACTTCTGAAGCTATTTTTGTTTACTTTAACGGCATTAGTAACTTCCCAACAGTAGGTAATAAAGTAAGAGTTAATGGCAGTGTCACTGAAAGCTATGACCGTACGCAATTAACTGCAACATCTGACTTTATTGATTGTGGCGTAGGTGAACCTGTATTAACAACTTCAGTATCTTTACCAGTATCAGCCATTAGCTACTGGGAAACAGTAGAAGGCATGCTGGTTACCTTCCCTGAAACGCTAAAAGTAAGTGATACATATTATTTAGGTAGATACGGTCAATTAACTTTGTCTAATGGACGCTTAATTATTCCTACCAACATCTATGATGCAGGAAGTGAGCAAGCTATCAATTTAGCCGACAAGAATAGCCGAAACCGTATCACGTTAGATGATATCAATAATGCTCAAAACCCTGATAATGTACCATTTCCGGCACCTGGATTAACCTATCAAAATACTTTACGTTTAGGTGATTCAGTTTCTGATTTAACCGGTATTATTGATTATAGTTTCAGTGAGTATCGTGTTTTACCTACAATTACACCACAGTTTATTAATAGTAATGCTAGAACATCACAACCTGAAATTGCAAATACTGGTACTTTAAAAGTAGCAAGTTTTAACGTGTTAAATTACTTTAATGGCGACGGTACTGGTGAGGGTTTCCCTACAGAACGAGGTGCTGATACTTTAGAAGAATTTGTTCGTCAAAGTAGCAAAATAGTCTCGGCGTTAGCTGATATTAATGCTGATATTGTAGGTCTAATGGAGATTGAGAATGATGGCTTTGAAAGTAATAGTGCTATTGCTGAGCTTGTACAACAGCTAAATAATCAATTAGGCGAAGGTACATATAACTACGTTCGTATGAATCAAGCTGGTATTGGTGAAGATGCAATTACTGTAGGTTTAATTTATAAACCAGCAACGGTAGCATTAGTTGGTGATGCAATCACTACAGATGATAGCCCATTTGATTTCGGTAACCGTCAACCACTGGTACAAACTTTCAAAGAAATTTCAACTGATGAAGCCTTAACTATTGCGGTAAATCACTTTAAGTCAAAAGGCAGTTGTGGCAGTGCCTCAGGAAATAACCTTGATAACGGTGATGGTCAAGGCTGTTGGAATGAATTAAGAACACAAGCAGGTAGTGCCTTAGTAGACTGGTTAAGTACTAATCCAACGGGTTCAACAGATAATGACTTCCTTATTATCGGTGATTTAAATGCTTACGGTAAAGAAGATCCGATCAACGCGATAACCGCTAAAGGATACCAAAACCTAGTGGCTGAGCATATGGGATCTGCTGGATATTCTTATAGCTTTGGCGGAGAAATTGGCTACCTAGATCATGCTCTAGCAAGTAGCGAATTAGCAAGCCAAGTGGCTGACACTACTGTTTGGCATATCAATGCTGATGAGCCAGCAATTTTCGATTATAACACCGAATATAAATCATCTGAGCAACTATCAACATACTTCGCTGAAGATGCTTACCGCTCTTCAGATCATGATCCTGTTATTATTTCGCTTAATTTAACTAGTCAAGTTGAGTTAGCCGGTGATTTTGATGGCGATAATGACATCGATATCAATGATATCAATCAATTTTTGAGCATGATTAGAAGCGGTGCAGCAAGTAATATCCAGTATGACTTCAATAACGACAATGTTGTTAATAGTCTTGATGTAAGAGCACTTATGTCTTTATGTACACGTTCACGCTGCGCTGCAGAATAACAATTAACTTAATTAAAAAATATACAGGAAATTATCATGAAAAAAACAATACTATTACTAACCATGCTTTTCGTTTCGTTAAGTAGTAAAGCAACCTTACTAACCATCGACTTAAACCAAGATAGCTATCAAGTGGGTGACACATTAACGGCCGACTTTATCTTTACTGATATTGAAGACGATTCTTTAGGCTTTCAAAAGTTACTCGCATCATTTGAATTTTCGTTCGCTTGGAGTAACGATTTAATTGAGTATTCTTCAACCAGTTTTGGCAATTTACTTGATGTTGACCCATCTTTTGCTTCTTTTCAAACCATTGATACAGAAACAAATAGCTTAACGATTAACGAATTAAGTTTCGCTCAATCAATCGACCTTTTTACAGCGCAAGACGGTTTAAGCAGCTTTGTATTAGCTAGCATCAACTTTAATGTATTAAGTAATGGTGAAGGTGAGTTTATTTTATCAAACATATTATTTGGTGATGCTTTTGGCAATAATTTTACCAATATAGCGAATGATATTGACGATAACTATAAGCCTTATGTGATTACAGCAACTAAACCTGTTGACGTGCCAGAGCCAGCATCAATTCTGCTTCTTCTAATGGCGCTAATGTTAATAATGAAGCAAAGAAAAGTTAACTAATTTAGCATTCATCTATATTAGTTAAAGCCCTTATCTTGGTGATAAGGGCTTTTTTTTGATTATTTTTCGTGTATTGAAGTATACGTTATACCAGTTTCATTAATTAGGTGAACAATTTTATACGTAAAAAAATTGCCAAATATAAGGCCTTTATTTCAATAACTAGTTGTTCTAATTATTAAATAAATAAATAACGATTTCGTTGGTGATTTTAACAAGCAGAAATGATCACATAGTTAGTAAGATCGGTATTAATAATTTCCAAGTGAAATAAGTTTGAGAGTTAGCCAATAGCGCTAGTCAAAACTAGCGCTTTAAATATTGATTGAAGTCGATATCACTACAACCAAGCACCACTTTTACTCGGTTAGAGGCACCTAACTTCTTAAGAATAGATGAAACATGCGATTTCACCGTTGTTTCTGAAATATGTAGATTGAACGCAATTTGTTTATTCGCTTCACCTTTCGTTAAATGCTTTAACACGATTAATTCTCGGCGAGTGAGTAAAGAGATATTTTCAGGTAAAACTTTATATTCTTTTGCAGTGGCAGTTGTCGTGGTGGTGGTGGTAGCTTCTGAGCGCATAATGTCTGAAGGTAAATAAACATTACCTTGAAAAACACTCTCTATCGCTTCACCAATAACATCTTTTGACGATGATTTAGAAATAAACCCCACGGCGCCATATGATAGGGTTTGCAAAACCTTTTGTTTTTCTTGTTCTGCTGAAACAATAACAACAGGCGTTGTCGGACATTGATTACGTAAATCTAATAAACCATTAAGGCCAGACATACCAGGCATATTTAAATCTAAAAGTATTAAATCTATTTCATCATTATCTTTAACAAAAGCAAGTGTAGAGTCTATATCTTCAGTTTCATAAGTCGTTGACCCAGGAAATTTCATGCCAATAATATTAACAATGGCATCTCTAAATAGCGGATGATCATCTGCAACCAAGATTTTATACATAAAGCAAAATACCGTAAAATGAGTAAGCTACTAGACTCTAGCAGGTTATTATCAACTAGTTAACCCTCCTAAAGTTGTAGAAAACTCATCTTTTAGATATAAAGTAATAATTTAATCGCTATATTCGTTTAAAATATTATCTCTTTGATTTTTAAGGAGCAGAATATTTTTCTACTCCTTAAGCTAGATTACGACATTAAAAAGTCACCACAGCACCAATTGAGAAAGTGTTGTTGTCTTCAGCTATTAAAGAATCTGTGGCATCTGCTTCAGTATTATTATATTCAACTACGGCAGTCAAGCCTGGAAGAATTGTTCGAAAGTAAGCAATACCAGTATTACTGTGTGTCGCATCACCTACAATACCAACAGTTTCAACATTACCACTATTACTGGTTTCTGATTCACCATAAGTTAAGACTATACGGTTATCATTTAGGGTATAAGCGGCCTGAATTAGATAGCCTTCAGTTTCAACTGTGTCTGGTCCAACGATTTGATCTAAACCTGCAACATGACCTAACCCTTCAGCACTATAACCGGAAGCGGTTAGTGATAAACCTGAAATTTTGTAATTAATACCATAACCAATGCCGGTCTGATCATGTTCAACATCATTAATTTCACTTGACTGAGTAACCCCACTAACCCAAGCTTTTAATGAAGAATCATTATTAAAATTAGTACTATACATTAATTCAGCTTCAAAACGAGGTAGATCTTCGGAAGAGTCTGCACCAAGTTTATTAGGGTCCATAATGGCAACCGCTAATTGAAAACCGTTTAAATCAGGCGTTCTATAAGTAATTTGTGATTTAGGCATTGGATAAGTATAACCTGTTGCGATATTACCAAAAGAAACATTGTTACCATCAGCTAAGCCAAAAAAGTCAGATGTTTGACCAAAACCAAGTAAAAGTTCATCGCCAAGAATGTTAGCACGATTATATAAACCAAAATCTTTACCAATTAATACTTCCCCGAAATCGCCGCTAATAGTGGCATAAAACTGACGAACGTCGATTAATGAACCAGTACCCAAATCAGCAGGTGATTCATCACGTACATTGTCTGTATCACTTAGAGAAACCCAAAATGAAGAACGCATAGCGATTTTTACATCATCAAGTTGTTTAGCGATATTAAAACCGATATTACTTGGCAAAAAACCAGTACGAACTCGTGATTGTGTGCGATCTGTTTCTACCCCAGTAGCATCAGTTTTATCAATTGAGCTATTAGAGTAAAATACATTAACTAACCCGTCAGTGCTGAAGGTTATCCCGTCATTATTGTATATTTCAACGGCGGCATTTGAGTTAAATGCTGCCATAGCTAATGTCGCAGTGATTAAGCTAGTTTTGAATCGTTTAGTCATTTTCATGCTTCCTTTTTTATCGTTATTAGAGTTCAATCATCATAAAAATAACTTTAAGCGAATAGAATGAGTCAACTTATCGAAATTAACAGTGCTTTAGTCGTAAGTAAGAGTCTTAGTGCTTTAGTAGGAGTACGGATGAAAAGGTAGGAAGTAATTTAATTAGCCTGCGGTAATATAAATAAATAGCCTAATATTACAGATAATTAACGCTACTTTACTATTTAAATATACTTATGGGTGCTTTTTGACATAACGAATGGCAAGTCGAACAAATAACCAAGTTATCAGTAAAAAAATAGGAACTGAGAAGCCTTTGACAAGTGTTTTATTAACTTCAAAACCTGAAAAAGTCACGGCATTAAGCACATAATCTAACAAGCCCATCAAATAAAAAGCCATTGCAGCAACAGAAACACCTTCAACCATTTGTTGTAAACGAAGCTGTACTTTGCCACGTTGATTAATCGCAGATAATAATTGTTGATTTTGTTGCTCAATTGTTAAATCAACCCGAGTCCTTAACAAGCTACTCGCTCGAGCAATTCGGCGAGTTAGTCCATCTAAACGAACAGATAATGCCTGACAAGTACGAATTCCAGGACTCAAGCGTCGAGTAACAAATTCGTTTATCCGTTCAAAACCTTCAATGTCCGTTTCTTTGAGCTGTTCAAGTCGAGAGCACACTAATTCATAGTAAGCATTCGTCGCACTAAAACGATAACTAATATCCGCTATCAGTTGCTCGGTATTTCCTGCTAAATCTGACAATTTATCTAGCATTTGACTATCATTTTTTTCGCCCACACCTGCCATTTCTTGATTTATATCGACTAAATCATTTTCCATTTGAGCTACTTTAGGCGACAAAGAGCGAGCTATAGGTAAACTCAATAACGCCATGACTTGATAGGTTTGTATTTCTAGCATGCGTTGTATAAGCCTACCCGCTTGATAACTATTGAGTAAGTTACTTTGAATGATAATACGGTCAAAACCATCACTATGTACCCTAAAAGAAGCATAAACATTTGCTCGATGGTCAGCAACACTACTCCCCAATATTTGATGTCCTTCAAAAGCGCAGTGTAGTACTTCTTCCGATATTTCATCCTGATGAATGACTAAGTTAACCGCACTCACTAACTCACCAACAATATTATCAAACCACTCTTGTGGCACAAACTCTGTTGCATAACCATCAAATAGGTATTGCCCTACCCCTTTACGAATAAAACTATAACTTGAAAACTCTAAATGACGTTCCCAACGTAATTCAAAACCGCCAAAATCTTGATAATAACAACTTGCATCACGGCTAGGAGGGTTAACATTATAGCGTTGGCATAAAGAATAAATTTGTTGATATTCTTGTTCTTGATCCTTTGCTGTTAAACGTACAGCCATATGTGTTATCGATGATGGCACAGTAACTTGTGGTGATGGCCTATTATGTAACTCTTGTGAGACTTGTTGTCGTAGAGGAGAAACCACAATGCTTGCGCGTGTTGAATTACAATGATTAACCCTTGCTTTTTTCTGTGCCGTATACAAAGTAGATGTCATTTAGTCATTCCTAAAAATCAGTCAATTTTACCCGCTAGTAAAAGGGGAAATTGCCTCGTAAGTTTTGCTTGAAACTCTAATTCAGCAATGCCAGACTCTGTACGAGGTTTAGGAAAATTAATGATAGACTCATGGATAATAGTACAAGGGGAATCGCTTAAGAAAATAATACGATCTGCTAGATAAATAGCTTCTTGTAAATCATGAGTAACAAACACAACCGTAGTCTTTTTTTCTCGACATAAATCAAGTAGTAGCTTTCGTAATCGCCCTGCAGTAGGTGCATCAAGAGAGTTAAATGGCTCATCTAACAACAGTAATTGCGGGTTGATCGCAAAAGCACGTGCAATACTCACCCGTCGCTGCATTCCACCAGACAGTTGGCTAGGAAAGTAATCACCTTTTTGTGCTAAACCAACTTCTGCTAATAACCCTTCAATTTTGTTGAACTGTGTAGGATCTAATACCAATTCAATATTTTCTCTCACGGTCAGCCATGGCATTAACCTTGGTTGTTGAAAGATATATCCAATACGATTAGCCTGTTCATTTTCTAAGTATTCGCTTTTTGAGCAATCACTTGCTAAGTCATTTTTCTTAAAACGATTACCACTTGAATTGCTGCTGTAAGAAATATGCTGGCCCACGCATGATTCAAGGCCGCTAATCATATTTAATAACGTAGTTTTTCCACAGCCTGAAGGACCGATAATAGCAAGAAATTCGCCAGAATTGACCTTAAAATCCAACTGCGACAATACCGCAGTTTCGCTATTTTCATAATACTTATCTTTAATAGCAACATTGAGTTCAATCAAAACGTTTTCCTCTGGCGACGATTTTATCAAAGGGCTTAAAGAACAATAGTTCAATGATTAATATAATAATGACAAAGGCGATGGTGTATGCAAGGATTCCGGCAATATCAAAAAACTGAAATAAAGTATTAAGCGCAAAACCAACACCATCGCTTCGCCCTAGCAGTTCAACCACTAATACTATTTTCCAAATTAAAGACAAACCAGAGCGCGCAGAAGCGATGATAAAGGGGTAAAGTTGAGGTAAAAAAACACGAAAGAAAGTTTTACTCGGTGACAATTTATAAATTTTAGCTACGGCTAGTAAATTCTGATCAACGGCTCTCGAACCTTCTCTAATCATCACAACAACTGTTGGTACTTTATTGATAACAACAGCAGTAATAGCAGCCGTTTCTACTAAACCTATCCAAATATAACAAAGCAATATGGTCACTAAGGCTGGAATATTAAGCATAATAATAAGCAACGAATCTGTAAGCTTATTAGCCAACGAATTCATCCCCATCAAGATACCAATTAAGCCACCAAGTACCATAGCAATAATAAAACTCAATAATGCACGCTTTAAGGTAATGAAAAGATTACTTACCATTTCCCCTTCAGTTAAATGGAAATGTAAACTTTTCAGCACTGTCAATAAAGATGGAAAATCTGAGCTAGCAATTACCCAAGCCAAGCTTTGCCAAAGCACGCATAGAGTAAAAACAACACCAAGCTTAGTAAACAGCAATGAAAAGAGCTTCATTGTACCCTCGGAAGATCGGAGGAAAGATTAGCAGTATTGATAGTAGAAAGGTTCATTAAATAGGCCAACTGACTAGGTCGCCAAAAAAGCCCATCACTTAACGATGTCGCTTTTCCCACTAAAGCATGCCCGCCTTCCTCGGCCAATATATTGAAAACTTGTTCACTCGCTTCCATTTCTTTTGTACCAAACTCACCTAATAAACCTGACCGGTAATCTTTTTTTAATGCGGTGAAAACTTCATCATTCTCAGCCTTTAGTAACGGTCGAATTCGATCCCATTCACCATCAGATGAAACGAGTATCTGCTTGGCTTCTCGTGAAGCTAATAAGAATCGAGTAACCGCTTCAGGCTGTTCGTTTGCCCATACTTGATCAAACACCCATCCTAATAAAGGAACGTTAGTTTCAATACCAAATTCGGTCAACATGTCCCTCATCGTCACTAACTGCTTATAACCTGTCGCTTTTAGTCTGGCGCCATAATGCCAAAAATTAATGGCAGCAGCTAAGTCGCCACGGAGTATTAATCTATTTAATAACGGTGGTACCGCAAATGTAGGCTTAGTTTCATTATTTAAATCAAAGCTATATTTTTTCTTACTATACGCTTGTAACAATAACCAACTTTTATCAACGGCACCGCCTGCAATACCTATTTTCTTTCCCTTAAGATCAACTAAAGATGCGATGCTACTATTAGCCGAAATATAAAGTCCACCTGTTGCCATTGATGTTGGAAATATAGTGTACATTCTCTGTTCAAATCGTTGACGATTTACCCAAAGCCAATCACTAAGAATAATATCAACTGCATCACCTTGTAACGCCACTGCAGATGCGTTTTTACTCGCTAGTGACATTACCTTTAAGTTAAATTGATATTTTTTATCTAACTGATGATGCTTGATCACCGCTATTTCCCAGTTGACCGTGCCATATTTTAAAACACCGACTCGTATTTCAGGGGTAGCAAAAGTATGAAAAGGTAAGAAGATGCATAATGTAATACCAATTAACCATTTACTCATATTCAACCCTCTATTTCAAAATTTTTCTTGAGTAGAATTGAATGTTAATAGTTAACGTTCATCCCAAGATGCAATACATATAACTCCCCATTTAAAACGAGATGATTTGAATATAAATACAAGTAGTTCAATTTGAATAGCACTGGAATAAATGACGTTAATATTGTCATACTCTGTATTGAACTGTATTCCATATTTTCGTTAAAAATAAGTATATAAAATATAGCTCTAATTCTATTAGGACTTACTTAACAATACGTTCCTTCTTTAGTATGACAAAGCTCGTCTTTTAGTAAGACAAGCTCATCTTCAGTACAATGGTTTTTGCTCACTAACCTTGAGCCAGTTCCATTTAAAAATAAGAATTACTGCTTTTAAAATTGATAGTTTAGGTTGATACTGGCTGATAGTGGTCTTGATGGTCCAACAAAATATTCGTCGAAATCGGCATCAGGATATATATCTTCTAACACTTCATCTGCTTCACCGTAGGTACCAAAAGTATCAAAATGACGATCAAATACATTATCAACTTTAGCTGATAAACGTAACTGTTCGGTAACTTGGTAATTTAAGTAAATATTGGTGACAGAATAAGAAGGTATTTTCTTATTCTCATTTGCTTCATCACCACGATAGTATGATGAAGAGGCATATAAAAACTCAGTACCAAGATTAACAGCATCATTAATTTGCCAATTAGCGTGGAACTTAACTTGGTGCTCTGGTTGACCCGGAATAGTATCGCCTGGATTAACTTGTCGATTAGCGCCTAACGGATTCACCGGACTAAAAGAAACGAAAGGTGACTCAAAAGTTGCCTTTAATAAATTATAGCTAGCGCCAAAATCCACGTCTTTTATCTGAGTATTAAAAGCAAGTTCAACACCTTGACGTTGAGTTTTATCAAGGTTGATAAAGTAACCTTGATTAGACTTATTTGTCGCTTGTTGAAAAATAATATCTTGATGGCTAATCGTTGAAAAAACCGTTGCTAGTGCAGAAAAGTTATCTTTATTATAATTTAAAGAAGCTTCTACTGTTTTCGCGACAACTTGTTCAAGCGGAGGATCGGCCACAAAACCATTAGGCAACTTACAAGGATCATTTTCATCTGCACAGCTTAGCTCTGCTGGGCTTGGTGTTCTTGATGATTCGCTATAACTTAATTTAACCATATAATCAGAAGAAAGCTGATAATCAGCTGATATGGCAGGGTTAAATCGATTAAAAGAGTGTTCACCATTAAGTGAGCCTTCACCCGTATCTATCTGATCTTGCATACTTATTTGAGCATGATTGTATCGACCGGCCAAGTTAATGGTAAATTTATCGCTAATAGAGATGCCGTTCATAAAGTAAAAGTATTGCTGCTTTGTATCAACTTTCAAATCAACACGTGATTCCATATCAAAAAAGCCAATACCAGTGACAGAACGATCATCCGTTACAGTTTCATTATGAAGTACTGCAAATTGGGTATCACTTCTAAAGTGAATATCGGCTTTATCTATGCCTAAACCAAAAATAAATTCGTTATCAAAAGAATCAAATTTACTTAACTTAACAAATTGTAATGCTGCACCATAACTTTCATTATCAGTAAAACCGGTATTTAGTGTGCCATCCACTGTGTCAGGATCTATATCACTCAACTCACTGAGAAAAACCCCTTCATCATAACCAACAAAGTGGACAAGCTCTAACTCATCTTCTTCCTCTTCTTCACATAAACTATAGCTTTCGCCAAATTCACATTCTTCATAGTCACTGTCATCACCATTAATGCTATTAATTTCATTTTGACGATAATAGGCATTTGCCTGCCATGACATTTCGCTATTAATAACACTGTCAGTTTTAACACTAAACTGTTTATAACGATTATGAGTTTTATCTGGTTGCGTATAAATAGCATCTCTACTTGCCAAGTCAGCAAGTATTTCAGGTATAGCACCATTACCTAGCATTTCATTATCATTACCTGCAAAAGTAAACTCTACGGTGCGTACATCAGTTACATAACTCAATGTTGCAAACAACTGATTTAATTCACTTTCAGAATAATCTCGCCAGCCGTCTTCTTTGTAATGATTAGCCAAAATATAATAGCCCCAATTACCTTTATTACCGCCAGACTGCAGCGTATATTGCTGTTGTCCAAAGCTGCCAAAGCGTACATCAAATTCGTTTTTTGTATAACTAAAACCATTTTTTGTTTGTAAAGCTAATGCACCACCTAAGGTATTTTGACCAAAGGCAGGATTCGATCCTGAATATAAAGAGACGATATCAAGTGCAGCAAGGGGAATAAGATCCCAGTTAACAGTATCGCCAAAAGGTTCGTTAAATCGTACGCCATTTAAATAAACAGAAATTCCCTGAGGTAAGCCAAGTAATGGTGAGGCTGTAAAACCTCGATATTGTACATCAGGCTGGAAAGGGTTATTTTGTACATCATTTATATGTAAACTCATTAGCTGATTTTTCATATGCTCTGCTAATGAAATACTTTGTGATTGAGCAAGTGTTTCTGCATCGATTGTTTGAACACTACCAAAAATACTTTTATCACTGACTGCATTCGATGAAAGTGGTGTTTGCCCATATATACTAATTTTTTCAACACCGGTAATATCATCCCCTAAAACGGGTAAGCAAGTGCAAGTAATAATACAAGCTAATAATATTTTCATTACAGTTTCCAAATAAATAATAACTTGCTTCAGTCTACCCCCATTTATAAAAATGTAACAATTGATGTTAGTGTTTAAATAACACTCAAAGTAAAAATAAAACTAATAAATACAGATAGATAATAAAAACACAATCAATAAGCATCATGCTAAAGTATGATTAATTTACTACCCAATATTTATGGTTATAGATGATACAAAGTCTACATAAAATAAAAAATAGCGGCTATTTACCTAAAACTTAATTAACGATGACAATTTCGTCAGACACTATTGCTATTAAGAGTGCTGTTCATACATTATTATTCACACAAAACGATTAGCACGTTATGATATTGCCAAGAGAATCAAAGGAGTAAATGATGGAAAAATTAACCGTCCGTAAGGCTGAAAAAAAAGATACCGCATTAATCTTACATTTTATTCGTGAGTTGGCTATTTATGAAAAAGCCGAGCATGAAGTGTTAGCAACTGAAGATACCATTAAGCAGTCAATTTTTGCTGAAAATAGTCATGTTAATGCATTAATTTGCATGCAGGGAGATCAAGCCATTGGGATGGCAATTTACTTTTATAACTATTCAACATGGTTGGCAAAGTCAGGACTTTATTTAGAAGATCTTTACATATCTTTAGAACACAGAGGTAAAGGTGGTGGAAAACTATTACTTAAAACAATGGCTAAAATTGCTGTCGATAATAATTGTGGTAGATTTGAATGGAGCTGCTTAGATTGGAATAAACCGTCCCGCGATTTTTACCAATCGATTGGAGCACAATCACAAGACGAATGGGTTGGCTATCGCATGTCTGGTCAAACACTTATTGATTTTGCAAAAGAGGATTAACGCTCTTCTACATTTGCTAGTAACACTCCAACTAAATAAGCCTTTCTATAGCCGCTAATTTTCTGACTTAATCATTGAAATACAGTTAATAAGTATTTCAATGATTAACAACATCTGCAATCAAGCGTCGTTTATTTACCACTACGTCCATGTTGTGGTCTAAAGCTCATTAAGGCAAAAAACGATACTGTGATGGTGACAAGTAACACAGTAGTCAACGCCGTAGGTTCAATCTCGCCATAAAGCGCAAACCTTAATAACTCTACACACGCAGTAAAAGGATTAAACTGACATAACCAATATAACCAAAGACTCGCTTCTTTCATCTTCCACAAAGGGTATAACGCACTTGATAAAAAGAACATTGGAAAAATAACAAAATTCATCACACCTGCAAAATTTTCCAATTGTTTAATAAGATTGGATAACATAAGCCCGAGCGAGCCTAGAAAGAAAGCGATTAAAAAAATTGCTGGGATTGCCGTAATATAGCCAATTAGTGGGATATCCACATCAACAAATTGAGCGAAAAATAAGAAAATTACAACCTGTAATAATGACAACAAAGCGCTCGCCACTAACTTACTACATAATAAAAATGGTCTTGGTAATGGACTCATCAATAATACTTTCATACTGCCCATTTCACGGTCATATACCATAGAAAGCGAGCTTTGCATGCCATTAAATAAAATAATCATGCAACAAAGCCCTGGAACAATATATTGCTGATAAGTAATATAAGTACCATAAGGCTCCATAATAGAGACGCCTAATGCGGCTCTAAAACCAGCAGCAAAAACCACTAACCACAATAATGGCCTAATTAAGGCACTTAATAAACGAGAACGTTGTTGAAAAAAACGAAAAATATCACGCTTAACAATGCCATTGAAACAATAAAGGTAGGTACGGTTCATTAAGTGATCTCCGTATTAGCCGTTAACATTCTATATAATTGATATATGTCAGCAACATTATGTGTTTCGCATAATTCACGACTTATCCCTTGCACCTTTACTTTTCCTTCATTTAGAATAATAAGTTGATCATCTGCTGATATTTCATCAATTAAATGAGTTGCCCATAACACACAAATTCCCAGTTGTTGACTCAACGTTTTAACGTATTCTGTGATCATTTTTCTACTGTCAATATCTAAGCCGACTGTTGCTTCATCAAGTAATAATACCTTAGGTTTATGGATTAGTGCTCTAGCAATTTCAACACGGCGACGATGACCTCCATTTAATGATCTGACTTTATCATTCAATCGCTGCGTCAATTTCAATTGTGATAATATATCACCAATATTTGTTAACGCTTCGGAGGATGAAATTCCTTGTAAAGCAGCATAATAAACCAAATTTTGCTTAACTGATAAATCTAAATCAACCGTACTTTGTTGAAAAACAACCCCCATAGATTTCATGATTTCAGCTCTATTGTCACGAAAATCATAACCATCAATTTTAATATTGCCTGATGATGGCTGATAAAGACCTGTTAGCATTGAAAACAAGGTACTTTTACCTGCCCCATTTGGGCCAAGCAAAACGTTAAACCCTTTATTAATCGTTAAGTTCAAATCATAAACGGCTGCTTTTTTACCATAATAAAAAGACAGTTCATTAGTTACTATACTCATGGCATTTGACGTATTACAACGCCCCAAGGATAACGCCCCACTTTAATTGATTTGGTTACTTTTAATGCATTAACATCTATCAAAGAAACATCGCCACTGATTCCATTGGTTGTTATTAACTGGCTTTCATCATGATTAAAGGCAAGTTGCCAAACTCTACGCCCAACTAACAGATATTTTTCAATAGACATTGTTTTTCTATCAATAACAGCTACATGATTTGCGGGCCCTAATGCGATAAACGCATACCGGCCATCCTCAGTTAATTCAATACCGACTGGTTGTACACGATCTCGGTGAATGCCCTTAATATGAAAAGTAAATTCTTTAACAATATTTTGTGTCGCCACATCAATAATAACTACCATACCGCCAATTTCAGAGCTCACCCATAGATACTTATTGTCTTTGGTAAAAAGCGCAGATCTTGGTCTGGAGCCAACGAGTGTATTAGCAAAATTTTCATGAGTTTCAGTGTTTATCCAATGTACCATATTGGTTGTTTCTGAGGTGACTACAACAATTTTTCCATTAGGACTTACCGCTAGTCCTTCAGGCTCAACACCTACGTCTATCTGTGTAGTAACACTAGCGTCTTCAATATTGATAACTGTTAATAAAGCATCATCTTCATTCGCCGTATAAATAATCTTACCGTTGGGATGTAATACGACCGTTTCTGGATCTTCTCCTGAGGGCAACTCACCAATAATTTGTTCCGTATTTAAATCAACTATTTGGATACGATCGGAATCACTCGCACAAACATAAGCCAGCGATTGATCCTTATTTAAGATAATGCCGCGTGGTCGTTGACCAACATCTATTGTTCTGATGACTTTATTTTGACCCAGATCGATTACCGAAATATTGTCATCTTTCTCATTGGTAACATACGCATACTCGTTGGCATAACTAACGTTAATATTAAATAAAAGAGCTAGACTTAATAATTTTAATAGTAATATGTGTTTCATAATTTATTGTAAACCTTATTTACATTGAGATTCTTGAATATCAAATCCAAGCGTATCAAGTTCAGTTATAGGGTGAAGCATACCTGGTTGTGGCGACTGCGATACCAAGGCATGAGGATGTACTAACGCTAATGGCATTCTTAATTGTTTATTCCATGCTCTAAAGCTCAGTTTCCGTCCCTTATATGCTGCCAATTCAAAGGCATCAGACGTAATATAATCAAGAATATGAGCACTAACATTAGTATTCAGTTCATGTACTGATTGAGCAACACTACGTACAGCAAGGTAACCGGCAAAATCGGTTTCATTCATTTTCCTATTAGCTAATGTCATAAAACGCCCTTGTAATTGAGCCGCTCCCCATTGCTCTATTACAGCATGCCAGGCTAACGCTTCTAGACCTGCCGAGCCAATAACAGGTCGAGGTAAATAAGTATTAAAGGGAATAAACTCTGAAAAATCTTTTTCTTTATCTGCTACGTAAACAGCATCATAATCTTTAATTGTTTGAGTAAATAAAGGAATTTCCTGCTGTGCAGTACGTCTCATATCCGTATTAAAATCCCATACCTTTTCATCAACAACTTTAATACCAAAGCGTTTAGCTGAACGTTTAAAAGATTTTGCCAGTTGAATATCTTCAACTTGACTACCTCGTACCAATAACACATTACTCATACGACGATAAAGTAACCATTGTGCCAGCGCATCAGATTTCATTGCATCGCTAGGTATAGTATGAAATACCGACGCTAAACACTGAGTACTACGAATTTCATCGGCCGGCTCTCCCACATTAAATAACAAAACAGGCTTATCTTTGGCCCACTGATCTATTGGTATTAAATGGATTAACGGAACATCAAGAATAAAAATTCTACGTCCTAGATCATATTCACCTTCGATATAGGCTAATAGTTCTGTTGACTTCTTCGTGACGAAATGTGTTATTTCAAAATGTTGCTGTAAAAACTTACCTGTTGTATTGGAATCATTAATAGCAAGTTTCGCGCCCGAGTATCCTGTATTCTCAGGTATTGGGAAAATATTTGATAACGTTGGTGAGTGCTTTTGTAATAACTGAACATAACTAATATCAACCGTTATAGGCTTTGATAAAGCAGTAAAACAAATAGCCCACGTACTGATAGCAATCCCTTTTAGTAGAAACTTTTTTAACTTTGTCCTTGTCGCAAAAAACATGTTTACCTCAGCTGTATAAAGACGTACAAAAGAAATTAATGACACTAGGTCAAATAAATGTATGTACATAAGCATATAGAAAAACTTACTAAAGTAAAAAATAATCAACTACCACATAAAATGCCTTAATACTTTGATATAAAACAAGATAATATTAAAATGTGGCTTTTTACACCCGTAAAATCATACTAAGTGATGAGAACTAACCGCGCTAAAGTACAATTCTTCCACTACATCAACACAGTTAAGCTTATATCATTAAAAACATATACATAATTAATTTTGTAGAAATTGGAGTACTGAGTGATGATAAAGTTTAATTTAGGTTTAAGCCAAAAATGTTTAATTACATTGATATCTGTTTGTTCATTTAGCATAGCTGCTCACGGCCCTGTAACACCACAAGCAATAAATACTTCTACTTTACCTACCTTAGGTGAAGAATGGTTTGACACGAATCCCTACCGAGAAAAAGAAGGTGATGTGCTCACAGAAATTTTACGCGTAGGTGCTTCTGCTTATAACCAAAATTGTGCTCGTTGTCATGGTTTGGGTGGTGTTTCAGGTGGTATAGCTCCTGATATACGCAAACTGCCAGCGGATTTTGATGGTGATGAATGGTACATTTATCGAGTACAAAATGGTGCGGTAAGAAATGGTGCTGTTTATATGCCGAAAATGACCGAGCATTTAAACCAAGAAGCACTTTGGGCAATTCGTACTTGGTTAGAGTCTGTC
This sequence comes from Colwellia sp. C2M11, assembly GCF_018860915.1. GTDB lineage: Bacteria > Pseudomonadota > Gammaproteobacteria > Enterobacterales > Alteromonadaceae > Colwellia. Next base: position 89,173 of record NZ_JAHKQD010000021.1, read on the forward strand.
AGTGAAAAATAATATTTTAAATGCGCTAATTTTGTGGCTAAGTTGTTGCGGCATTCTTTGCTCAACAGCTCTTGCCCGATCTTACGATGATATTATTGAAAGCAAAGAGATCACTGTTGCTGTTTATCGAGATTATGCACCTTTTTCATACCAAGAAGACGGTAAAGAGAAAGGTATTGATGTCGAAGTCGCCAAACATATCGCCAAAGAATTAGGCGTAGAACTGCATATCAGATGGGTAACAGCAGATGAAGATGTAGAAGGTGATTTACGCAATAATATTTGGAAAGGACATTATCTTAACCGCACTATTGCAGATTTAATGCTCAGAATCCCTTATGATCAAGCATACTCTAACCTTAGAGACGATATTGGCGAACCTGTACATGAACAAGTACATATGTTTGCCCCTTACCATACAGAATCGTGGAAAATCATTTTCAATAAAAACAAAATTGAAGATGTTAGTACCATGGCCGTTTTTCAATACCATAACATTGGTGTTGAAGTCGATTCCATTCCTCAATTTTATCTATTATCGGTCTTCAATGGCCGAATGCGCGACAAAACTAAACAATTTCCTTCTCTACCGTTAGCGATATCGGCCATGCAAACACATAAAGTTGATGCGGTTATGGGGCTACGTAGTCAAATCAGTCACTATCAACAGCAACTTGATCCAAAAACCTATGTGTTAGCAAATAATGGTTTTCCAATGATAGGCAAACAACAATGGGATATTGGAATGGCAATAAAAAGTGATTATCGCCAACTAGGCTATGCTATTGGCGATATTGTTCAGGCGATGGTAACTCAAGGAACAATGAAAGACATTTTCACTCAATATAATGCTATCTACCAAGTGCCTGATTATTACGCCGAAGTAGAATAAGACTAGTCGACATATACAATAGTCAACTTCATCCCTTTAATCATACTAAATGATGAAAAAAACGCTACTGCCGAGTCATATATAAGTAAATAGAGACATTTTAATATCGTTATAGCCTGCTTCAACGTTTATTCATATCTATGATTGATAAACAAGCTTATTAATGACAGCAGGTAAGTAAACATAGTACATGATCTTTAACCAAAAATTTACAACCCGAGAGGAAATAACAATGATAACAACATGTAAAACCAAGGTATTGTCATTATCCATGGCGATATCTTTATCACTAACAGGTATAGCAAATGCTTATGTAACCGATAAAGATATTGCACAAGACCAAATGACCACTGAAAGTATTGTGTCTTATGGAATGGGTCTAAGAGGACAACGTTACAGCCCTCTTGATAAAATAAATATCGACACAGTGAAAGAAATACGTCCAGTATGGGCATTTTCATTAGGTGGCGAAAAACAACGCGGTCAAGAATCTCAACCGATGATTAAAGACGGCGTTATGTATATTACTGGCTCATACTCAAGAGCATACGCTATTGACGTAAATACAGGTGACGAAATTTGGCAATATGATGCTCGTTTACCTGACGGTATTATGCCTTGTTGTGATGTTATTAACCGTGGTGTTGCGCTATATGGCGACCTAGTTATTTTTGGTACCCTTGACGCCAAACTTGTTGCTCTTAATAAAGATACAGGTAAAGTCGTTTGGAAAAAAACGGTAGAAGATTATAAAGCCGGTTATTCAATTACTGCTGCTCCAATTGTTGTTAAAGGTAAAATCATCACAGGTGTTGCTGGTGGTGAATTTGGCGTAGTAGGTAAAGTAAGAGCTTATGATGCTAAAAATGGCCGACTAGTTTGGGAACGTCCTACAGTTGAAGGCCATATGGGTTACATCTGGAAAGATGGTAAAAAAATGGAGAATGGTATTTCTGGTGGCAAACCAGGACAAACATGGCCAGGTGATCTTTGGAAGTCAGGTGGTGCTGCTCCTTGGTTAGGTGGCACGTACGATGCTGACACAGATCTACTTTTCTTTGGCACAGGTAACCCAGCGCCATGGAACTCACATTTACGTCCAGGCGATAACCTTTTCTCATCATCGCGTTTAGCACTAGATCCTGATACCGGAAAAATTGTTTGGCATTTCCAAACAACACCACATGACGGTTGGGATTTCGATGGTGTTAATGAACTGATTCCATTCGACTATAAAGAAAATGGTAAAACAGTTAAGGCTGCGGCAACAGCTGACAGAAACGGCTTTTTCTATGTATTAAACCGTGAGAATGGCGATTTTATTCGAGGCTTCCCATTTGTTGATAAAATCACTTGGGCTAAAGGACTAACCGATAAAGGACGTCCAATTTACGATGATACCAATAGACCAAGCGATCCAAGCAAATCAAAAGATGGTAATAAAGGTAGCACTGTTATTGCAGCCCCTGCTTTCTTAGGTGGTAAAAACTGGATGCCGATGGCTTACAGTCAAGATACTGAACTATTCTATGTGCCTTCAAATGAATGGGAAATGGATATCTGGAACGAACCTACTGCCTATAAAAAAGGGGCAGCTTACTTAGGTGCTGGTTTTACTATTAAACCAATTAATAAAGATTATATTGGTGTATTAAAAGCAATTGACCCTAAAACAGGTAATGTTGTTTGGCGTTACAATAACTACTCACCATTATGGGGTGGTGTACTTGCTACCGCAGGTAACCTAGTATTTACCGGTAATCCTGAAGGTTATTTATTGGCACTTGATGCTAAAACAGGTGAAGTAAAATACAAGTTTAATACCGGCTCAGGTATTGTTGGTACTCCGGTAACCTGGGATATGAATGGCGAACAATACATTTCTGTTTTATCTGGCTGGGGTGGCGCTGTACCACTATGGGGCGGTGATGTTGCCGAGCGTGTGAAACACTTTAACCAAGGTGGCAGTGTGTGGACATTTAAACTGCCTAAATAACCTTAACAACCGTTTAAAAAAGGCTTTTGAATTTATTCAAAAGCCTTTTTTTTAATTAATACGTTGCAACGAATTAATTAAAAAAAAGATATAAAAACCAGCATAAAAGAGCCTATTCCTTCTAAAGTATGATGTTTTCAATGCAAAGGGATAATAGTTTTACTTGCCTTATCAACCTTATTATAGATATACCAAAACACTTTGGTAACAATCAAAGTATACATAAACAAGATCAAGGAAAAGAGTCTTACTCTGACTGATCTAATTACGAGGTGATATATGATCTATGCAAACCCAGGCAGTGAAGGTTCTGTCGTTTCTTTTAAACCTAAATATGAAAACTTTATCGGCGGTGATTGGGTTGCTCCTGTTAAGGGTAATTACTTTACCAATACAACCCCTATTACAGGCGAAGAGATTTGTAAAATACCACGTTCAAGTGCGGAAGATATTGAATTAGCACTCGATGCTGCTCATGCAGCAAAAGTAGCATGGGGGAAAACATCAGTACAAGAACGTTCAAATATTTTATTGCAAATTGCCGATAGAATTGAAGCAAATTTAGAAACTATTGCTGTTGCCGATTCATGGGATAATGGTAAGCCGGTACGTGAAACTCTTGCAGCTGACATTCCGTTAAGTGTTGATCACTTCCGTTACTATGCTGGTTGTATTCGTGCTCAAGAAGGCACACTTTCTCAAATAGATGACGACACTGTTGCTTATCACTTCCACGAGCCTATTGGTGTTGTTGGTCAAATTATTCCTTGGAATTTCCCTATTTTAATGGCGGCATGGAAACTTGCACCTGCCCTTGCTGCTGGTAACTGTATAATACTAAAACCAGCAGAACAAACGCCTGTTAGTATTTTAATATTAATTGAGCTTATCGCAGACTTACTTCCTCCTGGCGTATTAAATATTGTAAACGGCTATGGTAAAGAAGCTGGTGAAGCCTTAGCAACAAGTACACGTATTGGTAAAATTGCCTTTACTGGTTCAACACCTGTCGGTCAACATATATTAAAATGTGCTGCTGAAAACTTAATTCCATCAACTGTTGAGTTAGGTGGTAAATCACCAAACATCTTCTTTAATGACATTACTCAATTTGAAGATGATTTCCTTGAGAAATGTGCTGAAGGCTTTGTATTAGGTTTCTTCAACCAAGGTGAAATTTGTACTTGTCCTTCTCGTGCATTAATCCAAGAAGATATTTTTGATGAATTCATTGAAAAAGTTATCGCTAAAGCGAATAAAATTATTCGTGGTAATCCACTAGATACTGAAACTATGGTTGGTGCTCAAGCATCTGAAGAACAGTTCGATAAAATCATGAGCTATTTAACTATTGGTAAAGATGAAGGTGCTAAAGTACTGACAGGCGGCGATAAAGAAAGCTTAGTAAATGAACTAGGCAACGGTTATTACATTCAGCCAACAATCATGAAAGGTAATAACTCAATGCGTATTTTCCAAGAAGAAATTTTTGGGCCTGTTATTGCCGTGACCACTTTTAAAGATGAAGCTGAAGCGCTTGCTATCGCTAACGACAGTGCATTTGGTTTAGGTGCTGGTGTTTGGACACGTGATGCCAACGTTGCTCATCGTATGGGCCGTGGTATTCAATCTGGACGTGTATGGACTAACTGTTACCATTTATACCCTGCTCATGCTGCCTTCGGTGGTTACAAAAAATCAGGTATTGGTCGCGAAACTCATAAAATGATGCTTGATCATTATCAGCAAACTAAAAACTTATTAGTGAGCTACAGCACAAGTCCTTTAGGCTTCTTCTAAGCTTAATAGTGTTGACTGAATGAGTGCCAACTATGGAGTAATGCTGCTCATTCAGCCAACAAAAAATTAAACAATTTATATAGCCTTTACTTAGCATATGACTAAATATGAAGTAAAGGCTATAACAATTTCTTTGGGTGTTAACATGCATTCTAAAAAAGTAAACCCGTTAATATTGTGGGTAACCCTGACCCTTTTTTTTATGTTATCACCCTCTTTTACCGCTTTAGCTTTCAATAACCAAACAAATCCAAATGCGACATCCATTGAGGATGATATTGCCCATATTTTTCCTAGCGCAACTCGCATTGGCCCTATCGATAAAGAAATTCCTGTTACACCAGTTTATCAACTGAATGAACTCTTAGGTTATGTTTTCGAATCTGATGATTTTGTCAATTTCATTGGCTTTTCTGGCCAAACAATTAATGTACTAATTGGTATTGATACCGACGGTGTATTTACCGGATTAAAAATATTAAAGCACAATGAACCGATCTTTTTACATGGCTTAGGTGAAGAGCCAATGTTTGATTTTATTAAGCAATTTAAAGGACATTCAGTAAAAGAGCGCTTCATCGTGAATGCACGAAATAAAGACTCGCTTGGTGCAACATATATTGATGGAGTCACGAAGGCGACGATATCAGTATTAGTTATTAATGACACCATTACCGCCTCCGCTATTCAGGTCGCTCGAGAGCGGCTCTCTGGTTTTGTTGCTCCATCACGAACCAGTATTAATCCTGACTACTATAAAGTGCTCACTTTCGCTGAACTTTTAAATGAAAACCTTATTAAACATTGGCGAGTTACACGTGATCAAGCACTGGCAATTGTTGATAAATCATCCTCAAGCTTAATAAATAAAATTAACCAAGTAAGCGAAGGAGAAAATGACTTTATCGATTTATACTTTGCTTTTGTCCATGTGCCTATTATTGGTAAAAATTTATTAGGTGAACAAGAATATCAACGCTTAATTGAAAGCTTAAAGCCTGATGAACACGCATTAATGGTATTTGGTCGTGGTAAATATGCTTTTGTTAGTGATGAGTTTATCCCCCAAACCGTACCTAGTCGTTTAACAGGACAACAAGCGACACTGCCGGTTGATCTTCGTGATATCGACTTTTATAGCTATTATGAGCCGTCATTTATACAAGCAGTTCCAGACTTTACTGATATAAAAGTCTTTCGTATAAAAGCTCAGTCTGGTTTCGAATTAAATAAAAGTTTATCGTTATCCCTAACATTGAATTACAACCAGTCTTTTTTATCTAAAAATCAGTATAGCTTTACAATTGATAATACCTTACCTGACTATTTATTTATTCATAAAGATGTAGAAGTTAATCCAGACAAAAAACAACCTTTATGGTTAAAAATCTGGATAGAGCGTAAGCTTGAAATACTAATATTAAGTGCTTACCTCTTCTTTTTGTCTTGGTTGTTTATTAAACAAGAAACCATTGCTAAAAATGTTAAAAAGACACATAAATTACGTTTTGCATCATTAACTTTCGTCCTGTTTTTTATCGGATTTTACTCGCAAGGTCAATTATCAGTAGTCAACATTTACACACTACTATTATCGATATGGCAAGGGTTTAATATTGATGTTTTTCTACTTGATCCCATTATTTTTATTCTTTGGATTTTTGTTTTTATCAGTTTATTCTTATTTGGCAGAGGCTTGTTTTGTGGATGGTTATGCCCCTTTGGTGCCTTGCAAGAATTTGCCGCATTAATCGCCAACAAGTTAAAGATAAAACAAATTAAAATAAAACCACATCATCATAGTAGAGCGCAAAAAATAAAATATGCCGTGTTGATATTATTAGTTGGTAGCTCTTTTTATTCGCTTAGTATTGCCGAAAAGCTTGCCGAAATTGAACCATTTAAAACAAGTATTACATTAAATTTTGTACGTTACTGGCCATTTGTTCTCTATGTTGTTTTATTATTAGCACTGAGCTTGAAGATTCATAAGTTTTATTGTCGCTATTTATGTCCGTTAGGCGCTGGCCTTGCTATCATTGGTCGCTATCCTATTTTTAAGTGGTTAAGACGACGCAAAGAATGTGGCACACCATGCCAACTTTGTCGTAACAAGAAATGTGGAATAGATGCGATAAACCAAGACGGTTCAATTGATTACGGGGAGTGTATTCAATGTTTGGAATGTTTAGTTACTATTGAGAGCCCACAACAGTGTGTTGTTAATAAATATTCAAATAAACCAAAGAGAAAAAAGAATGCAACAACGTCTACACCGATAACGGTTAACTATATTGAACTATAACGAGTCAATAATATGGTAGGCGTATAATAACAATAAAATTAATAGGTAACCTTATGCAGCCAATAAAAACAATAACCGCAGTCAGTACAGCTACCGATCCATTAATTGCTAGCCAAGAGCTCTACCAGCAGCTTAATAAAGAAAATATCTGTTTTATATTATTTTATTGCTCATCAACTTATGCGCTGTACACACTAGCACAAACAATGGAAAGTACTTTCAAGGACATCGAAATTGTTGGCTGCACAACTGCAGGAGAAGTAAGCCAGCAAGGTTACAAGCAGCACTCTATTGTTGCGATTGGATTTTCTAGCCAATACTTTGCCATCAGTTCAGCCTTAATTGAATCAATGGAAACATTCGACACCATCAGCGCACAATCAACCATCAACGAACTGATAGAACAGTGCCAAGCTAAAAAATTAACCGACATTAAAAACAATAGTTTTTTACTTACATTGCTCGATGGACTTTCTTCCAACGAAGAGCAATTTTTAGTAACACTAAACTCTGCTTGTAGAGGCATCCCTCACTTTGGCGGCTCTGCCGGTGATGATATTAGTTTAGCGAAAACACATGTCTATTATCAAGGAAGTTTTTATCAAAATTCAGCCATTGTCATCATGGTAAATACTATCTTATCTTTTGAAGTCTTTAACTGTAATCATATTGCCCGTCCGATAGAAAAATTAGTCGTGACTGCCGCAAATGCAGACAGTAGAACTGTGTATGAACTAAATGCTGAGCCGGCAGCGCTTGAATATGCAAAATTATTAAACATGAATTTGAAAGACTTAAGTCCTGAAGTATTTTCACTGAACCCGTTGGCAGTTAAAGTTGGCGGGCACTACTATATTCGTTCAATTCAAAAAGTTAATGAGGCTGACTTAAGTTTGACCTTTTACTGCGCTGTCGATGTTGGTATTGTGCTCACGGCAGTTGAAATGGGCGATATATTTGCTCCAGTAGTACATAAATTAGACGAAATATCATTGCGTTACGGTAAACCAGAGTTGGTTTTAGCCTGTGATTGCTTTTTAAGACGCCTAGAGATAGAACAAAAAGGCCTCGAAAATAAAGTACGAGAATTAAATAATAAGTACAGTATTGCGGGATTTAATACCTATGGCGAGCATATTAATGGTACACATTTAAATCAAACATTTACCGGTGTTTACATTGCCGGAGGTATTAATGAGTAATCAAGCTTTAGAAGAAGAACTTGCTCAATTAAGACAGCAAAATAGTAAATTAAAAAAAATTAACGATGCCTTGATGCAACGTGTTGAAGATAGTGGTGAAAATCAATATGCACCTTATACAGCATTTGAACACTCCGTACATCTAGCTGAACAAGTGCGAGAAAAGACTCACACTCTAAACGAAACTTTAGCAAAACTTGAACGAAGTAATCATGCTTTAAAACTAGCTAACGCACAAGCTAACCTGTTCAAACAGCGCTTTGTTGATGCGATAGAAAGCATTACAGAAGCCTTTGTATTACTCGACAGTAAAGGTCGAATTATCTTACAAAACAGTAATTTTGCTAATTTTTGGAAAAACTCAGGGTTGCCGATTAAGAAAGGTGCCAACCTAAAAGACTTAAAAGAATTAGCTAAAACACGTGGCCTTATTCGACGTGCATCACCTGGTGATGCGTTTGCTAGCCCAGTATACCAACTCGCAGATGAACGATGGTTTCAATTAAACGAACACCGAACCAGTGAAGGTGGTTGGGTTATGCTCTATACCGACATTACGGCGGTAAAAACGGCAGAAAGTGCTCGTTATGAACGAGGGATGGCACAAAAATCATTATTATTACAAAACTTAATTGATAATCTCTCGCAAGGTGTAGTGTTAATTAGTAACCAAAATAAGATTGAAGTATGGAATAGACGCTTTTCACAGCTTAGTTCATTATCTTCTAACCTTTTACAGTTGATCCCTAGTACTGATAATATGCAAAAATTAACAGAACTCGATTTAGCTCCCAAGTTTAACACCAATAATGAATATTACACTCAAACCCTTACTGATGGCACAGTACTAGAAATAAGGGATCATCGTCTAAATAACGGTAAAATAATTAAAACTTATAGTGATATTACCGCACGACATCGCTATGCTGAATCATTAATAAAAAGTGAGAGTTGGCTACGACTGATCACAGATAACGTTCCTGCAATGATTGCTTATGTGGGTAAAGATTTAAAGTATCAATTTACTAATCAAGTTTATGTTGACTGGTACGGCTGGCCTCAAGGGGCCCTAAATGGCTTAGAATTAGAGCAGAATCGTGTTCAGTCAGAGTTCATTAAGTTAAAGCCTTATGTCGATCGAGCTTTAAATGGTGAGAGTGTAATTTTTGAGATTAAAGAAAAAAACAAAAATAATGAATTAAGCTACTTATTAAAATCCTACGTGCCTAACCGTGATGCAAAAGGTGATGTTCAAGGTTTTTTTGTACTTATTCGTGATGTTACTGAACGTCGTAAAAATGCTCTCGCTTTACAAAAAGCCCATGATGAACTCGAGATTAGAGTACAAGAGCGAACATTTCAATTACAAAGCTTAAATAATAAATTGCAGACAGAAGTAGAAGACCGTCGTCAAGCACAAATCAACCTACAAAAAGCAAAAAGTGAAGCTGAGTTTGCCAACAGTTCAAAAACTAAGTTCCTTGCGGCGGTAAGTCATGATTTATTGCAACCGTTAAATGCTGCACAACTATTCACTAGCTCATTAATGGACTCACCTTTAGAAGGTAACACCCAAAAATTACTACGCTCAGTTTCCAATTCACTCGATGATTTAGAGAATCTAATTTGCACCTTGGTCGATATTTCAAAACTTGATGCTGGTGTTGTAAAAGCGGATAAAAGCTCATTCAAATTGTCCGAATTACTCGACAATTTAGTCAGTGAATATCGACATGTCAGCGGGCAATTTCAAGTAGAACTACGTCATGTTCGTAGTGATGTTATTGTGCACAGTGATAGTGTTTTACTCGTGCGTATATTACGTAATTTTCTATCAAATGCTTTTCGATATACAGACAATGGTAAAGTTTTACTTGGCTGTAGACGTAAGGGTAATCATATTTTCATTGAAGTTTGGGATAATGGTACTGGGATAGCTAAAGATCAGATTCAAGAAATATTTAAAGAATTTAAAAGGTTAAATTCGTCACACACCGCCTTTCGGAACGGCTTGGGTTTAGGCTTAGCGATTGTAGATAAAATATCTAAAGTACTCGAACATCCAATTATGGTAAATTCAACATTAGGTAAAGGATCCGTATTTTCAGTAAAAGTACCACTGGGTAAAATCAGTAATGTCTCACAAGCAAGTGATCAGTATAATTATAACCTCGATACCACACTACTAACCAATAGTAAAATTTGGCTTATTGATAACGACGCTAGCATTTGCGCGGGCATGTCACAATTGTTAGAACGCTGGGGCTGTGTTGTGATAACAGCTTCGAGTCTACAACATTTGGAGCAAAAAGTAAGCGTTACCACTGACAAAGCAGATATCTTGATTGTTGACTATCACCTTGATGATGATGTGAACGGACTATCATTAGCAAAAGAAATTAACGCATCACGTAGCGAGCCTCTTCCTATAATGATGATTACAGCAAATTACAGTAAAGAACTAAAAGATGAAGTAAAAGAAAGTGGTATTTTATTGTTAAATAAACCAGTGAAGCCAATGAAGTTAAAAACATCCATGCTTTATTTATTAAAATAACCTTTGTTCAGATTAACATGATAACGTGTTCAACATACTAGCCTGATGATAAACAAACTTTAATGACACATAAAAAATAACGCCTTAATAGTGC
>NZ_JAHKQD010000017.1 GCF_018860915.1 Colwellia sp. C2M11
GCACTATTAAGGCGTTATTTATCGTTCATATTTTACTTTTAAGCTGTATACTCCGCTTAGTTTAATATTAATGACAATAAATTAATTAATATTGTGACTTTTACGTTTATTGTTCGTTATACCCCTAGAAAGTAAATTTTTTATTCCTCTTACTTTTTCAGTTTACATTAAAGTTCACACTAAATTTTATCAAATCAGATAGATAACAAGGAAAGAAATGAAAAAAATGAGTTTACGAACGCGTCAGTTTATTAATGATAATATAAAAATTAATGCTGCAGCCTCTTCTTATCCACAACGAATTGTAGCTCCTGGCGCTGTTAACAACATAATTAAAGCAACTGAGCCTACTTTAAATAGCCAATCACCAACCTTAAATCACTCCAGACGCCTGAAGATTGATAAGTAAAAATTGTCTCTGTGTTGTTTGCCAAAACCTTATAAATTGTTAAATTCAAATTAGTTCAAATATAGGTTTTGGCTATACCTTTATTATGGTAATAAAGGTATTTTTGACGTATATGAAAAACTCAAAGATATGCTATTACCTTAACTTCCCTTTCAAAAATTCGATAATCCTTTTATGTCGCATTTTTATAGCAGATAACTTTAAATTACAGATATCTGCTATTTCTTGAAACTCTAATTCAGTACGATAACGCAATAACATTATATTACGATCTTCAAATGATAAGTTTTTCATTAAGGCCGATAGTACCGCAGGTAAATCTTCATAATCATTATTCTCTACGACTAAATTATCCAGGTACTCATCATCGTTGATCATGGCATCCCAACGGCGGTCTCTTATTTTATTAATACATTCATTGTGTGCAATTTTAAATAACCATGCTTTAAAAGACCCAACCCACTTAAAGCTTTTCAAGTGAGTTAGAGCCTTAATAATTGTTTCTTGCACAACATCTTCTGCATCAGACAGGTTGTTCAGCAGTTTCGCACAATATCCTTTTAAAACAGGCAAATATGGTGTGATTAATTGCTGAAACAGACGCGTATCGTAAGGCAGACTTTCTTGCACTAAAGCAACAAGCTGGCGTTCGGTAAGGGTACTCAAAAGTTAAAAAACCTAATTATTGTTTAGTAACTTTATTCGCTAATAAAAAGGTATTAGGCACTGTTGTTATCGATTCATTTTCACCCATAACTTTACTTGCGACACTACCAATAGAAGCTAACGTTCCTTTGATATCTTTTACTTCAATGTTATCGCCTACTTGATACATTTCTCGTAAATAAACTCCGGCTACAATTTCTTGTGCCATTGACTTGGTTCCTATTCCTAAAGAAATAGCGGCAGCCAAACCAACACTAGCAATAACAACGGTCATAATGTTGTTAAGCAGAGATACATCAATATCAAGTTGAGTGATTGATAACGAAATAGTGATAACAATAATAATACCACGACATACTTCAGCAACAGAGCGGCCATAATCAACACCTGTATTCTTAGCTGCTATTTTTACACCATTGAAAACGATCTGCGCAACAAAAAAGCCACAAGATAATACGGCGAGTGAAGCAAGTAACTTAGGTAAGAATAAAACTAATGTATCGATTAAACCTGAAAGTACTGTTAAACCAACAATATCTAATGCCGCTAATAAAAATATTAACAAGAAAAATATTGAAATAAGACTAGAAACAATTTGGCTACCAGTAACCGTTACTTCCATTTTTTTCAATAAAGCATCTAAACCAAGTTTATCTAAAAAGGTATTAAAGCCAATTTTGATTAATGTTTTATTTAAAAAACGTTTAATCATTGAAGAAATCATCCAACCAACCAGTAAAAAAACAATGGCAACAATTAGGTCTGGTATAAAGGTGACAACTTTATGCCAAATAACCATAAAACCGGTATATGCTTTATCTGTAATGTTTTCAGTATCCATCATTTGTTCTCATCATTTATCGTGTTAGTGTTTATCGTCTTTGGATTTGCTGCTACTTTCTTAAATATTGGCTTTAGTATTTTCATAAATATGCTAACAAAAACTATCCAAATAGAAGCCATACCCAATGTAATCAGGTCTTTAGAGCCTTGCTGGTTATTCATAGTTACTGTGGCGCGCTTAAATAGCTCATCATCTGAAGTATTAAAGGCAAATTCACTATCACGCTTAAGCTCTAATGCTATATTCTTTTCTATATTTTTCATCTTTTCCTCTAGCAATAATTTTTATCGCTTTACCTTATAACGATTGAGTCGCTCAAAAGTCACATTTAAATTTATATATGTTTAATTTTTATCCTTGTATACCTATCTATTACTGATTAAACCAGTGCATTCTACTTTATTTAAGTAATTTTTTATTACCTAAACATAAATAAAATTTTGTGACTTTCTAAAGTTCTATCCGTTATAGCTCGGTATGTCGGTTTTATTAAACGATAACTACTAACACGCCCTTTAACACTTTCGACTAAGATGACTCATGAATAACATTAATATCAACACCCAAAATCAACAGGGAAATGTTTCAATTAAGACTATTTCTAAAGATAATTATGAAGAGAATGGAGGCTTACTAGCGCCGGAACAGTGGGAAAAAAGAAACAGTAATATACTCCCCCCTTATTGGTCTGATGATTATGCTTTTGCTCTGCACAAGGGATACCAGCAATATTTATTAAAAAACAAAGAATATATTGAACAGTCTTCTTATGAGCTGTTACTTAATGATACTGAAACACAACAAGAAACATCATTTACTAGAATATTTGTTACTTTTCAAAAAAAAATGGATCGAGGTAATTTACAGCTGGTATTAAAAACACATCAGACAGATGAAATTACGTTATGTGACATAATAGATCTTGAAGAACAACTTACTAATTCCAAGCGTATTATTAATCAACAAGTTGATTTTGCTCGTGCCTTACATGCAAAAATACCTGACTTTTGTATTGCGCATGGTCAGCAGCTTTTATTGCGTATTACAGGAGGATTTCTCCTTAAAGACAACATCCTTGTTTGTTCTAAATCACTATAAACGCCACTTTTAAACTAACTCTACCTTTACTTAATTAGATGCTTAATATGTTGTTAAGCTGAATATCTACCCTACTTTTATCACTTGTTTCCCCGTAAAACCGCCATTAATTTGTGTATGTAATGCGTAAGAAACATCTTTTGCAGAAAAATTCACTAAGGTGACTTCAGGTGTATGAACACTATTTTTTGCCACAGCATCAAGTAATTCATTACTCATAAACCCCATTTTTTGCTGAGCACATAAACTATTGCTTAACCATGCCCCTGCTAAAGAAATAATACCAATATTTGGTGCTTTCCTGAACATAAGTGCAGGCTCTAAAAATGGTAAGGGTTTCAAACAAGCAATACGACCACAAAAGCGCATAAGTTCGATGTTACGAGCGGTAAATTCCCCACCAAGTGAATCAAGCACAGCATCAAAACCTTCGGGTCCTATCTCTGAACTTATTTTCTGATGTAGCTTGTCATCCTGTGAATCAAAAACAAAATCAGCCCCTAATTGCTTTACTAATTTATGATTACGTTTAGCTGCTGTTGTAAAGACATCAGCCCCTAAGCTTTTAGCAAATTGAATCGCAAATTGCCCTACACTGCTAGCACCTGCATCAATAAATATTACTTCACCTTGTGTAACTTGTAACTTTTTCATGGCGATTAAAGCCGCCATTCCTGAGCATGGTAATGTTGCGGCATCACTACCGCTAATATTATTGGGAACAACTGAAACAGCGAAATTAGGTACGGTAGCATAATCACTTAATATACCTTGTTTTTCTATATTGGCGTGCCACATAACACGGTCGCCAACATTAGGAAATAAGCCTTTCTTGGCTTCTACAACAGTGCCTACAGCGTCAAACCCTATAGTATGAGGGTATTGCCAATCACAAAAACCAGTTTTAACTAATTCTGCATCAATAGGATTCAAACCTACATATTCCACTTTAACTAACAGCTCTTGTTCACCGCGTATTGGAAGTGGAATTTGAACCTCAGATAAAGTTAATTCATCATTAGGTTTAACAAGTACAATTGCTCGCATCGATTTAGGTAGGTCAATTATGTTTATTTCGTTGCTATTTAACATGAAACACTCAAATATTATAAGGTCTTTAAACCATAACTCCATCGACCATTAAACGCTTGGTAAGCCTTTACTTTCGCTAATGATGAAGTGATCTTGGCATTAACTGCATTATCTTCTGCTATTAAAACATCTTGCCGCGCATCTAACAACGCTAAGTATGGAATTTGTCCTTCTTGATACATCGCATTAGCTTGCAAAAATGCTTTATTGGCAAAGCTATAACGCTGATCGGCATACCCTTTTTGTGCAATACTTTTTGATAGTAAACGTAATGAAAGTTCACTGTCATTAAGTGCGCCCAATACTACTTTTTGGTATTCATTATAGGCGGCTTTACTCAAGTATTGTTGTGCATCACGTTGCGCTAATAATGCAGGATAGCTTAATAATGACCATTCGATTTGTGGTAAAATTTGCCATTGTTGCTGTGTATTACTTAACGTATTAGTACCAAGACTTACAATACCCACAAAGGCGTCTAAACTAACATCAGGTAACAATGCTTTACTTGCTACAACACTTAGCGAATTAGTTTGGCTAAACTCATATAACGCTCTACTAATATCAGGACGTAAGGCGATAGCCTTATTAGGTTCAGCTAAAGCCACAGTAAAAAGTGTATCTAAAATAGTTTGCTCGTCTTCTAGTATAATATCACCACTAAAACGCCCTGTTAGCATAGCTAAAGTTGATAAATCTCGATATTGCGCATAGCTTACATCAGGTAATAACGCCTGTTGTTGACTAAGTTGCGCATGTGTACGATTTAAATCAAGCTCACTTGCAATCCCTTCTTGCACGCGCGCTTCAAGTACATCAATACTTTGCTCTAGAGCAGTAATCTGTAAATTAAGAATTTTTTCCTTCTGTTTATTACCTTGATAGCTGATATAACCGGTGACTACGGCAGATACTACTTCAATTCGTAATGCTCTTAACTGTTCAGCTTGACTCATAGCTGACGCATTAGCCGCGTCAACCAATGCAGTGATTCGACCGAATAAATCAAGTTGCCAATTTAACTCTAAATTAGCTGATGATTGACGAGTAACATCATCAGCTAAACCTGTACGTTGAGCACCAAGATTCACGCCACCTTGTGGAAGGTACTCAGCTTTTTGCGCACCTAATTTTGCCAGCGCACTTTTCATTTGTAATTGACTGGTCTTCAAATCGTAATTACTGGCTAACGCATCGTTAACCAGTTTATTAAGCTGAGCTGAATGCAATTGTTGCCACCAGTTTATTTCATCTTCACTGGCTAAATGCGCTGCAACATTTGTTTCTGCAACAAAAGCTTCCATTGATTGCCGATAGTTTTGTTCTTCCACTTTACTAGCACAACCAGACAACACAGGGGTAATTAAAATAACACTAACAGCTAACTTATGGGCTAATTTGCACCTAAGCTTATTTGTTAAGTTAATCATGACTCCCCCTTTCCTGTTCTTTGTTTAGGTGCCGTCAGTAAAATATAAAATACCGGAGTAAATAATAAACCAAATACCGTTACTCCTATCATGCCTGAAAATACAGCATTCCCCATCGCATGTCTCATTTCAGCGCCAGCGCCTGTCGCTAACACTAATGGCACAACACCGGCGGTAAATGCAATGGAAGTCATTAATATTGGACGTAAACGTAATCGGCACGATTCAATAATTGCGTCGAAGTGAGATAAGCCTTGTTCATGCTGATCTTTAGCAAATTCCACCATCAAAATCGCATTTTTAGAGGCTAGCGCGACCAGTACAATTAATGCAATTTGAGTAAATATATTATTGTCTGATCCTACTAACCAAACACCTAACAACGCTGAAAAGATAGTCATAGGTACAATTAATATAATCGCTAATGGTAAACGTAAACTCTCATATTGCGCAGCTAATACCATGAAAACGAGCAGTACCACTAAAGGGAATACATATACCATAGTATTACCAGCCAATATTTGTTGGTACGTTACCTCGGTCCATTCATACGTAATGTCTTTTGGTAGTACTTCTGCTAAAACTTTCTCTATCGCTGCTTGCGCTTGATCTGAACTATAACCAGGTGCAGGGCTACCATTTAATTCAGCACTTGGATAACCATTGTAGTGCATAACACGATCAGGTCCGGTGGTTGGCGTAACCGTTAATATTGAACCTAATGGCACCATATTACCTTGGCGATTACGTACTTTTAAGTTAAGGATTTGCTCAGGTACTTGACGAAATTCAGCTTCAGCTTGTGCTTTCACTTGATAAGTACGACCAAACATATTGAAATCATTAATATAAACAGAGCCTAAGTATATTTGCAATGCATCAAAGACTTCATCTAACGGTATTCCTTGAATTAACGCTTGTTCACGGTCAATTTCAATATCCATTTGTGGAACTTGAACTCGAAAGCTCGAAAACAGCCCCATTAAGGCAGGGTCTTGTCTTGCTTTGTTAATCACACTTTGTAAACTGTTAAATAATACTTCAAAACCTTTGTTGCCACGGTCTTCAATTTGTAATTTAAAGCCACCCGTTGTTCCTAAACCACGAATTGGTGGTGGTGGGAATACCGCAACAAACGCTTTATCTATTGCCATAAATTTTTGATTTAACTGTGCAGCAATCGCCATAGCCGATTGACTAGGGTCTGTACGCATATCAAAAGACTCTAATGGCATAAATACAATGGCACTATTGGGACTATTGGTAAAACCATTTATTGATAAACCAGGGAAAGCAGCCGTATTAGCAACACCTGACACTTGTAGTGCAATCGCTTCCATTTCTTTTACAACAGCTTCTGTACGGTCAAGACTTGCGGCATCAGGTAACTGTGCAATGCCCACTAAATACTGTTTATCTTGTGCAGGAATAAAACCACCCGGCACTGTATTGAATAACTGCACAGTGCCACCAACTAGAATAATATAACCGGCAATCGCAATAACGCTCATACGCATTAATTTTTTAACTATCTTTTGATATCGTTTACTCGCACGATCAAAAAGGCGATTAAAAGGAGCAAATAACCAAGCACCAAACAGTTTATTTAATATTCGCGTTAACCTGTCTGGTTTGCTGTCATGTGACTTTAACAATATAGCGGCTAATGCTGGCGATAACGTTAATGAATTAAAGGCGGAAATGATCGTTGATATAGTAATAGTTAACGCAAATTGTTTATAAAACTGACCTGATACTCCACTAATAAAGGCTGTGGGAATGAATACAGCACTAAGCACTAAAGCAATGGCAATAATAGGCCCTGTTACTTCGGTCATTGCAACTTTTGTCGCTTCCAACGGAGATAAACCTGTTTCAATATTACGTTCAACGTTTTCAACAACGACAATGGCATCATCCACCACAATCCCTATGGCGAGTACTAAACCGAATAAAGATAAGGTATTGATAGAAACACCAAGCCAATGCATCACAGCAAAAGTACCTATTAATGAAACAGGTACTGCAATTAATGGAATAATTGACGCACGCCATGTTTGTAAAAAGAGTATCACTACAATCACAACAAGCACTATCGCTTCAATTAACGTTGTAATAACCGCATCGATAGAGTCACGTACAAAAATAGTTGGATCATAAACAATATCGTATTCAACCCCCGCAGGGAAATCTTGAGATAAGCGCGCCATGGTTTCACGTACTTGATCTGACAATTCAATGGCATTAGAGCCTGGACGTTGGAATACTGGGATAGCAAGTGCAGGTTGACTATCTAACATAGCGCGCAAAGAATAAGAGTCTTGTCCTAATTCAACACGTGCTACATCTTGTAAGCGTGTAACTTGACCTTCATCGCCTACCTTAATGATCACTTGTTCAAATTCTTCAACGTTATCAAGCCGCCCTTTAACATTCAATAATATTTGAAATTGGCTATCATTAGCAGAAGGTTGAGAGCCTAAGCTACCCGCTGCAACTTGCTGGTTTTGTGAGCGTAACGCACTGATAACGTCTGATGCAGTTATTTGACGCGAAGCTAAAGCATCAGGATTAAGCCATACGCGCATTGAAAATTGACCACCACCAAATAATCTAACATCACCAACACCCGCTAAACGGGCAATTTGGTCTTTAATATAAAGATCTGCATAGTTAGACAAATAGGCCGTGTCGTGAGTTTTCTCTGGTGAGAATAGATGCACAACCATGGTTAAATCAGGTGTCGATTTTTCAGCAACAACACCTAGTCGTTGAACTTCTTCTGGCAAACGAGATAATGCACTATTAACACTATTTTGTACTTGTACTTGAGCTCTATCAAGATCAGTACCCAGTGCAAAGGTTACGGTTAAACTCATTCGGCCATCACTTGTCGCTTGAGATGACATGTACAACATGTTCTCAATACCATTTATTTCTTGCTCAAGTGGCGTTGCAACAGTTTGCGCAATAACTGACGGATTAGCACCAGGGTAACTTGCTGTAACAACAACCGTTGGTGGCACTACTCCAGGATATTCACTAACAGGTAATTGAAAAAGCGAAATACTGCCAGCAATTAGAATTAACATCGACAAGACCGCTGCGAAAATAGGTCTTTGTATAAAAAAGTGGGAAAATTTCATTGCTAATTCTTACTCTTGTGACGTTAGCTGTGCCGTTAAATTGGCATCAGCAATAGGTAATAAAGTAAAAGTAACACCTGTACTATCAAGTATTATAGTGTTTGGGGAGATAGTCATACCAGGACCAACTCGGGCAGGACCATTCACGGCAATAACATCGGTTGCAACTAAACCAGCGTTAATCGCTCTATAGCTACCGTAGAGTTCACCGACTTGAATTGCCTTATATTCTAGAATATTGTTTTCGCCTACCGTTAAAACAAAACGGTTTTTTAAATCAGTACCAATAGCGCGATCAGGCACAATAATTTTATCACTTATACCATTAGCCGCTAATTTAATGCGAGCAAATGAACCGGCTCTAAGTTGACTTTGATTTTCATTAAATACAGCTCTTACACGTAACGTGCCTGTTGCTGAGTCAATCTGATTATCAATAAAATCAATGTAACCTTTAAAGGCAAAATCATCCTGTCCAACTTTTTGCATGACAACTTGCTGCTTATCATTAGCGGTAACATCAGAAAATGATCTATTCCATGTACGCTCATCTACGTCAAAATAAGCATACATTGCTTTATCTGACACAATACTGGTAAGCACACTTTGTCCTGCAATAACGTTATTACCTTTAGTAATACTGGCACGAGAGATTATTCCATCAATTGGTGAACGAATAGAAGTAAACTCTAATTCAAGTTTTGCAGCGATTAACTGTGCCTGTAAAGCATCAAGTTGTGCTTGGCGTTGACGTAAAGTTGAAGTACGTGATTCAGCTTGCTCTGTTGATATAGCTTTACGTTCAGTTAAACGTATAGCGCGTTTTTCTTCGCTTTTTGCTTGTTCTAATGCCGCTTCAGCACTATCTTTTTGCGCTTCTAGGCTAGCAACGATAGCTAAGAAAGGACGATCATCTAATTGAAAAAGTAGATCACCCTCTTTTACTTTTTCACCTTCATTAAAGGCGATATGCTCTATAACACCAGACACACGTGGCTTTAAAGCAACTTGTTCAGGTGCTTCTATGCGTGTGGTATAGGTGTGCCAATTTTGTACAGGTTTAACAATAACATTTGCAACATCAATCGATTGTAATGGCGCCTGTTGTTTTTGTGCGTTCGGCTCTGGTGAGCAACCGGCTAGTGTTAAGATAGCAATAGTAATAACTATTGAGATTAGATGTTTGTTCATGTTAACTCCTATGGTGATGTGGCCGCAATTTTATGTAATTTGTTTAGTGACAAAAAGAATAGTTTTTACATTTGATTAGTGCCAAAATGGCAACAATAGAGTTAAATCGTGATAATCAATGGGGATAACTAATGGACACAACGAGTCGATTATTAATGTTACTTGAGGTGGTAGAGCAAGGTTCTTTTATCAGAGCAGCCGAAATACGCAATATAGATCGTTCTGTTATCTCTAAACAAATTAACCGTTTAGAAGATGAGTTAGGCGTAAGACTACTTAATAGAACCACACGTTCATTCTCATTAACCGCTGCTGGCTCTGAAATGATAAAAAAAGCAACAGAATTACGAACGCTATTGGGTGACACCGTACGTATTGCAGAGAACTTTCATTTAGAGCCACAAGGGTTACTGAGAATTACCTCAAGTACTTTATTCGGTAAACGTTACTTACAACCAGTGATTAATGATTTTCAAAAACGTTTTCCACAAGTAGAAGTTGAATTGAATTTAAGTGATCGCTTAATGGATATTGTCTCAGAAGGGTTTGATTTAGCTTTTCGTGTCGGCGAGCCCAAAGATTCGTCACTAATTGCCCGACAAATTGCTCGAAATCGTTTATTGATACTGGCAACACCCGAGTTTATTAAAAATTATGGTATGCCTAGTACCATGGAGGATTTAGCTAGATTACCAGCAGCGACCTATGCTGGCGCATCTTTTAGAATTGACAGTGTACATTATTATGATGAACACGATCAGCTACAAGAGCAGAAACTTAAAAGTGTGTATAGAGCAAATGATCCTGAAGTGTTACTGATGAAAACACTTTCAGGTACTACTTTTATTATTGCGCCAGCGTTTATACTCGCTAACGAAATAATGGAGGGTAAATTAGTTCCTTTATTGACCAATATAAAACTAATACAGTTCGGGGCAATTTATGCCTATTATCCCCACCGAGATCTTCCTGTTAGAACAAGGTTATTTTTTGATGCGGTACGCGAATATATAGGCAAAGAAATACCAGTTTGGGAACAGGCGATTCCAAATTTTGAAGATATGTATTAAAAATAACAAAATATTATTTTAATGCCTTAGCTCGCTCATCGATATAGATGTAACCCATTGGAATTATTTAGGATACTTCAATAGCTCTAACATAAAAATCTGCGTCAGAGATAGAGATAATGTTCAATAACAACAAGCTTTCTAGCCATTCATATAAACATTACCCTATCAGAAGATCGTTCATCTCATTAAATTCACCGTCCATATAATAACCGTAAATATCAAGAGAATTATAGCACTTTACTTTAAAAGTCTACTTTAACTTTATTTGCAGTATTCACTGCTATTTCAATTGCTGTTTCAATCGACTCTGCACGTTTTAAAATAACACCTAAGCGACGTCTTCCATCAATTTCAGGTTTACCAAATAAACGAACTTGTGTTTGAGGCTGAGCTAATGCATCTTCAAGGCCTGAAAAACGAATATCTTTTGAGGTACCTTCACGCAAGATAACCGCTGAAGCACTTGGACCATATTGCTCTATTTGATGAATAGGTAAACCTAAAATCGCACGAGCATGCAAAGCAAATTCAGATAAATCTTGTGAAATAAGAGTGACTAATCCAGTATCATGTGGCCGTGGTGATACTTCACTAAAAATAACATCATCACCTTTAATAAAAAGCTCAACACCAAATAAACCGCGACCACCTAGAGCTTCAACTACACTCTTAGCCATTTGTTGTGCTTTTTCAATAGCCACAGCAGACATAAGTGCTGGCTGCCATGACTCTCGATAATCACCGTCTTCTTGTCGATGACCAATCGGAGCACAATAATGTATGCCATCTTTAGCATTAATCGTTAATAGCGTTATTTCATAATCAAAATCAACAAAACCCTCGATGATAACTTTTCCTTTACCTGCACGACCGCCTTCTTGTGCATATTTCCAAGCAGTTTCAATATCATCATTTGAACGAATCAGTGATTGGCCTTTACCCGACGAACTCATAATAGGCTTAACAACACACGGTATTCCTATTTTTTCAATACCGGCAGTAAACTCTTCATACGTAGCAGCAAATATATATGCTGAAGTAGCTAACCCTAACGTTTCAGCAGCTAAACATCGAATACCTTCTCTGTTCATTGTTAATTGTGTTGCTCTAGCACTTGGCACAACATTGAACCCTTCTTGCTCAAGTTCAGCTAACGTGTCTGTAGCAATCGCTTCAATCTCAGGAACAATAAAATGAGGACGTTCTTTCTCTACTAAAGCACGCAATTCTGTACCATCAAGCATGTTAATAACATAACTTCTATGAGCTACCTGCATACCAGGTGCATTGGCATAGCGGTCAACACCAATAACTTCAACACCCAAGCGTTGTAATTCAATAACAACTTCTTTACCTAATTCTCCGCAACCTAACATCATTACTTTTGTAGCTGATGCTGAACAAGCTGTACCTAACATTAATACCTCAAATATTTATAGTAAGTTAATTAAAAAGATCATAACTGAAGTTGTGTATTCACCCTAGTAAAAATCTCTCATTTAATACTAAAGATAATAACAGCATCATATAAAGTAATTTGAAACTATACATCCTCCTACGGAGTATGTTTACATTGAATTATCAATAAATAGTTAATTTATGATCTGAAACCAATTAAATCCATTAAAGCTTAAGTGGTTTATTTTAATGATTAATAACGGTTTATTTAGACGGTGAAATTATTAAAGTAATGTTGTTATATAACCTACATCGTTAATAATGAGAATAATAGCCTATTTCTTCACGCTAATGTTTTCAAGTAATTTAATAATTGTATGATTTTTATTTAATTGAGCTAAATCAATAAGGTAGCTTTTTTCAATATCGAGCATAGGTTCGTGTGATAGCAATTCCCTTACTAATTGATCTTCACCATTGACTATAGCGGTTTTTAAGGCCGCAAAATTGGCTATCCCTGGTTTATTTCTATCGGTATTATCAGATCCCATAAGTCGTACTCCATTAAATAATTCAAGAATGAAATTCAAGCATAGTCTTATGGCTACAAATTACCAGTGCTATACCTGATAAATATAGGTGATTATTAATTATTTATAAACCAATTATAATCGGCTCTCGAATTAAGCTTCTGTGATAGATACAAGCCTAATTCTTTAAGCTGGGTATTATTTTGGTAATTTGGAATTAACGCCTTTAGTTTATCTAAAGCATCCTGACTTTGCCCTGCTCCATCTAATGCAAGCACATATGTATAAGCATACTCAGGGTTACTTGGCATAAGCTGCATAGATTTTTTAAACAAAGGTAACCCTTTATCTAAGCGTTTTTGGCGAACAAAGTGTAACCCATAAGAATAATGCAAAGCAGCTGACTTAGGATTGAGTTTAATACCTTTTGACAGTACCGATGCTACCTGAAATGACTTCTGCTGAGAGCGATATATATCAGCTAAATTAATATAACCCGTTTCAAAATAAGGCTCTATTTTAATTGCCTTTTTGAAGGCCTCTTCAGCTGCTGTTTTTCTATTCATCTCAAGAGCTAATATGCCTTTATTCGCCATACCTTCACCACGCCAACTATTAACATCATTAAAAATAATTAATTCTTTAAATGCTTTATCAAAAAGAGTTTGATTGAGAAAAAGTACATCGCCTGATAATAAACTACGTGCAGTAGCAATTCTTACCGATTTATATTTATCTTCAAGTAAAGGGCTGAGTTGATTAACTCTGTCCTGTGATGGCAATAAAGTTGCTACACTTGCGGCACTCAATCTTATTAATGCTTCATCATGAGATAAGTACGGAGCCAACTCAGCTACACTAATTGTAGTTGTGGTGTAACTTAGTAATTGAATAGCAGTAGCTCGACTCATAATATCAAGTTGTTCATCTGCCATAATAGATAAATGCTGTTGTAATGAAATACCTTGACCCCTATTTAATAACATCAATAAGTGCTTACTTGAAAGAATAGCTTTAGGCTTACCATGCCATTTTTCTAAAGTAGCACTTGCCCATTCATTAGACTTCTCTTCATGGCATTGTACACAAGCATTTGGCGTATCGAAGGTTTCAGATAAATGTGGACGAGGTATTTTGAAGCTATGATCACGTCTATCATCTACACCCATATAAGTGTTTTCAGGCATATGACAATTTACACATTGAGCACCTGTAGAGTTTTCATTATGTTGATGATGTTTTTTAACGTTATAAACTTCAGCGCCATGACATTGTAAACATAAGCCATTGCCTTCAACTTTTAGTTTCATCGTATGTTTATCATGGCAATCTAAACAGTTTACACCCTCTTTATACATTTTGCTTTGCAAGAAAGAACCATAAACATAAACTTCTTCTTTAATTTGGCCATCAGCATAATAGTTAGGGCTAGCGGTAAAATTAGGTGTAAATTGATCTAGAAAAGGTATATTTGCTTTAAAGCCGTCGGTTAATGGGGCTCTAAGTGAATGACATGCAAAACAGTTATCCATAAAATCGTTATTACGTTCACCACCTTCCCAATGAGCTGTTTTATCGCCGATGCTTCGTAACCATCGACCTGTAGGATGATTGATAGATGTAACGCTAGCACGTACTTCCGCTTTCTTTGGTGTTTTCATATGATCGGTCATATCCCCATGACAAGATAAACAACCTACATTGATATTATCAAATTCAGTTTTAAAGGTATTATCTTGACCATTATAGTTTCTAACCAGTCCATCAGAATGACAATCTGCGCACATGCCGTTCCAATTTTGTAATGGCTGTCGCCAATGTAGTCTGTCTTCTGGACGTATTTCTTCATGACTATAGTTGTGATACCAACGCTGTCCACCTTCTTCTTTACTTCTAGCATCCCAAGCAAATGGAAGTACATGCAACCTTCCAGGCTCAGTTTCAACTAAATATTGCTGCAATGGTGTATAGCCAAAAGTATATTTTATTGGATAAGTATCCACGTTATCATCATAAGAAACAGTAACTTGATAGCTATTGTCTTTAATGAAGAAGTGAGCTTTCTGACCATAATGTTCAACATTTACACCTGAAAAGTCAGCGATTACTGTCGTGCTATCTGCAATCGACATGGCTTTAGAATGATCTGAATGTGTCCATTCTTGTTCAGACTGAGCATGACAGGAAGTACAGGTTTGATTTGATATAGGTGCTTTCTTTTGAAAATCATGACCACTTATTACTGCTGACTGTGCGGAAGCAATAAACAGAGAAAACACAAATAAAATAGTTACTACATTTTTAATATTCAAAATTTATATTTACCTTAAAAAGCTTACTTATTTATTAAATTAACTTCGTAATAATTTTTTTATTATACGGCTTAATGTTCAGAAAAAACGTGCTACAACTCTTACTTATTAAGTTACCAATGTTGAGATATCATATTGATAAATTGTGCTAAAATTTTATATGAGTATTAAATAATAAGATTTATTAAATAGTTCAACATCCTTTCTTTTCGGCCAGCTCATTAAGCTTTATCACTATTTATACCTAACCAGCCACTACAGTACAATAATCAAGCTGCAACTATAAATATTCTTTCTCTTACCTCATAAGTTATAATATTTATCGCCTCCCTTTGCCTAAATATTTTTATCCTCAAATATTAATAACTGACTTATTTTTAATAAGAATAAATGAGGTAGCCGACAAAAAATAATAACTCACATTATTCAATCTGACGTTATTCGTCTTCAACAATAATAATATGTAAAACTTCAGGTCCGTGAGCACCTTTAACTAATACACCTTCAATATCCGTTGTGCCACTAACCCCTGATATTAAACACATATTTCGTGGCGTTTGTTTTTTCTTAGCCATTTCATTTGCGATAAGCGCGTAGTCATCCATGTAGTGAAGTATTTTTGACTTAGGTATAACGGCAATCAAATACAACGGAAGGAAGTTAAGTAAAATAGGCATTTCAGGACCCGAATGTGCAACAAACGAACCGGTTTCAGCAACACCATATTCCGCCCAACATAAACCCACAGTGTTATCGTTTACAATATCGATATCTGTTGTTATACCCTGCCAGTTTAATTTATTTAATGGTTCAACACTCTGGACTTTAAGTTCAGATGGTAAAGCGTTTTTATTAAAAAACTGCTTTACCGAATGAGGTAACATATCAAGGGTCGAAATTTTCTCGCAGGTTGTTCCTATAACTAAACCCGCATCAATTCTTAACATTAATGCTTCAGTTGCGTCTGCAGACATTAATTGAGGACGCGCAAATTCACTCTCTTTTAAAAGCTCAAGTGCTTCATCTTCAATAGTTTTAGCATCGGCAGTGATAGTTGGTTTTGCAGCTTGAATAGCACTAAATATTTTTTCTCTACTCATATCACTTATTTGTTTATTCATGATTTACGATCCACCACTTTCAGATTTTTTCATTTTTTTATATTGATGCATAAACGTTGTTGTTTCTGGTTCAATCAAGTCTCGGTTGCGTGTCCAACCTGAGGTGAATGGCATGTATTTGATCCAGCCATTACGACTGAAGGCTTTCATAAAAATAAGACTGCAAGATGAGAACAGTTGAAACAGTTGAGGTCTTTTAGCTAGAACACCGAAAAATTTAACAACAAAACGATTGGTTAAAGGTTCATACTTTTTCTCCCACGATTGTGCGCGCAGCGAGCGTAATAATTTAGGGAGAGGAATATTAACAGGACAAACATCTTCACAACGCCCGTTCATGGTACAAGCATGAGTTTGCTTATTGGCGACTTCAAGACTTTGTAAATGAGGCGTAAGTACCGATCCCATAGGTCCAGGATATACAGAGCCATAAGCATGTCCGCCAATATGTTTATATACCACACAATGATTCATACAAGCTCCGCAACGAATACAGCGCAGCATTTCTTCCATGCCTTCAGCGAGCATTTTTGTTCGACCATTATCAACTAAAACAATGTGACATTCTTCAGGTCCGTCAGCATCGTTCTTTCTTTTGGGACCATTATGAAAAGTTATATATTGCGTGATATCTGCGCCAGTAGCAGAGCGTGTTAACAAACGTAATAAAGGAATTGCATGTGCCATTGATGGTACAAGCTTTTCAATACCTGCGGTAACTATGTGTACTTTAGGTGGAGTAATTGTTAGTTCAGCATTACCTTCATTGGTTACTGTACAAGAAGAGCCACTGTCGGCAAGTAAGAAATTAGAGCCACTAATGCCAATATCAGATGTTAAAAACTTAGTGCGCAGATCACGACGTGCACTTCTTACCAGATCAGTAATTTCTTCTGAATAAGTTGGATCGCTATGAAACTCCCTAAAAAGTTTAACAACGTCTTCCCTGCTTCTATGCATAGCAGGCCAAATGATATGAGATGGAGGATCACCCGCCAGTTGAATAATATGTTCGGCAAGATCGGTTTCAATGCGCTCCATCTCTGAATTATCAAAAGCGTGTGTTAAGCCTATTTCTTCGCCCAACATAGATTTGCTACGAGTTACTTTTTTAGCTTTGTGTTCACGACAGATATCTAACACAATTTTTGAAGCTTCTTCAGCAGTACTCGCCCAATGAACAATAGTACCTTGAGCTAAAGCATTTTTTTCAAATTCAGCCAAATAATGCTCCATATGCTTAATGGTATGGTCTTTAACTTTTTGACCTTGTGCTCGTGCTTTTTCAAATTCAGGAAAGTTTGCAATGGCATCACTACGTTTTGCTTCAGCTTTGTCGGTTGTACGCCTGATGATCATTTTTAAATCAGGTTGCGCCAAAGCATCAGTAACATTTTGAGTAAAATTTTCAGGTTTATTAGCTTGCATCGTTAGCCCCTATAATCTTTGGTGCTAAACCCGCTAAAACTTCAGCGGTGTGCAATGCAGTAATTTTTTGATTACCTTCTCGATTAAGCTTTCCTGCGATATTCATTAAACATCCCATATCGCCACCAAGTAAATAATCAGCGTCAGCAGCAACAACATTTTCTACTTTTTCGCTAACAATGGCGTTAGATATGTCTGAATATTTAACACAAAATGTTCCACCAAAACCACAGCATTCAGAATGACCATTCAATGGTTTATGCTCTAAACCTTTAACGGTAGAAAGCATTTCTCTTGGTTGCTCGTAAACATTAAGAGAACGATAACCAGAGCAACTATCGTGATAAGTGAATGTACCATCAAGTTCAACACCATTCGGTTTAAAATTACATACATCAACTAAAAATGAGAGTAGTTCATGAGTTCTGTCAGCTAAATGTTGAGCTCTTGCTTGCCAACCGGGTTGTTCTTTAAATACTTCTATAAAGTTATTTTTGATCATTGAAGCACATGAACCCGAAGGTAAAATAACATAATCAAATTCTTCAAACTGTTCGATAACTTGATAAGCGATTTGACGAGTACCTTCATCGTCACCTGAATTAAATGCGGGTTGTCCACAGCAAGATTGAGCTGCTGGAACTTCAACAGTACAACCTGCTTGCTCAAGCAAAGTGATGGAAGCAAAACCTACTGAAGGACGTATTGTATTTACCAAACAGGTAACAAATAGTCCGACTCTCTTCTCGGAAATATTTAAACATTCAATCGTATTAGATTGATTAGCGTCAGTATAATTATTTTTGTCAGACATTTATCCGCCCTTATTCTACGAAGGTAATTTGGATATAGATTCAATATCCATCTACTTGAACAATTTAGTATGAAACACAGACAAAAGTATTATTATTTATAATACCCTACGTCGTTTCTCCTATATGAGCAATATACTCCGTTGGTATTTACCTGTATATTCGCAATAGAAAAATAAACTATTTCCATTTTAAACATAATGAGTTTGATATGAACGGTGCATCTGAGTTAGCAATTTTTGCTGTAGTAGTAGAAGAGAAGTCTTTTAGCCTGGCAGCTCAAAAAACAGGTTTGTCCAAAACCGTTGTTAGTAAAAAAATATCGGCACTAGAAAAACAGTTAAATACACAGCTACTTTATAGAACCACTCGAAAGCTTAGTCTTACTGACGCAGGTAAATTACTTTATAAACATGCAAAAGGTATTAACCAGCAAGCAAATGATGCTTTTACCGCGGTTAACGAGTTATCTAAAGACATTTCTGGTCATATTACAATGTCTGTACCGACCATTTCAGGTGAGTTATTACTGGCAGAGTTAGTATCAAGTTTTTGCAAAACCTACCCTAAAATCACCATTGAATTACGACTTGAAAATAAGCTTATCGACTTAGTTGAAGAAGGTGTTGATTTAGCTATAAGAACAGCTGTACTAGAGGATTCTTCCCTTATAGCTGTGCCTTTATTGGAATCTAATTGGATTGTCTGTGCTTCAC
Source organism: Colwellia sp. C2M11 (assembly GCF_018860915.1). GTDB lineage: Bacteria > Pseudomonadota > Gammaproteobacteria > Enterobacterales > Alteromonadaceae > Colwellia. The sequence continues at coordinate 19,267 of NZ_JAHKQD010000017.1, forward strand.
CCGAGTATTTAAAAGCGAATAAAGCATTAAATACAATTGATGATCTGAAACGCCATAACTGCCTTTGCTACGATCTACAAGCAAATGGTAGTAATGAGTGGCGCTTTGATGACAATGGCGAGCAAAAATCAATATTAGTAAGAGGCTGTATGTCTTCAAATAATGCTTATTCTTTAAAAAAAGCAGCTATGAATGATATTGGGATTATTTATGTGCCTAAATGTAGTGTTTATGAAGAATTACAAGCAGGTTTATTGGTCAATGTGCTGAGCGATTATAAGGCACGTTCGCTAGGGGTTTTTGCTGTTTATCCCTACACGCGATATAAACCTGAAAAGCTAACCTTACTTATTGAGCATATTAAGCAAGGCTATCAAGATTTGGAGCATTATTTTGAATAACGTTCAAAATATATAAACTCTACAGAACTATTAATTAGCCTCAGATAGGAATAATAATAAATTAAGTACCTGCTTCACTACCCACCATTCCAACCAAGAAAAGTAATAAGAGACTAGCATAAGAGAGCTAGTTGAAATGTTTTATGATGACGATGATTTTTGTCGCGTATTTATCCCTCAATGGGAAAAACAATTAATTGCAGATGGTAATATAAAGCGAAATCGCCCCTTCCGTATGGCGATGAGTGAGGTTATCACTATCCTTATTGCTTTTCATACCTCTAATCATCGCGACTTTAAGAATTATTATAAAGGTTATATCGCTAAATTTTACCGCTCTCATTTTCCAAGTTTATTGAGTTACACTAGATTTCTAGAAGTGATGTCTAAGGCTATAGTGCCACTATCTAGCTATTTTTCGATACTAAAAGGTGAATCGACAGGTATTGAATTTATTGATTCTACAAGCATTAAAGTATGTCATTACTTAACCTCAGCTCGGGATAAGAATTAATTAAATTGAACTAAGTGCCCGTTCCACGATCCAATCTTTCGACCAAGAAAAAACAGAAAGATAATAAGAAACGGGCATGAATAAACTAGTTGAAATATTCTGTGATGTCGATGATTTTTGTCGCGTATTTATCCCACAATGGGAGAAACAATTAATTGCTGATGGAAGTATCAAGCGAAATCGTCCATGTCGTATGGCTATGAGTGAGATAATCACTATATTAATTGCTTTTCATACATCAAATCATCGCGACTTTAAAAATTATTATAAAGGTTATATTGCTAAGTTTTATCGTTCACATTTCCCTAGCTTATTGAGCTACACTCGATTTTTAGAAGTGATGCCTAAAGCGGTCGTTCCACTTTCTAGCTACTTTTCAATACTTAAAGGTGAGTCTACAGGTATTGAGTTTATTGACTCTACAAGCATAAAAGTATGCCATAACTTAAGAATTCCTAGACATAAAACATTTGACGGTATAGCCGAACGGGGCAAAGGAACAATGGGTTGGTTTTATGGGTTCAAACTACATTTAGTCACTAACTTTAGAGGTGAAATAGTTGAGGCTAAATTAACTACTGGCAATGTTCACGACACAAAGCCCGTATTAGCCTTAGCTAAAAACTTAAAGGGAAGTTATATGCAGATAAAGGCTATATAAGCAAAAAATTAACAGTTGGTTTGAAGGAAAAAGGAGTTGATTTGATAACAACCGTGCGCCGTAATATGAAAGCCAAAGCTATGTCGTTATGGGATAGAGCAATGTTATCTAAACGGTTTATTATTGAAACGATAAATGATCAATTGAAGAATATATCTCAAATAGAGCATTCGCGTCATCGTAGCCCGAATAGTTTTATGTTGAATTTACTGGCAGGTTTAGTGGCTTATTGCCTTAAAGAAAATAAGCCAACCCTTAATATTAGTGACGTAGAGAAGAATGCTATGGTTAGGGCTTAACCCGATCTGGGGTTACTTGGCGGACTGATAATCGCTTCAGTTGCACCTGTCGCTGGGCATATAGCACCGAATAGATACGCATATTCGAACTGTTGCTGCCTTACTACTCTTGGTCGTGTGCCTTTAGTTGCCCAAACGCGTGTGGTTGTATTTTGCTGACCAAATCGCGCTTCATCTTGAAACCACACATCGACTTTATCTAACTGGGTTTTCCATGGGATGTGAAGGATCGTTTCCATCTGGAAGCTTTTTAAAAAGCGTTTGAGCGCTTTCATCTTGTTTCGGGTGCTTGGAGCGGCTGGTTATCCATGAGAAATTTAAGTGGTGGAGTAGCCGATAAATATTACTAATTTCATACTCAACACTAAAATGCTCTGTAATATATGATTGAATATTTTTTACTTGTAAACGTCCGCCTATTAGCAAGAGTACTGCTTTCTTTAATAAAACTGCTTAATTATTTGAGTTGTTTTGCGGACAATTTTGTTGAGCTACCTGTATGACAACCTAAGTTTAAGGCATCAATCCCTTCATTGAAATATTTGTGAACTCAAATATTTACACTGCTTCAGGGCGACCTTTAAGTATTTTGCGATCTCTGTTCTAGACTTACCATCAACAAAGTGAGAAACCGCCAAGTAGCGATTTCTCATGCGGCTATTTTTAGCGCTTCGAGCGAGTTTTTCTAATTCTTTTGAAGTCATTAACCTGAGATCTGCTTAAGCGATAACGTTCTTAAGCTACCATCAGTCCAAATTCACTAGGTGATAACTTAATACGTGACTTTTTTTCTTTAAGATAATAAGCCACTATTCCTGCCATTACATTCAACATAAAGCCTGTCTCACTTCGATGCCGACTATGTTCAACTTGAGAAATATTTTTTAGCTGATCATTTATCGTTTCAATAATATATCTCTTTGATAACATGGCTCTATCAAACGCTGACATTGCTTTAGCTTCATGTTTTTACGAACGGTTGTAACCAAATCAACATCAATTTTTGATAACTTTTCACTTAACTTCTTTCCGATATATCCTTAATCAGCATAAAGCTTTCCAGAGAGGTTTTTGCATAGATCAGGGAGCGGTGCTCTATCGTTAGTATTACCTGGAGTGATCTTCAGAGAAATGATTTCACCTACGTGATTAATCAATAAATGCAATTTAAAGCCGTAAAACCAACCCATTGTTCCTTTCCCTCGTTTAGCAATAACATCAAACACTCTATTACGTGGGATACGTATGTTATGGCATACTTTAAGGCTTGTGGAATCTACAAAAGCAATACCTGTTGGTTTTCCTTTAACTGTTTGGAAATAAGCACACATAGGAATAAGTAGAGCGGACATTTTGTGTAAGAAACGCGTATAACTCAGTAAATTTGGAAAGTATTCCTTCCAATGTTTTTGAACTAAACCAATATAGAAGTTCTTGAAATTTCTGTGGTTTGATTGATGAAAAGCAATAACGATAGTCATACATTCGCTAGTGGGCATCTTTGATTGACGTCGTCGCTTTTTAGCTCCATTAGCTATTAATTCAGTTTCCCAAACAGGTAAAAACTTATAACAAAAATCATCGACATCGCAAAATATATCTATTAACTTATTCATCTGCCCACCTTTGTTGCTTTCAAATAGTTTTTAGTCGAAAGATCTGATCGCTAGGTGGGCAATTAGTTCAATACTTATCCAGTTTTCAGGTTCATTATGAAAAAGGAATAATTATAAAGTCAAATTAGATCACAAAATTAATCAAATTGGTATAATTGATGTCTGTTTAATATTCATTTGGCCGATAATTTTGCCAAATAAAAAGGGGGGTAATAATCAGATTATTACACCCTTTTGTTTACTAAGTTAATTCATTTTAGAACAAATTATGGTGCTCTTTTATAAACGCGTACCCAGTCAACATCCATGTTCGTCGGGTAACCTTCTTGAGTTGCATTTTCCGCAACAGGACATCGAGCTAAACTATGCGGACAGTTGTTATAAGTAACATGAGGGGTTCTCAAGCCAAGTGACAAGGTAACACGCATCGGTAAGTGCCAATAAAGGTTAGCCTTACGCGCCACTTCCTTACCATCTATATACCAAATAATATAATCCTCTGAAATTTCAGTACCATAAATATGGAAGTCGTCTCTTGGATCAAAGTCGGCAATAATTTTGTTTTGTGATAAATGTTGTAGATCATTGTGAGGACGAACTTCAACAGGATCACCATGTTCATCCTGATAAATAGCATGTAGATTCATATCGATAATTTCAGCAGTATCTTGTTTTTGAACACCTGTTACATCGCTGTATTCAGCTTGTTGTAATTCAACAAAATCGACTTCTGAGTAGATTGGATCGCCAGCTTTAGTTGGGTTCATACCTGCAGCAGCTCTATCTTGTCCATTACTGTAAACCCAAAACGCAGGGCTGTTGCCAGGGAAAGTATGTGTGCCTCTTATTTTGGCTTCATAATAACCATAGGTTTGCACAGAATTAGCTCGAATCATGCCTGATGTATAGAACATATCAACATCGACTCTGGCATTAACACCATCAGACTTACCCCAACGTTGTGCGGTATGCTCTTCGTAATCCATGGTTAAACGTAACTTGCCATCTTCAGTTATTTTCACATTTTCAGGACGCCATGACCATGGACCAAAGTCATCAGGATCATTTTCCCATTTACTGCTATCGAGGCTTACATTATTAAATTCATCTGAACGTTCAGGAATAAAAACCCAATCAGATTCATTACCGTCAACTAAAGTTGGTGATACATTGCCATTTTCATCCGGAACATTTTCAGTGATGGCATCAGGAACCTCTGTATCAGGTGTTTCTGTATCTGGCGTTTCTGCATCTGGTACTGTAATTTCAGGTGGATTTTGAACTGCTGGATCACTATCCCCCCCACAAGCGGTGGTTAAAAGTGTCGTTGCAGTGATTAGCGCTAGGGTTATTTTATTTTTTATTATCATTGTACTACCTAATTATTGATTTTTTATCGAGGTGTGAGGCTACAAAACAATCGCCGCACATATATTATATATAAACATATGATGTTTTTTATTTACAAACAATTAATTATAACTATCGAGTAAAATTGCTTAACCCGAGCTGAGGTTAATTATTGAATGGTGTAAAGTAAATAAGGAGACATAACGCTAATGACGTATGTGTTATTAGCGTTATTTTCGATTTATAGATTTTATATTTCGGTTCTTCTACGCAAAAAAAACACTAAAATAGGAAATAAAAAAGTTAACCAATGCATTGCGCCAGCAGTACTCTCCTTACTCGTATTAATTGCTTCATTAGGTATTTCATCAACGATAGGGTTTTCTGGTACTACCGATGTTTCTGGAGTTGGTGTTGAATCAATGTTATCTGAGCTGCTAGGCGGTTGTTCAACACTGAGCTCAGTGTCTCCATCTATAATTACAACTACTGTTTCTTCTTGTTTACCATTTACTGCTGTCGCGACAATATCAACCGTACCTGCCGCCAAAGCAAATAATTTACCTCGGTTATTTACGTAAGCTTTGGTTTCATCACTTGAGTGCCAATTAATGTATTGATTACTCGCACTAGTTGGTGTTACTTCAATCGCTAATTGAAGCGTTTCGCCAACAGCTATAGTGGCATTATTTTCTGTTTTAATGTCAGTAATATTGACAAAATCACCTGTAATTTTATCTAACATGATATTGTCAATATAGATGGTGCTATTTCCCTGTGCTGCCGCCGATTTGTCAATAATGACTTGCATATTATCATTAACGCCAGACGAAGATGCTCGGTTAATATTTTCGGTGACTGTTATCCATCGCTCACGCGGCAGAGAGCTAATATCAAAAGTATGGAGACTCTCAGGCTCTCCAAGTTTAATAGTAACATCCTTAATCGAGCTATTATTTTCTACAAAAACATCAAAAGAGAGTAAATAATTACCCGCGGTCGTTTCAATAGAACCTTGCGGTGATGTCGCGATAATATCGGCAGTTAAACCATTAGTATGCGAAATTTTTAAACTTTTTCGACCCGTGGAATATTTAAAATCAGGGTAACCTGTAATGGCCATGTTAGCATCAGACATTGCCCACCTTTTACGATATGCACCAGGTTTCTCAGGTTTTGCTAAATTAAAAATATCTTTACCATTCATTGCAATAGCCCCTTCAAAACCAAAAAAAGCTTTGTCGATAGCATAATTATTGGGCTTTTGCCAAACACGCACGTATTCTACTTCAAAGTCTACTGGTGGCGATAAATCTTGTTGGGTTGGCACTCCCATCCAGTCAAAAACTTCAGAGTCAAACCACATATCCATGCGGTTATTTAACAACCACTTATCACCTAAACAATCTAACGGTGTGCCGTTGGCAGAAAGGTTGGTTTTATCATTGGTATTTGCACATCCTGCTGGGCCTTGTTGTGCGCTATATAGTTTTTTACCCTCAAGGTATACCGTATAACTATCTTCGGTCCATTCAATACCATAAGTAGCAAATTTTTCAGCTACACGAAAACCTAAAGGATATTGATGATAGTAAATTTTATTTTTACTTTGTGGTTCTGGTCGATCAATTCGCCAATCATGAATTGATGTCCAAATTCTGGATTCAGGTGCTTTATTACCTCCAACTTTAGTTACCTTGCCAAAATGTTCAAAAACATCAAGTTCAGAGTCTTCACCTGTAAACCAAAAAGAGCCAGACATTGGCGCATCTGGTACTTTAACCTTTACTTCCATGTAACCATATAAAAAACTCTTATGATGGATAATGCCTGCAGAAGTCATATCTTTATAACCTTCAGCAAAGTCAAAATCTGGTTCCCATTGGGTCTTTATTTTTAGTTTTCCGTCTTCAATACGCACATTATGTGGTGCATATTGTGCGCCGCGCCCTTTCCAATAATTAGATGTTTCACCTAAGGCATACCACTTAGTTTCATCTAATGTATTACCGTTAAATTCATCACTGAATGTTTCATTGAATACCCATCCATTGTTATTTTCAGGATCGGATAACGGCAAAACCATTTCATCTGCTTGGCTTACAGTTGAAAGAAGTATCGAGGTAGATAAACCGAGTAAACTTGTTGTTTTAAGTTTCATAATGACTACTTATTAAATAATTGTTTATAGTGCGAAAAATTGGTTAATTAATATTAATATATTGATTAACCTGCTTAGGGTTAAGCTGAATTTCTTCGCCGTTTGTCCAAGTGACGGTAACGGTATCAACCTCATCGCACTGCCCTAGCCCGAACAACAAATCATTATTATAAGTAACCGCAAATGACGATGAAGTATTACCTACTTCCCGCACTTGAGTTCGCCCACAGGCATTAATCGTTACTTTAGTGCCGAATAAATCCGCTTTTTCAACTGGAGACATCCCGACAGTAATGCCTATATAGTTATTGTTTGATAATATTTCGTTATGATTTTCAAATAAATGCCACTTACCACGTTCATTAGCAAAAATAAGATCAAAATCACCATCTTTGTCGTAATCAATCACTTCTGCACCTGCACCTGTTGCACCTAAATCGGTTGAAATAGCTCCATGATTATCAACCAAGGTAAAAGATTTCCCTTGGTTGTTCATATACAAATACTGAGTAACTTCTTTTGACATATCGCCATAGCGCATAAAAAATAAATCTGTCCAACCGTCGTTATCATAATCAGCAGCCAAAGCACTAGTCGTTTGTTCATTAATATCAATGCCCATTTTTGACGTTACATCAAAAAATTGTCCATCTCTATTTTCTAACAACATAGCTGGTAGTGATTCATCTTTGGTTGTGGCGGGTGTTGAGATTACATTGTTTATCACGCCAGCGGTTGCTGAACTGGTTTGACTACAAATTCGCCAGTGATTATTGCCCATATAGCCAATATATAAACCCGGCTTGCTGTCTTTAGGTAAATTTTTCATTTTTACGCCTTTAACACATAAGTCTTCAGGCCAACCAAAGGATTCACTCGCAGTTAAGTTAATGGTACCACTTCGGTCTAAATCGTGAGAGGTATCCTTAGAGGAGCTTTTAAAATCTAATAAGCGCTTATCTTTACCTACATAAACATCAAAATCTGGATAAGCCATTTGCAAGTTTTCAAGCACAAAGTCTCCATCTATGGTGAGGTCTTCAAGTTGTAATGGTTGAAAACGTGAGAAAAATGCAAAACGTTTGCTTGCTGCATCGTAATAGGTTTCTGGCTCAAATTGATGCTCTGCTCTGCTAATTGCTAAATCTAAATCGCCGTCACCATCAAAATCAAGTTGTGAAATAGCACTAACATCCGAGGTGTGTTTTAATGAACCTAGTACTTTGTCAGTTACATCTGAAAAGGTATAACCTTCGCCGCCTGCTATCGCGACCATACGTTTACCACCAAAAACTAATATGTCTGACTGGTCATCACCATTAAAATCAGTAATGACAGAGCGATAACTTAATCGGTCACTAAAAGGTAAATTACCTTCAAAGACAAACTCACCTGTTCCTGAATTACTATAAAAATGGTTCGCCCCCGTTTCAAACTGCTCAGGTGTTGCAAAACCAGTTAAAAATAAATCTGAATTACCGTCATTATTTGCATCAAATACTTTGACTGAACGGCCTCTTCCTTTTTCGAAATGTTCTAAAGGTTTACCACCTGTAAATTGTCTATCTTTTGTTATTTCGAAATGTTTTGGTTTTCTCGGATTACTGCCATTACCACCACCTTGTGCAATAATCACTTCAACTAAACCATCTTTATCAAAGTCAGCAATAGCTGTACCGTGCATATCGCCATTAATTAATGTGGATGGTTCGGTAAAAGTCCCACCTTCATTCCAGTAAACAAACACTTTATGCGCATGCTCAGTTAATAAAAGGTCTTGGTAACCGTTACCATCAAGATCACCGACAATTGCAACGTCCCACTTACGTCGGCCTCTATCCTCTACCGGTATTACTCCTGACGTTTCGGTGAATAAGGTAGGAGGATTTGATTGATTATTTGCTTGTTCAGCGCCTTTTTTATCAAACGTAGCGCAACCATTTAAACTTGCGATTGCACAATATAGAGCGACAGTAGACGCAACTTTATTAAACTTGAATGTATACATCATAATTACTAAACCTTTAAGTTATTAAGTGATGCCAATTGTGTCTTGCTAATTAGCATAATATTTTTATTATTTCGTTCGCTATTTCACTTGTTTTTTTGCCAAACTCTAACGTATTCAATTTCAAAATCGACTATGCCGTCATCTTTCTTTTCTTTCGGACTATTTATTCCAAGTTCTGCTTTGCTTTTGGGGTAACCAACCCAAGGAAAAACTTCTTGATCTAACCAGAGGTTAATTGGCACAGTGGCAACATATCCGTTGTAATCGGCTGGAACATCTCTGTTTTCTTTAGCCCAAGCCGTTACTTCTTCTGTAGTAACTTGTGAGAAAAGTTTACCGTCAATATAGTATTTAACACCTTGCTCATCCCATTCAATACCATAAATATGAAAGTCGTCCGCAACTCTAAAGCCTAAATCTTTCCTTTCGGTATACGTTGGTTTACCGCGAAGTTTTTGCCAATCACGTATTGACCACCAAATTTGTCGGTCTAAGTGTTCTTTACCAGGTTCGCTGTGATAGCCCAGTAATTCAAAGAAATCGAATTCAACTCCTTTACCCATTGACCAAAAAGCACTAGTGACTTCAGCATCAGCCGCTTTGCTTTGTATTTCAATGTAACCGTATTTGAATTCTTTACGTGAAATAATACAGGCTGTCGTAATATTGGCGTACGGCATAGCTTCACCAAATACAGGGGTATGGACTTCTTTAATAAACGGAAAGTCTGGTTCCCAACGTGTTTCAAGAATAAGTTTGCCATCTTCTAAACGATAGTTACGTCCTGAAAACTGTGAAGGTGCACGACCTGTCCATACTTTTTTGTTGGGTTTATCAGGGTGTTTATACTCTGGTTTACCATCTTTAAATTTACCAACAACATACCAACGGTCTTCATCCAGCACTTCGGTTTCAAACTCATCACTTACTACAGTGTTATAAACCCATTGCCCTGTATTGTTAGGATCAGAAAATGGAGATACGAGTGGCGCAGTATGATTACTGTCGTTTGTGCTAGTTGCTACAGTGTTTGAGCCACTGCTACATGCGGTTAATAACGTAGAGCTAAGGAGAAAGGCATAAGCGGTAAGTAACTTATTTTTTTTAAAATTTTGTTTAGATATTTTTTTAAGCATAAGATTTTACCCTGCTAATAGAGTTTACGAAGTTAGTTATCCACTTAACTGAAAACCAGTTAAGTGGATAAAAGCACATCGCCGAATCCAGTTATGCAGAATGTGCTTAGTAAGCGCTAACTTCTTAATGTACATTTAACTCGTTAGCGGCTTTTTCTTTTAAACTAAAAGTTTCATGGAATCTCGGCATGGCTTTTTCTCGCCATAAAGCGCCTTCGGCATGATTGTGGAACCATGAAGGCTGAGTGTTACTCCAACTCCACATTTCCATTTCAGCGACCATTTCTCTTACAACGAGCGGGTACTCTTTACTTAAATCGTTACTTTCGCTGCTATCTTTTTCAACATCAAATAATTGCCATTTGCCACTTACATTGACAATTTTCCAATTATCTTTACGTGCAGCCGCTTCTGAATAACCATTTCTATGGCGTACGGCATAAATCATTTCGCCTGGTCTAGGGTCTGTGCCTGCAACTAAACTTGGTATTAAATTTTTACCATCAAGCTTTTTCTTTTTAGGTATTTCAGCACCTGCAATTTTTGCAAATGTTGGATATAAATCTAAAGTAGAAATAGGGAAGGTAAATGTTTTACCGTTTGGTATTTTTTTAGGCCAATGGAAAAACATAGGTGTTCTATAACCGCCTTCTAATACACTCCCTTTGCGACCTTTTAATGGGTAATTGTTAGCGCCTAGGTTTGGTTTGCCTCCGTTATCACTGAAAAATACAATTAAAGTATTATCGTATTGACCTGTATCTTTTAAGGTTTGTACAATTTCCTTAACACCTCGATCTACCGCATAAACCATACCTGCGTAGATTTTACGTTTTTTATCTTTAATCTCGGGGAATTGCGCCATGTCTTCTTCTTTAGCTTGCATAGGCGAATGAGGCGCATTGTATGCTAAGTATAAAAAGAAAGGCTGCTTTTTATCTTTTGCTGAGGCTTCAATAAAGTTTACTGCTTGCCCCGATAAAGCATCGGTTAGATATTCATTAACATCCACCTCTTTTCCATTGTGTTCAAGTGGTCTAAGGTAATGAAATATTGAGTGATTTAAACCTTGTTTACGTTGTTTTTCATATTGTGCTTTAAACTTACTTGGGAAATAGTCGTGGCCGCCATTTAAAAAGCCATAAAAATCATCAAAACCTCGGTTATTTGGATGGAAATCACCATCTTCACCTAAGTGCCACTTACCGATAGCTCCAGTATGGTAGCCTGCGTCTTGTAATACCTCACTGATAAAAATCTCAGAAGTAGGAATACCTAAACCTCCAGAGCGATCACTGGTAGGTAAGTTAAATTGTGAACCAAATTTGTGTGGATATCTTCCGGTCATAATACCTGCTCGGCTTGGTCCACAAAAAGGATGAGCATTGTATGCGGAAGTCATCATAGTCCCTTCTGCCGCTAACTGATCTAAATTAGGTGTTCTGATATCAGGTGACCCATTAAAGCCAACATCGGCATAACCCATATCATCGGTTAAAATAACTAAAATATTAGGTCGTTCATTAGCAGTACTTGCCAGTGAAACTTGACTTGCAAGTAAACAGGTACAACCTAAAACAAGCTGCCTAAATGTAAATTTTTTCATCGTTTTTACCTAAAGTTTGTATTTATTAATTAATATTTTTCTGCAATAACTTTTAAATTAAAGTAAGCCACGAGCTTTCATGTGATGGCGAAACTTTTCTACTGATGGGTCGCCCACTCTGACAAGTTCTTGCTCAAGTAATAAAACCATCTCTTTTAATTGCTTGCGGTATTTTTTATTATCAATTTCGTTGGTTACTTCAATAGGATCGTTAACCAAATCATACAATTCATCTCGACTATCACCTGGATTCCAGACAAATTTCATTTCAGGGGTTCTAATGGCTCTAATACCAAACCATGCCCCGTTATACCATTCGTATGCATAAAGCGATGAATCTATTCGGCCTTCATCTGCGAAATCCCCTTCCTTCATTAGCGATACTAATGTTCTACCATCAATGTCATCGCCAATTGATACTCCCATAATATCTGAAAGTGTTGGCGCTATATCAATAATAGACACTTGACGATTTACAGTCTTGCTTTCTTGATGTGGTGATTTAATCAGGAGTGGCATACGCATTAATTCATCATACGCGTAAGGGCCTTTGTCATATAACCCATGTTCACCTAACATACTACCTTGGTCACCAACTAAAATGATAGTTAGGTCGTCATACATACCTTCTTCTTTTGCTGTATTTAGTAGGTCGCCAACAACGCGATCAACCATTGCAATAGCACCATAATAAAATGCTCGTGTTCTTCTCCAATCCATATCACTCATATGACCAACATCATGCCAAGGCCACCATACGCCATCTTGCGATAACGGTTTATTAACACGTGGGCTTAAATGATTTTTTGGCAGTTTAAGTGTTCCTGGATCAAACATGCTGGCATAAGGCTCAGGCACACGGTAGGCAGGATGTGGCTGATTAAAACTGACTACACCAAAAAATGGTCGTTTATCTTTGGCCGCCTGTTTTATCATTGCTTGCCCATGAACGACTTTTTTATAAGCTTCAGTATCTTCATAACCACCTGGTAGGGTCATAAAGTATTCGTGTTTCTCATTATTTTCGTCAAGTTTACCTTCATAGTAACCTTTCACTTGAGGAACTTTTGCATACGGTGTCCATTGACGACTAAATCGCTCTTCTGCTTCATGCCCATGTGCTAAATCAATTTCAGCGCCACGCATTTTTCTCCCTTGTGCGCCTAAGTGCCATTTCCCAACATAACCCACTAAGTAGCCAGCTTCAGACGCTGCTCGCATGATCCCGCCTTCTTTTGGATCAAGCTCAGAGACACGAGAGTGCCAAAGTTCAACATTATCATCTAAACCTGTTTTATGACCCCAACGACCAGTGAACATTGCTGCTCTTGACGGAGAACAAAGACCAGTTGTTGTCATTGCATTATCAAAGCGCACTGATTCTGCCGCTAATGCATCAATATTGGGTGTTTTAACCGGGCCTCCGCGATAAGAAAAAGTATCAAAACGCATATCATCAAACATGATTACGAGTACATTTTCTTTAGGGGTAGCTACACTTGAGGTAGCTACACTTGAGGTAGCTACACTTGAGGTAGCTACACTTGAGGTTGCAACTTTTTGACTCTCATTACTATAAGCTAACGGTGAAAAAATAACTGCAGCCAAACTCCCCATGGTTATAAATTTAACAAGTTTTGATATACGGGGACCGAGATTTTCTCTATCCTGATTTATCTTTTGAAAAGATCTTTGTTGTAAAAACAGTTTCATGCTTCACCTTAACTATTTGATTTTTTTGTTGTAATAAGTGCTTGGTAAGCGAGTTACCTTGATTTGAAAATAAATAATCACTTTATTATTTAACCAGATATTTCACAAGCCAATTGATTATCCATATATAAACATATGATGTTTGTATGTGCAAGATTTAAATAGTGTAGACTTTGTAAAGTTATGTAAACAATAAAAATGAGTAAGCCTGTTAATTAGTTTTAATAATAGTTTCCTAAATAAGCTTTAGGACTGTGTTGCTGGAAGATTTTGAAGTTGATACGTCTTTAGCTTAAATACCAAAGCATTAAATGAAAAAAAGCCGTAGGGTTACTACGGCAACAACAATGGGGGAAACTATATAGCGTATTGTTGAAACTCAGCTATAAAAACAAAAACCATTCAAAATATTAAAAAAGACGCCGTAGTTTTGATACGGCGTCAAAAAATCGCAATCTATTAGTGCGATTTAACTTCTAACAAGAGGACACCTTCAGAAGCTAATTCAAACGTAGAATCCAAGGAATTTCCGGTCATTAAGTCAGTAACAGTCACTGGCTTACCGTTTCTTAGCGTTAAGTCTAATTTAGCTGTATTGTGACCAACGTTTAGTATATTGACTAAATAAGTGCCATCAGACTGCTTAATTGTTCGCCAAGTAGTGGTTTTATATGCTTCTCCATTATCTTCAGCTATTACCACATCAGGCATTTGCTCTGTCACTTGAGCAAGGGCTACCTGCTTAATTTTAGCAAGGTCTGCGCTCGGCTCTAAAGTGATTAGTTTACCTTTACCAGCTTTTAACTTTTTAGTGCGTTTTTGGCCATATTCATTAAGTAATAAACTCTTTGAATCAACAATAACTGTACCACCAGCACCAAGATAAGATTGTAAAGCGTCGAATTCAGCATCAGTCACATTTGGGTTGTTATATACAACCACAGTCTCCCAATCGCTGTTGTCTTGCTTTTCAATAATGTTTTTAGTGACAAAACCTAAAGGTAAACCTTCGAAAAATAATTCCTCGTAAAGTTTAGAACCCTTGGTCATGTAATCATCAGTATTGATGGCAGTCGTTTCAGAATAAAATAAACGTATAGGACGCATTTGTTCACGTAATGCAATAATTTCTTCTGAAAAACTATTTAAGTCAAACATTACCTGTGTTACTTCGTTGGTTACATGAGGTTGCATATTATTTGAACCAGCATATGCACCACCAAGCCCAGGATCGAAGAAGTCTAAATCTCCTTCTAAACGATCTTCAGGAGAACCATCAGGATCACGAGCCCAGAACCAGCCAGTATTAGCATCCATACCAAGTAAAGTCGCTAACCAGTACACACTACGCACATAACTGGTGCGAGTATCTAAATCACGCCATTGGCCAGATGATAAAAAGTGAGACTCTGAATTGAAGTTGATCTTGTCAGGTGCTACTGATTCCATAAAGTCGTGGAACATTGCAACCATTCCCCAAGAATAAGCATACTTTTCTATCCACTCAGACGATTTACCAGGACGAATATTCTCACTACCAAAGGCTTTAGCATCATGACCCACCATGGTAGTTAATTCTGCTAATGCTTCGGTATCAATACCACCAGAACGAGAGTCATACATAAACATTCTAGGCATTACCTTAATGGATGTATGAGCGTCTGGATTCACTGAATGTAGTTCATTTTGCACAAACGTAAACCAGTCTGTACTTCTATCCATATTATAACGAGACCAGTCATACCAAATAGGTTGTCCTTGTAATGCTGGATCAATTGGAATCTCAATTGCTACGGTTTCAAAACTAGTAAATGACGTACCCCAATTACTATTTAACGCTGCGATATCACTAGCATACTTATTATCTAACCAGTCACGGAACTTGTTAAGCGTATAAGAAGAAATAGAGGTCATTTCTTCAAAGTTGGCTGTCCAATGTCCTTTTTCAGCATACCAATGTGGCTCATTCGCCAAAACAAAGCCCAATTCGGTAACTTTTTTACCTTTTGTTAATCGACCTGTTTCATGGATAATCTTACCCCAAACATCACGAACTAAAGGGTTATCGATATCAAAACCAGTAAATAAAGAGCGACCTTTACGTACTTCAGGCTCTTGCTTTTCAACCCATTCAGGAATACCCATGATCCAATAATATAAGAAACCAATATTGGTATCAGGAATATCAGTCAATTCTTTCATCAACTCTTGGTCAAAGGTACCATCTTCTTTCAACAAGAAAGAATTGATAGCCCGGTCATGATCCGTTGGGTATAGGTTTTCACCACCATGGTACAGCGCGCCTAAATGATCATTATACACATCAGTATTAGTTAAAGGCTGACCAACTGATTTAGAAAAATAATCGTAAAGAAAAATAGGTTTACCATTGCTGATAAACATATTATCGCTAGCTTTAGTACCTTGCCAATCAACTTTGTTAACAGGACGTCGTTTGATTTCACCACGTAACTCTTGACCTAAAACATCGATACCTTTAGTGAGAATATCAATTACTTTTTGACGTTCAAAATCCGGCAATGCTGCGGCAAGTTCTACTTTGTCATCAGCATAATAACGTTCGTAACCAAATGCTTGCTCTATGGCTTTCGGGTTAGCTTCATCCCAATTAGCAAACTTAAGAAACTCTTGAGAGAACCAAACAAGTGTTTCTTCTCTAGTTACATCAATATTTTTAGCGCGAGCTTGTTCCATCATGCTCAACAGAGTTTTTAATTGTGCTCGAGCTTCTTGCTCTAATGCACTGGCTGCAGAGTAACCAGTCTCAGCAACTGCAACAGTAACTTGAGGGGCGCTAACTTGAGCGTTCTGTTTTTTACTACAACCGGTAGTTAACAAAAGAGCCGAAGCAATAGCTACTCCTATGAGTGTTCTATTCATGATTTATCTCACTGTTGTTCATTAACAAATTTATATTACCACACATAATACATATACAAACATCATATGTATAGGTTAATTTTTTATTATTTTACTAATTATTGAAGATACAAAATCTCTTCAACAAAACTACATTTTGATTCTAGCTATTTGTATATAAAATCGGTTGCTTGCGTTCCGTTAGGCTCGCGCATATCTCCACGATATAAAATCAAAGTATCTTCAGGCAAACCATTTGACGTAATAGTGGCTTGACTAAAATCTACTGGATAAAAGCCTTCTGTTGCTGATTCATCACCTATATTTTCTGCCGATAACATTGATAATGCTAACACAGGTGCTGTTGGAAATATTTTATACCAACGAGTACCTGATGGATTATCAAAACTATCAGGTGTAAGCGCTGCTAACTGCTCTGGTGTTTGCTCCCCAGTTATAGTTTTTTGTTGTAAATCACCACGGGTAAGCTGACCAACAGTTTTATTGTTTAAATCAGCTAAGTATTGACGGTTAGCATCCGTAAGCAAATAGGTAATGTTATTACCCACTTCAGCAACTGGTTCATCAAATACTGTTTGTGTTAAAGAAATATCACCTTTAATAACTAAGTTATTAATACGTCCTCGGGTTAAGTCACGACAACTTGCTTTACAGTTAAATGCCCCCTTACCCACAAGTAATGCGGTACCACTATCAATCGCTTCAATATTTTCCACAGTAATATCTTTCATTATTTTAGAGTGTGGTTTTAACCAAACGCCAGTGAAACCGTTTGTCACTTTCACGTTTGAAATATTGATTTTATTCATCGATGAAAAGTAAGGGCCTGCACGATTAAAGTTATCATTATCAGTACCATTCCCCGCCTCTAATCGAACACCAATACCATTAATAACTTCAATGCTATCAATTTCTATCCAGTCACCACCGTATATTTGCACAACACCGTATCCCGTATGAGCATTAGTTGCTTTTATATTTTTTATTGACCCTTTTACAGGTGTACGGCCATAAGTCGGGTTACGTTTTATCGCGAACATATCAGCCACAACCTCATTATTTTCATTTAAGAAATTATTAAAGCTATCAGTTTTCAGTGGTACATTACTTGATCCTTCAAGCTTGTTAGTACCATCAGGGTTATCTTTAACATAACGGTCTTCTAAAAAAATAGGTTTAGAGCCAAAACGCCACGCATAGGCTCCATCTTTATAGTCAGCATCGGCAAACATCTGCACAGCCACTGATTCAGTATGATTATCTTGAATTTCGATATCTGAAATAGCGAAGTTTTTTACATAAAATAAACCTATAGGAATAGCCCGAGTTAGATTAACTACGCCGTTGCCGTTACCACCATTCATATAGCCATAGTTATGCGGCATATTGGTTTTAGCATCTATTATGAATTTTTCGCCTGGCACTGTTGATCTTACTTCAACGTTTTCGATACGATCAGCTAATAAATTTCCAGGGCCATTACTACGACCAAATGAGAACAAAAATTGACGATTAGGTTTATTTATATTTTGAGGTTCATTTTGGCTGGTTGGATAGGTATCTTCTTTAATCCCTCGCATTTCTAAAACAACGCCTGGCTCTACTTCAATACGAATATTTGAAGGAACGGCGATATGAGATAAACTAAAGCGATTTTGCCCATTAGGATTTGCCCGTAATATTACAACACCACCATATTCTTCTCTTTTTGATTGATTTAACGCTGCTTTTAAGCGAGCAGTGTCATTTACTGTATCAGCAAATACCGCTTCGGCTATTAGCTCATTAGGCTCATCATCAAATATTTTATTTTCAAAAAAGCCAACATTAGCCGTGGTAACGTCATTTTCATCGGTGTAGCCCCTATAGCCCGTTAAGTCTGTATCAAGCATGCCATCAGCAGGGTTTGATGTTGGTTCAGGTAAAGTATCAATAATTTCACTGATTACTTTAATCTGATTAATTCCTAAATTAGCACCATCTACAGCTCTAAATCTAAAACGTACTTTGCTTGCTGATACATTTGCATTAGCGCGAAAGGTGTTTTCACTTGCACTTGCATTGCCCCAATTTTTAAGCACTATCCAACCGCTACCCGTTTTATGAGCTACTTCCCAACTTGTAACTAGATTTTCTGGTATATCGTCTTGAGCAAAGCTAAAAACAAGATTATTGCTTTCGACAATATCAAAAATTATGTAAACATTACTATTAGCTGCGCCAACAATTGTAGCCACTGCTTCTTGTGTATCATCACCAGCTACCACATTCGCTAATATAGGGTTATTCCAATGAGAACTTGGTGCCATATTAGCAACTGTTAATAAATTTACCTCTTCATTTGATGGTATTTCAGCAGAAATTAACTGTTGTAACTCTGCCGTATAAGCAAATGGCCCCCGTTGAGATGCAAAGTAAATTTGAGTCTTATCGTTAGTCGAAGCAACTACAAAATATGGATGACCACTATCATCGATACCATCTTCAGCAAGTACGTCATGACTACTATTAGTAATCACGATTCTTAACGCCTCTGAAAGTTCTGTCATAGTTGGTATAACAATATTGTTATATGTGTAATAACCAACCTCACGTTTTGTATAACGATCACTGTGCTCTATAGTTGCTTCAGCAACAGTTTGCCAAGTATCTATTTCTACGGCTAGTGCTTGAAATGACAATTGACTGGTAAAAATTACAACAATAAACAAAAAAATAGTCTGGTGTAAATTTTTTAATTTATTGATAAAAATACGAGATAAACGGATATTAACCATTTTTATTCTCCAAATATTAGAAGTGACATCATGCAAAACAGTTGTTTTACATGATGTGAATTAAGCTATGGCAAGAGAAAAACGTTAAGCAATTTTTATAAAACGTTTTATTATTCCTGCCAATGCTAATAGAAATAGCGCCCATGAAGCCGGTTCTGTTACTGAAATAGACTGTTTACTAATCGTAATATTTGAAACGGTTAAATAGTCATCATAAGCATAATTGCTATCTTCAATACCAAACTCTAATGACATTAACGAGCCTATAAAAGTGCTAATATCTACACTCAAACCGCCATTTTTGAAGTCATGAACAAGATCAAGGTTCTCATCAACGAGGGTGACATACGCATAGTCAGCGGTAGAATCAATTTTTAACGAAATTTCAGATGTACCTGCGGCAACCATAAATTCTTGATATAAGTACACTCCCCAATATTCATTGGTTGTGTCTGCAAAAGTATTAAGGGTGACACTGTTACTAGTTGTTGAAAAATTATTGGAATAATCACCAAAAATTACATCAGTGACATTATTATCCATGTCATTTTCAGTGTCATAATAAACAACATCGCCTCCCCAACCATTAAGACCATTACTAAAATCCACATTTACAAGGTTAGCTGATACAGCGCTACTCATAACCAAGCCTGTTAAAAGGCAAGCGGTGCCTAAAATATTTTTATATGTTAATTTTTTTTTCATTATATTTATCCTAACATTATTTAAAAACGCTAAATTTATTGAGCTAAATAGCCCGTATTCAATATCTAAATGGATAAACTCTCATGCTGTTTTTTTGTTTTTGAATGTACGTTTTTACAGCACTCCCCCGCTAAATATCAATAAAGCAATATACATACACAGCACAAATAAAACATCATATATTTATAATATATTAATGCATTGTTTAAGATGATAATTACAGCACTTCTTAAGTTTTTATTTATATTGAATATTCTGAAATATACTAGGGCCTGTTGATCTTTCAAGTTCATAATTTAACCACTTACATTGGCAGCCATATCATGGAGCACGCCAATGCGAGTGTACTTTCATAGTTTCTTTTTAATTTATCGTATCTTGTCGCTATACCCCGATACTGCTTGAGGCATGCAAATACATTTTCAACTAAATGTCGGTATTTATATAAACACCAATCGATATCAGCATTACCCACTTTAGAGTTTTTCTTCCTCGGAATTACTGGAATAGTATTTTTATCACGTATTTACTCTCTAAGTACTTCACTATCATAGCCCCGATCAGCAATGATATAATCCGAACTTGGCAGCATATCTATAAGTGTTGGTGCTGCTCTACTGTCGTGAACTTCACTAACTGTAATGTAAAATTCAATAGGTAAGCCGTAACTATCTACCGCCATATGAATTTTAGTGGTGTTACCCGCAACACTTTTACCTATACCCTCACCATCCTCTGTTCTAGCGCCAGTACTGTGCTGATGTGCTTTAACAATACTACCATCAATAAACTCCCACTCTAGGTCCGGCTCATACCTTAATGCTCTGTAAACCCTCATTAAAACACCTTTCTTTGACCATAAATTAAAGCGCCTATATATGGCACTCCAATCACCAAACGACTCTGGCACATCACGCCAAGGACAACCTGTTCGCATTCGGTATAAAATACCTTCCAAAGTATTTCTGTGTGTGGGCTTGTTATACACTCTATCTTTGAGCATTATAACGCTCAGTTTTGATCAGTGCTCATCGTTAAGCATTGTTCGAGGCATGGTGATCTCGTATTTCTATTTTTGGCGAAATAATTATACGAGATTGCCTTTTTAGTTCAAAATCTAATCACGAAAGATCAACAGCCCCGTATCTTTTCAAGTTAGTTATCTTACTCTTGCTAATACACGATACCTGAGACATTAAATTCACGTAGTCCGACTCGCTGCGATGTTGGTGCCTCAAATAAAACACGAATACGATCAGCTGATAAGCTTGTTGCTGGCGTGTAATTAGTCCATCCGTTTACTGCAGCATTTTGCCAAGGCATCATGTCAAGCCAATCTGCATTCGCATCATCCCACGCTTGAACTTTCCAAGCTGAAATTTGATAACTAGGTGCATTATCTTCACTCACTGAGAATTCAAAATGACTGGCTGTAGCAAAACTAAATTCCTGCCAAACTAAATCTGTACCTAAGCCATTAGCGTTTGCTCTCGCCTCTACTGCATTATTATCGTCATATACACGTGCAATACGATCTGTTTGCCAGTTTGAGCTTGCTGCAACAAAAGTATCTACTGTTGCTAATTGAACAGGGTCACCCGTTGCCTCAGTCACTGGCTCTGTTGGTTGCTCCGGTTCAGTCTCTTGTGTTGGTTCTGGCTCTTCAGTGGTATTTTCTGTAGTAGTTAACACAAAACTATCAGCATAATATTGACCACCTTGGTTATTCCACATCCAAATTTGATAGCTGTGGTTTGCATTGGCAGTTGTTTCAAAAGTAAAGCTTTGTGATACATACTCTGTGCCAGTAAAACTCATGTTTGTAATAAATCCGCCTTCTGTAATATTGCTAACACCTACCCAGAATGACTGACCAATTTCGCCCACTTTACCCGATACGGTTAAGGTATATTCGGTATTAGGTAATAAGGTAACGTTCTGTGTAAATGAACCTGCGCCATCAATAAAAGCAGCACTTTCGCCATCAGCTTGGTTGTTATTTATAACGCTTGCACCACCTGGAGTGTTCCACGCTGTATCACCTGATTCAAAACTTGAATTAATTAGTACATTATTTGTTTCTGGTGTTGGATCAGTACCTGTGTCAGTTCCTGTATCAGTACCTGTGTCAGTTCCTGTATCAGTACCTGTGTCAGTTCCTGTGTCAGTTCCTGTATCAGTACCTGTGTCAGTTCCTGTATCAGTACCTGTGTCAGTACCTGTATCAGTACCTGTATCAGTACCGCCATTACCTGAACCACTTCTTGCAACAGGCAATAATAATTCATCAATTCTATAGCCATTAACCGTATTAGCAACAAAGCTTGTCGCAGGTAAACCTTGACCTAACCAGTTAGCTGGAATATTACCATAAACAACAGGATCTGGTTGCATCGGCTGACGACGAGGATCAACAGGTGCCAGTGTATTTCCGTCAAACGCAAGGGCATCTAGATCTAAACCACCCTGCCCATCGGCTGTATGACACGTTAAACAAAAGGCATTTTGGCGAGACTCTGGACGCGGACGATTTTGAAACAATGGACCTTCAGGAAAGTGAATGTCGTCACGTATTCCTACTAAGCCATTAGGTATATTTTGTAAATGTGCCGCATAGTCATCGCTATAATCATGATAACAAACAAAACGATCACTATTGCTACCGTTATCTAATACGTTAGATATTTCATTATGTAATGGCGCTGCATGTAAATTCGCCACATTATTCCACGTATTGTTGTTTGCGACACGCGCTAACGTACCTTTTGCCAAGTTACAGGCAATTTCTTTGTTAACGTCTTCTGCGAATACTTTAAAGTCATCAATCCAACCGGTAAATGTTGCACGGTTGTCACCGTTAGCACCAAGATACAAGGTGCCTGCACTCATCACAAATAACGCCTGGTTGTGGGTAAAACTGTCAACTTTAAAACCATTAACGTAAGTTTCAACGGTGCGGTTGCCCGGACTTAATTGAAAACCTAAGTGTGCCCAACCGGTCTGAGGGATATTCGTTAAGGTATTAACCGTGTGAACGGCTGTACCAGCAGCGTTAACAAACACAATGTTGTTGCTGTTACGTAAGCGAATTTCACTACCATCAGGGAATGTCATTAAAGTACGTTCGCCGCTGTTGTTACGGCTATCAATAAATATACTATAATACCAAGGGCTGTTTAATACCGCATTATTGTTTGCTTGAGCAGGAATATTATATTCTAGCGCGATATTGGTGCCGTCTAACCAATAACCTTTACCGGTAAAACCACCACTGGCAATGATTTCAGCGCGAGCGCCGTTACCTGTCATACGAGCACTGTTTGGCTTATTCCATGCAAGCGATGTTGCTGAGTTTTGGATATGATTAGCAAGAATATCTCTGACGTTATATTGCGCATTAAATCTAAGCGCTTGCACCATATGCGAAACAATAAAGCCGTTAACATTCAAGTAGTCATCAAAAGTCACTTCATCCGTTGAACGACCTGTACTCATTAACCAAGTAACATCAGCTGGAGATACTGGACGCATATTGCTGTGGTAGTTAAAGCGGTGCTCGTTCGAGTCAAAGAAACTGGTGTTGGTTACGTTACCATTTGGCATAACATCAATGGTACGGCTTCGTGTATCACCCACACGTTTATAACCGTCATTAATATCGTTTGTTGGGTTATAAATGAGCACATCTCGGTGACCAGTTTCGCGCACATCTTCAATGTGATCCATATGGTTAATCATGTTATCAAGTAACACCATTTTACCTTTTGTCCATAAACCCATAAGCGTACGGCCATTCACTTTTGCAAGCTCGGCAGAAGCGCTACAGTTCCCATTATATTTGGCTTCTACTTCTAACGGACAACGCGTTGGAAAGCCAGCACGACTTAAACGCTGACCAAAAGAGGTAAAAGTAATATTGGCGCCTTTTTTATCAATCCAAGGGTACGTACCAAAACGTGCATTATCAGGGAGGACATAACGATTACCTTGGTTATCAAGCGTTTCAAACGGATGCATGGCAAAGCCATAACGGGTATTTATCGTTTCATCGTACGGCGCATGACCAATGTTTTCACGGCGAGTAAATTTACGCACATCACAGCTAGGAAACGCATCGACATTGTCTCCATGGAAATAGACAATATCAGATAAGCTTGGAGAGCTGTTGCTGTCGGTTCTTGAAAGCATCAGGTTGCTATCACCCGTCATTGTCGGTTCAAAAAAGGCACCGCCACTAAAGGCCGTACCACCTGCAATGGTATCACCGGTGGTTATTTCTACAATATTAGCATCTACGGTTTTAGGGTTAGCAACACGTACGTGTACATGGGTACTGGCTAACTGGCTATTATCTAATTGTGTAATAACAGCTAAGTCATAACAATCATCCGCGCCGGTATCACCACAGGCATAAGGGCTTTCATTTGTATTACCGGTTAATTCTTCGAAGTCGCCAGAAGGATCACAAATAGTCATGTGGCCTTGGTTACTTCTTGATGGGATGTCAGATGAAGGGTTAGTAATGCCTTCATAGTCTGGATCATAAATTTCGGTACTGTTCATGATCTCCATGCCAGCAGGAGACTCAACAAACGGTTGATTAATTTTTTCTGGTTTAATTAAACGAAAAAACACACCTTGATATGGGCGATGGACTAAACCAATTCGAGCATCAGCACTGGTTGTTAAAGGTGGTACATAAGGATTTAACCAATGTCGATCATCTCCACCAGATACATGGCCTTCGGCCATATGTATTGTTCTATCAATGACAGGTCTGTCCGGTACGGCAGACACCGCAGTAGAAAGTAACACCAATGACGATGTTAGTAGTTTGAGTTTCATATATTGATTCTTATATTTATAGTTATAGTTATTGAGAACATTTAAAATTTATTATTTTTATTTAAAGGCAACTGTTCCGGTTAGATAGTGCGAAAGATTGAGCGCAATATAAAACTGCCCAAGGTATCATTTTTATTATTTTCATAAATCCTCTTAAAGCTGAACATTGCTTATTTAAAATCTAAACAATTTAGCTTGATGTTTGGTTTATATATTTTTATAAGTATAAGAAAGAATACAATCCATATAAACATAAATCACATGTTAATAAAGGTATGATGTTTCATTATTAGTGTGTTGTAAAGGGGTAAAGCGATAATAATGAGAAGCTTTGACCTAAGCGCTTGATCAAAATCAGTATTAAATTGTATATAAATACGCCATTCGGAGCTAAAAATGTAAATTCATGGCTATTATCACCGCTTTTCTTTATTAATTTTGAGGGTATGTCTTTGAAGGTTATGGTAATGAGGCTCGGTTAATTCGCTATTTTCACTGATTATTTTGTAAAATTAAAAAGGGCGTAATAATTCAATCATTACGCCCTTTGTCATATTTATCTTCTGTGAGTTTGTGTACTCACTTAACTGGATACCTAAAACGATGTGTTTGATCTATATTTTCTTTATTTTGAGGCATAGCGGTAACACTAGCTTTCTAATTTTTTAAATAAAGGTGATGTTTTAATATCGCTTTTTATTTTAATATGGATGTCATCAAACTATAGCAACGAAATATGCCCCGTCAATGAATTGATTAAACGGATAACTCTTTATTAACAGGTAAGTGTCGAATACGTATACCTGAAGCACGGTATATTGCATTAGTTATACTTGGGATAATTGGCGGAATACCTGGTTCACCAACACCGCCTGGTGGATGTTCTGATTCAACTAAATGAACAAACATGGGTGGTGATTGATTCATTCGGGTAACTGGAGAGTCATGAAAATTAGATTGCTCTACTGCGCCGTCTTTAACGCTAATTCCTCCCATTAAAGTGATAGATAAGCTAAAGACCATCGCTCCTTCCATTTGTGCTATGACGCGATCAGGAGTTACCGTAATACCACAATCAATAGCAGTATGCATTTCTAATATTTTTACTTGCTTATTAACAACGCGAACTTTAGTTGCTGCGGCAACATAACTACCAAAACTTCTAATAACACTGATGCCCCAAGCTTCATTTTGGGCTGTTTTTTCTTCAACATTGGCTTTATCGCATACTAAATTAAGCGTGTCTTTTAAACGCTTTGTATCAACAGGATATTCTGTTGGGTTTAGTCCTGCATTGTTATATTTAAAACCGCCTTGTTTTAAATCAACATAGCGATCGCTCCCTAACAACTCTAACCACATTTGCCTTGCTGACATATTAGCTTTTACTGCTAATTCATCAACAAATGAACCTTGAGCAAAACCATTGTTAATGTCAGATACCGCACGAACCCAACCTGGTCTTACATGTGATGACGCTTCTTGCGTTTCATATTGCAAGTTATCTAGTTGAAAAGGTGTATCTGCAAAGCCTAGCGATAAATCGTTTGCATTAGGTCTTGTTTGTTTACCATTAAATAACCAGCCAATTGGGGGGTAAGCCACCCTCTGTATCCAATAATCAGCGACTTTATTACTACCATGTTCGGTCTTGGACTGATCGACTAACTCTGCTTTCATATAATTAGCTGAAATCGAATGATAAAAACCATGTTTTATATCATCTTCACGCGTCCAAATAACTTTAACAGGCACATTAACCTGTTTTGCTAACTGCACCGCCTCCAAAA
Organism: Colwellia sp. C2M11; assembly: GCF_018860915.1. GTDB lineage: Bacteria > Pseudomonadota > Gammaproteobacteria > Enterobacterales > Alteromonadaceae > Colwellia. The sequence goes on from NZ_JAHKQD010000017.1 coordinate 45,753, forward strand.
TAAAGTCAGGTTTAGATTTTCTTCCAAAGGCTCCTCCCATCAGTGGAATATTTAAAGTAACTTGGTTTACATCAATCCCGCACTCTTTTGCTGCTAAGTTCTGTGCTCCTTGAGGATTTTGTGTACCAGCCCAAATAGTCAGTGTTGCGGATTTATCTTTACCTTGTAACCAGGCTGTCGCAGCTTCGGTCTCCATCGGACTATGATTTATATGTGGCACAGAATAAGTAGCTTCAACGGTTCTATCAGGATCATAGGTATGAGCATAAACATCTCCAGCGCTACGAATAGATTTCCCTGGTTGGTTGACCTTTTTGATTAATTCATCGCTAAAATTAGCCGTGTTATAACTAGCGTGTTCACCATTATCCCAAACTATTTTTAGTTTTTTTCGGCCTTCTTGTGCAGCCCAAGTATTTTTAGCGAGTACGGCAACGCCACCTAATGGATTGGTTCTAAATGGAAAAGTATTAGGTTTTAATTGTATGACCGCAACAACTCCAGTTACCTTTTTCGCCTCAGCATCATCAAACGACTTAACGACTCCCCCGACAACAGGCGGTCGTTGAATGCTTGCAATAAGCATATTTGGCAACTGAACATCGTGAGAATATATCGCTTCTCCTGCGACGATATCCTCAAGGTCAAACAATTTAACTTCTTTGCCAATATAATTAAAATCTTTAATGTCTTTTAATTTCATTGTCGTTAATTCAGGGGCTTCTAATTGAGAGGCGGCAATTGCCAATTCGCCAAAACTAAGTTTTTCACCAGTAATGTTATTAATGACAACATGTTGATTTGCTGTTACTTCATTAATAGCTACCTGCCACTGATTAGCGGCTGCCTGCTCAAGCATGTGCCTAACAGCAGCACCAATTTGTCGTAATCGTGTAAATTGACCACGAATAGAACTTGATCCCGCGGTATTTTGTTGGCCATAAGCCTTATCTGCTTGCCCTTGAACAACAAAAACATTAGACCAAAGTGCTTGCATTTCATCAGCAATAATTTGTGGTACTGTCGTTCGAATACCTTGGCCCATCTCACTACGATGACAAACAATAGAAGTAGTTCCATCAGTATCTAGGCTGACAAAAATATTAAGAGCGTGTTCAGCTTTACCTACTTCATAGTTTGCTTTTCCTGCGAGATTATCTGCGGCATATACTGGAGATAAGCCAGGTAAAGCAGTCGCTAATACTAAGGCACCCGAACCTATACCTAATTGCTTTAAAAACTTTCGACGACTAACATTTAAAATCGTCGTTTCTGTTGAGGATTGCATAGTCATTAAACTTCTCCTACTGTTTTTTCTTTATTTAACATAGCAGCATGTTTAATGGCTTTTTTTATACGAACGTATGTACCGCATCTACAGATATTTCCTTGCATAGCTGTATCTATGTCATCATCCGTTGGCGCTTTATTTTGAATGAGCATCGCCGCTGCACTCATTATTTGACCTACTTGACAATAACCACACTGCGGCACTTTATATTCACGCCAAGAGATTTGTACTGAATGGTTATTTTCAGGATCTAACCCTTCAATTGTGGTAATTTTTTTATTTGCTGCGTAAGAAACAGGGGTAATACATGAACGCATGGCAACACCATCAATATGTACTGTACAAGCACCACATTGCCCCGCCCCACAACCAAACTTAGTTCCAGTTAGCTGCAACTCGTCTCTTATTGCATAAAGTAATGGCATTTCTTCGGCAACATCTAACGAAACATCTTCGTTATTAACCTTAAATTTGATCATAGGAAGCTCTCTTATTTGATTCTTGCATGATTATGAATTATTCCAATGTAGTAAATCTTCTACTGTATCTATATCAAAAGAAGCATTTCCCATTGGTAACTTTTTTAATTGTTTTTGATTTGCTTGTAAAATTGCTTTAGCACCTTTATCTCCCGACAAAGCCTGTAGTTTCTCAAAGTATTGTTGAGGAAAGATTGCTGGTGCGGTAATCCCATCTAACGTTTCTGCGCAGACCATATGTTCTGGGAATTCCAATATTTTTTGCAACAATCTTAGATAGTCGCTTATTTCTAGTGCGACCTGATCAGCTAAAGTGAATAATATATGGGTAGTATCGGGATCATTATTTAAGATCATGTCTATCGATTGTGAGATCGTGTACCCCATTCCTAGATAGGCCATATCACAGTAATATAAAGACTGGGAGATTTGCTCTGCTATTTCCGTGTGATATTCACCTGTAGCAACATAAAGATTAACAAGAGGTATTTCGGCTTTAATTAAAGCTTGAGTAACGGTATTAATCGATTGTTGTAATAAAGGAGCTTTACTGCCATTACGACTTACAACGCTCAGTTGTTTATTACCCTTGAATCTGACGCTATTGCCGCCAGCAAGCATAACCGTTTTGATATTTGTTGGAAGAGTAGTATTGGTCAAGAACATATTAAGCCGATTGCATTAAAGTTTGGCCACTTTTTCCTTCAAGCACAGCGTGTGCTTCAGACAAAATAGATAAGGCTATTGATTCGGGTAACTCTCCACCAATATTTAACCCTACAGGGTTTGACAATGGTGTGGATAATTGTTGAGAAGACAAGTTTGCTTCATCTAGCACTTTTTTAGTGCGATGTGTTGGTCCCAAGAGTCCAACAAACTTCGCTTTACTACCTTGAACAAACTGTAACGCTTTTGCATCTAGCTTTACGTTATGCGTCATTATTACGATAACATCGGTATGAGCGAGACAAGCCTCTTTAGTTAACTCTGTTAAAGGTTGACGGATAATACTATCAACATCGGAAAAATGTATTCCTCTTGCATAATTTACTCGTTCATCAATAACCGTAATACTCCAACCTAATATTTTGGCCATTTTTACCACTGGGACAGCATCAATACCGCCTCCAAAAATAGTAATAGAAGGAGCAGGTTTAATATGATGAATAAATTTACCTTCAGTGGTTAGTAATGATTCTGTTGTTAAGTGATGATCATTAAACAGGGTCAATGTATTTTCAGGAGAGCTTTCACTGATACTTTGTTTATAAATACAACTTTGTTTGGCAAGTAAACTAGCTTGTAGTTTTTCTAGCTGTAACCAATTAGATGTTTGTGTGATTGGTTGTAATAATATTTTTACCATGCCACCACAACCAATCCCCAACTGCCAGCTTAAATCGTCTTCATCACGCATGTCATAACAAACGATATAATTATTCCCTGTATCCCAACACTTTCTTGCTTTAAGCATAATTTCGGCTTCTAAACAGCCGCCACTGAGCAAGCCAAAATACTGGCCAAGGCTATTAATAAACATCATGGCGCCTTGTTTACGATAAGATGAACCATCAGTTTCTATAACCGTTGCTAATACCCACGATAAACTAGACTTTTGTGGTTGCCACTTTGCAAGCAACTGCTCTAACCTATTACTCATTTATTTCAACCATTTATTAAACATTGCCTTTCTTTTTTGCAGACAAAAATGTTCATTCTTTATACACTAGAATAAAGAATCACATACATAAAATCAATATAAACATATTATGTTTTACTTTGTTGTTTGTATTGAACTGAGATCATCAATTGTCGTTTGATGGAGAAACTATATAGATATTTAGTAATAGATATAAATCTTTACCTCCTTCTCAGAGGCAAGGATTGTTATTATTGATTACTTAATGAGCTGTTATCGTATTCAAATTGATAAATAATTTCGCGTGTATATTCATCATTAGGTTGCAGTATCGTAGAAGGGAAATGACTAATATTGACAGCATTGGAATAATCTTGTGCTTCTAAACAAACTCCTTGATAAGGTCTAAAATTACCTGACAAAGCGACACCAGTATATAGCTGCACAGCGGGTTGATTAGTAAATAATGTCATTTTAATATGATTACTTTTAGAGTATAAAACCGCTTTAGGTAAACCTAAGTAGTCTTGATTCTTATGTTCATTATTATGAGTACCTTGGCTATTATTGGCTTCAGTAACATCGAAAACATAACAATGATCGTAACAAGCCATATTTTGTAAATCTGTATCCAGCGGGTATTTATGCTTTATTCCGATATTAGTCAGTTTGCTAAAGTCAAAATCAGAATTAACTACGGGTAAAATATTACCACTCGGCACACCATTACTTTTTCGTTCAAGCATGTTCGAAGCACATATTTTTAAATCAAGCTGCTCGCAGCTTTCATTGCCTAAATTGAAATAAGCATGGTTTGTTATATTAATGGGGGTTGCGGCATTGGTAGTGGCAGAGTAGTTTATTTTTAGTTGGTTTTGCTCTGTTAACTCATAGGTTACCTGCAAAATTAGTTTGCCAGGAAAGCCTTGATCGCCCGATTCTGATTCAATTTTCAGAACTACTGTAGAAGGTGATGAAGAAATAACTTGCCAAAATCGAGTAGAAAAATTATCAGTGCCACCATGTAAACATTGTTTACCATCATTTTTCGTTAATTTGTACTTTACACCATTTAATTCAAACTCTGCATTTTCTACTCTATTACAAACTCTTCCACAAGTTGCCCCTAAATAATATTCATCCGTTAAATAGTCATCGAGATTATCGTAGCCGACAGTCATATCGGTCGCAACGCCGTTAACAGGAAACAAAATTGATTTAATTCGTGCCCCAAAGTTAATTACCTCGACGGACATTCCTTGCCTATTTTGCAATAAAATTGTTTGTAACTGTTCCATAACTATTTATAGCCACTAAAATCGATAATGATTAATATTGTAATGTTAAGGTAATAGTAAACTTAGTATTGTTCATTATTACAATTGCGAAAACCATTGATAATCAGCTCGTTTATATAATTTTTGTGATAAATATAAACCTAACTCTTTTAATTCCGTTTTATCTTGATAATTAACGATTAATAATTTGAGTTCATTTAATGCTTGTTTAGTTTCACCTAAACCATCTATTGAAAGTATCCATGTATAAGCATATCGAGCATTAGTTGGCGTTAAATCAACCGCTTTTTTAAAATATGTAACTGCTTTTTTTAACTCTTTTTTACGAACTAAATACAAACCAAATTCATAATGTAATTCTCCAGATTGGGGGACTTTCTTTAAACCTTGAGATAATACAGATTGAACCAATATTTGGCGTTGTTGACTTCGATAGAGTCCAGCTAAATTAATATAGCCTGCATCAAAATAAGGCTCTATTTTAATAGCCTCTTTAAATCTTTTCTCTGCTAACACCACATCATTAATTTCCATCGCCAACAGTCCTTGATTCACTCTCCCCTCACCTCGCCAACTGCTCACCTCATTAGCAGTAACTAACTCATTAAAAGCTTGTGTAAACACTGAGAGATCCTGTTGCGTTAGTTGAATTGAAACTAAGTTTCGTGCAGCTTCAATACGAATAGATTTACGCTTATCACTTAACAACGGACTAACATATTTAATTCTTTCTTTTGGATTTAATAAAGCACTCGCTTTTACGGCACTTAAACGTAATAAGTCCTCTTGATGCGTTAAATAAGGGTCCAATATTTCTGCCGAAATTGTCGGCGTGGTATATGCAAGCATTTCTAATGCGGTTGCCCTACTAATAACAGCTAATTGTTCATCTGCAATTATCGTTAAATGTTGTTCAAGACTAATCGTATGACCAGCATTCAAAGCAAATAGATATGTTTTACTTGTTAATAACGGTTTTGGTTGACCATGCCATTGTACTAATTTATCTTCAGCCCATTGATTAGATTGATTCTCATGACATTTGATACAAGCGTTAGGGCTACCTAATGTTTTAGATAAATCAGGTCGTGGTATTTTAAAACTGTGATCTCGTCTATCATCTACCCCCATAAATCGACTTTCAGGCATGTGACAATTAACACATTGCGCCCCCTCAGATTTATCTTCATGTTGATGATGGCCTTTTACGTTAAAAACGTCACCGCTATGGCATTGTAAACAAAGCCCATTACCTTCAATTTTGACCTTCATAGTATGTTTATCATGGCAATCTAAACAATTAACACCTGCAGCAAACATTTTGCTTTGTAAAAAAGAGCCATAGACATACACTTCTTCTTTAATTTGTCCATCAGGGTAATAATTGGGTGCTGATAGAAGTTGAGGTGTAAATTGATCTAAAAAGGGCACGTGAGCTTTAATACCATCAGTAAGTGGCGAGCGTAATGAATGACAGGCAAAACAAGAATCCATAAAGCTATTATCTCTTTTTTCTCCATGCCATGAGGCCGTATTTTTACCCAACGTTCTCAGCCAACGCCCTGTTGGGTGTTTATTTGATATAACATCTTTATACACGTTACGTGTTTTTACTGATTTTGCCGATTTCTCATGAGCTGACATATCACCATGGCAAGATAAACAGCCAACATTAATATTATCAAACTCGCTCTTAAAGTGATTAGTTTCATTATCATAATTACGCGTTAAACCATCAGAGTGACAGTCTGCACACATACCATTCCAATTTTGTAATGGTTGGCGCCAATGAAGCCTGTCTTCTGGGCGTATTTCTTCATGGCTATAATTATGATACCAACGCTGGCCTCCGTCTTTTATAGCCCTACTATCCCAAGCGAAAGGCAATATTTGTAAACTCCCAGGTTCAGTTTCGACAATATATTGCTGTAGAGGAAAATGTCCGAAAGTATATTTAATAGGTAATGTTTGTGTGTTGTTATCATAAGAAATAGTGACTTGATAAACACCATCTTTAATAAAAAAAGTTGCTTTTTGACCGTAATGTTCAACACTTTTATTATTAAAGTCACCAAGGATTGTATCGTTAGCTGCAATAGCCATAGCTTTGGCATGGTCTGACTTATGCCATTCATTGGCTTGACTAGTGTGACAGTTAATACAACTTTCATTTGATAATGGTGTTGATTTTTCATTAGCCCACGATGCAGGAGTGGCAAGGACTATACTTAAAATGAGCCAATAAAAATTCACGTGATACCTATTTAATAATATACTAAAAAGTAAAAGGGATAATAAACAAAAGCACATAATACTATTGTGAGTATCATGTGCTTAACAACTATTATAATATCCAATTTTGATTCAATTGAATCAAAGCGGAGTACTCGTTCAATAAATTAAAAAGACACTTTATACACTTGGTTGGCTTTTATCGTATCTGTAGAAAAGCTTTCGCCATTTGGCCAATTTACCTTAAGGCTTTTAACAGTATCACAATCGCCTAAACCAAAATGAATGATATTATCACGACTTTGAGAGTATAATGCACTTGACGAACCAAGCCTTCTCACCTGCGACTTATAGCAAGCCTCAATAGCAATTGTCGCCCCAATTGGTGAGACACCGTTAGCTGAATTTTTCACTTCAATTTCGAGATAATTATTATCATTTTCCCAACTATTTTTAAATAAATGCCACTTACCACGATCATTAGCAAAGATAATATCTAGCTTACCATCTTGATTATAGTCGAATGTTTCTGCTCCTAAGCCAATAGCGCCTAATTCAGGAGAAATAATATTATGCGATAAAGATTTCTTAAAAGATGTTCCATCTTGATTTAACCAAAGAGTTTGCTGATTTTCCGTTGCTAGATTTCCTCGTTTTACAATAAAGATATCTTGAAAGCCATTATTATCATAATCACCCACAGCTGCCGCATTACTCTGTGATAACCCGCCAAGTCCAAGCTTTTCTGTAACATCGATAAACTTACCGTTCTTATTTTCAAGTAATACATTAGCGACCCCTTGATCATGTTTATAGGCAGGATAACTTTTAACGCCGTGAATTACACCTGTTGTAGGCGACCAAGTATTACCAGCTACGCGCCAAGTATCATTACCAATATAGCCAATATATATACCTTTTTTATCCAGTTTATCTGGCCAACCAAGTGCATTACTGTTAATTAAGCGAATGTCTTGTCCTTGATGATATTCGCCGTGCTGTTCATATTTATAACCGCTTTCTCCAAGATATATATCTTGCATTGGCCATGCTGATTGATAATTCTCTAAATTAAAAACATCACCTATCACTAAATCTTCAAACTCAAAAGGACCTCTTTTAGTGTAAAAAGCAAATGTTTGACTTGCTTCATCATAAAAGGTTTCTCCAATATTAAGCTCTTTTCCGGTTGTTAAAAATAAATCAAAGTCACCATCATTATCGTAATCGATTTCTGAAATACTGGTCACATCAAGTAAGTCTTGACTCAACCATTCATCTGTTACATCGTTAAAGGTTAAATCACCATTCCCTTGATGCATGGTAATACGTGCATCACCATATAAAATAAAGTCGCTAATATTATCGCCATTAAAGTCAGTAACGAGTAGTTTTTGACCATCCCTCATTGTTTTTACCAAACGAGAAGATACGACTAATTGACCTTTACCGTCATTTTTATACGAAATACTTGGAATATTTTTTTCATTTTTCTTTCCTGGAAAGCCTAGTAATAATAAATCTAACTCGCCATCATTATCACCATCATAAAATTTTGATGTTCTGCCTCGCATAAACTCAAGTGGTTCGTCGAACTCTTTACCTTCGGTAATATTTCTTTGATTATCGATATGAAACAGCTTAGCGTTTCTTGCATTATCACCAGAGCCACCTCCCCGCGAGACTAAAATATCAGTCACGCCATCTTTATTATAGTCCCCTACTGCAATGCCATGTGTGTCACCTACAAGAAAATCATATCCTTTCCCAAACTTCCCTTGGTTATTCCAATAAAGTTTGATAGAGAAACCGTGATCCGTTAACAATAAGTCTTGGTAGCCATCATTATCTAAATCAGCAATTACCGCATTATCCCACTTTCTTCGATTAGCATTTTCTAACTTAATATCATCACTCGCAGCATTAAAGTGCTTAACAGTTGTTGGCTCTATTGTCTTAGGGGCATAACTGCTTGAACATGACATTGTTATACAGCTTGTAGCTAACAATATAGCGCTAGAAATATATTTTTTATCGTAAATCATGTAAAACCTTTAGATATATTCAATACAAAGCCATTTAAAAACCAAAAAAATTAATAAGTTAAAATTGGCTTAATTAGGTGGTGTTTAATAAAAGCAGTCAAAATATAAATGACTTGCACTGCTATAATTTAAACATCATACTAATACACACTTAATACAAATAAAAGTATTATTCTTTTATTTCTCAATTATCCATACTCTTAACTTTTACTAATTTAGTGATAAAAATATGACTTTAAAACTAGATAAAAAATTTGATTTAAACTGCGGGCTCGCCGAAGGTTGCGTTTGGTCTATTAATGATAATGCCTTTTATTGGATCGACATCGTAAAGTCTCATCTTTATAAATACTCCCTCAACGATAGCTCTTTACAGCGCTTTGACACACCTGAACAACCTGCAAATATAATGCTCACTCAGTCACCAGGTCTGTTATTAGTGTCACTTTTTGATGGTTTATATTTATTCGACGTCAACAAAGAAAGCTGGCAACTATGGTTAGATGTTGAACCAAACAAAACGTTAAGAATCAATGACGGTTGTGTTGATGTAAATGGTAATATTTGGTTAGGAACCATGTTAATGAGCCCTGATAAACAAGGTATTGAACATGATATGGGCAAGTATGGACGTCTATTTAAAATATCACCAAACAAAGTGACAAGCATAGAAAAAGAAGTCATCGCAATTTTTAATTTAGCGACATTTTCTTTAGACAATAAAACCTTTTTTTATGCAGACTCTTTCACCAATGAAATATATGCATGCGATTTTGATATATCAACTTCTAAACTTTCAAAACAACGCCTTTTTTGTAAATTAGCAGACAAATACGGACACCCTGATGGCGGAACGACCGATAGTGAAGGTTTTATATGGAGTGCTCGTTGGGACGGTAAAGGTATTGCTCGTATTTCACCTAAAGGTGAGTTAGCACAATTTTATCCGCTAAATGCATCACAAGTAACCAACGTTTGTTTTGGTGGCGAAGATTTAAAGACGGTATTAGTGACAACGGCATCCTTAACACCAGAAGGTGAAGCCGATGGTGGTAGTGTACAATTATTTCGTTGTGATGTTGCAGGTATCCTCCCTAACACCGTCCCTATATCTCTCAATAACTAACAGATTTAAGTTACAGAGTCGTGAATCAATTGTTGAATACTCTATCCATTCTTTGTTTTATTTTTTTATTAAGCCTCTTTAGTTGTTGTGCTCATTCAAAGCAAATGGTGCAAACAGAAGTTCAAATAGAGCTGCAAGCGAAGATAGTAGATAAAGTAGAAAAATTAAAAAGCCTTATGGCAATCACACAATTGAATAATATTGATGTGAGCCGTGAAAGGATGACGGTTCACCTAACAAGTTTATTTATTGATTGGGCTATTTGGGATGAGAATAATATTACTAAAAATATCCCTTATTATCTCGACCACCCCGTATATAAAGATAGTGCTCAGCACCTTGCAGAGTCATTGCCCGACTTTCAACGTAAGTCCTTAATAATTGTTTTAGACCAAGCCATTGAAGAGTTACAACAAGTAATTTCAGGTGCTATTTCAAGAAAGCCTGTACCAGAAATAAACTGGAGCACGGTAGACATTATTGATAACCAGTTTATTGATAATGGTCAGCCTGTATTTTTGGGCACCTACACTTGGAAAACAGACGAAACATTATCTAATCAATACTTTGGTAACTTACATAGTGCCTATTTAGCTCCTTCATTCATTGTAAATAAAGAACTAGAAATTGATTTCCAAAAACACTTTAGGATAGAAAGCGATACCGATCAACGTATTGGCCAAGTATTTATTTCTCATAGTTCAATACCCGAATGGCCTACAGAGCTAGACCCTAACTTTGACTTAGGAAAGCGACTTTTTAGTAACTATGACATTGATAACCCTTTAGCAAAAACCTTATTTTCAGCACTCTTTAAGAGTTATGTACCATTATTTAAAGATAAAAGATCATCAAAATTAGGTTATATGCTATTTAATGAGCCAAGCTTTTTTACCCAAGCAGACAGTTGGAATAACGGTGCTGTATCGGCATATACCAAAGCTAACTTCAAAGAATGGTTAAAAGGCAAACATCAGTCCATTGGGCACTTAAATACGCTTTGGCACACTAACTTTAAGAGTTTTGCGACACTCGATATTGAAATACCCATGCAATCAAACTTACGTGGGTCACCTGTTTGGTTTGACTGGATGCGTTTTAATCAATATCGAGTTACACAATGGTTTACTTTTTTAGATAGCGAAATAAAAAAATATGATCCGCAAGCTAAAACTCATATAAAGCTTATGCCTTGGTTATGGAATACTGACACTCGTGATCACGGGCTTGACTTTGAGTCATTACTTGAAATTACCGATATTATTGGCTTTGATGCTAATTCACAATACAGCAATTTCAGAGGTGTACAGCCTTATGAGGCAAACTTTAGCTTTGATTGGCAAAGTGCAGCGATGTCATTTGATTTTTTCAGTTCGGTTCAACCAGAGCAATTATTATGGGACTCAGAAAACCACTTTTTTAATAATGTAAAATTTCAAGAACGTGATATTGATCCTGATTATGTTAGAGCTATCTATTGGCTGGCCTCAACTCATGGTTTAGCTGGCTCTTCAACATGGCTATGGGGGCGTAATCTTGACGGTTCTATTATCAGCCGTAAAAAACAAAACTCTGAGTTTATTACTGAAGTGACTCACCAACCTATTGGTTTACATTCATTAACTCGTACTTTGATGGACATTAACGCACACGGCGCCGACATTCAATTACTAAGAAAAGCACCAAAATCAATACGTATCTTTTATTCAGAAACTAGCGCCATCAATCAACCTGAATACATGACAACAATTAGAGAAACCTATCAATCGTTATATTTTGAAGGGGTAGCTTTAGGCTTTGTTAGTCAAAATATTATCAATAATCAACAGAATGACTGGCAAGTTATTGTGATCACCAATACACCTAATGTCACAACAGATGAATTAAAAGCATTGTCTCGTTTTGCACAAAGTGGTGGCACCATCTTTATCGACAATAACAGTTTATTGTTAAATGAATATAATCAAAAGCATGATATAACTAGCTATCCAAAGGGAAAGAACGTATTTCATCTAACCAACTTAACCGACATAACGAGACAAATAAATAAAACCTTGTTAGATAAGGGGAATTCGCCGGCAATAACACTCACAGAGCTAACGACTCCTTCTGAGAACTACAATCCTGTTCACAAACATCAAGATAAAACACACAAAACCATAGCGTGGCGTGTTGTACAGCGTGATGCTAAAACGTCCATCGTATCAATAGTTAATACTGGTCACCACGCCAAAGCATTTTCTTTAAAAAGTACCATAGGGAATACTCCCCTTAGCATCCTTAATTTACTCACCGGTAATCACGAAAATCCTGTAATTAAATTAGGTAAAAGAAAAACCCTCTTACTCAGGGTCACTCATAACTAAAATAAACTACTAATAATTTATAACAAGAGTCAAAATTTATGAAAAGCAATAAACTAAATAAGTTTAAATTTAGCCTATTAACAACATTACTATTTACTGGCATGTATGGTTGTAGTGCTAATATGTCAAAAACGGAAGTTGCCACTGAAATAAAAAATAATGGTAAAGCAACACAGTTAGGTAGTGCCAAGTTATTTGCCACACTTCCTAATAGCTGCCCTACCCCTGATGGTTTAGCTATTGCGCCTGACGGCTCGTTAACACTTGCCTGTACCAATTACGCAAACAAAGGTAATAAACCAGGAATATTATTATCTATTTCACCGAATGGGGATATTGCAACTATTGGCGAAACTCAAGGAGCCAAAAAAGGCGGTAAAGGTAGACCAATGGGCATAGCTTATGCTCCAGATGGCTCTCTATATGTTTGTGATAGTGGCCGAATACTTAGACTTACTTTTAAGGGCGGGAAGATAGCAACGACGGAAGTTGTTGCACGTGGATTAACACAAGCAAATGGCATTAGAATTCATAATGGCTCAGTTTATGTTAGCTTACTGCAAATGAAAAAAATAAAATCTAAAAATTTAACTAGCGGAATTTATCAATTTTCATTGAATGACCGGAATATTGCCGTCACCAGTACAGAGCAAGATAAACAACTCCTATTTAAAACAGAAACAAAAAACCCTGACCGTCAGTTTGGTCTTGATGGTTTAGTGTTCGATAAGAAGGGATATTTATATACAGGAAACTTTGGCGACGGTGAAATTTACCGCTTAACATTAAGCCCAGACGGTAAAAAAGTTATCGAACAAGAAATTTACGCCCAATTACCTAAAGATACTGGTTTAGACGGTATCACTATTGATGATAGCGGAAACCTTTATGTTGCTGGTTTTTTAAAAAATCAAATAATTAAAGTGGCTACCGACAGAACTGCTACGGTACTTGCACAATACCCAGATAATAATGGTAGTCATGGTGAGCTTGACCAACCCTCTGAAGTGATTGTTTATGGTGATAAATTGATCGTTTCTAATTTTGATTTAATGGGGGGTAAAGGCATAGTTAATAGCAAACACAGTGCGCCCTACACTTTATCTTATCTTGACTTAAACAACTAAAAACTCACTGTTTTTGCTAGGTTATGACGTTAAAATGTCATAACCTAGTTACATTTTTCTGATAACACAATACTAAAAACTTAACTACTTAATTGGTATACTGAGTAAATTATCATCTGCAGTAATATATAAGGTTTTCTCATCCGTGGTAAAAGTACAGTTTGAAGTAGCTAGACCTGTTTTTATTTTGGCAAGCACCTCTCCCTCTGGACTGAATAACCAAACACCACCTGGACCTGTAGCAAAAATCACCCCACTAGAATGCACTGCCATACCATCGGGAAGTCCTTGTTGTTCAGGTTGCCCTATTAGATATTGAGCATTAAAAAATTCACGCCTATTAGCTAATGAGCCATCATCTTGTACGTCATAAACAAACCATGCTGGAGCACGCTTATCCGAAACCGAAACATATAAAGTTTTATCATCAGGTGATAAGGCAATACCGTTTGGCACGGTTAACGTATCGTCAACAAGGATTAATTCACCATGAACCGACAACCGGTACACGCCAGCAAAAGGCGTTTGTTGTACCCTTTTTTCTCTTGTTAACGGTTTTTTATACTGTTTTTCAACAAGTCTTTTTTCTTGCCTGTTATCACCTGCTTTAAAAACGACATCTAAACCTATTGCTGGGTCGGTAAAATACAAGTTACCTTGTTGGTCAAACACACCGTCATTAGTGCCGTTTAAACGCATGCCATGGTAGTTATTCACTAAATTAGTAAAACGTGCTTTGGGTTGGTTAAGAGGCGCTTGCATCAGTGATACTTGACGTTCACCTGTTTGTAATAATACCAACTCGTTTTTCTGATTTATTAATAAACCATTAGAGCCTGGCCCTTTAGCAGAAGGCGCTGAAAAACCAGTATTCTCAAGGTAGATTTGGTTACCATGCGCTATCGAAAATTTTCGAATAAGGTTTTTAGGAATATCACTGAATAACAGATAATTTCCATCTGCCACCCATACTGGTCCTTCAACCCAATCAAAGCCCTTCCCTCTGACACTGACGAGTGTTTCATTATCAAGATATTGATAGGCTTTATCGTCATAAATGTCGATAGAACCAATCGTTTCCTCAGCATCATTCATAGAGAAAGGCTTAACTACGCTATCGTTAATACTCGATTGTATACTGCATGCCCCTAACATAAATGTTAGTACTGTAACTTTTACTATTTTTGGGTGGTTTTTTAATCGCATCTTATTGCCACTTTTTCTATTAGTATATTTTTAATCATTTAAATTCAATAAAGAAATTAGCAGATAGTCTTCCTACCTTTGGAGCAGCACAAACATCACGTTGTGGTTTATCAATAAAGGCTGAGTGTAAGATAGTCCCAGGATAAATGACTAAACGGTTGGTTTTATAGTCAACCTTATGTATCAGTTCAAAATGATCAGTTGAATGGGTAAAGTATTGCTGCACAGGGTTACCCTTTTTATTAATATGCTGTTGAGCAGACTCTAAGTAAGCCGATTTTCGTACTGCTGTTATATTTTCAAATCCCGTTGGTTTTTGGCAATAAAAGCCAGTACCACCAAAGTCTCCTTGATTTAAATAATGCAACATGGCAAAGCTAAAAATTTTGGTATTATCAAAGTGGGGAATGCATTGCAGTAAATCTAGTTCTTGTATTTGCTTAGTGATTAAGGAATAACTGCCATTTTGAGGAAATAAGGTTAATGACTTTGGTACTCCAAATATTTTATAAAATGTTACGGCCGTATGTTGTAGCAAAGCCATACCATAGTCACTCCCCACCGGCGCTCTGACACCCGGATAATACTCACCGACACTCCTCTTGTCGCTGGTATATGAGCATTTAGTCGCTTCATTAATAGCCGCAGAGTAGTCCAACATAAAATTATCAACAACCAAAATAGGTGTTTTTTCATTACCAATAAAACAAACTTGTTGGGTTAAATGAGGGTTAAGGGAATACATATGTTTTATTTAACTTTTTTGTCAGACAAAGTGAAATGTTTGCCATATTTATCACTAATAGTTTCTTTTTTGCCAGTTTCAGCAAGATGAACTATCCAAGCATAATTACCGATAGGAAAGTCAGCGGTTAAATTACTTAATGGTAGAGTGAAGGTACCAGGCTCGGTGACAGGAAACTTCAATGCACCGAATTCTTTCCAAGTATCACTATCTGCTAGTTTAATGTGTAAATCTCTGGGCTCAGTAATATCGTATTGAATGGTTAATTTAGCTTCTTGCTTGCCAATAATTTGTTTTGGCCACTTAACAAAGTTGATTTTGTCTTGCTTACTGAAAATCGTTTTCTTCACGTATTTTTTTTCATTAATAACAGTAAAGTCGAATGGCTTTACTTGGAATAATCGGTCATTCCAATTCTTGCCTCGAGGGGTTAAATAAGCTGCAATACGGTATTGACCTGCCTTTAAATCATCTATCTCTACTTCAAAGTGGTATTTTCCTGACTTTTTAATACGCTTCATGGTTTTCTTAATCGTTCGCGCTCCTTTTACTGTTTGAAAGGCAACGTGTAAGTCTCGAGTTTTATCAACTTCTAGCTCAACATAAACCGTTGGTGACTGCTCATAACCGATAACTTCAGTCGCAGATAAACTTGTAATTGTATCTGCTGCCTGTAATGTTTGGGCAAAAAAAAGGCATAAAAATGTTAAAGTAAATACACCATATCTTAGCTGCTTTTCTAATTTTAATGAGTTCATTTATTTCCCCTTATTTGATTAAATATATCACTTCAGTCTACTGTTTTGCCTGATAAACACCTACCCAACTACTTGCATAACACTGGGGTAGCCTTTAGCCGCTACCTTTTCTTGTGCCGTACAGCGGTCAAAGCCATGGTTCTCAGTTATTACTGACAGGGTAGTAGGATAGTATTGTTGTGTATTTCTTATGTCGTTTAACATAATCAATTTTTTACAAGTATTATAAAAAAGCCATCGGTTAAGATGGCTTTTTATTAACAGGCAGAAGGTTTATTCAACTTCTACAATAGAAGCTTCATCAAGGATAATACTTTGTCCTGCAGATAGTCCGTTAACTTCCCAGAATTGAAAAACGTCTGTAACAATATTCCATTCACTTGGTACAGTCCATACTGAGGTTTCAGATGCTTCATCAATTAATTCAACTAACTGCCAATCTGTCGTTGGTTTTAGCTGTGCTGATGCAATACCAGCATTTGAGCGACGTAAATCAAAGCCTGGTCCTGTTGGGCTCCCTTCATATACCCAAGCAGTTAATGATTGTGTTAGTGTGATTGGATCAGTAACTTCTTGCGATAATTTAACCCAAACAGAGAACTTATATTTTTTCCCTACTGATGCACCACCTAACCCAAAGGTTGCTGAATACCAATTACGCTGTTTATTCCAAACTTCTTGATGTGCAACTGTTTTATCTTCACCCTGACTAGTCAATAGAATAGCCCCACCTGATAATTGAGTACTCGCTAAACTTACCCAAGCTTCTTTGTATGGTGCGCCTACCTTGTCTAGTTTTAAATCGGTATTAAAACCTGCTGGGTGCTCTGATACGCCTGGGTTACACGAAAGGTTTTCTTCTGCGGTAACAGCAATAGTTTGCCCATTAATTTCACTACCTTGGGTAGTTCCTGTGTAACCAGTATTATATGCAACAGCTAAATTGGCCGTTTCACCTACAGATAATGTATTAGCAAAACGTCCTGTTGCGCCGAATGCGCCATTACTTTCTTCTTCATCGAAGCTTGCATTAGCATTGTCAGAAGTCCAAGTATATGTATATGCACCCGTTAATTCATCATTATTTATAGATGGCTCAACCCCAATACCAATGTTGGTACACGTTGGTACAGACTTAATACCCAATGGAGCACCTAGATCATTATAATCTTGGTTGGTAATAGCTAAATTGAAACCCGATGTTACCGTGACTAACGCTGTTGTTGATAATTCTGGATTTTCAACGCTGCTAACCGTAATAGTGGTTTCACCAGTGTTAATACCTGTAATATTACCGTCAGTATCAACTTCTGCAATAGCACTGTCTTCAATAGCGTAAGTTAAATTATTATTACATGCATACACAGGCGCTGTAGATGACAACATTGGCTGAACACCGCCCAAAGCAACTGAAATATCAGAGGCATTAACTTCTGTTACAGGGTCAGAAATCGCATTAATAGTCATGCGTATGGTTCTTGTAGGGAGTACAGCACCTGCTTCTAATTCAAAACCATTATCTAATACATAAGTTATGTCATAAGTTATTGATTGTGGATAATCTCTTACACCATCTCCTATAGGATCACCATTTTCATTTGTAGCACCTTTAACATCTGTGGTGTCACACATACGTAGTGATTCAGCAAAGGCATCCGTATCTATGTACATAATGTTATCTTCACTAGAAACGGTAAAAGGTGAGGCGGGTTGGCTAGGTAGGTTCACAACAACTTGCGGTGTTACAAAGTTCTCATTTAATGGTGTAAATAAAAAGTTTCTAGCAAATATTGTGTTCTCCGCTGAGTTGGCTGATGTACCATTTATGGTAGCACCTTGTAGTAGATCAAATGATATTACGCCAGACATTTCATCAAGAGACAATACAATTGGCTCTTCAGAATATTCTACGGGGTAATCAGATTTGAAATTGTAATCTAAACCACCTTCATTACCACAACCTGCTAACGAAGCGGAAATTATGGTCATTAGTATTGTCTTTTTTAGTAAGTTAGTGTGCATCTTACTTCTCCAATTTATTACTTGCCTAATGTATTTTTTTAGGCAGGCTTTAGTTAATTTTATATTGGCTTAGCCTAGGCTTTGTTACATATTTAAAACGCAACAAAGCCTTAGCCTCCTAATAGGATTGTTATTTTAAAAAGTGCCTCTAATACCTAAACGGTATTGACGACCATTTTTGAACACAGCAACCGTTCTATCGCTTGTTACACTGTTGTCAAATGCACTTCCTTCATCCATAGAAATATCACCTGATTCATTTCTTGTATCGTAACTTGTATAGTAGTTACGTCGTGTTTCATCAGTTAAGTTAGTCACTTGGAAAGTCATGCTAATGTATTTATTGAGTGCATAACTTGAACTAAAATCAAGCCTATTAGACGCTTCCTGCCAAACAGCACCACCAAGTAAGCCGTCATTAATTAACTGTTCGCTTGTGTATCGGTTAGCAAAACGCAAACTCAATCCTTCTTTTTCATAAAAGATAGTGGTATTAGCTGAATGCTCTGGCGTAAATGCTTGTGGTAATGGTTGTGTAAAAACTCCTGTTGTACCAATTTCTTCAGTTTCTTTTTCGGAATTTTGGTATGTATAATTAATACTTGCTCCAAGACCCGACCAAATACCTGGCAAAAAGTCATAGTTCTGGGTATAGCCTAACTCTAAACCTTTAATTTCAGCACCTTTACCATTTTTAATGATGTCGATACTGGCGGTATGGCATTCAATTTTCCAATCTGCTGACTGTGTTCCACCTACATAACGATGTGGTGAACAATTATCGGCATCACCAGGAGCTCTATTTTCATCATAATCAAGTAATAAATTGGCATCAGATAGAGCATAGTCTGAACGCACATCTTTATAATGATATGGCGTAGTAACATTTTCTTCGAAATTAGTCATTTTCTTATAGAACATTGCGACAGAAATCATGCCAGCATCATTGAAATACCATTCATAAGATAGATCTAAATTTCTAGACTCAAGCGGTTTTAAGTTAACATTACCCGCAGTGCCTTCAGCTGTTGTGCCCCAAATATTTTCATTAATTACAAGTCGAGGGTTTAATGAGTCAAACTGAGGTCTTGCCATTGTTTTTGATACAGCAAAACGACCAATCATTTCATCGTTAATGGCATAATTTAGATTTAAACTAGGTAATAGTAATGATTCAGTGTTTGTACCATATGATGGTGCTTCACGACGGCTTGATGAATCTACATTACCATTAGGGCCTGTCCAAGACGTTGATAAATCTAGGTACTGCCACACGTCACCTGCTCTATTGAAGTTTCTATGTGCACTACCGACCACATCAACTAAGTTACCATTTACATCAAGAATTTGGTTTGGTAAAGGAGTTAACCCGTTAACACTTGGTACCGCACCAGAGTAATCAATATTAGTTAAATTATTGGTACTACTGCCACCTGGCAATACCCATTGTCCATCAACATAAGGAGTTGTAGCATCATTTGTATAATCGTAACCATGAGTAATAGCCCAATCCCAACAGCCTGTTAATTGGTCTGAATTTGATGCGCCAAAACGAGTATCAGCTAATCCAGTAGCAGGATCAACAGCCGCAATAGCTTCAGGACAATAATCAGATCCTTCAATATCACCAAGACGACGAGTGATTAGAAGGTCATAAGGATTAAGTAAATGAGGATTACGGTAATAGTTAATACCACCCACACCTGATGCTTTGTTTGTATCTTTAATATAACGAAGACCGATATTACCGGTTAACCTACCATCAAAGCCTTCAAAGTTAACTTTAACATAGGCAGCATTTGTTTCAGTTTCGATCTGACGTGTACCTAACGTATTTTCATTAACACCTACCGTGCCAGGATCTCGACCTGAAAACTCAGCAATAGCTTTATTAGCATCAAGCATTGCCCAGCCACCAAAGAATGCAGCGCTTCGGTCACCGACTAGATCTTCACCAAAGTTATCGTATGGAAAAGCTTCACCAGACATCATATCAATAATGCCAATTGATCCCATACCTACTGTGCTGTAGTTGATGTTTGGATCACTACGGTCAACTAATGTAGTGCCATTATTAACTGTTTGGTTTTGTGTATATACATCTTTATTACGTTTTGCATATTTACCACCAAATTCGATTGTTGTAATAATATCGAATAAATCAAGATCCCATTCAAAATCAACTTTAATTTGCTTATTAGTATCTTCTTGGTTGTTATCTCTAAAAGTTAAACTACCTAAATGATTGGCTTCTAAATCAAATGGGTTAAAACGACTCGTTGCCGACGTTACACTACCGTCAAATGGGTCAAGCGTTGCTGAAGTCTCACCCATTGCATATGAACAATCTCCACCATTGTTATAACAATCAAATCCGATTGGTTCGATGATATCTGCTGGCATACCGTCGATTAAAGCACGACCTGTCGTATTCCATGTAGCTGTTGATAACCCGACAAAGTTAATAGTTTTATCTTCAGTTCCTGAATAACCTGCCGATAGCTCCATTCTTAATGCATCGGTGAAATTATGATCCACGGTAAATGAAACAACATTAGTTGTTAGTTCACGCTCACCTTGATTTCGTGAAAAATTACCTGAAGCCCCTCTACTATATGACTTATCAAGTGTACGAGTCTCTAAATTTACACCGTTCCAATCAGTAACAGGATCATTAGGTGAAACGCCTGTTAATGGGCCAAAGTTCAATCTAAAATTATTGTACTCAGTAGCGACTGTTTGCTTAGTGTGGGTGAAATCTAATTGAAAATTAGTATTATCTCCTGGCTCCCATTCCAAACCAGAAGAGATTGATAAACGATCACGTATGTTATTAGTAACAGAAATATCTGTATAGTTTCTCGCTAAAACATCTAAAGGGCCATCAACAGACGTTTGTGTAGCAGGATCCCAATCTGGTAGATCTGCTACTGTTTGCCCTTCACCTAAAACACGAATTGCTTTACCTGATGCTAGGTCATGAGCTGTGCGACCATTTGCTGAGTTTAAATCAGAAATTGAAATAGTCGTATCAACCCAGTCTGTATTTAGTCTATCTTCACGGGTTTTTTGTTTGTCTTTAGAAACTGTTATAACAAAACCAAAAGTATCATCAAAATACTTATCTGCGAAACTACCCGTTATTCGACCATCATTTTCTTCAGAAAAATCATTATATCGCCCTTCAATAGCTAATGTACGACGAGGTGCATTTAATGATAAAGGCTTAACAGTACGTAGAATAACACTCGCACCTAATGAACCTTCTTCTTGGTCTGCCGAAGATGTTTTTACAACATCAATCGAAGAAAGTATATCTGAAGAAAAAGAACTTAAATCAACGCTTTGGTTAGCTGAAGGATCAGAACCACCACCAGATAGACCACTCGTTAATGCTACACCGTTTAAAGATATTTGGTTAAGATTTGGGCCTGCACCACGTACGGAAATACGTGTTCCTTCGCCATCTTCTTCTTGAACATTAACGCCAGTAACGCGTGATAACGCATCTGCAATGTTTTGGTCGGTTGATTTACCAACATCTTCAGAATGAATAGAGTCACTTACGTTATCTGAAAAGCGCTTAGCATTCATCGCCTTTCTTAAGCTACCTTTGAAGCCTGTAACTTCAATTACTTCGATTTCTTCTTTCTGTTTTTTTTCATCAGTCTTTTCATCCTGAGCATAAATTGGCGTAACAAAAATAGTTGCCAACACAGCTGCAGAAACTGCTGATAATTGAAATTTATGGTTCATATACTCCCCCAGTTTTATTTTAATTATTCAATGATTTAATTTCTTTTTGTTGTAATTCATTTTTTGTAATTTTTAAAAAATACATTTAGCTATCAAGTTTAAATTTAACTTAGTTTTCGAGAGGCTTGTTGTGATATAGATCCATTCGCTCTATGTCGTAGTTTTCAAATTTTCGTTGTAATAACCAACGAGGCCTTTCTAAAGTTGATTCCCATTCGAACAATTTTTTGAACATTTCTTTAACTTTAGCAGGATGTTTTGCAGCAACATTGTTATGCTCTTTCAGATCATCTGGCAGAAAGTAAAGCTCTGCTGGTCGGTCAGGAAAACGCATCATTTTCCAATCGCCAATCCTAATGGTTGCTCTTACATCCTTCTTCCAATACAAAATATTGTGTGGACGCTCGTCTAATTTACTGGTTAAAAATGGTATAAGATCTACGCCGTCAATATTTTTAATTGTTTCAACATCTCCACCCGCAGCAGCATAAAAAGTAGGAAGTAGATCAAGTAAGCTAATAGGGTTTAAGTAGGTAACATCAGCTGCTAAATGCGCTGGCCATTTCATTAAAAATGGCACACGTATGCCACCCTCTAAATGATTAGATTTAGTACCACTCAGCGGATAATTATCAGAAGCATTTCGATCCGATGGGCCACCATTATCGTTAGTAAAAACGACTATAGTATTATCTGCGATACCAAGTTCTTCTAATTTATCTAAGATTCTCCCAGAAGCCCTATCTAATGCCAATGTCATCGCTGCAACCGTTTTACGCTTACCTGTTAACTCTGGAAATTGTGCTAAGTCTTCTGGTGTTGCGTCCATAGGAGTATGTACAGCATTAAATGATACAAAGGTAAAAAATGGTTTACCTTCTTTAGTTTTTCTTTCGATAAAGTCAATTGCTTCATCTGCTAATACATCAGTTAAGTATTCTTTTGGCTCTTCCATTTCGCCAAAGTTACGCTCCATTAAGTCAAGATCACTTGCTGGTGCTTTTGAATAAGCAAAATAACTTCTAGCCCCGCCACGAAAACCATAAAACTCATCAAATCCTCGTTTTAATGGATGAAACTTATCTGCACCACCTAAATGCCATTTACCATAAACTGCTGTAGCATAGCCTTGCTTTTTCAAGTAATCGGCCATCGTGACTTCCTCTATAGGGACTCCCATCGCACGTCCATCAGCTGCTGAATTTTTACTCATATAGCTAGGGACATTATTTTCTTCAAAACCAAAGCGTTGCTGATATTTACCCGTCATTAACCCTGCTCTAGAAGGACCACATGTAGGATCAGATACATAAGCTTGGCTAAATTTCACGCCTTGGGAAGCTAATTTGTCTAAATTAGGTGTTTTCATTACCTTGCTACCATGAAAACCAAAATCGCCATAACCTGCATCGTCAGAAAATAATAAAATAATGTTAGGTTGCTTAGTGTTAGATATTTTAATTTCTTTCGTATCTTTAGACGTATTATCAGGCGCAGCAGAAGCCATAGCTGATAATAGTAGAATACTGACTAAGATAGTTTTTAAAAGGTTATTACTAAAGTGACTGAATTTCATAAGGTCCTCCCTCCCTAATCATTTACTAAAATAGAAACGCGTTTATTGGTTAAATATTCTTCAAGACTATAACGAGAACAATCTTTACCCACACCGCTTTGCTTTAATCCACCATGCGGTAAATGAACGCCGTAATGCACTTCATTAATACAAACACTACCGGCTTGAATCTCATTAGCCGCTTGCATACCACGTTTCAAATTGGTGGTGTAAACATAAGCAGATAGACCGTACTCACAGTCATTTGCTAAGGCAATAATGTCATCTTCGTCAGTGAAAGGTATAATAGGTAGTACCGGACCAAAAATTTCTTGACTCGCTACAGACATATCTACACTTACGCCAGAAAGGATGGTTGGCTCCATGTAAAACCCTTTATCATGAGAGCTAGGTACTTTTCCACCCAATGTTAAGATAGCGCCCTTTGCAATAGCATCATTAACAAGTTCAAGAATACGTGTACGCTCTTTTTCATTAATAACAGGCCCCATTTTACGACCTTCACCACCGCGACCAGCTTGTAAAGTAAGGCCTTGAGCATGTGTTTTGGCTTCTTTAATAAACTCTTCATAGATAGACTCATGAACAAAACAACGATTAGGTGACACACACACTTGACCACTATTACCGTATTTAAGGTCAATAATATTATGTGCAGCTTTTTTAACTTCAGCATCGTCATAAACAATAACAGGTGCATTACCACCAAGTTCTACTGAGAAATGTTTAACACTAGTACAAGCTGTTTGCATAGCTTTCACACCTGAGTTGGTTGAACCAATCATGGTAAATAATGCAGGGATTTTGCTGGTTAGTAATGGGTTAGTAACATCGTAGTCATTACTGCTAATAACATTGATAACACCCGCTGGAAAACCAACTTCAAGTGCTAATTCCGCACAACGTAAAGTTGCTAGTGGCGTAACTTGTGACGGTTTAATAATACTACTACAGCCTGATGCTAATACAGGTCCTAGCTTGTAACCAAAGTTTAGTAACGGAAAGTTCCAAGCTAAAAAGCCTACAGCTACGCCAATAGGTTGGCGTTGTATATAATGATGGAACCTACCATCAGGGTCGACAATGACTGGTTGTTCTACGCGTTTTGCTTCTTCGCTGAAATAACGTAAACAAGTCACCAACATACCAAAATCATATTCGGCATTATCTAGTGGCTTACCTGATTCACTGATAAGAATATCGATGATTTCATCTTTATGGGCTTCAAGTAAATTGGCATAAGCCAAGATTAATTTTTCTCTGTCTGCAATAGATACTTTTGACCATTTATTAAAGCCTTGCTCAGCCGCAATTAGCACATCTTCAACTTGCTGCGCTTCAATTTGTGGCACACTGGCTACATGTTCTTCATTATCAGGATTAAATACCGGAAAAGAAGTTGATGAACTTACTCGTTCACCATTAATTATCATTTTATATTGAATATCGTTCATTTTGATTCCGTCGTACATATTGTAAATTCAGTTAACGCATCGCGGTCTATTTCAACCCCAAGACCCGGTGCAGTAGGGACAATTGCTTCACCTTGAATAACTTCTACACTGACCTTATAAAGGTTATCGCGCAAAGGATTTTCAGTGCGGTCATACTCTAAAAATAGATTTTTAGATTCAGAGCGTCCAGGCTCTGAGTAGCTAGTAGCTAAGAAATGAGTAGCAGCGGCCAAATTTAATTGAGTTCCCCAAACATGTGGGATCATATTCAAACCATTGGCAGAAGCTATCGTACGTATTTTTAATGCTTCACTTATACCCCCACAATAGGCTAAGTCGGCTTGAACTAATTGAACGCCACCTTGTTCGATAAGCTTTTTAAAACCGTAACGTGTTTGTTCACATTCACCAGTAGCTATAGCTACACTAGTTTTATTTTGTAGTTGTCTAAATAAGTCAGGATGTTCTGGACTTAGTGGCTCTTCAAACCAATGATAGTCATTTTCTTCAAGATATTTGGCTATTTTAATTGCTTCTGGTAAGTCGTAGGCGTGATTTGAATCAGCAGCCAAAACTGTTGTTGGCATAGCTTTGCGCATCGATTGAATAAGCTTTATATCAAAATCGATATTTTTACCGACCTTAATCTTCATCGCTTTAAAGCCTTGTTCTGTATAACTAACAGCTTCAGCTACTAACTTATCAAGCAACTGAGCTTCAGGTATTTCTTGGAAATACATACCAGTTGCGTAACATGGAACTGTAGATCTAGCTGCGCCGCCCATTAATTGGCTAACACTTAAGCCAAGTGCTTTAGCTTTTAAATCCCATAAAGCCATATCTATACCAGACATTGCGCCCATCATAATACCTGAGCGGGCGAAATCTAATGATGCACGCCACATATGGTGCCAAATGGTTTCAGTAGAAACAGCATCCATACCGAGTATTCTGGGTGCGTAAAACTTCTCGACAGCCGCTTGTGTCACATCAGCAGGACCATAACATTCACCCCAACCTACTGTTCCATCGTCTGCAATGATCTCAATAAGCAACACATTACGTTGGTTATAAAACCATTGAGAGAATCCAAAAGGTTCTTTCAACTCACATCTTATGTGGTGAGTATTTATGCATTCTATTTTCATTTATCTTTAACCTTTTTTGGCTATATGAGAAGACGTAGCGTTGAATACTGTAGTAACAATATTAATAATAGCCATATAATTTTTATTTAATAAGTAGTATATAGTTAAACATATGATGTTTATATTTGCAATATTATATTACAATATAAATAAAGAGAAAAACGAAACGCTAAAAACAACCATATAGGAAGTTGCTATTTAGCGTTTCCTCACTGTTTTTTTTGATGGTGAGCTTAAAACAAACGTAGAAAAATATTTAAAGATCACCTAACGAATTGCCCACAATAAAGAGGAAAAACTGAGTAGATTTAAAAATAGTACATTAACTAAAGGGGAACGCTTACAAGAAAATATATTCAATCATATGGTACAAAAAATTTTACTTACAAAAGTAGTTTTCACCCATTAACCTAATAAGCTTGGTTTAAGTTGGGTCACAACACGTTCAAAACATCCTAAACAATCACTAGAGGCACAAAAAACCTTTAAAAAAACTCCAATTTGAAATGATCGCTAAGATCCCTTTAGCTATAGCCCTTAAGCAAGTAGACGTTTGGTTTCAGGATGAAGCGCGTTT
>NZ_JAHKQD010000027.1 GCF_018860915.1 Colwellia sp. C2M11
CGTGGCTTAGGCATAATAATCACCAAACTTAATCAAGGTAAATTAAGCTTAGTTTATGGATTGAATTTCATCCACGTTATTATGGGTGGCCTAATAAGTTCCATACCCTTGCTTTAATGCGTAGTAATATCACATAATTTCAATCTATTACAAACTAAAAGCTTTTTCATTAGAAAATATATGGCAAAAAAATAAATGATAAAGTCAGCAATGCGCACAAAGTGATCGTTAATATTTCAAAAGTGAATGACCGCTTTGGTGACATAGTTGTCTATCAGGATGAGGATCGGTTTACATCTTCTAAATAGCTGAAATAGTTATTTAAAAACTTTGCACTATCACGTTTTGGGGCACAAAGCGTGATAGTGTTTATATCTTACTTTAATCAAGAATTTGAATTTATAACGGCTGCTTGATCTGCAACTAAATCATTAAATTATCATCTTTTACTTTTGATAATTTGCTCGGCAATACCTTCCATAGTAGACGCTATTATGTCTGGTGTTATATATAAAGGATTATACGGTGCTCCAAACCTGTCAATAAAAGCAGCTTTTAAGCCAGCACTTAATGCCCCATGCGTATCCCAATCATGTGCGGCAACTAATCTAATATCCTTAGCAGGAACAGCCAGTTTATTTACAGCATACTGGTAAGCGTTATTAGACGGTTTGAACGTGCCAGCACTTTCAACAGAAATGGCATCATCAAAATATTCATTTAAGCCCGCATTGGTTAGTTGAGACGAAAGTAAACTTGATGAAGAGTTTGAAAAAGCAATAAGAGTAAAGCCAGCCGCACGTAATTTTACCAACGCTGGTTTTATATCACTATGTGCTGGCAGGCTCGCTAATGTATTAAGTATGTTAGCGTACTCTTCATCAGACAATGTTAGTGCTAATCGACCCGCTATCGATTTTAATGCGGCTAATGCCAAACTTTTAAAGTCTGTTTTAACATCAGTGACTAAACATACTGTTGAAGAATGCAGTAGCATTGAAAACCATCTATCCATATGGTTTTCATCACCAAAATATTGTTTAAATGTAGGTTTTAAAATACTTAGGTTTAATACAGTCTCGTTTATATCAAATAAAATCACTTGATGATTCATACCAACTCCACAAATTAGCTAAAGGAAAAATGACAACGGGTAGTGATTAAAAATATCGTCAATTTTGACCTTAAATAGGCGTTCAACACTACTCATTTTGGTAAAGATACGCAAGCCTGTAATTTGAATTTGTACATTAATCGTTAGGTATTTCGCGTTTTTATCTTTGTCTATAACACCTAATCTTTGAACTGCTTGTATTAATAACACAAACTCATTAGCAATCTCGCTTAAATGGTCTTTGGTGACATCGATTAGATCGTGAACATCTTAATAAGTCCTCAATAAGAGATGAGCAACAAACGCGATTTTTTAACATCTCGTGAAATAAAAAATGAGAATCAATAGCGATTTAACACGTTATTTACGGTTAAAGCCGGTATAAGCAATATGAAACTAACTCGTATATTAAATTTTATATCGACGCTAAAGAAATTAAATTTCCTTATTCAAATAGCCAATAATAGCCGTAAGCAGCGGTTAATGCAGGAATGGTAGAGTAAAGAGTTGCAACCAATGCAACTTGTGGTGATAACGCAATAGCAGGAAATAAGGCATCGCCATCGTTGCTAATAGCATTACCTATTTGTGCTGATAATGGGATAGCACCAGATAAATACAAAGAAGTTGTTATAATTTGAGGGCCACAACCAGGGATCACGCCAACTAAAACGCCAATTAATGGCGAGAGCGCACTGTATTCAATGAATATAGCGGCTAATTGCAAATCGCCATAGCGCATTGCCAATTCAAAAACGATAAACGCCACGACAACCCAACAAACAACAAAATTAGTATCTAAAGCGACTTTTTGAAAGACTTTATCATGCCTTGATTTTTTATCCTCAGCGACAATTGATTCAAAATTAGTGACTTCACTAGTAATAGCCCACAATATAATTAACACTAAGCATAAAGCTGCCCCTATCATTTGCAATGTTACATTATTCAGGCCAATTAACGAGGCAACATCAACCTGACCTGCAAATAAAAAACTAATGACGACACAAGGTATTAACAACCATTGCCATAAGAGGCCTTGTATTTTTAAGGCTTTAGGTAACTCTTTTCCTATAGGAGTGGCTTTTTCGGAAATTGTTAGTTCCTTTACCGTTTGACGTAAAAAGCTAGGAGCATGTATTGCATTAACAATAACACCAGATAAAATACCAACACATAAACATATAGCAACGACCATTAAACCTGTTACAGGCTTTGTTGCTAGTATAAGAAATGCGGCATCCCCCATTGTGGCAGTTAAAACCGCAACAACAGATCCAAAGCCCATTTGACCTTTTACAAATTGAGTAATGACAATAATGGCACCACCGCACCCAGGTAACACTCCCATGGCACTTGCGGTTAGCACTTCATAAATAGGCTTACGTTCACCCTTTTTACTAACGTATAAACAGCTAAGCTTATTGGCAAATAAATGATAAATAGCTAATGTAAAGGCGACAAAAACAGCTACTTGCCAAAAAGCATCAGCAAGTACGGTAAGCATAAGATCATGCGTTTTTGGCTGAAATAGCAGAATACAAAGAAAAACCGGTAATAGCATTCTACGATAACAAGGTAGCGATACCTTATTTGTTAAATTATAAGCTTTAGCTAATACAAAATTGAGTGAATGATTCATCATTGACTCTTTTTAAGTTTAGACATCCCTATAACTAGCCCAAAACATTGGGTTTTATTATCTGGTTTTAATTTTTCAGCAGATAAACTGCCACTCTTTTTATTTTTTACAGTTAACAATTTAAGCACAACCATTAAATCGACTTTAGTACTGGGTAGCTTAAAGATTCTGCTGGTGGATAAGGGCAAATAGCACGATAAACTTCAACGCCTTTAGTTTCCCAAAAGATTTCAACAAACTGATTTACTTTATCTAATAGTTTTACACTAGCTTCACGATTTATGCTTTGTTTCGCCTTAGAAGCTGCCAACATAATTTCATGTGTTAGTGCGTGCAAATTTTGATGACTATCTAATTGAGGTTGCTTTATATAATCTCCCCAAATAATAAGTATCTCTTCTTTTACTTTATTTCCATGTGCTTCTTTTTCATTAACTAAACGAATAAATGTCGCTTGTTGCTCGAGAGTTAACGATTCACAGTCTTTTAATTCATTTAACAAATCAACCATTCTGATCATTGTAAGCACTGCTAGTTGTGCTGTAATAGGATCATAAATTTTACAAGGTATATCACAATGCGCGACAGCTTGATCGAAGGGATATTTAGTATCAATTTTAGCTAATAGATCAAAAATCATTATAAGTACCTTACTTTTTCTTGTTAAAAAAACGGTGCTTTTTTGTAAATTGATAAATAATTAAACCAATACCAATAACGAGAGGAGCAACCCAGAGTAAATGAATGAGCCCTGCCATAGGATCACTATGATCATGACCTGAATGCGAAAAGCTTGGAGCAGAAACTGATAACAATAAAATGACGATATATAACCTAAACATCTAATTTTCCTTTTTAGTATTAATGAATAACGTTTTCTTGTTGCTGTAGTAATAATTTTAATGAGTCAAACCTGCCAATGCAGTTATCACAAATGACGTGCTTTTTGTTGAACAGTAGTATGGGAGATAGTGTTAATGAAAGGCCTTTAAAAGCAATTAACTTAATGTCTTCATCATCTACTTTAGCGTTAGTTACTTCTAACAGGTATTCGTGGGGAACCATCAAAAACCTTAATGCTAAACTGATGTTTCCTTGATGTTCATAAAGCGCAGACAAGTTATTACATGAACAAACCCAAGCCATTAACGTGTCAGCACACATAGGATTATTACGATAAGAAAAAGCTAATAAGTCATATGCTTCGCTATAAAAATATTCAGTTTTACTCCATTCCTTCTCATGAAAGCAATGATTACCAAGCTTTAGCAGCGACTGCCATTGTTGATGTTCCATTTATGCTACCTCACTGATTTATTATTTTTAAATGATCGCAGATCATTCGAAGCAATACTTTATTGCCCTATTTAATAGGAATATTTCACCCCTTAAAAAACAAATGATAATCACTCTCATTTGTATTTGCAAGTTTAATTTGATCTTTTATAACAAAATGGTAAATAAAAGCGTGCGCCAATAAAAGAATTGTTACTCAGTTAGACTGTTTGATTTAGTGATATTTATTTAATGGTTGTAGTATTAATCTCTATACACAAACTTTTCTTCATAATAAATTGAAGACCGGTAATCTTTAAAAGCCTAGTATTAATAATGTACACAGACAGTTGATTCAATAACCATTATTAATGATATTCATACTACTTGACTATATTAGGTACAACATTTAAATTAAAAATACGAATAATAAAAATATAACTATATTCATATAAAGAATACTAAATATGATATTAATAATAATAAATTGGGGTTAGTGGGGAGATTTAATGAAAATAGATTTAAACTTATTTGTGGTATTTGAAGCCATATATTGCGAAGGAAATATTACTAAGGCGGGCTCAGCACTTAACTTATCACAACCAGCAATTAGTCATTCATTAAGTAAACTGCGTGATCATTTTGGTGATCCTTTGTTTGTTCGCCAAGGTAATAAGATGCGCCCAACCGCAGTAGCCAATAATGTGATTGCTGATGTTCGAGAAGCCTTACGACAATTACAAGTATGTTTAGCACAATCTCGTCAATTTGAGCCTTCAATATCGCGTAAAAGTTTTAATATTTCATTACATGGCACCCTAGAAGCGTCTTATCTTCCGCCATTGATGCAGCGTTTAAAAAAAGAAGCACCATTAATTAAGCTTCAGAGTAGTAGACGGGTAAATCGTAGTAATATAGAAAATAAACTTGTTAGTGGTGATATTGACTTGGCGATAGATACACTTTTACCTGTTAGCGAAAACATTTCACATACCAAGTTAGAACAAAGTGAGCTAGTGGTTCTTGCTCGAAAAAATCACCCCGATATACAATCGACTCTAAGTTTGGACGAATATCTTGCCCAAGATCACGTGTTAGTATCATCTCGTTCAGTGGGTACAAGTATTGAAGACTTTGAACTCGCTCGATTAGGGCTCCAACGAAAAATAGGCTTAAGGTGTCAACATTCATTCTCAGCTTGCAGAGTTATTACAAATAACAATATGCTATTTACCATAACAAAAGTTACCGCAATGATGTACGCTCAATTACTTGATTTAGTTATTTTTCCTTTACCGGTGAGTTTACCTGATGTTGATGTTCATTTGTATTGGCACAATAAAGTAGATTTAGATCCTGCAAATAAATGGTTAAGAAATAAAATAATTTTATCTGTTTCCGAACTCTAAAATAATCTAGAGACAAGAAAGAGGCCTGCTATCGGCCTCTTTTTTACGTTTGTATTGCCTTTATCCATTAAATGAACAACGATTAACTTTATACTTTCTCTAATGAAATAGGAATAGATTTATAGGTTGGCGTGCCACAATCATCGGCAATACTTTCAAGGGGCACCAAAGGATTCGTTTCAGGGTAGTAAGCGGCTACGCAACCTTGTGGTATAGTATACTCAACCACTTTAAAGCTTTCGACTGAACGTTCAATATCATCGTTTGAAATTGTGGTAAGTTTAACATAATCCCCCTGCTCTAACGATAATGCTTTCATATCGTCAGCATTGACAAAAATAACTTTACGCTCGCCATAAACACCTCGGTAACGATCATCCATACCATAAATGGTTGTATTATATTGATCATGAGAACGTAGCGTTTGTAATGTCAGCACCATATTATCAGTTCTATCTTTCACCTTTTCATGCGCTAACTCTTCGGGTAATGAGGCTGTTGAGAACATCGCTTTTTTAGTTGGCGTGTTCCATTGACGCTTCGCTGCGGGGTTGGTTAAATAAAAACCTCGTCTCGCTTTTATTTGCTCATTATATTGTTCAAATCCAGGAATAACCTCGCTAATATCTTCACGGATATAAGCATAATCACTGGCTAACTTATGCCAATTCACGACTTTATCGCCCACAGAAGCTGCTGCTATTCCTGCAATAATTGCTGTTTCTGAACGTAAGTGCACAGAGGCTGGTTCATTTTGCCCTCGTGAACTATGTACCATACTCATAGAATCTTCTACGGTAATACATTGTTCACCGCTTTGTTGAGTATCTATTTCAGTTCGACCTAAACAAGGGAGAATCAGTGCTTTTTTTCCTGTCATCAGATGACTACGATTAAGTTTAGTACTAATTTGAACCGTTAAATCACATTGCGATAATGCCGTATATATACGTTTAGTATCAGGAGTAGCAGCAGCAAAATTGCCACCTAATGCAATAAAAACTTTAGCTTTATTGGCTAACATTGCGTGAATTGATTCAACGGTGTTAAAACCATCATCACGAGGAACGCTAAACGAATATTTTTGTGCTAATGCATCAAGAAAGTCCATAGACGGTTTTTCATTAATACCAACTGTACGGTTACCTTGTACATTTGAATGTCCACGCACAGGACATGCACCAGCTCCTGTTTTACCAATATTGCCTCTTAACATCAGTACATTAACAATTTCTCTTACTGTCGCCACTGAGTGACTATGTTGAGTAATTCCCATTGCCCATGTAAAAATTGCTTTCTTACTACTTACATAGATATCGGTTATTTGATCAATATCTTCTCTTGTTAAGCTACATTGGCTAATTATTTTATCCCATGAGCTTAATTCAACACTGCGTTTATATGCTTCAAAGTCTTGACAATGTTCATTAATAAATTCCATATCGAGTACTGATTTATCTTGTTCAAATCTTTCAAATAAACTTTTTGCTACACCACGTAATAAGGCCATATCACCACCTAATCGCGGTGTAAAATAATATTGGCTAATTTTAGTGCCTGTAAAAAGAATCATTTCTTTTGCACTTTGTGGATCTGAGAACTTTTCTAAGCCGCGCTCTTTTAAATTATTAATCGAAACAATCGTAGCACCGCGCTTACTTGCTTTACGTAATGTGCCCAACATACGCGGGTGATTAGTTCCTGGGTTTTGACCAAAAACAAAAATAGCATCCGCTTTATTAAAGTCTTCCATGGTAACGGTACCTTTACCAGTACCAAGGCTATTTGTCATGCCTACTCCCGATGCCTCATGACACATGTTAGAGCAATCAGGAAAATTATTAGTGCCAAGTACTCGACCAAATAATTGATACATATAGGCAACTTCATTACTTGCTCGACCCGATGTATATAATAATGCTTCATTAGGCGAAGACAAATCAGCAAGGCTATCGGCAACTATACTAAAGGCTTTATTCCAACTAACTGGTTGATAATGATCGCTCTCGCCATCATAAAACATTGGTTCAGTTAAGCGGCCACTTTTTTCAAGTGAGTGATCATCCCAGCTTTTTAATTCTGTTATTGAATGTTGCTTAAAAAAAGTAGCATCAACACGTTTACTAGTTGCTTCCCACGCAATTGCTTTTACACCGTTTTCACAAAAATCTATTTTGCCAGCCGTTGATGAATCCCCCCAAGCACAACCAGGGCAATCAAAGCCTCCTGGTTGATTTGCTCGAAGTAAGGCTTTTACGCCCTTCATAGCATTTTCACTTTGAATAATATGTTTAGCTGAACTTTTCAGTGCGCCCCAACCACCGGCAGCAGGAGAATAGGCTGGGTTATTTGAATTTGTTTTAGACATGTAATATCTCTTTTAAACGAATCGTGTTATTTCCCAGATTGAAAAAATAGCAGTTCGCTTGCGAGCAGAGCTAACAGTTAAATCAATTGGGTTTTCATAATGAAACTAAGGCTGATAAGCATACACAAGCGACGGTAGAAATTAAATAATGGCTGCATTGATTTGTAATAAGACGATAAATCAATTAACGATATAGTGCTGCTTATTGGTATCTTAGCTAAGTAATTTTAGTCGAATTTAATTGTGTTATATTTTAAAAAATAACTCAATTAAATTCGACTTTTGCTGCTTTAATTTAAACATTGATTTAATAAATTTTACTTATTAAATTTTTTATTGTTTAATTAGCTTTTGGAAATATATAAATGCAATAAGAACTGTACCTTTGTCAAGCATAAACTGGTATACACAGTGCTATTTTAGTATGAGGTTGTATCAATAATTTATTTTGTCGGTAACTCAGCAGTGAGTACCCAATAATAATTTAACTCCTTCATTTTCTTTGTAAAGTCTTCAAACTTTAACGGTTTAGTAACAAAACCACTAGCGCCTAAACCATAACATTCTTTTATTTCTGGTGACGTGTTTGACGTACTAATCATCACCACAGGAATATCTTTGAGCAGAGCGTCTTCTTTCATTATTTTTAAGGTAGCAATACCACTTTGTTTAGGCATTCTAATATCTAAAAATACAATATCAGGGCGAGTAAATTTATGAAGATCTTCAAATGGAGCTTCGTTTCTTAGGTAAGCAATAGCCTCCTCACCATCCATTACATGCGTTATTGAATTTTTAATATTAAATTCATTGAAAGCATCCATCATCAATTCTGCATGATCAATATTGTCTTCTACCATTAATGCCGACATTAGCTTAAGATTATCCACGTTACGTCCTCTAGTGGTTTAATTAATTTTAAAACAACCTTTTAATTACTAAAATGTGTAATCATTCTTTGTTAAATTTTAGGATAAATTGACTACCAACACCTAACTCTGAATGTGCCTCAATACTGCCATTATGATGCTCAATAATACGCTTAACGATACTTAACCCTAAACCTGAACCGCCAAATTTCATGCCATTGGCAAGGCGATTAAATGGTGAAAATATTTTTTGTACATGTTTTTGCTCGAAACCAATACCATTATCTTTCAAAATAACATCAACATGATTGCCATGCGCTCGCACAGATATATCAATAATAGGGTAACCATTATTAAACTTTATACTATTAACAATTAAATTTTGGAACAATATTTGAAGTAAAGTACTATTGCCTTGAATAGTCGTTAATTCATTAGGTATATTTAATTCGAAATCTACTTGCAGAGCACCTTTAAGGGAAGAAGTTACATTTTCAATCACTGACTTTACGCAAACGGACTCAAAAACCTGATCGGTATAACCTACAGACAGGTAACTATGCAAATTAGATACTAATTTATGTACTTCTGTTGTACTTTTTTCAATATACTCAAACCACTTCAATTCCGTTGGTGTGCAGCTAGTTCGTTCCATTAAGTCTGATTTTAATGATCTTGATACGCCCATTATACGGGTAATATGCCCGTTAAAATCATGAGATAAGCTAGCACAAAATACTTGCATATCTTGGTTGTATCCCGCCACTATTTTTTGATGACGGAATCGCTCAATAGCATATAAACATGTTTTATAAAGTAAAGCAGGAGTTAAAGAGTCTTTTGGTAAATAGTCTTGTATCCCTTTTTTCAGCAAATTTCGTGCAACATCACTACTGTTTAATGATGTTAATGTCACTATAGGTAATGGATTAGTTTGTGAACTTAGCCATTCTACGGTTTCAATTATAGTTGAATCGGGAAGTTGTAAATCACACAAGCATATATCAAAATTTTCTGATAATAGTAAACGCTTCCCTTTAGTTAAGGTATCAGCCCGAACTACCTCCACATCTATTTCCGTAATCGACATAAATGCATCGTCAATAATATCAAAATGATCAGTGTTATCTTCTATAATTATCACTCGCATGCTTTATGTAATCCGTTGTTATTTTTTTAAGAGTACATTTAATAGTTCAAAATTAGACAATATTAATATGTGCTGCTAGTGTAAAGGTACATAATAAAATGTATATTTATTAAGCATAGTCATATATTAATTTAAAGTACAAACTCTTAGTAAATAAAAACACTTTAGGGTGATTAAAATATTTTCGTGTATATATTTTTAACTTTTCCAACGACAGTTTTTTCATTTTTACTTAGAAAATAATTACTTAAAACGTCTAAAAGTTATGCTTAAAAGGATTTATTCTGCAATGAAAATACTGATTGTTGATGATAATGAAATTGATATCGCACTTGCAAAAAGAGCGCTAGGAACATCTTTAGAAAATAATTATGAAATCAAAGGAACTGATTGTGTAGCAAAAGCGCTTGTATTAATCGATGAAGAAGTATTCGATATTATATTACTTGACTATCATATGCCTGAAATTAATGGTATTGAAATGATTATTGAGATGCGTTCACGTCCCAATTTAGGTAATACAGCAATTATTGTTATTAGTGCCGCAGAAGATATATCAATCGCCCTCAATTGTATTGAAGCTGGTGCACAAGACTTTATTCCTAAAAGCGACATTTCACATATTAAGCTATCTCAAGCAATTATTCACTCTAAAAAGCGCTTTGAAATGGAACAAAGAATGCAGGAAAGTTATTTGGCCTTAAAGAATATGGCTGAAACTGATCAATTAACTGGCTTACATAATCGTCATTATTTCGATGAAACGTTAAACATTATGATTGCTAATAGTGATCGTTTAAAGCTTTCTGTTGGCATGCTCATTTTAGATCTAGATGATTTTAAGCATATTAATGATTCATTAGGTCATCACGCTGGAGACATACTTCTAGTTGAGTTAGTCGCTAGAGTCAAAAATTGCCTAAGAATCAACGATGGCTTTGCCCGACTAGGCGGTGACGAATTTGCAATAACCTTAGCGAATATAAACTCTGCAGAAGAAGTTAATATGATTGCTAGTCGTATTTTACAATCATTTCAACAGCCTTTCTTAATCGATGGTCAGAGAATGGACTGTACAGTGAGCATTGGTGCGGCGTTATACCCAGATGATGCAA
Source organism: Colwellia sp. C2M11 (assembly GCF_018860915.1). Classification (GTDB taxonomy): domain Bacteria; phylum Pseudomonadota; class Gammaproteobacteria; order Enterobacterales; family Alteromonadaceae; genus Colwellia. The sequence goes on from NZ_JAHKQD010000027.1 coordinate 10,943, forward strand.
ATAGCCATGATCAACTAATGAAATATGCCGACGTCGCCATGTATAGAGCAAAAAAGAATGGTAAAAACACACTATGCTTTTATGAATTACATTATCAAAATGAATTTAACCGTCGTTTCTTTATCAGAAATGAAATGAATGAAATAATTAAGAACTCATCCTTTCGCTTATTTTATCAACCTATTTTTTGTGCCAACAGTGAAAACATTAAAGGCGTTGAAGCTCTTATTAGGTGGCCTGACACCCCAAACTCATATACCCCAGATGAGTTTATCCCTATTGCAGAAGAAACACGTTTAATTCATGACTTAGGCCAATGGGTCATCGACACAGCCTTAGCTAATTTAGCATCATGGCAGACTAAGTATGATAACAATTTTACCTTAGCAATTAACATTTCAGCAATCCAATTACAAAATGCTCAACTGACTCAAAAAATTAAATATGCAGCACAAAAATATGGAGTTAAACCTGACACTATCATATTAGAAATCACTGAAACCGCTTTACTTGACAACGATAATATTACTCGACAAACACTCAATTCCCTTTCATCTGCAGGCTTTAAAATTGCCTTGGATGATTTTGGTATGGGATTTTCCTCAATATCACATTTAAACAATTATCCCATTGATATCGTTAAATTAGATAAAACATTGCAAGAAGATGAATTAAATACTGATAAAAAGAATAGCTTATTAGAAGCCGTAACTCTTATGTTAAAGTTACTAAACTTTACCGTAGTTGCCGAAGGCATTGAAACGAAAAACCAGCTAAAGGTTTGCCGTAAACTTAAAATTGATAAATTTCAAGGATACCTCCTTGGCATGCCCATGCCTGCCGATTTATTAGAAGTAAAATTACAGGAACAAAGATAAATAGAAAAGTATTCTTTGTTATCAGATTTATAACAATCTATATAATTGATAAAGGAGCGTTTAGCAATGAAATCTGCACCAATTCTTGACAACGAATCCTCTCGACTGGCGGCTTTAAATGAATATCAGATATTAGATACGCTACCTGAACAAAACTATGACCAACTTACTGAGTTAGCATCAAGTGTTTGTAATATGCCTATTGCCCTTATCTCGTTAATTGATGAGAAACGGCAATGGTTCAAATCTCACCTCGGTGTTACAGTACAAGAAACCCCTCGAGATATTGCGTTTTGTGCGCACGCTATTCACCATGAACAAGTATTCGAAGTAAAAAATGCCGACAAAGATGAGAGATTTCACGATAACCCTTTAGTAACGGGGCCAACTAATATCAAGTTCTATGCTGGAGCACCACTAATAACACCTAACGGTCTTCGGTTAGGTACACTCTGTGTGCTCAACAATAAGCCATCAATATTAACTGATATTCAAAAAAAACAGCTGACAATAATCGCCCAGCAAGTTGTTTTGCAATTAGAGTTGAGAAAAGCTGTGCAAGTTCAAGATAACCTTTTATCTAAATCCAAGGCATTAGCAAAAACACTAAAATCAAAAAATAAAGAGCTAGAACAATTTGTATACGCTGTATCCCATGATTTAAAGTCGCCTTTAGTGACTATTAACGGTTTTACTTCAACATTAGCTAACGAGTTATCAACCTATACATCAGAAAAGCAAAAACATCGCTTCAAAAGAATTATTGAAAATGTAACACATATGGGGACATTACTGAGCAACTTGTTACAACTTTCAAAGATTATGAATACAGAAATAACGAAAACCTCACTTAATGTAACAAAACTCATTGAAAAAAATTGGCAAAGAGTACTGCCTGAATATAAAAAAACGGAATTTACATTAATTATATCCGAGCCTTTACACCTCTTATGGGCAAATAAAACCCTCCTGTCTCAATGTATTGATAATATCTTTAAAAATTCAATTAGATATCAAAGCCATAAACGAGATCTACAAGTAAAAGTATATACTAAAGAATGTAATACTTCTGTTTCACTATTTATCTGTGATAATGGTATTGGTATAGATAAATCAAACCATGAACGAGTGTTTCATATCTTTGAACAAATGAATAAAGATGCGAATACAGGTACAGGGGTTGGCTTGAATATCGTTAAAGCCGCAATGGAAAAGCAAAACGGTACGGTAACACTAATATCTGAATTGCATAAAGGAACGTGTATAGAGCTATGTTTTCCAAAAGCAGAATAACGAACAATTACAATAAGACAAAATAGGAATATAAATACATGAATTCAATAAAATATACACCTATAAAATTTAATAATCTTTCAACAGTTATATTGTTGGTTAGAGAGTTACGTTGTGATCACCCATGAAATCCAACAATATTATACTCGCGACACTACTACTTTTTTTTATTTCACTTGAAATATTTATAGCGTTAAATTTCGTTGCTAAACAAAAAGACATCAGACAGAGCAGAACTGAAATATATGCTTCTCTCATTGAACTTCAAAATCAAATTGGTTATGTCGGCCTAATACATAATTTTAAAAATGCTATTTTACGACCGAATGAGCCTAGCTATCGAGAAAATGCTTTTGAGAATTATCGTATTGCAAAACTTCTATTAAGTAAATTTGAGCGACAAGGCGCTTTAATACTTGGAGAGCTCAACATGCAAGATACAAGAAATATGTTATCTGCTTATAATGAGCATCTTTTATCACTTCCAGAACTCCTTGATAAAGAAATGACCACACATGAGTTAGACAAATTTCTTCGTTATAATGACGAGCCTTCTCACATTGAAATCACCTTGGCATACAATAAGATTACACTCACACTTGAAGCACTAATGACTGATTTAGTAGAGCGTAGTCTTAAATTAAGTCTTATTGTTTTGATTGCACTTCTCATAACATTAGTCGCTATTGTCAGATTCTTTTTTAAAGAACAACAACATAAGCTTAATAAAAGTAATGCATTAAATATTAAAATGGAAACTCAAAAAACAGAGATGACACGCTCACAAGCAACTTTAGTGAGCATCATGAAAGATCTTAAAAAAGAAAAACAACAAGCCAATACGTTAAATAAAAAGTTAATAAATAAAAATAAAGAAATGGAGCAATTTATTTATACTGTATCTCATGATCTTAAATCACCATTGGTTACTATTTCAGCATTCACTCAACAACTGAAATCAGAATTGTTATCAACATTAACCGAAAAGCAAGTGCATCGACTGACTCGCATCATTGAAAATGTTAAAAATATGGAAAGCCTTTTAACTGATTTACTCGATTTATCTCGTATTGTTCAACAAACTATTGCTATTTCTCAAGTTAATGTACAAACAATAATTGAAGAACAATGTCGAGTTCTTGAAGAAGCTATAAATGAGAGCAACGCTACAATAAACATTACCGATAATTTAAATACGGTAGATGCAAACCCACGATTATTCGGTGAAGCATTACTTAACTTATTAAGTAATGCTATCCGCTACCGTAACCCATCGGTCCCTTTAGTAATAGATATATACACACAACAGACCTTATCTTCCACTACCATTTGTGTAAAAGATAATGGTATTGGGATAGACCCTAAATATCACGAATTAGTATTCGCTATATTTGAGAGACTATCAACAACAGATGGAAGTGGTGTCGGCTTAACGATTGTTAAAACAATAATGGATAAGCATAAAGGAAAAGTATTAATTGAATCTACATTAGGCAGTGGCTCTTGTTTCTGTCTTGAGTTCCCCAACATCGACAACAATAAAAATGATGACAAGACAGTAAACAGCTAAAATCGTATATTGCGCTAGTAATATATAAAACATATAAGCACTTAATAATATAAACAATACCTAATGTTAACCGAGTTTTTATGGGAGAAATAACGTAAAATAAAAAGTTAATCGCTAGTAAAATAAACAAAGACCAAACGCACAATGGAATATAACCAAAATATTTTTTCACTCTTACCTATAGCCCTCCAAATCACCGCGCCAATATTTATCTTAATAACGTTAGGTACATGGTTATTTCATATAAAATTCATTAATAAAGAGTTTATTCGTATCTCGTCTAAATTCATTTTCAATATTGGTCTACCCATTATCTTATTTACCAGTACTGCATCTCATGATTTTAAACAACTTATTAATGTTTCCCATATTGCATTAATATTATTAACTACCGTTATTGTATTCATTATAAGCCATTATACGGCATTCAAGTTTGTTGGTGCTGACCGGGATAAAGGGGTTTTTGTTCAAGGAGCTTTTAGAGGTAATTTAATTATTGTAGGTTTAGCTTTATGTGCGAATGCTTATCCGGATAAAGGCATTGCTATCGCGACAATACCAACAGCAGCAACGATTATTGTATATAATTTACTGTCTATTTTTACCCTTAATAATAGCTTAAATCAGCAAAGTGGCTCTATTAAAAAAAATATTCAAGATATTATTAAAAACCCATTAATTATTGGAATAACCGCGGGTTTAGTTGCAAACTTAATAGGTTTCAAAACCCCTGCTCTAATTTTACAAAGTAACCAGTATATTGCACAAATGACTCTACCTTTAGCGTTAATCGCCATTGGTGGGTCATTAAATTTTCAACAATTAAAGCAAAACTTGAAGCCTGCCTTGATGGCAAGTTTTGGTAAGATTATTTTAAGCCCACTAATTTTGGTAATATTGCTATTTATTTTACCAATCGATCCTAAAGCAGCTGGTGTGTTATTTTTGTTAACAGCGTCACCCACAGCAACAGCTAGTTTAATTATGGTAGAAGCGATGGGCGGCAACGCTGATTTAGCAGCGAAAATAATCATACTATCAACATTAATCTCTCTTCTCACTGTAACTATTGGTTTTGCTCTATTGGTATCTACAGGTTTAATCGCTATTAGTTGATCTAAAATCATTTAATTTTAAAGTTAGTTAGTAGCGAACTATTAACTAACTTTAAAAGTTTCAACCAGTTGCTGTAATTTCTCAGCCATTATATCTACTTGCTTAGAGCTTTCAGTAAGCTCTTGAAGAAATTCAGCCATATGCTCAGTCACTTGTGTTACTTGACTTGCTGTTTCACCATTACGAGCACCTATCCTTTCAATAACACGAATAACCTCACACATTTATCAAAAAAATAAGCAATCTGCTATTACTGCAAAGTATCTCTGAGCTTAAACTTTTAAGGGATGCAGCTAAAAGTAACTACAAGAGTAAATTATGTTGTCAGTAATACCTGTTTCATTAATTAAGTGAACAATTTTATACGTAGAAAAATTGCCAAATACAAAGCATTTATTTCAATAACTAGTTGTTCTAATTATTAAATAAGGATGTAGTTGGTGATTTTAGCAAGTAGAAATAATCACATAGTTAGTGAGATTGGTATAAAGCAGTATGATGGGAGTATTAAATAAAATTATGTTAATAGAAAAATAAAGCTTATAGGTAACAATCAATAAAACTAGGTTAAGTTTGAAAATAAACGATGAATCGTTAAATAATCGAAAGTATTTAAATATAATATATGGGAAATCGGACCAAAAAAAAGAGCTTATATAAGCTCTTGATTTTAAATATAATCTAGTGGTGCGGATGGGGGGACTTGAACCCCCACGACCTAAGTCACCAGCCCCTCAAGCTGGCGCGTCTACCAATTCCGCCACATCCGCGCAAAACTAGGTTTATATTATAACTTGAAAAAGTTAACTCTGATGCTAGTTAGGTATATCGCCATCTTCTACTTTAGTAGCAACATCATCAGCAGTTGGAACGTCTGAGTTTTCACTCATCATAGCTTCCGCACTTTCGATATCGCTTGGAATAGCATCGGTAGGTATAGTTTGTTCGCTAACAGGAACACTTAAGTCATTCCATTCATCAATAGACTTAGTACGATTAGCCGTTAGGTTACCTAAAACTAAACTAATAACAAAAAAGCCAATAGCTAACCAGGTTGTTGTTTTAGTTAAAAAGTTACCTGAACCACCTGAGCCAAAAACTGTTGCTGATGAACCAGCACCAAAAGAGGCACCCATATCAGCACCTTTACCTTGTTGAATTAGCACTAAACCAATTAAGGCTAAGGCGATAAGTACGTAGGCTATAATTAAAACTTGATACAACATTTTTACTTTCCTTTAGCGGCTGAACAAATTATTTTAAATTGTTCAACTTGTAAACTAGCACCACCAATAAGACCACCGTCTATATCAGGTTGTGCGAATAATTCTTCACAGTTTGACGAGTTAACGCTTCCACCGTATAACAAAGGCACTTTATCCGCGACATCTTTATTAGCTTTAGCTAAAAATTGACGAATAAATTTATGTGTTTCTTGTGCCATCTCGTTTGATGCTGTTTTTCCTGTACCTATAGCCCAAACGGGTTCATAGGCAATAACAACATCAATAAATTTTTCTATACCTATTTCATCAATAACAGGCTGTAATTGTGAAGCAAGTACGGTTTCTGTTTGTTCAGTTGCTCGTTCAGCTTCGCTTTCACCAATGCATATAATAGGTGTTAAACCTGCATTGAGTACGGCATTTACTTTATGTGCAACTTGAGTAGAGGTTTCTTGATAATAACGTCTACGTTCAGAATGACCTATAATAACAAATTCTACTGATAATTCCTGCAACATTTTTGTAGAAATTTGACCAGTGTAAGCTCCACTTTGGTGTTCACTAACATTTTGAGCACCAACATGTATAACAGCACTTAAATTATTTGAATTTCTTTTAGCAACAAACTCAGATAAATAAGGGGAACTAGGACAAATAACCACACTAACATTATCTTGTAATTTCACGTTAGTTAAACCAGAAATCATAGTGTCAACTAATGCTAAATCACCATTCATCTTCCAGTTAGCAGCAACGATTGCACGTCTAGCCATATATTATCTCCTATCCACTTTCTAGTGCTTTGTAAATGAAGCCGCGAGATATTAACTAACCTGAGATTAACTTACAAGTACTAAGTTAAAATCAATGAATGATCAATTAAATTTATTGGACAATCGCTGCTTTTATCAGCAAATTTGCTAGCTTGCCAGTTTAACTGACTCTGCAATTTCATTTGCTAAGGCAGTAACTTCTTCAAGTTCGGGGCCTTCTACCATCACTCTAATTAAAGGCTCTGTTCCTGATTTACGTAATAATACTCGTCCACGGCCTGATAATCGAGCATTAACTTTATCAACAGCTGCTTGTACACTTGGTGAATTAATAGGATCACTATCACCGGTAAAGCGTACATTAACCAAAATTTGCGGTAACATAGTCATGCCTTGACGCAATTCAAATAATGATTTTTCTTGCTGTTTAAGTGCTGTTAAAACATTTAAAGCCGCAATAATACCATCACCAGTTGATGTATGACTTAAATTAATAATGTGTCCTGAGTTTTCAGCACCTAACTGCCAGCCTTTCTCTCTTAGTAATTCCATTACATATCGGTCACCTACGTTACTGCGGGCAAAAGGAATGCCTAATTCTTCTAAAGCAAGTTCAAGACCCATATTACTCATTAACGTACCAACAACACCGCCTTGTAAACTACCAGACTGCAAATCGTTACACGCAATAATATAAACGACTTCATCACCATCAATGACATAACCTGTATGGTCAACCATCATTAAGCGATCGCCATCACCATCAAGTGCAATACCAAGATCGGCTTTGTGTTCAACAACCGCCTCACTAACCATCTTCATTGATGTAGCACCACAACCATCATTAATATTAGTGCCATTAGGTGATGTGCCTACTTCAATGACAGTTGCACCTAATTCACGAAAAACATTAGGAGCAATGTGATAAGTAGCACCATGCGCACAATCGACAACAATTGTTAAATTTTCCAGCGAGAGTTGACTTGGAAAGTTACTCTTACAAAACTCAATATAGCGTCCTGCTGCATCTTCAATGCGGCTTGCTTTTCCTAAGTAAGCAGAATCAACACACCCCATAGGTTTATCAAGCTCTGCTTCGATTGCTAACTCAACCTCATCAGGGAGTTTTTCGCCATCTTGTGAGAAAAATTTAATGCCGTTATCATAATAAGGATTATGAGATGCACTAATAACAATCCCTGCCTCAGCACGAAAAGTTTTAGTCAAATAAGCAATACCGGGTGTCGGCATTGGGCCTAATAGGCCTATATCGATGCCTGCTGCTGAAAATCCGGCTTCTAAAGCTGATTCAAGCATATAACCTGAAATACGTGTATCTTTTCCAATAAGTACCTTCTTAGTACCTTGTGCAGCTAATACTTTACCTGCAGCATAGCCTAGTTTCATCACAAACTCAGGTGAAATTGGATACTGACCAACTAAACCACGTATTCCGTCAGTACCAAAATATTTACGACTAGCCATTATTTTTCCTTCTTATTAAATTCTCAATGTATTAGCTTATAACCAGTTAAGTTTTCAATTCATTGCATCCTACTAATGATGTTTTGCAACAGCATTTAAAATTTTGATTGCATCGACAGTTTCTGCTACATCATGTACACGTACTATATTAGCTCCTTGTTGAACGGCAAGAATCGCAGTAGCTAAGCTCCCAGCTAATCGCTGATCAACGTCACGATTAAGTAAGTTGCCTAGCATTGACTTACGCGAAGTTCCGGCAAGCAAGGGCAAGTTAAATTTTTTAAATAAAGAAAACTGAGCTAACATTTGATAATTATGTTCAAGTGTTTTACCAAAGCCAAAACCAGGATCTAAAATTAAACGTTCAGAGTTAATTCCTTTTTCTTTGCAACTTCTAATACGTTCTTCAAAGAAAGTAACAATATCATCAATGATACTCGTATATTGAGGGCTTTGTTGCATTGTTTTTGGCAAGCCTTTCATATGCATTAAACATACTGAAACATCACTTTGTGCAATAACATCAAGACAGCCTTCATTTTGCAACGCTCTAACATCATTAATCATATCTGCACCATAAGTTATGGCTTCATTCATGACGACAGCTTTACTCGTATCGATAGAGACGCAGATATTAAAACGGGATTTAATCGCTTTAAGCAAAGGGATAACCCGTGTTACTTCATCTGTTTCACTTACCTCAATTGCCCCAGGACGAGTTGATTCACCACCAATATCAATGATATCGACTCCGTTTTCGATCATCAATTCGACTTGTTTTAATGCTTGATCAAATTGAGCAAACTTTCCGCCATCAGAGAAGGAATCAGGAGTAACATTTACAATTCCCATCACTTGTACATTACTTAAGTCGGCTAATGCGGCTTGGTTTGATTGTTTATTTCTAGAATTTTCGGACATAATTTTAGGGTTAGCTTTAAAAAACAAAGCCTCGATAAATACTTTAATTAAGTAAATATCAAGGCTTATTAATTGGACCCACGATACTAATTATTTAGCAGGTGTATCACTACTTGGCTCTGATAGATCAGGCGTTACACTTTTTTCTGACTCTTCTGATTTTTTAGCTGAGCCACCTTCACTAGAATTTGAGCTAGAACTTGGAGAATCAGTATCATCCCAATCAGATGGTTTTCTAACATCAACTCGTGCCATTAAATCATCAATTTGCAACGCATCAATTGTTTCATATTTCATTAATGCATCTTTCATTGCATGTAAAATATCTAAATTGTTTTTAATTAAATTTTCTGCACGCTCATAGTTGCGAGAAATTAGTAACTTAATTTCTTCATCAATCAACTTCGCTGTTTCATCAGACATATGTAATGACTTCGACGATGTACGTCCTAAGAACACTTCGCCTTCTTCTTCAGCAAAAAGCATAGGGCCTAATTTTTCTGAAAGTCCCCATTGAGTAACCATTTTACGAGCAATACTTGTTGCGCGCTCAATATCGTTCGAAGCACCAGTAGACACTTTATCACTACCATAAATAACTTCTTCAGCAATACGTCCACCATACAAAGAAGAAATGTTACTTTCTAAATGTTGTTTAGAATGACTAAATCTGTCTTGCTCTGGCAAGTACATAGTTACCCCTAACGCTCGGCCACGAGGAATAATACTTACTTTATAAACAGGATCATGATCAGGGACTAAGCGACCAATAAGTGCATGACCAGCTTCATGATAAGCAGTCATTTCTTTTTCGGACTCACTCATTACCATGGACTTACGTTCCGAGCCCATCATAATTTTATCTTTAGCTTTATCGAACTCATGCATACTTACTGTACGTCGTGAAGTACGAGCAGCCCATAATGCAGCTTCATTTACTAAGTTTGCTAAATCTGCACCAGAGAAACCTGGCGTACCACGTGCAATAACAGCAGCTTTAACATCGTCTCCTAAAGGAACTTTACGCATGTGTACTTTTAAGATTTGTTCACGGCCACGAATATCAGGTAAACCAACAGTTACTTGGCGATCAAATCGGCCAGGACGTAATAAAGCCGGATCTAATACATCTGGACGGTTAGTTGCAGCAATAACAATAACGCCTTCATTACCTTCAAAACCATCCATTTCAACGAGCATTTGGTTTAGTGTTTGTTCACGTTCATCATGACCACCACCCATACCTGCGCCACGTTGGCGACCTACAGCATCAATTTCATCAATGAAAATTATACAAGGTGCTGCTTTTTTAGCTTGTTCAAACATATCACGAACACGTGATGCACCAACACCCACAAACATTTCAACAAAATCAGAACCTGAAATAGTAAAAAAAGGTACTTTCGCTTCACCGGCAATCGCTTTCGCTAATAATGTTTTACCTGTACCTGGTTGACCGACAAGTAAAATACCTGAAGGAATACGACCACCTAACTTTTGAAATTTTGTTGGTTCTCTTAAGTAATCAACTAATTCTGCAACATCTTCTTTAGCTTCATCACAACCAGCAACATCAGCAAATGTTGTTTTAATTTGTTCTTCACTTAGTTGACGTGCTTTTGATTTTCCAAAAGACATAGCGCCTTTACCGCCCCCACCTTGCATTTGGCGCATAAAGAAAATCCAAACACCAATTAATAAGATCATTGGAAACCATGAGACAAAAATAGTGGTTAAAAAGCTTGTTTCTTCTGGTAATTTACCTTGAGCACGAACCCCCTGCTTTACTAGGTCGTTGATTAAATCACGATCATATCCACCAGGAATAGTAGTAGTGTAGCTTTCACCGGTACGTTTTTCGCCAGTAATTACTCCGTTTCTGTCTACGCTAGCATCACGGATTTGTCCTTGACGAACATCAGTGATAAAACGCGTGTAGTCCATTTGTGCTTCATTTGCTGTATTAGGAGAAAAACTCTGAAAAACAGACATTAAAACAACGGCTATTACTAACCATAAAATAAGATTTTTTGCCATATCGCTCAACTTAATGACCTCATTGGGGGTGAAAATTTAATATAAATTGGTCAGAGTTAGTTCTAACCTAAATTATTATGTTGTGCCTAATTTACTACAATTCAAGCTTTGTCGCTAATTTACTTTAGTCGGTATTTACAACTAGTAACATATTAACGCACTTAGCTTGAATAAAGTAGAAACAAAATTAATTTTTACATCTAGCCAGTAAAACCCGTAGCGACAAGGTAAACTTCACGTGAACGCGCGCGTGAAGATTCTGGTTTACGTGTTTTAACTGTTTTAAATACCGCGCGAGCAGCTTTCATAAAGTCTTCAAAACCAGCCCCTTGGAACACTTTAACAACAAACGCACCGTTAGGCTTTAATACTTGATGACACATATCTAACGCGAGCTCGACTAAGTACATACTACGTGCTGAATCAGCACTTTCGTTACCAGTCATATTAGCGGCCATATCTGACATAACTACATCAATTGTCTTACCATTAATTCTTGTTAACAAAGCGTCAAGTACGGCTTCTTCTCGAAAATCACCTTGTAGAAAATCGACTCCGGCAATCGCGTCCATAGATAAAATATCACAAGCAATAACTTGTCCACTATCACCTACCGCTTTAACCGCATATTCAGACCAACCACCTGGCGCAGCGCCAAGGTCAACCACCTTCATGCCCTGCTTTATCAATTTATCTTTATTATTTATTTCTTCAATTTTGAAAACTGCACGAGAACGTAAACCCAATTTTTTCGCTTTTTTTACATATTCATCTTCAAAGTGTTCATCAAGCCAACGTTGCGAACTGTTAGTATGTTTTTTCTTTACTGGGGGTTTTGCCATATTTTTTTGCCATATTAAAAGTTTTTTCGACTATTAATAAAGATTATATCAAGTCTCATCAGTTATTTCCCCACCCAACAAGAATTAAAAAATTAGATTTGAACATAAATTGCAGGTAACTAATATTTCTATACTAGCTTAATGATAGTTAACCATAAGGTATTGAAATTGATTTCTAGTTATCAATTATCTGACTGTAAGAGAGGTACTCCATTAACAACTGAATTTTTTTTATTCAATTAATCATTCTCGCGCTAAATACAAGTAGCACATAGAATAATGATCGTTAACTAAACTTTTATTTGTTATAAGCTTACTAATGTTCTTTATCACTAGGAATAAATTGAATAGAATTGGTATTAAGTGTTAGATAAGGGTAAAATAGCATTAATTCAAGTTAACGATTATCGAAATTTTTTAATGACTATAAATAAGAAACAAATACAATATTTAAGAGGTGTTGCACACCCACTAAAACCTGTTGTTTTACTAGGTAATAATGGCTTAACAGAAGCTGTTGTTGCTGAAATTGATTATGCGCTTAATCATCATGAATTAATTAAAGTGAAAATACCAACTGACGACAGAGATACAAAGGGCTTAATAGTTGACGCTATTTGTCGTGAAACTCAAGCGATAAAAGTACAAGTAATTGGTAAAACACTAATTATTTACCGTCAAAGTGATGAGAAAAAAATTCGCATACCTAAGCTTTAACTGCATATAAAATCAATAAACAAGTAAGTTTTTATTTGTTTATATAAAAAGACCGTAGGTTACAGGTAATTAACTTGTAACCTACGGTCTTTTTTTGTGTTTATTAAAACTTTATAACAATAACTTCAATAACTTACTGAGCTATCTTAGCCCATGTATCACGTAAGCCTACAGTACGGTTAAAAATAAGTTCATCTGTATTTTCAATCTTATTATCTAAACAAAAGTAACCTTGGCGCTCAAATTGAAAAGCTTGTTCAGGCTTCGCTAACTTTAATGAAGGCTCTACTTTAGCTTTTTCAACTTTAATCAATGATTCAGGGTTCATCACTTTATAAAAATCATCTTCAGCTGCAGGATTTGGAACAGTAAATAAACGGTCATATAAACGTACTGTCGCATCAAGTGATTTATCAGCGTCAACCCAATGAATAACACCTTTGGGCTTAGTACCATCAGTCGGATTTTTACCTAAAGTATCGTCAAGGTAATTACAGTAAACCGTCGTAACATTACCTGCTTCATCTTTATCACAACGTGTTGCCGTAACAACATAAGCACCACGTAAACGCACAGCTTTATCGAGTACTAAACGTTTATATTTTTTATTGGCCTCTTCTCTAAAGTCTTCTGCTTCAATATAGAGTTCACCACTAAATGGCACAATGCGTGTACCTTGGCTATCGTCACTTGGATGATTCTTTACGACAAGCTCTTCAGTTTTACCTTCAGGGTAGTTTTCTATCACTAATTTTATAGGATCAAGCACTGCCATAGCACGAGGAGCATTATCATTTAAATCTTCACGAATACATGCTTCTAAAACACTCATTTCAACTGTGTTTTCCATTTTAGTAACGCCAATTCGCTTAGCAAACTCTCTAAGTGAAGCAGGTGTATAACCTCGACGCCTAAAAGCAGCAATCGTTGGCATACGAGGATCATCCCAGCCATCAACAAGCTTTTCTTCCACTAAAGTATTTAACTTACGTTTACTCATTAATGTATATTCAAGGTTTAAGCGTGAAAATTCATATTGTTGAGGCTTTACTGGTACAGAAACATTATCAATAACCCAGTCATATAAACGTCGGTTATCTTGAAACTCTAACGTACATAAAGAGTGAGTCACACCTTCAATAGCATCGGATAAACAGTGTGTAAAATCATACATTGGATAAATACACCATTTATCACCAGTTTGATGATGATGAGCAAATCGTACACGATAAATAATAGGATCACGCATACACATAAAGCTTGATGTCATATCTATTTTAGCACGTAAAGAACACTCACCTTCTTTGAATTCACCGTTACGCATCTTGGCAAATAACGCTAGATTTTCTTCAATAGACGTATCACGATACGGACTATTTTTACCTGGCTTGTTTAACGTACCACGATACTCACGCATTTCATCGCCATTTAAAAAACAAACAAACGCTAAGCCTTTGCTAATCAATTCAACCGCAAAATCATGTAATTGCTCAAAATAGTCTGATGAATAATGAACATCACCTGCCCATTCAAAACCTAACCATTGCACATCTTTTTGAATAGCGTGCACATAATCAATATCTTCTTTTTCCGGATTGGTGTCGTCGAAACGTAAGTTACACGCACCATTATAATCTTGAGCAATCCCAAAGCTTAAACAAATAGCTTTTGCATGACCAATATGCAAGAAACCATTTGGTTCTGGCGGAAAACGTGTTTGTATTGAACTATGTTTGCCACTAGCAAGATCAGCATCGATAATTTGACGAATAAAATTTGTTGGGCGGTTTTCAACTTCCGACATCCACAGAGCCTCTAAAGAAAATTAACGTAATTGATATTATTATATCAAGAGTTCTAATCAGCGAATAGCAAAAAGGCTCAACAGAGCCTTTAATTTATTTCACTGAAGTTATATATACTGATATTTATTTTTTCAAAATATCATCAACAGTACCTTGAGCTAAACCATGATAACCAGGGCGTGCTTTTTGATAAACCTTAAGCGCCCATGCTTTACCTTGCTCTGTTTGAGCTAATTCTTTATATAGTGGCACTATTAGCTTACGACGCCCGATAGCCACTAAATACTCAGACATTTCTGGATAAACAACATCGTAACCTGCTCTGATTGATAATAAAAACCAAGCATGTGCTATTTCAGCATTTTTACTCTGTGTTAAGTTAAAAGCTTTATCAATTGCAACCATACGTTCGATGTTAATATCTGTAGGCAAATTATTGATAAAGTGTAACCATTCATGCAATGTCCAATTTGTTGTAGGTAATTGGGTTAATGTTATACCTTCTGCTAGCCATTGTGATATTTGCTGATCAATCGTACTAAAAGCTGTTGAGGTAGGCTTAGGTACAAACGTAGGTAAACCTTGTCCATAAATCCATTCATTAACATCTTCATCGCTAACAATGTTTGGATATTTATGCGTTAAATTAGCTTTAAGATATTTAACAAAGTTATTCGTACCTAAGCTTTGAAATGCATGACTGTCAAAATATTCGAGTACGAAAGCATCAAAACGCTCACGACCAAACTTCTTCTCAAGATAAATTAAAAATAATTGTCCTTTAGTGTAAGGAACACCTGAAAAAGCATCATCAGGATCACGTCCCTTTAGATCGATATATAACTGAGTGTCACCAGCAGATAATTCAGCTATTTCATTATTCAAATTTTGAGCATCTAGCGATTGCTCCATAATAGCTCTGTTTTTACCAAACACAGCTTCCATAATGCGATTTTCAACATAACTGGTAAAACCTTCGTTTAACCATAAATCACGCCAGCTTTCATTGGTGACTAAATTACCAGACCATGAATGCGCTAGCTCATGTGCAATTAAGTTTACTAAGCTTTTATCCCCTGCGATAACAGTTGGTGTGATAAAAGATAAACGTGGATTTTCCATACCACCAAAAGGAAAGCTTGGTGGTAATATTAATAAATCATAACGACCCCAACGATATTTTCCATACATTTTTTCAGCTTTATCAATCATCGCCTGAGTATCATCAAACTCAGCTACTGCCGCATCTAAAATATTAGATTCAGCATAAATACCAGTTTGATGGCTCATTGATTTAAAATGTAAATCACCGACACCAATGGCAATTAAATAAGCAGGAATTGCTTGTGGCATAGAAAAGAAGTAATCGCCATCTCGCTCAGTATCTGGTTCATTATTAGCACTCATTACTGCTAATAAATCTTTATCTGTTGTAATTCTAGCGGTGTAAGTAACACGAACACTTGGTGTATCTTGAATAGGAATCCAAGAGCGAGCATGAATTGCTTGATTCTGGCTAAATAAGAATGGTTGTTTCTTACCTGCAGTTTGCTCAGCAGATAACCATTGTAAACCAGACGCTTTTTCGGTTGAATTATAATAAACACGTAATTTTTTAGCTTTGAATTTTGTATCGATCGTCAGTTTTGAACCTAAAACAGAATCTCGTTCAGCAAGTGTATAATTTACCTTTTGCCATTCATCTTGAGCATTTTGGGCAAGAACGTTATGAATAACCAGATCACGTGTATCTAAAATGATACTTTGTGGTGTATCACTAAGCCATTTTAATGATAGCTCAGCAAAGCCTGTTAATGCTTTTTCTTCGAAATTGACCGCTAGGTCTAAATAAAGGTGGGTTGTGATAACTTGATCATAATTTGAATAGGTATAAGCATCGTTTAATACTGGCTTATTATCCGCTGTTGCTAATTGCGATATAAATAATGTTGCTAACAACATAAACCGCTTAAAAATTTTCATTAAAATAATCCTAAAAAACTCACAAAAAAATAGACTTGTAGATTACTTTGAATCAACAAGTCTATTCAACTATTTTGTATTATTAATATATTCAGCAAATTGAAAGAGTATAAAGAAATATTTACAATCGGCTTTTGTATAAATAGGTCGACTTTAAAGTTTTTGCATTTGAATGACTACACGACGGTTTTTACCACGTCCGAGTGTTGAGGCATTAGAAGATATATGACGTTTTTCACCATAACCTTTGGCCTCAATACGGCTTGCATCTATTCCATTTTTGACAAAATAATCACGTATTTTAAGCGCTCTACGTTCAGATAGTTTAAGGTTAGGCCAACGGGCACCATAACTATCTGAATACGCATCTACCAATACTAGTTCTAATTTAGGATCTAAACTTAAATACTCTCTGATCATATCAACACGTCGTTGCGATGCTTTCGTAAATTGTTCACTATTTGATTGATAATTTAATACGGTAAAAGCGATGTCTTCAAAACTGTAATTTAATAAATTTCCGACACAAGCAACAAAATTTTTATATGCACCTTTAAAACGTGCGGTTGATAAGCCAACAGATATTTCATCGTCTTCACTATACCAATCATTATAATAAAAAGTTGGACTCATTCCTTGCTCTAACTCACTTAACATAGTCCAAGCAACCTTCTTAGGTAAACTAGGGTTGAATTGTTTCTGAAGCTTCATGTTCGCTAAAACTTTTCCGCCATAGCCAGGACGCCAGCTAGGTGACTCACTTCGTACTTGCGCAAGCGAATAGCTATCAGGTAGAAGCATCATATCAAGCTCAAATTCCATATTCAGTTTACGACTTGCTTTTGCTGAAAAACGTGCTTGTCCATAATTAGGAATTTGATGTGATAACGTACATTGTAAGCGAGAGTCATCAGCAAGTTGCCATTTTGAACTATTAAGATCAGCGCTGTATTGTCGAATATTAGCTTGCGCCTGTGTTACGAAAAACATGAAATACAAGGCGATAGAAGCTGTCATAAAAAATGATGAAGAGAAGAACAATTTATATGTATTTGGAGAGTATATTTTCATAATATTGATTACATAATTAATTAATGACATTAGTTATATCGTCTCAAACTAGAATTACTTTAACACTTTATCTCTATTTTTTCGTTATTTTAGTGTTTTATCACTAATTTATTATTTTTATACCTAATTAAATATTACTAAAAAACCAAACTAAATTCACATTTATATTATAAGCGACTCATAAATGTAATCAGGTAAGTATTACTATCGTGTTTACAATAATTTTCTGAGATAATTACTCATCCAAGTTTTCTCTTAAGCCAAATTTATAATATGTCAGATACTGTAGAAGTAAAAGAAGATAAAGAAATAAGTAAACCATTATTAGCACAACGATTTCGTGGTTATTTCCCTGTAGTTATTGATGTCGAAACAGGTGGCTTTAATGCCCAAACTGATGCCTTACTTGAAATTGCAGCCTCTGTATTATCATTAGATGAAGTTTCAGGTAAGTTATCAATTGATGAAACCATACAATTTAATGTTCATCCTTTTGAAGGGGCAAACCTAGAGCCTAAAGCACTTGAATTTACAGGGATTGATCCTACACACCCATTACGTGGTGCTGTTGACGAAGATGTGGCCTTAAAAACATTGTTTAAATTAGTCAGAAAAAAAATGAAGCTTGCAGGGTGCCAGCGCGCAATTATTGTGGCTCATAATGCAGCTTTTGATTTAGGGTTTTTAAATGCCGCAACAGCACGTTGTAACATTAAACGTAGCCCTTTCCATAGCTTTGTGAGTTTTGATACGACCACATTAGCCGGTCTAGCATTAGGTCAAACTGTACTAGCAAAAGCTTGTGAAGCTGCTGAAATTGATTTTAGCAATAGTGAGGCACATACCGCAATTTATGATACTGAGAAAACTGCCGAGCTATTTTGTCATATTGTTAATAAATGGCATGAATTAGGTGGCTGGCCTTTAGCTATACCAGCAGAGTAAATAGCAAATCATAAAAAAAGCTAGTGTCATAAACACTAGCTTTTTTATATAATTTTTAGTGACAATAATTAAAAAAAGTTGAAATAATTGTCAATTTAGTCGCTTAAAAACGATTAAAGTTTATCAGCGTTATCGGTAAGGTAAGCTGCAACACCATCTGGAGAAGCTGTCATACCTTTATCACCTTTATTCCAACCTGCAGGACATACTTCACCGTGCTCTTGGTGGAATTGTAATGCATCAACCATACGTAGCATTTCATCTACATCACGGCCAAGTGGCAAATCGTTGATTACTTGATGACGTACATTACCTTCTTCATCAATTAAGAATGAACCACGGAAAGCAACACCTGCTTCAGGATGTTCAACGTCATATGCTTTACAAATTTCATGTTTAGTATCTGCAACTAAAGTATATTGTACTGGACCAATACCACCTTCATTTACAGGTGTATTACGCCATGCATTATGAGAAAATTGTGAATCAATTGAAACACCAATAACTTCAACACCACGACTTTTGAACTCTTCCATACGGTGATCAAAAGCTAAAAGCTCTGACGGACATACAAAAGTAAAATCTAACGGGTAGAAAAACACAACAGCTTTTTTACCTTTAATTGCTTCACTTAACGTAAAAGTATCAACAATTTCACCACTACCTAACACTGCCGCTGCAGTAAAATCTGGTGCTGGACGACCAACTAATACACTCATTTTGTGCTCCTTTCTATTATTAATAATTAAGAATTTATATTGAAAATAATGAATAACAGCTCATTATCTTATCAATTTACTTCTTGATAAATTTATTCTGCGCTTGTTTCTTCAGAAGCATTTTTAGCTGATGCTTCCTTAATCAAAGTTTGCAACTCACCTTGTTGAAACATTTCCATGATAATATCACAACCGCCAACTAATTCACCTTCAACCCAAAGTTGTGGAAATGTAGGCCAGTCTGCATATTTTGGTAATTCAGCTCTGATATCAGGGTTTTGTAAAATATCAACATAGGCAAATTGTTCACCACATGAGATCAAGGCTTGAGATGCTTGTGAAGAAAAACCACAACTTGGAAGTTTTGGTGAGCCTTTCATATACAATAACACTGTATTCTCACTAATTTGTTCTTTAATACGTTCGATAGTTTCCATGATAACCCCTAAAATAATAACCTCTAAAAATAATACTCATTATACTGAGCTGAATTCTTAGTAAAACTGACACTAGAAATATAATGGAGACGAAGTTTCACTTTTCAATTCAATATAATAAATACTTGAAAATAAATTTATATACTTGAAAAATAGATAAAGAAACCTTATACACTCTATACACTAGTTATTCAAAATAGTATAAACTTAATACCTGAGTATTTTACTCAAGTTTTATTGGAAAATACACCCTTTATTCACGAATACACTGTAACTTTAAAACAAAGAACTTGGAGAGCACAATGGCTATTGAATTACCTGCATTACCTTACGAACAAGATGCCCTAGAACCACATATTTCTGCAGAAACTTTATCGTTTCATTATGGAAAACATCACAATACTTACGTAGTGAAATTAAATGGTTTAATTGAAGGCACTGAGTTTGCTAACAAATCATTAGAAGAAATAGTGAAAACTTCTTCAGCAGGCATTTTTAATAATGCAGCACAAATATGGAACCATACTTTTTACTGGAATAGTTTAAGCCCTAATGGCGGTGGTGAACCTACCGGTGCTTTAGCAGATGCTATTGTTACTAGCTTTGGATCTTTTGCTGAATTTCAAGCAAAATTTACTGACAGTGCAATTAATAACTTCGGCTCAAGCTGGACATGGTTAGTTAAAAATGCAGATGGTAGCTTAGCGATTGTTAACACTTCTAATGCTGCAACACCATTAACAGACGAAGGTGTTACCCCATTACTTACTGTTGATTTATGGGAACATGCATACTATATCGATTACCGCAATCTTCGTCCTAAGTACATGGAAGGTTTTTACGCACTAGCTAATTGGGATTTTGCTAACAAAAATTTCTCAGCGTAATAGCTATTAGCTGGAATTTTTAATAAAAAAACGAGCTAACTAAGCTCGTTTTTTTTAAACAACAGTACATTTAGACTATTAGGTTACAAGTAATTAAAAGGTTTTTAATACTTTCACTGATGCATCAACGCTCGCAGCATCAACATAACCAATAGCGCCGGCATTAGCAGCGATATGTTTTAATACCTCAGCATCTGACCCTAATTCTGTTGGTGGCTTACCTCGACCTGAGAAGATCAATTTAGACCAATAAGCCTTCATCTGACTTGAACTTTTATTTAATACTTTTTCTTCGAATTCACTGCGTACTGCACTACCTGAAACTGAATTAATCGGTTCAATGGATCCACCACTTGGAAATGCTTTCATTTTGCCCATAAAAATTCGCGCTATATCACTATCATCAATAATATCAGCGTTAGTTGAGTTAACAACAACCGCAACATCAGCTATAGAAGAGAAACTAAGAAAAAAAACAGATGTACATAATAAAAGTTTACTTTGAGTACTTTTTAAAAATTTCATTTTTCAACTCCTAAAATACAGTTACTAATGCTGTTCTAAACAAGCCTGAGTCACTATTACTATCGAGATCGTCGCTAAAAGAGGTATATTCAAATTTTAATGCCGCAGATTGGTGGAAATCCCAACGCAGACCTAATGTGATATAACTGGTGTCTTCATCTGTCGCGGTATCTAAACTTTCGGTACCATAAATCAAAGTTTGTAAGTCTACAGGTAAAGATTCAAATGCCGTGCCATCTGGTATACCTGGTATTTGATAGTTTAACGTAATAGGATCTTGGTCATCTTCATCAACCCCATAAGTTACATGTACCATCATATTATTAAATCGATAACCGGCCATCAAATAATAAGACTCTTGATCAGGTAAAGCTGTATCATCTAATGATAATGAAGAGTATTCACCTACTATAATAATTTGGTCAAAATCAAGTTGGAAACCAAGCTCAATAAACTCACTGGTATCTGATGCTATATCAATTTGACTAGCAATATGATTTTGGCCTAATCCATTCCAACCATCTACTAAAGGTTTAATAGCCAACAAATCAATATTCATTTCTGTTTGGAAATAAGCACCTCTAAGTGTTAGCCAATCACGTGTTAACGTTAACGAGGCACCTGCAAAATTTGTAAAATCAGCACTACTCTCATTATCGAACACTTCTATATCTGAATTATTACCACCATAAATAGCGTGTAGTGTTGTATCAAAATCACCAAGCTGCGTCGAATATATAGCGGCAATCCCATCGAAGGTATCAAAAGGTACGTCATAAACTCCTCTTGGCGGAGTAATCCAAGGGTAAGCATAAGACACATCTAAAAAATCAGAGTACATATAAAAAGGTATACGTTGACGACCAGCCAATATTTTCAAATTATCATTGACTTGATAACCAACATAAGCCCATTCAAATTTAGGATCCCAATCATCGGCACCTCGGGATAGTATTTGGGCGGTAATACTTAAACCTTCGCCTAAATCGCTTGATGCTTGTAAAGCAAATAGTGAATCAGGACTAAAATCGATTGAATCGTCATAGCCATATAAGCTTTCATCACTTGCTGTTGTAACACCAGCAACAATACTAGCAAAACCATTTAATGTGATTTCAGCATTGGCACTACCTGCTAATAAAATACCTGTTAGCGCAAGCGCTATTCTATTATGCTTCATTATAATATACCTATCATTATGTTGAGTTATGTTAAATCCGTTTACTGCTTTATTGAAACTACAGTTATTATTATTAAATATTACTTATTGTTCTTACTTTAAATAGCAATATAGCTAAAAATTAGACCTTAAATTGACGAGCTACAGACTCTAACGCTGAAGCCAAAATCGTTAGTTGCTCACTTACATCACCAATTTCACGTGATGCTTTAGAGGCTTCATCAGCACAAGATTGAATATCTTCAACATGACCAACCATCAATCCAGAAACTTGATGTTGCTCTTCTGTTGCAACAGCTATTGCTCCATTCATATCAGCGATAACATTAACTGTATCCGTTATAACAACTAAGCTATCACCGGCTTCAATAGCCGTTTTCACACTTTCTTCAACACTCGTGCGTGAGCTTTCCATCATAGTTACCGCTTTTTTAGCTGCACCTTGTAACTGCCCCAGCATTTGATTAATTTCTTCTGTAGATTCTTGTGTGCGTGATGCTAGATTTCTAACTTCATCTGCAACTACAGCAAAACCACGGCCTTGTTCACCTGCTCTTGCCGCTTCAATAGCAGCATTAAGTGCTAGCAAGTTGGTCTGGTCAGCAATACCACGTATGACTTCAAGCACAACATTTACCCTATCGGTATCTTCCTGTAATTGATTCACAGTTTCTGCTGCTTGCGTTACATTTTCGGCTAAAGTTCTAATACCTATTACCGTTTGCTCAACAACGTCCTTACCTTTTTCAGCTTCTATATTTGCATTTTTGGCTGCATCAGCTGCATCTGCTGCATTAGTCGTAATTTCAGCAACACTTTGGCTCATTTCTTCGACCGACTGTCTTGATTGAATAACACTATCTGATTGGCGGTTAAACGAGCTGATGGTACTACTCGATAGTTGCGAAATTGTATTTGCGGTTTCAGCTAATGGTAAAGCGGTATCTACTACATTTTTAATAACACCTTGTAGTTTTTCAATAAAGCTATTGAACCATAGAACTAACTCACCTATTTCGTCTTTACTGTTAGTGGTAAGCCTAACAGTTAAATCTCCATTCTCTTGGGCAATACCTTTCATTGACTGAATAATATTTTGTAAACTTGAACTAATTGTTCTCGCAACAGGAATAGCAACAGCAAACAACGATAAGATAGTAATAGCGCCAACTATCATACCTGTGGTGGTATTTGACTCTGCCTTTTCATTAACAGACTCAAACGCTTGAGTAAAAGATTGATATCGCTCTGCGCGAAAGGTATTTAATTTATTTTGCAAATTAGTAAGCTTTTCGGACATTGCTTGACTTCGCTTCCCTAACGTAGAAAAGTCAGCAGAACCATCTACCATCTCACTTGAAAGTGCAAAAGCTAATTGATAATATTCATTAAAATCATTGAGTAACGAGCGTAAATAATTCGCATTCTCTGCATCTGACTGAATATTATTTTGAAGTTTATCACGAGTTTCTTGTGCATAAGTATTAGCAGCATCAAGTAAATCGGTTTCTCCCATAGTTGCAGCATTACCTAACGTTTCTTTCAACTTATCCAGCCTAACAAGGCTATATTCAGATGTTTGTAATAACTGATATTCGATACGATATGCCTTATCTAATTGTGTCACTATGTGAGACATAGCCATAAGTGTTATAGCTAAATACACACAGAACCCAATAGCCCCAACAAATGGAATTAAAAGTATTTTATAGCGAATCGATAATGTTTTAAATAAATCCATATTTGCCTTCTAGTTATTGTTAATCAACAATTTTTTTATACATAATAAAGTGAGTGTAGTAAAAAAATCATATTACGCAAATTTTAAAATCAAGAGTTTGAAGTAAACAACTCAAACGAATAATTAATGAGCAATCCATTGTTCTAATGCATGTTTATAGATAATAAAGACCTAATTTGAATAACTATATTAGTAATGGAAGGGGGTGATTCTTTTATAATTTAAACTGTGTATTCATAATAAAAGCAAATAGTATAACTAAATTGTCTATTTGCTTAAATGTGTGTAAATAAAATGATTAATCTACAGTAAGCTCTTTAAGCACATCATCCTTTAATTCAGCCCAAAGTTTTCCAGATTCTATGCCGTACTTACGAACTTCAAAAATAGAATCATCAAAACGTCCTTCGTTCGCTAGTTCAATAAGCTTTTGGTAATAAGCCCTTGATATTTCACGTCCTGTTGGGTGCGCAAAATACAAACTACCAATGCGCGAATACAATCCTTTAAAACCATTTAATATTAGTAAATAAATAGAATTTTCTGAGGCTATTGCCAATTCTTTATTTAGTTGATAATCAAACTCAGCAAATGCTTCACCATTATCTTCAATATCAGTATAAGCACTCAACAATTCAATAGTCTTCTTAGGATTGTTTTTTATAGCACCACGAATATAAATAGCACTGATATTAGTACGAGCTGATAAGAGATTATCCACTAAATCAGGAACACCTTCTTGGTCAAGATGCGCTAGCGTTTCTAAAATATTTAAACTTGACGTGTCCCAAAAGTTATTCACTTTTGTTGGTTTTCCATGTTTAATAGTCAACCAACCATCTCTAGCCAAGCGCTGTAGTACTTCTCTAAGGGTTGTTCTAGTTACACCAATTAGCTCTGATAATTCACGCTCTGCTGGTAAAATTGAACCAGGAGGAAAACCACCATTCCAAATTGATTCAACAATATATTGCTCGGCAAATCCGGCAGGGCTTTGAGCTTTTATAACCATATTCGTAAACGACCTAAAAAAGATAAATTAATAAAACTGATTGTACCAGAAGATTGAATTGGTACAAGCGTAATAGAAAAGACTGGTCTAACCAAGCTCATGACATTATAAAAGATAAAGGTTAAGCAGCTAATTATTCTCTGTAATGTACCATTAAAGCACCAGAAACTTTACCAACAGTTAAATCTTTAATAAATTTATAATTTGCATCTTCAAAAAAAGTTCTAAACTTTCCTGATGTTGCATAAACTGCAACACCTTCACTATCACTATGCTCTTCAAGAACAGTATTTACTGCTGCCATTAGATAATGACCAAAGCCATGATGTTGATGCAAAGGGTGAATAGCAATAAAGGATAACATGTGAAATTTTTTTAATGGGATAGAGGCAAGGACAACTTTTTCTTTTTCTATCATCTGTTTAGTGCTTAAATATCCAGCACTTAGCAACATTTTTAAACGCCAATGCCAGAATCTTTCCGTACCTACACTATCATCTGGACTATTCAAACAAGCAACACCTACCATCGACTCGCCCAAATACAAACCTACCATGGGTTGCTTAGCTTGCCAGAAAGCGTTTAACTCTTCTCTGATTGATGCTCTTAATCTTTGCTCATAACCTTCTTTGTCACTGTTGAATATATCTAAAAAAACAGGGTCATCATGATAGGATTGAAAAAGGAGCGAAGCCGCTACTTTAAGGTTCTCTGCACTAAGGTAAGTTGCCTTTATATCAAGTTCACTATCTACCGAAACAGTCGCTGACATACAAGTTCTCCAATCCAACAATTATATTTATTTTTTTATCCTATATTCACCATACCAGTTTTTTTAATAATAGGTAAATAAAATTCAACTGTCATAATTATAGTGCAGGGTTATAAATATAAAATAACTTGGTATAACATCATGTCATACCAATATTATTTCATTTAATATACTGCTCGGTGTATTGCTATTTTTAATTATAGTAATTTTTTATATTCGTCACCGTTACCTGTTTGAGTTAATGTACCGTCAACAAATTCTAAATAAGTACATTCATCCTTAGTCGTTAACCCATCTTTATGCTTGCGTTGACTTCTATAATATAAAACACGAATAGTTTTTTCATTGTAAGTGTAAGTTTCAGAAAAATCAGCAACACCTAACTTTTCTTGCATATCGACAACACTTGTACCGAGTTGAACTTGTGCTATAACTTTACGGTTTTTATAACTTCTGTCTTCACTATCCCCCATAATTGAATGATCTACTTGACCATCTTTTACTGAGATAACACAGCCAGTTAACGTTGTTGTTAACGGTAAAACAATAAGTAATGCCAACAATGATTTTTTCATATTTACTCCTAATAGAATTATACTTTCATGCGTAATAAAGCAAAAAACAAACCAACAACACAAAAAAACATAACCAACTGATTATATTGAATAAAATAGAACAACTAAAAATAACAACTGACATAAATAGTAACATTGGCTAAAATATAGTGAATATTACAAAGACAATTAATCAAAATGACAATAAATGATGAAATTTCAATCGTTGCTAATAAAATAGCAAATGAAGGCAATAAACCAAGCGTTGCACTAATTAAAACCAAGTTAAATAAAAAAGTTCCTTTACCTACCATAATATCAGTATTAAAAAATTGGCAGCATGAACCAAGCTTTATCTCGTTACCTGAAGAAAAGCATACTGATGTTGAATGTAAAACGGATAATCCACCAACAGAAAAAAGATCTTTTGAGAAAGACGTCCGTGATGAATTAACAAGTTTAAAAGAAGAAGTATTAGAATTAAAAACCCTTATAAAACAACTACTTAAATAATTACTTAAGTGGTAAATTAATAACATGTGCTTTTAACCTTAATATTACTCATTATATTAAGGTCGCGCTATTACTATTGAGGCACTATAGGGGTCAGTGTGTTTATAAACTCAGCAAGTGAATCAGCTAGCTTTTTATGAGGCTTACATCCAACACGCTCAACCCACACTGTTCCAGTGTCATTTTCAACTGAGATGATCATATCTTCTTCATCCGTGACAGCAACAAAAACAGTTTCAGCTTGTTTCAACCTCTGCTTCATTAAAATATGGCCAATCAAGTTCTCTTGTAAGCGCTGAAAGTCATCCCGATTCCACGCAAATAACAAAGATAAATTACCTTCCTCACAGGTAGCATCAAGATTTTCACTGTATAAAGTCGTAAAGTATGTTTTGATATCTGGGTGCAAAGTCATTTCTAAAGCGGTTTCAACATTATCAAAGTTTAACTCTTGCACCTTTTCTATATTAACCGGTCGCCAATAGACTTCCCCCGAAGATAGCGCTTTGTATTCAGTGGACATGTCAGTGTATGCATCTTCACAAGGTGAAAGCCATTGCTCGTCTTGCTCTACTTTCGGAGGGTGAGAATAGGTGTTTTGATAATTTTTTACATACTGCTTAGAAAATTGTTGCAAAATGTCTACTAAATTGAGTTTAGTTTGATTTGATGATGTCATCTAATTCAGAGATCCTTTAAAATAGTCTATGAAGTTTCATATAAAATAAGAAAATTATGGCAACCTACCAAAATTCAAAAGAATTAAAAAATTTAACGCTTGGTAAAGCAACCGAATATTGTAGTGAATATAACCCAAATCTATTACAAGGTGTACCAAGAAGCTTAAATAGAGATGATTTATCACTTGTTTCAAATACATTACCTTTTATAGGTGAAGATGTTTGGTACGGATATGAATTATCTTGGTTAAATAATAAAGGCAAACCTATTGTCGCTGTCGCAGAATTTCGTTTTCCTTGCACAAGCCCAAATTTAGTCGAGTCAAAATCATTTAAATTATATTTGAATAGCTTTAACCAAAGTAAATTCTCTAGTTTTGACGAAGTTAAAAATATATTGATTAAAGATTTATCTGCAACCGCAGGTGCTCAAGCACTAGTAACTTTATTCCCAGTTGAGCAATGCCCTGCTCTGGCCATTAAAGTGAGTGATAAAGACGTTATTTGTATTGATGAAGCTGATATCACCGTAGATAATTATCAATATACAGCTGAGCTACTAAAATATGCGCAAACAGACATAACTTCAGAAGCCTCTTCTGCCAAAACAGAAAGCGAAAACCTTGTTAGCCATTTATTAAAGTCTAATTGTTTAATTACCAATCAACCTGATTGGGCAAGTGTTTATATTAGTTATGAAGGCGCTCCGATAGATCACAGTATTTTATTACAATACTTAATATCATTTCGTCAACATAATGAATTTCATGAACAATGTGTTGAACGAATATTTTGTGATTTACAAGAATATTGTCAATTATCAAAATTAACGGTATTTGCTCGTTATACTCGTCGTGGCGGATTAGATATAAACCCTTTTAGAAGCACACATATAGCTTGTGCTCCAACAGCAAGGACCTTAAGGCAGTAACACTCACAATATTAATTATCAGTGTTAAATTAAGTTTCTATTACATGATCTGTTACATATTTTTATAAGGTTGCATATTGCCAGCTCCATTGAGATAAATAAAAGGTAGCTTGATTGGTATTAAATCTGTCAAAATTAATATCAAAATTGACATAGCTATATTACGTTTGGCTAACCATTATATCGATCGCTACCTCATTAGCCTGTACCAATACTGTATAAAACGTAAGCTTGTTATCGATACTTTAAAAAGGTAATAATCAATAATAAAACCGTTCAAAATAACAGGGATATTTTAATAATTTTCAACTAAACTTCTTATAAAGTAGAAAGTAGTAAATAATATTATTGTAATTTAACGGCTTAATTTACGTTAAGCAAACGTGAATCTGATTAAGTCAGTATAGTCATGTGTTTACACATAATTTATAATAAATTTATTGATAATGTTGTTGTTACTGTAAATTATTAATAATTAAGGGCATAATCAAATTGCTTAGTAAAAAAAGATAAAATAGAAGGATTAACTAAGGATATGAATACTAAAACTGTTGCTGTTAATGAATCAAAAGTGTTACAAAAAAAACTTAATGCAGCAATAGCATCTAGAGCTTCACTTGAAGAAGACTTTAAAGCGCAATCTAGTATGCTAATAGAGTTTATTAATAAACTATCTCAAGTATCCAAAGGCGTCGATATAAAATTAGATAATCGACTCGCTCAACTTCGAATATTGTTGACAAAATCAGCGCCAGTATCTGATATTGAATTAAAAATTAATGAAATATCAACGTTATTACAACAACAAACGACAACCAATAAAAAAAATATTTCTCAATTGCATACTCAGTTTAATAGCGCTGGACAGAGTTTACAAAAAGTACAGGGATTACCGAGTGACTTGCGGAGAAAATTACGAACCTTGTTACAAGAAAGTCAGTCAACCAAAGAAAGTATCACTCAATATGCTCCTCTTGTAAGTAAGCTTTTAGCTTTTTATAGTATTGCTCTACAATCAAAATCAAGTGTTTCATCATCAAATACCGCCAAAGAATTAACACAAGATATTAGCACTACAACAAACGCAACACCGGCTATTAATAGCGTGCTTATTGGTAAAATATCCAGTTGCTTAAGTAAATTACAGCTCTCTACTCAGTACAGTAAAGAATTATTGGAAATTAATAAAAATTTGCTAAAAGACACAACTCATGATGATGTGTTATTACGATTTATTGAAATATTTGATGTAATATTTGCCGATTTACAGCATGAACGAAATAGTGCAAAACACTTTTTAAATACCTTAAGTGAAACATTAACGACAGTACAGCATGCGGTAAAAGAAACACTTTCGACATGTAAGACCGCACAAGACACTAACCTTAAAATTAATCAAAAATTGCAAGGTCAATTATTAGATATGGCTGGCTCGGTCAAAACAGCACTTTCGTTAGAACAAGTTAAAGTTGATATCAATGGTAAGATAATTAGTATAGCAAAAACATTAGAGAAAAAAACAAAGCTAGAGCTACAAAACCAGGAAGAACTGGCTAGCCAATTAAGTAAAATGGTTAAAAAAGTAGAAGCTTTTGAAGAAAAAAGTAAAGAATATGAAAGTAAATTAGCCGAACAAAAGCGTAAAAGTATGCAAGATGCTTTAACCAAATTAAGTAATCGTGCCGCTTTTGATGAATATTTTACTCAAGCGATGGTTGCTTTCCATCATAAACCTTTTAATTTAGCACTTGCTGTTATCGATATAGATGACTTTAAAAGTATCAATGATAATTATGGCCACACAGCTGGTGATAAAACCTTGCAGGTTATCGCCAATACGATACAAAAGAAGGCTGATAAAGATGCCTTTATTGCACGTTATGGTGGAGAAGAGTTTGTATTGATTTATAAAAATCATAAAGAAGATGAATTAGTTAAAGAATTAAACTTTTTAAATAAGAATATTTCCATTTTACCTTTCAAATTTAAAGATAATAAAGTAAGCATCACCTTATCTATAGGGGCTACCCATATATCTCAAGAGGATAATATACATACCGCATTTGAGCGCGCCGATGAAGCCATGTACAAAGCTAAAACCCAAGGTAAAAACCAAGTTATTTACGCTTAATTAAAAGCACAACTCATACAGTCTTGGTCGTTCCAAAGCCGAAGAGAAACAAAGGAATTTTACATGCATACTCAGCTTAACCCTGTCGGAAACATGAATATACTGTCGCAAGCAGAAGTGGATCAACTTCAACAGTCTTCAACTAGCGAACTTTACAATCTTTATCGAAGTTGCTCACTCGCAGTACTTAATGCGGGGAGTCATACCGATGATGCAGAAGTGATTTATCAGCAACATAAAGATTTTACGATAGAAGTACTCAGGCGTGAGCGAGGTGTTAAAATTGACCTTAAAAACCCACCTGCAAATGCCTTTGTTGATGGTAAAATAATTAGAGGTATTCGCGAACATTTATCTGCTGTTCTCCGTGATATTTTATATATACACAATCCTTACCAAAATATGCATTGTGCACCTGACTCTCTAACTGACGCGACTTTTGGTATATTGAGAAACGCCAATACTATTTTACCTGAGACCGAAGCTCGTTTAATTACTTGTTGGGGTGGTCATTCAATTAAAAATGATGAGTATAGATATACTAAATCTGTCGGCTATCAGCTAGGGTTGCGTGACTTTAATATTTGTACTGGTTGTGGGCCAGGTGCCATGAAAGGTCCAATGAAAGGTGCAACAATTGGGCATGCTAAGCAACGAAATAAAGCTGGTCGATATATTGGTTTAACAGAGCCAAGCATTATCGCAGCAGAGCCACCTAATGCTATCGTAAATGAACTTGTCATTATGCCAGATATAGAAAAACGTTTAGAAGCATTTGTACGAATGTCACATGGTCTCATTATTTTTCCAGGTGGCGCAGGAACCGCTGAAGAGCTCCTTTACATATTAGGTATTTTGTTAAATGAAGAAAATAAAAATCAAATATTACCTATTATCTTAACTGGCCCAGAAAGTGCCCGTGAATATTTTAAAGAAATTGATGAGTTCATCGGCGCTACATTAGGTAAAAAAGCACAAAACCTTTATCAAATAATTATTGATGATGCAGAAAAAGTAGCACAAGTTATGTCAATCAAATTAAAAGAAGTGCTTGCCTATCGCACAAAAACAGGAGATGCTTTTCACTTCAATTGGTCTTTAGTTATCGAGCATGATTTTCAACAACCATTTGAAGCAAATCATAAAAACATGTCTGAGTTGAATATTAGTCATGACTTACCTACTGCTGAGCTTGCTGCAAATTTACGTCGTGTATTTTCTGGTATTGTAGCCGGAAATGTAAAATCGGATGGTATAAAAGCGATTAGAGAGCATGGGCCTTTTCAAATATCAGGAGACAAAAAAATTATGACATTAATGGATAAATTGCTCTCTTCATTTGTTGACCAAGAACGAATGAAATTACCCGGCAGTAAATATATACCTTGTTATAAAGTATTAGAGGGGTAAACGTGTCAGCTCATTTAGTATTAATTGATGCCCTTAACTTAATCCGACGAATTTATGCCGTTCAAGAGCGCCCATTTGTCCAAAGTAAAAATCAACTTGATGGTGAATTAGCAGAAAAAACACAGCAACAAGTATTATTTAACACCCAACAAGCCTGTAACAAAGCATTGGAAAACATCTTGAGCTCTCATCAAGCTAGTCACGCGCTAGCGGTATTTGATAGTCAAAACCCTTGTTGGCGTTACAAGCTATACCCTGACTATAAAAAAGGCCGGAAGAAAATGTCTCGCCACTTAGCTGATGAGCTTCCCAATATCCAGGATGCCTTCCTTAACTTAGGTGTTGATTCATTACTGTCTGAAGAAGATGAAGCAGATGATCTGATCGCAACATTGGCAACTAAAATGGCATTACATGGACAAAATGCCACGATTGTTTCTACCGATAAAGGCTTTCTCCCATTATTAAGTCCGAACATTAATATTTATGATTATTTCAATCGTCGTTACTTAGACGAAACCTATGTTAAAGAAAAGTTTGATATAAAACCAACACAGTTAGTTGATCTTTGGACATTAACAGGTGATAACACAAATAAGATCCCTGGCGTTGCAGGTATTGGTCAAATTACCGCGGCTAACTTACTCAATGAATATAGCTCCCTTAATGCCATTCTGACCAGTAATGATCTTAAACCCTCTATCAAAGAGAAACTCGATGCAAGTGAAGAACAAATTACATTAAGTAGAAAGTTACTCACACTTAAACGAAGTATTCCCCTAGGCTTTAACCTTAAAGATATTAGGTTAAAAAAAACTAACCCCGAATATGGCAATAAACTAAATAAACAAGAAGCACTTTAAACTAAATCAATAACTAGTTATCATTTCAATAACAATTTATAAAAAATAATAAGACAAGAGGCACAATGAATAAAAAGGTTATTACTCGTATATTTCTTGCATTAGCCGCATACGGAATTTTCGTTTTACTCGTTGTTTCATTTTATGATGATAGTCCTGATAAGATGCAATGGGAAGACAGGGAAGCTTATAACAAACAATTTATAGCAAAATTACAACTTGAACAGTTCACTTTTGAGCAAGCAATAGAACAACTTGGTAGCCCAGATATTACCGAAGCTAAAAAAGTTGCAGCAGATAAATTTCAAGTAATGTTTTATCGTACACAGCATGTAAAGTCTGATGGCATTACCACGCAAGATGAGTGTACTTTCTTATTATTTGTCAACGGCGCCCTTAAAGAAATTGGTTTAGGAGATAATTATCCTAAAAACTGGGGAATTATTGAAAGTTATCAATAGTTTTTATCGTTTTTTTGAAATATTAACACTGTGTTTAATTAAATTTTTTAATAAAAACATAATCTAATATATTCATCCAATATGCTATAATAAATCGTTAAATGTAGACTAACGTAAACTTGATACACTCTGGATTACCTTTTAGAGTCGTTTTATTTAGCTCTATATATGACCACTTTACTGGTCATTCATCGCATGAATATTGCAAATAGAAATATCGAATACGTATCACAAATACTTACATGATATAAAGCACACCATAGACGTATTAATTAGATAATTATCTCTAGTTAATACGTTATGAACAATAAATAACATTATTTATTAAATACTTAAAGCTTAGTATCTCCCTTTTATCACAAGGCAAAAAAAATGACCAAACGAACTATTACAGTAATCCCTGGCGACGGGATTGGCCCAAGCATTATAGAAGCAACAATTAAAGTTTTAGATAAAGCTGGTTGTGACTTTACCTATGAATTTGCCGATGCGGGCCTAACTGCATTAGAAAACCATGGCGAATTGGTGCCACAAGAAACCATGGATCTTATCGAAAAAAACAAAATAACATTAAAGGGTCCATTAACTACACCAGTTGGTGAAGGATTTACTTCAATTAATGTTACTTTACGTAAACAATTTAAGCTTTACGCAAACTTACGTCCAGTTTTGTCTTTTAAAGGCACAAAAGCACGTTATGAAAACATTGATATTTTAACTGTACGTGAAAATACTCAAGGTATGTATTCTGGTGCAGGTCAAACGGTTTCTGAAGATGGAACACAAGCAGAAGCTATGAGTATCGTTACTCGTGACGGTGCTGAAAAAATCTTAACCTTCGCTTATGAAACAGCTCGCAAAGAAGGTCGTAAAAAAGTAACAGCGGTACATAAAGCTAACATTTTAAAGTCAACATCAGGACTATTTTTAAAAGTAGCTCGTGAAGTAGCAGCACGCTACCCTGACATTGAATCAACTGAAATGATAGTTGATAACTGTTGTATGCAGTTAGTAATGAATCCAGAACAATTTGACGTTATTGTTACTACTAACCTGTTCGGTGATATATTATCTGATCTATGTGCTGGTTTAGTTGGTGGTTTAGGTATGGCTCCTGGTGCAAACATTGGTGAAGATTGTGCAATCTTTGAAGCTGTTCATGGTAGTGCTCCGGATATTGCAGGTAAAAACCTAGCTAACCCAACTTCTGTTATTTTAGCTGCATTACAAATGCTTGAATATTTAGAAATGAGCGATAAAGCAGAAAAAATCAGAAACGCGTTAACTGATGTTATTGCTACTGGCGATCGTACTACACGTGATTTAGGTGGTACGCATGGTACAACTGATTTCACTGAAGCTTTATTAGAAAGACTATAGATAAAAGCTTAAAGTAAAAATAAGTTGCGAGTATATATTACTCGCAACTTTCAACTAGATTACTAGATTAGTCTTGCATGCACCGTGACTTCTTCACGATCATAATACAAATGTTTTGCATATAATTCATACTTCACTTGATGCTTAGCAAACGCATCTTTAATTGTTTGTAAATCTTCATTGACTTGCTGGTAACGACCTTTCATAGGTAACTTCAAATTAAACATAGCTTCTTTACAATGACCATCTAATAGCCATTCACTCATTAATTTAGCAACCTTTTGTGGTTTCTCAATCATATCACAAACAAGCCAATAAACATTTTTCTTCATTGGAAGGTATTTAAAACCATCCATCATTTTATGCTTTACTTGCCCTGTTTCCATTAATGATTCAGCCATAGGACCATTATCAATAGCAGTAACCATCATGCCTCGACGCACAAGTTGGTAGGTCCATCCTCCAGGCGCAGAGCCTAAATCAACAGCATTCATTCCTGAAGTTAAACGAGTATCCCATTCTTCTCGCGGAATGAAGTATAGAAAGGCCTCATCAAGTTTTAAGGTCGAGCGACTAGGGGCTTGGCTTGGAAATTTAAGACGCGGAATTCCCATAACATGCGGCGAACTATTATCTGCCAATGAAAACCCTAAAATAACTTCTTGGCCAGATAAAAACAAAGCATGTAATACCGCACCGCCTTCCTCTGCTTTAAAGTCAGTTTTTTTATTCGTTAATATCTTTGCTTTACGAAGTCCTTGTCGTAATGGTACCGCCAATTTCCGACAAAATTTACTTAATTCTTTACCATCATTCGTGTCTGGCATTTCCATGCGCAGATCATCATACTGCCATTCATTTCCTAATGACTCAACAATAGCTTCAACGCGATTATAATCCGGTAAGTCAATCTTTTCAGTTAAGGTCACAAACCATTGACGCGTAAAAATAAGACGTTTAAGTGGCAATTTTTTTAATAAAGCTTCACCATGCTCTGATACTTGTAGATGAAAAAAGACTAAGCCTTGATTCTTTTTTAATTCTAAATAGCCATACATTTCATTCCATGCGGCTTTTTCTTGAATTTCAGCGCCACACTCTTTTTCAAAGCCTGGTCGACAATATAATACGATAGAAGTCATAAGTTGTTTTTACCTTCAATTGACAAGAGTAACCAAGCAACTGCCAATGATATTCCGCCAAATGGCGTTAGTTTACCAATAATGGGAAAACTGAAAAATGTTTTAATATAAATGCCACCGCTAAAAAACATAATACCAATCACAAAACCGGCACAAGCAGCTAACAATATATTAGAGGGTTTTCTAATGGGTAAGTTAGTTATAGCCCAAATTAATGCTGCTAAAAGAGCTAAAGTGTGAAATAACTGATATTGTAATGCTGTTTTTAATGTTGATTGCACGTTAACAGATAACGCCTGTCCTGCGTGAGCAAGCCAAGCGCCGAATAGTACAGAAAAGCAGCCACTAACGCCAACAAAAATCATTAAATATTTTATTATACTCGTCTTATGATGTCCTATTTGCGCCTCTTTATTCATTTTGGGTATTTTCCTGAATAAACTGTTTGATAATGTCAACTGAACTTTGCATATGTTGAGCGTGGGTAAATCCTGATTTCACTCTTGGTTTTAAACTATGATCGCCGTCGTTTAAGAAAACGCACTGACACAAGTTAGATAACTCATAATTCATAATTTCATCTTCAGAGCCTAAGGCATCACGTTCACCTTGTACTATTAGCACTTTTTTTTGTGTCTCTTTTAATGGCTCCAATCGCAATTTTTCAGTATTTTTAGCTGGATGAAACGGATAGCCTAAACAAAAGACACCTTGTATTTTATGTAAAATATCATCATCACTTGCTAAGGTTGCTGCAACACGAGAACCCATTGATTTACCGCCAATAAATAAAGGTAACGGTTTAACGCTCTTAGTTGTAGTGACTAAGTCATTAATAACGTCTTTATAACACTCAATTAGCTTTGGCATTCTATCAGGCGGGTAGCGCTTTCCAAGCGCAATACGTTTATCCATAAAAGGAAAATTGAATCTTAATACATTAATGTTAACCTGATTAAATAAATCAGTTATTTGCTGCATAAAATCATGATGCATATCTGCGCCAGCACCATGAGCAAATATAATTTGTGCGATAGGATTATCAACATTATTTTCTAGCTTACTTATCATTGTCGCCTGTTACTCCGGTGGATAAAATTTTTCACTAAGGAAAATTGAGTTGAATACCTTACGTAATTTGACCATTTTTAACTTGCTCTTGCTCTGATTCAACCATATCAAGTAACCAATCCCTAAACGCTTCTATTTTACCTATATCTTTTTGAGATTCGCGACAGACAACAAAATATGAATTTTTACTAACTAATACATCATTAAAGGGACAAATTAAGCGCCCAGAATCAATATCCGGTTTCGCTAATACACTATAGGCTAATGCTACACCTTGACCATATAAAGCAGCTTGAACTACCATAGCAGAGTGACTAAAAATAGGACCATGATTCACATTAGTTCCCTTAACACCTACTTGCTTAAACCAACGCTTCCAATCTCTACGCGACGTATCATGCAATAAGGTATGATGTTGTAAGTCATCTAACGATAATAATGGCGGTTTACCACTCGCCGCCCCTTCTTGCAGTAGTAAAGGAGAACAAACAGGAATTAAATACTCAGTATGTAATTTATCGGCATGAATATTCGGCCAACGACCGCGACCATAATAAATAGCGACATCAACATCTTCAGTGAGTGAGTTTTCAGCTTGATCTACCGCTTTTATTCGCACATCAATATCGGGGTGTAAGGCGTTAAAAGCACTAAGACGTGGCACAAGCCATTGTATGGCAAAACTTGCTTGTGAACTAACCGTAATAGCCCCTTTAGCGCCACGAGCAAGTAACCTTTCAGTTGCATCATAGAGTGAATTAAAAATATCTTTTATATCTAAATAATATGACTGCCCTTCTTCCGTCAACAATAAAGAGCGGTTTTTTCGCATAAACAATTTAATGCCTAAATACTCTTCTAGCGCTTTAATTTGGTGACTTACAGCGGCTTGCGTGACAAATAACTCCTCAGCTGCTCGCGTGAAACTTAACTGCCTAGCCGATGCTTCAAATGCACGCAATGCGTTTAATGGTGGTAATCTACTAGCCAAGTTACACCTGATTCCATATTAATATAAAAGTGAATTTACACATAAATTATTTAGAACACAGCATACCAACTATTCATTAGTTTTTCTAATGAATAACATGATTATTTGTCGTTTTAAATTCTATGCTTTTTTAAGTATTATAGCGCCAATAGATGAAGGACATCATCTCAAGGTTCTAACAAAAAGTGTGAGCAGTGCTATTTTATCTCTGCTTGCATATTGCGAAAAAGAGCAAGCGCGAGGAAAGTCCTAATAAATCTATCAGCCGAAAGATGGCACCAACGAAAAATTTATTATTAGGTCAAATAGGAATAAGACATGAAAAGTATTAACATATATAAACTAGCTATTGTAGCTACATCAGCCGTAATGGTTTATTTTGCTTCTGGATTAGCATCAATTGCCCAAGCCTCTGACTTAATTAAAGCAGAGCCGATTAAACAAGAAAGCTTGATTAACCAAGCACAAGCTAACTTAGCCGTAACATTTTCAACTATTACTATCACCCCTAGCACTATACAAGATAATGCTAGTGAGATGATAGCGAAAGAAAGAGTTGTTGTGAATCAAAGCGAAGTAATAACGCTAAGCAAAAATAATATTATGAGTGAGTAAGTACGACTTACTGATAAAATAACCGATAAATGCTCGCACATTTAAATAAAAAAGGGCGTAATACGCATTGTATTACGCCCTTTCTTTATCTGCTAACTTATTGAGTAGGTTAATACCAATCTCGCTAACGATATGATCATTGCTACTTGTTAAAGTCAGCAACATGTAGGAGTCAGTCGCTCAAAGTGTTGGTAGGACACAATGAAGTATTAACAGATTACTGTGAGCACAAAGGTTTGAAGCGACGAACCAATATTAATTACTGTAATAAGCTTTTGGCGTAGCAACTTCTAAAAACTAAATCCTGAACACTTACAGTGCATTAGTCGACAAAAGTGTTCTCTGTTGGGGCAAAGCCTACCTTTTTCTTTTGTGATTGCAGCTCTAAAAATGTCTCTTGTATAACTCTGGCATCCCAGCTTGCACGGTGTCGACCTGCGCCAATTTTCTCACGAACCATTGCTTTGGTTTTGTCCCAACTCAAGAAGTCTTCCTCTTTTAGTACCATTTCCAATGCACTTACTCTGAAAGTAATATCTTCTCGACCAGCTTGAAATAAAGTACGTATCCAGGGGTAGTCGACAGTCCAACCGTCAGAGTAAAGTGTTTCCCCTTTTAGTAGCGCGTTCAAGCTCTGGCACACTTCTTTGGGGCTTTTTCCATTTGTAATTAGTTTGTCTCTACTCAGGCCGTGAAGAGCTTCAGCTTCAGGATCCCAATGCAGCCATGTAGGATCTGGGGCAATCAGTGAACAGTATCGCTCACCATTAGGTAAGGCTATGCCTATTTCGACGGGATAACTTAAAGAACCGAATCCAGAGGCTTCAACATCAACAATAATTGGTACGTATGGTTTCATCTGTCTGATTCCTGTTTGATATAGCATAAAAATAAAAAAAGCTAAAATCGTGCCATTATTGGATTTAATGGTTTTAGGTTATCAATTTCATTATAACTTTAATTTTTGAACCTAAATTTAAGGGGAGTCGTTTAGCCAATTTACAATAATAAGACTTTCTCGTAATGAAAAAATAATTTAACCTAAGCATATAAATTACTAGTAAATTTTTTACCTTATGAGCCTTTTTTTATCTCTTGCGTTATCAACCCTTCCCCCTTTATCTGAACCCGTTACCAATAATGCTGTTGCCAAAGTTACCTCACAAAACCACACCTATTTTTTAAGCTTTATGGGATTAAGTAAAAATAAACAATATAACGATGTACACAATAAAGTATGGGCACTAAGAATAGGTGATGAACAATGGCAAGCAAAAGCTAACGTGCCTTCAAGTTTAACAATAAAAGGACGTTTAGCGAGCACTGCTGTTGGGTTAGGAGAATATGCCTACATATTTGGTGGCTATACCGTAGCGAGCGATCACTATGAAGTTTCAAGCCCTGATGTTTATAAATACGACGTAATAAAAAACACATATACACAGCTAGCAAGTATGCCTGTTCCAGTAGATGATAGCGTAGCACTAAGCTATAAAGCTCGTTACATATATTTAATTAGTGGCTGGCATAATGATGGGAACGTAAATTTAGTACAAATTTATGATATTCAAACCAATACATGGCAACAAGCTTCGCCATTTTTAGGTGAACCTGTATTTGGGCAGGCAGCTGCCATTAGTGGCAATACTATTGTTGTTTGTGATGGT
Organism: Colwellia sp. C2M11; assembly: GCF_018860915.1. GTDB lineage: Bacteria > Pseudomonadota > Gammaproteobacteria > Enterobacterales > Alteromonadaceae > Colwellia. The sequence continues at coordinate 51,287 of NZ_JAHKQD010000027.1, forward strand.
GTAAAAACTCAAGCAAATCCTGATTCTCGGCGTTCATTTAAAGGTTTAGCACAGTGTTTAAAAGGTACAATTGACCCCGTTAATCCCCAAAAAATAGACTGGCGCACCTTGCCGCACCCAACTGGCAGCGCACATTACCGCATGGCTGCAACTAATTACAACAATGACATTTACATGCTAGCCGGCTCTAATACGCCTTATAACTATAATGGCATTGGTTATAATGGTAAACCTGCCCCCGCAAGCAATCATGTATGGCGTTTTAATATAGAAAAAAATGAATGGAAAACATTATCACCTACTAAGATACCCAGTATGGATCACCGTGGATTGCTTGAACACAACGGTATTTTATATCGTATTGGTGGTATGAATGACAAACAACAAGTAACAGCTGACGTACTAGGTTATGAGGTAGAAAAGTGAATACACTATACATTACAGGTGCAGGAGTAAGTGCAGCGAGTGGAATTCCCACTTTTAGAGGCGAAGATGGCTATTGGACTATAGGTAGTAAAAATTATACTCCGATGGAAATGGCGACTAGAGCAATGTATGAAAATTCACCAAAAGAGTTTTTAGCTTGGTATTATCATCGCTTTGCAACTTACCGCAATCATGGCCCAAATGATGTTCACCATTGGCTAAGTGATAAAAACGTAATAACACAAAATATTGATGGGCTTGACGGTAAAGCTGGTAATAAAAACTACATTGCTATTCATGGCAGACTCGACCAAATGACGCTATTTCATGAGCAAAGCGAAGATGTAACACCACTCAATGCACCATGGGAAAGTGTTGATGAAAGCCGTTTACATGCCTCTTTATTTGACATATTTAATATTCAAGAAAAAGCGCCTGTACTTAATCAATCTTATAAGCCCTTTGTACTTTTATTTGATGAATACTACACCGAACTTTACAGAATAAGTGAAGCGCAAAAACGAATGAGAGACGCCGATAAAATAGTATTTATGGGGACATCATTTAGTGTGAATATTACGCAAATGGCTTTAGATATTGCGCGTAATTACAATATAGCCGTTGAAGTTGTTGATCCAAACCCTGTTCATATTTTGCACTCAAATGTTAATTATAAAAAAATGAGTGCACTTGAGTATATTCAAAACTCTTAACTTACTTATTTACTTAAACCACTTATCAGAAAATATTTTACAGAGTATAAATTCAACAAGTGGTTTTAGTTAACCTAATTATGAGCACTTTTTATGCTGAAACTTAAATTCATCGTTTTAGATTTGCAAGTCTATAAATAAGTAATGCTGTTTTTTTTATGTTTTTGTCAAGGCTGGTTAAATCAGCCTTTTCGTTCTTAGTATGTGCACCACTCCCCATTAGCCCTAGTCCATCAAGTGCCATATCAACATGGTTGGCAGCAAACGAAATATCGGCTGCGCCAGCATTTCTAGGGTTAGCTGCGACCACCTTGTTGTAGCCTAAATTTTGACTAGCTTCGCTGTATAATGCTAATAGTTTTTTATTTCCTTCAGTCAACGCCATTGGCGGATAACCGTCTTCAAAAACCAGTTCAGCTTTACTACCATTTAAATTTTTAGCCACAATTTGCTGCATTACTTTTTTGGTTTTTTCGACTTGCTCAGGTGAAAGCGCGCGTAAATCGCCAGCGACATGTACCGTTTGAGCTATCACATTACTTTTACCGAATGCTGTCGCTGATGAATTAACGCTATCGTAGTCAGCGTTAGTGCCACCTACAATTAACCCTGGATTAAAGGTTAAATTAGGTTGTGTTGCAAGTTGCTCTCTAAAGCTATTTAAAATGCGTGATGCTTCGTAAATAGCACCATACCCGACATTTTCACTAAAAATTTGTGATGAATGTGCCGCAGCTGCACTTATATTTAGTCTCCAGCCAACATAACCTCGTCGAGCAGCCATTGCGGTTTTAATATTATTATCGCCATTTTCATAACCAAGCGCTACATCGGCCCACTCAGCCGCGTCAACAATTGCTTTTTTAGATAAATTTAATGGGCGACCACTACTTTCTTCATCACCCGTCAGTAATACTTTTATGCTAACGTTCTCAAGTAAATTAAGGGCTTGTAAACTTTTAAGCGCGGTAATTATTATGGTATTACCGCCTTTCATATCAGCAATGCCTGGACCGCTAGCTTGATTAGCTCCAAGTTGTTTATAAGTAGTAAAATCATCATGTTTTGCAAAAACTGTATCAAGATGGCCGATCATCAGTATTTTTATTGCGCTGGGATTTCTACTTTCATGTGTTGCAAGTACATGCCCTGCTCGCTTGAATGCACTGCCATCAAGCCATTCTACTTTAAATCCAATTGCAGCTAACTGTTCGCTTGCAAGCTTACCTACTTTTTTAACACCTTCAATATTCAGTGAACCACTATTAATATTTACAGCTTGTTCTATTTGTTGGATCGCTTGGGGAACATTGATTTCAACCTGCTTGACTATTTGTTTTTCGTTTTCATCAAGTTCAGCGTAACTTGTCAGTGGTAACGTACATGCAAGCGTAATAATGAGTCTGTGGCTAAATTTTAAAAATGACATAACAGCATAATATAGAAGTAAAAAGTGTATTAAATATGAAGCAAAAGTACATAGTATTCAATAGAAATTATGCATCGGTGATACAACAGTAAAACATAAAATAGTTTAACAAAACACATTGACATAATATGTCATAATAGCTATCTTGACATATTATGTCGCACTAGTGAGTTATTAAAATGGATATTTGGAATATATTTATAGCGTTTATTGTACAGTCTATCGAGTTTGTTACTTATGAAGCAGGTATTAGTGAGGCGATAGCAATCATTTGTGTGACGCTTATAGGCCGCTTAATATTAATGCCTGTTAATATTTTCGCTATGGCAAATATGTATAAAAACAAGAAAGCCATGGCGGCGATAAAACCTGAATTAGAAAAAATAAAAGCGACACATAAAGATAGCCCGAATGAAATAGCTAAACGTACCATGGCATTATATAAAAAACACAATATTAAATTTTTAGATAAAAATAGTGTGATGAATATAGCAAGCCAAGGTGTATTTGGATTAGGTATGTTTCAAGCTCTTCAACAAGTAATCTTTAATAGTAAGTTTGCTTGGATTGTTAATATTGCAAAACCTGACGTAGCATTGGCATTACTTGTTGGAGTAATTACTTATTTTTCTATGATTATGATGCCCGGTAGCGCAGAACAAACTAGCACCTTGTTATTTGTTATTCCCGCAATTATTTGTATTATTACCTTAATCAATTTTCCATCTGCTATCGGTTTATATTGGGCAACCTCAAGCGTTACCAGTTTACTGCAATCATTGGCACTTAATCGCTACTTTCATCAACAGGAAGCAGGCAACACTATTTAACATTTATAAGCTCATTGTTAGGCTAAGCTAACAATGTCACTTTAATACGGTCGATCATTAAATAGGATAAATAAACATGAATAACGATGTAATTAATTTTAAGGATAAGTTCACGAAGTTTACCGAACATTGGTCACCACGTGTGGTAGCCGAAATGAATGACTATCAATTTAAGTTAGTAAAAGTTGAAGGTGAGTTTGTTTGGCACGACCACCCTGACACAGATGAAGTATTTATTGTTATAGAAGGTACACTTAACATCGAATTTCGCGATGGTATTGTCACATTAAATTCGGGAGAAATGTTTGTGATCCCTAAAGGTGTTGAACATAAGCCGTTTGCCAACAATGAATGCAAAATTATGATTGTTGAACCCAAAGGTGTTGTAAATACAGGAGACTCTGACAGTACACTTACTGCCCAAAATGATGTTTGGATATAATGATTACGTAGCAGAAAAATAGATGGTAAACGTTTAATTAACCCCGACCTTATGACGCGACTAAGTCAATCTTTAAATACTAAAGCGCATATCTCGGATTTATAATTGGCCATGATATTTTGCTATCAGTGAATAATATCTATTAGATCACAGCGAGAAACTTGCTTTAAGCTTAAAAAACAAACAATTGAAGAAATATAAAAAAGACGTAAATCCGTCTTTTTGAAGAAATTCTACAGCCTCAACGCCCCGCACATGCGCGCGAACTCGTGAGCGTCGCAGGGGCCGAAGACCCGAATGACAAGGATTGTTAGGCTAGACTACTGCGGTTGCGCCCTAATAACTCGAAAAACTAATGGCTTTATACATACATGAGAAAACCATGAAATCCCCGCTATTACCAATATACCTATGAGCGGAATTATTGCGCCAGTAAAAACTATTGAGCCAAATACATAACCAAAAATACACTCCGCTCTATATATAGGCAGGAATAAACCAACTACTACCAAACCTAAAGACAAGTAAATTGCAACGCTCTCGTAGCCGACACTAAAGCTGAATGACTGCACAAAACTTAAAATCAGCATGCCGAAAAAACCAATAAGTATTCCTCTTGAAATTTTTTCTTTTACTGGTGAATCACCAGATTGAAAAATTGTACGTTTTTCTATGCGCGCTATAGAAAGCCACGCTAAGAATGGGAGAATTAATAGCCCCCACCAGTTTGATATTGCAGGATAATCAGAATGGTGTATTAAGTGATGGCTCAATATTCCACCATTTAAATGCTCCCACCACAGGTGTCCAGCTATGAATAATACGGTAATTGCAATCACGTAGTATTTCAATTTTTTTAACTGATTTTCAGTCATGTTTATCCTCGGAGTAAGATGGTCGAAATATATAGCCTAACAGGCTAATGGTGGTTGACTATAATCCAAAGCACAGCGTAGGAGCTAACCACCATCTGTCCTTGTTGAAGTGCTTATAGTTCGACCAAGCCAATTTTTAACGGGTTTAACCCACTCTATAATAGGAGTGAAGAATGCACCATGTTCTTTACCTGTACTAATAGATATTTCTCTAAATGAATTTACACCAGGGCTTTGATTGATCAAAAATTGGCAAGAACCAACCATATCAGATGTTTCATAAATAGAATAAATATTACCGTAAACTTCAAAGTTTTCATTATTCTTCATGAAATTAGCACAACTAGCTAAAAGAATAATATTGATATCTGGGTTCTGGATGTGACGTGAAGCTAAAATAGTAATCTCCCCGCCACGAGAGAAACCTAAAAGTGTAATGTTTTGAGGTTTAACACCAAGAGTAATTAATTTTTTAACGTCGTTTGTTAGTTTAAGGGCAAACGTTTTTGGATTAGTGTTTTGAACTCTGTGATATGCAATGAGATTGTAGTTGTTGCTTGAAATAGCATCTTTAACTTCTGGGAAGTCATATTCTCCCCAACGGGGGCTGACAGGATTAGTATTTTCTCCCTCAACTATTTTCCCATGGGAATAAAAAACATATTTTCCGTTTGGATCTACGTTATCAGGAAATTGTTCATATATTTCAGCCGCATTTACAAAAACAGGAGAAAATAATAATAAAAATGCTAGAAGTTTGATATGTACGTTCCTTGTATAGCTAACGAGCCTGTAGAATTACTCGTTTTTATATTATTTATTAATTTAAATACTCTAACTGGATTGGTTTCTTTTAACAATCAAAAA